>CAVUTO010000019.1:0-283667 GCA_963744405.1 Vicinamibacterales bacterium
CGAGGCCGAAGAGCTCGAGATGATGGAGAAGAACCTGCAGGACGAGATTCGCATCCTTCACGACGAAGTGAAGAAGCGCGTCGTGCAGATGCTGAACGGCCAGACGCTGCGCAGCGACCTGTTCGACGAGTACGGCCGC
This sequence comes from Vicinamibacterales bacterium, assembly GCA_963744405.1. Lineage (GTDB taxonomy): Bacteria > Acidobacteriota > Vicinamibacteria > Vicinamibacterales > JAMQPK01 > JAMQPK01. The sequence continues at coordinate 140 of CAVUTO010000019.1, forward strand.
GAGCGCATGCAGAAGAAGGGCACGGTCCTGACGCCGGACATTCTCGCGGAGCTGCCCTACGATGCCATGGTGCGCCTGAAGATTCAGGCGGACGATCCGCGACTCGAAGACGACCTCCGCGCGCTCGAAGAGCGAACCGAGCGGCAGGTCGAAGTCATCCGTCAGCTTTTCGAAGAGAAGAAAGAGAAGATTCGCCGCGGCGACGAGCTGCCACCGGGCGTCATCAAGCTCGTGAAGGTATACGTGGCGATGAAGCGCAAGCTCTCGGTCGGCGACAAGATGGCCGGCCGCCACGGCAACAAGGGCGTCATCGCGCGCATCCTCCCCGAAGAGGACATGCCGCACCTGCCGGACGGCACGCCGGTGGAGATCGTGCTGAATCCGCTGGGCGTTCCGTCGCGAATGAACGTCGGACAGATTCTCGAGACGCATCTCGGCTGGGCCGCGCACGCGCTGGGTCTCTACTTCGCCACGCCTGTCTTCGACGGCGCGACGGAGCCCGAGATCAAGGGCTGGCTCGACCAGGCCGGGTTGCCGAAGAGCGGCAAGACGAACCTCTTCGACGGCATGACCGGCATGGCATTCGAGCAGGACGTCACCGTCGGCTACATCTACATGCTCAAGCTCTCGCACCTGGTCGACGACAAGATTCACGCGAGATCGATCGGACCCTACTCGCTCATCACCCAGCAGCCGCTGGGCGGCAAGGCGCAGTTCGGCGGACAGCGGTTCGGAGAAATGGAAGTGTGGGCGCTCGAGGCATACGGCTCGGCGCACATCCTCCAGGAGCTCCTCACCGCCAAGTCGGACGACGTCACGGGCCGGGCGAAGATTTATGAGGCCATCGTGAAAGGCGATGCGTCGTTCACCGCTGGGTTGCCAGAGTCGTTCAACGTGCTGATCCGGGAGCTCCAGTCGCTGTGCCTTGACGTGGAGCTGCTGAAGACGAAGAAGAAAATCGCCGAACCGGTCGCTGCGGCACCCGCACCGGCACTGGAAGAGGTGTAGATATGAGACCAAGTTTTCACGATAGGGGTTCGCTGACGTCCGACTTCGACGCGATCCGCATTTCTCTGGCGTCGCCGGAGAAGATCATGTCGTGGTCGCACGGCGAGGTCACCAAACCCGAGACGATCAACTACCGCACGTTCAAGCCCGAGCGCGACGGGTTGTTCTGCGCGAAGATCTTCGGGCCGATCACCGACTGGGAGTGCTTGTGCGGCAAGTACAAGCGCATGAAGCACCGCGGCGTGATCTGCGACAAGTGCGGTGTTGAAGTGACTCAGGCCAAGGTGCGTCGCGAGCGCCTCGGCCACATCACGCTGGCCACGCCGGTGAGCCACGTGTGGTTCTTCAAGGGGCTGCCGAGCCGCATCGGACATCTGCTCGACATCTCGTTGCGCGAGCTCGAGCGCGTCCTCTACTTCGAAGCCTACGTCGTCGTCGATCCGCTCGACAGCGACTTGAACCAGAACCAGCTGCTCTCCGAGGAGCAGTACCGCAAGGCGCGCGAAGAGTGGGGACACAAGTTCCGCGCGCAGATGGGCGCCGAGGCGATCAAGGAGCTGCTCAAGCGCGTCAACGTCGAGAAGCTCGCCGAAGAGCTTCGCGTCAAGATGCGCTCTGAGGCGTCGGTTCAGAAGAAGCTGAAATACGCCAAGCGGCTCAAAGTGGTCGATTCGTTCCGCAAGTCGACCAACAAGCCCGAGTGGATGATCCTGGATGTCATCCCGGTCATTCCGCCCGAGCTCCGGCCGCTCGTCCCGCTGGACGGCGGACGCTTTGCGACCTCGGACCTGAACGATCTCTACCGCCGCGTCATCAACCGGAACAACCGGTTGAAGAAGCTCATCGAGCTGAAGGCGCCCGACGTCATCATCCGCAACGAGAAGCGGATGCTTCAGGAAGCGGTGGACGCGCTGTTCGACAACGGCCGCCGCGGCCGTGTGCTGCGCGGCGCGAACAACCGGCCGCTGAAGTCGCTGTCCGACACGTTGAAGGGCAAGCAGGGGCGGTTCCGGCAGAACCTGCTCGGCAAGCGCGTCGACTACTCGGGCCGTTCGGTCATCGTCGTCGGACCGGAGCTGAAGCTGCACCAGTGCGGGCTGCCAAAGAAGATGGCGCTCGAGCTGTTCAAGCCGTTCATCTACAACAAGCTCGAAGAGCGCGGGCTGGTGGCGACCATCAAGCAGGCGAAAGAGATGGTCGAGCAGCAGAAGCCCGAGGTGTGGGACATCCTCGAGGAAGTCATCAAGGAGCATCCGGTTCTGCTGAACCGCGCGCCGACGCTGCATCGCCTGGGCATTCAGGCGTTCGAGCCGGTGCTCGTCGAAGGCAAGGCGATCCGGATCCATCCGCTGGTCTGCACTGCGTTCAACGCAGACTTCGACGGCGACCAGATGGCGGTGCACATTCCGCTTTCACCGGAGGCGCAGATCGAGGCCTCGGTGCTGATGCTCTCGTCGAACAACATCCTGTCGCCCTCCAACGGCGCGCCGATCGCGGTGCCGTCGCAGGACATCGTGCTCGGCTGCTACTACCTGACGAAGGCGAAGCCGGGCGCCAAGGGCGAGGGTCGTGCGTTCGGGAATACCGACGACGTGATCATCGCGCTCGAGGCGGGCGAGCTCGAGACGCTGTCGCCGATCCGGCTGCGCTACACGGGCGAGCTGCAGGACATGACGACGGCGCGCGACGACCAGGCGGTCATCCACGCCGAGGTGCAGAACGTCACGAACAAGATCATCAACACGACCGTCGGCCGCGTCATCCTGAACGACGCAATCCCGAAGGGGATGCCTTTCGTCAACGGCCTGCTCAAGAAGAAGGGGCTGCAGCAGCTCGTGCAGTCGTGCTACCTCCGCTACGGTCTGGAGAAGACCGTCGAGATGCTCGACAGCCTCAAGCAGCTCGGCTTCACCTACGCGACCAGGTCGGGCCTGTCGATCGGCATCGACGACCTGATCATCCCGGCCGAAAAGCCGGCGCTGGTCAACCGCGCGCGCGAGGACGTCATCAAAGTCGAACAGCAGTATCTGGAAGGCGCGATCACCAACGGCGAGCGCTACAACAAGGTGATTTCCATCTGGTCGGACGTCACCGAAAAGATCGCCGATGCGATGTTCAGCGAGATGCAGGAGACCGAGCAGGCCGGAAGGAACTTCAACCCGGTCTACATCATGGCGGACTCCGGTGCGCGAGGATCGAAGCAGCAGATCCGCCAGCTGGCGGGCATGCGCGGATTGATGGCCAAGCCGTCGGGCGAGATCATCGAGACGCCGATCACCTCGAACTTCCGCGAAGGGCTGACCGTGCTGCAGTACTTCATCTCGACGCACGGCGCGCGCAAGGGCCTTGCGGACACGGCGCTGAAGACGGCGGACTCGGGATACTTGACGCGGCGTCTCGTCGACGTAGCGCAGGACGTCATCATCTCCGAGCCGGATTGCGGCACGCTCGATGGCATCGAAGCCAGGGCGATTGTCGAAAGCGGCGAGGTCATCGAGCCGCTGCGCGATCGCATCATCGGCCGCGTCACGCTCGAGAAGCTGATGGATCCGTTCAGCGGCGATACGATCATCGAGGCGAACCAGGAAATCGACGAAGATCTCGCGTCTGCGATTCAGGATGCGGGTATTGAAAAAGTCAAAATGCGCTCGGTGCTGACCTGCGCGTCGCGCCGCGGCGTGTGCGCGAAGTGCTACGGGCGAGACCTGGCGACAGGCAAACTGGTCGAGCTCGGATCGGCGGTCGGCGTCATCGCCGCACAGTCGATTGGCGAGCCCGGCACGCAGCTGACGATGCGGACGTTCCACATCGGGGGAACTGCGTCGCGAGTCTCGGAACAGTCGACGGTCGAAGCGAAGAACGCCGGCACGGTCCGGTTCCAGAGCATCCAGGCGGTCGAAGCCAAAGACGGCACGCTCGTCGTCATGAACCGGGCCGGATCGCTGGTGGTGCAGGATCAGAAGGGCCGCGACCGCGAGCGGTATCCGATTGTGTACGGCGCGAAGCTGCGCGTGCACGACGGTCAGCAGGTCGAGCCGGGACAGGTGCTCGTCGAGTGGGATCCGTACACGTTCTCGATTCTCACCGAGGAGCCGGGCCAGGTCCGATTCAAGGACATCCTCGAGGGCATGACGGTGCACGAGGAGGTCGACGAAGTGACGGGTCTCTCGCGCCTGATCATCATGGACTCGCCGGACGAGAAGAAGCAGCCGGCGATCGAAATCCGCACGCTCGATGCGCAGGGGCATCCCACGTCGAAGGTGTCGCGGAAGTACCACATGCCGTCGCACTCGCACTTGATGGTGAGCGATGGCGAGACGGTGTTCGCAGGCGACGTGCTCGCGAAGATTCCGCGCGAGACGACGAAGACGAAGGACATCACTGGCGGTCTGCCGCGCGTGGTCGAGCTGTTCGAAGCGCGCAAGCCGCGCGAGACGGCCGTCATCTCCGAAATCGACGGCATCGTCAAACACGGTGCGGTCGTGAAGGGTCAGCGCAAGATCATGATCGTCCCGGACGAGCCGGGCGCCGAGCCGCGCGAGTACTCACTGCCGCGCGGCGTGCACGTGAACGTGCAGGAAGGGGAGCGCGTGCGTGCGGGCGAGCCGCTGATGGACGGTCCGAGCAATCCGCACGACATCCTGAACGTGCTTGGCGAGAAGGAGCTGCAGAAGTATCTCGTCAACGAAATCCAGGAGGTCTACCGGCTGCAGGGCGTGAACATCAACGACAAGCACATCGAGGTGATCTCGCGTCAGATGATGCGGTGGGTCAAGATCGAGGATGTCGGCGACACGGAGTTCCTCATCGACGAGCAGGTGGACAAGTTCCGCTTCCTCGAAGAGAACGAGCGCGTGCTGAATGCGGGCGGGCGCCCGGCGACAGGCCGGCCGCTGCTGCTCGGCATCACGAAGGCGTCGCTCTCGACCGACTCGTTCATCTCGGCCGCGTCGTTCCAGGAAACGACGCGCGTGCTGACCGAGGCGTCGATCTCGGGCCGCATCGACTACCTGCGCGGCCTGAAGGAGAACGTGACGATGGGCCGCCTGATTCCGGCGGGCACGGGCTTCGAGTTCTACCGCGGGGTGAGAATCCCGGCGGACGAGCCGCCGCCGCCTCCGGCACCGCCGCAGCCGACCGAAGACGATCTCGAGCTGGATCGGGAGATGGAATATCTCATCGAGCCGGAAGAGGCGTTGGGTGGTGGGGGGACGATCGAATAGTCGGAAGGCGCAAGTCAAAAGTCGCTAGGCGGCAGTTGCAGTACGTAGGGCGGGTCCTTGTCCACCGAAGCCTCTGGCGAAGGTGGATGGACCCGCCTTTCTTTTGTACCCAGCATGTCTCACCGCTGCGACGCAACGACACAACGACGCAGAGGGTTTTATCGGTAGTGTCCGGCTTCCCCGCCGCGGTGACGGCGGTGTCGACGATCAAGCCGTGACGATTCTCGGTCAGCAGATGGGCGAGGTAGCCGAGTTTGGCCTCGCGCCCGACGGCCTTCTTATAGAGCCGGGCGTCGGGATCGGTCGTCGATTGATGCGTGTCGTTCCGGCGCGTTTCCCCGTGGAAATTCACGGTGGGATTCTTGGGATTATGGGGCGGGCGGCCGGTACCGCCCTTCGGCTTGAAGCTTTTGTGACTGGCCCACGCTTCGAGCAGCGTGCCATCGACGGTGAAGTGCTCGTCCGAGACAGGCCGTCGGCCTTGATCCCGGCCAGCACTTCGGCGAAGAACGCGTCGGCAACGTCCCCATCGAGCAACCGGTCGCGATTCTTGGTAAACGTCGTGGCGTCCCACACCACATCGTCGAGACTCAGCCCGACGAACCACCGGTACAAAATGTTGTAGTCGAGCTCCTCCATCAAGAGCCGCTCGCTGCGGATGCTGTAGAGCATTTGCAACAACAGCGCTCGCAACAACTTCTCCGGCGGGATTGACGGCTGACCGGTCGTCGAGTACAACCGATCGAACCGCGCCGACAATCGGGCGAGCGCGGCGTCGGTCATCCGCCGAATCGGTCGCAGCGGATGGTCCGCGCGCACGCGGGCCTCCGGCGTGATGTAACTAAACATTGCGTCGTGACGCGGATCGTCGCCTCGCATCGACACGCTCCCTTCCAAATGGTCGGGAGCATGGTAGTACAGCGGGATCACCGTGTCGATCCCCTTAGAGTCACTTTTTCAGCACCCTGTTAGAGCGTTTTCGACTTGTACATAGACTCCGGCCATGGGACTCCTCCATGCGGGAGGTGGCGATGGCGCCGTATTCGATGGATCTGCGGGAGCGAGTGGTGCGCGCGTGGGACGCGAGCGGGGATGCGGAGGAGGTCGCGGCGACGTTCGCGGTCAGCCGTGCGTGGGTCCACCGATTGGTGCAACGCCGACGCGAAACCGGCTCGATCGCGCCACGTCAGCAAACTAAGTTTCGGTCGCGCGTCCTGGCAGGCCAGGAGGCGCGGCTGGCGGCGCTGATCGCCGCCTGTCCCGACGCGACCTTGGCGGAACTGCGGGAGGCGTTGCCCACGACGGCGGCGCTGAGCACGCTGTGGCTGGAAATCGATCGCCTGGGCCTCACGGTTAAAAAAAACGGTACACGCCGACGAACAACGCCGGCCCGACGTCGCCGCGGAGCGTCGGCGGTGGCGTGAGGGGCAGCCGCTCCGCGATGTCCGTCGGTACGCTTCTGGATGAATGCGGCGTGACGACGGATCTATTACGGCGCTACGGCCGCAGCCCGCGCGGCATCCGACCCACGATCACACCCCGTGCAGTCACTGGGAGACCCACACCGTCATCGCCGCGCTCCGTCTTGAGGGGATGCGCGCGCCCGCGGTGTTCGATGGGCCTATTGATAGTCCGATGTTCCTCGCCTACGTCGAACAGGTGCTGGTGCCGACGCTGCGCCCTAGCCGGACCGGTGATCCGGGTCGCAGTTGTCATCAACACCTGACGATGTGTTACTCTCCCCGGTTCTGACGGAGGACTCATGACAGAACACGACGTGCGTCGCCGTTCCTCTGCCGACATCGATACCGACAAACTGGCGGAAGCTGCGCTTGCGATTCTCTCGCTGACGCTTCACGACGGTGGTCGCGTGTGGAAGGGACTGGACTGGGACCTCATGGACTTGCTCGAGGAGAAGGGATGGATCGTGGGTGCCCGCTCCAAGGCCAAGTCTGTCGTTCTCACTGAAGAGGGTGAGGAGCTCTCGCGGCAGTTCCTTCGCAAGTACTTCGGCAACAGCTCGGGGCGGCAGACCTGAGCAAGTCAGCTCCACGTTAGTCTTCCTCGAGGACGAAGCGGTCCTTCGGCTTCAATTCCTTCGACGGCACGAACCCCACGCGATGACGTTTTGCGTCAGTCCGCAGAACCCACGCGATTTCCTCTAATTCGCGCAGACTTGGATGCTGCCGGCTGACGTAATCGCTGCAGCTCGTGACCGGGAACGTGATTCTGTTGCGTTGAGAGCTGAGGGCGGCGCACTCGACGATCTCGTCTCGCAAGCGCGCGCCGCGAACGTCGGTGGCATGCCGACAGGTATGGCAGAGCGAGGACTGGCCATGTTCGGCCGTTCCTCCATGAACTTTGATTCGCATCGCGTAAGCCTCCTATCCTGGCTGCGTCATCGGCCCACCTCCTTTCGAGAGAGTCTGTTGAACACGGAGACGACGATGCCATCGTCAGATGCGGTTCGTCAAGAGCGTTGCAATTCCTGCTCACTCTCGCAGCTCGCGGGTTGACTGTTTCCGCGATGCCGGCATCGCCTCTTCGAGAAAATCACGGCAAATGGTTCGCGGCGACGATGGTAGGATTGTTGCTCCCAAGCGCGGACATGGACGCCGAAATTAAAGACGAATTCTTTACGCTTCGCGTGGACCTTCGAAATACCGACGGGCGCGTGCAAACCCTCGACGGGCGCGTGCAGGCGCTCGACGGTCGCGTGCAAACCCTCGACGGTCGCGTGCAGGCGCTCGACGGGCGCGTGCAAACCCTCGACGGGCGCGTACAGGCGCTCGACGCGCGCGTGCAGACGCTCGATGCGAGCCTTCACGAGGTCGACGCTCGTCTGTCAGCGGAAATTGGACGCGTGGAAACGACCCTCCGGCTGGAGATTCGCGAGGAAGGCATCGCCACTCGGCGCCACTTCGACGTCGTCACCGAGAGCCTACGAGACGACATTCGGATCATCGCCGAAGGGCTGATTGCGCTCGACGCAAAAGTCGAAACGATGCGCGATTCGGGCTATTGAGTGATCGCTCGCGCGAACCTTGGAAGGCCATGGCCTACAATCGCGGCGGAGGGTGATCGATGGCAACCGTTCCGCTGGTTCAGTATGAACACGCGCCGCGCGAAGTGAAGGCAATATTCGACGACATCAAGCGCACGCGCAACGTGGACGATGTCAATAACTTCTGGAAGGCGCTGGCGAACCAACCCGAGACGCTGAGGCGAACGTGGGAGTTGGTTCGCGAGGTCATGCGATCAGGCGCCTTGGACGAGATGACGAAGGAAATGATTTATGCCGCAGTGTCCATTGCCAACAACTGCGAGTATTGCATCCACTCGCATACCGCAGCGGCCTTCAATAAAGGGATGACGGAGTCCCAGTATCAGGAATTGCTGGCTGTGGTCGCCACGGCGCATATGACCAACGCGCTTGCGAACGGCTTCAAAATTCCTGTGGACGAGCGCTTCAAGCGAGCCTGATGGGCCGTGATTCCCGTGCTCGACGCGGGCGCTGTCCGGTACTTCGACTGCCGTGAGTTGCCCGGGCCGCCAAGCTCGCGGTGCGGCAGCGCAAGTGGCGGTTTTCTAAACCAGTCGATCCGCGAATGGTAGCTTGGGCGCTGTGGAAGTCCGAATAGGGCCCACGATATGGTGTTCACGAAGCGTCTTCGCGAAGGAGTTCGGCGCGGCCGAATCAAGTGCAGCGTTCGCGTCTGGACGCGGCCTCACGTCAAAGTGGGCGGTCGTTACCCCATGGACGAAGGACAGGTTGTCGTGGACTCCATCACGCCGATACGCCTCCGGGATATCACCAACGAGCTGGCGCGAGAATCGGGCTTCCTCAATGTGAAGGACTTACTCGAGACAGCGAAACACGGCCGCGGAAAGAACGTGTACCTGGTTCGGTTCCATTACCTCCCGGCAGGCGCGTGGGATGTCCCTCGCACTGAATCGAACACCCAACCTCGATCGAGAACGAGCTCGCAGCTGCTTCGTCGTATTCGCCGCAGTGCTTCGCCGAGATTGGCCGATGACGATAACGCGTGACCAGGCGGCGGAATACGCCAAATGCATCGCGGACAGCTGAGTGTCGCTACTCGCCCACGATCTGGACGACGACTTCGCGCTGACGCGGCTGCGTATCGCATTCCAGGAGCATGATCTGCTGCCAGGTGCCAAGGTGCAGTTTCTGTCGGCTGAAAGGAATCGTCACAGACGGACCGAGCAGCGCCGCGCGAACGTGGCTCGAGCCGTTGTCGTCGCCCCACCTGAGATGATGCCGATACGTTCCTTCACGCGGCGCGATCGAATCGAGCATCGCATTGAGATCGTGAATCGCGCCGGCCTCGAACTCGATTGTCGTGATGGCCGCTGTCGACCCGACGACGAATACGGTCGCGATACCGTTCGTTATTCCTGATTCCGCGATTGCTCGCGCGACCGAGGGCGTCACGTCGTGGGCGTCTCCTTGACCGTTGGTTGAGAGATTGTGCGTGTGCGTGGCGACCATAGACAACCAAGCATACTGCGCGTGCCGATCGCGCGGTAAACTAGACTGTCTGTACAGATATGCCGTTGTTCAAGGTGACGTTGCGCGGCCGAGGGCTCTGGGTTGATATCGACGGAAAGGTCCAACGCGTCGGATTCCGTGTGACGCGCGTTGTAGAAGCCGGCGATGTCGGAGGCGCGGCGCACAAGGCGGTCACTCGAATTCGCACCGATCCGAAGGCTCGTCAGCTCCCGGGCAAGCCGCTTCCAGAACTTTCAGTGGAGGAGGCGGTGCGTACTGGTTCGGCGCCGGCAGTCGATGCTGGGTTCATGTTCTTTCCAGATCCGGAAAGGTCACCCATTTAACTGGCAGTTGCGAAATCGTCCCCGGTTCGACGTTACGATCATGGCCTTTGATGCACAGCTAGCGGGACGCATTCGCAGCTCACTCGGCGGGCGGAAGGGTGTCGTCGAGAAGAAGATGTTCGGCGGCGTTGCCTTCCTGGTGAAGGGCAACATGTGCGTGGGCGTCCATAAGACCGATCTCATCGTGCGGCTGGCGCCTGAAGACACCGATGCGGCTCTAAAGCAGCCGCATACTCGACGGTTCGATCTCACGGGGCGGCCGATGAAGGGCTGGATTTTGGTGAAGTCGTCTGGCCTCGAGACTGACGCGAAGCTGAGTAAATGGGTCGAGGTAGCTGCCAGGTACGCGGGTTCATTACCACCGAAGTAACTGGAAACTACAACGCGAGGACCAATCTCAAACCATTATCCAGATCTTTGAGCGGCTGGCCGCGCTATGCCGTTTTTTGACTACACCACCGCCACCTTCACGCAGTGAATCGGCGGTAGCCCTTCGAACGCGCACTCCCACTTTTCGCCGCCGTCTTTGCCGACCCACAGCTGACCCGTCGTCGTGCCGAAGTACAGCGCCGGCGACTTCAAATCGTCGATGTCCATCGCGTCGCGGAGCACCGTGAAATACGTTTCCTTTTTCGGCAGTCCGCGCGCGAGACGGCTCCACGAATCGCCGGCGTTCTCGCTGCGCCACACGGCCGGAGCGCCGCCGGGGCAGGTGCGCGTCGCGGGATCGAGCGGGACGACGTAGATCGTATCGGGGTCGTGCGGGTGCACGACGATGGGAAAGCCGAAATCCGACGGCAGACCCTTCGCGATCGAGCGCCATGTATGGCCGGCGTCGTCGCTGCGCAGCACGCCGATGTCGGGTCGCGGTCCGCCTGGTCCGGTCCACTCCGCCCAGCCGCCGTGATTCTGCATGTAGATGCGGTCAGGCGCCGCGTCATGGCGCGCCATCTTGTGCACGCACTGGCCGAATTCGGGATACGGATCCGGGTTGAAGCCGGCGCCGACGCCGGTGTTGGCCGCACTGAAGGTCTCGCCGCCGTCCTCGCTCAGGTAATGGCCGCCGGCCGAAATGCCGAGATGCACGCGTTGACCGTCCCGGATGATCGTATGCATGCACAATCCGCCGGCGCCCGGCTGCCACTTACGCGCGTGCTCGTGATTGCTGATGCCAGGCACCATCTCCCACGAGTCGCCGCCATTGTCGCTTCTGAACAGCGCGGCCGGCTCGACGCCGCACAGCAGCTGGTTCTTGCGGCCGCCAGGCTCGAGCGCCCAGATATTGGCGAGTGCGCGCCCGTCATCCTTGGGAAACGCCGGCGCCGCTTTTGTTTCCTTGAAGCTCTTGCCGATGTCCGTCGAGCGCAGCACCTTCATCCCGAAGAACGGGCTGCAGCTCGAGGCGTACAGCCGCGGCGTGCCTCGCGCGTCGACGAGCGTCGAATACACAGGGACGCCAGGGCCGAACGGCCCGCGCAGCGAAAACCGGCCGCGCGATTTCGAGGCGTCGGCAACGAACGCGCCTTTCCTGGTTCCAATCATGAGCACAACTCGATCGGCCACGGTTATCCTCCAGAGACGGCTGGGAGAAACGTCACGACATCTCCCGCGGCGAGCGTTGTATCGACGCCGTTGAGGTCGCGCACGTTCTCAGTGTTGACGAATACATTCAGGTGACGCCGGGTTCTGCCCGTTTCGTCGCAGAGATTACGATACAGCATCGGCTCGTCGCGCTCTAGGTGCTCGAGCACAGCGCGCACGGTGTGCGCCGATATCGACAGCTCCTTGGCGCCCGCGCAGTATTCCCGCAGCTGACCGAAGACATGAATCGTGATGTTCGGCGCGGGCTCCGCCACTGTTAGGCAAACATACCGCAACCCGTCGAATTCGCAAAGATTTGAGGACCAACTCGCCGCGTCGACACAGAGACGCGGACCGTGATCCGTGTCAGTCGACAGTCGAAAAGTCTATAGTCGCAAGTCGACAATCTATCGGCGATCGTGCAGAGGCGCGGAGTTAATCTTTTGCCAATCACGCCGCCGCCGCGAATGCTGCAACATCCATAGCGGTGGCTCGTTGTGCTACTCTCTGGCGCTGCTGGAGATAGATCGGCAGACCAGTTAGGCCTGCGACTCGGATTAAAGAGGTACGGACATGACGATGCTTACTCCTGCGGGCCACGATGCAGATGGCCATCCGCTGGACGCCACACACCTCGAGAATCTCCGGCAATCCTTTCGCGGCGAGTTGATCCAGAGTGGGCATGCCGGCTACGACGCAGCTCGACGGGTGTGGAACGGGAATATCGATCGACGGCCAGCGCTGATTGCGCGCTGCACCGGCGTTGCCGACGTTCAGCGTGCGGTGGAGTTCGCCTGCCTCCACGGTCTCCGAGTCTCGGTGCGCGGCGGCGGCCATAGTGCACCAGGTTACGGGACCAACGACGGCGGCCTCGTGATTGACATGTCGCCGATGAAAGGCATCCATGTAGACCCGACGAGCCGAACAGTGCGGGCCGAGGGCGGTGTTCTCTGGCGCGAACTTGACCGCGAAACCCAGGTGTTCGGACTTGCCACCACGGGAGGTACCGTCTCCAATACGGGAATTGCCGGTCTGACGCTCGGCGGCGGCCTGGGCTGGTTGATGGGCAAACACGGGCTCACGATCGACAACCTGATCTCGGCCGATGTCGTCACTGCGGACGGCGCGTTCCACCAGGCCAACGGCGCCGACAATCCGGACCTGTTCTGGGCGCTGCGTGGCGGCGGAGGTAATTTCGGCGTCGTGACGTCCCTTGAGTATCGCCTCCATCCGGTGGCACAGGTGCTCGGAGGCCTGGTGTTGTACCCGCTGGAACAGGCCCAGGCGGTACTTCGGTTCTACCGGGATTTCTGTCCGTCGCTGCCCGACGAGGCGGAAGCGTTTGCCGCATTGCTGACCGCTCCGCAAGGGATGCCGGTCGTCGCGTTACTGCTTGGGTACAACGGGCCGCTCGAGGACGGCGAAAAGATCCTTGCGCCGGCGCGCCGCTTCGGCAAGCCGGTCGCCGACCTCGTGGGGCCGATCCCGTACACCGCGCGCCAGACGATGTTGGATGCGCCCAACGCCGAGCACGGCCTTCATCGTTACTGGCGGTCGGCCCTCACTGAGCAGATCTCCGACGAATTGATCGATGCTGCTGTGGATGGTGCGGCGAGCTTTACTTCGCCGCTCAGTGCCCTGATCTTCTTCTACATGCATGGTGCCGCAACGCGTCCGCTGCCGACCGAGACAGCATTTGCCGCCCGGCGCGCGCAGTGGGATTTCGATGCGATCGGTCAGTGGCCAGATGCCGCATCGTCCGACCAGCACATCGCATGGGTGCGGGGGCTCTGGACTCGATTCGAGCCGCACTTACTGGGCAGGGCCTACGTCAACCACCTGGCCGCTGATGATCGGCCCGAGACAATTCGGGCCTCCTTCGGGGAGAACTACACTCGTCTTCGACAGGTCAAGGCCATGTACGACCCGACGAATCTTTTCCGCATGAACGCGAACATCTCGCCGGCCTAGCGTTGTCGGGGACCCGTTCCGAAGATTGAGGCCTAACTGGGCATGCAGCCGACGGCGCCGCCGATTCACCGCGCCGCGGCTGATGCGGCACCTTATGTAGCCGAGCATTGATCTTACGAGGCACAGCGTGGAGGATGAACCGGTGGTCGTTGAATTCCCGCTGCGGGGGGAGTGGGTCGCATATCACACTCCCGCAGAGCGAATTCCGAGTCATGGTACTGACCAACTCGGCCAGCGCTTCGCCTATGACTTCCTGAGGATCGAACGAGACAAGCCGGGCTGGAAGTTCTGCCGGGCATCTGTGGCGCGCTACCACGCCTTCGGTGTGCCGCTCCGCGATTGTTACGCGTGGGGTCAACCGATTCATGCACCGTTCAGCGGCTCCGTTGTGGCCGCCGAAGACGGATGGCCCGAGCGTCGACGCCTGCATTTTGTGAGCGATCTGGCCGTGGTCATCAAGAATGCGTTGACCTTCGATCCCACACGACCACGGGCGCTACAGATGGTGTGTGGCAATTACATCATTCTCAAGATGGCCGGCACGGACGTACATGCGCTGCTTGCTCACGCGCGGACAAGCTCGGTTCGTGTACGAAGCGGCGGTGAGGTCGCGGTCGGAGAGCACCTTGCCGATGTCGGTCATTCGGGGAATTCGACGGCGCCGCATCTTCATTTCCAACTGATGGACGGGGCACGCCTCCTGGATGCGGCTGGCGTTCCGTGCGCCTTTCGGGGTTACGAGACGTTTCGGGACGAGGCGTGGTCAAGGGCAGGCGTGGGCATTCCCGGCAAGCGAGAGTTCATCCGATATGCCGCATAACACAGAGTCCTGCGTAACCATCCACATGGTGGCGAGTCTCGACGGGTTCATCGCCCGAAAGGACGGCCGCGTCGATTGGCTCGAAACGTCAGACGAGTTCGAGGACGGGGACACCCTGAACCCGGAGTTCGTCCAGGAGTTCGTCAAGACAATCGACTGCTACGTCATGGGCTCGCGAACCTACGAGACCGCATTGGACTTCGAGACCAGGGGATTCGGTTGGTGCTATGGCGACAAGCCGACGTTCGTCCTGACCCGTCGCGAGTTGCCGAGGACCAGGGATACGGTCGAGTTCTATTCTGGCGATCTTGCGCACTTGGTGCATGGGCGGCTGAAACCGACCTTCCGTAGCATCTGGTTCGTCGGAGGAGGTGCCGTCTCGAGTGAGTGCCTTCGGCTCGGACTGGCCGACGAAGTTCGCTATTCGATCATGCCCATCCTGATCGGTGAAGGGATCCCATTCTTCAACGGGCTCGACAAGGATGTCGGTCTGCACCTCGTGGAGGTGAAGGCGTACACGAGCGGGATGGTAGCGCTTCGCCACGAGGTGCGGAAGTAGGACGAGCGTCTGTGGGTACACCGGTGAAGCCTAACCAGCTTGGTTGGAACTACAAGGCAAGGACGAGGCGTAGGCCGTTCTCCACATCTTTGAGCAGCCGGCCTCGGATCCGGCCAGCAGGCTCAGTCAGGAAATCGCGATCGACGGTGATGACTTGAGAAACGTTGGCGACAGAGTCTCTGGGAAGACCGGCGGACTGCGCAGGTATGAGCACATTGCCAGGCGCCTGGACGAGTCGAAGGTTCGACGTCAGGACCACGGCCAGGACCGTCCTCAGTCGACTGCGATTGAAGGCATCGTTCTGTACGACCAGCACCGGTCGTCGGAATCCGGGCTCCGAGCCGGTTGGCTCACCCAGATCTGCCCACCAAATCTGGCCACGCTCGACTACCAACTGTCTCTCTCGAGAGATCGCCGCTGCAGGCGTCGGACAGCTGGCTCCAGGCGGTTTTCCTCGGCACCATAGATGGCGTCCAACCGCTCGGTCACCTTGCGGCCTCGGTGCTTGGCCAGGAAGTCGGCAAGAGCCGTGGCGTACAGACGGCTACGCGACAGGCCCAACCGCTTGCTGAGGGTTTCGGCCGATTCGAACAAGTCGTCTGGAATAGACAGGGCAACTTTCATACTCTGGTAATACCATGGTAGTACATCAATGGCAAGCTGGCTGACACGCGTGTGCAGCCGTCGGCGGCTGCGCGCGATGATGCGCCGCGGCTGAAACCCGGGCGTGAGACCGCGAAACTACTCAACGCCCGACTTGCGGATGTCCTCGCCGCTTCAGAGAGGGTTAAGCTTGGGACAATGGGCAAACCGCGTCGAACGATGAACCGGCTTCGCATGGGCGCGTTGCCGCCGCGATATTCATTCGTGCTCAATCCGTACCTTCGCGAACGCTTCACGAAGTGCCCAGGCTGTGATGCATCGACTCGGATTCGCAAACTCCCGCTGGTCGTTCATGTCGATCATCCAGGCGGACCGAGACTCGTTCTTCTGAACAAGACATGCCGCCTCTGTTTGATGTGCGAAACGCTGATCGTCGATCGAGTCGAATTGGAGAGCGTGATCATCGCCGCTGGCCTTTCCGCCACGGTCAACCCGCCGGACTACGTCGTGCTCGGGTACTGTTGACCGGCACACCTGGCGCCGAGGAATGGGTGGCGATGCGGCGCTTCTAGATATTCGAGCGCACATGGCTGATTTCAAGAGATATTTGAAAGTCGATGTCGTGCCGGCGCATTGGGAACGGTCAAGTCGAAGTGCTGGCTAACCTTCGAATGGAATCGCACAATTGATCACTTCGCTGGCTAACCCGCGATGAGCGCCCCTCAGTCGATCATCGGCTCGAGAGTTGTGGACGGCAAGGTCGTGCGGACGCGGCCGCTCTGCCCGTACCCGGGCGTGGCGAAGTACAAGGGGGCCGGAAGTATCGATGAACCAGAGAATTTCGCGTGCGTCCGGCGGAGCCCCAATAGTGCTGTTGGGCGCTAAGATTTCAGCTTTCTGCGCCGAAGGAGCGCGCCCATGTCCGTAGACACTGCCACCTTATCGCAGCTGGCCCCCGGGTTCACCGGCCGATTGCTCCAGCCTACCGACTCGGAATACGAGGACGCGCGGCGTGTTCACAATGGACTCGTCGACAAGCGTCCCGCGCTGATTGCACGCTGCCGTGGAGTGGCTGACATATGCGATGCGGTCAAGCTGGCCCGAGCGCTCAATCTCGAGGTCGCGGTCCGTGGCGGCGGTCACAACGTTGCAGGTCATGCCACCATCGACGGCGGGCTGATGATCGACCTGGCGCCGATGAAGGGAATCCACGTCGACCCGCGCGCCCGCGTGACGCGCGCACAAGGAGGTGTCCTCTGGACCGAGTTCAACCGCGAAACGCAGGTCCACGGTCTGGCGACGACCGGCGGTGTCGTCGGAACCACGGGCATCGCCGGGCTGACGCTCGGTGGCGGTCTGGGTTGGTTGATGCCGAAGTACGGCCTGGCGCTCGACAACCTTCGGTCGGCCGAGATCGTGATGGCGGACGCCAGCGTCAAACACGCGAGCGCCGACGAGGACGCGGATTTGTTCTGGGCAATTCGCGGCGGCGGCGGCAACTTCGGGATTGCCGCGTCGTTCGAGTTCGACGTGCATCCAGTCGGTCCGATCATCTCGGGTGGGTTCGTCGCGCACCCGCACGCGAAGGCGATGGATGTCCTGAAGTTCTTCCGCGACCAGTGCGCGTCAGCACCCGACGAGCTGATGCTGGTCGCAGGACTCATCAGCGCGCCCGATGGATCCGGCGCGAAGCTCGCCGCCATTGTGGCCGCGCATTGCGGGTCCCTTCCCGACGGAGAGGCAGCACTCCGGCCGTTCAAGGCGTTCGGTCAGCCGGTCGTGGATGTGATGGGCCCGATCCCCTACTGCGCCCAGAACGCCCTCTTCGACGCGGCCTTGCCCAGGGGCGCGCTGAACTACTGGAAGTCCCAGTTTCTCACCGACCTCAGTGACGAAGCGATTCGCGTCATGGTGGATCGCTTCGAGTCGTGTGAATCGCCGATGAGTCAAGTGCTGATCGAGCATTTTCATGGGGCGGCGAGCAGGGTCCCCGTGTCGGCAACGGCGTGCGCGATGCGCGTGAACGGCTACAACGTCGGCATCATCTCGCAGTGGATGGATCCCCGCGAGAATGACCGCAGCATCGCCTGGTGTCGCGGGACGTTCGGCGCATTGAAACCATTTCTTGCAGAGACCCGCTATGTGAACTATCTCGATCACGATGAGGCGGGCGATCCGGCGAAGGCCGCTTACGGGGCTAATTACGGCCGGCTGCGGGAGCTCAAGGCCAAATACGATCCTGAGAACTTCTTCCACGCGAACGTCAACATCCGCCGTTAACATGTGACCTGACAGACGAACAAGGGCCGAGCTCTATTCCCGCAGGAGGTATCACATGATCAGCCGTCGCGATTTCTCCCGTCTGCTCGCGTTGAGCGGCTCGGTGCTGTTGCCGCAGCAGCTGTCGGCATGGCCGGCGCAGCTGGCGCAGACGCCGCCGCAGCCCGACGAGCGCTTCTGGGGGGCGGTGCGTGAGCAGTTTCTGATGCCCGCCAATCTGAGTGTCATGAACGCCGCCAATCTCTGCCCGTCTCCCGCTCCGGTGCTGGAAGCGATGTACCGGAGCACGAAAGACATGGATGCCGATCCTTCCTTCGACAACCGGCAGAAAATGAGCGCCGGGAAGGAGGAAACCCGGCGTCTCCTGGCGCAATTCCTCCGCGTGACGCCGGAGGAGATTGTCATCGCGCGCAACACGAGCGAGGCGAACAACATCGTCTCGAGCGGACTCGACCTCAAGGCCGGCGACGAGGTGGTCATCTTTGCTGATAACCATCCCAGTAACAACACGGCCTGGGTGCAGAAGTCCAAGCGGTTCGGGTACGCCGTCTCGGTGATCGATCAACCGAATCCGCATCCTGGCGCTGAATATTTTGTCGAAGCTGCGAAACGCGCAATGACGTCGCGTACGAGGGTACTGGCCTTCACTCACCAGACCAGCACCGCGGGCGATGTGCTGCCGGCCAGCGAGCTCTGCCGGCTCGCGCGCGAGCGCGGTGTCCTCACGCTGGTCGACGGCGCCTCAGCGCTCGGTCTCTTCGACGTCGATCTCAGCGAGATGCAGCCCGATTTCTACACAAGCAGCTCGCACAAATGGCCGTGCGGTCCGAAGGAAGTGGGCGTCCTGTATGTCAACGCTCGCGCGCAGTCGTCCATCCATCCCAGCATCATCAGTGCGTATCCAGGCGCGATCGGCATTTCGCGAACGCTGGAGGCGATGGGACAGCGCGACGAGCCCGCCATCATCGGCTTCGGCGAGTCGCTCAACTTTTCAGACGAAGATCGGCCGCACGGTCATCGAAGCACGATCGCGATCGCTCGCGCAGGCGCTGATGGCCGGCCTTCGCAAGATCGACGGCGTCCATCTGTGGACGCATCCGCATCCCGAGCGGTCGGGCGCGGTGGTGACGTTCAGGCCCGGAAACTTGAACATCCCGAAGCTCTCGGATGCGCTCTACAAGAACGATCGGATCGGTTGCGCCACCCGTACGGGAAGCGATCGGCCCGGCATCCGTTTCTCGCCGCATATCTACAACACGATGGCGGAGGTCGATCGCGCGGTCGCCGCGATATCGAAGTACATGAAACAGGGAGTGTGATGGGGCAGCCTGCGGGTCATCGCGCGGTGGCCGCGAGCGTCGTGTGCGCGCTCGCGTTGGTGTCGTCGGTTCTAGGTCAGGGGAGTCCTTACCCCAACGCAAGAACCGGCGGCAACTACATGCACAACTACTATCTGCCGCCGGCGCCGAGCTCGACGCCATGGGCGCCTGCCTGGTCGCCGGACGGCCGGTGGATTGCTGTGGCGATGAGCGGCTCGATCTGGAAGGTCGATCCGGCGAGCGGCGTCGCCCACGAGATCACCTACGACGAAAAATACCACTCGATGCCCTCGTGGTCGCCCGATGGGAACTGGATCATCTACACGGCCGACGACGGTGGAAAGACGCTGCAGCTGGGCATCGTGAATGTCGCGACAGGCGAGGCGAGAGCGCTCACGAACGACTCGTTCGTCTATTCCGATCCGGTGTTTTCGCCCGACGGCACCCGCGTCGCCTACGTTTCGACGAAGCCGAACGGCTTTTTCAACGTCTACATCAGATCCATTAAAGACGGGCAATGGGCGGGCGACGAAGTCGCCGTGTCGACCGACAACAAGTACCGCAACTCGCGTCTCTACTTCGGCGTTGAAGACGTGCACATCACTCCCGCGTGGACGCGCGATGGCAGGCAGCTCGTGCTCGTGTCCAACCGCGGCGTTGCGTTGGGCTCCGGCCACATCTGGCTGGTGCCTGCGGCGACGGGGGGCATGAACGATGCGCAGTCGGTCGTCGTCGAGCAAACACTCTATCGCGCCCGGCCGGACGTCTCCATCGATGGCAAGCGGTTCGTCTATTCGTCCACTCGGGGAGCGGCCGATCAGTTCTCGAATCTGTACGTCCAGCCGGTCGCCGGTGGCGAGCCGTACAAGCTGACGTTCTTCGAGCACGACGCGTTCCACCCGCGCTGGTCACCTGATGGAGAGTCAATCGCCTACATCGACAACCGCGAAGGGCTGCCGCAGCTCGCGCTGCTCGACGTGTACGGCGGCGCGAATCGAATCGTGCGCATCGTCGATCGCCGCTGGAAGCGGCCGATGGGAGTCCTGTCGGTTCGGACCGTCGACGAGAGAGGACAGCCGACCGGCGCACGCATCCATCTCACGGCGGCCGACGGGAAGTTCTACGCGCCCGCCGACGCGTATGCGCGTGTGAGCGCGGCGGGTGACAGGGTGTTTCATTCCACCGGCGAGTTCCGCGTGGAGCTTCCGGCTGGAAAGGCAAGGCTGACCGCCGTCAAAGGGTTCGAGATGCTGCCGCAATCAGCCGAGCTCGACGTCGCCGCGAACGACGTGACGCAGGCGCAAATCGTGTTGAAGCGGATGACCGACATGTCGGCGAAGGGATGGCACGGCGGCTCCACACACGTGCACATGAATTACGGCGGAAACCTCCACAACACGCTCGAGAACCTGATGATGATGTCGGAGGCCGAAGACCAGGACATCGTTCTCGAGCAGATCGCCAACAAGGACAACCGCATTCTCGACTATCAGTTTTTCGTTCCAGGCGGCGGACCCCACCCGCTCTCACGCAAAGACATGGTTCTCGTAGTCGGCCAGGAGTACCGGCCGCCCTTCTGGGGACATGTGTTCATGTTCGGCTTGCGCGACCATCTGATTTCCCCGTTTACGACCGGATACGAAGGCACCGCCATCGAAAGCCTGTATCCGAGCAACACAGACATGTTCAGAAAGGCCCGCGCGCAGGGGGCGTCTGTGGGTTACGTCCATGCGTACGCCGGCGAGCGGGATCCGCTTGAAGCGGATCTCGGCGGGGCGAAGGGCGCGATCGTCGATGCCGCACTGGGCACGGTGGATGCGATCGAGTGGTCCGCGGCGACCCGGGCCGGATTCTTCCCGCTGTATGCGATGTGGAACAACGGCCTCAAGGTGACGGCCGTGGGCGGCGAAGACTCGATCAGCAATCTCCACGGCAGCAAGCTCGTCGGCTCGCACCGCACGTATGTCTTCACCGGCGGACGCGGCCTCGACATGCACGCGTGGCTCGACGGCATGCGGACCGGACGCGCGCTTGTCACGAACGGGCCGCTCGTCGAGTTGACCGTCAACGGGGCGTTGCCCGGAGAAACGGTGACGCTGCCGGCCGGCGGTGGATCCGTCAGCCTGCAGGCGCGCGTGCGCTCGATCGTGCCGCTGCAGAAGGTGACGCTCTACTTCAACGGTCAGGCCGTCGAAGACATTCCACTCGGCGCCGATCGCCGAGGCGCCGACTTCAGCAAGACGCTCCAGGTTGCCGCGAGCGGGTGGTATCACCTTCGTGCGGAGGGTGCCCCTGCCGATCGGTTCCCATTGGACACAGCCTATGCGCAGGGATTCACGAATCCGGTGTGGGTCGGCGTCGGCAACCGTCCCGTCCGTGACCGTACATCTGCCGAGTACGCGCTGAGGTGGATCGACAAGCTTCAGAAACTCGCCGAGGCCTGGCCCGGATGGCGCTCGCAGAAAGAAAAGGACCACGTGTACGCGCAGTTCGACGAGGCGCGAAGGGTCTATCGACAATTTGCCAGCGAAGCCGCGCGTTAGGAGTCGTCGCGTTTGGCTGTGACTGAACCCGCCGGCGATCTTCGCCGAGTCGTCGGCTTCTGGGGCGGAACTGCGCTCATCGTCGGTATCACGATCGGCAGCGGCATCTTCCGCACGCCTCCGACCATCGCCGGCCTGGTGCCGAACCCGCTCGTCATCATGGCGCTCTGGGTCGCGTTCGGGGTCATCAGTATCTGCGGCGCGCTGACCGTCGCCGAGCTCAGCTCGATGTTGCCGAAGAGCGGCGGCGCGTACGTCTTTCTGCGCGAGGCCTACGGCGACGCGGCGGCGTTCGTGTTCGGCTGGATGTACGTGCTCGTCACGACTCCGGCCAGCGTGGCCGCGCTTGCAACGGTGTTCGCCGAGTTTCTTCTCAGCCTGCTCGACCTGCCGGCCCACGCGGTCATCATCCAGGTCATCGCCATTGCCGCCATCGTGTCGCTGACCTTCGCCAACGTGCTCGGCGCACGCGTGGGTGCGGCTGTCAGCGAGCTCACCACCTTCGTCAAAGTCACGGCGCTGGCGGCCATCATTCTCGGCACGTTCCTGCTGGGGGAGGGCAGCGCGGCCAACCTTGTCACCGGCGGGCCCGTCCGGAGTGAAGGTCTAGCGCGCGCTGTCGCATCGGTCATCTGGACCTACGACGGCTGGATCGCGATCAGCATGATCGCCGGCGAGGTGGTGGCGCCCGAGCGGTTGATGAAGCGCATCATTGTTTTCGGCATGCTCGTCATCGTGACCCTCTATGTCGGCGCGAACCTCGCGTACTTCTACATGATGCCCGTCGAGGTGCTCGCGCAGCAGAAGGCCGCCGTCGCGCGTACGGTGATGCACTCGATTGCCGGTCCAATTGGCGGCGCTGCGATCGTGCTCGCGATGATGACGAGCGTGTTCGGCGCGCTCAACGGCAACTTCCTGGCCTATCCGCGCATCACGTACGCGATGGCGCGCGATGGCCTGACTTTCGCATTTCTCGGCAGGATCCATCCGCGATGGTCCTCGCCGTGGGTGGCCGTGCTCATCGAGGGCGTGGCAGCCATCGCGCTGGTGCTCGTGTTGAGAGACTTCGAAACGCTCACCACTTTTTTCATCGTCGTTCAGTGGGCGGCGCTCATCATTGCCGTCGCCGCTATCTTCGTCCTGCGGCGGAAGATGGCCGATGCCCCGCGGCCGTTCCGCACGCCGGGCTATCCATGGGTGCCGATGGTCTTCGTGCTGGGCACGCTCATTGGTGTGACCGCCATTGTGTGGGGGGAGATCGACGCCGGCAATTATTCCCCGGTTTACGGATTGTTCATTGCAGCGGCAGGTCTTCCCGTTCACCATGTCTGGAAGCGTGTCAGACCGCGCTGATCGCGCTTGGAACGTTGATATGGCTGACTCGGTGAACTACAGCGTCTGCACCTCGCTCGACGTCGACGAGATGTGTCGACTGCTGGGCAACGTGTTCGCTCATCGCGATCCGCCGGCGGTTGCTGTCGGTGTGACCGTGTCGGAGTTCGAGGCGTTTGTCCGCCTGTTCTGTCCGAAGGCGGCCGCCGAGGGCCTCACCGTCGTGGCGCGTTCGGCTCTGACGGGTGAGATGATTGGTGCATTGCTTACCGAAGATTCGGCGTCCGTGCCGCCGGATGGACTGAATCAGATGAGCCCGAAGTTCAATCCGATCTTCGACATTCTTGGGCAGCTGGATGCCGAGTATCGCGAGGGCCGCACGATGCACCCTGGCGAAGTGGTGCACCTCTTTCTCCTGGGTGTCTCCCAGCGTTTTGCTGGAAAGGGCGTCGCGCAGCGGCTGGTTGCGGAATCTGTAGCAAACGGCATACGCAAGGGATATCGCCTGGCCGTGACCGAAGCGACGAATAAGACATCGCAGTACGTGTTCCGCAAGCAGGGATTCGTCGATCGGGTGCGGCGGTCCTACAGCGATCACCGGTTCGAGGGCCACACCTTCTTCGGTTCGATCGCCGACCAAGGCGGGCCGATACTCATGGATAGACGTCTGGTCCAATAGGCAACGAGAGCACGTAGGGCGGGTCCTGTTCGTTAGACCAGCCAAAGACGCAGCGACGCAATGCGCCGCTGTGTTTCGCTTCGCGTCAGGTCGTCTTCCACCACTGTAAGGTTTCGCAGAGGATCCTCTATGGGAGTTCGAGAGCACTTGTTGGGCTGACAACGAAAGGCCGATCAGGCCGACGATGGTAGAATCCTGAACATGGAGACCACGGACAAAGAGCGTGCGATCGAAGCTCTGAAGACATTGCCCGAACACGCCACGATCGAGGACGCGATCGAGCGCCTCTGCTTCATTGCCAAGATCGAAGAAGGTCTGCGGCAATCCGATGCAGGCCACTTGGTTTCCCATGATGAGGTCAAGAAGCAGTTCTTGCCGTGAGAGCTGTCCATTGGACCGAGCAAGCCCGCTCCGATCTTGCGGCCATCCGCGCGTCATTCCGGAGTTCAAGAATCCTGCTGTTCGGGGGTTGTGCATCGGCCATACAGGATCGTCTACCGGATAGTTGGCATGGACGAGATTCATATCCTGACCGTCCATCACGGGTCTCAACGATTCCCGTCGGATCTTTGAACTCGGCAGCCCAACATCGGCTTGGAGCCGTCGCGCCGCCGTCCGTGTTAACCTGTCGCCGCGGCGCGCGGCTCAAGCCGCGCGTGAGGCTTCTGAACGAACGCGATATCTGCAGTACAAGATCAACGAACTGCTTCTGGTGAGCGACATCTGGGCGAGCGCAGGTCAGGCGGCGGAGGCGCATGCGATATGAGTGACGACTGGCCAGCGGGAGCCGTATCAAACCGGGATTTTCTTGGCCGGATAACAAGCGGCTGCACCCGAGCCACGAGCGTTAGGCCGCTTTCGTCAACCTGGGGTCGGGATCAACTTCAGGAGGAAGCATGCACCGAATGACAATTTCCGTACTGCTGGTACTGGTATTCACTGACCAGTCGTGGGGCCAGGCGCGTGTCGAGAAGAACATAGTCTATGGAATGTATTCCGGGCTGGCACTTCTCATGGATGTCCATCGCCCCGAGAAGCCCAACGGGTACGGCGTGATCTTCGTTTCCGGCAGCGGGTGGCAGGCGCCGCTTACCTACGGTGCAGTTGGTTTGAAGGAGGGGCAGATTGGTACATGGGGGCCGCCACTGCTCGCTGCTGGATACACGGTGTTTGCGATCAATCACCGCGCCACGCCACGCTTTCACTACCCAGCTGCAGTTGAAGACGTTCAGCGCGCAGTGCGCTTCGTGCGTCACCACTCAAGGCAGTTCGGCATCGATCCCGACAGACTTGGCGCCGTCGGGGGCTCGTCAGGTGCTCACCTGATTGGGCTCGTTGCTCTCTTGGCACAGGCAGGGATCCCTGACGACTTGGACGCTGTCAACCGAGAACCGGCGACGTTACAGACTGTTGTTCTTCGAGCCGCACCGACCGATCTCCAAAAGATGAGCCACGGTGCCGTCGTCCTGTTCATGGAGCAGCTACCCACCGCGGCTGACGGCGAGAAGCTGTACTTGGCCGCATCTCCAATCACTCACGTATCCTCATCATCTCCCCCCGTCTTGCTGCTGCATGGCGACTCCGACGATACAGTCCCCTTCGAGCAATCGGTGGCGATGGAGGGTGCGCTTCGACGTGTGAACGTGCCCGTCAAGCTTGTGCGCATCGCTGGCGGCGAACACGGTCCTAACTTCGGAACGGTGGGAAAGCCTCATGCAGATCTCCCGAAAGTTCTCGGAGAAACGGTATCCTGGCTGGACGACCATCTGAAGCCCACGCCAACAAGTTCGACCAAGTGAGTTGTGAAGACGCGGTCTAACACCGAAATAGTGCCGACGCGCGAGGCCTTCTGTGACGCGCGCGGCTCATTCGTGGTGTTGACCGTCAAGTGCGGGTCCTGACGCGCACGATCCAACGGGCGAGTCTGGCCTTGGGCGATCCGCATTGAGAGCCAGCGCGCCAGCATTGCTCTGCTTTGGGAGAAAGTACGGACGGTCGCGAATGACCACCGTCCTCCGACTCGGTGACCACAGCCAGCCTTCCCGGCGGCCGCTTCCATTACCGTGGTAATATCTTCTCATGGCACTGGCACACTCGAAGGTTACCGCGCAGGGGCAGGTCTCGGTTCCGGCCAGAGTGCGCCAGCGGCTGGGTGTTGGTCCGGGCTCTGTGCTCGAGTGGGACGAGGATGGTGACCGGGTCGTCGTCCGCAAAGCGGGCCGCTACTCGTCCGAGGACATCCATCGGGCGCTGTTTCCCGCGACACCAAGGAGGCGAACCGTCGAGGAGATGAAGAACGGAATCCGGCGGGACATCAAGAAGCGTCATGCGGGCCGTTGACACCAACGTGCTGGTCCGGCTCATGACGCGTGATGACGACAAGCAGGTGGTTGTCGCCGAAGCATTCGTGGTCAATGGCGCATGGGTACCCCATCTGGCCATTGCGGAAGCGACATGGGTGTTGGCAACGGTATACGAGCGGGAACCCGAGGCAATCGCGACCGCTGTCGAGATGCTACTGAGCCATGAACACCTGACGGTTCAAGACGCCGAAGCCGTGGTCGCTGCTATCGCGCAGTTCCGGCATCATCCTAAGGTTGGATTCTCCGATTGCCTCATGCTCGAGATTGCCCGAAAGGCGGGACATACTCCATTCGGCACTTTTGACCGCGGACTGGGCAGGATTGATGGGGCTCAGCGTTTGTAAACTTCAGTGCACGCTCGATGAAGCACACGCAATACCATTCGGGCGTGCTCTCCGCGCCTCACTCGGGTAGTGTTAATCTGTGCTGGCTCCGGGGTGAAGCCCTGGCGTCGAAGGATCCCGAGTGGCACTCGTAGTTTTCCTGAGAGGCGTCAACGTCGGGGGGCACAAAGTCTTTCGACCGTCTACGCTCGCCGAACAGCTGAAGCATCTCGACGCAGTCAACATCGGCGCGGCGGGTACGTTCGTGATTCGGCAACCAATCCCCATTGCGCAACTGCGAGTCGAGCTCGCACGGCGGCTTCCCTTCGAGACCCGGATCATGATCTGCCAGGGAAGCGACATCAACAGACTGCAGACTCGCGACTTTTTCTCGGACCATGAGGCTCGCCCCGACATCGTCCGTTTCGTAAGCGTTCTGTCCCAGTCTCCTCGTTCGGCGCCGGCGACGCCCTTCAGCCTTCCCTCTACCGGCGAGTGGCTGGTGAAAATTCTCGCAAGGGAGAACCGGTTCGTCGTCGGCCTGTACAGACGGCACATGAAGGCAATCGGCTACCTCGGATCGTTGGACCGGGCCTTCGGCGTACCCGTCACCACGCGCAACTGGAATACCATTACCGCGATCGCGAAAGTGCTGGGCAAGCGAGCCCGGGCGGCCTCATGACGGAGCATGTTTCTCGCGAATTGAGCGAACAATCAGAAGGAGCTGCGCGATGGTGATTAAGCGAGTTGGGCCCCTATCCTGCGCGAAAATCTCTGGGACAATCTATGGAATCGTAGGCCTCATCATCGGCGGCGCATTCTCAATGATGGCAATGGCGGGCGGGTTTGCGTCCGACGACGCGTCTCCCTTCGCCGCCGGGATCGGAGCGGTGATCGGCGTTGCCGCGATCGTCGTCTTTCCGCTGTTCTACGGCTGCCTCGGATTTGTTGCCACGCTCATCGGCGCCTGGTTATACAACGTCGTGGCGGGACTCGTCGGCGGTATCGAGATCGTCGTTCAGTAATCCAGCCGATCATCGAACACACAGGAATGAAACACACGACATACCCTTACACAATCGACAACGGAAGCGGTGAGCTCCTCACGTTTACGGGTGTGACGCACGGACCAGGCGGCGAACGTCTTGGGGCCGACGGCGTCGCTCGGCCAGGCGCCGGTCCGCCGATGCATGTGCACTATCTGCAGGAAGAGGCAGCCCGCGTCGTCAGTGGACGGCTCGGGTATCAGGTCCTTGGGGGCGAGCCGCAGTTCGCCGGTCCCGGTGAGCTCGTGGTCTGGCCGGCTGGCACGGCGCACAAGTGGTGGAATGCAGGCAGCGACGAGTTGCATAGCACAGGCTGGTGCAGTCCGCCGGACAACATCGAGTTTTTTCTGAGCACTCTGTTCGCGTCGACGAAGGCGAACGGCGGCTTGCGGCCCGGGCTCTTCGACGCGGCCTTCCTTGCGACACGCTATCGATCGGAGTTCGCAATGCTCGAGCTTCCGGCCGTCGTGCGACATGTCGTCATTCCCGTTGCCTACCTGTTGGGAACCCTTCTCGGGAGGTACAGGAAATTCAGGGACGCTCCTGCGCCGATTCCGTCCAACCGTGCGAAGCCGTCGGCACGCCGAACATGACATTCGAATTAACACACGGCATCGAGATTCTCGAACGGACACCGCACACGTTGCGCGCGATGCTCGCAGGACTCCCGGCGGCGTGGACAGACGCGAACGAGGGGCCGGACACGTGGAGCCCCTACGTCATCGTTGGCCATCTGATCCACGGCGAGCGTACCGACTGGATTCCGCGTGCGCAGATCATCCTTGCGCAAGGGTCCGATCGCCGTTTTGCTCCTTACGACCGCTTTGCCCAGTTCCGCGAGAGCCAGGGAAAATCGCTCGCCGATCTGCTCGACGAGTTTGCACGCCTTCGAAGCGATAACGTCGCGACGCTCAGCGGATGGCAACTGTCCGACGTCCAGCTTGCGCTCGAGGGTGAGCACCCCGAGTTTGGTCGAGTCACGTTGCGTCAGTTGCTATCCACCTGGGTTGCTCACGACCTGGGTCATGTGGCGCAGGCGGCCCGCGTTATGGCGAAACAGTACCGCGACGCGGTCGGCCCCTGGCGTGCGTATCTCCCAGTGATGGACCGTTGACCGGGCTGTAGAAGATCCGTATGCCTATGAAGAAGGTGGTCCCGGCTGCCACTCCCGACGCGTACGTCAACGCGCTCGACGGCTGGCGTCGCAAAGCTGTGGAGGGCCTGCGGTCAGCCGTCCGCGCCACCGCGGCATTGGAAGAAGTCGTGAAATGGGGGCATCTCGTCTATCTCGCGAGTGGACCGGTCCTGCTGATTCGCGCAGAGGAAGAGCGTGTGCTGTTCGGTTTCTGGAGAGGTCAACGATTGAGATCCATCGAGCCTCGCCTCAAGCCTGGCGGCAAGTACGAGATGGCCACGCTCGAGCTTCGAGAGGGCATGACCATCGGCCCTGCAACTGTGCGTCGCCTGACGCGCGAAGCGGTGGCACTGGACCGGAAGCACGGGGATCCCAGGGACGCAGCGAGGCCGGCACGGAGGCGCCGCTTGTGAGTACGCAGATGGACTTCGATAGGCTATGGACGGGTGGCGGACCGTGCGCGACCGCGGCTGACTCCCGAGGACGTCTCATTTGTCCGAGACGTCGTGCCTCACGAGTTCGATTCCTTCCCGAAGCTGAAGCTGCCTGCGAAAATCCGGCACCCAGGGGGTTTCTCGATCTCCGGCGCGCCTGTCGGGACGTTCTTTCTCGGGGCGCTGCTCGTTGCCGGGCAGAAAGCGCTGGGCAGAAGGTTTGCGGGGTCAGAATTCTATGAGCGCGTTGAACAGGACCTGGCGCTTCGCATCATGCGCTCGCACTTCCACCACGGCTACCCGAAGGGTGCGCATTGCTGCGTCCAGTGCACGCTTGCAGTGATTCCGGTGCTCGAGGCCGGCGCGATTCGATACTTCGATTGTCGAGAGCTGTCCCAGGCCGTCAGGCTCTTGATACGGCAACGAACGTGGCGGTTCGCCAAGCCGATGGACGCGCGACTGGTCCGCTGGGCACTTGGCGACCCGCCGAGGTCACAGGAGATGAAAAGATCAAGAGCGAGTCTTCTCTCCTGAACTCCTGATCTTCTGTTCAAAAAGTGCCTACGGAAAAACGCCTGAGGCAACTCAGGAATCGACGGTCGCACACAACGAGGAATGGACATGATGATGAAGAGCACATGCCGGACGGCCCTTCTATTCGTCGCCGCCATCGTCGTGGTGCAGGCTCAGGACACGCGTTACGACCTGATCATCAGAAATGCTCGCGTTATCGACGGCACCGGCAGTCCCTGGTTCCGTGGAGACATCGCTATTCGTGGTGATCAAATCGCGAACATTGCGAGACGCATAGATGCGCCGGCGAATCGGACAATCGACGCCGCGAACCAGGTCATCGCTCCTGGCTTCGTTGACGTCCACGTCCATGCGTTCGGCTCGGGGCGGACGCCCGCGCTTCTTCCAATCATCGAGGTTCCTACGGCGGACAACTACGTGCGGCAGGGCGTGACAACGCTCATCACAGGACCCGACGGCTTTTCGCCCGTCCCGCTGCGCACTGCGCTCGAGCTCGTAGCGAAGACGCAGAATCACGCCGAATCTCGGGGCATTTATCGGGCATGGTTCCGTTCGTGACGCGGTGTTCGGCAGCGTCAACCGTGCACCAAGCGCCGATGAGCTCGAGCGCATGCGCACTTTGGTGCGCGAGGGCATGCGCGACGGCGCGTTCGGCCTGAGCACGGGCTTCTTCTATGTGCCCGCCTCGTTCAGCAAGACAGACGAGGTGATTGAGCTCGCAAGAGAAGCCGGTGCGATGGGCGGGATCCACATTTCCCATGTTCGTGACGAAGAACTTGCGGTAGAGGCAAGCGTTCGCGAGACGATCGCCATCGGGGAACACGGCGGGTTACCGACGCAGGTCACCCATCACAAGACGATCGGTAAGGCTGCCTGGGGTAAGACCGTCGCCACGCTTCGCCAAATCGACGAAGCGAGGCAGCGCGGCGTGGATGTGACGCTCGACGTGTACCCGTACTCTGCCTCAGCCACCTCCATCTCTGCCGCGCTGATGCCGACCTGGGCGCAGGAAGGCAACCGTGAAGATGTCCTGAATCGCCTGCGCGATCCCGTGACACGCCGCCGCATCATGGTGGAAACGATCCGGATCCTCCTCGAGGGACGCGGTGGCGGAGACGTCCGGACCGTCATGGTCTCACGGTGCGACTGGAATTCTTCTCTGGCCGGTCAACGTCTCGACGATGTTGCGGTGACGCGGGGCAAATCGCGCTCGGTCGAGGATGCGGCCGATACCGCGCTGTGGCTGGTGGAGAACGGCGATTGTGGTGGAATCTACTTCGCAATCAGCGAAGATGACATCCAGCGCGTTCTGAGGCATCCGGCATCGATGATTGCGTCCGATGGCCAGGTCGTGGCATTCGGCCGCGCAAGCCCGCATCCGCGCAGCTACGGTACCTTTGTGCGGGTCCTCGGCCGGTATGTGCGCGACCTCAAGGTTCTCGGGCTCGAAGACGCGATCCGCAAGATGTCCTCGTATCCGGCGCAGCGCATCGGTCTCACTGATCGCGGCATTCTGCGCGAGGGGATGAAGGGCGACCTCGTGATGTTCGACCCTGAAACGGTCAGCGACATGTCGACCTTCGAGCGACCACACCAATACGCACAGGGCGTTTCGCTGGTGGTCATCAACGGACAGATCGCCTTTGAAAATGGTGCGATGACCGCCGGACGTCCTGGAAAGATCCTTTACGGTCCTGGGACTCGCTAGGTGGAGCGATACATGGCCGTGGAGTTGAACGAAACATCATCCTGGAGGGCATTCAGGTGACCACACGTCAGCGTCTTGCCGCCGTTCTTCTCTGGGCCGTTCTCGTGCTGGTTGGCACGATGTTCGGTGCCTCTGTGTACCAGCGCATCTCGTTGATTCCCGAATGGGGCGGCGCCCTGCCGCAGTCTGTTGTTCTCTATTTCAGCGACGTCCGCGCAGGCCAGGCCATCGATCGCTTCTGGACGCTCATCACCGCTCCGACGGCCGTCGCGATCATTCTGGCCCTCGTCGTGAATTGGCCTCTCGTTGCCAGGCGACGCTGGATCTCGAGGGGCGCCCTCCTGTTTTTCCTGATGCTGGCCTGGACGGCCTTGTACTTCATACCAAAGGGCGTCATGCCGCTCATGGTGCGCGGCGGCGCCGGCCTGACCCCAGAGGCCATCACTCAGATGGCACGAGCGTGGATCTTCTGGGATTGGTTTCGCATGGCCGGGACGCTCGCCTCATACCTCTGCTTCGTCAAGGCGGCGACGGTTCACTGAGCAGAGTGAAAACGAAAAACGAAGAACGAAGAGCGAATAAAGCACGGCACACAGTACTCAGAGCGTTTACGATAGACCGACTATGAGCAACCGAGTGCGATTCGCTGCGACTGCCTTCGCGATCATTCTTGCGGCCACCACGTCTGCACAGCAGTCTGCACCTCCGCGCGCGTCAACGGCGACGCCGGCCATCGACAAGGTGCTCGCTGCCGCGGTGACACGCGGAGATGTGCCCGGCGTGGTCGCGATGGCCACGGATCGGCGCGGCATCGTGTATCAAGGCGCCTTCGGGGTCGCAGATGTCGCCAGCGGCACGCCGATGACCGTCGACACGATTTTCCGCATTGCGTCGATGACAAAACCGGTCACGTCCCTGGCGGTGATGCAGTTGGTCGAACAGGGCCGCCTCAGCCTCGACGATCCGGCGGAGAAGTATCTTCCGCAACTGGCGAACCTGAAAGTCTTCGAGACCTTCGACGCCAGAACCGGGGCGTACACCCTGAGGCCCGCGAAGCGGGCGCCGACAGTGCGGCACATGCTCACGCACACTGCTGGTCTTGGCTACAACTTCACGAGCCCCATCGTGCGCGACTTCAAACCGCGTGCGGGCGAGACGCATGTCGCGGGCCCTCTGCTCTTCGATCCGGGCGAGCAATGGCTCTACAGCACAGGCATCGACTGGGGCGGGCGCATTCTCGAGACGTTGTCCGGCAAGAATCTCGAGACATATTTCCGCGATCACATCTTCGGCCCGCTTGGGATGAGCGATACTCACTACAATCTGCTCGAAGATCGACGCCGGCGCCTGACTGTCGCGCATCGACGCCGCCCGGATGGCACGTTCGAGGTCGATCCGGTTCAACCGCCGATGTCGGTGGCACAGCCTATCGGCGGCGGCGGACTTGCCTCGACGGCGTCAGACTACATCCGCTTCCTGCAGATGCTGCTCAATCAGGGAACTCTGAATGGCGCCCGCATCGTATCGCCGGAGACCGTCGCCGTCGATGGGCCGCAATCACATCGGCGGCGTCGGCGTGCCCGCGGTGAAGACGGCATTGCCCGAGCGCAGCAGCGATTTCACCTTTGTAGACGATGGGCGGGACAAGTGGGGGATCGGATTCATGATCACCGCAGCCGGCAAGCCCGGGCGACGGAGTGCGGGAAGTCTGAGCTGGGGTGGGCTCTTCAACACGTATTTCTGGGTGGATCCGGCACGGGGCGTTGCCGGCGTGATCCTGATGCAGTTCCTGCCGTTCGCCGACAGCAAAGCCCTCGCGCTGTACGACGCCTTCGAGCGAGCGGTCTACGCAATGAAATGAACGAGTAAGGTCCGGCTAAAGCCGGACACTACGTCTCCGGTTTCGGCGAAAGCCGGACACTACTTCTCCGGTTTCGCCGTCGGGACCGCCGTCTTCTCCGGGACCGCTGGCTTCTCCGGTACCGCCGGCTTCTCGTAGATGTCCACGATCGCCGGTCGCTGACCTTCGGTCGAAAGCCCAGCTGCGAGCATCAGCTTCGTTACTGCTTCGATCGTCGGCTTATCGGGCCGCGGGAGGCGGCCGATGTAGCCCTCGGCGGCGAACAGCGGCGTTACGCCGGCCTTGTTGCGCTCCTTCCAGATCTGCGGATCGGCGCCGCGCTCTGCCAGCAGCTTCACGACCGCCGGATACGCGCCATAGGCGGCTCCGTGCATCGCCGTGTCGCCGTTCTTGTCGACCGCGTTGACGTCGGCGTTCAAGTCGAGCAGCATCTTCACGGCTTCCAGCGCTTCGCTCTCTTCGCCGGCTTCCTCGAGCGGCTCCGTCGTCCCGAGTCCGGCTGCAGCCATGAGCGGCGTGGTTTCGTTGAAGTTTGGTAGCAGCGGATCGGTCCCCAGTTCGAGCAGCACTCGCATCATCGCGACGTCCGCGCGATCGGCAGCCAGGAGAAATGGCGTCGCTCCTGCCGAGTCGATGCGCGATGACGTGCTCGGAACCTTCGGCGAGCCATTCTGCAGCTGCAGGTTGACCTTCGCGCCCCGCTTCACGATTTCGCGTACGAATTGAAGGCTCGTCAGCCGGCCCGATCCTGCGGGTGTCGCGGGATCGCTCACGTCGCTCGAATCCGGCTTCCGTATCCAGGAGAGCGTGTGAAGAGGTGAGAATCCGGTCCGTACGTCATTCGGATCGGAGCCGGCGTCCACGAGCGCGATCGCGAGCTCGAAATGGCCGTTCTGTACAGCCAGCAGCAGCGGACTCGTGCCTCTTCCAACCGGCCTATACGTGTTCGCTCCTCCCCCTTCGGGCCCCTTCTCGCGTCGTTGCAGCGTCGCGTTGACGTCCACTCCTGCGTCGAGTAGCACGCGCACGACGTCGATGCGTCCCTCGCGCACGGCAAAGAAGAACGGCGTAAATCCGGAATCGATCGTCGCGTTGATGTCGGCGCCGGCTTCGAGAAGCGCAGCGCACGACCGCCGCATGTCCCTCCGCTGCAGCCCACATCAGCGCGGTCTGTCCGCGACGCTCGCGCGCGTCGTGTTTCGCGCCGTGGACGAGCAGCGCCTTCACGGCGTCGACGTTTCCGGAGCGCGCGGCCATCATGAGCACCGTTTCGCCGCCCTTACCGGTGGCATTCGCGTCGGCGCCCGCGTCGACGAGCAGCTTCACGATCGCCGCGTTGCCGTTCGTGCTTGCCAGGGCGAGGGGCGGCACACCGTAGCGATTCGCGGCATTGGCGTTGGCGCCCGCTTTTAGCAGCACTCCCGCAAGCTCGGCATCGTCGTGATACGCCGCCCAGTGCAGCGCAGTCGTTCCGTCGATCTGCGCGGCATTGACGTCGACCCCGCTCTTGAGCAGTGTGCGCACAACGGCCTGGTCGCGCCGCTCTGCGGCGTCGGCGACGGTCGCGCGCTCAGCGGCCAGCGTGGCGCCCGCCACGGCCAGCGCCAGGAGAGCGAGTCCGGTTGTTCTTTGCCAGTGCATGTGCGTCTCCATCAGAACAAGTCCGGCTGAAGCCGGACACTACGTATACATTGAAACGGGCTCGAACAGATCCTGATCTTCCCGTCGCTGTCGCCGAATGAATCCAGACGCACGCCCACTCGGTCGAGCAGCGTGAGATGCAGATTTGCGAGCGGCGTGCCTTTTTCGTACTTGATGTGCCGGCCGCCCTTCAGGCCCGTCGCGGCGCCACCCGCCACCAGAACCGGAAGATTTTCGTGATCGTGCAGGCTGGGATTGCCCATGCCGCTTCCATACAGATAAACCGTGTGATCGAGGAGCGATCCATCGCCATCCGGCGTGGCTTTCATCTTCTGGAGGAAGTCCGAGAACAGCGACACGTGGAACGCGTTGATCTTGGAAATCTTCTCGACCTTCTCGGGATCGTTGCCGTGGTGGCTGGTTGGATGGTGCGGATCGGCCACGCCGATCTCAGGGTAGCTTCGGTTGCTCAGCTCGCGCGTCAACTGGAACGAGATGACGCGCGTGATGTCCGCCTGGAACGCGAGAATCTGCAGATCGAACATCAGCTTGGCGTGGTCGGCAAATGCCGCCGGCACGCCGACTGGTCGATCCAGGTCGGGCATCGTATTGTCCATGGCGCCTGCTTCGGCACGCTGGATTTGCCGTTCGATTTCGCGAACGCTCTCGAGATACTGATCGACGCGAACGCGGTCGGGCACGCCGACGCGCTGCTTGAGCCGCGCGATGTCGGCGCTGAAGGAGTCGAGCAGGCTCGCCCGGCTGTGCAGCGCCGCCCGGCGCGCCACGGCGTTGCCTCCTTCGCCGAAGAGCCGCTCAAAGACGATGCGCGGATGTGCTTCGGACGGGAGCGGAGTCGTCGGAGAAGACCAGGACAGGCAATTCTGATAGACGCATGCGTATCCGTTGTTGCACACGCCAGCGAGAGGGTTCAGATCCATCGCGAGCTCGAGCGACGGCAGCTGCGTGTCGCGGCCGATCTGCTTGGCCGCAATCTGATCCATCGTCGTGCCGAGGTAGTAGTCAGAGCTTTCGGTGTGCTTCGAGAACGCAGCGCTCAGAAACCCGGAATTCGACGTGTCGTGCGTGCCGGGATAGGAATTCTGCAGCCGGGTGTTGGTGACGACGGTCACCTCGTTCTTGACCGGTTCGAGCGATTGCAGAATCGGCGACAGCGTCGTGAGCCTGTCCTGCCCCGGCGGTGTCCATCGGCTGTGGTCGCAGCCCATCGGCATATACACGAAGCCGAGTCTCGGCACCGGCCTGGCTGGCGTCTGCGCCCACGCTGTCGCAGCGGGAATCATGGCGTCGAGCAGCGGAAGCGCCAGAGCGGCTTGTGCCCCCTTCAAGAACGTCCGGCGCGGCAAGGCCTTCTTCGTGATGATCATGATGTTGATTTCCTCATTTGGAACGGTGTGCTCTTGACGATGCCGAGGATGAGGGACGAGAAGCGATACTTGTCTTTGCGCGGCTTCTCGCACGATCTTGCGGACTGCGGGTGCGTCGTAATACTCGACGCCTCTTCCGAGCGCAAACGTCAATAGTTTCTCAGTGAGCGCGCCCGCAAACATCTCCGGGCGGCCCAGCAGCGCATCCTCGAGTCCCGCTACGCCGCGGAATTCGGCGGTACCCGGCAATGCGCCCGACGCGTCGATCGGTTCGCCTTCACCTTCGTACTCGCGCCATTGCCCAACCGCGTCGAAGTTTTCGAGCGCGAAGCCGACGGGATCGATTGTCCGGTGGCAGCTTGCGCACACCGCGTTGTTGCGGTGCGCAGCCAGCCTCTCGCGCATCGGCAGGTTGGCTGCGACCGTGCTCTCGTCGAGCGCCGGCACGTTCGGCAGCGGTGGCGGCGGTGGAGCGCCGAATATGTTGTCGAGCACGTACACGCCGCGAATCACTGGCGACGTGCGGGTGGCATACGACGTGACGGCGAGGACACTGCCGTGTCGCAGCAGGCCCCCGCGCCTGCTGTCGGGAGAGAGCTCCACGCGGCGGAAGCGGCTGCCGTAGACGTTGGGGATCCCGTAGTGTTTCGCGAGGCGCTCGTTGAGGAAGGTGTAGTCCGCCCGGATGAGATCCAGCACGCTGCGGTCCTCGCGCAGCACGCTGTCGAGGAAAAGCTCCGTCTCCTCGCGGAACGCCTGACGCACGTTGTCGTCGAACTCAGGGAACAGACGCGTGCTCGGGCGTGAAGGCGTCGAGATTGCGCAGGCGCAGCCACTGTCCGGCAAAGTTGGTGGCAAGGTTGAACGAGCGCCGATCCGCGAGCATTCGTGCGCGTCTGCTTCTCGAGCTCGTCAGGCCGGCTCAGCCTGCCGCGAATCGCGACGTCCAGCAGCTCATCGTCCGGGATGCTGCTCCACAGGAAGAAGGAGAGCCGCGATGCCAGCTCGAGATCGGTGATGCGGTATACGTTTCCTTCGCTCGGCCTGCCCGCCGTAGCTTTAGCGAAGGCGGGGTCCGCTTCGACGCGGAACAGAAACTCCGGGTTGATCAGCACCGCGCTCAGCGCTCTTCCGATTCCCGCGTCGAAATCTCCGTCGGCCCGCCCCTCTCGGTAAAACGCCATCGGCCCTTCGACTTCGGCTTTCGAAATGGGCCGCCGATATGCGCGCCGCATCAGCGTCGACAGAATGGTTTTCGCGCACTCACTCTCTTTTTCCGCGTCCGCTGCTCCTGGCCGGCACACGAAAATCCGGCGCCGGCTCGGCGTGTCTTCCGCGCCGTTGGCTCCGTAGGGTCCGCTCACGGAGACCTGGTCGAGGGCAGGACCCGTGCGCGGATGACGGCGCTCGTTGAAGCGGGCCAGCTGAGGCTGCCTTGCGGTTTCCAGAAGGGACGAGGCGTCCTTGATGAAAGTGACGCCAATCTCGTGCGGACCTGCGCGCACGGGCACTCGCACCTTCAAATCTTTGTCCAGCGTCGTATCGTCGCCGGCGGGCTTCAGGATGGTGAAGGTTTTCACCGGCTCGCGGTCGATGAGAACAACCAGCTCGTGTGGGCGGGGGTCCCTCAATCCACCAACGTTGCCGTTCAAGTCGCGCGCAAGCCACATCTGGATTTCGTACTCGCCGTCCTGGACGAACGTGTAAGGGATCGACACGCCGCCGCGTGTGCCGAGCGGGAGGCCCGAAACATGAGTCTCCTGCGTCCGATCGGCCGGCAACCGGAACGTGTCGGCCTGCAGCGACGTCTGCGTGCTGCCGATTGCAAGGCGGCTGACTTTCTGGGCGGCGGAGATGTAGCGGTCGAGCAGCATCGGCGGCAGATCACCGACCGTGACGTTGTCGAAGCCGTGGCCGCTTTCATCCGGCGGCAGAAGAGACGCGGCATCGATGTCCACCGCCAGGAGATCTCTGATGGCGTTTCGGTATTCGGTGCGATTCAAACGACGCAGCGTCTCGGTGCGGCCGGGGTTTGGATTTATTGCTGCCGCCTTATCGAGCGATGTTTCCAGAGATGTGAGAAGCGCTCGCCGATCGTCCGCGGAGAGTTGCGGCATGTTGGGCGGCGGCATCGTGCCGGTGTGCACCTTGCGCATCACCTTTTCCCAGATTTCCGGATTGGCGCCGGGGTTGGTGATGTCGGCCCGGTCCAGCATCAGACCCGCGGTCTTCACCCGTTCGTTGTGGCACGTGACGCAGTACTTGTCGAGAAGTTGGCGATGGTTCGATGGGGCCTGGGGGGTCGCCGCGGCCCGCGCGCTGGCCTGTTGTGCAGACGTCTCCGCTTGAAAGCAAAAGAACAGGGCCAGCGCCTAATCCGGCAAACCCTGCGCCGAGCATTCGACCGAACGAGAACGGCGTGTTCATCTCCCTCCGAGACCACGACTAAGTTGCAGTGTTATATATGTTTGTACTAGTCAGGACTGGGGACTGTCAAGGTCGATTCATGACGGGCGTCCGGGGTCAACCCGGGTGATACCATGGCGCCCGTGAAGGCATTCGAACTGCATCCTGAAGATGGCTTTGACGCGCTGAAATTGGTCGATCGAGACCGGCCGAACATGGGTCCTGGCGACGTGCGTGTTCGCATCAGGGCCGTGTCGCTGAACTATCGCGATCTGATGGTCGCCCGCGGGTCGAAAAAGCGGCCGCGGCGAATCATTCCTGCCTCGGACGGCGCCGGCGAGGTCATCGAAATCGGCAGCGAAGTGCGACGGTTCGCGATTGGCGACCGCGTTGCCGCCGCGTTTTTTCCAACGTGGGCCGACGGCGCACTTGCCGAACAGCATCATGCGAACGCCCTGGGCGGGTCGCTCGACGGTGTGCTCGCCGAAGAAGTGGTGCTCCCTGAGCGGGCGTGGGTGAACATTCCTGCACGCTATTCGTTCGAGCAGGCCTCGACGCTGCCGTGCGCCGGCGTCACAGCGTGGCACGCGCTGTTCGAAGCGGCGGCGGTCAGGCCGGGCGAGACGGTGCTCGTGCAGGGCGGGGGAGGCGTCTCCACGTTCGCGCTGCAGCTGGCGCGCATCGCGGGGGCGTCGGTCATCGCCACATCGAGCTCGCCGGAAAAGCGGTCGCGCTTCGAGCGGATGGGCGCAGCTGCGACTATCGACTACAAGGCCGACACAAAATGGGGGGACACCGCGCGAGCCGCCGCCGGCAGCGGCGGCGTTCATCTCGTCGTCGAAGTGGGAGGGGCAGGCACCTTCGACCAAAGCATCGCGTCGCTGCGCTATGGCGGCCACATGAGCCTGCTCGGCATCCTCGCCGGCACGCAGGGTCCCATCAACACCTACGCGATCTTTCACAAGAACATCCGCGTCCGCGGCGTCTACGTCGGGTCG
Organism: Vicinamibacterales bacterium; assembly: GCA_963744405.1. Taxonomy (GTDB): domain Bacteria; phylum Acidobacteriota; class Vicinamibacteria; order Vicinamibacterales; family JAMQPK01; genus JAMQPK01. The sequence continues at coordinate 39,752 of CAVUTO010000019.1, forward strand.
ATCGCCATGTTCGAGCGGCTGGTTCGCGCGCTGGAGCATTCGACCGTCGATCCCGTCATCGACCGCGTCTTCGCATTCGACGAGACACGCGCGGCGTACGAATACCTTGCGAGCGGCGCGCATTTCGGAAAAGTGGTCATCCGGCTTCAGCCGGACCAGCGCCCGCTTGACGCAACCGGCACGCGAGAGTAGCGTTTAACCGCAACCACTCGAAAGGAGCGCCTTTATGAAGTTTTTCGCCGTCAGATTCGGGCTTGTGTTGGCCTTGGTCGTGCTCGCCTCGTTGTCGCCCTCTTCCGCGGTGCAGATCACGCGTGCGGGGGAAGGGCCGGCGTTCAGCTCGATCGGCCCGCTCGCGTTCGCTCCCGATGGTACGCTGTTCGCGGCCGACACGCAGGGTGCTGCGATCGTGGCGCTCGATCTCGGCACGCACGCCGGCGGCGGCGCGACCGGTGCGAAGGGCCTGGATGCGATCGATCAGAAGCTCGCGGCGCTCCTGGGCACGGGGGCGAGCGAGGTCGTCATCACCGACCTTGCGGTACACCCCAAGACGCGCAACGCCTACGTGTCGGTCATGCGCGGTCAGGGCGCAGGCTCCGCACCGGCGCTGTTCCGCGTCGACGGCGCTGGAGCGATTGCCAGCGTGCCGCTGTCGTCCTTGAAGTTCCAGCGGGTCGACATTCAGAACGCGCCTGCGCCGAATCCCGCAGCACGCACGAATCCCCGCACGCAGGTCGTTACCGACATGGCGTTCGCCGAGGGCCGCCTCTGGGTCGCAGGCCTGTCGAATGAGGAGTTCGCCTCGAAGCTCCGCGCGATTCCGTATCCATTCGCGACGATCGATGCGGGCACCAGCGTAGAGATTTACCACGGCAACCACCGCGCGGTAGAGACGCGGTCGCCCGTCAACGCATTCGTGCCCTACGCGCTCGACGGCGAGCAGTACCTGATTGCCGGGTACACCTGCACGCCGCTCGTGAAGTTCCCGATCGGCAACCTGCGGCCCGGCCAGAAAGTGCGCGGTGTGACGATCGCCGAGTTCGGCTCCGGCAACCGCGTGCTCGACATGATCGTGTACCGCAAGGGCGGCCAGGAATTTCTGCTGACGACGAATAACAGCCGCGGCGTGATGAAGATCCCGACGAGCACCTTCGCGACGGCAGCTCCAATCACAGCGCCCGTGGAAACCGAGACGGGCGGCGTGCCGTTCGAGAAGGTCACGACGATGACGGGCATCCAGCAACTGGACAAGCTCGACGATAACAACTCGATCGTCGTCGCGCGCAACGCGGCTGGTGGAATCGACCTGCAGGTGGTTGCCCTGCCGTAAATGTCAAATCGGATTCTGCGTGCCGCGGCGATCAGTTCGTTCCTGATCGTTGCGGCATGCGGCAGTTCCGGGGATTTTTCATCCACACCAGCGATCGCGCTGCGCGAACAGTCGCAAGGTGGCCCGCCGTACGTCGAGGTGACCGGCCTTTCGGGCGCCCAACTGCGCGCCGTGCGAGCCGCCTCGTTGACCGACGCGCAGTGGTCGGGCCTGTTTCGCGTGGCCGTCAACGATGCTGCGCCGGGCATGCTCGGCACGTATGCCGTCACAGGCGACGCGTTGCGATTCACACCCCAGTACGCGCTCGACCCGGGCCGCCAATACATCGCGCGATTCGATCCGGCACAGCTGCCTGGAGCCGGCGCCGGCGTTGTACCTCCCATCGTTGTCACTGTCGGCGTGCCGGCGACACACGTGGTGCCCTCGACTACAGTCGCGCGGGTGTACCCGTCGGGCGATACGGTGCCCGAGAACCTGCTTCGGATGTATGTGGAGTTTTCAGGGCCGATGGGCCGGTCGAGCGGCATCCCGCACCTGAAGCTGCTCGGTTCGGACGGCCGTGAAATCGACGGAGCGTTTCTCCCGCTCGACTATGAGTTCTGGGATCCCGGCCATACGCGGTTTACCGCCTTCCTCGATCCGGGCAGAGTCAAATCCGGCATCCTGCCGAACAAGCGAATGGGGCGTGCGCTCGACACCGGGCGCACCGTGACGCTCGTCATCAGCCGCGAATGGCGCGACGAGCACGGTCTGCCCCTGAAGGATGAGTACCGACGTGTCTTTCAGGTTGCTGCCCCGGTGCAGAAGGCGCTCGACACCGCCTCGTGGCGCATCGAGCCGCCACCCGCGGGCAGTCGCAATGCCCTCGTCGTGACGTTTCCGAGGCCGCTCGATCATGGGTTGCTGATGCGCGCGATCGGCGTCACTCGCGGAGATATCCCGGTTGCCGGGGACATCGCGATCGAACAGGGTGAGACTCGATGGATGTTCACGCCGCATGATCCATGGCGGGCGGGCCCGCACAACCTGCTGGCGCTCGACATCCTCGAGGATGTTGCCGGCAACCAGATCGGCAGAGCGTTCGAGGTCGACAATTTCGAGACCGTCGACAAGAGTCCCAATCCGCAGCGCATCATGATTCCGTTCACTGTGCGCGCGGCCGCCGCTCGCTAACACTTCGCTGTTTCACCGCAGCGACGCAGAGATGCAACGGTGCGGATATCGGGTGTGAGGAAATTCAATGCCGAAAACAAATCCCCGTGGCTGGAAGTGGAGCCTCCTCTTCGCGGCCTGTTTGGCAACGATGGCTCTGGCGCAGGCCCCGATGCCCGATCCAAAGACGGCGATCGTTCCGCGGATTGACGCGCAGGTGAAGATCGACGGCGTGCTGGATGAGCAGCCGTGGCAGAAGGCGGCGCGCCTGACGCCGTTCGTCCGCAACGACACGACGATCCCGGCGCGCGTCGGAACGGAAGTGCGCCTCTGGTACGACCAGGCAGCGCTGTATCTGGGCTGGATCTGCGAGGACTACGACATCCAGGCGACGTTCACGCAGCGCGACAGCCGGTTCTGGGAGGAGGAAGTCGTCGAGTTCTTCGTCACGACCGGACCGCTCGACCGCTATTTCGAGCTGCAGTGGAACCCGCTGGGCGGAACTTTTGATGCAATCATCGCAAACGAGCTCGGACCGGATGGCAGTTCGCGGCAGATCAAAGGCGACTGGTCGTACACGGCCCCGAGCATGACCCACGCCGTGCGAGTGGACGGCTCAGTGCAGAACTCGAACGATCGCGACACGCGCTGGACCGTCGAAGCGCGCGTCCCGTTCGCCGATCTGAAGACCGGCACGCCCCAGCGCGGAGACGTGTGGCGGGGCAGCTTCTATCGATTCAATCGCGACCACGATGGCGAACCGGAGCCACTCAGCTGGTCGCCCACGGTCTTTCCAGGGTTTCATCAGCCGGCTCGATTTGGCTATCTGCGGTTCTGACTATGACCGAGCTGCGAATGCTGGTCTCAGCCGCTGTGCTGGCTGCCGCGATCGGGTGTAGCGGACAGCGAACCGAAGGAGTGCGGCTTTACGTCCTCGACGGAGGCACGCTTCATGTTTCCGATCCGGCGCGCTTTCAGTTGAGGAAGGAGGACGTTGCCGAAACCAACTTTGCTGTTGCATGTTATCTCGTGACGCATCCGAAAGGCGCGCTGCTCTGGGACGCGTGCGCCGTTCCCGACTCGGAATGGACTCCGACGGGGTCTCCTGTGAAGCACCATCTCGTTCTGCCGGATTCGCAGGAGCGCGATATCACGCTGGTCAAACCACTGGTGGCGCAGCTCGCCGAAGCCGGCTACTCGCCTGCGATTGTTACTCACGTCGCGCTCTCGCACTACCACTACGATCACACGGCCAATGCAAACATGTTTGCGAACGCCACGTGGCTCGTGCCGCCGGCCGAGCGCGACGCGATGTTTGCAAGCCCGATTCCTGGTGTGACGCGTCCCTCGACTTATGACTTGCTGCGCAAGAGCAACACGATCAGCATCGAGGGCGAGAACCACGACGTATTCGGCGACGGCACCGTCATCATCAAGGCCGCGCCGGGGCACACCCAAGGGCATCAAGTCCTGTATGTCAGGCTTTCCAGGACAGGTGATGTCGTGCTGTCGGGCGATCTGTACCACTATCCCGAAGAGCGCACGCTCGATCGCGTCCCCACATTCGAGTTCGATGCCAAGCAAACGAGGGTCGCCAGGAAGGCGCTCGATCGATTCCTGGAAAAAACGAAAGCCCAGTTGTGGATTCAGCACGACTTCATCGCCCACGCGAAGCTCGAGAAAGCACCGGCCTACTATGACTAGGGAGAATCGATTCAAGGGGCGTCACGAGGCGCGCTTCTCGCTGGTGCTCACCAGGGAATCCGGCAGTTGGGAAATTGCCGCGTTCCACAACACGCTGCAGGCCGCGCAGGGCCCGCCGCGCTGAAGACTGCTTATGGAGCTCACTGCTTTTCAGCTCAGGACATTGGAAGACTGGCGCCGCATGAAACCCGACGGGCTCACATGGAAAATGGGGTTTCGAAGGCTTGCACGCTCGTGGAGCCTGCTGGTGGCGCTGAGTGCGTTGGCGTCGTTGATCTTTCCGCAGGTGTGGATGCTCGTCGCCGGCCTCGCCGCCGGCTCGTGCCTCCGCGATCTCGGCTACGTGCGCAGCGCTCGGGCCGTGTGGCCCGTATCGTTGCGGGTGATCGATTGGACGAAGGTGGACGAGTTGCTGGCAGAGAGCCGACCGCATCGATGATGACTGGAATGATTACCTGTCTTCTGCCACGCGAGTCGGATGAGTTCAAGGAGCTGCCGATGAGCACCGAAGATGTTGTGGCGTTCAAAGTTTTCAAGGGGATGGCTGCTGCGGCCTTTCTGGGCTTCTTTACCAGCGCTTCAGTTTGCTCGGCGCAGGATGTGCGCGCGAATGAGTTACCCCTGGTCTGGGTGCTCTCCACCGGCGGCACGATAGCGGGTAAAGGCGCGTCAGCCACGGACCTATCCAATTACAAGAGTGGTGCACTCCTCGGTGAAGAAATCGTCAATGGCGTCCCTCAAATCAAGCAATTTGCAAACGTGAAAGTGGAGCAGGTCGTCAATGTCCCCAGCCAGGATATGACGCTCGATACGTGGATCACGCTCGGAAACCGCATCAACAGGATTTTTGCGGAAGACGCAAAGGTTGCGGGGATTGTCGTGACGCACGGGACCAGTACGCTCGAGGAGACGGCATATTTTCTGAACCTCACCGTCAAGCACGACCGGCCGGTTGTCCTCGTCGGCTCTATGCGCCCGTCCACAGCGATCAGCGCTGACGGCCCTCTCAACCTGCTCAATGCCGTTCGCACGGCGGCGTCACGAGATGCTATCGGAAAAGGCGTGCTGATCGTGATGAACGACGAGATCAACTCCGCGCGGGACGCCACGAAGACCGATACTCACCGCGTGGAAACATTCCGCGCGCCCGATCTGGGCTTCCTTGGCTACATCGACGAAGACAAGGTGAGCTTTTACCGCAGCTCAACCAAGAGGCACACGATCAACTCAGAGTTCGATGTGAGCAGGATCAAGAGCTTCCCGAAAGTCGAAATCGCGTATTCGTACGCTGAGCCGAGCGCCGCGGTAATCGAGGCCCTCGCGGGAAGCGGCGTCCAAGGCATCGTCATCGCAGGCACCGGCGCCGGCAATCTTTCAAGCGTCGAGAGGTCCGCGCTCGAGCCGGTTCTTGCATTGCCAGCTGCATCCAGACCTGTTCTGGTGCGCTCCAGCCGGCTTGGCAACGGCCGGGTCGTCGGCAACGAGCTCTATGACAAGATGGGGATGATTCCTGCCGATAACCTCAACCCACAAAAGGCGCGCATTCTGCTCATGCTCGCGCTTACCAAGACGACCGATCGGAAGGAGATTCTGCGGATGTTCGCGGAATATTGACCGATCCTCATCGCCTGGTTCTGGGTCGGCCTCGTTGCCGACCAGATGCCATGCTTTCTGGGAGTTCCAAACTGCGATTAGCGGCGTGAATTGGAGGACTCGTGGAATCGTACAAGCCCGACGGCTACAACAGTGTTTCGCCATATCTGATTGTCGATGACGCGAGTGCCGTGATCGTGTTCCTGCAAAATGTCTTTGGGGCGGTCGAGCTTCGCCGGTTTCCGGATCCGGCCGGAAAGATCATGCACGCAGAGATTCGCATCGATGACACGATAGTGATGATCGCGGACGGTGCAGAAGGGTGGCCGCAAGTGCCATCTCACGTGCATGTCTACGTCCGCGATGTCGACGCGACCTACAGGCGGGCTCTCGAGGCCGGCGCCGTATCGGTGCAGGAGCCCGTGAAAAAGGCAGATGCCGACAAGCGTGGCGGCGTGAGAGACGCGGGCGGCACCACATGGTGGATGGCCACGAAGGTCGATTAGCATGACGGCACCAGAGGCGTGGCTTCGTGGACCGGTCGAGGGGGTGCCCGATCTGCTGCAACCGGTTGCCCATTCCCTGATACAGGCGCGCGAAGAGGCCCGCGAGCTGCTGCGCGATTTTCCGGCGAATCTGCTCTGGAGTCGGCCCGCCGGCCTGGCGTCAGTTGGGTTCCACTTGCAGCACCTCGCAGGTGTGGTCGATCGGCTGTTCACCTACGCGCGCGGCGAATCCCTGACTGACGCTCAGCGAACGGCGCTCGCGAAAGAAGGCACTCTGCCGGAGTCGGGTGGTGAAATCGATGCCCTGCTTGGAGCATTTGACTCGCAGGTTGACCGCGCGTTGGATCAGCTGCGTGCCACAGCTCCGAACACGCTCGTCGAAACGCGCCCGGTCGGGCGTCGGCAGCTTCCTGCGACAGTGCTGGGACTCCTGTTTCATGCGGCCGAGCATACGCAGCGCCATGTCGGGCAAATGCTGGTGACTGCGCGCGTACAGCGATGATTCAGATCGCCGCAGCGCTCGCCGTTCTGTTCGCGACCGCGGTGGTTCAGACACAGCCAGGCGATCTGCGCCTCCGCGCTGCCCGCGTGCTCGATGGAACGGGGCGGATACTCGAAAACGTTACGGTTGTCGTCAGAGGCTCGAACATCACCGCTGTCGAATCGTCCAGCTCGACGCCTGCGGACCTTGATTTCGGCTCATCGACGCTGCTCCCCGGACTGATCGACGTGCACGCGCACATCGGCTGGCACTTCGGACCGAACGGGCGCTTCGACCCTCGCGCGGTGACGCCGTCGCAGGACATTCTCTACGCCGCGGAGAACGCGTACCTCACGTTGATGGCCGGGTTCACGACCATTCAGAGCCCCGGACAACCTGGCGATGTCGATCTGCGCGACGCTATCGCGCGCGGTGTTCTTCCGGGGCCGCGCATCCTCACGTCGATCGTGCAGATCACGCCGATGACCGGGGCGGCGCCGGAGCTGCGCCAGAAAGTCCGCGAGCTGAAACGGCTGCGCGCCGACGTCGTCAAGATCATCGACTCTGTGGGTCGTGGCGGCGTCGAGCAGGCAATGACGCGCGAACAGTGGGAAGCCTTGTGCGGCGAGGCAAGAGAGCAGGGGCTCAGGACGCTGGTCCATGCACAAACGACCGAGTCGGTGAGGTCGGCTGTCAACGCGGGTTGCATGCAGATAGAGCACGGCACCGGCGTCGATGATTCGGCGCTCGAGTTGATGGCAGAGCGTGGCGTGTACTTCGACCCGAACGTCGGGGTCGTGATGCAGAACTACCTTCGCAACAGGAGCAGATTCCTGGGCTTCGGCGACTACACCGAGGAGCGCTTTCGGTCGATGGAGCAGGTCATGAGGCTGAACGCGGCGCTCATCAGAAGGGCGGTGGCGACGCCCGGGCTGAAGCTCGTGATGGGGTCTGATGCGGTCGCCGGCGCGCACGGGCGCAACGTGGACGAGCTGATCGAGCGCGGGCGGCAGGGAGGTCAGAAGCCCATCGACGGGATTACGTCGGCGACGTCACTTGCCGCGGCATCCCTCGGACTGGAAAAAACGATCGGGAGGATTGCCTCGGGGTACCAGGCCGACATCATCGCTGTCGACGGCGATCCGACGACCGATATCAGGGCCCTGACGCGCGTGACGTTCGTGATGCGCGAGGGAAAGGTCTACAAGCGCTGACCGGGGACGAATTGATGACCGCGACGCCTCTCCGCACGAAGAATCTTCAGCTCGTTCCGAGTACCCCGGAGGAGGTGCGCGCGCAAATCTCGCAGATGGACGCGCGTGAGAGGGCGGAGCTCTCGCCAGACTGGCTCGCGCGCCTGCACGCCGCAACGACGATCGATCCGTGGGTGCTGGGCTTTTCACTCGTGCTCGACGGGACCGGTGTGCTCGTCGGGTCATGTGGGTTCAAGGGGCCGCCAGGCACGGATGGGACGGTCGAGATTGCCTACGGGATTGCGCCTGCATTTCAGAATAAGGGATACGCTACCGAAGCCGCGGCTGCGCTCGTCCGATTTGCGCTCGCCAGCGGCCAGGTTCGCGTCGTCCGCGCGCACACGATCGAGCAGGCGGGCGCATCAGCGCGAGTCCTCGCGAAGTGCCATTTCGAATTGATCGGTCAGGTTGTCGAGCCCGAAGACGGGCTGGTCTGGCGATGGGAGATAAAACAATGAGAGCAGTCCGCTTGTCCATGTTCATCGCCCTCCTCTCTGTGGCACCCCCCGCGTTCACGCAGGCGCCCTCGCTGCCGCAGCCAGACAGCGTGTTCATCGAAGAGCTCACCTGGATGGAAGTGCGCGATGCGATTGCCGGCAGCAAAACGACGATTATCATCCCGACCGGCGGCACTGAGCAGAACGGACCGCATGTCGTCCTCGGCAAACACAACTACCTGGTGAAATACAAGGCCGGGGAGATCGCCCGGCAGCTCGGGAATGCGCTCGTCGCGCCTGTCGTGGCGTACGTGCCCGAAGGAGACGTCGATCCGCCGACGGGCCACATGCGATACGCGGGCACCATCACGACGCCGCAGGACATATTCGTCAAGGTGCTGGAGTATGCGGCGCGAAGTTTCAAGCAGCACGGATTCGTCGATGTCGTTCTTGTCGGTGACAGCGGCGGCAACCAGGAAGGACAGAGGCTCGTGGCGGCCGCTCTCAACAAGGAATGGGCGGCGATGCCGGCGCGCGTACATCACATCACCGCGTACTATCCGGGACGCGGTGACGACTGGGTCGTCAGTCAGGGCGTGAGCGCCGCCGACGTCGGCTCGCACGCCGGCACGCACGACACGGCCAGCCTGATGTACATCAACCCGTCAATGTTGCGCTTCGACAAGATGGTGGTCGGAAAGGCGAACGACGGGCAGGGCCATGTCGGCAACCCGGCCAGAGCCACTGCCTTGTTCGGCAGGAGGATTCTCGAGATGCAGATTCAGGATGCGGCGGCGCAGATTCGGGAGCTTCGCGTCAGCAGCCGCCGGCGCTGAGCGGCGCCGACCCGTGTTAGCATCACCGCTGCCATGCGCTCATTGGCTCGTGCAACTCACGCCGTTCGCATCTGCCTCGCATGCGTTGTCTTGGCGGCTGCCGGCGGCTGCGCGGCAAAGGCGCGACCCGGCCTGACGCCGGAGTCTTCGACGGCGGTGTCTCAGTTCGTCGCCACCGAGGTGATTGCCAAGGTCAAGGACTTCGCCGTCACGCTCGGCGGACACGCGACGGAAAACTTCGTTCGGACTTCGGAACGTCAGACGTCGGACAACCGCTGCTATTTCACCGGCAAGCTGCAGCTTCCAGAGTTCTACAGCACACTCCGCATGGTGCGAGAGGATGAAGACAGTTGTGCTGCGCGCGGCGCCGACCACGACGTGTTCTTCTATCCGGTGCAGGCGGTTGCCAGCGGCGAAGAAACGATCACGGTCTCGCTGGCCGAGGCATCGACCGAGCGTTTGCTGGTGGTCGTGCCCCACGAGGATTTCCATAACCAGCGTGAAGCGCGGAAGGCGCCGACCGAAGTGGCCGAGGCTGCCGCAACGCTGGTGGGGTTTGTTACCGCGAGCGGGTTCGCGAAGGATCGTTTCGGTCCGGAATCGGCGACCGCTGTCACCCTGGCTCGTGATGCCGACATTTTTTTACGGAAGTCCTTTCTCGTGAATCAGTATTACGAAAGAGTCCGCGGCCTCTATCGCGAATTCCAGTCGGGAGCGCTCACCTCTGAGCAGGCGCTCGAGCGTAAGGCCGGCCTGTTCGCAGAGCTGCAGCGTTCGTGCGCGGAGATCTCACCGGAACCGGTCTCGTTCAACAAGTGTCCCGCCGTCATGAACAACGCCGGACTCGCGTTCGATCGAACCTACACGGCGCATTACCCGATGCTCCACGATCTCTACGCGCTGCTGGGTGGAGACACGCCCGCGCTCGTGTCGACGCTGAAGCGCCTGATGGCGAACTGGCCGGGCTCTGCGGCGAACGCGACCGATCTCATAAACGCGCAATAGGAGAATCTATGGTCCTGACGAAATCCGAATTGTTAACGGTTCTACAGAACGAAGCGCGCATCCTCATGCATTTGATCGGCAAGATCGATCGCTCGGCGATCGATTATCGGCCCTCGCCGAAGCAGCGCAGCACGCTCGACCTCCTGAGATATCTCAGCATCATGGGGCCGACGCTGATTCGCATGGCAAACAATCAGGCCGACTTTGAGACATGGAAAGCGGAATCCGAGTCGGCGAACGCGCGGAATTTCGATGAGACGGTTGCCGTGATTGCCGAACAAAAGCAGACATACGAGGCGCTGCTCAACGGCATATCGGACGAGACCCTTCGGGCCGAGATCGACAACTTCGACGGCAGCAAGACGTCGCGAGGCGTCTTCATCCTCAAGTACGTGCTGCAAGGCCATGCGGCATACCGGACGCAGCTGTTTCTCTATCTGAAGTCGTGTGGACGCGAGGAGTTGAACACGCGGAACCTGTGGGGCGGTGTCGACGCGCCACCCGCGGCCTAGCGAACTCGGCATGGACCACGATTCCACGTTACGCGCCGTGCTGATCGTGGTGATGCTGCTGCTTCTCCCTGTCGGCATCTACCACAGGGTCAAATCGCAATCGACGGGCGAAACGCTCGATCGCCGGCAGGAGGGTCTGTTCATCCTGGCGACGCTGCGTCCCCTTGGTGCCGCGTTCTGGCTGGGCGTGTTCGCCTGGATGATCAACCCGGCCTGGATGGCCTGGTCGTCGATCCCGTTGCCGATCGGGATGAGATGGGCGGGCGTGGGCTTTCTCATGATGGGCTGCCTGATGCTCGTGTGGACCTTCCGCTCGCTCGGCAAGAACTTGACCGATACCGTCGTCACACGCAAGAAACATACGCTCGTCGTGCACGGACCCTACCGTTGGATACGCCATCCGTTGTATTCCTCTGCCGCGCTGATCATCCCGGCGCTGTCGCTGATTGCCGCCAACTGGTTTTTCGTCGCCGCCGGCGCGGCGCTGGTGTGCCTGCTCGTCATGCGAACCCGGATCGAAGAAGAGAACCTCGTTGCGCGCTTTGGGGACAACTATCGGGCGTACATGGCGCGAACAGGCCGTTTCGTGCCGAAAATCGGGTGAATGCGAGGGATAGCCATGAACGGACGACTTGCGGCGTTGATCTGTGTCGCACTCCTGATGCCTCTCGCTGCTTCCGCGCAGCAGGCCGAGATTGCCACGGCGGTCGCCTTCACGGAAGGACCCACCGTCGACCGCGACGGCAACGTCTACTTCACCGAGCTGGTCTTCCAGCGCATCATGAAACTGACGCCGCAAGGTGTCTTGTCGGTGTTTCGCGAGCGCAGCAACAACGCGAACGGGATGTTGATCGATCCGCAGGGGCGATTGGTCGTATGCGAGGGCGCCGCATCGCAGCGGATGGGAGTGGCGCAGGCCTTCAAGCCGCAGGTGACGCGAACGGACCTGCAGACGGGCCGGGTAGAAGTACTGGCCGAAAACTATCAGGGCAAGCCGTTTGTGGGACCGAACGACGTGACGATCGACTCCAAAGGCCGGCTGTACTTCACCGATCTGCCCGGCGGCGCGGTCTACAGGCTCGACGCGCCGGGCGAACTCGTTCGCATCCTCACGACGCCGGAGATTCAACGGCCCAACGGCATCCAGATTTCTCCGGACGATTCGACGCTGTACCTGATCGAAGCGAATCAGGCCGAGAAAGGCGCCCGTATGATCCGCGCCTACGACCTGCGTCCCGATGGGACGGTCACCAACATGCGCGTGCACTACAACTTCTATCCCGGCCGCAGCGCCGACGGCATGAGCATCGACTCTCAGGGAAATCTCTACGCATCGGCGGGTATGGGCCAGCTGCGCGGCACCTCCGAGACGCTCGACACGAAGACAGGCATCTACATCATCTCGCCTCGAGGCACCCTCGTGAAGTTCATTCCGATCGCTGAGGACTACATCACGAACAACGCCTTCGGTGGACCTGATATGAAAACCCTGTATGTGACGGCGGGAAAAACGCTGTACAAGGTGCGAACAGATATTGCCGGCTTGCCGAGATAATAAATCGATGGCACACCTTCTTCGTCACGCGACCGTGCTCATTGTTTTGCTCGGAACCGTTGCGTGGTCGCGCAGTTCGGGCGTCCCGATCGTCGATGCGCAAGGGGCGGACGAGATTCCACAGTTCGCCGTTGACCCTGCATGGCCGAAGCCCCTGCCGAACAAGTGGGCAGTCGGACCCGTCAGCGGAATTGCGACCGGCACGCTCGATCACATCTGGATCATCCACCGCGGCGATGTCGTGAAGCAGGAGGGAAGTGTGCCGGCACCGCCGGTCATCGAGTTCGACGCCGACGGAAACGTTGTCCAGACGTGGGGCGGCCCGGGAGCCGGCTACGAGTGGCCGCAGCAGGTGCACGGCATCACGATCGACGCGCGAGACCGCGTGTGGATCAGCGGCAACGGCGAGAAGGACGCACATGTCCTCGTCTTCACCAGATCAGGAACATTTCTCAGGCAGATCGGCCGGGCCGGTAAGTCCGGCGGCAGTCACGACACCTCGAATCTCGCTCGCGCAACTCAAATGCGCATCGATGTCCGGGCCAACGAAGTCTACGTTTCGGACGGCGAACAGAATCAGAATCATCGTGTCATCGTGTTCGACTCCGAAACGGGCGCTTACAAGCGGCACTGGGGTGCGTACGGCGGGAAGCCGGATGATGCTGCTGCGTCTGCTCCCGTCGATCCGGCAGGTCCTCCGCCGAAACAGTTCGGCAGCGCCGTGCACTGCGTTCGATTCGATCGTGAGGGCCTCGTGTACGTCTGCGATCGCAGCAACAGCCGGTTTCAGATCTTTCGCAAGGACGGCGGATTCGTGAAAGAGATGTTCGTGGCAAAGGCGCCGCCGGGTGCCGGGACGGTCTACGACCTCGATTTCTCACCCGATCAGAAATTCATCTACATCGCAGATGGTGCGAATCAGAAAGTCTGGATTCTTCTCCGCGCCGAGATGCGCAGCGTCGGATCGTTCGGCGAGCGGGGTCCAGGCGCCGGGCAGTTCGCGACGTCGCTGCACGATTTGACCGTGGACTCAAAAGGAAACGTCTACACGGGCGAGGCGGCGGCTGGAGGACGCGTGCAGAAATTCGTGTTGAAGCCGGCCGAGAAGCGCTGACGAGGTACGCTGATCACTCCTCTGCCAGTTGCTCGGCGACGGTCGCCGTGTGCACCGCTGCACCCTGCAGCATCGGCACGGCGATCGCGGTAATGGCACGGCGCCAGTCGGCCTCGATCGTTTCGCTCCAGTCCGCGGACGACAGCCGGATGGCGCGGATGAGCGCTTCGCGAACCAGCGCGTAGTCTTCGGGTTTTGCGCCCCACCGGACATGTTGCGCGCCGAGATCGCGGAGTGGCTGCTCCAGGGTGCGCATCTCTTCGAGATTTCGAATGACCAGAGCGAGTGCGGCCTCGAAGTGTCCCTGCAGAGAGGTGAGATCCGCAGGAAAGAGCCCGCGCAGCTGGGGAGCCGCAGCGAACAGCTCCGTGTAGAAGCGCCCCGCGAGCGCCCGAGGCTCGACAGAAATCTTCGCGAAACTGCTTCTGATGCGCGCGATCGCGTCGGGTGTCATAATGACGCCGCCTTGGCATGATCGGCCCCCCCGACTCGGATGGACCGCGAGGCACTGCCGGCGAGCTGCTCCCGGAAGTGTATGACGAACTGCGGAAGCTCGCGAAAGCCCGCCTCGCGCGCGAGCGGCAGCGTAATCAGACTCTGCAACCCACCGCGCTCGTTCACGAGGCATACCTGCGTGTCTCGGGCGATCGGCCGGCGCAAGAGTGGGACCGGCGGGGCCATTTCTTTGCGGCAGCCGCCCTCGCGATGCGTCGCATTCTCGTCGAGCGCGCGCGCCATTATCAACGCATCAAGCACGGCGCCGGCGGAGAGCACGTCGAGCTCGACGAGGCGATGCTCCGGGCGGATCCTGCGCTCGACGACCTCGTCGCCGTTGACGAGGCGCTGACGCAGCTCGAAAAGATGGATCCGCGCAAGGCGAAGATCGTCACGCTCAGGTATTTCGCCGGTCTCAGTGTCGAGGAGACTGCGAAGGCGCTCGACTTGTCGCCGGCAACGGTCAAGAACGAATGGGCCTTCGCGCGCGCATGGCTGTACCGTCAGCTCGGTCCGCCAGACGTCCCGCCTCCGGGCGGCACCGCATGAACGCCCGCTCGTCCGTTCTCGCGGAGGAAATATTCCTCGCGCTGGCCGATCTCGGACCCGACGATCGCGAGGTATTTGTCCGCGAGCGTTGCGGCGACGACACGGCGCTGCGCTCCGAAGTGGAGGCGCTGCTTGCAGCCCTTCACGCACCTGAAGATGGATTCCTGGATCCCACGACCATTCCGACGCTCGACATGAATGCCGTCGACGGTCCGCTGCAGCCAGGGACTCCTCTCGGCCAGTTCCTCGTGCTGCATGCGATCGGGTCTGGCGGCATGGGCGTCGTGTACGCGGCGCAGCAGGACCGGCCGCGACGCACTGTCGCCATCAAGGTGCTTCGTCGCGGCTTTCGTCACCCCGAAATCGTCCGGCGGTTCGAGCGCGAGGCCGAGGTGCTTGGCCGGCTGCAGCATCGGGGCATCGCGCAGGTGTTTGCCTTCCATTCGGGCGACCGGCAGGCGCCGGCTCATCTCGTGATGGAACTGATTGAGGGTCCGCCCATCACGGAATACGTCCAGGCCCGCGGACTGAGCGTCTTCCAACGCGTCGAGCTCGTCGCGAAGGTGTGCGATTCGATTCACCATGCGCACGAACGAGGCGTGATTCATCGCGACCTGAAGCCCGCGAACGTGCTGGTGAGTGAAGACGGATGGCCGAAGATTCTCGACTTCGGCATCGCCCGTGCGACCGGGCTCGACGTACAGTCGGGCGTGCACACCTCGCACGGCCAGATCATGGGCACGCTGGCATTCATGAGCCCGGAGCAGCTGCGTGGAGCCGTGGCAGACGTCGATCGACGCAGCGATGTGTATGCAATCGGAGTGTTGCTGTTCCGGCTCGTCGCCGGACGCATGCCGTTCGACATCGCCGGCCTGCCGTTGGTGGAAGCGGTGCAGCAGATTCTGCAGAGCGAGACGCCTCGTCTTGGCACCGCCGGTGTCGTCGTCGACGAATCGCTCGAGCAGATTACCGCCCGCGCCATGGCGCGCGAACGGGATGCGCGATACGAGTCTGCCGAAGAGATGCGCAGCGACCTTCGAGCGTTCCTCGAAGGCCGTCGCACCAGCGCCGCCGGCGCGGTATCGGCCGTCAGCGTTGACGAGCGGCTGCTCGCGGTCGGCCTCGCGAGCGGCAACATCAGCGTTATCGACGTGCGCACCGGCAAGACGCTCGTGACGTTCGAGCGCGGATCCAGTCCAGTCATCAGCCTTCGGTTCCGCGAGGACGGCCGAGTTGCCGTCGAGTGGAAAGACGGGCGCTCGGACAACCTGCGGCTTCCAACCTGACGTCAGGCTCCCACGAGAGATTCCTTCGCGGCGTTCTTCATCGTACCAGCGAGCAGACCGTACACCGCTATCCAGGCGTCCTTCACCTCCGGCGTGAAGGCATTTCCGAGGCCCTTTGCAAGTGTCCACAGCAGAGCCGCGCCGACCGTGTCGTAGTGCGCGTCGGCCACGCCGTAGCCAGCGTGACGGCGTCCGAGATCCTCGACAACAGGAACGAGCTGATCGAGGCGATTGAGGCCCTTTACGGCCGCGGTGAGCATCTGCATCAGCTTCCGTCGCTGCTCCGTCATGTCGCCTTTGAACATCCGCTCGAGCGACGGATCGAGCTCGAACAACCGCCTGTAGAACAGCGCCGCGGCGTCGTCTGCGATAGGCATCACGGCCGCAAAGCTCTCCTGGACAAGCACTTTCTGTGTGTTGGTCACCATCAGTCGATCTCCTTCTGATGACCAATGCGACGTTTTGGGGAAAGAGGGCTAATGGGCTACCTTCTACAGGTGCCGATCCTGAAACGCCACAGCGACGCACTGCGCGAGATGCTCGGCACTGCACTCCCTATCATTCAGGCGCCGATGGCCGGCGTACAGGGCAGCGCGCTCGCCGCCGCGGTTTCGAATGCAGGCGGTCTCGGATCGCTGCCGTGTTCACTGCTGGATCCTGATGCGATGCGCGCCGAGTTGACAGCGCTGGCATCCGCCACAGCGGCTCCGTTCAACGTCAATTTCTTCTGCCATACGCCGCCACGCGTCGATGCCGAGCGCGAAGCTCGCTGGCGAGCACTGGTTGCGCCGTTTTACCGGGAACTTGGTCTCGAACCGGATCCGACACCCGCTTCAGATGCCCGCATAGCTTTCAGCCCGGCCGCCGCCGACGTCCTCGCCGAATTCAAGCCGCGAGTCGTGAGTTTTCACTTTGGCCTCCCTTCTGCCGACTTGGTGGCGCGCGTCAAGAGTTGCGGTGCCAGGGTGCTGTCCTCGGCGACGACCGTAGCTGAGGCGTTGTGGCTCGAGGCACACGGAGTGGACGCGATCGTCGCGCAGGGAGTGGAAGCGGGCGGGCACCGCGGCATGTTCTTGTCCGATGATGTCAGCACGCAGATCGGCACGCTAGCGCTGGTGCCGCAGATCGTCCGAGCTGTCCACGTGCCGGTCGTGGCTGCGGGAGGCATCGCGGACGCGCGTGGCGTGTCTGCCGCGCTCGAGCTGGGTGCCGCGGGCGTGCAGATCGGAACGGCGTATCTTCTCTGTCACGAGACGCTGACGAGCGCCCGGTATCGCGCGGCGTTGAAGAGCGAGTCTGCTCGCCACACCGCGCTCACGAACGTCTTCACAGGCCGGCCCGCGCGAGCGATCATGAATCGACTCGTGCGCGAGATCGGCCCGATGAACCCGGCCGCGCTGGAGTTTCCGCTCGCCGCTTCCGCAATCATGCCTCTGCGTGCCACGGCGGAATCCCTTGGAAGCAGCGACTTCTCGTCGTTCTGGGCAGGCCAGAACACGAGCGGCTGCAGGGAAGTGTCCGCCGCCGAGCTGACTAGGCAATTGGCGGAAGGGGTATAGCGAAAGCGTACGTGAATCTCTTTTCCTTTCGGCTCGCGACGTTGATGGAGTTGCCGGAGCTCCAGCGCTTGATGGAAGCGTCGATTCGCGAGGCGTCGTTCGAGTTCATGGGAGTTGATATATTCACGTGCCCTCGTCAAAGGGGGTCACTGTTCCGTTCGCCCGTATGGCGAAGCAAATAGGCGGAGGGCTCCATGCAGCATGAGATATGCGTGTTCATCGCCAGCGGCGAGATGGAGGCACAGCAGGTTCGCGGATTTCTCGATGCCGCTGGAATTTCGTGCGAGCTGAGAGGCGAATCGCTGCGAAAGACGCACGGGCTCACCATCGACGGGCTCGGAATGGTCGAGATCCTCGTCTCGAAAGACGACGAAGAACAGGCGCGTGCGCTCCTGGCGTCGGCCGAACGTGGGGTGTTCCGGCTTGACGAAGATGCACAGGTACCGGAATAAATGTCTGAGGGCTCTATGAAGATGGGCGCTCATCGTGCCGCGTGGATGGTTCTTGTCGCCGCCGTTCTCGCCGGTGAGGCGATCGTCGGCACTCGCCAGCAGAAACCGTCGCGGCCGAACGTGCTGCTGATTCAGGCCGACGATCTCGGCTACGGCGATCTGAGTGCCTATGGGCAGTCGCGATTTACGACGCCTTCTCTCGACCGTCTCGCTCGCGAAGGGATCCGCTTTACCGAGTACTACGCCGGCTCAACGGTGTGCGCCCCGTCGCGGACCACGCTGATGACCGGCCTTCACACCGGCCACGCATGGATCCGCGGCAACGGCGACATCCCGCTTCGTCCCGAGGACGTGACGATCGCAGAAGTGCTGCGCGACGCGGGCTATCGCACCGCGGTGATCGGGAAATGGGGGCTCGGCTCGCCGGGCACGACCGGTATGCCCGATCGACAAGGGTACGACCATGCCTTCGGCTTTCTCGACCATCGTCATGCGCATCGCCAGTACACGGATCACCTGTGGCGAAACGGCGAACGAGCCGCGATCGATCTCGAGCGCGACTACGTCAACGATCTGTTCACTTCCGAGGCCGCCTCATTCATTCAACGTGACGACCCGCGCCCGTTTTTCATCTATCTGAACTACACCGTGCCGCACGCCGAGCTTCGCGTCCCTGAAGACGCCATGGCGGCCGTTCGCGGCCGCTTTCCCGAGCCGGGGAAGCCGTTCGAGAACCAGAAGGCCGACGCGAGGCCCGTAGGCGCGAGCCCAGAGCTTCCTTCGCTCGGTTACAGATCGCAGCCCGAGCCGCATGCCGCGTTTGCCGCCATGATCACTCGCATGGATCGCGACATCGGCCGTCTCGCCGATCTGCTGCGGTCGCGCGGCATCGAGCGCAACACCGTGGTCATGTTCATCAGCGACAACGGGCCTCACCAGGAGGGAGGCGGCGATCCGGTATTTTTCAAAAGTGCAGGTCCGCTGCGGGGCATCAAGCGCGATCTGTACGAAGGTGGGATCCGGGTGCCGATGATTGCCAGCTGGCCAGGGACGATACCCGCCGGCCGTGTCAGCAATCACGCGTGGGCGCATTGGGACATGCTGCCGACCCTCGCAGACATCGCCGGCGCGAAGCTCCCTTCGGGAATCGACGGCCTGTCGATGGCGGGGGCTCTTCGCGGAGCCACCCAGCCCGCGCACGACTTTCTGTATTGGGAATTTCACGAGCGCGGGTTTCAACAGGCCGTACGGATGGGACCGTGGAAGGCAGTTCGCCTGAAGAAAGACGCGCCGCTGGAGCTGTATAACCTCGAAGGTGATCCAGGTGAGCAGCGTGACGTCGCTGCAGCCAACCCAAACATCGTCGCGCGAATCGAAGAGTATCTGAAGAACGCAAGAACGGAATCGGCCCGCTGGCCGATCAAGTGATGCCGACCCGCCGAGACTTTCTCATCGGCGCCGCGTCGCTGGCCACAGCCGCCCTGGGCGACAGAACTGCAACAGCCCAAAGCCGGTCCGGTCAGATCTGGGATAGCGGACAGGTCGTTCATCTGCTGCCGGCTGCATCCCATGACCGGTTCCTGATCAAAACGTCTTTCAGAGCGGCGCATCGCGCACCGCCGGTGCTGCTTGCAGGCTCCAGAAAAATTCCAGGGCGTGCGGGCGACACGCTCGGGATCTTCTGGACGTTCGAAGTGTCCGGCCTCGAGCCTGGCCGCCCCTACACGCTGCAGATTCTCGAAGCGGATGGGCGTCCGCTCTGCGATCCCTGGCAGCTTTCGACGTTCCCCTCACCGACTGACAGTCCCAGGAGTGTCCGGCTGCTGATCTATTCCTGCGCCGGAGGGCATGACGTCCTCCCCGATCACAGACCGACCGACGTCAGCACGCACCGGTTCCTCACGCTGGCGGTAAGGCGGCGCATGCTCGAGCGCGCGATGTCATTCGCTCCCGATGCGGTCGTTGCCAACGGAGACCACATTTATTGGGACCTGCGCACGGTGCGCGCCGATCTGCTCGGCGCGTCGCCCGCGGCGAAGGCGCACGCGGGCGTGTTCAATCGCGCCGCGCGCGTGCTGGGCACGGCCAACGAGCAGGTCTTGAAGCAAGCCGTCGGTCCCCAGATCGCGGAGTTGTACGGGACGATGATGCGGTCGACGCCCGTCTTTTTTCTGCAGGACGATCACGACTATTTCGAGAACGACGAGGCGGACGACAAACTCGTGACCTTCCCGCCGGATCCGTTCATGCTCGATCTCGCGCGCGCCTCGCAGCTGCTGTACTACCCGGAATTTTTGCCCGACGCACACCGCAGCCGGGATCTTCCGTCAGGATCGGAGGCGGATCGGCCGGCCGGCATTTCCGAGAGCTTCGGGACGTTGAGGTATGGCAAGCTGCTCGAGCTGCTGATGTACGACTGCCGCCGGTACATGACGCTGACCGGCTCTCGCGCGACATTCGTGCCGCCGCTCGTCGAGCAGTGGCTCGTGTCGCGAATGGCGACCTCGGATGCGACTCATGTGGTCAACATGCCCTCGACCCCGCCTGGGTGGAGCGCCGGCAAATGGGGCGAGTGGTACGCCGACATGGACGATGGCAATCAAGGACTGACGACGAAGATCCCCAAGGCGTACTGGCAGGCGGGCTGGCGGCTTCAGCACGATCGCCTGTTGCAGGCTTCGTCTGCAAAGCGTGACCGAATCCCGCTGTTCATCAGCGGCGACCTTCACGCACTGGGCGAAGCGCGAATCCTCAGGACCTCCGGCATCGACCTGCGCACGAACCCTGTCATCAGCGTGCTGCCCGGACCGGTCGGGACCGGAAGACCAGGCTGGCCATCGCTCGTGCGAGGCCTCCGCGCGCTCCCGCCAGCAGGGCTCGACGTTGAGGAGGGGCTGCCCACGCTCGAGGAAAATGGCTTTACAATTGCCGATTTCACGCCCGAGCGCGTGACTCTCCGCTACTTCAGTTGGAAGCTCGGGCGGCCCGAGGCCGCGCTGGACACGCTCGAACCATTTCGGGTGACGAATCTGGCTGCGCGAGGGTGACACACATGAATAGACGATCGCTCTTGACCATCGGCGCGAAAGCGGCTGCGGGGGCGGCGCTGTTTCCACGCTTTCTCGAAGCCGCGCCCAAACTGCGCGTCACGACACTCGAGCTCCTGCCGATGCGAGCGACCCCGCGCACCGTGTGGCTGTTCGTTCGCCTCGGCACCGATGCGGGACTGAAGGGGCTCGGTGAAGCGTCGGATGCGTTCGGGTTTGCCAACACCTCGCAAAAGAACGCGGCGCAGATGGAATCGGAGCTGCAGGCGTTCTTCCGGCTGGTTGAAGGAAAGTCTCCACTCGAGATCGCCGCGTATCGTCGTGATGGAGAGCGGCTCGCCACGGGGCGAGGACTGATCCCCGCGACCGCCTACAGCGCGATTGAGCAGGCGCTGTGGGACCTTTCCGGAAAAGCTCTCGAGGTGCCGACCTACAGTCTGTTTGGCGGCAAGCTCAGAGATAGGCTGTCGGTGTACGCCAACGTGAATCGCGCGACGCGGCCGCGCACGCCGGATGGATTTGCGGCGGCAGCCCGTGCGGCGGTGAAAGAGGGATTTCGCGCAGTCAAGGCCGCACCGTGGGACGGCTTCCCGCCGCCCGGTTCACCCGCCGCTGCAATCGAGGCTGCGGTCGAAAGCGGCATCGCAAGCGTCGTCGCCATGCGCGACGCGATCGGACCAGATATCGAGCTGATGGTCGACTGCCACAGCTTCTTCGACGTGCCGCTCGCCGAACGTGTCGCTCGCAGGCTCGAGCCGCAGAAGCTGTCGTGGTACGAAGAGCCCGTCCCGCCCGAGCGCACTGAAGAGACGCTCGAGATTCGCAAGCGGATCACGCAGCAGATGGCAGGCGGAGAAATTCTTTTCGGCGTGGCCGGCTTCGCCCCACTCTGCCGCACGCGCGCCGTTCACGTGATCATGCCCGACGTGAAACATTGCGGCGGCCTGCTCGAGCTGACGCGCATCGCCGCGATGGCTGAAGCGGACGGCGTCGAAGTGGCGCCGCACAACCCGAGCGGCCCAGTTTCGACCGCGGCGACGGTTCAGGTGTGCGCCGTGCTGAAAAATTTTCGCCTCATCGAATTGCAGTGGGGCGAGGTGGACTGGAGGCATACCGTGCTTCAACCCCACGAGGCGTTCGTGAAGGGCACGATCGCCGTTACCGATCGCCCTGGCTTCGGCGTCGAGCTCGACGACGCCGTCGTTCGCGCGCACCCTGTTTGAGGCCATCAAAGGAGATCGCTATGCGCATCGCATCGGGTTTCGTGGCGGTTGTGTGCATGATGACAATGGCGGCGCTGCTGGCCCAGGGACGAATCAATCCTACCGACCCTCAACCGACCTGCAACACGTGCCCGGGAACGTACATCCCGCTTTCCGAGCTCGACGCCTACACGAAGAAAGCGATGGCGGAGAAGCTGACCGATCAGCAGATGAGAGATATCGACATCGGCAAGGCGCATGTCGGCATCGCGATGGTGTATCGCCCCAGGCTCGATAAACCGCTGCCGAACTCGGTTGCGGAACACGATCTGGTCAGCGAGGTTTATCACGTCATCTCAGGATCGGCCACGCTCGTGCTCGGACCTGACATCGTCAACCGGCAGCGCCGTCCGGCAACGCTCCGCACCGTGGTCGAGTTCAACGGCCCGGGACACAACGGATCCGAAATTCGGAATGGCGTGGCACACTCGATCAAGGCGGGCGACGTCGTCGTCATTCCGGCCGGCACAGGCCATTGGTTTACGAAGATTGACGATCACATCAACTATCTGATGATCCGCGTCGATCCTGACAAGGTGACGCCGCTCAAGAGCGAAGCGCAGTCAAAAAACTACCTGAGTAAGCCTGCGGCGGTGGACCGGTAGCCCGATGGACCGGCTTCCTGCGGCCGAGCCTGCGCTCAGACGCGAGCTCGGGAAATGGGATCTCACCGCTATTGGCGTCAATCAGGTGATCGGCAGTGCGATTTTCCTGCTGCCGTCTCAGGTGGCGGCTCAGGTGGGTTCGTGGAGCCCGATTGCGTTTCTGGCCATCGGCGGCGCGTCGCTGCTCGTCGCGCTGTGCTTCGCCGAAGTCGGCAGCCGTTTCGAGGGGACCGGCGGTCCCTACCTCTACACTCGCGCGGCGTTCGGTCGCTTCGTCGGATTCGAAGTCGGCTGGATGCAGTGGGTGACGCGCGTCACCAGCCAGGCCGGCGTTGCAAACGCGCTCGCGCTTGCCCTGGG
Source organism: Vicinamibacterales bacterium (assembly GCA_963744405.1). Lineage (GTDB taxonomy): Bacteria > Acidobacteriota > Vicinamibacteria > Vicinamibacterales > JAMQPK01 > JAMQPK01. The sequence continues at coordinate 62,845 of CAVUTO010000019.1, forward strand.
CTTCTACTGGCCGGCCATCGCCACCGGCCTCGGCCGGGCCTTGACGATCTCGGCGCTCACGCTCTCGCTGGGATGGATCAACCTGCGTGGTATCCGGCTGAGCGCGTCGGTCGTCAACCTGTTTACCATCGCCAAGCTCGTGCCGCTCGCGTCGTTCATCGTGATCGGCGTGTGGTTCATCGATGTCAGCCGTCTTGCGCCGTCCAATGCGGTGTCGCTGCCGCAGATATCGGCGGCTGCGCTCCTTTTGATCTTCGCCTTCGGCGGCTACGACGTGATCGGCGTGCCGGCCGGCGAAGCCAGCAATCCGCGCCGGCACCTGCCGTTCGCGTTCGTTGCGACGATTCTCATCGTGACCGGGGTGATGACGATGGCGCACGTGGTGGCGCTCGGCACGCTTCCTGATCTTCCGGCGTCGAAGACGCCGCTCGCCGATGCGTCGCTTCTGTTCATCGGCGCCGGCGGCGCCCTCTTGATTAGCGCCGGATCCGTCATCTCGATGACGGGCAACAACCTGGGTGCCGTACTGACCGGGTCGCGCATGCTCTTCGCGCTCGCGGAAAACGGCGAGCTGCCGCGCTGGTTTGCCCGGATTCACCCGCGGTACCGGACGCCGTCGAATGCCATCATCTTCACAACTCTTGTCGCGCTCGGGCTTGCGTTGTCCGGCTCGTTCGTCATACTGGCCGTGGCAAGCGCGGTCGCCCGGCTGGTGGCGTACACCGGTGCTTGCGCCGCGACGCTCCGGTTGCGCCATCCCCGTTTTCTGGAGTCCGTCAGGCCTGCGACGTTCGTGATTCCCCTGGGTCCCGTGGTGCCGTTGCTCGCAATCGCGGTCTCGCTGATGATCCTGGGCGGTGCCACCAGGGCGCAGTTACTCGGTGGTGTCGCAGGGCTCGCCGCCGGAGCGGTGCTGTTTGCGGTGAACGACAGGTTCAGAACACACGCCCGCGCGCCGGAATTTGCCGGGCAGGAAAGGTAACGCACGATGCGCACGCGTGTACACAGTGTCCTGATGCTCGGAATCGCCGTATGCGCGGTCCTGGCGCTTCGCGCTCAGGAATTCGATCTCGTCATCGCGAACGGCCGCGTGCTCGATCCGGAGTCGGGCCTCGACGGTGTTCGCAACATCGGCATCAGCGGCCGGAGGGTCGCGGCTATCTCTCCCGATCGGTTGACGGGGCGCGCGACCATCGACGCGGCCGGGCTCGTCGTCTCTCCGGGCTTTATCGATCTTCATGCGCATGGCCAGACACCCGAGACCTACGCCTTTCAGGCGCGTGACGGTGTGACGACTGCCCTCGAGCTCGAGGTGGGAACCTCGGACATTGGCGGATGGTACAGCACGCGTAAGGCCGGCAGGCTCGTCAACTACGGCGTAAGCATCGGACACATTCCCGTCCGGATGGCGGTCCTTCGCGATCCGGGAAAAATTTTTCCTACCGGCGATGGCGCTCATAGAGCTGCTTCGGCGGCGGAGATTCAGGCGATTGCGCAACGCATCGAAGAAGGCCTCGAGGACGGCGCGGTGAGCATTGGCGCGGGCTTTCCTTATACTCCCGCGGCAACGGAGCAAGAGCTTCTTCGCGTCTTTCGCATTGCGGCCGGCGCTCGCGTCCCCATCCACGCACACATTCGCCGCGGAGTGGCCGGGCTCGACGAGGCGCTGAAGCTCGCCGCCGCGACGAAGGCGCCGCTCCACGTCGTCCACATCAACAGCACGGGAGTCGACGCGACGCGCGAGTTGCTGCAGATGATTGCCGATGCCAGAAAACGTGGGATGGATGTCACAACCGAAGCCTACCCGTATGCGGCAGGCATGACGGAGATTCAGTCAGCGAATCTGGACGAGTACCAAAATGCCTCCGAGGATCGCGTCGCCAGGCTGGAATGGCCGAGGACGGGAGAGCGAATGACCTCCGAGACGTTTGCGAAGTACCGCAAGATTGGAGGCCCAGTCGTGCTTCACACGAACACAGAAGCGATGGTGGCCGTTGCGATCAACAGTCCGCTGACGATGATCGCGAGCGATGCGTATTGGGAGGACGGCACGGGTCACCCGCGCACGACAGGCACCTACTCGAAAGTGTTGGGCCGGTATGTCCGCGAAGGCGCCGCGCTGACGTTGATGGATGCGATTCGAAAAATGACGCTCATGCCCGCAGAACGCCTGCAGGCACGGGTGCCCGCCATGAGGGCGAAAGGGCGCCTGCGGGTTGGCGCCGACGCCGATATTACGGTTTTCGATGCAGCGCGCGTGATCGATCGTTCCACATATCGCGAGCCAGGCTTGCCGCCGGTGGGCATTCAACACGTGATTGTCAACGGAGTGCCCGTGGTGTCCAACGGGCAACTCGTCGACGGTGTGGCCCCGGGGCTGCCGGTTCGGGCCGAGTAGGTTCAGCCGCGCCGATCCTCGATGACCATCGCGCTGCCCTTTTCCGCAATCATGTAAGCAGGCGCGTTCGTGTTGCCCGATGTGATTCTCGGCATGATCGACGCGTCGATCACCCTCAGGCCCGCCACGCCGCGCACGCGAAGACGGTCGTCGACCACCGCCATCTCATCGCTGCCCATCTTGCACGTGCCGACCGGATGAAAGATCGTCGTCCCCAGTTCGCCTGCGGCTCGTGCCAGCTCGTCGTCTGTTTGCGCGGCAGGACCCGGACGGAATTCGTCCGGCTCGAACCGGGAGAGTGCGCGTGCGGCCATAATGCGGCGCGTATACCGGATGGCGTCGACGGCGATGTGGCGATCCTCGGGCTCCGAGAGATAGTTGAGCTTGATCTCGGGATACGCCGCGGGATCGGGCGATGCGATGCGGACCCACCCACGCGAGAGCGGCCTCAAATTACAGACGCTCGGCGTGATCGCCGGAAACGTGTGGAGTGGATCGCCGAACTTGTCGAGCGACAGCGGCTGCACATGCCATTCGATGTTCGCGGTCGGCTGGCTCGGATCGCTCTTGCCGAACGCGCCGAGCTGAGAGGGTGGCATCGTAAGCGGGCCCGTTTTGAACAAGGCGTACTCGAGGGCCATGGCCGCTTTTCCGAGCAGGCTGTTTGCGCGCTCGTTCAGCGTCGTCGTGTTCTTTACCTTGTACTGCATGCGAATCTGCAGGTGGTCGTGAAGGTTCGCCCCGACTCCGGCGAGGTCATGGATGGGCGTGATGCCTCGGTCCGCGAGCAGCGGGGAAGGGCCGACGCCCGAGAGCTGTAGAATCTGCGGCGATCCGATGCTGCCGGCTGCCAGGATGGTCTCGGCGGCGGCCTGGGCAAAACATCGGTTCTCGCGCGGATGTGAAAACTCGATCCCCTCGGCTCGCAGGGATCCGCCGCTGCCGCTCATCCGGACGCGCTCGACCAGCGCGTGCGTCATCACCGTGAGATTCGGCCGCGACAGCGCGGGACGCAAGAAAGCTTTTGTCGCGTGCCACCGCACCCCGCGCTTCTGGTTCATCTGAAAAAACGCGCTGCCGGCATTGTCTCCGCGGTTGAATTCACGAATTTTCGGGATGCCGCATTCTTCGGCGGCATCGCGCCATGCCTCGAGAATTTCCCATCGAAGACGCGAATCTTCGACGCGGAGCTCGCCGCCGGCGCCGTGCATGTCGTCGGCGCCGTGTTGATAGTCCTCGACCTTCTTGAACAGCGGCAGCACGTCATCCCACGACCAACCCTTGTTGCCGAGCGACGCCCAGTGGTCGTAGTCCTGCTTCTGGCCGCGCATGTAGATCATCGCGTTGATGGTGGAGCAGCCGCCGAGAACTTTTCCGCGCGCGTAGTGGATCGATCGGCCTGCGAGGTGTTCGTCCGGTTGCGTCTTGTAGCACCAATCGGTGCGTGGATTGGCGATCGTGTAGAGATAGCCGACCGGGATGTCGATCCAGAACCAGTTATCCTGTCCGCCGGCTTCGAGGAGCAGCACCCTGGTCGCAGGATTCGCAGACAGTCTGTTGGCCAGCACGCAGCCGGCGCTTCCGGCGCCAACGATGACGTAGTCGAACGTGCCGATGGTTGTTCGAGACACGGGCGTATTATGAAAGTGGAAAGTGGAAAGTGGAAAGTTAAAAGGGAAAGGGGGCGCTGACGTCCGCGAGATCGGACCGGAGGACGAGCCTCGCGCTGCCGAAGTCGATCGTCTTGCCACAGTCGACCTGCGGAAGGTGTACCGCCCAACGGACGCGGCGGTGCGACAGCGATCGGAGCTCGCGTCAGATCTGCGGGGCCTGGTTGCCGAGATCGATCGACGGGTGGTCGGGGTCGTTCGGTACCGGATTGCAGGTACGCGACTCTCGCTGCTTGGCCTGGGCGTCGATCCCGCCGCTCGCCGGCGAGGCGTGGCCTCCGCCCTCGTTCACCGGCTAGAGTGTATCGCCCGGGATCGCGGGTGCACGGCCATGGCATTGCGCACCGTGCGCGAGACCGGAAATGTCCAAATCTTCGAACGGCTCGGCTTTGTCGTCGAGTCAGAAGAGCCCACGGACTTGTTTGTGAGCGAGAGATTCGCACAATTGTTCGAGGTTCTCATGCTCAAACGCGTCGTGCAGAAGTAAACAGCAAAGAGAAATGCAGAGAAGCCCAGCTCTCGTCTTTGCCACTCGGTCGGGCGGTACGACGATCGATCGCGACGCCTTCGGCGGTAATCCATTCGCGACGGCCCTGATTCAGTTGACAAGCGAGGCCTCGATCCCGTTTCAGAAGTTTCCGAAGCGACTGCGCGCGCTGACGGTGCGTGCGAGTCAGCGCCACCAGGTGCCTCAATGGACGAGGTGGCCCGAGCGGCTTCGTTGGAGCTTTCAGCCGGAACCAGGCTCGCGGGAACGCCGGTGTGCGCTTGTGCTGATCGTGTCAGACTACGCGGGCGCCGGACTCGCACCGCTCGCGGGCGCCGCGCATGACGAAAGGCGCGTCTCTGAGATGTTTGCAGCGCACGGCTTCTCTGTCGTGCAAGGCGTGGCGCCCGACCGTGCCGCTCTCCTCGACGCGCTGGCTCAATTCCGCCGTATCTCACGTAAGCATGATGCCGCGGCTATCTACTCGACCGGCCACGGAGTGGAATCGAACGGCAACGTGTACCTATTACCGGGCGATTACCCGCTGAGAGATGGCTGCTCGTCGGCCCGGCTGCGCGTTCGGGCTGTTTCGGTCGAGCGGATTGCGGCCGCGTGCCATGCGACTACATTGAACCTGGTTTTCTTCGCGGGTTGCCGCACACCGGCGTCGAGGATGAAAGTGTGAGGACACACATGCAGATCAGTCCATATCTGAGCTTCAAAGGAGACTGCGAGGCTGCGTTCAAGTGCTATGAGCGCTGTCTTGACGGTCGGCTCGTGGAGATCTTCCGCTACGCAGGAACCCCGCTCGCGGATCAAGTCCCGGCAGACTGGGGGGACAAAGTGATGCACGGCAGCCTGACAGTCGGCGATCAGGTCTTGATGGGTGGCGACGTAGCGCCGGAGAGCTATCAGCAACCTAAAGGCTTCACGTTGTCGATTCAGATCAAGAGCACGGCCGACGCGGAGCGTATCTTTCACGAGTTGGGGAAAGACGGGACAGTTGTCTTGCCGCTGGAGAAAACGTTCTGGGCCGCGCGTTTTGGCATGCTCGTCGATCGCTTCGGCATACCGTGGCAGATCAACTGCGAGGAAGGGGAAGCGGAAAGTGAAAAGTCAAAAGTGAAAAGTGAAAAGTGAACAAGAAGATCAGAAGATTTTGTCCGAATGAACCTTCTGGTCTTCTGACCTTCTGTTCAAGTGTTATTCGGAGGGAGGAGCCGAGATAAGGAGATGGGAAGATCGGGGATCGGAAGATCGTGGCCGAAAGCCCCTCACATTCGGCGTGCTATACCGGCCGACACCGGCACGATCGTGCGCATCCTGATCGCGTCGAAGGAGGCGTCTTTCCCGGACACGATCGACGATCACGATCGAGATGTCGACTTCTGGACCCGCCGGTGGCGCGGGTACATTACGAACGGCAGCAAAGCGCAGCAGTCGCTGGGTGATGGCTGGGTATTTCTCGCAGAGCGCGATGCCGTGCCCGTGGGCTACATTGCCTATCACCACACGAAGAGGCATGGCACCGACGCGGAGCTGCAGAACATCTACGTCTTGAAGGAAGCGCAGGGGCAGGGCATCGGAACCCATCTGCTCGGCGTGATTGCCCATCGCCTCTCCGCTGACGGTTCGCGAACCATGTGCGTCGGTTGCGATCCGGAAAGCCCATACTCGCGCTTCTACATGAAGCACGGCGCCGTCGAAAGAGCGCCCGGTTCCCCCTGGGCAGTCTGGGACGATCTTGGCGGCCTGTCGGCGCGCTTGCCGCGACCGGAGGAAACGCTGATGACCCAACTGCGGAAGAAAGAACGCCGCTCATTGCTGGGTTTGTCGCGTGACTAGCCAACTCAGGCGCAAATGGCCGGCAGCACGTCGCCGATGCGCTGCTGAATGACGACGTCCGCGATCTCGTCGAATTGCGTCGGTTCGTTGTTGATGATGACGATGCGCGCGCCTGCGGCTTTCGCTCGGGGAACCGCGGCGGCGACTGGATAGACCTGCAAGGTACTGCCAATCGCAAGCAGCAGGTCGGCTTCTCCGGCGGCCTGCATGGCTCGGTCGATCACTTCCGGGACGAGCTGCTGACCGAACGAGATCGTTGCGCTCTTGAGAATGCCGCCGCAATCGAGGCACGGCGGGTCCTCTTCGCCGGCGCGCACCCGTTCGAGTACGACCGGCATCGGTCCCCGTGTTCCGCAGCTCATGCACACGTACTCGCGTACGGTGCCATGCACCTCGATCACCTTGTCGGGCGAGTTCCCAGCCTTCTGGTGCAGGCCGTCGATGTTCTGCGTAATCAGCGCGTGGAGCCTTCCTGCGCGTTCGAGCGCTTCAAGCGCGCGATGACCCGCGTTCGGTTCGGCGTGCCACGCCGGGTGATTGACGCGCTGCTGCCAGGCAAGCCTTCGCACCTCGGGATCGGACATGTAGTAATGAATGTTCGAGAGTCTTTCGGCTTTGGGATTTTTTGTCCAAATCCCTTGAGGCCCGCGAAAATCAGGCACGCCGGATTCGGTGGAAATGCCCGCGCCTGTCAAGGCGACGACGCGGCTGGACGAGGACACCCAGGCGCGCGCGCGTTCGATCGTGTCTGCCACTTCGTCAGTCTATACTCGACGTGTCATGACGATTTTCCTCCGGCGGATCGCGGTGCTCGCAACGATTCTGTGCGCCGTTTCATGCGGCGCGTCCAATCCGTCGCCTCCGCCGGCGAGTGCGGGTTCCGGAAACCAGGTGTTCGACGAGATATCGCGCTCGTACCTCGAAGACCTCTATCAGAGGCAGCCAACCTGGGCGACGTATCTGGGCATCCATAAGTACAACAATCGAATCGAGGACTACTCGCGCAAGGCGGTCGACGGTGCTGCCGCCTCTGCGCGGTCGTTTCGCGAGCGCATCGCGAAGATCGACGCGGCATCGCTGTCGCCGGAGAGGCAGCTCGATCACGAGCAGTTGCTCCGCGCGATCGACTCGCGCCTGCTCACACTGGAAGTCCTGCGGCCCTGGGAGGTCGATCCCGACTCGTACAGCAGCGGCCTCACGCGCACCGCCTACATCATGATCAAGCGCACTTTTGCGCCGCCCGACGAACGCCTGCGGCAGCTCATCGCACGCGAGAAGGCGATGCCGGCGGCGCTTGCCGAAGCCAGGACGAATCTTCAGAACCCGCCGCGGGTCTATACCGAGATCGCCATCGAGCAGATGGACGGGAATCGCGGCTTCTTCGAAACGGCCGTGGCGTCCGCGTTTCCAACTGTAACCGACACAGCGCTGCTCACGGAGTTCAAGCAGGCCAACGACGCGGTCATCGCCGCGATGGCCGACTACAAGAAATGGCTTCAGAACGACCTCTTGCCGCGATCGAACGGGAACTTCGCTATAGGTGAACAGACGTTCCGGAAGAAACTTGCCGCCGACGAGATGATCGAGCTGCCGCTCGACGAGCTGTTGCAAATCGCCGAGACCGATCTGCGGAAGAACCAGGCAGCGTTTGCCGAGACGGCCCGCAAGATCGACGCCAGACGCTCGCCGGCCGACGTGCTCAAGAGGCTGGAGGCCGATCATCCGCCTGCCGAGAAACTGCTGTCCACGACGCAGGCCGAGCTGGATGCGCTCGCGCGTTTCATGACCGACAAGCGCATCGTCACGATTCCAAAGGCCGCGCCTGCGCGGGTAGAAGAGACCCCGCCTTTTCTGCGCGCGATCACGGCCGCGTCGATGGATATTCCCGGGCCGTTCGAAACCGTGGCCACCGAGGCGTATTACAACATGACGCTGCCCGACCCGAAGGCAGCAGCGGCAGAAAAGAACGAGTTCATGACGCAGTGGTATTACCCGTTGATCACCAACGTGTCGGTCCACGAAGTCTGGCCGGGTCACTACCTGCAGTTTCTCTACGCGCGCGAATATCCCTCCGACGTGCGAAAAGTATTCGGCGCCGCAACCAACAGCGAGGGATGGGCGCACTATTGCGAGCAGATGGTCATCGACGAGGGATTTCACGCGGACGATCCCCGCTACCGGCTGGCGCAGCTGCAGGACGCGCTGCTCCGCGATGCCCGCTTCATTGTCGGCATCCGGCTGCATACGAAGGGTATGACAATGCCGGAGGCGGAAGCCTTTTTCATCAAGGAGGGCTATCAGTCGCGGCCTTCCGCTCGTTCGGAAACCAAGCGCGGCACAGCGGATCCGACCTACGGCTACTACACGATGGGCAAGCTGATGATCCTGAAACTTCGCGACGACTACAGGGCGAAGATGGGCGTGCGATTCTCGCTGCAGGACTTCCACGACTCGTTCATCAAGCTCGGCCCGCTGCCGTTGCCGCTCGTGCGAAAGTCGATGCTCGGCGACGCCGGCACGTTGTTCTGATGGCCCTCACCGCAACCATATACAACTTCGACACCGAGCTCGCCGACATCGATCGCGGCGTCTATCAATCGCTTGCCCTGCGCATCGCCCGGCATCCGTCAGAAACCGCAGAGTTCATGTTGACGCGGCTGCTCGCGTACTGCCTCGAGTACGAAGAAGGCATTGAATTCACCGAAGGCGTATCGGCTGGCGGCGATCCGGCGGTCCTTGTGCGGGACCTGACCGGTCGCGTCACCGCGTGGATCGAAGTGGGCATGCCTGATGCGTCTCGACTCCATCGCGGCAGCAAACTGGCCGCCCGTGCGGCAGTCTACACACATCGAAACGTGGGGAAGGTCCTCGAGGCTCTCAGCGGGAGGCAGGTTCATCGCGCCGGAGAAATCCCGGTGTACGCATTCGGAACAGGGTTCATAGACGACGTTGCGGCCGTTTTGCAGCGCCGTGACAAACTTTCCGTGTCGATCACCGAGCGCCAGTTGTACCTCGATGTCAGCGGGCGGACATTCAACACGACGGTCGTCGAGCACAGATTTGATTAGCACTCGCTTCCTGTTGGCTTGAGAGTGGAAAGTGAAAAGTAAAAAGTGAAAAGTAAAAAGTGAAAAGTGCGCTCGTGCGGGTATGCTGATCGCGGCCTCAGGATGCACTGAGAGTGTGGCCAGGAAGGCAGGTAACGCATGCGCACGGTCTTCGTGTTTGCGATCGGCATCGTGGTCGGTTCGGCCATTGAATCGGGCCTGGCGCAGCAGGGACGTATCGTCGGGCTCAATCACGTCGCGGTCAGCGTGACCGACTACACGGGCGCCACAAATTTCTACGGGAAGCAGATGGGATTCCGCGAGGCCTTTTCGTTTCGCGAGCCCGACGGCTCTCCGTACCTCACGTATTTCCAGGTCAATCGGGAGACGTTCGTCGAGGTGATGCAGGCGACGCCGCAGCGCCCGGCCGGATGCCCACATTTCGGCCTCGAGGTGGAGCATCTCGATTCGGCGATAGAACAGTTGAAGCAGCGCGGCGTGCAGATTCGCGCGCCGTCGGTGAGCCCGCGTACTGGCTCGCGCATCGCGCTAGCCTCGGGTCCGGGCGGCATCAATATCGAGCTGCTCGAGTTCGGCCCACAATCGCTCCACCGAAAAGTCATCGATTCGTGGAAGTGAGTGCCTGATGAAGCTGCGACGTCTGCTTTCGGTCTGTGTCGTGTCGCTGCTGCTGCTCGCACGTACCCATGCCCAGACGCAAACGACCTTTCAGGCCGAAGTCAACCTTATCGAAGTCGACGCCATCGTCACCGACGAGCAGGGGAATGCTGTCGTCGGGCTGACGATCGACGACTTCGAGCTGTTCGACGATGGGCAGCCGCAGAAGATCGCGGCGCTCTCGTACGTCGATATTCCGCTGGAGATTCCGCCGGAGTTTCCCGGCGTCGATAGGCCCGTGCCGGTCGACGTCCGTTCGAATAAGGAGCCGGTCAGCGGGCGGATGTACGTGATCGTGCTCGACGACATGAACATCGACCCGAGTCGCACGTCCGTCGTCCGCCAGCATGCGCGCGCGTTCGTCGAGTCGTATTTCGGGGCGGGCGACATCGCAGCCGTTACCTACACCAGCGGCCGCGCCGACGCATCGCAGGACTTCACGTCGGATGCGCAGCTGCTGCTGGCGGCCATCGACAAGTTCATCGGCCGCGGCGTGCGATCGGCCGCAATGGAAGCTGCGGCCAAGTTCTACGAAGATCGCTTGACGCTCGAGCTCGATACGCCACCCGGAATGAAGGCCGGGGAAATTCCGCAGGCTGCCGCCGACATGCAGGACAGCCGGATGCGAACGCTCAGCACAAACGCCAAGCCGACCGTCGATCTCACGGACTTCGATCGCGCGGAGCGCGTCATCACGGTTCTCGACTCGGTGCGTACGTTGACCGAGGGGCTCCTGCCGGTGCGCGGCCGCCGCAAAGCCCTTGTGATGTTCAGCGAAGGGGTCAACTACCAGCTGAACGAGCCGTTCGGCATGCGCAGCGTGAGCGACGTGGTGCGCGCGACGCAGGACACGTTGAGTGCTGCAGCGCGCTCCAACGTCACCTTCTACACCATCGATCCGCGTGGGCTCGTCGGAGCGGGCACCGACTTCATGCAGATGACGGGACCCGGGATGCCGAACGGGTCCACGCAGGTCGCCATCATGGACGAACTGCGGAGAACGCAGGACAGCCTCCACGTGCTCGCCGAGGAAACGGGGGGATTCGCGACCATCGATGCCAACTCGCTGTCGTCCGCATTCGACCGCCTCGTCGACAGCAACAGCCGCTATTACGTGCTCGGTTACACGCCGCCGGACGACCCGCGAGATGGCCGTTTTCACAAAATCGACCTGCGCGTGAAACGACCAGGGCTGAAGGTGACGGCGCGCCGTGGATATGCCACCCCGCGAGCGCAGACGCTCGAAGACCGGAAGAGAGACGAAGAGCGGCGTCGCGCGCGAGCAGCACGGCGGCCTGACGCAGACACGACGACAGCCGAGCTTCGCGCTGTGCTCGAAAGTGCCCTGCAGCAGCGCGGCCTGAGTCTGACGGTGCACGCCGCGCCGTTCAGAAATCGCGACAACGAGGCGTCCGTCGCGCTGGCAATAGAGATCGACGGAGGCCGGTTGCCGCTGTCTCCGCCCGGCAAGCTGGAACTGTCGTTTTACAGCGTGAACGATCAGGGCAGGGCGGGAACCGGCGTGCGAAAAGAGATCGATCTGGCGTTGAAACCAGAGACGGTCGCCCGGGTGAAGTCGCACGGCATCCGCTTGAACCCTCGAATGGCGCTCGCCCCCGGGCGCTATCAGCTGCGCCTCGGCGTACGCGAGTCGTCCGGTGGGCAGAATGGCTCGGTCTTCTATGACCTTATCGTTCCGGATTTCCGAAAGGAAGAGCTTGGCTTGAGCGGACTCCTCCTGACATCGGTTGCTGCGCAACAGACGCCCACGGCCGATCCTGATCCGCTGGTCTCGAAACAGCTGCCGGGCGCGGCGACGAGCCGTCGCAGCTTTCCCGTTGGCGACACGCTGGCCGTCTACGCGGAGGTGTACGACAACAATCCGTCCCGGCAACCCCGGAAGGTCGACGTCGCTGTGCGATTGATTGCGGCGCAAGGCAATGACGTATTCACCGCGAACGATTCGATGTCGACGAATCCCGGCCGGCCGGCAGAGCCCTCGAACATCTACGCACAGTTCAAGCTCGAAGACCTGGATCCTGGCGTGTATCTGCTTCGCGTCGAAGCACAGGTCAGCGGATCTGCCGCGCCGCCTGTCGCCGGTGAGACCCTGATTACCGTGTTTCGCTGAGGGCACAAGGCATGCAGATTCCGCTGACCGCTGTCGCTCTCGCCGCCGCTCTCGTTTGCGCGAGTGTCAGCGCACAGCAGGTCTTCACGGTCGAGCAGCTGCTCGATCGCTCCTCGGCTTACGTGGAGAACCTCGTCGTGAAGTTCTCGCGCGTCGTGGCAGAAGAGCAGTATGTCCAGGAGTATCTGCTGTCGAGCCCCGAAGGCAGCAGGGGGTCCTTTCCTGGTTCACCGAAAGTCGCCGAACGTCGTTCTCTCAAATCGGATCTCCTGCTGGTGAAGCCCCTTGGGCTGGACCAGTGGCTCGTCTTCCGGGACGTCTTCGAGGTCGATGCGCGCGCCGTCCGCGATCGAGAAAACAGGTTGTCGAAGCTCTTTCTCGAGTCGAGGGACGCGATTACCGCCATCGAACGGGCCAATGAGATAGCCGTCGCGAGCGCCCAGTTCAACATCCGGCCGATCGGCACGGTCGACAATCCCATGCTGGCCCTTGGATTCCTGCAGCGCGTGTATCGGCAGCGCTTCAGATTTACGATTCGTGGACGGGACACGGAGGTCGGCCCCGACGTGTGGGTCATCGAGTACCGCGAGACGGCGAGGCCGTCGCTGATGCGCGGCTCGGACAACAAGGACGTCTTTGCGCGGGGGCGATATTGGGCCGATGCCACGAGCGGACGAATCGCCCGTACAGAGCTCATATTTTCCGCGCTGGGAACCGACTCGAGGGTGATCACGTCGTTCGAACTGGACGAGCGGCTCGGCACGTCCGTTCCTCAGGAAATGCAGTTCAAGCGAAGCAGCCCGAAAAACGAGGTCAGGGGCGTGGCGACCTACGGCCGCTTCCGCCAGTTCGAGGTCGGCACCGAGGAAGCTATTCGAAAGTAGAAAGTGGAAAGTGGAAAGTGAGAGACTCGGATCGTGGCTCGGGGCTGGGAAAGCAAATCCGTCGAAGATCAAATGGCCGCGGCCGAGGAGCGCAGGTCAGCGGCGAAGCGGGTTCGGACGCCTGAGGAGCTCGAGCGCGAGGCGCGCAGACAGGGACTGCTGCTGTCGCGAGCCAAGATCGTCGGCGACATGGAGAACGCGCGAGACGATCGGCATCGAGCTGCGCTGCAGGCAGCGCTTGATTTCATCGACGCTCAGATAACACGCCTGTGAAAACGTATTTGCTTTCGCTCCCCGAGCGGCTCGTGCGCTCCGCTCTCGGGCTCGGTGCGGGCGCGGTGCGCGAGGTTGGCGAGGTCGTGCTGCCTGAGGCGGTGCGCGGCAGCCAGCTCTATAAGAATCTCGTCGACGCGACGCTTCGCTTTGTCATCGAGCGTGTTGGCGAGGTCGAGGGCGTGTACGGCAACGTGGCCGATGCGCTGCCCGACAACTTCCTGGCGCGACGGACGGCCGGGAACGCCGTCGAGATCGTGGGTATCGTCGCGTTTCGCGCGTCACCGGTCTGGGTGCTGGCGGCGCTGGCCGACGTGTGCGGGGTAGGCCGGCAGCTGATTCCCGAAATGGCTGATGCGCTGAAGGCGCAGGGGCTGCTCGAAAAGGACGCACAATTCACGAGCGTCGATCAGATTCTGGACGGGCTCGAGCGAACGTCGTCGCGCCTCGCCGCCGCCATCAACACTCCGCCGCTCGACGTCGCCGGGCTTCGAGCCGAGTGGGAGGCCATACGGACCGAAGCGCGGGCGATTCAGCCGGCGGGTCTTCCATCCGGCGAAACAATCGGGGCGGTGTGGACGCAGCTGAAGACCGAATCGGCGCGCCAGAATCGCTCGATCTTCGAGACGTCGTCGATGGTGGCGCTCTCGGCAATCAGGTCGTTTCCCGGAAACGCGCGCTGGCTTTACGCGTCGGCCCGTGTAGGGGCCGCACGAACTGGAGAGATCGTGTCGGTGGCATTGCTCGACCATTACAAGGCGACGCTGGCTGAGATGCGAGAGACCGGCTATGCCGCGTTCGCGGCAAGACAGTTTCGGCCGTACGTCCGCGCGGCGGTCGATCAGTTTTCGCCAAAGAAACAGACATTGACCGGCCGCTTGCTTCAGAAGTTCCGGGCGGGGCGGGTGTAATCCGGACGTGCACTCACATGTTCAAAGTCCTGCAGATAGATCACGTCGAGCTGTTCGTCCCCGACCGGTATGAAGCCGCGCGATGGTACGAGCACGTCCTCGGGCTCCAGATCGTCCGGGAGTACGAGCCATGGGCGGTTGAGGGCGGGCCGCTCATGATTTCGAGCGACGATGGGAGCACGAAGCTGGCACTCTTCGAGGGACAACCTGCGTCCAGCACTCACACCGCGGCATTTCGGCGCGTCGCGTTCCGCGTGACCGGGAGTGGTTTTGCAGAGTTCCTTCAGCGCCTGCCAGAGCTCACCTTGACCGACTCGCGGCGCCAGCCCGTCACCGCCGACTCGACCGTCGATCATCAGCAGTCGTTTTCGATCTATTTCGACGATCCCTGGGGACATTCGCTCGAAATCACGACCTACGACTACGACGAAACCACGGCGTGGCTGGCATCGAGATGAGTGGCACGAGGAGGGACGTTCGCGAGCACAATCGTATCGCGTGGGATGCGCTTGTCGAGCAGGGCAATGAATGGACCGTACCCGTATCGGCCGAGGCGATAGAGGCCGCACGCCAGGGACGGTGGGAGATCGTGCTCACGCCGACTAAGCCCGTTCCGCGAACCTGGCTGGAAGTCGTGGGGCGCCAGGTCCTCTGCCTGGCGTCTGGAGGCGGACAGCAGGCGCCGATCCTCGCAGCCGCAGGAGCCAGCGTGACCGTGCTCGACAATTCGCCGAAGCAGCTGGACCGTGATGCGAAGATGGCCGAGCGGCACGGCCTCCCGATTACGACTGTCCTCGGTGACATGGCGAACCTCGAGATGTTCGCGGACGACAGTTTCGATCTCATCGTGCATCCGTGCTCGAACTGCTTCGTGCCTGACGTGTTGCCGGTCTGGCGCGAAGCCTTCCGCGTGCTGCGGCGCGGATGCTGCCTGATCGCGGGGTTTGCGAACCCGGCGATGTACGTATTCGATTTGGACCTGGCCGACAGGACGGGGATGCTCGAAGTGAAGCACTCGTTGCCATTTTCGGACGGTCCCCGCGGCGCCAGTGAGCCGATGGAATTCAGCCATAGCCTCGAACTGCAGATTGGCGGTCAGATTGCGGCGGGATTTTCCATCATCGGGCTGTACGAAGACGCGCATGTTGGAGGCGACAGCAACGTTCTGAACAAGTACCTGCCGACATTCATTGCGACGCGTGCGCTGAAAGTTGCATAACCGTGTCCGCCAATACGGCCTTCATTTACGCCAGTGCGCTGTCGGCAGTATTCGGCATCGTGTATCTGCCTGTGCTGATGCGGCAGCCCAAGGCGTTCGTCTCGCCGTACGCGAGAGCGGACGTGCGCAAACGGGCGGCGGCGGCGATTGTGGATGCGCTGCTCGTGGCGACGTGCCTGGTGCTCTACCGAACCCAGGAGTCGATGCTCTTTATTGCCATGGGCGCCGCGTACCTGCTGCTTCGTGATGCACTCTTCATCTCCGGCCAGAGCGTCGGCAAGTTTCTGTTCGGTCTGCGCGTCATCAGCCTTGCAGATGGACGTCCATGCAGCCGCTTGCATTCGGCCCGGCGAAACTTCATCCTACTCGTACCGGGACTGAACGTAGTCGCGGCGGTGTTCGAGACGGTTGCGATCGTGCGAGATCCGCAGGGGCAACGGCTGGGAGATAAGCTCGCCAATACCCAAGTGGTGGAAGGGCTGGGCGTCAGGGAACTGGCGGCATTGCTGCAACGCGCGCTGATGGATGTGCCGATTGGACGGGAGCGCAGCGAGCAGCCGGTCGAGGTGAAGTGATGAGATATCTATTTGCGCTCGCCGCGGTTGTCGTCGCCCCACACGCCGTTGTGGCGCTCGAGCCAGAGATCGCGGAGTTCGTGTTCGAGTCGGCGCCGTTTGCGAGTGCTCATGCCTCGACGATCGTCGAGACGCGGGATGGACTGGCGGCGGCGTGGTTCGGCGGCACCCGCGAAGGTGCGAACGACGTCGGCATCTGGTTGTCGCGGCGCGTCGGCGGAAAGTGGACTCCTCCCGTTGAAGTCGCGACCGGCGTGCAGCCGGATGGCTCGAGATATCCTGCCTGGAATCCAGTGCTCTTCGAGCTGCGAAAGGGAGAGCTGGCTCTCTTTTACAAGGTTGGCCCCAATCCTCGCGCGTGGTGGGGCATGGTGCGCACCTCGTCTGACGAGGGTCGAACATGGGGCAGTGCGCGGCGCCTTCCGGACGGAATCCTGGGACCCATCAAGAACAAGCCTGTGCGCCTCACGGACGGGACGATTATCGCCCCGAGCAGCACAGAAACTCCGGAGTCGCCGAGCACGTGGCGGGTGCACTTCGAGCGCAGCGGCGATGCCGGCGCAACCTGGAGCGTGTCGCGTCCTGCGGCGGGGGTCGCGAGCGGACCCATCGACGCCATCCAACCGAGCATCCTGCTGCACACCGGCGGCAGATTGCAGGCAATTGGGCGTACGCGCTCGGGCCGTGTATTCGAGACCTGGTCCGAGGACCGGGGGCACACGTGGACGCCGGTGACTCTGTTGGAGCTCCCGAACCCGAGCGCCGGCACCGACGCCGTCACGTTGAGGGACGGGCGTCATCTTCTTGTTTACAATCACACGCCGAAAGGCAGGACACCGCTGAACGTCGCCGTCACGCGTGACGGCCGCACGTGGGAAGAGGTGCATGTGCTCGAACGCGAGCCCGGTGAATATTCGTACCCGGCGATCATCCAGACCAGCGATGGCCTCGTGCACATCACGTATACCTGGCGCCGCGAACGTATCAAGCACGTCGTCATCGATCCGGCAAAGCTGAAGAACTGAGGTCAACGATGGCGGAGCATGTGAAGCGCCTTCAGGTGTATGTAACGCCGGACGTGACGGTGACCTTCGATCCGAACCTGTGCCAGCACACCGGCATCTGTCTGCGGGGGCTGCCGAGAGTCTTCGACATCCGCGCGAAACGCTGGGTGCGTCCGGAGCTTGCGCCCGCCGCCGAGGTCGTTGCGCAAGTCGGCCGCTGTCCATCTGGGGCGCTGCAGATTCGCCCCCAGACCCCAGTTAAATGACGTTTTCAAGGAGCGCGCACATGAGAGTGCCAGCCAGTCGGTGGATTGCCGCGTTCGCGTTGGCGAGCTCGGGCGTTGGGTCACCTGAGATCGTCGTCGCCCAGTCGAAGCCAATCGTCGCCGAGACGTACTACAACACGTTCTCCCGCGCACACAAGCCGCTCGCGCGCATCCGTCCGGGCGAGACCGTCGTCACGAAGACGATCGATGCGAGCGGCCACGACGACACCGGCACCGTTCGTGGAGTACGGCCGAATCCGCTGACGGGGCCGTTCTATGTCGAAGGCGCCGAGCCCGGCGACGCGCTCGTCGTGCGGTTTACGCGCGTGCGCATGAATCGCAACTGGGGATTTAGCTCGTATCGCCTCGGGCTCTACTCGCTGATGCCCGAGTCGATCGAAGGGATTTATCCGAACCGCTACAAGCCGGGCGAAATCATCAAGGACCGCGACAACGTCGTTCCGTGGGATCTCGACTTGACGCGTCAGATGGTGCGGCTGAGAGAGCCGTCGAGCGCGGTGCACAAGCTGGAGTTTCCTGCGAAGCCGATGCTCGGCTGCGTCGGCGTTGCGCCGGCAGGTGATTTCGCGCCCACGTCGAGTCCGTCGGGTTCGTATGGCGGCAATCTCGACTACAACGAGATCGGCGAGGGATCGATTGTGATCCTACCCGTCTCTCATCCTGGCGCACTGTTGTTCATCGGCGATGGCCATGCGCTGCAAGGCGACGGCGAACCTACGGGCACCGGCATCGAAACGTCGATGGCGGTCGAGTTCGTGGTCGAGCTGCGTAAGAAAACGAACCTTTCCGGACCGCGCGTCGAAACCAGCGAATACATCATCAGCGTCGGCAGTCAGCCCGAGTTCGCGAGCTCGACGAACAGGGCCGTGCAGATGGCGACGAGCGATATGGTGAACTGGCTGACATCCGAGTACAAGATGGAGCCGTGGGCCGCACACCTTCTTATCGGCTACCAGGGCCGCTACGACATCGTGACGGTAGCCGGATCGGTTGGACTGAAAATTCCGAAGAAACAGCTGCCTCCTCAACGCTAGTCCGGCGCTAGACTGAGTTTCATGGAACAACAATTGACATGCGGCCAGGGGCTCGCGCTTCACGCAGCGTTTCCTGCCAGACTCGCACAAGTGTTTTCGGCACTCGCAGAGAATCTCGAAACTCATCTCACTGCGCTCGATCCAACGGACAAGCGATCGAGGCCGGAGTTCGAGGCCTACGTGGCGTTGGCGACCGAGCATCGCGAGATCGAATCGCGGCTGCGTGCGCTCGCGATGCAGATGGAAGGGTACCGTGATCTGCCAATGGCCGCGCACGATATGTCGGTGATGACCTCACCGAAGACCGCTGAGGCGTTCGAGGATCTGGTTCAGCAGGAGGAGGTGCTGGCCGCGCTGCTGCAGGACTGGATCGGGCAGCATCGCGCGCTGAAGACGCGCTGAGAAACGTGTTCGCATAACGCCTTGCAGCTGCGGTTCTCGGTTCAAGGTGCTCGGTTCTGGGGTGCCGGTTCCGAGTGCTCGGTTCGGGTTCCAGGTTCGTGCCCGAACCAAGAACCAGAACCCGGAACCGAGAACCAGAACCCGGAACCAAGAACCAGAACCCCAGCACCCAGAACCCAGAACCGAGAACCGTTGTAAGGTAGGAAGTATGTGCAGGAACATCAAGACGCTGGCGAATTTCGAGCCGCCGGCGACGGGAGACGAAATCCGCGCGTCGGCTCTTCAGTTCGTCCGGAAGCTCAGCGGCATGAACAAGCCGTCGCGCGCCAATGAGGCGGCGTTCAACCGTGCAGTCGAAGAAGTGACCAATGCCGCCGAGCGGCTGATCGCCTCGATCACGACGAGCGCTCCGCCCCGCAATCGTGAAGAAGAAGCGCGAAAAGCGCAGGAGCGCGCCCGCGAGCGATTCGCCTGAAGCGCCGATGGACACCGGGCTCGGACCGCGGAGCGGAAATTCACACAAGATCAGAAGGCCAAAAGATCCGATGAATTGTTTGGCCTGATCTTCTGATCTTCTGATCTTCTGTAAGATATCCGCGCGGAATGGGCGGCAAACAATTCTTTCGCGCGCGGATGAAGATTCGCGACGGAAATCCGTATATCGATGTCTCCCGCTCTCGAGCGCGGACACTGAAGCCGGGCTGGCGCCGGCCGCTGCCCGTGCTTGTCAGGGTGAATGGACAGCCCGCCCGGCAGCCATGGCGCATCAACCTGATGCCGACAGGCACTGGCGCCTTCTACTTGTACCTGCATGGCGATGTGCGTCGCGCATCGCGCACGAAGGTGGGCGATCTCGTCTCGATCGAGGTCGAGTTCGACGCGGCATATCGCAATGGCCCGATGCATCCGATGCCGGCCTGGTTCCGGGGACCGCTCGCCGGCAACCCGAAGGCGGCGAAAGCGTGGGACGCGCTGATTCCGAGCCGCAGGAAAGAAATCCTCCGTTACTTTTCGTGGCTCAAATCGCCGGAGGCGCGTGAGCGCAACGTGGCGCGCGCACTTTACGTGTTGTCGGGACACCAAGGCAGATTCATGGCCCGTTCGTGGAACAAGGGAGTCTGAACATGGATGCGCGCCCGTCCACCGCCATGCGGTACCGGTAGCGCTTGGAATCGCGGCGCGCTCCGCGCTAGACTGCGCGCTCATCGCTCAAGGAGGCTCAATGAAGGCTCCCCGCGCAGGGTTGGTTACTGCCGGCTGGGTGTTGGCCGGCATCCTGTCGTCAATACCCCTTCGCGTGCACGGACAGGCAGGCGGTCTGGGTCAGGCCGGTCCCGGGCACGGACCCAACGGGGCGCCAGGCAAAGCCGCGCCGACGCCCATAGACCCGGGGCGTCCGTGGGGCTGGGCCGTTCGCGCCTTCATGGACGATCCGACGCAGTCGCTCTACAACACGACAAAGCAGAAAATGCTCGAAGGCAAGCAGGTCTTCAGCCAGACGGTCACGTCGTTCGACGTCAAGGCGTACTGCGATGGCGCGGCGAAATTCGACTTCTCGCGCTTCGAGATGCAGCACGCGACGCTGCGGTTCGACGAGATCGAAAAGATGATCGCGGCGTGCCCGCGCGCAGCCGCCACGCCGATCATCCGCATTCCGGACGCCACCGAGACGAATGTGCAGAGGGCCGTCGATGTCGGCGCCCTCGGTATCATCGTGCCCACCGTGGACGATGCGATCGAGTCGCGTTCGGTCGCGATGTTCGCGCGCTTCCCGCCGATCGCGCGGCGGAGCACCGGTGGGGGCCAGGCAGGCAGCATCTGGAGCCCTGTCATCCAGAAGCCGAAGACCTTCCGCTCGACCATCAACGACAACATGCTCGTCGTCGTGATGATCGAGACGCAGGAAGGCGTGAAGAACTCGCTCGAGATTGCGTCGCAGCCTGGCGTAGACGTCGTGATTATCGGCAACGCCGACTTCGAGTCGTTCTCGGGATTCCCGCCGCAGAGCGAGGGCTATCTCGACCTGATGACGCGGGTGCGCAACGCCACGTATCTGGCCGGGAAGTTCTGGGGCAATGCGAACCCGGATTCTCGAGAAACAATCCGATCGCAGCGGATTCGCGGTTTCATTTGGGCGTGCCGCCGGCCAAGTAAGCAGCAGGTCATGAACACAGCGGAAATCTCGAGCACGCTCGGAACGCTTCTGGCAGAGCTGATTGACGGCGCGTCGAAGGAGGGCGGCTACATACTGAACCCAGGCGACGAGGGGCTGATCCGCTCGCTCGAGAAGCTGTCGGCGGCCGACGCATCGGCACTCACTGCCACGGGTTCCTCGATTGCCGCGCACGTCGACCACGTCTGCTATGGCCTGTCGCTGATGAACCGGTGGAGTCAGGGGGAGAATCCGTTCGACAGCGCTGACTGGACGGCAAGCTGGAGCAGGACCGGAGTGTCCGAACCTGAGTGGCGGCGGCGGATCGCCGACTTGCGCGCCGAAGCCGCCCGCTGGCTTGGCGCCATCCGCACGCCACGACAGGTCGATGAGATCGAGTTGAACGGCGATGATCAGCAGCATCGCGCACCTCGCGTATCACCTCGGCGCCATCCGGCAGATTAAACAAGCGACCCGCGGACCGGTGGAGGGTGGGGAAATGGAAAGTAGAAAGTGAAAAGTGAAAAGTAAAAAGTGGAAAGGGAGGTCACCATGCTGAGAGCGAAGCTCGCATCGGCGGTCGTCGTGGCGATGTTATGGATCGGCTCCGCGGTGGTGGCGCAATCGCCGGGCACTGGGGGGGCGCTCGTGCTGAATCCGATCGCGGCGACATCGGGTACCGGCGTGAGCAATGCGGCGCTCATCAACCGCGACGAAATTCGCGTGCTGCGCGTCGACGTGGCGCCCAACGGAGTGCGCAACGTCCACACGCACGACGACATGCAGTATCACCTCTTCGTACCAACTGCGGCGGGCATGGAGTTCGAGACCGAGTCGGAGAAGCCGGTGCAGATGGCGGCCTGGCAGGCGCAGTTCATCAAGGGCGGCACCAGGCACGGCTTCAAAAACACGGGCTCGTCCACCGTGACGATCGTCGAGATCTTCGTCAAGAAGTAGCCCGCCTTCGCGCTTTGCGCTTCGGCGGAGCAGGCGCGCGGTCTACGGTTTGGGTATCTTCAGCGTGGCGCTGATCATCGCGCTTCCGCTCAGGCCATACATCAGCACGAGCGGGTGCAGCAGCGCGGGGCCGACCTGATATACGCCGAACCAGAGGCGATCGTCGATCCGGCCGATGAACGACGCGAGCCCTAGTATCGCGACAATCACGATGCTCGTCGGAATCGGCGTGCCTTCGAAATATTTCACCTTGCCGGTTTCACGATCGGAGAGGGCGGCGGCGGTCACGTTGAAGCGCGCGAGCCTGCTGACGCCGCAGATGACGAAGTAGGTGAGGATAAGCATGTCCCACCCTCCCCGCATGCCAAGCGTGAACCCGAGCACCGCCGGCGCGACGCCGAACGAGATGACGTCGGCAAGCGAGTCGAGGTCGGCGCCGAGGGCCGACTGGCGCGTGCGGTTCAGCCGCGCGACGTATCCGTCGAGCACGTCGCACACGAGCGCCAGCGGCAGAAGCAGGAACGCGGTCCACAGAAACCGGCGGTTGTCTGCGGCGATGTAGTCGAGGCACAGAAAAATCGCAATCGTGCCACACGCCGCGTTGCCGATGGTCAGCACGTCGGCCGGTGTGTAAGACCGCAGCATCGACATGTGGCGCCGCTGTGAGTGCATACATTCTGTAGTGTCCGGCTTCAGCCGGACTGTTACAGTATGTCCCATCGATGAGCGGTCGCGAGCAGGCCGGCGTGATTCCATTCCGGCGAAGAGAAGGGGTCATCGAGATCTGCCTGATCCGGAACATAGGCCGCAAGAAGTGGAAGATTCCGAAAGGCTTCGTCGATTCCGATGAGACCATCGAAGAGGCGGCGCTCAAGGAGGCGTGGGAAGAGGCGGGGTTGAAGGGACGTCTCGTTGGCGAGCCCATCGGCTCCTACGAGTACGAGAAGTGGGAATTCGAGCTCACCGTGACGGTGTATTTGATGGAGGTCGCGAGCGAAGACGACAAGTGGCAGGAATCGCGGTTCCGAGAGCGCAAATGGTCGGCGATCGAGACGGCGTTCGCGATGCTCAAGAAACATCCCGTCGGGCCGCTACTCGATACCGCCGCGGCGCGGCTCGAGAGAAGCAAACGACCGCGATGAACAGCTTCATCTTCACCGGCACGGCTGTGGTGCCTGATACTGGTATGGTCTCGATCGTCGACAGTCGCAGGTCGACAGTCAGGAGGGATGAGTGTTTCGAGCGATGTGTCTGTGCGCCGCGATGGCTCTTCTGCCGGCTGTGGCAGGAGCGCAGGCGCCGCCTTCCGACGCGAAGGCGATCGCGCGGCGGTATTTCGATGAGATTCTCAACAAGGGGAGCGCGCCGGCCATCGATGCGATCGTTGCGGCCGATGTCGTCTTCCGCAACCCACCCGCTATCGTCAAAGGCATTGCGGATTTCCGCAGGCTCGTTGCCGCGCTGAGAGGCGCGTTCCCCGATTTGCATTTCACGCTCGAGGACGAGCTCGCCGAGGGCAACAAAGTGGCGACTCGCTGGATAATGCGAGGCACTCAGGGCACGCGCAAGATCGACGTCAGCGGCATGGATATCTTCCTCATTGAGAACGGGAAAATCAGGGAGATCTGGGTAAACATGGACACGCTGGCGCAAGCGCAGCAGATGGGCACTGTAGCGGGACCATGAGGAACGGACTCGCGTGGGTCGTGCTTTTGCAGATGTGCGTCGCGGCCGCTCAGCCGGCCGCGCCGGCTGCCGACCGCGCGCTCGCGAGGGAAATTCTCGAAGAGCTGATTGAGATTCCGACCACTCAGTCCGATGGCACGGCGCGCGCGGTCCAGGCGATCACCGCGCGGCTCTTAGCCGCCGGTTTTCCAAAGGAAGACGTGCGCGTCATCACCTCGGACGGCAACGTCGCGAATGTCGTCGCGCGCCTTCGGGGCCGGACTCCGCGCGTTCGCGGCGTGCTGCTGATGGCGCACATCGACGTGGTGCCGGCACGGCGCGAAGACTGGTCGGTCGACCCGTGGACCTTCCTCGAGCGCGACGGCTGGTTCTACGGACGCGGGGCAACCGATAACAAAGCCGGAGCGGCGATGCTGGTTGCGAACATCATCACGTTGAAGCGCGCAGGCTGGCAGCCCGCACGCGATCTGATCGTCGTGCTGACCGGAGACGAAGAGACCGCCCAGAAAGGCATTCAAACGCTTACCGGCAGGCACCGCGATGTGATCGATGCGGACCTGGCGTTCAACACCGACGGCGGCGGCGTGATCTTGAAAAACGGCCGCAGGTCGGTATTCCAGGTGCAGGCCAGCGAGAAGATCTACGCAGACTATCAGCTCGAAGTTACCGACGTGGGCGGACACAGCTCGCTCGTCAGGCCTGATAATCCCATCTACACGCTCGCGGCCGCTCTGACGCGGATTGGCGAGCACCAGTTTCCACTGCATGTGAATGACGTGACGCGAATGTACCTCGAACGGTCGGCGCCGATTGAGAGCGGCCAGACCGCAATCGACATGCGCGCCGTGGCAGCGGTGCCGCCCGAGCAGGCTGCCGCGGCGCGGCTCTCGCGCTCGCCGTTCTACAACGCGCAGATTCGCACGACGTGCGTCGCCACGACGGTCGACGCCGGCCATGCGAACAACGCGCTGCCGCAGGCCGCGCGCGCGGTCATCAACTGCCGCATTCTGCCCGGACTGCCCGGCGCAGAAGTAGAGGCGGTTGTGCGCAGGCTCGCGGGCGATCGGGTACACGTCACCGTCCTCGAGCCACCGATCGCCAGCCCGCCGTCAGCACTTTCACCGGTGCTTCTGGCGCGCATCGAATCGCTTGCTGCGAGGCACTGGCCCGACATCCCGGTCGTTCCGTCGATGCAGTCAGGAGCGACCGACGGCATGTATACGCGGAGCGCCGGCATCCCGACCTACGGCATCTCCGCGATCGAAACGAATCCTGACGACGATCGCGCGCACGGGAAGGATGAGCGCGTTGGTGTAGAGTCGTTTTACGCGGCCACGCAGTTCTGGCTCGAGCTCATGAGGGCATCTGGCGATGACTCACAGTAAATTCATTCTCATCGTGCTGGTTCTCGCGACGCCGGTATCCGGCCAGCAGGCGCCGGTCGGCTACGACGACACGCCCATGCAGCCCAACGGCAAGTGGCGCGTCCACGACGGAAGACGCCCACATCCGCCGATTGTCTTGGTGGCGCCGGCGAGCGACGCCTCGTCCCCCGCGCCATCCGACGCGATCGTCCTGCTCGGCGCGGGCGACGATCTCAGCGCCTGGCAGATGGCCGACGGCTCTGCGGCGGCGTGGACGATGAAGGGCGGTGTGCTGCAAACCGGCAAGGGCATGCTGCGAACGCGACAGCACTTCACCGATGTGCAAGTGCACGTCGAGTTCGCGACGCCGTCCGACGTGAAGGGCGACAGCCAGGGGCGCGGCAACAGTGGAGTGTTCCTGCTCGGTCACTTCGAAATTCAGGTGCTCGACAGTTATCGCAACATCACGTATCCCGATGGGCAGGCCGCGTCGATGTATGGGCAGTATCCGCCGCTGGTGAACGCCGCGCGCGCTCCGGGACAGTGGCAGAGTTACGACATCATTTTCACCGCGCCTCGCTTTGCTGCTGCCGGCTCGCTCGAGAAGTCCGCGGTCGTCACGGTGCTGCACAACGGGGTCGTCGTGCACCACGCGACGCAATTCTGGGGTCCGACACGCCACCGGAGCGTGCTGCCGTACACGCCGGAGATGGCGCGGGGTCCGCTCGCGCTTCAGGATCACGGAAATCCTGTGCGCTATCGCAACATCTGGGTGCGGGAGCTCAAGGAGTATGACGCGCGGTAGGTGGTAGTGGTAGGTGGTGGGTGGTAGGCGGCAGGCGGGTAGTGGGTGGTAGGCGTGTGTTGCGGAAACTGCAATGCCTTTTGACATTCAAGAGCGCAGTTTCTGCCATCTTATTCGAGCATCGCGCGTTTTTCACGCTCGGTCGCCTTGCACGCAGCTTGCAACGTGCCCGACCATGCCTGATGCGTCATTTCGTAACCTGAACGTGTGGCAGCGATCGATGACGCTCGTCGAGGAAGTCTACGGCGTCACCGCCTCATTTCCGCGGCACGAACAGTTTGGCCTTACTGCCCAAATCAGGCGCGCGAGTGTTTCGATTCCATCAAATATCGCAGAAGGAAAACGTCGAAAGCGGCAGCGTGTCTATTTGAACCATCTCGACATCGCACTTGGCTCGCAGGCCGAAGTTGAGGTTCAGTTGGAGATAGCAATGCGGGTGGGCTTCCTATCGCGACACGACCATGACCGGATTCAGACAACCGTCGCTGAGGTCGGACGGATGCTGAATGGACTCATCACGGCTGTCCAGCCACGATACGGCGACGAGTAGCTATCACCCCGACCTACCACCCACCACCTGCGCACCCCCCACCGGCTACAAGCTACCGCCTACCGCCTACCGCCTACCGCCTACCGCCTACCACCTACCACCTCGTACCGTGTAAAGTCCCCGCCCGGAGGGACAGGCATGAGATTGAGACCTTGGCTGATTGCGGGGCTGGCGCTCGCATGTGCGCAGCCGGCACAAGCCCAGCTGGCAACGCACAACGAAGCGGGTGTGACGTTTGGTCATGTGCATCTGAGCGTGGCCGATCCGAAGGTGCACCACCAGATGTGGGTCGATCAATTCGGCGGCGTCGTGTCGACCAAGGGCACATTCACGGTAGTCAAGCTGCCCAACATGATGATCGCGTTCCGCGGCACGAAGCCGACGGGCGGTACCGAGACGACGGCGCTGAACCATTTCGGCCTGAAGGTGCCGAACATGGCGAACGCGATCGCGAAGTGGAAAGCCGCGGGCTACGAGGTACAGCGCGAGTTCAAGGGAAGCGAAGGGTTTCCCAACGCCTTTCTCATCGGCCCGGACGGACTGCGCTTCGAGCTGCAGGAAGACACGACGCTGAAAGTTCCGGCCGTGGCGTATCACCTGCATTTCCAGGTGCCGGAGCCGGCGAAGCTGCGGGATTGGTATGTCGACACGTACGGACTGAAGGCCGGAAAGCAGGGCAACTTCGAAATTGCCGAGGCGCCGGGCATGCGACTGTTGTTCGCCCCGTCGAAGGAAGCGCCGACGATGGGCACGCGCGGCACGACGGTCAATCACATCGGCTTCGAGATTCGCAATCTCGCGGAGTTCCTCAAGAAGCTCGAGGCGAAGGGCATCAAACTGGAAACCGCGTATCGCGAGGTCCCGGCGATCGGTCTCAACATCTCTTACCTCTACGATCCACTGAACGTGTACATTGAGATGACGGAGGGGTATACGGGATACTGAAAGTTGAAAGTGAAAAGTAGAAAGTAGAAAGTCCAAGAGTCGGGGAGTCGGGGAGTCGAAGAGTCCAAAAGTCCAAAGAGTCGCGAGTCCAGAAGGCGAACGGCTACCGGCTACAAGCTACCAGCTACAAGCTAGCGTCAGGGGCGATGGCGGGCATGCTGTCGCCCCGTTTCGTTTTTCATGAAACCATTCCTCTTCGTCCTCAACGTGTTGTTGGCGGGCGCTGTGCCCGTTGCGGCGGAAGTCGTCGACAGCACGGCTCACGGCTTTGCCGTGCGCAACGTCGCCCACATCGCGGCGCATCCGTCGCGCGTCTACAACGCTGCGGTGGATCTCGTGGGGCGCTGGTGGAATCCTGCGCACTCGTTTTCGAACAACGCCGCAAACCTCACACTGGATGCTCGAGCCAGGCGGATGCTTGTGTGAACGGCTCGCCAATGGCAGCGCGGCGCATCTGACGGTCGTCTATTTCGTGGCGCAGCAGGAGATCCGTTTCGCGGGCGCGTTGGGTCCACTGCAGCAGACGGGTGTGGCCGGCAGCATGATCTGGAAGCTCACTGAAGTGGCCGGCGGCACGCAGTTCGAATGGAGCTACACGGTAGGCGGATATATGCCTGGCGGGCTCGGCGCTCTTGCGCCGGCAGTCGACACGGTGCTTGCCGGCCAGCTGCAGCGGCTGAAGCGATTCGTCGAGACCGGGCGCCCCGAATAACTCATGGGCGGGCCGATCGATCTCAGCACATGGAAGCGCAGGGACCATTATTTGTGGTTCCGGAAGTACGAGCAGCCCTTCTTCAGCGTGACGGTCGACATCGACGTTACCGCAGCCTGGAAGAGTTCTCTCAGATCCGGAGCCGTTTCCTTCTTTCTCACGTCCCTGTTCACGATGTTGAAGGCCGCAAACGATGTCGAAGCGTTCCGGCTGCGCCTGCGGCCGCGCGGGGTGTGGCGCCACGACCGCGTTGCTGTCGGCCCGACGGTCATGCGCCGCGACGAAACCTTCGGCTTCTCGCGGCTCGAGCCGGCGGACACCTTGCAGGAATTCGCAGCGCGAGGACGCGCCGCGATTGCACACGCAGCTGCTCGAAGAGGGTTGGAATCACCGAAGAAAAGCAGCGACGACATCATCTTTCATTCCGTGCTGCGGTGGATCCGGTTCACTTCCTTTGCCAACGCGCTGCCGGGAGGAGGCGACTCGATTCCCCGCATCGTGTTCGGACAATGCACGCGCGAGCGCGGCCGGATGAAAATGCCGGTGGCCGTCGAGGTGCATCACGCCCTCGTTGACGGGCTCGACGTGGCGCGGTTTTTCGAGCGGTTTGCCGCGAATCTCGAAGACGCTTGACCGGCCTTTCCTGCACGTCGTAGGGTATTCCCGCCACCCTTCAAAGGAGCGCGCGCATGTTGCCGGCAATGAGCATCAACTATCTGGCGGTCCTTGTTTGTGCCATCGTCGCGATGCCTGTCGGGTTCCTGTGGTTTGGTCCGTTGTTCGGCAAGACGTGGGCGCGCCACATGGGATTCGGCGAGATGCAGCCGCCCGACGCCGGATCGATGGGCAAGTCGATGGCGATCTTCTTCTTCAGCAATCTGCTGATTGCCTGGGTGCTCGCGCACAGCATCGAGGCGTGGCAGGCTTCGTCGTGGGGTCTCTCGCCCGACGCAGCGCCATGGATTTACGGCTTGAACGCAGGGTTTTTCAACTGGCTCGGATTTTTCTTTCCCGTGCAGATGAATCGCGTGGCCTGGGAGATGAAAAGCTGGGGGCTCGTGCTGATCAATTCCACGTTCGACCTCACGCGCCTGATTCTGTTCGGGTTGATTCTGTCGTACTGGCAGTAGGGGTCCGGCTAAAGCCGGACACTACAGGGGGTCCGGCTAAAGCCGGACACTACAGGGGGTCCGGCTAAAGCCGGACACTACAGGGGGGTCCGGCTAAAGCCGGACATTACGTGAAGGTGGCGCCATGAAACGCGCAACGCTGATTGCCGTCTCGTTCTGTGCGGCTGCGCTCTCCGCGCAGTCGAAGACCCTCGACATCTACGTTCTCGACGTCGAGGGCGGAAACGCCACGCTGTTTGTGACGCCTTCGCGCGAAGCGGTGCTGATCGACACCGGCAACGGCGGGCCCGCAGCCGTCCGTGATGCAGACCGCATGATGGCTGCCGTCAAGGACGCGGGCATCACGCAGATCGACGCGCTCGTCACATCGCACTGGCACGGCGACCACATGGGCGCGATGGCGGAGCTGGCCGGTCGAATTCCGATTCGTCATTACATCGATCATGGCGGCAACGTGCAGCCTGCGGCCGCCGTCGACGAATTTCTGAAGAACGTCTATCCCGGCCTGATCGCGAAATCGAAACACACCGTGGCCAAAGCGGGCGACGTGCTGCCGTTGAAGGGCGTCGAGTGGCGGTTCGTGACGTCCGCGCGCGAGACCATCAAGAGTGCCCTCGCGGGCGCCGGCCGTCCGAATCCATACTGCGCGGGATTCACGACGCACACGGTCAACCCGGTGTCTGGCGGACCACTCGGCAACACCGAAGACGAGCACTCGGTCGGTTCGCACGTGACGTTCGGTAAATTCCGCGCGCTCTACCTCGCCGATTTCCCGTGGAACAAGGAGTTCGATCTGATGTGCCCCGACAATCGCCTCGGCACGGTCGAGTTTCTGCTCGTGTCGCGACACGGTCAGCACAGCTCGAATTCGGCGGCGCTGGTGCACGCTTTGCGCCCTCGCGTCGGCGTGATTAACAACGGCATTCGCAAGGGCGGACAGCCAGAGACCATGCGGGTGCTGCACTCGAGTCCGGGACTCGAAGACTTATGGCAGGTTCACGTCGCGCAGTTGAGCGGGGCCGAATACGACATCCCCGGGATGTTCGTCGCGAATATCGTTGAAGATCCGCAGCACATACCGGCGTACTGGATTAAGGTGTCGGCGCAGCTGGACGGCACGTTCACGGTCTCGAACAGCCGCAACGGGTTCAGCAAGGTCTATGCTACGCCGCCGCTACGGTGATGATCTTCTCGAGGCGCTGAATGATCTCGTCTTCAGCTGGATCGAGTTCGGTGACGCCGGTCAGCACGACCACCGGCACGTCGTCGTAGCGTTCGTCCAGCCGCATCTGCTCGAGCACCTCGAGTCCAGACCGTTCATACTGGTCGGTGCGGCAACAACGATACTACAAAGAAGTGGCGCCAACCCGCCGTGTTGGCCGCAGTTCTGTGGTGCACGGTCCTGCATTGGCGCGTGGGTGTGCCGTGCTGGAACAAGAAAGTTGCACCGTTGCAAGCGGTACTCTACCGTTACGTGATGAGCAAATCTGCCGCTGCGGCGGTTATCCTGGGCGCGGCGGCTGTTACAGTCGCCGCGCAGCAGGAATCCACGCCCGTCTTCCGCGCCGGAACCACTCTGGTCGAGTTCACCATAGTGGCGACCGATCAACGAGGCGAGCCGGTTACCGACCTCTCACAACGCGAAATCACCATCGTGCAGAATGGAAAGCCCCAGCCGGTCGCGTTCTTCCGGTTCGAAGGGTCGGCGTTCGGCCCTGACGCCGCCGAAGCGAAGCGCGAGCCGATCGCGCCGGGCCTCTTCACCAATCGTCCCGAATATTCGCCCGGACCCGCACGCAACGTGACGGCCATCGTCATCGACACGCTCAACACGCTGCCCGAGGACCAGGTCGCCGTGAAGGCCCAGGTGATGCAGTATCTGCGCGCGCTGGCACCGAACACGCGCGTGGCCGTCTATGCCTTGGGATCGAATCTGCGGATTCTCCACGACTTCACAGACGATCTCGAGGCGCTGCGGGCCAGGCTTGCCAAGCAGAATATCGAGCTCAACGTTCAGGCGATCTCGGCAGACGAGCTCGTGCGCCGCCAGTTGATGGAAGCCGAGCACTTCAACGACGCTGTTGACGAATACGTGGACGACGATTCGGAGGAGGAGGCGAGGGCCGAGGCCGACGCGAAAGCGGAGTTCAACAGGGTACGCGGCCACATTGAGCGCGCCGAGGAGTATTTCTGGGAACAGCTCCACATGCGCCGCATGAACCAGACAATGGCCTCCCTCGAGGCGCTTGGCAATCACATGGCGGGCATTCCCGGCCGGAAGAACATGGTCTGGATCAGCGGCGGCATTTCGGTGCTCACGCAGGGCGCCCAGGATCGCTGGGTCAATAGCTACGCCTCGCAGGTCCGCGGTCTAGCGCAGCGGCTGGCGACGCAGGGCATCACGGTGTACCCGGTGCAGGCGACGGGGCTCCGGGTCGGCATCCTCGGCACGAGCACCACCGCCCCGGGTTCGAGCAGGGGGCAGGAAGAAAAGGTGTACCTGCGGCCGATGACACGAGAGAACGAACTCCGCATCTGGAGCACCATGGACATGCTGGCCGAAGTGACTGGAGGCAGGGCGTTCAGGAATACGAACGAGCTGACGGCGGGTGTACGCGCTGCAGCCACGGATCTGCGCGGCTCGTACTCGGTCGGTTTCTATGTCCCCGACAACTCCGACAATCGGTGGCGCGAGTTCGATGTTCGCGTGAGTCGGCCGGGCGTTCGCGTTTTGCACCGGAAGGGTTATATGGCGCTGGCGCCGGTGAAAGAGCCGGTCAACTGGTCGCAGGCCGAATGGCAGGCGGCGATGCAGAATCCGCTCGGCTCGATCGCCATTCGACTCGATGCGCGAGCCGACTCAACGGCCAATGGCCTTAATGTGCTCATCCAGATTGCGGCCGACGACCTGTACTACAAGCGCGTGAACGGCGCGCCGGTCGCCGATCTGGAAATCGGCTTCGGCGAGCGGAACTCCAAAGAATGGACCCGCGTGCGCCGCGATGGCGCCATTATTACTATCAAGGAAAATCCCCAACAGGCGACGAAGGCGTCGATCGTTCGTTTCTCGAAGACGTGGACGGTTGAGCCCGACACCACGGAGGTGCGTCTCATCGTGCGCGATCGGATGACGGCCCGTTTCGGCGTGCTCGATATGCCGATGGCGGATATCAGGCGTTGACTACGGTCCGCCTGAAGGCGGACGCTACCGGTTGTGTCCGCCTTCAGGCGGACCTTGGGAGGCGATGATGGGACGCGTGACTCGGTGCGTGTCGTTGCTGCTGTTCGCCTTTCTGGGCGCGCCAGGTCTCGCGCAATCGCCCCCCGATCTCCCCAACTTTCGCGCGGGCACAACTCTCGTCGAATTCACTGTTGTCGCCACCGGCGAAGACGGCCGGCACGTCACCGATCTGAAGCCCGAAGAGGTGTCGATCGTCGAGGCCGGCCGACCGCGCGACGTCGCGTTCTTCCACTACGAAGGCGCGCCTCCGGCGGCCATACGCGTGCGCGCGCAGCCGTTGGCTCCAGGCACCTACACGAATCGGCCGGAATACGCACCGGGTCCCCCACGGAACATCACCGCCATCCTCATCGATGCGCTGAACACGCGAGCGGAAGATCAGGTGAAGGTCCTCGCGCACGTCCTGGCGTTTGTCGGGGCCGTGCCGAGCGACACACGTGTCGCGATCTATCGCACCGGCGAGCGAGTTCACGTCATCCACGATTTCACCGACGACATGGAAGGGCTTCGCACACGGCTCTTGAAGGACGGCGTCGAAGCGCCCCGCGACAACCAGCAGGGGGTCGCCGTGCAGCAGATGGTCATCGAGCCGTGGCAGGCCGAAGTGATGGCGGCGACGATGGAGGCGTCGCTCGAGGTGGCGTACCAGGAAATGGCAAGAGTCGAGGAGCGCTCTAATCAATACATGGAGGGTCGCCGGGTGGAGTTCACCATGAGCTCGCTCGAGGCGGTCGGTAACCATCTTGCCGGCATCCCGGGACGCAAGAACCTGATCTGGATGACGAGTGGTGTGCCGGCGATATCGGCCGAGACACGCGATCCGTGGCCCCAGAATTACATCACCTCGCTGCGCCGCGTCGCACAGCGGCTCGCGAGCCAGGGCATTTCGATGTATCCGGTCGAGGCGGCTGGAGTGCGGCCCCTCTATCTGAATGTCAATGCGGGTGTCAGAGGTTCGACGCGTGGCGTAGAGGATTCGGCAACGGCGGGTGATGATGCGATTGCGCGGACCGCCGCGCGGGTCGAAGCGAGGCAAAGGGCGCGCGGCGCAACGCAGTCGCCGTCGCAGATGTCGACCACTCCCGATGCGCCGCGGATGTCGGGGACGCTGGATATGTTCGCCGATCTCACGGGCGGCCGTGCGCTCCGCAACACCAACGATCTGCTCGCCGGCATCAGGGCAGCGGCCGAAGACATGCGTGGCGTATATTCCGTCGGCTTCTATGCGCCGCAAGAGTCCGATGAGCGGTGGCACACCTTTACCGTGAAGGTGCGACGGCCCGGTGTCAAGGTCGTGCATCGCCAGGGCTACCTCTCGTCTGCGGCATCGAAGCAATCCGAGCTGTGGCTCGCGGATCAGTGGAGAGCGGCGGCGAACAATCCGCTCGGCTCCGCGACCGTGCGCCTCGACGCGCGCTTCGAGTTGAAGGGGAACACGCTCGGCGCCGTCATTCAGATACCCGCTGAAGATCTCAGCTACAGACCGCTCAACGGCACGACGGCCTGCACGCTGGAAATTGCCCTCGCAGAGCGAACCCCGGAGGGGCTGCTCGGGATTCGCCACGAGCTCGGATCGTTCGCCCTGAAGGAAGGTGACGAGCGCGATCTCACCGGTATCACGGTGCGCTTTCCGAAGCAATGGACGATAGACCCGAAAACATCTCTGATTCGGGTCGTCATTCGCGATCGCTACACGGGACATTACGGGACGCTGGATGTGCCGGTAGGAGCGTTGCGCTGACGAAACGAAAAGCGAAGAACGAAAAACGAACAATGTCACGCGACCGAGCTGCGCGGCTCGTGGCAGCGGTTTCCTGTTCGCTTGCTGCGGCTCTCTATTCGTTTTTCGTCATTCCATTTTCGTTGTCTGCGCAATCGCAGCCTCTTTTCCGCGCGAGCAGCGACGTCGTCGTGGTGCCTGTGACGGTTACGGAGCGATCCGGCCGATTCGTGCCAGGCCTGACGGCCGACCAGTTTGAGATTACAGATGCAGGCGAGCGACGCGCCATCGCGCAGTTCAGCACTGAGCGCGAGCCGGTGAGCCTTGGCATTCTGCTCGACATCAGCGCCAGCATGGCGGCAAACGCGAAGGCGCGTGCGGTGGACGATGCGCGGTGGGCCGATACGCGGCGCGCGCTCGAGCTGCTCGTCGAGCGCCTCGATCCGCGTGATGAAGTGCTCTTTGCCGCCTTCGCCGATAAGGTCGGGCTCGCGGTGCCATGGACGCGCGATCATCAGCAAGTGACGCGCGCGTTCGATACGCTTCGCCCGGGCGGCTTCACCGCGATGTTCGACGCGGTAAAGCTCATAGCGCCGGCGTTCCAGCGCGCGCAACACGGCCGCAAAGTGCTGCTCGTGATCACCGACGGCCGCGACAGCCTGGTGCCGCACATTCGCGGCAACCCTCCTACTCCCGTTTCTCGACCTGCCACACGCGAGGAGCAAGTGCAGGCCGAGATCTACTACAGGATGAAGACATTGCGCGACTCCGCCATCGGCGCGATGCAACGAGCGGTGACGAACTCTGGTGCCGCGGTCTATGCGATAGGGATGGGAACCGGCAAGGGTGCGTATGTCGACTTGCCGAACCTGGAGACCCTCACGGTGAATTCGGGCGGTTACGTCGAGGCGATCAGCGAGCCATCCGAGATCTCAGCCGCCGTCGCCCGGATGTTCGACGAATTGCAATCGCAATACACGCTCGCGTTCGAGGCGGGGCACTCCGACGGCAAGTACCACGAGATCCAGGTGACGATGAAAAATCGAGACCTGCGCGTGCGCGCGAGAGCGGGGTATCAGGCTGCTGAAAGTAGAAAGTAGAAAGTAGAAAGTTAAAAGTAGAAATTCTCTCGCTTTATTGCGCTGCCCTGCCTTTACCGGTAAAGTAACCGTCCCAGGAGAACTCATGTCCCTCTACACCCGAGCCGTTCGGGGCCTGCGCCGTAGCCGCGTATGGCGAAGGCGGGTGCTCGTCGCCGGCATCGCTGTGGCCGCGGCGGCTAATGTCGTTGAACGCGCATCGCAGGCACAGCAGCCGCAGCCCTACACGAAGTGGGATCAGTACGGCGGATCCGCAGACTCGATGCAATACTCCGCGCTCGCGCAAATCAACAAGAACAATGTCAAAGAGCTTCAGCGCGCGTGGTTTTACCCCATTGCCGGCGAGGCCGACCGGCTCGTCTTCAACCCCCTCATCGTCGACGACGTGATGTACGTCACGGGCGTCCGTGGCGTGCTCGTCGCGCTCGACGCCACGACCGGCAAAGAACTGTGGATGTCGACCCTGCGCGCGACCGAGCGGGGCCTGGCCTACTGGGAGAACAAAGATCGCTCGGACCGGCGCCTCATCATTACCGCCAACAATGGCATTCGCGAAGTGGATGCGCGCACGGGCCAGCAGATCATGACGTTTGGCACGAAGGGGTTCGTGGACATGCGGGTGGGCGTTCCGCGCCGCAACGGCGGGCCGAACAGCAGCCCTGGCCGCGTCTTCGAAAACCTCATCATCGTCGGATCGAACGTCGGCGAAGGCTACGGCTCGCCGCCCGGGGACATTCGCGCCTACGACGTCCTCTCGGGCAAGCTCGTGTGGACGTTCCACACGATACCGAGGCCAGGCGAATACGGATACGAAACGTGGCCGGAAGATGCGTTCCGCTACGCAGGCGGCGCAAACACGTGGGGCGATCTGACGCTCGACGAGAAGAACGGCATCGTGTTTCTGCCGACCGGCTCGCCGACGCACGACCTCTACGGTGGAGACAGACGGGGCGATAACCTTTTCGGCAACTGCCTTCTGGCGCTCGACGCGCGGACGGGCAAGCGGCTGTGGCATTTCCAGATCGTGCATCACGATTTGTGGGACTACGACAACGCCGCCGCGCCAAAACTGCTGACCGTTCAGCACAACGGCAAACCGGTCGAGATTGTGGCGCAGGCGGGCAAGACCGGATTTCTCTACGTTTTCGAACGGAAAACTGGAAGACCGCTATGGCCGATTGAAGAACGGCCCGTTCCGAAGAGCGAGGTGCCCGGGGAGTTTTCCTCGCCGACGCAGCCGATTCCGACCAGGCCGCCTCCATTTGCGCGACAGTCGATGACGCCAGAAGAAGTGAATCCGTTCGTGAGCCCCGAAGAGCAGGAAAAGCTGAAGCAGCTCGTGCGGGAAGCGGCGAACGACGGGGTGTTTACTCCGTCGAGCCATCTGCGCCCGCACATCCAGTTCCCCGGCGCCTGGGGCGGCGCGAACTGGGGCAGTACCGCAGGCGATCCGCAGACCGGCATGGTCTACGTGCGCAGCCTCGAGATGATCAGCTATCGCAAGATGTCTCTCGTCGACCCGTCGCGCGGCGGCGCCGGCGGCGGCCGCGGACAGGGCGCGCCGCTTGCGCCGCGCGAGCAGGATGGGCAGAACGTCTACATGCAGCGTTGCGCGAGCTGTCACGGTCCCGGACAAATGCCGATGCGTTCGCTGAAGCTGCTTGGGTCCGAGGGATTGCGATCGATTGTGCGCACAGGGGTCAACTCGATGCCGCCGACTACGGAAAGCGTGATCTCGAATGACGCGCTCGGCGCGCTCGAGGCGTACCTGATGGCGCTGCCGACGAGCGACGAGCAGGCGGGGAATCCGTCTGAAATTCGATTGCCGCAGAACCCGAATCGCTATCAAGGTCCGCCGACGCGCTACGGCGGGTCGTTCTCGGCCGGTTGGTACACGAGCAACGGCTATCCGGTCACCGGCCCGCCGTGGTCGCAGCTCGTGGCCTATGACCTGAACGAGGGCACCATCAAGTGGCGCGTTGCCGACGGAACTGCGCCAGGAGTCGTGGGCAAGGTGAAGACAACGACGGGCACTGTGCGTCCGCGCAACGGCCCCGTTGTCACCGCCGGAGGATTAGTGTTCCTCGCGAACTCGCAGGATCGCTTCCTGCGTGCGTTCGACAAGCTCACGGGCGAGCTCGTGTGGGAGCATGAACTCGAAGCGAATCCGGAAGGTGTGCCATCTGTGTATCAGGTGAATGGCCGTCAGTACATTGCGTTCGCGGCCGGCGCATCGTGGGGAACGGGCGGCGATCCCGTCTGGAAAAATCCGCTGCATCGCAAGGAAGGCAAGATAGAAGCACAGGGGTATCATGTCTTCGCATTACCCGAGAGAAGGTAACGGAAAAGAATAGAGATCCGAGGGGCACAGCATGAGAATGAGAATCACGTTTGCCGCACTCTTTGGCGTCTGTATGGCGACGCTGGTGGCGCAGCAGAATCAGGCGCCGGCGTTTCCGCGCGCGTCGGACGCGCTCGAGCGCGTGACGTGGCGCACCCGGACGCTCGTCTCAAACGATCGGCTCACAAACTGGGACTTCTCGATACCCGGCATGGGCCTCGCGTTTCTCGAATCGGTCGTAAGAGCTGATGCCGCGCTCGTCCCGTTCGTCGAAGCCTCGAGCACGCAGCGCGTGAGCACGCAGGTTCAGAAGAACCTGGATCACAACCTGACAGCCACCGAGATTGCGGCGGTCAAGACGGGCATGGGGCAGAACGTTCGTGTCGGCACGTACCGCGTCGACGCTCTACCTGCCGACGCTGCGTCGCGCCGGAGAGTGTTCGATTTTGCGCAAGATCTGGGCGCGACGACGCTCGTCGTTCCCGGCAACACGGTGCTGGACGGCCTTGATGCGCTCGCTGAAGAGTTCAAGGTCAACGTGGCGGTGCTGAGCAGCTCGGCGGAGACCATGAAAGCAATGGAAGGCCGAAGCCGCCGTCTCGGTGTGGGCATCGATACGGGACAGTGGGCCCAGGACGGCACGAGCGTGCGCGACGGCGTTGCACGCGTCAAGGATCGGCTGCTCTACGTGCTGTTGCGCGACCGCTCGGCGCGCGGCGCCAACGCGCAGAACGTGCCGCTCGGCAAAGGCGTGGCCAATCTGCGCGAGTTCTTCGCTGAGATCGAGCGGCAGGACGATCGCCAGATTTCCACGCGCCTCGGTGGCGACGGCAGCCCGGTCGTGACCACGAGAGTGCCCATCGCGATGACGCTCGATACAACGGGAGTCGTCAAGGCGCCCGGCGATATCTTCGCGGCGGTGTCGGCGTTCGAGGATGTCGTCCAGCCTGCGTATGCCGCGAACTTCAACGAGTTCGCGCGCACGCGCCCGATCCGGTTCGACGTGGTCACGCCGTCGCGCGGCGAGACGCTCGCGCCCGCCGAAATCGAACGGAGAGCCGACGAGACGCGCGCGAAGATCGACGCCGCGATTCCGATCAAGCCGATAACGGCGCCGAAGCGCGCCCGTAAGCTGCTCGTCATCGAAAGCCTCGAAGGGATGTCGCACAACACCATCCCGCTGACCAATGTGATGATTCAGCGCATGGGCGAGAAGACAGGCGCATGGACGACGGTATTCAGCAACGATCTCGACAACCTCCGGTATCCGAAGGTCAAGGAGTACGACGCGATCTTCCTGAACAGCATCGTCGGCGAGTTCCTCCCCGATCCGGCGATGCGCGCGGATCTGGTGCGGTACATGAACGAGGGTGGCGGCATCGGCGGCATCCATGGCACGCCCTGGGCGTCGCGCAACTGGGACGAGTTCGCCGAGATGATTGGCGCACAGAGCGCTCCGCACCGCATCGAGAATGGCGTCCTGAAGGTGTACGACAAGGACAACCCGATCGTTCGGCCGTTCAACTACGAAGATCTGCCCTTCCGCGAGGAGTACTACCGGTTCGAGGACTCGGGCAACGGCCGGCTTCGCTGGGACAAAGTGCGCGTGCTGCTGATCGTCGATCTCGACGAGAAGGTGCCCGCATCGACCGACAAGCCGTGGACCGGCTACAAGCGGCCCGACAAGGTGTACCCGGTGGCGTGGATCCGCGAGTATGGGAAGGGCCGCGTCTTCTACAACTCGATGGGCCATATGAACGAGACGTTCATGAAGCCGGAGATCGTGGGGCACTTTCTCGCCGGGATGCAGTACATTCTTGGCGATATCGAGGCCAACGCGGCGCCGAATCCGCTCAAGTAGCTCGTAGGTGGTAGGGGTGGCGCACTTTGGTAGGGCGCGACTTTAGTCGCGCCGGCAGTGAAAAACGAAGAACGAAAATCGAATAAACCGTGGTAAGAAGGGCGGCGATGATGATCAGACATCGCCGCCCTTTGTCTTTGTTGCTGGTCGCCGCGTCCGTTGCGGGCGGTGCTGCCCTCGTCGCGCAGACCCCGTCCGTCGACTGGCAGCGCGTCGAGACCGAGAGCATGGAGCACTTTCAGGCGGTGCTCAGATTCAACACGAGCGATCCGCCGGGCAACGAGCGGCCTGCGGCGGAGTATCTCAAACAGGTGCTCGAACGCGAAGGGATCGCCACGAACGTTTTCGAGCTCGAACCCAACCGGCTCAACGTCGTCGCACGGCTGAAGGGAAGCGGGAAGAAAAGACCGCTGCTTCTGATGGGACACACCGATACCGTCAACGTCGATCCCGCGAAGTGGACGCACCCGCCGTTCAGCGCGACGCGCAACGGCGGTTACGTGTACGGACGCGGGACGGTTGACGACAAAGATAATGTCACCGCGGCGCTGATGACGATGCTCCTGTTGAAGCGCTCCGGCGCCGCGCTCGATCGGGACGTCATTTTTCTTGCCGAGGCGGGCGAAGAGGGCACGACGCGCGTCGGCATCCAGTTCATGGTGCAGCAGCACTTTTCAGAGATTGACGCCGAGTACCTGTCTCGCCGAGGGCGGCAGCGTCGTGCGCGCAGGAGGTGCCATCCGCTTCGCCTCGGTGCAGACGGCCGAAAAAATCCCGCACGGCATCATGCTGACGGCGACCGGCACTGCCGGCCACGGCTCGGTCCCTCTCGAAACGAACTCGATCCTCAAGCTGACGCAGGCTGTGGTGACCGTGGCATCCTGGAAGCCGCCGATTCAGCTCAACGACACGACGCGAACGTATTTCACGCGGCTGGCCGCGATCTCGCCTCCCGCCGAGGCCGCGCGATATCGCGCGGTGATCGGCAACGACCCCAGGGCGGCACAGGAGGCGGTGGATTACTTTGCGAAGGCCGATCCGCGACTGGCTGCCAGCGTGAGGAGCTCGATCTCGCCGAACATCATTCAGGGCGGCTATCGCATCAACGTCATTCCGTCCGAAGCGAAGGCGTCTCTCGATGTGCGGCTGATCTCCGGCCAGGATCCGGAAGCCTTTCTGAATGAGGTCCGCAAGGTCGTGAACGATCCGGCGATTCGCGTGGAATGGATCCCCCGCGACGTGCGGCCGGCGACGCCCAGCTCGCGCCTCGACTCCGAAGTCTTCAAGGTGCTGGAATCGGCATACGCCCGGCTCTACGACACAGCCGTGCTGCCGACGATGAGCACGGGCGCGACCGACATGGCATACCTGCGCGCGAAGGGCATCCAGTGTTACGGGGTGGGTCCCGCGCTCGACGCCGAAGACGGCCCGAAAGGGTTCGGCGCCCACAGCGATCAGGAGCGTATTCTCGAAAGCGAGTTGCACAAGTTCGTGCGCTTTCATTACGAGGTCGTACGAGATCTCGCCCGTGCACAGTGATTCAGAGGGGTTGCAAGTAGAGATCAGCTGGCGCCGATCCGCACAAATGACATCGGGTACTTGCTGTGCCGGAACGTGTTGTCCCGGTCGTAGACGACGGGAATCGGCGTTCCAACGGCCGGCACATGCTTCTTGCCGTGATCGTATTTCCCGTGGCGTGTTGCGCCGCTCATCGTGGTCCATTCGTAGTGCACCACCCAGACCGTGCCCTTGTCTGTCTTTTTCTTCTCGACCTTCGTGACGGCTGCCATGGCCGCACGACCGTGGGCCAGGAGATTCGACTGTCGTCGAAGGGCAAGAATCAACGCCATCGCGGACACGCCGCATGCGAGCGGTACGACGGTCGCCGGCCAGCTCGCTTCACGTCGTGGCGAGTAGCCATCGAGCCAGCTCGCCTCCGGTTCGGTTGGGAGATACCAGACCGCGACCGGGG
The DNA here is from genome assembly GCA_963744405.1 of Vicinamibacterales bacterium. GTDB lineage: Bacteria > Acidobacteriota > Vicinamibacteria > Vicinamibacterales > JAMQPK01 > JAMQPK01. The sequence goes on from CAVUTO010000019.1 coordinate 104,226, forward strand.
AGCCGACTTGATATTTTTCGCGCTCATTGCGCCGCAGGGTCGTTTGTCCCGTCATTTCGCGGCCTCGAACGGCGTACCGATAGTGAATCGTGGTTCGGCGATCGTCGTCGCCTCCGCGCCTGCGTAGTTGAATCACGTCGCCTGCGGTGACGACGCGCTCGGACGCGAAGAGTCCGACGCGCCGCTCGGCCGCCTCGGCGCGCCTGCTGAGCTCGATGCCGCCCCAGATGCCGATGCCGACGAGCACCGCGGCGATCACCATCATCATCCTTCCGAGCGTGTTCACCTCCACGTGACGCGGCGTCGCCTTCAGGAGAGCTTGCGGCAGCCCGGCGCTATCGATCGCGCTTCCTCTTTGCACTGGCGGCCTCCTGATGAGTTCGATCCGATCGGGGTAAACGTCCGGCGTCCTGCAGCGCGCTCCGGAGGAGATATTCGATCTGTCCGTTGACGCTCCGGAACTCGCCGGCCGCCCATCGCTGCAGCGCGTCGTAGATCTCCGGATCGAGCCGAAGTGGAAATCCCTTTCGCTCGGGCATTTATTGATACAACGTTCCCGTATTGACCACGGGCTCGACACCTTTCTCGCTGCACAGCACCACGAGAAGATTGCTCACCATGGCCGCCTTGCGTTCTTCGTCGAGCGCCACGACGTTCTTGCTGCTCAGCTCCTTGAGTGCCATCTCGACCATGCCGACGGCGCCCTCGACAATCTGCTGCCGGGCGGCGATCACCGCCGACGCCTGCTGGCGCCGAAGCATTGCCCCGGCGATTTCGGGCGCGTACGCGAGATGGCTGATGCGCGCCTCGATGACCTCGATGCCCGCCTTCGCCAGACGATCCTGGATTTCGTGGCGCATGCGGTCTGCCACTTCGCCTCCAGCCGCCAGGCGCAGCGAGACTTTCGTGTCCTCGTGCGCATCGTATGGATAGCTGGTGGCCAGATTACGCACGGCGGCCTCGCTTTGCACGTGCACGAAGTTCTCGTAGTCGTCGACGTTGAAGACAGCCTCGAAAGTCTCGACGATGCGCCAGACAACGACTGCGGCGATTTCGATCGGGTTTCCGTCGCGCTCGTTCACTTTCAGACGCGCGCTCTCGAAATTGCGCACGCGGAGCGAGAGCTTGCGCCGCGTGGTCAATGGGTTGACCCACCAGAAACCGCTGCGCTTGAGCGTGCCGTGGTAGACGCCGAACAGCGTTACGACCGAGGCTTGGTTCGGATTGACGACCGTGAGGCCGACCAGCGACACGCCGGCGAGCACCAGAACCCCCACGCCAACAGCCTTGATCCAGTCCAGCCCGCCGTCCCCTGCGTCGAAGTTCGCCATCGTCCACACAGTGGCGATGCCGATGAGCAGGACGACGAAGACGACAAACCAGCCGGACAGCGCGCGTGCTTCTTTCTCATGTGCCATCACTTTTACCTCGACATCATAATGATATCACTTTGATGTCTGTGTCAAGTGGGGGGCACGTTGACACAGAGACACAGAGACAGAGAGACACAGAGGTCATCGACGTCGTGGGCCGCGTAGCGGCCCACACGGAAAGAAGAAAGCCGCAATATCAAGAGCTACAGCGCCCAAGCTCTTGAATATTGAGGCTGTTCTTCTTTCCGTGCGCCGATCGGCGCGACGTCGGTGCGTTTCTTCCTCTGCTGCGGGTATGTCTTCTCGGTGCCTCCGTGCCTCTGTGTCGAAGACAGCGATCGGGGAAAGGACGGCAGTTTTCCGCTCGAACTCTCAGACGGGCGCGGTATGCGAAAAGCGATGGAATTCATGTTTCCGTATATCGCCGACGAGACGCGCTGGCCGCAGAAAACAGACGTGCAGTACCACGAGAACTGGCCTGTTCGCCATCCAAGTCTGTTATTTGCGGGGCTTGCGCTCGATCGGCCGGCGTATCGAGCAATGGCGGTCTCTGGATGCGGATCCACCGTGGACGAGGTGATCCGGAATTTTGTTGTGCGCCAACCACTGCTCTGGATCTCTGAAGGGTAGCTATATCGGTAAAGTAACTGGAATTTACCGGTAAAGTGAACCAATTCTTCTTGACAGACCTTCCTCCTGATCTGTAAGTTAGGCCCACAAAAGTTTCCCACGCATACCACCAAGAAGGGGGAGGGTATGAGGTATTTCAGGCCAATGCTCGCTTTGGTCCTGTTGCTGTGCGCGATCGATGCGTCAGCGCAGACCACATCAGGCTCGATCTCAGGCACTGTCATCGATGCACAGGGCCAGGTCGTTCCCGGTGCCGACATCGTCATCACGAACCAGCAGACACAGGAAATCCGGCGCACTGTCACCAACGAAGTGGGCCTCTTCGCGTTCCCCGCACTTCAACCAGGTCCGTACACCGTCCGCGCCGAGCTGGACGGATTCAAGCCCATCGAGATTCGCGACAACATGGTGCTTGCCAATAACCGTCTCGCGATTCCGCCGCTTCGGCTCGAGGTCGGCTCGCTGGCCGAGGCCGTCACCGTGAGCGCCGTTGGCGAAGTCGTCGCGACGTCGCAGACGACGCACCAGGCGGTGCTCGACGTCGGTCAGGTGGAAAACCTGTCGATTCGCGGCCGCGACCCGATGTCGCTGCTGAAGATTCTTCCCGGTGTGCAGCTCCTTGCCAACGACAACGAAACAGTCGGCGGCGGCTTCAACTCGCCGGTGCCAAGCCTGCAGGGCGGGCAGGGTCAGACGGTGTATATCGACGGCATCAACGGCGGTGACGGCGGCGGCGGCGGCGCGCTGAGCGGCACGACCGTCATCGACGCGATCGCCGAAGTGAACGTGCAGATGAGCGCGTACACCGCGGAATACGGCTTGAAGGGCGGCTCGCAGGTGAACGTCATCACCAAACACGGCGGCGCCGAGTACCACGGCACCGGGTATTGGTACAAGCGCCACGAGGCATGGAACTCGACCAACTACTTCAACAAGATCAACAACCGGCCCAAGCCCGAGTATCGGTACTCGAACCTCGGCGGCACGATCGGCGGTCCGATCCCGAAGGGCGGCGACAAGCTGTTCTTCTTCTACGTCATCGACGACACACAGGCTCAGCGCGTGCAGAACCTGAAGTTCTACCAGATGCCGACCGGGCTCGAACGCGCCGGCGATTTCTCGCAGTCGGTGCAGCCGAGCGGCGCGCTGATACCAATACGAGATCCGCAGACGAACGCGCCATTTCCCGGCAACAGGATTCCGGCCAATCGCATCGATCCGCGCGGCCTGGCATTCCTGAACATGTACCCGATGCCGAACACGACTGGCGTGAACGGCTACAACTACGTGACGCAGGAACCCAGCATCGACTGGCCGCGGCGGCAGCACATGTTCCGTGGCGACTACCGGCCGACCGACAAAGACTCGATTGCGGTGAAGTATCAGACGTTCTACACCCGGTCTGTGGGTATCAACGTCGACGGTGCCTCGGCCCGATGGGGCCTGGTCCGGCAGCGCTATGACTTCGACGTCGACATAGGCAAGATCGACTACACCCGCATCCTGAATTCGTCGACGATCCTCGAGTTCTCGACCGGCTTCTTCAACAGCATCGAGAACGGGCCCCCGGAGGATGACGTGGCGCTGCGCAGCATCCAGCGCGCGACCTATCCGGATCTGAACCGGCTCGGCCAGTTCGCATCGCAGCACAATGCGCTGGGGCTCATTCCGAGCGCGGTGTTCGGCAACATCCAGAGCGCCGACCGGACACAGAGCAACGACGGCGGCACTGCGTGGATCACGTACGACGGACGCTGGCCGATCTACGGCAACGACATCGCGATCAACGCGGCTGTCAACCTCACGCACACGCGCGGCCGCCATACCTACAAGATGGGCGTGATGCGCGAAGACGAGCTCTTCAGCCAGGCGCGTTCGGGAATCTTCGGCGGGCAGTTCAACTTCGCGGACGACAACCTGCACCCGAACCGGACGGGCTACGGCTGGTCGAACGCCCTGCTGGGCCAGGTCCGCAGCTACCAGGAATCGATGGGCCGCGTGCCCGACGATCGCCGTCAGAAGACCTGGGCGTGGTACGTGCAGGACACGTGGAAGCCCACCCAGAAGATCACGATGGACATCGGCATCCGCATGTACAAGTGGGGCCAGGCGATCGCGCAGGGCGGCGAGAGCTCGGTGTTCAGTCAGGAGCGATTCGACCCGAAGTGGGGCGGCAATCCGCCTGTGTTCTACCAGCCCGTGCTGGTGGGCAACACGCGCTCGGCACGAAACCCGAACACCGGGCAAATCCTGCCGGCCACATTCATCGGCCTGATCGTGCCGGGCACCGGCTACGTCTGCACTCAGGTGATCACGGCGCAATCTCCATGCGCGATCAACGGCATCGTCACTCAGAGAGACGGCAACTATCTTGAAGACGGCGATGAAGGGTTCATCGAGCCGCTGCCGCTTCAGTTCGATCCGCGATTCGGCATGGCCTGGGCCCTGAATCCCAGGACCGTCATTCGCGTAGCAGGCGGGTCTTTCCATGACGGCACCGGCGGGACATACGGGCAGCAGGGCGATCAAAACGTCGCGTATCGTCTGAACCGGACGATCTTCTACACCGATTTCGACTCGTATCTGACCACAGGCTCGGCGCCGTCGCCTGTGCCGAATACCGGCGGTCCGATTCGAACCGACGCAAAGCGGCCCAACAACATCCGCTTCACGGCCGCGATCCAGCGCGAGCTCGGCAAGAACATCGTCGTCGACGCTGCATATGTGGGCAATCGCACGCGATATCTGCAGCGCGATGAGAACATGAATCAGATCCCGTACCTTCGCCGCTTCGATCCGGCGTACCGCGACCCGACGATGACGCCAACGCCATCGAACCCGGGCGCGCTTCCGGATGCGTACCTGCGGCCGATCGCGGGATACAGCGACATCAACATCTTCAGGAACTTCGGATGGCAGAACTACGACTCGCTCCAGATGCAGGTGACGCGCAGGTTCACGGGCCGCTTCGAGATGGCCGGCAGCTATACCTGGGCGAGAGGCACTGAAGACCGCAACTACACCGGGAATCCGCTTCCGACGATTACGGAGCGGAGAGACCTTCAGGAGCACGTGCTGGTCGCCAGCTACCAGTACGAGATTCCTCGCGCGAGCGCGATGTTCAACGACAACAAGGTGGTCGGCGCCATCCTCGACAACTGGCGCATCTCGGGCATCAGCACCTTCGGTGCGGGTGGCCGTGGCGACATCGACACGGTGACCTACAGCCCCGGCTTCGAGTTCTCCGGCGGCGGAGAGAGCTGCGGTAACTTCCACGTCGTCGGCGATCCGCAACTGCCGGGTGGCGAGCGCAATATCGATCGCTGGTTCAACACTGCGGCGTTCGCGCCGTTGTCGGGACAAGGCGACTACAACACCAACTGCGACCGGTGGAGATTCGTGATGCCGGGCTGGCACAACCACGATCTCACGTTCTTCAAGGACATTCGCTTCAAGGGCAACCAGCAGTTCCAGTACCGCTGGGAGATCTACAACCTGTTCGACCAGGTGCAGTTCCAGGACGTGAACAGGAGCCCAACGTGGAACCCGAACACGGGCGCGCAGACGAACACCAACTTCGGCAAGGTGACGTCGGCTCGCACAGAGCGGCGCATGCAGATGTCGATCAGGTACATCTTCTGACGCTGAAAGTAAAAAGTAGAAAGTAGAAAGTAGAAAGTGGACGTGGGGCGACGGTTCGACAGGGCCGTCGCCCTTTTTCTTTGTGATATGTATTCGACGTGAAACGCCGGCCGGTGGCACAAAGGGCGCAGATGACGGCTCCCCGCGACTATGCGTGGATGCTGATTCTGAGTGCTGTCTTCGTCGCATATCTTCCCGCGCTGAACGGCGGGTTGTTGTGGGACGATCTGAGCCACATCACGCTGCCGGAATTGCGATCGCTCGGTGGGTTGTGGCGCATCTGGACCGAAGTGGGCGCGACGCAGCAGTACTATCCCATGCTGCATTCCGCGTTCTGGCTCGAGCATCGCCTTTGGGGCGATTCGCTCGTGGGCTATCACCTTGCCGCGGTTGCATTGCACTCGGCGGCTGCCTTCCTTCTGGTCCTCATTCTGAGGCGGCTCGAGGTGCGGGGTGCGCTTTTCGCGGGACTGATCTTCGCGGTGCACCCGGTGTGCGTCGAATCGGTCGCCTGGATATCTGAACAGAAGAACACGCTCTCGGCGGTGTTCTATCTGGCGTCGGCGTATGTGTATCTGCGCTTCGTCGAGACGAAACCCGCAACCACATCGGTGGCACAGCCCGTCAGGGCTGTCGACTACTGGCTGTCATTCGCGCTTTTTGTCTGCGCGCTGCTCAGCAAGACGGTGACCGCGACCCTGCCCGCCGCACTGCTCCTGGTTTTGTGGTGGCGGCGCGGCAGGCTGGAATGGCGGCGGGACGTGTTTCCGCTGATTCCCTGGTTTGTCGCGGCGGCCATTGCCGGCGCTTTCACAATCTGGTTCGAGCACGACATCATCGGCGCGCGAGGCGCCGACTTCACGCTCTCCTTTGTCGAACGGCTGCTTCTCGCCGGCCGTGTCATCTGGTTTTATTTCGCGAAGCTGTTCTGGCCGGCGGGTCTCAATTTCATGTATCCGCGCTGGACGATCGACGCGTCAGCGCCATGGCAGTATCTGTTCTCGATAGCGGCCGTGGCTATGGCCGTTGCGCTCGGAGTTGTTGCGCGCCGGCATCCCGCCTTTGCGCCTCCTTCGCAGACCGCTTCCGCCTTCGCTAAAGCTCCGGTGGACCGCCGTAGCCTTGGCGGAGGCTGGTTGGCGGGCAGGCGCGGGCCTCTCGCGGGATATCTGTTTTTCGTCGGCACGCTCGTCCCCGTGCTCGGTTTCGTGAACGTCTTTCCGTTCATCTTTTCGTATGTCGCCGATCACTTTCAATATCTGGCAAGTCTCGGCGTCATCGTGCCGGTTGCGAGCGTCCTGGCCATGTCCACCGAACGATTCGGGCCGGCGATGCAGCGGGTCCTTGCAGCAGGCGTCATCGTGACGCTGGGAGTCTTGACCTGGAATCGCAGCGCGGTCTACCGGGACGCCGAGACGCTCTATCGCGATGTCATCCGGCAGAACCCGCAGTCCTGGATGGCATACCAGAATCTCGGGACTGAATTGGCGAGCCGAAATCGCCTCTCCGAGGCCATCGATGCCTATGAGGCAGCGCTGCGCGCCAGGCCCGCGTATCCCGAAGCCAGGAACAATCTCGTGCTCGCTCACATGAAGCTTGGCGACGCGGCCGTGGACGTGCCGGATCGCATTCTCAGTGCGATATGGCACTACGAGTCGGTTCTTCGATTCGAGCCCGATCACTTTCGCGCCCACTACAATCTCGGCACGCTGCTGATGGATCTGCCCGAGCGGCACGCCGACGCCATCGCTCATCTCGAAGCCGCTGTCAGGAAACGGCCAGAGAGCGCGGAAGCCCGTGTCAATCTCGGCATCGTGCTTGCCGACGTACCCGCGCGTTCGCGCGAAGCCATCGAGCATCTGGAGATCGCCTTGTCGACGAGACCGGATCTGACACCCGTGCGCGAGCTGCTGGAACGGTTGCGAGCCGATGACCAGGCGACGGCGCGCTAAGAAGCCTCTCCCGCCTTCGACCGCGCCCAGGACTCTCCCAGTCGGGCCGATACTCGCGACGCTTCTCACGGCAGCTTTTCTGGTGCGCCTGCTGGCGAGCCGCGGCGACCTATGGCTCGACGAGATCCTGTCGGTCGAAGTCGCGCGCTCGCTGGCGCGGCTGTCGGATGTCGTCTTCGCAACCCAGGCGCAGGTTGACAACAACCACGTGCTCAATACCACCTGGCTGTACGTGTTCGGCGATCGATCGCTTCCTGTCTTGCTGCGGCTGCACTCGGCGATCGCCGGCACGGTGTCGATCGCGTCTGCGTACGCGTTCGCGAAGCGATGGGGGCGATCTGCCGCGTTGTTCTCCGCCGCTCTATTGGGCAGCGCATTCGTGATGATCAACTACGCATCGGAAGCGCGCGGATACGGCCTGATGGTCTGTTTCACGATGCTCGCGCTTGTCGCGATCGATCGGGCGCTCGAGCGTCGTTCGATCGCGAGCATGGCTCTCTTCTGGATGGCCTGCGCGCTTGGAACGCTCGCTCATGTGCTCTTCGTCGAAGCGTTCCTCGCCATCGTGACGTGGACGCTGGTGCGCTTTCTCGGGGAGAGCGATCGCCCTCGCGGGCTGGCATCCTTCGCCCTTCAATATCATGGCTTCCCGCTCCTGTTCCTGATCGGCCTGTACGTCGTCTTCATTCGGCACATGGACGTGCTCGGCGCAAACCCGTCTGTGATGTTCGATGTGGTGGGTCAGACAGCCGCATTCCTGCTGGGCCTTCCGCGTAGTCCGTTCTGGTCGCTGATAGCCCTGGCAATCGTTGGGGCGGTCGTCGTTACTGGAGTTCGAGCGCTGCGGCGGGAGAAAGACGATGCGTGGGTATTGATGGCAATGCTGTGCGCCGGTGCCCCTGCGGCGGTCGTCATCTTCACCAACCCCGGGTTCGTGCTGCCTCGCTACTTCCTGGTGCCCGCGACCGGCGTGCTGCTCTTGATGGGGATGTTACTGGGCCGCCTGTTCGATCGGAGCCGGATGGGCCGCCTGATTTCCCTCCTGGCATTTGCGGCGTTCGCGATCGCCAACAGCCTTGACACCGCACGACTCTTGAGAGACGGAAGAGGCCAATACAGCCGAGCTATGCAGGATATCGCCGCGAACACGTCCGAGTCGCTGCTGCGGATAGGAGGCGACCACGAATTCCGGCAGCGAACGGTTCTCAGCTACTACCAGCCGTCACTGCCGGCCGGTAAGGGACTCGAGTACGTGTCATCGGAGCCACCGCCCGAAGTTGCACCCGAATGGGTGGTGATGCACAGCTTCGATCCAGACGAATTGCCCGCGACGCGGCAATCGTCGATTCACTCGGTCGTGAGTACAAATTGTTTCGCGTCTATCCGTCGGGACCGCTCTCGGGCTGGTTCTGGTACGTGTACCGGCGAACGTGAATGAAGCAAAAAGTCAGAGCATTGAAAAAACTGCACACAAAGCGAGCCAGCCAGAGTGCGATTTTCCAGCATGAACTAAGACGGAAAGCGCTTGTTTGAACCGAGGCAACGTACAGAGATCGAAGTCATTCCGCTTGTCCGACGCGTCCGTCGGATGGCGAGACGAGAAGGCGACGATCGAACCGGTTCCGTTGATGGACGGCCCGCTGCTCGGTTCCATCCATGCCTCGCCTTGATCGCCGCTCAGGCGGGTGATGGCGTTGGTCGTGCGGTCCAGGACGAACACGTCCCAGAGGAGATTGAAATCCTCGAGGGCCACGAGATCGTTCGCCTCCGATTGAAACGCGACGAATCGTCCGTTGGACGACATCGCCGGCTGTGCGCTCTGGCCGTTCGCGAGGCCTCGCCGCACGCTGTTCGTGATGACACGGGTCGTGCCCGCGATCAGGTCTGCGACAAAGATGTGCGGCACCCGGTTTGAGTAGCCGACGAAGGCGACGAAGCGTCCATCGCCGCTCAGCGAGGGCTCCATCCAGCCCCCACCAGTCTCGTGACATGCAAGCGTGGTATCGCGCACGAAGACCAGCGGTGATGTCTCCGGTACTGCCGGGCGCCTGCCGTTTCGATGAGAACGCGACATAACGGCCGTCGCTGCTCGTGCTGGGGGCCACGCTCGAGGCGACTTGCGGGTCGATACTCTGCATTCCAACGCTGACGCGCTGCGCTTGACCGTCCGCGAGATCGACTGAATAGACGTCGCTTTTCTGGCCGTTCATGTCGATGCCGGCCGCGCGATCGAGGCCTGTCGCGACGAAGAACGCGACGCGGCCGTTCTCGGCGATCGTCGGCTGTTGTCCCTCACCGAGAATCGTCGTGACGTCCTTTTCGCGGTCGTGGAGGACGACGAGATCGGCGCGTTCGAAGACGATGAACCGTCCGTCACCGCTGATGCTCGGGTGACGGGTGCCTCCCGAGGGCCCGCCGGCGTCCGGGCTTTCCAGTGTCACCTGCTGTCCGGCTCTGTCGAGCACGTAAACATCGCTCTCATTATCGGCGTCTGCGGGCACCAGCCGGGAGTACGTCGTGAAGGCGACAAATCGTCCGTCAGCGCTCACCGATGCAGATGGCGGGTCGTGGCTCGAGCGGTGGCCATCTCGTTGCTCGACGGTCAGCATCAAGCCGAGAGCCAGCGAGATAGCTGCGGTCTTCATAGCCCAAGTTCAGACACGACCTTCAGGCCTGCGCGCTTCGCGCGCATGGTTTCGAACATGTCACGGCCGTGGCCGATGGCGGTGACGCCGGTGTGACGCTGCGCCGCATGGGCGGCGAGATTCACGCCGTCGAGTTGCTCGATGATGTGCTCGAACTCGTGAGCGATGAGCTCTTCTACGTCTTTAGGTGCGATCTGGACCGCGGCAGAGAGATGGCCCCTGCCGTTCCGCGTCAACCGCGTCGTCGCGCGGACGTCATAGCCTGGAGAGGGCTGCGTAATCGCGACATGAACCGTCAGCGACGCCTCTGCGGCGATCCGCATGCACTGGCGTCGGAAGGTCGGCGATTGGCGCAGCATCGATTCGAAAAGCGGTCGATACATCGAGGACACGACGATGTTCGGGGGCATTGCGAGCTGTCTCGGAATGGCTTCGCCGGCAACGTACTGGTGCACGGACGTGAAAGAGACGCGTGCGCGTCCGCTTGCGGAATTCCACTGTGCGATTGCGGGATTCGCGTGCAGAAGCAACACGCACAACACGAGCACAGCCGCCGCACATCGTTGCATGTTCGCGCTCCTGGACCTTAGACGCGGCGTGTCGTGCGATCGTTGCCGCGGTACTTCACGTGGTAATACGCAGCCGCGACGCCGTGGTTATCGAATGTAGAATGCATGACGACATCAGCAGGCAAATGGTTGCAGATCAGAATCCGATAGGGGTCTTCGATTCGGGTGTCGGCGGACTGTCAGTCCTGCAGGCGCTTCGTGCAGGAGCTGCCACATGAACACTTCTTGTACGTCGGCGATTCAGGTTGCGCGCCCTACGGCGACCGCTCCCCGCAGTTCGTGATCGACCGTGCTACTAACATTACGGACTTCCTGGTGGGTGAAGGTGCGAAGGCGGTTGTGGTTGCGTGCAACACGGCGACGGCGATCGCGGTCGAGTCCCTTCGGGCGCGCTTCGCCGTTCCAATCGTGGCGATCGAGCCGGCGGTGAAACCCGCCGCCACGCGCACGCGGTCGCGCGTCGTCGGCGTCCTCGCGACGACGGGTACGCTGTCGAGCCCGAACATGAGCAAGCTGCTCGCAAATTACGGCTCGGACGTGGACTTCGTGATTCAACCCTGCCCTGGGCTGGCCGATCAGGTCGAGAAGGGCGAGCTCGCATCGGACCAGACGCGCGCGCTGGTCAAGCGCTACGTGCGGCCGATCGTCGACAGGGGCGCAGATATCATCGTCCTGGGATGCACGCACTATCCGTTCCTGCGGCCTCTCATTCAGGAGGTCGCGGGACCGGCGGTCGGCATCATCGACCCTGCGACCCCTGTTGCGCGCGAGCTGCGGCGCCGCCTTGAATCAGCCGGATTGATTAGCGGCGCCTCCGGGGTGGGAACCGAGCGGTTCTGGACGACGGGCGAAGTAGAAGTCGTCGGGCCTATTGTGAGACAACTATGGGGAAAGACAGCCGAGGTGATGCCATTATGACGCGCTTCACGCACGCCGGTGTCGCAGCCGCCGCGATCGCCCTCTGCTCCGCACAACCTTTTTCTTCCGCACAATCCATCGGCGCCGGGTCCACCGAAATTCTCTGGGATCGGTACGGTGTGCCGCACATCTATGCGGCCGATCGCGAGGCGATGTTCTACGCGCATGGCTGGGCCCAGATGCGAAACCACGCCGACCTTCTGCTGCGCCTGTACGGCGAATCGCGCGGGCGTGCGGCGGAGTACTGGGGCGGCGACGACAACCTCGAGCTCGATCGATGGGTGCAGCTGAACGGAGTGCCGGAGCGCGCCAAACGCTGGTACGATGCACAGGATCCGCGGTTCCGCAAGTACCTCGACGAGTTTGCGCGCGGTATCAACGAGTTTGCGGCGAAGAACCCGAGCGCGATCGGCGCCCAGTTTCGTGTCGTGCTGCCCGTGTCGGGCGTCGACGTCGTGCAGCATCCGTTGCGCGCCGTGCATTACGGCTACATGGGCTCGCGCGCGCGGATGAACACGGAAGTCGCGGCGCTGCTCAAGAATCAACGCGCGGACGGAGGGGAACGAGGGGCCCCCGCGACCAATAACGACACTGAGCTTGCGGCGGGGTCCAACACCTGGGCGATCGGCCCTGGCAAATCGGCGAGCGGCAACGCGATGCTCCTCATCAACCCGCATCTGTCCTGGGGCAACACGTTCTACCGCTACATGCAGGTGCACCTGATCGGCCCTGATTACGATCAGGTGGGCACGCCGCAAGTCGGGTTTCCGGTGGCGGTGGTCGGCTTCAACCGGCACACCGGCTGGGGACGCACCGTGAACACGATCGACACGGTCGACTTCTACAGGCTCACCGTTCAGAACGATCAATATGTCTTCGACGGCGCTCTGCGGCCGTTCGAGCGCGAGGCGCGCACGCTGAAGGTGAAACAACCCGATGGCTCGCTGCGCGAAGAGCGTCTCGACATCCGGCGCAGCGTCCATGGACCTGTCGTCTTCGACGAGAACGGCGTGACAATCGCGATGCGCGTGGCCGGGCTCGATCGTCCGAAGATGCTGGAGCAATGGTTCCGCATGGGCGAAGCGCGATCGCTCCAGGAATTTCAATCGGCGCTGCGGATGATGTCGGTGCCGATGTGGCACGCCAACTACGCCGACGACAAGAAGCACATCATGTTCGTATTCGACGGCCTCGTGCCGAGACGGCGGGTGCGCGACTACCAATATTGGTCGCGGGTCGTGCCCGGCGACACGTCCGAGACCCTCTGGACCGACTACCTCTCGTTCGACGAGCTTCCGAAATCCGTCGATCCGCCGAGCGGATGGCACCAGAATGCCAACGAGCCTCCCTGGCTGATGACGCTGCCGAACCTCGACCGCACGAAGTTTCCCGCGTATGTCGCGCCGACCGGCGAAGCGCTTCCGCAGATGCGCACGCTCCGCTCGCTGCGCATGATTACCGAGGACGCGAAGATCGGCTACGAACAGCTCCTCGCGAAGAAGCATTCGACGCGAATGGAGCTCGCAGACAGAGTGCTCCCCGACCTCATCGCGGCGGCGGGGAATACCGATGCCGGACGGGTGCTTGCGGCGTGGGATCGCCATACCGATGTCGACAGCCGGGGCGCCGTCCTATTTCAGTTGTTCGTCGACCGGTATTTTTCTGCCGCAACCGGTGGGATGGACAGCAAGCTTGGCGTCAAGTACGACCCCGAACGGCCGCTCACCTCCGCTCACGGCCTCGCCGATGCCGCAGGGGCGGCGGCGGCGCTCTCGGCGGCAGCCGACGAGTGCATGAAGCGGTACGGCGCGCTGGACGTGAAGTGGGGCGACGTGTTTCGTTTCGCAAGCGGGAACGCCGATCTCCCCGGAAATGGCGGTCCCGGCGGCTCGGGGCTCTTCCGGACGATCGCGTTTACCCGGCGTTCCTCGACAGAGGGGCGGGGCGAGGGCGACAGGTATTACGCGGCCAGCGGCGAGACCATCGTCTGCGCTATCGAGTTCTCGCGCACTCAGCGTGCGCAGTGCCTGCTCGGGTACGGCAACGCGACGCAGCCCGGGTCGCCGCATCTCGAAGACCAGCTGCCGTTCATGGTGCAGAAAAAGTTGTTGCCAGTACACCGTGAAAAGAAAGACATTGAAGCCGATCTCGAATTGCGCGAGCGCTTTTAAGGAGGCCGTATGGCGTCTTCCAGGGTCGCCGGAGTCACCGTTCTTCTTGCGTTGCTCGCGCCCGTGCAGCAGCGGCCGGCCGCGGCGCCAGCGTCGTGCGAGAGTTTGTCGTCCCTGCGGCTCCAGAACGCGACGGTCACCTCCGTCGAGCGCCGTCGCTGCAGGCGCGTTTACCCCTCCCACTCCGCCAGGCCGCGGCGTTCCTCCTGCTCTTGCCCGCGCGATGGCTGCCGCGCCGGCTTTCTGCCGAGTGGCGCTGACGAGTACGCCGACTGCGGATTCAGACATCAAGATTGAAGTGTGGCTGCCTGCATCTGGCTGGAATGGAAAGTTGCTGGCCGTGGGTAACGGCGGCTGGGCCGGCACCATCAGCTATCAGCCGTTGGCGGCGGCTATCGCACTCGGATATGCCGCGGTAAGCACGGATACAGGCCACACGACGCCAGGCGCGTCGTTCGCCGTCGGACATCCCGAGAAGCTCGTCGATTACGCGCATCGCTCTTTGCACGAGATGGCGGTGCAGGCGAAAGCGGCGGTGAGCGCGTACTACGGCGACAAGGTCAAGGCTTCTATCTGGAATGGCTGTTCGACCGGTGGCAACCAGGGGTTGACGCTGGCGTCGATGTACCCCGAAGACTTCGACGCCATCGTCGCTGGCGCGCCACCCGACATACGATCGCGCGTGCACGCGGTGCGCATGGTGCTGCATCGATTCGTGCATCGCACGTCCGGCAGCTACATTCCGCCGGAGAAGTATCCGGCCGTCCACAAGGCGGTGATGGACGCGTGCGACACGAAGGACGGCGTGAAAGACGGCGTCATCGAGAATCCACCGTCATGCCGCTTCGATCCGAAAGTGCTTCAGTGCAAAGACGCAGATGGGCCGTCGTGTCTCACCGCCGAGCAGGTCGAGACCGCACGTGCGCTTTATTCGGACGTCAAACTTCCAAAAACCGGCGAGGTTCTATACTCGTCCTTGCTGCAGCCCGGATCGGAACTGCTGTGGGGAACGCTTGCCGGACCGCAGCCGTTTTCGAATGCGTCGGAGACCTACAAATATCTCGTAGCGAAGGATGCCGCATGGGATCCTGCGCGCTTCGACCCAACGACGGACGTGGCGAAGATGGATCAAGCGGCGGCCGTGCTGAACACCGCGGGCCACAATCTCAAGCCGTTTTTCGCGCGCGGCGGCAAACTTCTGCTGTATCACGGGTGGAGCGATCAGCAGAATCCTGCGTCCACCAGCGTCGGCTATTTCAACCGCGTCGTGAAGGCCGTCGGGCCGAGTGCCGTCGGAAAGTCCATTCAGCTCTATATGGTTCCTGGCATGAACCATTGCCAGGGAGGCGTGGGCACCGATACATTCGACAAGGTAGCGGTCATCGAAGAATGGATGGCTAAGGGCAGCGCTCCACAGCAGATCATCGCGTCGCATCTGACCGACGGAAAGGTCGATCGCACGCGGCCCTTGTGCCCGTACCCGCAGGTGGCGGTATATAAGGGAACGGGAAGCACAGACGAGGCGGCGAATTTTTCGTGCAGGAAACCATGATGATAAAGAGGGTCGTAGCCGTTCTCGGCGGGATCTGTGTAGCCGCGGCGGTGACGGCGCAAACGCAACCATACGACCTCGTCATCCGCAACGGCCGGATCATCGATGGCACCGGCAGCCCATGGTATCGCGCCGACGTCGCTGTACGCGGCGACACCATCGCGCTCGTCGCACCCGCGATTTCCGATTCGGCAGTGCGCGTCGTCGACGCGGGCGGACAGATCGTGTCGCCGGGCTTCATCGACATTCATAACCACGCACGAGAGACGATCTTCCAGCTGCCGAGCGCGGACAACTACATCAGACAGGGAGTGACGACGCTGATTGAGGGTCCCGACGGGGGTTCGGCGGTTCCGCTCGGGCCGTTCCTCGACAAGCTCGATGCGACGCAGAAATCGATCAACGTCGGGTCGTTCATCGGACAGGGTTCGGTACGCGAGGCAGTCCTCGGCCGCGCCAACCGGCGTCCGACGCCGGCCGAGCTCGACAAGATGCGCGGCATCGTCGAAGACGGTATGAAAGCGGGGGCGTATCGGCATGAGCACCGGCCTCTTTTATGTGCCGGGCGCGTTCACGCCGATCGAAGAAGTGATCGAGCTCGCGAAGGTCGCGGGCAAGTACGGCGGCATCCACATCTCTCATATGCGCGACGAGGCCTTCGGCGTGCTCGACAGCGTGCGAGAGACGATCCGCATCGGCGAGGAGGGCGGCCTGCCGACCCAGGTCACGCATCACAAAGTGATCGGGCCCGAAGAACTATGGCAAAAGCGTTGAGACGCTGAAGCTTCTCGATGCCGCTCGGGCCCGTGGCGTCGACACAACGAGCGACGTGTATCCTTACACCGCCGCGAGCAACTCATTCGTGTCGTCAATGATTCCGCCGTGGGCGCAGGAAGGAGGCCGCGAGCAGATGCTGGTGCGCCTCAAGAATCCATCGACACGCAAGGAGATCGCAACAGAAACTGCCGGTTTCATTCGAGACACGCGCGGCGGCGGCGATCCGAAGAACGTGTTCCTCGCACACTGCGACTTCGACGCCTCGCTGGCCGGGAAGAATCTCGCTGACGTCGCGCGGATGCGCGGCACGGAGCCGACGATCGAAAACGGCGCGGAAGCCGCGCTGTGGATCGTCGAGCAGGGAAACTGCCAGGGGGTGTACCACGCAATGAACGAGCAGGATCTCGAGCGCGTGATGCGTCATCCAGCGACGATGATCGCCTCGGACGGGTGGGTGCAGATTCTGGGCGAGGGCGTGCCTCACCCGAGAAGTTATGGTACGTTCCCGCGCGTGCTCGGCGTCTACGTCCGCGAGCGGAACGTCATCACGCTCGAAGACGCGATCCGGAAGATGACGTCGTTTCCGGCGCAGCGCCTCCGCATGAACGATCGGGGCGTGTTGAAGCCGGGTATGAAGGCCGATATCACCGTCTTCGATCCCGCGCGCGTGCGCGACATGGCGACCTTCGAGAAGCCGCACCAGTACGCGGAAGGATTTTCGTCGGTCATCGTGAACGGGCAGGTGGTGTTCGACGGCAAGGCTATGACGTCGGCAAGACCTGGAAAAGTGCTTCGGAAAAACTGAGAATTCTCCTAAGCTCCTAATCTCCTGTGAAGGTCTTAGAGGGAGGGCATATGAGACGGCTGCATCTGGCGTTTATCTTTGTCGCGGTGCTCGGCGTCGGACTTCTCCTTGTCTCGCGTAGCCCGATGAGCGCTCAGCAGGCGGGCGGCGCGATTCCGATCGACAACGACGACCTCGGCGGAACCGTGACCGGTCCGAAAGGGCCGGAAGCGGGCGTGTGGGTGATCGCTGAGACATCAGACCTGCCCACGAAGTTCGTGAAGATCGTCGCGACCGACGATCGCGGGCGCTATCTCATCCCCGATCTGCCGAAGGCCAGCTACAACGTGTGGGTGCGCGGATACGGGCTCGTCGATTCGCCGAAGACCCAGGCAGTGGCCGGCAAGATCCTGAACCTCACAGCAGTGCCGGCGCCGAATCCACGCGCCGCTGCCGAGTACTACCCCGCGGGCTACTGGTTCTCGATGATGAAGGTACCCGACAAGAGCGAGTTCCCGGGCACCGGTGAAACAGGAAACGGCATTTCGCCGACGATGCAGTCCCAGGCGCAGTGGCTGCGTGCCCTGAAGTCCGGCGGTTGTACGGCATGCCATCAGATTGGCACCAAGGGGATGCGCGAGATTCCGAAAGAGGTCGGCACGTTCGCCTCGTCGGTCGCGGCATGGGATCGGCGCATTCAGTCGGGGCAGGCCGGTGGGCAGATGAGCAACGGGCTCAATAACTTCGGGCGGCGGCGCGCGCTCGAGATGTTCGCCGATTGGACCGATCGGATCGCCGCCGGCGAGGTGCCCGCAGCGCCGCAGCGCCCGCGCGGCATCGAGCGCAACATCGTGATCACGCAGTGGGATTGGGCCGATCCCAAATCGTACCTGCACGATTCCGTGTCGACCGATCGCCGGAACCCGCGGCTGAATCCGTACGGGCCGATCTACGGCGCGCTCGAGCTGAGCTCGGACTACGTGCCGGTGCTCGATCCGGTGAAGCATGAGGTGACCCGCATTCCTCTCTCGGTGCGCGATCCGAACACGCCGCCGACCAATCCGAAGATGCCGGCACCTTCGCCGTATTGGGGAGACGAAGTCATCTGGACGAGCAAGAACAACGTGCACAACCCCATGCTCGACGAAAAGAACAGGTTGTGGCTGACATCGGCGGTGTCGCCGTTCGACAATCCTGACTTCTGCAAGGCGGGATCTACGCATCCGTCGGCAAAGGTGTTCCCGGTCAACAACGCGAGCCGCCATCTGCAGATGTACGACCCGCAGACCAAGAAGCTCACGCACATCAGGACGTGTTACGCCACGCATCACTTGATGTTTGGCGAAGACGCCAATCGCACGCTGTGGACGAGCGGCGGCGGGCAGGTGCTCGGCTGGCTCAACACGAAGATGTTCGACCAGACCGGCGACGAAGTGGCGTCGCAAGGATGGACTCCGCTGATTGTCGACACCAACGGCAACGGCAAGCGCGACGCCTGGACCGAGCCCGATCAGCCGATGGACCCCACGAAGGATCGGCGCGTGAGCTATCCGTTCTACGCCGTGTCGCCGGCGCCGGATGGATCGATCTGGGGAACAAGCCTCGGGTTCCCCGGCGCCATCATGCGTGTGATTCCCGGGCCGAACCCATCCGAAACCGCACTGACGGAGATCTACGAGTTGCCCTCGATTACCGATCCGAAAGCCGACGTCCTTGGGTTCTCGCCGCGCGGCGGCGACGTCGATCGCAACGGCGTGATGTGGTCGGCGTTGTCGAGCGGACACCTCGCGAGCTTCGATCGCCGCAAGTGCAAGGGCCCGCTGAACGGGCCGAAAGCGACGGGACAACACTGCCGCGAAGGTTGGACGCTCCATCCGGAGCCGCTGCCGCAGTTCACAGGGGTTACCGACAATGGCAGTGCCGAGGGCAGCTACTACACGTGGGTCGATCAGTTCGACACGTCAGGCCTCGGACCCAATACGCCGATCAATACGGGCAACGCCTCCGAGGCGCTGCTTGCGCTGAAGGACGGCCAATGGGTGGTGATGCGCGTGCCGTATCCGACCGGGTTCTACACGAAGTGGATGGACGGACGCATCGACGATCCGGCGAAGGGCTGGAAGGGCAAGGGACTGTGGGCGACGATCAGCACGCGCGCGCCGTTCCACATGGAAACCGGCAAAGGTACGACGAGCAAGGTGATGCAGTTCCAAGTGAGGCCGGATCCGCTCGCGAAGTAGAAGGTCTCTAAACAGGAGATTAGGAGGCTAGGAGAATTCTTTTCAAAAGAAAACCTCCTATTCTCCTACTCTCCTGTGAAAAGACGATGATCGAGATTCGCGATGTGAGGATTGAGGACGCCGAAGACGTTGCGGCGATCCTCAATCCGATCATCGCGGCGCGCTGCTACACGGCGCTCGACACACCCGTCACCGTCGAGCAGGAACGCGAGTTCATTCGCAGCTTCCCCGCACGCGGTATCTTTCTCGTCGCTTTCGACACGGCATCCAACCGCGTCGTCGGCTTCCAGGACGTGTCGCCGTTTGCGGACTTCACCCACGCATTCGACCACGTCGGCGTCATCGGCACGTACGTCGACCTCAATCGGCGCCGGCAGGGCATAGCCGGCCGGCTGTTCGCCGCGACCTGTGAAGCGGCGCGGCACAAGGGCTACGAGAAGTTCTTCACCTACGTGCGAGCCGACAATGAGGCGGCGCTCCAAACTTACCTCTGCCACGGCTTCCGCATCGTCGGCGCAGCCGAGCGGCAAGCCAGGATCGATGGCCGTTACATTGACGAAATCGTGATTGAGAAGCTGCTGGCAGTCGGGTCCGGCTGAAGCCGGCCTACGTGCCGTCGACCATGGACGAACGACCAGACCGACTGTCGACTGGCGACTGGCGACTAATCGACTGGCGACTGTCGACTATCGACTACAATTGCGCCCGTGCTCTGGTGGCATTGGCTGGTCATCGGCCTCATTCTCGTCGCCCTCGAGATGGCGGCGTCGGGCGGCTTCTACGTCATCTTCTTCGGCATCGCCGCATTGGCGATAGCCGGCCTTCACGTGCTCGACTGGGCAGGACCGGTCTGGCTGCAGCTCATGCTGTTTTCGAGCATTTCAATCGTTTCGCTGCTCTTCTTTCGCGGCCCGCTATTGAGGTGGATGGAGCTCGACGGCCCGGGTAAAGACGTTGACTCGCTCGTCGGAGACATCGCCGTTCCACTCGAGGACATCCCGGCAGGCGCCGTCGGACGCGCGGAGCTGCGGGGCACGGTGTGGTCCGCGCGCAACCAGGATGCCGCGACAATCGCGCGCGGCGAGCGGTGCAAGGTGGTCGACGTCGATCGACTGATGATTTTTCTCAAACCAGAAAGAGAGCGCTCATGACCGGTGGGTTAGTCGCGCTGCTGATCCTCACCTTCCTCGTGCTCATCATCGTGGCGAAGACGGCCGTCGTCGTGCCGCAGCAGAGCGCGTACGTCGTCGAGCGGCTGGGGCGGTTTCACGGCATCCTGAACGCGGGATTCCACGTGCTGCTGCCCTTCGTCGACGTCATCCGCTACCGGCATTCGCTGAAGGAGACGGCCGTCGACATCCCCGCCCAGGTCTGCATCACCCGCGACAACGTGCAGGTCGGCGTCGACGGCGTGCTCTACCTGAAGGTCCTCAACCCTGAGCGCGCGTCGTACGGCATCTCCGACTACATGTTTGCGATCAGCCAGCTCGCGCAGACGACGCTGCGCAGCGAGGTGGGCAAGATCGATCTGGACAGGACGTTCGAGGAGCGCACCAACATCAACACGCAGGTCGTCAGCGAGCTCGACAAGGCGTCGGAGGCATGGGGCGTCAAGGTGCTGCGATACGAGATCAAGAACATCACGCCGCCCGCCGACATTCTCGCTGCGATGGAGAAGCAGATGCGGGCCGAACGCGAGAAGCGCGCGGTGATTCTCACGTCCGAAGGCACGCGCGATGCCGCCATCAACACCGCGGAAGGCATGAAGCAGGAAGTGATCAAGCAGTCGGAGGCCCGCAAGCAGCAGCAGATCAACGAAGCGGAAGGGGAGGCGGCAGCTATCACGTCGGTCGCGACCGCAACCGCTGCGGGTATCCGCAGCGTGGCCGAGGCCATCAAACTGCCTGGCGGACAGGAAGCAGTGCAGTTGCGCGTCGCCGAGCAGTACATCGGGCAGTTCGGCGAACTGGCAAAGAAAGGCAACACGATCGTGCTGCCCGCAAATGTGGCGGACGTCGGATCCATGATCGCGCTCGCGATGAAACTGATTCAGAAGGAAAACTAGTTCAGAGTCGGGGAGTCGGGGAGTCGGGGAGTCGGGGAGTCGGGAGAGTCGGGGAGTCATAGCGATGGCAAATGAACGGACGGTGTTGATTACCGGGGCGACGGGAAAACAGGGCGGTGCGACGGCGCGCGCGCTGGCGGGCAAGGGGTTCAAGCTGCGCGCGATGACGCGCAATCTGGAGAGCGACGCGGCGAAAGCTGTTGCGTCGGACACGGGCGCCGAGTTGGTGCGTGGCGATCTCAATGACGCCGCGTCGCTTCGAAACGCGTTGAGCGGCGCTTGGGGCGTATTCGCTGTACAGAACACGTGGGAAGCGGGCGTGGAGGGCGAAGAAGAGCAGGGCAAGCGCATCGCTACGCTGGCGCGCGATGCGGGCGTGCAGCACTTCGTCTACACGTCTGTGGGATCGGCGCATCGCAAGACGGGGATCCCGCATTTCGACAATAGGTACCGCGTGGAGGACACGGTTCGCGGGCTGGGCTTTCCGTCGCATGTCATCCTCCGCCCTGTGTTCTTCATGGAGAATCTCACCTCGGCCTGGTTTCTGAACGGCGACAACCTCTATGCGGCGATGCCGCCGGCGCTGAAGCTGCAGATGATCGCCGTCAGCGACATCGGCTTGCACGCGGCCCGAGCGTTCACCGATGCGGAGAAGCTGAACCGGCGCGAGATCGACCTCGCCGGCGACTCTGCGACGATGCCCGACGTGGCCGCTGCGTTGAGCAGGGGCCTTGGCCGGACGATCACGTTCGTGCAGATTCCGATGTCGGAAGTGCGGAAGAACAGCGAAGACTTCGCCTTGATGCTCGAATGGTTCGAGCGCGTCGGCTACGACGCCGACATCGCCGGCCTCGAGCGCGAGTCCGGCATTCGTCCGACGACGCTCGTCGAGTGGGCGGCGACGCAGAAGGTGTAAGAAAGCGGAGAGTCCCAGTGCTCGAGAAAGTGACGCCGGCGCTCGTTGTGGTCGCCGTGGTGGTGTCGTCGCACGCACAGGAGCGCGTCGACCACGATACGTTCTGGAAGATCAGGCAGGAGGCGACAACCAACTCGCGGATCCTGCGCACGGCGCACATGCTGGCCGACCGATATGGCCCGCGGCCGACCGGGTCGCCCAATCTGAGGGCGGCCGGCGAGTGGGCTGTCACGCAGCTCGAATCCTGGGGACTGCAAAACGGCCGGATGGAGCCGTGGGACTGGGGCAATCCCGGCTGGCTGAACGAGCGGCTCGCCGCTCATATCACCTCGCCAGTCAAAGATCATCTCGTCGCCGAGGCCCTTGCCTGGACGCCCGGCACGAAGGGGCCGGTCCAGGCCGCGGTTGTGCAGATTACGCTGCCGGTGCGCCCGACGAAACAGGAGCTGTCGGCGCACCTCGAGGCATTACGGGAAAAGGTGAAAGGGAAGATCGTTCTCGTCGGCGCGCACCAGCAGGTCTCCGTCACGTTCAACGACGTGCCGGAGCGCCGCGAAGATCGCGAGGTGCTCCAGATCCTGAACGCACCTCCGGCGGCCGGACGCGGCGCGCCGCCCTCGACTCAGAAACCAACGGCGCCAGAGCGTCAGCCACTGACGAATACGCAAATCACCGCACAGTTGTACGAGTTTCTGCTCTCGGCCGGCGCGCTCGTGCGCGTGAACGATGCCGGCCGCGACCACGGCCAGATTCGCGCGTTTGCCAACAACACGTACGATCCAGGCCGAGCCATTCCAACGGTCGTGCTGCGCAACGAGGACTACGGGCGCATCTCGCGGCTGCTGGCGGATGGCGAGAAGGTCGAGCTCGAGTTCGACATCGTCAATCGGATCTATCCCGAAGGGCGCACGAGCTTCAACGCGACTGCTGAGATTCCCGGCACGACCAACGAGATTGTGATGGTGGGCGGGCATCTCGATTCCTGGCATGCGGCAACCGGGGCCACCGACAACGCCATCGGCTGCGCGGTGGCGATGGAGGCGGTGCGTATTCTCAAGGCGATCGGCGTAACGCCGCGCCGCACGATCAGACTGGCGCTGTGGAGCGGAGAAGAGCAGGGATTGCGCGGATCGCGCGCCTACGTGCGCCAGCAGTTCGGCACTTTCGAAGAGCCGAAGCCGGCCTACAGCAGATTCTCGGGCTATGTGAACATCGACTACGGCACGGGTCGCGTGCGTTCCATGACCGTGTTCGGTCCAGCGACGGCCGCAGTCGCGCTTCGCGAGGCGCTCGTGCCGTTCAAGGATCTCGGTGTGCTCGGCGCCAACGCGATGCGCAGCCGGCAGTCGGGCAACTCCGATCACTCGTCATTCAGCGAAGCGGGACTGCCCGGTATCAACATGCTGCAGGATCCTATCGAGTACGACAGTCACACCTGGCACAGCAACCTGGATACCTACGAGCGCATCGTGGAAGAAGATGTGATCAAGTCGGCAATCGTGCTGGCGGCGACGGTCTACCATCTTGCGACGCGCGACGAGTTGCTGCCTCGGTTCACGAAGGACGAGATGCCGCAACCTCGCCGCGCAGCGCAATGAGTCCGGAAATCACACAACTTCTCGCGATCCTCGATCAGGCGTACAACAAGCCTTCGTGGCACGGCACGAACCTTCGCGCATCGCTGAGGCGAGTGACGCCGGCGCAGGCGGCCTGGCGCCCGGCAGAAGATCGCCACAACATCTGGGAAATTGCCGTGCATGCGGCGTACTGGAAATACGCCGCGGCGCGCCGATTCAGGGGCGACGCGCGCGGCTCTTTTGCGTTCAAGGGATCGAACTGGTTTCGGCGTCCCTCGAGTGACGACCCGGGCCGGCTGCCGGAGAAAGCCTGGAGAAGCGATCGGCAATTGCTCGACGATATGCATGATTCGCTCGTCGCCGCGGTGAGGCGACTGTCGGCGAAAGATCTCCCGCGGACTCCTGCGGGCATGAAAGTCAGCAACTTCGCGCTCCTCTCCGGAGTCGCCGCGCACGACCTGTACCACGCCGGGCAGATTCAACTGCTGAAGCGTCTGTACCCGCTGTAGGCTCAACCAAATCTGTAGGGCTCAACTTAAGTTGAGCCCTACCGAAGTTGAACCCAGCCGATGCCTTTAGCGGTAAACTAGGCGCGTTTCACTACAATCACGCGTGAGGGACATCACATGAGAACACGTGCTTTGGCGGCGATTTTCGCCTTCGTCATGATGAGTGCTGCGTCCGGCGTCGGTCAGCAGGGTCCGGCTGCCCCTGCGGGCCAGGGACAAGGCGGCGGCAGAGGCGGCCGCGGCGGTGGCGCGGCGGCGCAGGCGCCGCCTGTGCCGTCTGTGTCGAAACGGCCCAACGGCGGCGGCCTCGCCACCATTCGCATGGGTGCGCCCGACAACAACATGTGGTTCGGCTGGCGTGTCGCTGTGCCGGCTGCGTCGTTGAAAGGGATGACCTTCTCCGACGCACTCGCCAAAGCTGACGTCTGGCCCGTCGCAAGCGTCGAGGCAGTCAGCACGCAGATCACGAGCTTCGAAGTGCCGAAGCCGCTCGATCAGCGCCTTCAGACCAACGAGCGTGCGGCGGTAGTCTATCGCCTGCGCGAGATCTCCGAGTCGATCATGGCGTATCGCGTCGACAACATCGGCGCCGACGCCGCGATGCGTCGCCGCGTTTTCGAGTTCGCCAAGTCCATCAACGCACCGCTCGTCATCACAAGCGCCGATGCGTCGAACCCGGCCGAGCTCGACACGCTTGCCGAGGAGCTCGATATGAACGTCGCGCTCGAGAGCAAGGGCGATCCGAAGGTCGTCATGGCCGCGCTCGAGGGCCGTAGCAAGCGGATGGGGGTGAGCGCGCATCTGGGCGGCTGGGCAATGGCCGGCATCAAGGCGATCGACGGGCTTTCGATCGTCAAGGACAAGCTGCTGCACATCACGGCCGCCGATCGCAGCGCGCTGAATGCGCGCGCGCGAGCGGTGGCACTCGGCGAGGGTGCCGCGGGCGTGGGCGACTTCTTCCTTGCCGTATACAAGGCGGGGCTCAAACCGTTGTCGATTACGGTCGAGTCGCTCGGCGCGACCGAAGCCGACATGGTGAAGAACCTGCAGGCGTTCGAGCGCGTCATGTGGCCCGCGATGTCGGCGCGCGTGAACGACATGCTGAAGACGCCAGCGGGCCAGATTCGCGGCGGCGATCGGCTCGACGCTGCGATGCGCGCGCAGATCGACGCGGCGGTCCCGCGCCAGGCGCCGGCGAAACCGGCGCGTCCGCGCAAGCTGCTCGTCACCGACATTCAGATGTATTCGGGGCACAGCACGATCCCGCACGGCAGCTACATGCTCGAGCTGATGGCGAAGTACACCGGCGCGTTCGAAGTGACCTTCAGCAACGATCAGGAGCTGCTGAAATATTCGAAGATCAAGGAGTTCGACGCGGTGTTCTTCAACAACGTCTGCGGCATGGTGCACAACGACCCGGAGGTGCGCGAAGGAATTCTTCGTTACGTGCGTGAAGGGGGCGGCCTCGGCGGCAACCACGCCGTGACCTACGCGAATCTCAACTGGCCGGAGTTTGCCGACATGATGGGCGGCTGGGCGGGCCAGCATCGCGTCGAGGAACAGGTGCTCAAGATCGACGACCCGGGCAGCCCGCTCATGAAGCCCTTCGGCACCGAACCGTTCACGCACACAGACGAGTTCTACATCTTTCCACCATACTCGCCGTACTCGCGCGAGAAGCAGCGCGTGCTGATGAGCATCGACGTGGAGAAATCGGATCGAGGATTCGGAGGGCGTTTCAGCGAGCTCAGCACCCGGCCCGATCAGGATTACGGGGTGGCCTGGGTCAAGGGATACGGAAAGGGGCGGACCTACTTCACGCCGCTCGGCCACACGACGATCATGTATACCGACAAGCGATGGACCGGCCATCTGCTCGCGGCGATTCAATATCTGCTCGGGGATATCGCCGTCGACGAGACACCGAGCGCAAAGCGTTAAGAATTGGAAGATTGGAAGATTGGCAGATTGGAAGATTACGAAGAGCTTTCTGTAATCTCCCAATCTGGCAATCTGCGAATGGTGCATTCATGAAGATCCTTGTCAGCGTCGCGGTCCTGTCACTCTCGCTCTCGTCACACGCGACGGCTCAGTCGTGGACAGCCCCCACTGACGCCCAGCGCTGTCCTTCGAAGTGGGGCGCCGCCGACCAGCGCGGCGCGGGCAACCACATGAAGCCGGAAACGGTGCTGCGAGCGACGCGACTGATACGCACGGGCGAGGTATTCGAGCTCGGGCGGGTGCTGAAATCCGATATGCCGTTCTCGTCGGGCCGCCGCTTCGAAATGGAAATGAAGCGGACGAACATGAACGCCGGCCCCAATCGGCGCGGGAGCAACGAAGAGATCGTGTTCACCGAGCTCGGCCAGGTGGGCGCGCAATTCGACGGGCTGACGCACCAGACGATCGGCGACAGCCTCTACAACTGCGTCAAAGTCGCCGACGTCGCGACGCGCAATGGCTTCACGAAGCTCGGCGTCGAGCACGTCGGCTCGCTCATCACACGCGGCGTGTTGATTGACGTGGCGGCGCTCAAGGGCGTTCCGATGCTGGGTGATACCTATCCGATCACGCCCGGCGATCTGCAGCAGGCGTTGCAACGCCAGAAGCTGACGCTGCAGCCAGGAGACGCCGTGATCATCAACACCGGCTGGGGCCGCCTCTGGGACAGCGACGGTGCGCGCTATCTGAAGACGAATCCCGGCCTCACGACAGCGGCGGCGGAGTGGCTGGCCAAACAGGATCCGATGCTGATCGGCTCGGACAACGGGCCTGTCGGCGTCACGCCGGATCCGGATCCGGCGCTCAGCAATCCGGTCCATCAAATCGCGCTTGTCGTCAACGGCATCCACCTGCTCGAGAACCTGAAGCTCGACGAGCTTGCGGGCAAGCAGGTCTACGAATTCGCGCTCATCGTCCAGCCGCTGAAAATTCAGGGCGGGACCGGCTCAACGGTTGCGCCGACGGCGGTGAGATAAAACACGAAGGCACGAAGAACGCGAAACACGAAGGACGAACACGATTTCAACGCAGAAGGCGCAGACCGGGCGTCGACTGTGTCGGCCGCGTTGCGGCCGACGCGGAAGCAGACGACACGACAAATACAAGACCCTGATTGCACGTTGGTCTTGCATTTATCGTGTCGTCTGCCTCCCGCGCGCCGTCGGCGCAAAGTCGACGCCTTGCCCGCAGAGCCGGCTAACGCTGCCCGCAGAGATCGTTCTCCGTGTCTCCGTGCCTCTGTGTCGAGACAGCAAAGACTGCGTAAGCACCGATTTCTTGGGAGACAGTTCGACATGATCATTCGAAATAAATTCGCTCTCGCTGCCGGTATGGCGGTGTCCATCGCGGCCGCTTCACATGTCTTCGTCGTACGCGGCCAGTTCGAGCCCAGGCTCTACACGACGTGGAGC
The DNA here is from genome assembly GCA_963744405.1 of Vicinamibacterales bacterium. GTDB lineage: Bacteria > Acidobacteriota > Vicinamibacteria > Vicinamibacterales > JAMQPK01 > JAMQPK01. The sequence continues at coordinate 131,959 of CAVUTO010000019.1, forward strand.
CAGCCGGGCGGCAGCCTCGAAGGCGCCCAGTATTCCGCGCTGAAACAGATCAACAAGAGCAACGTGCATCAGCTCGAGCTGCAGTGGTTTCATCCCGCGCCGGGACCGACCGGACGCTTTGCCTTCAGCCCGCTCGTTGTGGACAACGTCATGTACGTGGTGGGCAAGGACAGCGCCGTGTTCGCGCTCGACGCGGTGACGGGCAAGGAGCTCTGGACGTACGCCACCGAAGGCACGCCGACCAATCGCGGTTTCAATTACTGGGAGAGCAAAGACCGATCCGATCGACGCATCATCTTCGCGTCGCGCAGCTACCTGCAGCAGCTCGACGCCAGAACGGGGAAGCCGATTGCGAGCTTTGGCGTGAACGGCCTCGTGAACCTGCGCGAGGGCCTTGGGCGCACGCCCCTGCCGACCGGCGGCGCGCAGTCGGGATCGCCGGGCCATGTGTTCGAGAATCTTCTCGTCCTGGGGTCCGCACCCGGCGAGGGGTACAACTCGCCGCCCGGAGACATCCGCGCCTTCGACGTGCTGACGGGCAGGCTCGTGTGGACGTTCCACACGATTCCCCGGCCCGGCGAATTCGGCTACGACACATGGCCGCCCGACGCCTGGAAGACCGCGGGGGGCGCCAACACGTGGGCCGAGTTCGGCGTCGACGAAAAGCGCGGCATCGGGTATTTTCCGCTGGGCTCGCCGACGTTCGACCTGTGGGGCGGCGATCGAAAAGGGGACAACCTGTTCGGCAACACGCTCGTCGCGCTCGACCTTCGCACGGGCAAGCGGCTGTGGCATTACCAGCTGCTGCATCACGATCTGTGGGATTTCGATCTCGTCACAGGTCCGAAGCTGTTGACGGTCAAGCAGAACGGAAAGCCGGTCGACATCGTGGCTCAGGCCACGAAGTTCGGCCTGCTCTATGTGTTCAATCGCGTGACGGGCCAGCCGATCTGGCCGATCGAAGAGCGCCCGGTGCCGCAAAGCGACGTGCCTGGCGAGCATTCGTCGCCCACGCAGCCGTTTCCTACCAAGCCTCCGCCGTTCTCGCGGCTGAAGTTCACCGAAGACGATGTCAATCCCTACCTCGATGAGGCGGAGCGCGCGCGCATCATTGACATCCTGCGCAACTCGCGCAACGAAGGGATTTTTACGCCGCTCAGTATCACGAAGAGTCAGATATCGGTGCCGGGCGAGCTCGGTGGCGCTAACTGGGGGGGCGCCGCGGCAGATCCGGAGACCGGCATGCTGTATGTGCGCTCTGCCGATCAGCCAGCGCTGCATACGCCTCTGCAGCCCGTCGAGCGGAACGCAGCAATCGAGGCGATGACGCCGCAGCCGCGCTACACTGGCCGCCTGGGGTCGATGTTCTTTGCGGCAAACGGCATGAATGCGATGAGCCCTCCGTGGGCGCAGATCACGGCCTACGATCTGAATACGGGCGACATCAAATGGAGAGCGCCGCTCGGCGTAGTGCCGTCACTCGCGGCCAAGGGGATCACGAACACCGGCAACAACTATCGCGTGCATCGGAACGGCCCCGTCGTCACTGCCGGCGGCGTGATCTTCATCGCCCATTTCGCCGACCGCACGGTTCGCGCGTTCGACAAAGACAACGGGAAGATTCTGTGGGAAAAGAAGATGACTCCCAATTTTGCGGGGATTCCGGCTGTGTATGAAGTGGGCGGACGGCAGTTCGTCGCGTTCTACGGCAGCAATATCGACAGGCCCGGTGAGGGTAACATCGCATGGGAAGGCGGGGCTCCAGACTCGCAGGGGTACTATGTGTTCGCCTTGCCGCAGAGACAGTAACGAAAAACGAAGAGCGAAGAACGAAAAATGTCACGTCGTCACGCCGAGCTCGCGCGCATTGCTTTATTCGTTTTTCCTTTTTCGTTTTTCGTTTTCATCGTCCGCGCCGCGGCTCAGCCGGCCGCCGAATGGCCAGAATTCAGAGGTCCGGGCGGACAAGGTCATGCGGCCGCCGGTCCAGTTCCCCTCGAGTGGAGCGATACTCGGAACGTCGCGTGGAAGGTGCCGGTCCGGGGCCGTGGATGGTCGTCGCCCGTCATCAGCAACGGGCGCGTCTGGATCACGACGGCGATCGCCGAAGGCGCTGGCGTTTCGCTTCGCGCGCTCGCGTTCGACGTGGAGAGCGGTCGAGAGCTGACGAACGTCCAGGTGTTCCGGCTCTCGAATGCCAATCTCAAGAACCCGAAGAACAGCCATGCGTCGCCGACGCCGATCGTCGAAGGCGACCGCGTCTATGTGCACTTCGGCGGCGAAGGCACCGCCGCGCTCGACGCCTCGTCCGGCGCGATCGTGTGGTCGAAGAAATTTCCCTACGCATCGCAGCACGGCAGCGGCGGATCACCCGCCCTGCACCAGGACCTGTTGATCTTCAGCGGCGACGGTCATTACGAGGCGTGGGTCATCGCGCTCGACAAGAAGACAGGTGAGGTGAAGTGGAAGACCGAGCGGCGGAAGCCGTTCGATCAAGCTTACACGACGCCGCTCGTCATTTCCGTGAACGGCCGCGATCAGGCCGTCAGCGTCGGCGCTTACCGCGCGGCTGCCTACGATACGGCAACGGGCAGGGAAATCTGGACGGTGCGCTACGAGGACGGCTTTTCGAACGTGCCTCGTCCCGTGTTCGCGCACGGCCTGGTGTACATCACCACGGGTTTCTTTCAGCCCGCTCTGCTGGCCGTACGTGCTGACGGAAAAGGCGACGTAACCGGCACACACATCGCATGGTCGACCACACGCGGCGTGCCATTCACGCCGTCGCCGATCGTCGTCGGCGACGAGATCTACGTCATCAGCGATCTGGGCGTGCTGTCCTGCCTCGACGCGAAAACCGGGAAGCTTCACTGGCAGGAGCGGCTCGGCGGCAACCATTCGGCATCGCCCATCTTCGCCGATGACCGGATCTACTTTCTGAGCGAGGAAGGAGTCGCGACGGTGATTGCTCCCGGCACAACCTTCCGGAAACTCGCCGTCAACGAGGTAAACGGCGCAACCCTCGCATCGATGGCCGTGGCCAGCGGCTCGATCTTCATCCGCAGCCTGACGCACCTGTACCGGATAGCTGGAGGGCCGTCATGAATCTGTTCGGCACAGTCGGCCGGCGATTCTTTCTCGGATTGATACTCGCCTCGACGGGCGGCATCTCTGCATCCTCGCAGGGACCTCCTTCAGATATCCAGAGGCTCATCGACCGAGCACGATCGCTCGAGCTCGAGACGCCTTACGTGCCACCGCCGGGTGATCCGCTTTCGCATCACGCGTCTGGTTACGCGAAGATCATGTGTTCGGCTGTATTCATCACAGGACTCGACCCCGAATTCGCCGCGGAGAACGTCGGGTATTTCATCGCCCCGTACGCCGAGCGCGCGAAGTTTCGAAAGCCTGCGATCGATCCAATTGCCAAGGCCGTCCACATTACTACTCCGAACGGTGTCACGCGCACCGCAAAACTGTTCGGCAGTCAGGGATGCATCACGCTTCCAGAGGGTCAGAGCACTCTCAGTTTCACTCCTATCGTCGTCAAGAGTCGCCTGCCCGATCCGTCGACACAGGACTGGCCGATGGGCGATCGGACCTCCGCAGCCCAACTCCCCAGCGGCATCAATCTGACCAGAGTCAATGAAGCGGTTGATGCGGCATTTCAACCCGACACTGCACTGACGGCCGCATTTGTGGTGACCTGGCGCGGTCGCATTGTCGCTGAGCGATACGGCAGCGGAATCACGCCACAAACACGCCTCGAAGGCTGGTCGATGGCGAAGAGCCTGACAGCCACGTTGCTGGGTTTGCTGATCAACCAAGGTGCGTACGGCCTGTGGCAGGCTGCGCCCATTCCTGAATGGCAGCAGCCTGGCGATTCACGAGCGAGTATTCGAATCGCAGACATTCTGAGAATGTCGAGCGGGTTGCGAATCAGGGCACCCCAGGATCCTGATTTCGACCCAAAGGGGCCATACCCTGATCATCTTTACCTGTATACCGGAGGCGTCGATTCCTTCAAGTACGCGGCCACGCGACCTGCGCAATGGCCGCCGAATACGGTCGGGCGTTACCGCAACACGGACCCCGTTCTTGCCAACTACCTGATTCGGCTTGCCGTTGAGAAGCGGGGAGAGGATTACCTTTCTTTTCCTCAGCGCGCACTCTTCGACAAGATCGGCATCAGAACAATGGTGCTCGAAACAGATCCGTATGGAAACTTTCTGGCGCAAGGCGCTGAGCTCGCGTCTGCGCGCGACTGGGCCCGCCTCGGCAATTTGTATCTCCAGGATGGCATCTGGAATGGCGAACGTCTTTTGCCAGAGGGGTACGCGAAGTTCGTGAGTACTCTCGCGCCCGCGTGGGAAGCCGACAAGAGGCCCGTCTACGGCGCATTTTTCTGGATCAACGGTGACGCTGCGTTGCCGGCTCCTAAGGACGCATACATGATGTCAGGTGCGGGTGGGCAGACCACGCTCATCATTCCATCGCACGATCTGGTAGTCGTTCGAATGGGCCACTACAAGGGCTCGTCACCGGGTGCGGGAGCTGCTTCGAGCTTCAGCAACGCTTTGAAGCTGCTCATGCAGGCGGTTCCGGCAAAGAAATAACATAGCCGCGGAGGGCCGCCGCGAGCTGCTGCTAGAATGCCCGACTGGGAATGAGGAGGACATTGCAATGAAGCGTCTGCCAATGCTCGCGCTATTAGCGCTGATCCCGAACATCCTCTACGCGCAGGCTGCCGCACCGCCCACACCCGCCGACATCAAGCCTGGCAGCATCACGTGCGAGGATGTGCCTTATCCCCATCCGGTGTCGTACCTGCCCATGACGCTATACGGCCAGGACATCCGGATGGCGTATATGGACGTGCCCGCGCAAGGGCAGCCGAACGGCCGCACCGTCGTGCTCTTTCACGGGATGAACTTCGCCGGGTTCTACTGGGGCGGACCTATCGAGGCACTTCGCAAGGAGGGGTTCCGGGTCGTCGTGCCCGACCAGATTGGCTTTGGCCGGTCGTCGAAGCCGATCATTCCATACAATTTCCACGACATGGCGCGCAATACGCGCCTGCTGCTGCAGCACCTGAAGATCGACAAGGTCTTCATCGTCGGCCACTCAATGGGCGGCATGCTGGCGGCGCGCTTCGCAACGCAGTATCCCGACGTCGCCGAGCGCGTGGTCATCTACAACCCGATCGGCCTTCTCGATCCGCGCTACGAGCGCCCCTGGGGCAGCATCGACGAAGCGTACAAGCGCAATCTCGGCACGACCTACCAGCAGATTCACGCCGGCATCTTCAGGTACTTCTCGCACAATCCATCGGCATGGAAGCCGGAGTTCGACAAGTATCCGAGGATTCGCTATGCCTGGACGCTCAGCGCCGACTGGCCGCGCTACGCCATGGTGCAGGCGCTGCTCGGGCAGATGACGTATCTCGATCCCGTCGTACACGACTGGGCGCACATCAAGGCGCCGACGCTGGCGTTCGGCGGCGCCGAAGACAGCCTCGCCGGGCCTGCGAGCGTGTTCCAGGCGCGCATGAAGTTCATCGCCGACAGCGTTCCGAATGGCAATGGAAAGCTGCATCTCATTCCGGGACTGGGCCACGTCCCGCACTTCGAAGCGCCGGAGCAAACGTATCCGCCGCTCGTCGCATACCTCAAGGAAGGGTTGACGCAGAAATGAATCTCAAGAACGCGACAGCACTGATTACCGGAGGCTCGAGCGGCATCGGCCGCGCTATCGCCAAAGCGCTGGCCGACGCCGGCGCGCGGGTGGCGATTACCGGACGCAACAAGCAACGGCTGGACGAAGCGGCGAAGGCCGTCAACGCCCACCCGATCACGGCCGATGTCAGCAGCGAAGACGACGTCGCGCGCACGTATCGCGAGTTCTTCGACAAGTTCGGGCACCTCGATATTCTCGTGAACAACGCCGCTTTCGGCGAGCGGCGCACGCTCGTGGACATGGACCGCGCCAGCTTCGACGCCATTCTTCAGACCAACGTCATGGGCACGATGCTCATGTCGAGAGAGGCCGCGAAACACTTCGTCGAGCGCAAAAGCGGCAACATCATCAACATCGGTTCGACCGCGGGCGTGCGTGGGGCGGCAAACGGGACGTCCTACTACGCAAGCAAGTTCGCCCTGCGGGGCATGACGGAATGCTGGCGCGGCGAGCTGCGTCAGCACAACGTGCGGGTTATCCTGATCAACCCGAGCGAGGTGCTCACGAACTTTGCGGCCACTGCCGGCTTCTCGCAGAACCTCGACAACCCGACGAAACTGCAGCCGGAAGACATCGCGCACGTCGTCAAGGCGGCGCTCGAGATGCAGGATCGCGGGTTTACGACGGAGTTGACGGTCTTCGCAACCAATCCGAAAGACTGAGTCGTTGCCGCCCGATCTGTCGATCCCCGAAGCGCACATTCACGGAGGGAAGCTGTGATGCTGCGTGTGCGCCGCGTGCTGGAGACTGCCGTCTACTGCGACGACCTTACGGCGACCGTCAATTTCTACAAGACGCTGCTGGCGCTGGAACCGATGCGCGCCTCCGAGCGAGTAGTGGCGTTCGATGCGGGCGAAGGCACGGTCCTGCTCCTGTTTCAACGAGGCGTGTCGAACCATCCATCCGACGGCCCGGGGGGACTGGTGCCAGGGCACGTGGGCACGGGGCCGGCGCATTTTGCGTTCGCAATCGACGCAGAAGACGTAGCGGCCTGGATCGCACGTTTGACCGCGCTGAGTGTACCCATTGAAAGCCGCGTCCACTGGGCGCTCGGCGGGCAGAGCATTTACTTTCGCGATCCAGACGGGCGCTCGGTTGAGCTGGCCACGCCGGGGACTTGGCCCTGTTACTGACGCAACGGTTCTGGGTGCTGGGTTCTGGGTGCTGGGTTCTGGTTCTGGGCTCTCCGGTTCGCTGAACATAGAACCCAGAACCCGGAACCTGAACCCAGCACTGAACCCAGAACCGAGAACCGCTCCAGATATAATCGGTTGCTTAAGGAGACCCCCTTGCTAATCAGCCAAACTCTCGCGAAAGCCTTCAACGAACAGATCGGCCACGAATTCGGCGCGAGCATGCAGTATGTCGCCATTGCGGCACATTTCTATCAGCGGTCGCTCACGCTGCTCGCCAAGCTGTTCGAGCAACAGGCCGAAGAAGAGAAGCAACACGCGATGAAATTCGTCAAATACCTGCAGGACACCAAGGGCGGATTGCACATCCCGTCGATTCCCGCTCCGAAGCCCGTGTTTGCGTCGGCCGAAGAGGCCGTGCAGGCGGCACTGAACTGGGAGAAGGAAGTGACGCAGCAGATCACCGTCCTCATGGAGCTCGCGATCAAGGACAACGATTATCTCGCCCAGAGTTTTCTGCAGTGGTTCATCGACGAGCAGCTAGAGGAAGTCGTCAAGATGGAGCGTATGCTCGGCGTGGTAAAGCAATCAGGCGAGAAGAACCTGCTGATGGTCGAGGCCTACCTCGTCCACATCGAGAAAGTTCATTGATCGAGCGGCACTTCCTCGATGACAGCCTCTTCCAACTCCGGAGGCTGAAGGCCCAGGCCGACAAGGCGATGGCGCAGGTGGACGACGTGCAATTTTTTTCGCTGATTGACGCCGACGCCAACAGCATTGCCCTTATCGTGAAGCATGTCGCGGGCAACATGCGATCGCGGTGGACCGACTTTCTCACGTCCGACGGCGAGAAGCCCGATCGGCATCGCGACACCGAGTTCGAGCGCGATGCCGAAGACACACGCGAGGTGGTGCTCGATCGCTGGGAGGCGGGTTGGCAGCTGCTGTTCGACACGCTCGCGTCGCTCGAGCCGGCCGATCTCGGGAAGACCGTCATGATCCGCAGCGAGCCGCACACGGTCGTGCAGGCCATCAACAGGCAGATGTCCCACTACTCGGCACACGTCGGACAGATCGTCCTGCTTGCGAAACATTTTGCCGGGCCGCGCTGGCAGACGTTGAGTATTCCCAAAAAGGGGCGAGGGGTAAGGGGCGAGGGGTAAGGGGCGAGGGGTAAGGGGCGCAGGGGCGAGGGGCAAGGGAGGCCGTATGAGAGGACTGATCTCTTCGTGTGTGATTGCGGTGATGCTCTCGAGCGCGTGGCCATACGCGGCACCGCCCAGCGATCCCAAGGCCGAGAAAGAAGTCATGGCGGCGATGGAGGCCTGGCGGCAGGCGATGTTGAAGAAGGACGGCGCGGGACTCGCGAAGCTCTACCATGAGGACATCCGCTACGGGCACTCCAGCGGCCTCGTCGAAGACAAGAAGACGGCCGTCAATCACATCGTCACGACGAAGGCCGATTACGCTGCGGTGGATCTAATCGACACGAAAGTAAGTGTGCAGGGCAACGTTGCGCTCGTGAACGGCCGCGTAAACTTCAAGCAGGTCACCGACGGCAAGGCCAACGACGTGAAGCTGCACGTGCTGCACGTCTGGGTCCGCACTCCGCAGGGCTGGCAGATGATCGGACGGCAATCCACACGCGACGGCTCACAGTAAGACTTCAACAGGAGATCAGATCAGATTTCTGGTCTCCTGATCTTCTGACCTTCTGTTTTGCGCCGTCACCCGTACCGCTGACTGCTCGCGAACGCGGTCTTCGGTGACGCTGCCAGCCACCGTGTTTCGCGGTCGTTTCTATCGTTTGGGGCGTTGAATCTCTGAAATCGCCACTCCACCGCCGAGCGTGCCGTCTTCGAGCTCCTCCAACGTTTTGCCCAGGACGAGATCGAAGGTGGCCGCCAGCTCGCCGATTCTCGATTCTCGGATCGGATTGAAGGCCACCAACAGCGTGTCGAGCGCTTTCGCGTCGACCCTCTTGACGATGCCGTCACGCGCGTTCTCCGCCAGCCCCTTGACGAGAAGCTGCGTCGTGAACACCCGCTTGCCGTTCCTGCTGATCGCGAAGTGGATGTGCGCCGTCCGGAATATGCCAATCAAGGTGTACGAGATCGGCTTGATGGTGCGGAAGTAGTACTGGCCCTTCGAGTCGGTGAGGAAGCGGCCGTAGCCCTGGAAGTTCGCATCGTGGCCGGTCGGCTGCCGTCCCCTGGTGTGCACGTACGACCCCGTAGTGTCCACCTGCCAGATCTCGACGAACGCGTTCCTGATCGGCTGGCCGGTCATCGTCAGCACGCGGCCGGTCAGATGTGTGACCGTGCCGACTGCCGGCGTGATTGCGTCGTTGATGGTCAGCAGGTCATTGTCCGTGTCGAGGGGCATCTTGTCCGGGTAGAACGGACCTTCCGTTGTCGACGCAGTCGGCTTCAGGGTCTCTGCGAACAATCCGCGCGTCTCGAACAGGGCCATCGCGGCACCGGCCCCAAGGCTCCGCAGGAACTGACGCCGCGCCGAAAACAGATCACTCTTCGACATATGCTCCTCCTGGCGTGCGGGGTGAGCCCATCCTACTCGATCGAGGAGAGTGGCGGCGAACCCAGACACCACGCACCCGACAATAACAGCTCCAACGCCTGGTCAGGGCTGATGTAGCACTATTGTGCTACTCTTGAGGCATGACCAAGGAAGTGACCCTGCGACAGGCTGGCGGGTCGGTCAGCGCCACCCTGCCCAAGGACATGGCGGACCGGCTCCGGCTCGCGGCCGGGGACCGCATCCTGGCCGTGGAGACCGACCGGGGGATTCTTTTGACCCCATACGACCCCGAGACGGAGCGCGCGTTGAAGGTGGCGGCTAAGGCCGCCAAGAAGTATCGCAACGCCCTCCGAGAGCTCGCGAAGTAAGGTCGTGGCCAAGCGCCGCCGCGAGCCTCACTGGCTCTCTCGGGTCGTCATCGATGCGATTCATAGCGATCAACTCCGTGAACATGGCGGTCTGCCTGGCGTTCGTGACGAGAACGTCTTGGAATCGGCCTTGGCGCGGCCGCAACAGAAGTGGCACTACGAGACACAGACGGACGTGCCGATGCTGGCGGCCGCTTATGCCTTTGGCCTCGTGAAGGGTCACCCGTATCGAGATGGCAACAAGCGCATCGGATTTCTGGCGATGGTGACCTTCTTGGGTATCAACGGCCAGGAGTTGGAAGCGCCCGAGGCCGAAGTGGTGGTGGAGTTCTTCGCATTGGCGGATGGTCGCGTTTCAGAGAACGAACTCGCGGATTGGATTCGTGAGCGCGTTAGCAAGCTGCGTTGATCAGATTGGCGGCCTAACGGCTAGGCTTCAGCCGCGGCGGCTCAGGATGCCACCAGCCGCCGACGGCTGCAAGCCTTGTTAGGCCTCAAGCTGAGGGAGCGGTAGAATCGGTTGAGACTTCGCGATGCCAAGCACATTAGCGGTGGTTCACAGCGATCCGGACATCCTGGGTGGTACGCCCGTGTTCGTTGGCACTCGTGTCCCGTTCCGAAATCTCATCGACTACCTGGCGCGCAACCACAGTCTCGATGAATTTCTGGATGCCTTTCCGACCGTCTCGCGCGCGCAAGCGCTCGCGGCGTTAGAAGCCGCCCATGAAGCGGTGATCGCACGTGCGCGTTCTGCTCGATGAACAGTTGCCGCGGCAACTCGCACCCTATCTGACCGGCCACGAGGTTCGAACCGTTCGGCAGCAATCGTGGGCAGGCTTCAAGAACGGTGCGCTGCTCAGCGCCGCAGAAGCCGCTGGCTTCACGGTCGTCGTGACGGGCGATCAGAACCTCGAATTCCAGCAGAATCTCAGGAATCGGAAACTCGGCGTTGTGGTGTTCTGCGCAGCGAGCAACGCGCTCGAAGATCTCCTGCCGCTAGTTCCCGATGGATTGAAGGCGATCGAAACGGTTCAACCTGGCCAGGCGGTTCGAATTGAGGCCTAACGGCTAGCGTTCACCAGCGGCGGCTCCGGCTTGCACCAGCCGCCGTCTGGTGCAACGCGTGTTAGCCGGAACGCTCATGCCGCAAGGACTGGCGCGAGATCAGCCTCACTAGCGGGGGCATGCCCAAGCTCGAGGAGGACGGCGTTGAGTGCCGACAGAGAGACTTTGGCGGGTGCTGTGATCTCGATTCCGATCGGCTGGCCCTCTGCTGTGAAGTCGATAATCAGGCCGGGCTCGACTCGCCGCGTTCGAGCACTCTTCTGGTTCGCTTCGCGCGGAAGGTAGTAGTACGCAGCGATTGGTCGGCCGTGCCGGAACGTGACCTCAAGGTAGTTTTCTCTCATGGCTGTTCCACAGGATACGCCGTAATCACCACTAGGAGCTTGCGCACTTCATCCGGCTCCACGATGACCTCCCAAGGCAGTCCGCCATGCCTGACGTCGATGACGAATCGCCCTTCTAGAATGTCGGTGCGATGACCGCTCGCGTATCCAGCATGCGCCGTAGGTCAATTTCGTTGAACGCGCGATCTTCCATTCGTTTCAGAAGATGCGCGCTCAACTCCAGTTCCCATGTCCACCATTGCGGCCACTCCTGTGTCGCCAGAATTCCTCCGATTCGAGTCGTTCCGGGTTGTCTTCAGTTCTGGTTAACGGACGCGCTGAGCCGCGGCGCTCTTGATCGCGGGAACGCCGACGGCTCCAGCGCGGTGATAGTTGTTGGACGGCTCAGCGCACGTCGGGCAAGGCACTCGTGCGACTACTGAACAGTGCCTCCAGCTTCACTGCAGCCCGAATCACCCGCGCATCCTGACCATGGTCGGCAGTCAGCTGGAGACCAAGCGGCAAAGCGGATCCAACTGGCATCGGAATAGTGATGGCCGGTGTGCCCAAAGCAGTCCACGGTGAGTTCATGCGTGAATCGCCGGTCGACGTCAACCCCAGCGGGGCCGGCCCCATTGCGGCGGGCGTTACGATCACCGGCGTGGCCTTGAAGAACTCGGACATCCTCGTCTTGCCCTCCGCGATCTGCCTTCTGGCCTCGTCGTACCGATCCATTGGAATCTGGAGGCCATCGCGAACGAGATTCGCGATATCAGCCAGCCGATCGCCGTACTGTTTGTAGCGCTCTTCGTGCAACCGAGCGCCCTCGTAGAACATGATGGTTTGTTGCGCCTCCCAGAGCATGGCCAGCATAGGCGTAATATCCACGGAACGAATCACCAGGCCGGCTCCACGCAGCCGCGCGAGCGCGTCCCTGAACGCGGCCTCCATCGCTGGCTCGACTTCGGGGATTGGGTCGGGGGCAGCCAGCGGGAAGTCTTCCGTCCGACCTGTCGACTGTTCCATGGCGTCCCAGAAGGCCAGCATGTCCGCAGCTGAGTGTGTGAAGAATCCGAGCGTGTCGAGGGTCTTGGCCAAAGGCAGCACACCGTCCATCGGGAGCAGGCCATAGCTCGTTTTGAATCCGGTCACTCCGCAAAAAGATGCCGGCCGTATCGTCGAGCCACCAGTCTGCGTACCCGAGGGCAATAGGTACCATCCCCGCCGCAACAGCTGCTGCAGACCCACTCGAACTGCCGCCTGGCGTGTGCGCCAGGTTGCGCGGGTTGTGCGTCGAGGCCGGCGTCCTGTAGGCGAACGCCGTGGTCTGCGTCTTGCCCAACAGGACGGCTCCGCGTCGGCGCAAATGGCGAACAATCGCGGCGTCAGCTGTGCCGATTCGTCCCTTGTAGATCGGCGAGCCGTACTCCGTCGCCAGACCCCTGGTCTCGATGATGTCTTTCACGCCGAACGGAATCCCGCGGAGAACGCCCTCCGCGGTGGGCTGCTGGGGAAGCACCTGGACCCACGCCTTGATGTCACCGTCGAGCGATCGAATGCGGTCGACGCACGGCTGCAGCGCGCCCTCCCGCGCCCTCCGGGACGAAGCGAGCCATTGGGTGAAGGTCTCAAGCCGGGAGCTCTGGGCCGAGACCCCCGTCGCCAGCGCGAGATTGGCAAGAAGGAATGTCCGCCGATCGATCCTCGTGTCGCCGCCGGTTTCGATCCGAGTCATCAGACTTCCCCTCATTCCGTCGTCCGTCCAACGGCCAGGACTGACCCGCGGCGCCGCGCTATGATTGGCGCCGTCGGGTCCAGTCCGTGTTAGCCGGCCACATTGTTGCACCATGTCGCAGCGGCACAGCGGCCCAGTGGTTATTGGGAGCACGCTGTTCAGCGTTATTCGCACCGGCCGGACTTAGGCCGGCTCAGCGCACAGAATCGCGCCAGGCGATAGCCTTCTCAAGGATAGGAGTCGCCTTCTCGGTGGGCACGATCGGTCTCACTGTGAACTCGAAGAAGGTCCCCCAAGCGGCGAACACTTCGAACATCACGTCGGCCGAACTGGCTTCTACCAGGGCAACACCACCGTTGCCGTCGACGTAATCGTAGAACCCCTTAAAGTCGAAGCCCGCCGGCGGCTTCCAGTTCGTAAACAATTTGAGGGTGCGCTTGTCACGTTCCTCGGTGACATTGCCTCTCGGTGTCCATGTGACAGCGAACAGCATGATTAACCTCCCTTTTCGTAGTGCTGGCTCTTCGGGACCAGCGTCCGTCCGATGTTCCATTGCTGCGGCACTCTACCGTGGATGGAACGCGAAGCTGCACATCACGGCACTTATTGTTCCGCACTCACCTTGGCGCGTGGATCGGTCTCCGACTTGTTCGCCGACATTTTTCAGCCATTCCTCGCCTAGGCGCGATAATTGTTCGCTGACTCACTCGTCCGGCTAACGATCGCAACTGAGCCGCGGCGCGTCCCTTACGCGCCGTCGGCTCCAGTTGCTGGTTAGCCTGCTTTTCGGCGATGAACCCGTCCTCGCTCACGCTGTTTTCTATGCTTACGAGCTAATATGGTAGCCCGCAGCTGCACGTTGACTTTCGCGGACGAATTGAAGACCTCTGCGACGTCTGGGTCAAGAACCACAGCAACCACCGGACGACCCATACGCGACGCGTACCGATTCGGCTTGGCTTGGGAATAGTCGAACTGGTACTCACTACGAAGATCACCCAATCTACTTCGTTTTGTTTGGCGTGTTTTGCTCATAGTCTCGTCGCTCTCGCGTCGTCGCCTTCCTGGCGCCTATGATTCGCGTCTTAGACCCTCGCTCTGTGAAACTGACAACCAGAAGCCGCTGGCCGACCGAATGCCCGATGATCAATTCGCGCTGCTCGTTCGCCGAATGATCTGGATCACGCCTCCTTAGGTCGATAACGTTGCCGATTTCTTCGACGGTTACGGAGATGAAGCAGCCTAACGAACAGGACTGGCCCGCGGCGCTCAGACGTCGGCGCGCCGTCGGGTCCAGTCCGTGTTAGGTGGCAGTACGATCACAGTGTTTTGAGGAAAGCGACCAGATCCCTCCTCTCCTCGGCAGAGAGGTTTAGACCGAACTGATGGCCCTTCACAGCGCGCATTTTCACGCCAACAGGTGAAAAGCCGGTCGGTACATAGTCATCGCGCAACCGTCGTGGATCGAACCAGTCTTCGAGCGTCGCTGCTGAACCGTTGTGTTCGAACGGGCCACGATACCAGACGCCCTTGAGGGATGGTACCTTGTAGTAGCCGGTTCCACGACGCGTCCTGAGCGTAAGCGTGGGGTCAGTGCCGACGACGATTGGAGTTATATCAAAGCGCATGCGATGAGTCGTCGGCACGACGAAATCCAGAGCAGGTGTCAGCCTATTGTTCGTGTAGAGCGGTGGGGTGTGACATGTACCGCATCCGGATTTCTCAAAAATCTGCCCACCTCGTGCCGTCTGTGCGGTTCGCCGGTTGGGATTTGGTGGCGGCCGAAGCGAATAAAGGTAGAGCGCCAGAGCGTAAAGCTGTTCGTCGCTATACCGCCCACCTCCCACAAAGTTTGGGTCGGTCGGTTCAGGTAACTCACGAAAATTCCTTCCGGCTGGTATAAAGTCGCCGAAACTTGATAGGAAGTCGAGTTCGTTGTTCAGAGCCGCGTAGCGCATTAGATCTCCGATGTCGCGGTGGACGATCAGCCCGGTCTTGTCCAGATATCGTCGCTCCTTGATTCCAATCAGGTCCGGAACGGCTGGCGGAGAATCTGCACTCGCACGATGACGTGCCACGACGCCGGGAGGAATGGCCTCGTACTTTGCTGCCAACTCATCGATTGATATGCTTTCTGCGCGGGCGGCGGGATCCCCATCCTTTAACCATGGCGCGCCAAACAGTGCTCGAAAAGCGGCGCGCGCCGTCTCTGTTGAAACTCGCCTCGTGCTAACGCCGACCGCGCGGTCAAATGGAAAGTTCCCTTGAGCTCCTTTGACAACAGTGCCATCCGGTAGCACACGGGTGTGGCAAAAGCCGCAAGCATTGTTTCCCAACTCAACTTTGCCCTTCTCGCGAACAACATAGGTCGCATAGGGAAGGATTCCATCGCTGGTCGTAATAGGGGCAACTCTCGTGTACCAATCAGAATTCCGCACATCATTAGCTGAAGCCACCGCGTCGTAAAAAATCGCAGCATCGAATACCATCGCTCCGGCAGTGATCCAGTCAGATTCCGTTTGGAGGGGTGGTTTAGTCTTCCCGTCATTCCAAAGCAGCTGCGGTTCTCGCTGCTTAAGCCAGTCCAGATATCCTGCCGGTTCACGCCCGGGTGCATAGACGGGATATCCCCTGAAAATCGGCCGAACGGGAATCCGATAGTAGTAATCCGCCGAAACGGCTTTCGGGGAGAACTCGGAATGAGGCAGGGGGACTTCGAGCGAGGCAAGCATGCTGTCATCCCAGGCCCTGGGAATTGCAGGCACGAATACACCGTCGGGCCTCTGGGCTTGGCTACCATGAACAGCGCTGATTCCAACTAGCGAAATGACCCCCAACGCAATGAACCTTGTCATTGGGTGCTCCATGTGTGTCCGCCAGCTACTCACACCAACATCGTTGTCCAAACCGCATTACGGGATTCGCAACAGTCGATAATGTATCCCCATCCTCGTCGCGCTCGTCTGCTTCGCGGTGTCGACCATCGCTTTCTGCCACCTAACTGTGTTTGGGCTGTCCGGGCGAACCCCACCATGTGGACTTCGCCTGCGAGATCTCGCGGGCTAATCACTCATGGAATCGCGTCGGTCATCGCTACCTGCACGATTGATCCCGCGCATGCTAGCACTAATTCGGGCACCGACGCGCCGTGCACGAGCTCCCCAGGACGCGCCCACCGAACTTACGCAATCCTCTTGAGCCGCGAATCATCGCCCCTTGGTCGGCTCGTAACATGAGGGCGATTTGAAGACATCGATAGTCATCGTCGTCGAGCGCCGAGTGATGATCTTCGTCAAGATCGTCGTCTCGACGAAATGCATCTTCCACTATGGGCCAATGGCGTATAGCTGACGAGATCTTGGTCCGGCTAAAGCGGGACACTACCGATCCATTCTGCAGCCGGGTAATGGCGATGTTCTGCGGCGCGGGCTGCCGGGGCTCCCAACGCGGCAGCCGCGTTGGGGTGGCCGTGTGGACATGCCGGCCAACTGCGGAAGGGTCGCCAGCCCGCAAGCAGAACGTCGACGTCGCCCGGCTCATACCGACACGATCACCGGTCCGGCGGATGCCGACCTAAAGGTCGGCACTACGCCTGGCGGGGCTGAAGCCACGTGCTGTCGATGATTGGCCTATCTCACGTACCAACATTGCGCCGGCTCTCCATCGCGTAATGAATGAGCGCGGCGGTTCTATAGATGCCGTGCACGAACTTCCCGTACGGCAGCGTGACAAAGAGCGCGAGCACCGCGCCGAGGTGCACCACAAGGACGGCGCTCATCACCGCACGCTCGCGCAGGACCAGCAACAGAAATCCGGTGAGGCTCGTGAGGAACAGCAGCGCGACGAACGACTCGTCCAGACCCCGCTGATCGGGATCGCCGAGCGCCGCATCTCTCTGCCCCCGCACGACGAGCAGTCCCGCAGGCCCGATCAGCAACCCCGCACCTCCCGCAATCCCGAGAAGCACAGGAAGGCTGCCGTACGGATACGGCGCCAGCCATCCGAACACAGAGTGATAGACGGCCGCGACCGACGTCGACGCACCACACAGCAGGAAACCGTAGAACGTGCAGTGATGGAACCAGCGCCGGAGCGGCGTCCGCCGCTCTTCCGCCGATGCGCAATCGGCGCCGCCGCCGTGCAGGTGACGAAGCGTCAGCACGTCGCCGAGCGCACGCGCAAAATCGGCGATGGCCGGCTTGCGTGCCTCGCCACGCCGAACATCGCGCCAGAAGCGGCCGATACCGATCCCGATTGCCAACACAACGAACACGAACACGCCTCCGAAGAGCGCGACCATGACGTCGTGAGGCAGGACGCTGTAGAAATCGCCTGGGCCAATGGGCTGCGGGAACAGACCGCCGTTGACAACCAGAACGGCAGCGGCCATCACAGCGATCAAGGTGGCGGCGAGAACCAGGCCGGTCAACAGGTTGTGATGCCTGAAGGCGCTCGCGAGGAAAGACGGCCAGCAATAGGACTCGTACGAATGCGCGCGAATTTCCGCCAGCGTCCTCGGCACGTTGATGCCGAACTCGTGCGGTGGCGCGTATTGGCAGGCGTAGAGACACTCGCCGCAGTTGTGGCACAGGTTGGCGAGATAGCCGAGATCCGCTACAGCAAAAGACAGCCGGTTCTCCATCGCCGGAAATACAGGGCAGAACTGCTCGCAATAGCGGCACGCATTGCACACGGTCATCACATGCTGGCCGTGCGCGATGATCTCAGTGTGCGGCATGCCTCGCGGCCTCCTCGCCGGCGATGCGGCCAAACACGGTGCCGATGGTCATGCCGACGCCGGCGATGTATCCCTTTCGCAGGATGTTCCCGGCCATGATTTCTCCGGCCGCGTAGATGTTGCGCGCAGGCGCTCCTGCGGTCATCAATACCTGCGCGCGCTCGTTCACCTTCAAACCGAGATACGTGAACGTGATGCCTGGGCGGAGCGGATACGCCCAGTACGGAGGCGTATCGATGCGCTGCGCCCAATGTGTCTTGTCGGGGTGCAATCCGACGGTCCGGCAGTCATCAAGGACGGCGTGGTTGAACGTTCCGGGGCGCACCGCCTGGTTGAACGCGTCAACAGTCGCCTCCAGCCTCTCGGGCGGCAGATTCAACTGCGTCGCGAGCTCTCTGATGGAGCCCGCCGCCTTCGGTGGAAAGACCGACGGCATGAATTGGCCGGCCGCCTTGGCATCGAGGATCGAGAACGCGATCTGGTCGGGCTGCCTGGCGACGAGCGTTCCCCAGACGGCATAGCGCTTCGGCCAGAAATCTTCCCCCTCGTCGTAGAAGCGCTCGGCGTGATGATTCACGACGATTCCGAGCGAGAGACAATCGAGCCGTGTGACGATGCCCCCGTCGAACTTTGGTGCACGCGCATCGACCGCCACAGCGTGGCACTCGCGCGCGTCGCCGACGGATTGCGCGCCCGCGTCGAGCATCAGCCGGAGGAGCGTGCCCGTGTTGTAAGGCGTTCCGCGGATGATGAAGTTGCCCGCCGCGTCGCCCCAGATTTCTCGCAGCCAGTCGATGTTCGACTCGAAGCCGCCGGTCGCTATTACGGCGGCGCCTGCGCGGATCGTCCGGTCGCGCCCGCCTTCCCGCACCGTCGCGCCGCGGAAGTGTCCGTCGCCGAGATCGAGGCCGACGACTTCGGCGTCGTACAGCACTCGAATCCCAAGACGTTCGGCCGCGGCGTAATAGCTGTTCATGAGCGCCTTGCCGCCGCCAAGGAAGAACGCGTTGGTGCGCGCCAGATGGAGCGTGCCACGGAGCGGCGCCTGGAACCTGACGCCGAATCGTTGCATCCACTCTGCGCAGCCCGCCGACGCGCGAACGACCGCACGCGCCTGCGTTTCGTCGGTCTCGCCTCCGCTCACCTGGATCAGGTCGGAAAGAAATTCATCTTCGGAGTACGCGTCGCTCAAGAGCGACGTCGGCCCGGTGTGCATGCACCGAAAGTTGCGAGTGTGCCGGCTGTTTCCTCCGCGGAAGTGGCGGGGCGCGCTCTCGATGACGATGACGCGAGCGCCGGCTTCGCGCGCGGTGAGCGCAGCGCATAGGGCTGCGTTGCCGCCGCCGAGCACGGCGACGTCGTAGATGTCCTGATCGTCGTCAACGGAGGGCACGGACGCCAATTGTAGGCCGGGTCTGTTCTCCAGACCCGGCAATCAGGACTGGCGGGTCTACAAAGCAAGACCCGCCCTACGTACTACAAAGCAAGACCCGCCCTACCGGCGTGGTGGCATCCAGCGCTCGAGCAAGCGAGGCATCGCCAGCACCGCGATGGCAAGAGCGAGGAGCGCGGCGCTGATCGGCCGCGTGACGAAGACCGAGAGATGCCCTTCGCTGATCGCGACGGCTCGCCGAAATTGCTGCTCCGACATGGGCCCGAGAATCAGGCCGATCACCGCCGGCGCCAGCGGCACGTCATGCGCCCGCATCACGCAGCCAACGACGCCGATCGCATATAACACGACCAGATCGACCGCCGATCGGTTGAGGCTGTACGCGCCGAGTGACGCCAGCACCAGGATGGCGCCGAAGAGCAGACGCCTGGGCACGAGCATCACGCGCGCCCACACGCCGGCGAGCGGCAGGTTCAGAACCAGCAGCATCACGTTGCCGATGAACAGGCTCGCGATCAACGTCCACACCAGATCGGGCCGCGAGGCGAACAGCAGCGGACCAGGCTGAAGGCCGTACTGCTGAAAAGCGGCGAGCATGATGGCTGCGGTGGCAGACGAGGGAAGACCAAGCGTGAGCAGCGGCACCAGCACGCCGGCGGCCGACGCGTTGTTCGCTGCCTCGGGTCCGGCCACGCCTTCGATGGCGCCGTGCCCGAATCGTTCGGGCTCGCGACTCAGTCGCTTCTCGACCATGTAGGAAAGGAACGTCGGGATAACCGGGCCGCCGCACGGCAGCACGCCCAGTGGGAAACCGATGGCCGTTCCGCGCAGCCAGGGTTTCCACGATCGCTTCCAGTCGTCGCGGCTCATTCCCGTGAAGTCGTGCAGCGTGACGACGTCGATCTTGTCGCGGCCGTGACGCCACGCCTGGAACAGAGTCTCACCCACAGCGAAGAGTCCGATGACGAAGATGACGACGTCGATGCCGTCGAGCAGTTGCGAAATGCCGAACGACAAGCGCGCCTCGCCGGTCAGCTGATCGATGCCGACGAGTCCCAGGGCCAGACCGAGGAAGAGGCTGAAGAGCCCTCGCGCGATCGACGAGCCGAGCAGTACCGACACGGTGGTGAACGCGACGACCGTCAACGCGAAGTACTCGGCGGGCCCGAAGCGAAGGGCGAACGAGGCAAGCGGCGGCGCGAAACACGCCAGCGCAAGGGTGCCCAGCGTGCCGGCCACGAACGATCCGATAGCTGCCGTCGTCAGCGCCGCAGCGCCGCGTCCCTGGCGCGCCATCATGTGGCCGTCGATGGCGGTGACGATCGACGCGGTCTCGCCTGGGGTATTCAGCAGAATGCTCGTTGTGGATCCGCCGTACATCGCGCCGTAGTAGATGCCTGCGAACATGATGAACGCGCTGGTGGGTTCGAGCGAGAACGTCGCCGGGAGCAACAGCGCGACCGTGAGCGCGGGACCGATGCCTGGGAGCACGCCGACTGCAGTGCCGAGTGTGACGCCGACAAATGCCCACATGAGGTGTGGCAGTGTGAGGGCGCCGGCAAACCCCTGACCCAGCGCATGCAATGCACTCATGCGCTCAGAGCCAGCCGGCAAGGAACCCTGCGGGCAAGCTCACGTTCAGCACCCGAACAAACAGAAGATACGCACCGGCCGAGAGGCCGAGTGCGAAGATCGCATCTCGCCCTGGGTGTTGACGATCAAACGCCCGTGCTGTCAGCCAGAAGAGCGCTGTTGACGCGATCACGAATCCGGCGCGCTCTATCAGCACCAAATCGAAGAGCATACCCACGGCAATCAATGCGGCCGGCCAATATCGTCGATCGTCGATCGTCTGTTGTGGATCGTCGCCGCTCTTCGGCGATGCACGACGAGCGCGGACGATCTCCAACACGGCGACAACGGCGAAGAAGAGCAGGCCGGCGAGCACGAGCCGCGCGTACACGCTCGAGGTACTCGCCGTCGTTTGATCCGGTCCCAATCCAAGCTTCGTCAGGATCGCGCGCACACGCTGGTCCTCGGTCCGAACGAATCGTGAAAACTCGTCGCCCGCCAGGTAGCGATCGATCCACCGATAGCGCTGGAGCGCCTCGCGCCATTCGGCCGACCTCACCATGACGTTGACGGCAGTCTCGAGTCGTGCCCGGTCGGTGGCACTGATGCCGGGCGGCGCTACGAGCGACCGCCAGTTCTCGAACTCGACATTAACACCCTGCTCGCGAAGCGTCGGCGCTGCGACACCGGGCAGCCGCTCGGCGCTCGAGATGGCGAGCACGCGCACGGTGCCCGCATCGATCTGCGGGGCGAGCTCTGCCAGGCCATTGATGCCGGCTGTCACCTGTCCGCCGAGAATTGCGGACAACGACTCCCCTCCGCCGGAGAACGCGATGTAGTTGACGCGCCGTGGAGACACGCCGACCGCGTCCGCCACGAGGCCGGCAAGCATCTGATCGCTGCCGCCCGCCGATCCTCCGCCCCACGAGATCGACTCGGGCTTTTCGCGAAACGCGCGGATGAGATCGTCGAGCGATCGGAACGGCGACGCCGACGGCACCACGATGACTTCGTATTCGCCCGTCAGCCGGGCGATCGGGGTCACCTCGCGGAGCGTCACCGGAGGTGCGTGTGTGACGATGGCGCCGAGCATGATCAGGCCGGACACCATGACGACGTCGTTGTTCCCGCGCTCGGCGCCGATGAATCGTGCCAGACCGATCGTGCCCGCCGCGCCGGGAATGTTCTCGACAGACGAGGTGTGGACGATCCCCGCGCGCTGAAGCACTTGCTGCATGACGCGAGCGGTCTGATCCCAGCCGCCGCCCGGAGCCGCGGGCGCGATGATGCGGAGATGCCGATAGGCGGGTTGCGCGCTGACGGGCGCCGCTGCGGTGATGACGATCGATGCGGCAGCGACAACCTGCAGGAAGCGTCGAAACATGCGTCTTTTCCGGGCGCTCATCCGAGTCAGCGGCTGTTTGTGCGATCCTTTGCCGCCCTACGACGAATGAGGCGCCAAGGTCACTTCGTCGGGTCGGGCGCGCCTTCTTCCTCCGTCACGAACACTTCCGCGATGATGCTGACGCGTGCTTCCCACCAATGGCCGCCCTTCACAGTGCCATCTGAAAGCGCGACCGTTCCATGCGCGTGCACGTTGGACTGCCCCTGAGCATTTACAGAGATGCTGCCCATGAGTGACACGATTTCTGCTTCTTCATTGAGCTCGATCTTCTTCTGGCCGATCCCGCGCTCAACGTCCGTCCAACCGAAGAGGCCCTTGTTGATTGCGCCGAGCGCCGTGAAATGGCCATTTCTGATGTGATACTTCTCAGCGAATTCGGTGAGGCCCGAAAGAATTTCGTCGCCTTTGATCATGTTGACGCGGTAGGTTCTGGCGCTCTTCCCGAGGTCGGTCACTTTTAATCCTGGAGCGAGTCCCTTTCCCGGGCGGGTCCCACGCGGAACATATCCTTCAGGCGTTGGTGATTGACCCGCCGGTTGTTGGGCCGTGACCGTCGGTCCGCCGCCGAACGTGAGTCCGCAGACAGTCAACACGGACAGGACACGGACGATTCTGGATCGACCCCTCATGGTGTACCTCGCCCGCACACTATCGTGGGAGCGCTCTGCGGTGTCAAGCTACGCCTTCATTTGCCGCGCGATAAATGCCTTGACCATCTCACGAGCGCGATCTGTCTGCGGCCCTGGCTGAGCCACCCACTCGTGCACGCAGCCCTCGAAGAGCTCATATTGGCATTTGCCGCCGGCGGCATTGTAGGTTGCCGCGAACTTCTCCTGCACGGCCGGGAGCACGTTGTCGTCGAGTGCTCCCTGCATGATCAGCATCGGCACGAGCGGGGGAGCCTCGCGACGCTCGAGAATTTCCTGCGGATTGCTCTCGTGGATCGTCTCCCACGGCTTGAAGAACGTGGTGTGATTGGCGACCATGCTGTCGCGTTTGAGCTTTTCTGCATTCTGGAAGCGCGCAAACGGATCGCTGATCGGAGAACGCATCGCGACGTATGCCACGGTGGCGTCGACATGTGGCGCCTCTGGCAGGGGAATCGCGTTGTAACGCTTATCGCGAGGGCGCAGGGCCAGGAGCTCGGCAACGTGACCGCCGCTGGAGCTGCCGTAGACGCCGATCTTCGATGGGTCGCCGTTCCAGGAGGCCGCCTTCCACTTGAGCCAGCGCACGGCGTAGTTGGCGTCTTGAACGCACGCCGGGTATGGCGCCTCGGGTGCCAGCGTCATGTCGATCGCGACCACGAGCACACCGCTCGATGCCACCGACCGATCCATCGGTTCCTCAGCAAGGCGGTTCTTGGCGTTCCAGGCGCCGCCGTGCAGGTCGAGGACAGTCGGGAACGGCCCCGCTCCATTTGGTCGGTAAATTCGGGCCATCAGCATCCGTCCAGCGTGATTGCGTCGAAGCTCGACCTCGCTCACCGTGATCTCCAACCTGGCGGCAGGATCGTAGGCTGGCGGAGCCGCGGCTCGGGCTGCAGCGTGCGCAGAAGCGGCGGCGGAACCAACCCCCTGCACGGCTGCGCCGAGTGCGGCTATTTGGATAAGAAAGTCCCGACGGCCGAGAGGATGCATCTGCATGCCCACACTATGGGACACGAACCCCGGCGCCGGCAAGCACCAATCCGGGCACACTGATTTCCGAGATGGGCGAAATCTGGCGTTGGGGTTAGGGGAATCTCATCACCCCGAAGTGAATCCCAGGCCGATGTAGATCCTCGCGAGTTGCATGGGAGGAGCGTAGCCGGCTCGACGCCGGTTCAGTAGCTCTTCGAATGTGCGTCCGCAAGACCGTCATCCAGTACGGCATTCCCGCAGTTGACTCGCGAACTATCCTCACTTACTGTCTTTCCACCAGCCGACATTCGAAAGATAGAGGTGGCGCCGTGGCGCGATCGAAGCAACCCAAACCGACATGCATTGAACGGCGGAGGTTCCTGAAGGGCGGCGCCATCTTTGGTGCGGCCACGCTGATGGCTCCTGCCGATGCCATCGGCGCTCCGCAAGCGCCGTCGCCTGAGATCGCGCGCCCGCCGGTCACGCCCGTCATGACGGCGGCGGCCGAAGCAACGCCACCGGCGGAAGACGACGTGCTCACGACAGACAGCGCCGGGTCCGACTTCATGGTGGAAGTCATCAAATCGCTCGGATTCGAGTACATCTGCGCCAATCCAGGTTCGAGCTTTCGCGGTCTCCACGAATCGGTCATCAACTACGGCGGCAATCAAAAGCCCGAGCTCATCACCTGCTGTCACGAAGAATCGTCTGTGGCCATGGGTCACGGCTACTTCAAGGTCGAAGGCAAGCCGCTGGCTGTGATGGCGCACGGCACGGTCGGCCTGCAGCACGCCGCCATGGCGATTTACAACGCGTGGTGCGATCGCGTGCCCGTCTACATCATCCTTGGCAATTACGGCGACGCCGCGACGCGGCGTGGAGCGGAGTGGTACCACGGCGCGCAGGACGTCGCCGCCATGGTTCGCGACTACACGAAGTGGGACGACGCTCCGTGGTCGCTCGGACACTTCGCCGAGTCGGCGGTGCGCGCGTATCGGATCGGCTTGACGCCGCCGATGGCGCCGGTGGTGATCGTCGCGGACGGCCCGCTTCAAGAGGACGGCATCAAGGATCGCAGTCAACTCTCGATTCCGAAGCTCACCATGCCTACGCCTCCACAAGGGGAGGCCGCTGCCGTGGCGGAGCTGGCGCGGCTGTTGGTCGCCGCGGAGAACCCGGTGCTCGTGGCCGATCGGCTCGCGCGAACGCCAGCCGCCATGCCGCTGCTCATGGAACTGGCAGAGACGCTGCAGGCTGCCGTCATCGACAAAGGGGGGCGTATGAATTTCCCCTCGTTCCATCCTCTGAATCAGTCAGAGCGGGCGAATGCCGTCATCGCCACAGCCGACCTCGTCCTGGGCCTCGAGGTCACAGATTTCTGGGGCTCGGTCAATGCGATGCGCGATCAGCAGGTTCGCACTCAGCGGCCGCTGACGAAGCCCGGCGCCAAGCTCATCACCATCACAACCGGCGAGCTGTACGTGCGGTCGAACTACCAGGACTTCCGGCGCATGGCGAATGTCGATTTGGCGATTGCCGGCGACGGCGAGGCGACGCTCCCAGCGCTCATCGAAGCGGTCAAGCGGCTCGTTACCGCCGACCGCCGCCGCATCTTCGAAGAGCGAGGTGCGCGGTTGGCCGAGGCCAGGCGAGCCACGCTCGAACGTGCGCGGCTCGCGGCCACCTATGCCTGGGATGCGAGTCCCGTGAGCACCGCTCGTCTGTGTGCCGAGTTGTGGGCGCAGATCAAGCAGGAAGACTGGTCGTTGGTGTCGAGCTACTACAGCGATGGTGGCGGCTGGCCCAGGCGGCTCTGGGATTTCAAGAAGCCCTATCACTGGCTGGGCGATGCAGGCGGGGGTGGAATCGGCTATGGCGCGCCTGCTTCAGTGGGCGCCGCGCTCGCGAACAAGCGGCACGGCCGGTTGTCTGTGGCCATCCAGACCGACGGCGATCTGATGTACGCGCCCGGCGTGCTGTGGACCGCCGCGCACCACAAGATTCCGCTGCTGAGCATCATGAACAACAACCGCGCGTACCACATGGAAGTCATGCACGTGCAGCGCATGTGCAACCGGCGCAGCCGTGGCGTCGATCGCGGACAGATCGGCAGCCAGCTCTCCGATCCCAACATCGACTTCTCGAAGCTTGCGCAAGGACTGGGCGTGCACGCAGAGGGGCCCATCACGAATCCAAAAGACGTCGGTCCAGCGATCGCGCGAGCCCTGGCTGTAGTGAAGCGGGGTGAGCCTGCGCTGGTAGATGTCGTCACGCAGTCGCGTTGAAAGGTCGATATGACGCTGAGGCTATTGCGCGCGCTCGTGTTCGGACTCGCGCTTGCGACGCTGCCGGCCGATTCCGCCACCGCACAAACGAAGACCGCACCGCCAACGGCCGCAGCCCGCCTTCGCGAAGCTTCGGCGCGGCAGGCGCCATCTGGAAGCGCCGCCGACGGTAAGGCCTTGTACGCGAAGATCGGGTGCTATCAGTGCCACAGCGAACAGGGGCAAGGAGGCACGCAAGGACCGCGGCTGGGACCGAGGCCGATTCCGTTCCCGGCCTTCCTCAAATACGTGCGCACGCCGACAGGCGAGATGCCGCCCTACAAAGCGAAGGTGATGTCCGATCGGGATGTCGCCGACGTGTATGCATTCCTGCAGGCCTTGCCGTCTCCGCCGCCGCTCAGCACACTGCCCCTGCTGCAGCCGTAGGGTGAGATGAAATCTAGAATCTAGAATCTGAAATCTAGAATCTGGAATTGTTCTAGCGCACGATAGGCTCCAGCCCGCTTTTGGTCACGGCGCCGGCGGCTTCCTGAGAGGCCAGACATCCGATGAGTGCGCGGGCCGCATTCGCATTCGTCGAACTTGATGCAACCCCGGCTGAGAACACAGTCGTCCGCTGAACCTCTGGCGGCAGCGGTCCCACGTAGTCGATGCCGGGTATCGGCAGAAGTTCGCTTATCTGCTGGAAACCGATCTCTGCATCTCCACGTGCAACCACGGTGCCGACTCGTTCACCCTCGATTCTTCGGCTCTTACTCAAGACCTGATCGGCGATGCCAAGTCGTTGAAAGAGCTCCGTGGAGAGATAGCGCCCGCTGACGCTGGCGGAGTACGCAATGGACTTCGCCTCGAGGAGCGTGCGCTTCAGGGCCTCGACCGAGCTGATGTCCGGCTTGGGCGCGCCCGCGCGTACCGCCATGCCGATGCTCGATCGCGCAAGGTCGGTTCGGCTGTCGGCCATCACCAGGCCGTCCTTGATCATTTGAAGAAGCGCCGCGTCGTCCACTATCACCACGTCCGCGGGCTCGCCGCGCTGAAGCCGGCTCGGAATGAAGGCGAGTCCAGTCCCTATGGTCGTTGTGACGGTCACGAGCGTGTTCCTGGTCGCGCGTTCGCACTGCGGAATAAGCTCGAGATATGCCGCCGTGAAGGAACCCGAGGTCATCACCCTGATCTCATCCGCGGATGCGGACCGGACGAGAAGCAGCAGGCTTGCGACGAGCAGTGCTGAGTTTCTCATTATCCTTTCCGTGGCTTATCGTAAGCTAACTGTTGCACATGAGCGGCATTTTCCTCGGCAAAGGCGAACAACCCGTCTACCTCCGCGCGAAATACAGCAATAGGCACGGTCTCGTGGCCGGTGCAACGGGCACAGGCAAGACCGTGTCGTTGATGGTGATGGCCGAAGGCTTCTCGCGCCTCGGCGTGCCGGTGTTCATGGCCGACGTCAAAGGCGACGTCGCAGGCCTTGCGATGTCCGGCGGCGGCGGCGAGAAAATGCTGGAACGCGCGCGGACACTAGGCGTCGAAGGCTACGCGCCCGAAGCGAACCCGGTGGTCTTCTGGGATCTGTACGGCAAGGCGGGCCATCCCGTTCGGACGACCATCAGCGAGCTTGGGCCGACGCTGCTCGGCAGGATTCTCGATTTGAGCGACGCGCAGCTCGGCGCGCTCGAAATCGCGTTTACGCTCGCCGACGACCGCGGACTGCTCCTGCTCGACCTCGACGACCTTCGCGCGCTGCTCACGTTCGTTGTGGAAAACCGTAAAGACATTTCCGCGAAGTACGGTCTCGTCAGCGCCCAGTCGGTTGCGGCGATTCAACGCGGCCTGTTGACGCTCGACCGCGAGGGCGCCAACGCGCTCTTAGGCGAGCCCGCGCTGGAGCTCACCGACCTTCTGCGCACCGATCTCAGCGGCGCGGCATCATCAACGTGCTTGCGGCCGA
This sequence comes from Vicinamibacterales bacterium, assembly GCA_963744405.1. Taxonomy (GTDB): domain Bacteria; phylum Acidobacteriota; class Vicinamibacteria; order Vicinamibacterales; family JAMQPK01; genus JAMQPK01. The sequence continues at coordinate 159,820 of CAVUTO010000019.1, forward strand.
TCAGCTGGTGCTCAAGCCGCGGCTGTTCTCGAGCTTTCTTCTCTGGCTGCTGTCGGAGCTGTTCGAGAACCTGCCCGAGGTCGGCGACCTCGACAAGCCAAAACTCGTCTTCATGTTCGACGAAGCGCATCTGCTGTTTGAAGACGCACCCGCCGCGCTCCGCGATCGCGTCGAACAGGTGGTACGAATCATCCGCTCGAAAGGCGTCGGCGTCTATTTCTGCTCGCAGTTTCCGGACGATGTTCCCGGGGAAATTCTCGGACAGCTCGGCAACCGCGTGCAGCACGCCTTGCGCGCGTTCACACCGCGCGACCAGAAGGCCGTGCGCACGGCAGCCGAGACGTTCGTGGCCAATCCGGCGCTCGACGTCGCAGAGGTCATTTCCACTCTCGCCGTCGGCGAAGCGCTCGTGTCGACGCTGCAGGAAGGCGGCGTGCCGATGGCCGTACAGCGCACGATGATGGCGCCGCCCCGGAGCCGTATCGGCGCCATTACACCCGAAGAGCGAGCGACTGTGCGCTCGCGCAGTCCTGTCGGGGCAAAATACGACACGCCCGTGAACCGCGAGTCGGCCTACGAGATGTTGCAACGCGCGGTCGCACCCACGTCGCCTGTTGCACCCAACGCACCTAGCGCACCCAACGCACCTAACGCACCCAGTACGTCCAAAGTCGACGAATTTCTCTGGGGCACGAAGCGCCGCCAAGGGATGGTCGAGACGATGGCCAAGCAGACTGCGCGGACGGTGGGAAGTCAGTTTGGCAGACAGATCTTGCGAGGCATTCTCGGAGGGATTCTCGGATCGAGCCGCACGCGATGAAACAGATCCTGGTGTACGGCGACTCGCTGACCTGGGGCATCATTCCCGGCACCCGGCGCCGTCTTCCCTTCGGGCAGCGATGGCCTGGAATCCTGGAGGCAGAGCTCGCGCGCGGCGGGCTCGCGGTGCGTGTGATCGAGGACTGCTTGAATGGGCGGCGAACGGTCTGGGACGATCCGTTCAAGCCGGGACGAAACGGCCTGGCAGGAATCGAGCAGCGCATCGAAGTCAATTCTCCTCTTGCGCTCGTCATCCTTATGCTGGGCACCAACGATTTTCAATCCGTGCATCAGCACAACGCGTCGAATTCTGCCCAGGGCATCGCGTCTCTCGTGCGCGCCATACGCCGGGCGCCTATAGAGCCGGACATGCCGATTCCGCCGATTCTCATCGTTGCGCCGCCTCCAAGCGAGACGCCGGCGGGTACGATGGCGGAAAAGTTTGCCAACGCACGCGAGAGATCAGCAGGTCTCAGCTCGGCTTATGCCTCGATTGCGGACGAACTTGGCTGCGAGTTTCTCGATGCGGCGCGAACAATCACCGCCAGCAAAGTCGACGGCGTTCATCTCGATGCCGACCAGCACGAAGTACTCGGCCGTCATCTGGTCGACACGGTGAGGCGGCTCTTGTGAAGTACGACGAACTCGAGACAGATCGGCTGAAGCTGCGCATGTGGCGCGAGAGCGACCTCGACGATTACGCCGAGCTCACGGCGGATCCGCAGGTCATGAAGTATCTCGGGCAAGCCGTTCACGCGTGGGGAGGCCTGGCGGAGCATCGCGTTCTTCATGGGACACTGGCAGATGCGTGGGTACAGCCATTGGGCTGTCGAAGAGAAAGCGACGGGCCGGATGATCGGCCGCATCGGGTTTCTCAATCCAGAAGGATGGCCAGGGTTCGAAATCGGTTGGACGCTCGCGCGGCACGCGTGGGGCAAGGGCTACGCCACCGAAGGAGGGCGCCGGGCGCTTCAGTACGCATTCACGAATCTCGATCGGCGTCACGTCATCAGCCTGATCCATCCCGACAACGTTCCGTCGATGAAGGTTGCCGAGCGGCTCGGCGAGAAGCGTGAGGGCACGGCGCGGATCGGCGAATGGGATGTGCAGGTGTACGGAGTGGATCGCCCATGACAAGAAGGAGACAAACCGTGACAAGCAACGCGCGCAAGGCACTGATCGACGGACTCAACGAGGATCTGAAGGGAGAATTTCAGGCCATCATCATGTACCGCCTCTACGCGAGCATGGTGCAGGGCCCGTACCGCCAGGAGCTCCGTACGTTCTTCGCGAACGAGATTCCAGAAGAGCTGGCACACGCGCAGATGCTGGCCGACAAGATTTCGGCGCTCGGAGGCACTCCCGCATCGACGCCGGCGCCGGTAACAGTTGTCGCCGATGCGAAGGGCATGGTCGAAGCCGCGCTTCAAGCCGAACTCGAGACGATCGAGCGCTACGTCAAGCGCCGCAAGCAGGCCGAGGAGGCCGGTGAACCCGGTCTTGCGGCCGAGTTCGACACGCTGCTCTCGGACGAATCCAACCATCGCGACGAGTTACGCCAGATGCTGGCCAGGTGGCCGTAGAACCTGGCGGTTCTGGGTTCTGGGTGCTGAGGTTCTGCGGTTCGGGTTCGTGGGTTCTCGGTTCTGGTTCCTGGTACCGGTCCAGCGAACACAGCACCTGGAACCCAGAACCAGAACCCCAGCACCCAGAACCGCGAACCCAGAACCGCTATGATCTCCGGCAGGTGACCAACGAATAATGATGCTATTGGTGACGATTCTGATAGCAGTTGGAGTTGCAACGCCTTTACAGAACGCGCCTGGTACGCTGCCGGCAGGTGTGAAAAGCGTGTCGTTCGGTCAGGCGCAACGGTACAGCGGGGCCGGCAAGGAAATGTGTGCGATCGTGCGGCCGCTGCCAAGTCCGGTGGCGTTCGAGCGAGGTGTCACGGAACTGTCTTATGCGGTCGAGCTCGAGCCCCGCGTGGTGAAAAGCGCCTCCGCGCGCGTCGTTGCGCCGTCCGGACAGGAACTGATTGCCGCTGGGTGCAACGTGTTTACGCCAATCAAGGGTGGGTTCAGCCAGACGCAACTGGGAAACACCCTGTCGCGCGTCGATAAGAAGCCGCTTGTGTCCGGTCGATACACGCTGCGTATTACCGCAGATGGACAAACTGTCGAGGTGCCGTTCAACGTCAAATGAATCCACACGCACTTCTTCTCGATCTCGACGACACCATCCTCGATGACAGCAGCCTCGTCCAAAACAGCTGGCGCGAGGCGTGCGCCGGTGTGGCCGATCGTCTCGCGCCACTCGAGCCGGCGGCCGTCGTCGAAGCCATCAGGAAGACCTCGAAATGGTTCTGGGCCGATCCCGATCGGCATCGCGAGGGCCGCCTCCAGCTCGAGGCTGCGCGCCGCGACGTCGTCAGACTGGCGCTCGTCGATCTGGGCATCGAAGATGACGACCTTGCCGGGTGCATCGGCGACGCGTACAGCGATCGCAGAGAGCGGGAGATGGCGCCTCTGCCAGACGCCATCGATACGGTGCGATGGCTTCGCGAGTCTGGCCGGCACCTTGCGCTGCTGACCAACGGCGCTGCGGCGGCCCAGCGAAGAAAGATTGCGCGCTTCGAGATTGCCGATCTGTTCGACGCAATTCTTGTCGAGGGAGAGTTAGGGTTCGGCAAGCCCGACGAGCGCGTCTATCGGCGTGCGCTGAGCGCGCTCGGCGTCATGCCGGCCGACGCATGGATGGTGGGCGACAATCTCGAGTGGGACGTCGGCGCCCCGCAAAAACTCGGGATGTCAGGCGTCTGGATCGACGCACGAGGGCGCGGAGTACCGGAACTAAGCGCGGTCAAACCCGACTACATCGTCCGCTCGCTGGCCGACCTCCGCTCGCTGATCGCGCCCGCACGCTGAGGGGGCCTGCTAAAGGCTCCTGAGGAACGCCAGGAGTGCGGCGCGATCTTTCTCGTTCAGTTTCATGCCGAATACGTGGCCAGGAACCGCCCGCGTTTTCTGTCCCGGTAACATGAAACCCGTCGGCATGTAGTCGTCCCGCAAACGGTTAGGGTCGAAGAGCTCTTCGAGCTTCGTCAGTGATCCGTCGTGGAGATACCGTCCCCGATACCACACACCTTTCAGCGACGGCACCTTGTAATACCCGGTTCCCTTTCTCGTCTTCAACGCGAGGTTCGGGTCAGTGCCTACCGACACGCGCATGATATCGAACAACTTGAAATGCTCCGGCGGCGGAGTGAAGCCAGTTGCGAGCGTCAGCCGGTTGTTCGTATAGAGCGGTGGCGTGTGACATCCCGCGCAGCCCTGGCGCTCGAATACTCTCTCGCCCTCCGCGACACTTGAATTGTTTCGGTTCGGATTCACAGGCGGTTCCAGCGAGTAGATGAACATCGCCAAGGCGTACAGCACTTCGTCCGGCGCCCGGAATGGCACGTGCCGCTGCTCATCGGTGAGCATGCGGTACGGGCCGAAATCGGACGAATCGCTGAAGCTGACGAGCGCAGCGTATCGCATCAGATCGCCGGGACCGCGATGCTGGTGGGTTGCTGTGTGATCGATGTATTTGCGATCTTTGATTCCGATGAGATCCAGGATTTTCGTCGGGTAGTAGGCGCTGCCGTTCCATCGGGGAAACAGCCCGGGTGCTGCGGCGGCGCCAAAGATGGGGCCGAACTGCGCTGGGCCGGCAGTCTTGAGAGACTCGTGGATGTCATCTTTGATCCACGGCGCCGCCCACGAGCGCCACACCGTCATTCCAGGCGTGTCTCCGGCGAGCTCGACTGCGGACGCTCCCCATCGCCCCATTCTGAAGCGTCCAATCGGAGAAGGTACTTCGTTTGGCGGTGCGCCACGCAGCAGCGTGCCGTCGGGCATCAGGCGCGTATGGCAAGGCGAGCAATTCGCAAGGCCGAGCGCGACGCCATTCGACGTAGGAATCCAGCGCAGATCCGCCAGCGTCCCGTCGGCGCGCGGTGCCACCGACGTCTTCGCGAATCCTTCCGGACTGCGGGCAAGCGCGATGATCTTCGGGTCGACGACGCGAAAGGCGGCTATGTCGAACTCGTCGAATACACGCTGTCCGGCCCGGACCCACTCGGCGTCGCTCGTCAGTGCGGCTGGCTCGATCAAGGGCTTGGGGCCGATCGACTGCAGCATCTCCCAGTAGCCCGCCGGTTCACGCCCAGGGTAATAAACCGGGTAGGTGCGAAGGTTGTCGATCGGCGCCTTGTGATATTCCTCGGCGGAAAAATGGCCGGGCCGCACGTTGATGCCGGCGATCGGAGTGGCCCAATCGCGGAGGGCGGCTTCGTCCCAAGTAACCGGCGGTTTTACAATTTGCTGAGCCGCCAGCAGCGTGCCCGCAAGAGTGAGGAGGGACAACAGGAAATTTCGCACGCTATCCTCCTTGCGCGGCTACATCCTACGCTATGATGCTGCCACCTCAACAGGCACCAGGAGACCGAATATGAAGCGTTCCGCAGGGCCCCTTTTATCGTCGCCGCCATCTTCATCGGTTTCACCATCGCGTCGGTCGGCGGGCAGCAGGCGACCCGCCGCCGGCAGCGTGTTTACCGCTGCGCAGGCGCAAGCAGGCGAAGCCGCATATGCGCAGCAGTGCGCGGGTTGTCACGGCGCAGATTTCCGCGGCGGCGGCGATGCTCCACCGGTCGCGGGCGTGGATTTCCGCGCGAAGTGGGGTCCCCGCGCCATCAACGAGCTCTTCACCTACATCGTCCAGACGATGCCGCCCACGAGTCCGGGTGTCCTGGGCGAAGCAGGGAACCTGAACGTCACCGCCTATCTCCTTCAGATCAACGGGGCTGTGCCAGGGATGCAGCCGCTGACGCCGCGGGTTGAAACCCCGCTCAGCGCGGTTGCACAGGGAGGCGCCGCTCCTCCGCCCGCTCGAGCGGGTGGCGGCGGCCGGGGAGCGATGCCGCCGGTCCTTGGGGCAGGCACGGCCGCGCGCGGTCGGGGCGGAGAAGCCGCTCCTCGCGGTGTCACTGTCCCGGGCGAGGTGAAGAACTACGTGCCGGTGACGCCGGAAATGCTGAAGAACCCGCCTCCCGGCGACTGGCTCATCTTCCGGCGCAACTACTACGGGCACAGTTCCAGCCCGCTCAATCAGATCACACCTTCGAATGTGAAGAACCTGCAGTTGCAGTGGGTGTGGGCGATGAACGATTCGGGTGCGAACCAGACCACCCCGATCGTGCACAACGGCATCATCTATCTGGCGACGCCGAGCAACATCGTCCAGGCGCTCGACGGCAAAACGGGCAGTCTGATCTGGGAGACGCGTGCGGGTCCGGACCAGGCGCCCGGATATGGCGGCATCAGGAGCATCGCCATTGCCGACGACAAGATCTTCCTTCCCGCGAGCAACGCGCACATGGTCGCGTTGAGCGCGCGCACCGGCGAGATTCTGTGGGATACGAATGCGGCGCCCGAGGCGACCCGCGTCAACACGAGCGGCGCGATCGTCATCGGCAACAAAGTGCTGCAGGGGCTCACCGGTTGCACGCGTTTCGACGGCGTCGGCTGTTTCATCAGCGCGTACGACACCAACACGGGCAAGCAGGCGTGGCGCTTCTACACCATCCCGCGTCAGGGCGAGGCCGGCAGCGAGACGTGGGGCAACCTGCCGATGACATTCCGCGGAGGCGGCGATACCTGGATTGCCGGCAGCTACGACCCCGATCTCAATCTGACCTATTGGGGCGTGTCGCAGGCGAAACCTTGGAACTTCCTGAGCCGAAAGCTCACGCTGCTCGACAAGACGCTCTTTGCGAATTCGACGGTCGCGCTGAATCCTGACACCGGCAAGCTGGCGTGGCACTACCAGCATGCGCCGGCTGAGTCGTTCGATCTCGACGAGGTGTTCGAGCGCGTGCTCGTTGACATCGGCGATCAGAAAGTCTCGTTCAGCGCGGGCAAGGCCGGTGTGCTCTGGAAGGTCGATCGCCGCACGGGGCAGTTCCTCGGCCACAAGGAAATGGTCTATCAGAACGTGTACGACCGTATCGATCCGAAAACCGGCGTGCCGAGCTACAGGCCCGAGATTCTCGAGATGTCGCTCGACAAACCCATCTTCATCTGCCCGAGCACGGCCGGCGGGAAGAACTGGCAGGCGATGACGTATTACCAGCCCGCGGGACTGCTGATCGCGCCGCTGAGCCAGTCGTGCATGGACTTTACCGCGCGCAACGTGTCCCTCACGGAGGGTGGCGGCGGTTCGGGAGCCGATCGTCTGTTCAAGCACTCGCCGAACAGCAACGAACAGACCGGCAAGCTTGCGGCCTACGACGTTCGCACCATGCAGGAAGTGTGGAAGTTCGAGCAGCGGGCGCCCTTCCTGACGGCCGCGTTGTCGACGGCGGGCGGGTTGGTATTCATCGGCGACCTCGATCGTTACGTGCGCGCCCATGACGCGAAAACCGGACAGGTCGTCTGGCAGACGCGCCTCGGCACCTCGGCGCAGGGGTATCCGGTGAGCTTCAGTGTGGACGGACGCCAATACATCGCCGTGATGTCGGGTCTTGGCGGCGGCAGTCCCCGCAACGTGCCGGCGGCCATCGTGCCCGACATCAAGATTCCGCAGAGCGGACAAGCGCTTTACGTGTTCGCGTTGCCGCAATAACTAGCTGGTAGGTGGTAGCCGGTAGGTGGTAGGGCGGGTCTTGCTCTTGAGACCCGCTCTTTCCTTTTCTGGAGGATCGCATGCGAAGCAAAGCCCTCATCGCTGGCCTTGTCGTCTCCGCAGCAATCGTTCATGCGCAGTCTGGCTCGACCGTTACTCCAGACGACTACAAAAGATGGCGGACAGAGCTGCGCAACTGGGGACGGTGGGGGCCGAACGATCAGAAGGGCACTGCGAACCTCATCACGCCGCAGAAGGTGCAGAGCGCCGCGCGGCTTGTGCGCACCGGCGACGTCGTCTCCCTTGCCGGCGCCGTACCCCAACAGGAGGCGGCAGACGTCGGACCGAATCAGGTGTTCCGCCGCACGACGAACAGCATCGGGCCGAATACGACGACGGATACGTATCAGGTGAGCTATCACGGGCTTTCGCTCGGGCATACCGACGCGTTCTGCCACTTCTTCATGGACGGCCAGATGTACAACGGCTATTCCGTGAAAGAGAACATCACGCCTGAGACCGGATGCAAACAGGGCAGCATCATGGGCCGCCGCGACGGCATCGTCACGCGCGGCGTTCTTTACGACATGCCGCAGATGAAGGGAGTGGAATGGATCGAGCCCGGGACGCCGATCACGCGAGCCGATCTCGAAGCGTGGGAGAAGCGATCGGGTGTGAGAGTCGGACCTGGCGACGTAATCGTGCTGTATGTCGGCCGCTGGAAACGCCGCGCTGCGAAGGGCCCGTGGTCGGGCCAGGTTGCCGGCTATTACGCCGACACGATTCCGTTCTTTAAAGAGCGCGACATCTCATTTGCCGCCCACGATATGAACATCGACTGGAGTCCGCGCCCCGGGTGGGGCGCCGAGCAGGGAATTCCCGGCAACCCGGTCCACCACGCGCTGCTGGGATGGCTTGGCGCCGGAATCGTTGAGAACCTGGACCTCGAGAACCTCGCCGCCACCGCACGCAAACTGAAGCGCTACGAGTTCATGCTGACATTCGCGCCGATCCCTGTCGAAGGCGGAAGCGGCTCGCCGGTGAATCCGATCGCGGTGTTCTGACACGGCAAATTTTGACACAGAGGCACAGAGGCACAGAGGAAGAAATTTCGATCTTTGATGGCTCTGTGGCTGATTCCTCTGGTTCGCACCTCGGTGCGCGAGTTGCACCCTGACGAAGGGATGGAGGCAGAACAACTCAATGATCTGTCTTACCGCATCATTGGCGCGGCGGTTGAAGTCCATCGATGCCTCGGGCCAGGACTTCTCGAGAGCACCTATCGAACCTGCCTGGTTTACGAACTGCGTGAGCGCCGGATGAACGTGGTCACCGAGCAAGTGATTCCCATCCGTTACAAGAGCCTGAATTTAGATAGCGGCTATCGCATCGACCTGATCGTGGAGGACACGGTCATCGTTGAGTTGAAATCAGTTGAGACCGTTCTCCCAGTTCACCACGCCCAGGTACTTTCCTATTTACGGCACACCAAGAAGCCGCTCGGTTTACTGATGAACTTCAACGTCGCCGTCCTGACGACCGGCGTCGACAGGATTAAGAACGGATACTGAGTGGTATCGACGTCGCGCCAGTTGGCGCGTAGAAAGAAGAACAGCTCCAATTTCAAGAGCCTGGGAACTGTGGCTCTTGAAATTGGAGCTGTTCTTCTTTCTACGTGGGCCGCTATGCGGCCCACGACGTCGATACTAGCGCTAGTGCCGTCGGTGCCGCTCTGTGTCTCTGTGCCTCTGTGTCACGTGGACACGCGGTCTTCTGACACGGCGGTTACTGTTACGCTACAATCCCCGTCTCGTTCAGCCCTTCGGAGGTAACTATGCGGTCCCGCGCGTTATATGGTGCCTCGGTTCGCTCCTGTTAATCGCCAGCGTGCAGGCGCAGCAGTCTGCGCCCCCCAGGGGCAGGTGGCAGTTCAAGGTGCGCACCCAACGATGTTCTCAAGCCGGTTCCTGCGCAAGGCGCGAACTGGCGACACGCCCTGGCCTCGCCGACAGCGCCTCAGATCCCGTGGCAGTCGGATCCGAACTTTCTCAAGCTTCCCGCCGGCATGCACCTCGGCGAGACGATGGGAATCGCGCGCAATTCAGGGGAGCAGATGTACGTGTTCACGCGGCTGGGCGACGCATCGCGGTTGTTCCAGTTCGATCAGAACGGCGCCTTCATGCGCGAGATCGGACGAAATTCCTACGCGTTTACGATGGCGCATGGCGTGTATGTGGACGCGCAGGACTTCGTCTGGACTATCGACGAAGGCACGAACACGGTCATCAAGTGGAATCCGAACACGGCACGGCCGGAAATGATCCTCGGCCGCCGCTACGAGTCGCTCGAGGGCCTCGCACCCGCCATCGCTCCGATTCCGCCTCCGCATCCCTACGCCTTCAACCGGCCGAGCGACGTCGTCACCGACGCCCAGGGCAATATTTTCGTGGCCGATGGATACAACAACAGCCGCGCGATCAAGTACGACAGGAACGGCAGGTTCGTGGCGTCGACCATCGGCACACGCGGCCGCCAGCCAGGCCAGATGCACCTGCCGCATTCAATAACCGCAGACAGCGCCGGAAACATCTACGTCGGCGATCGCAACAACGGCCGGATTCAGGTCTTCAGCAACGATCTGACATTGAGGACGATGTACGAGCACGTCGGCGCTCCATGGGCTGTGTGCATCAGTCCCGGACCGCATCAGGTACCTGTTCAGCTCCAATTCGAATCCCGATCAGAACGTCGCCGCCGTCAACGCAGTGACGGGCGAGATTTTCAAAATGGAGCTCGACGGGACGGTTGTCGGCAAGTTTGGAAAGGCGGGGAAGGTGCTTGGCGAGCTCTCGACCGTGCACGACATCGACTGCAGGAACGAGAACGAGATACTGGTCGGCGAGATCGTGGCATGGCGCGCGCAGAGGTTTACGCTCGGCGCCGCGGGTGGTCCGAGAACGTCGAACGCCAGATGGGCGATTCTGGAGGTGGCCATGAGTCGGTCATTTGCAGCTTGTGCTGTCGCTGATTGTTGTCGCTGGGATCGGCAGCTCCCTCAGCGCGCAGCTTCGGATTCGTGAGATACCGTTCGAATCGGCCGCCGACGTGCTGAAGGGACTTCCCGATGACGTGTATATCGGCGAAGCCGCCGGCGTGGCAACCAACTCCCGGGGACACCTGTTCGTGTACACGCGAACCGGCTCGCCGCAGCTGACGCTGGGCACCGAACGCCATTTTCACAGAGGCGCCGGCGGCGCGCGTCTGTTCGAGTTCGACCAGTCCGGCAAATACCTTCGCGAGATCGGTCAGGGCCTCTACGGATTCATCTTTCGCGCACACCGTCCGCGTCGATACGCAGGACAACATCTGGACCGTCGACGAAGGGTCCGGCACGATCGTCAAGTTCAACCCGACAGGGACGAGGTTCAGATGGTGCTCGGACGCACACCCGAATATCTGCCGATGCCCGGGTTCGATCGCGTCAGCCAGCGGTCCGCCTCCTGCGCCGACCGGGCCGGTCGGCACCGGCGTTCAAGGCGACGAGTTCGATCGGCCAACCGACGTCGCGCTCGACAAGCAGGGCAACATCTTCGTTGCGGACGGACACGTCAACGCCCGCATTGCGAAGTTCGACGCGAACGGACGATTCGTCAGGTCGTGGGGATCGCTGGGCACGGCGCCCGGCCAGTTCAACGTGCCGCATTCGCTCGTGACCGACCTGCAGGGCAACGTGTACGTGGCGGATCGCGAGAACCGGCGGATCCAGGTGTTCGACAACGACGGCATGTTCAAGACGCAGTTCATCAATGTCGGCATGCCGTGGACGCTGTGCATCACACCAGGGCCTCATCAGTACATTTACAGCTCGAACTCGAACGATCCGCGTGAATTCGACCGGGACGGAGAGATCTACAAACTGGAGCTCGATGGGCGTATCGTCGGCAGGTTCGGCCGCGCTGGCAGGCTCCTGAAAGAGTTCAGCACCGTCCACGCGATCGACTGCCGCGCGGAAAATCAGCTGTACGTCGGAGAGCTCACGAGCTGGCGGGTCCAGAAGCTGCTGCTCCGACCTGCTCCGGGTGACTAGTGGACGGGCATCGCGGTGTTCTGAGGCTTGCAGTTCTTGACACAGAGGCACAGAGACACAGAGAAAGAAATTTCGATTAGCTACGTGTTCTTCGGTCAGAGCTGAACGACCTTACGCATCACATCATTGGAGCGGGCATCAAGATTCACCTCGCTCTCGGTCCAGGGTTGCTCGAGAACACGTCTCGCACATGCATGGTGTACGAGCCGCGTGCGCATCGCATGAACGTTGTTTCTGAGAAGACAATTCCTCTCCGTTATAAAAACCTCTTCACCTACCTCCGACATACGAATAAGCCTCTTGGCCTGCTGATGAACTTCAACGTCGCCGTGCTCGTCGACGGTGTTGACCGCATCAAGAACGGCCACTGACGTATCGGCGTCGCGCCAAACCGGCGCGCAGAAAGAAGAACAGCCCCAATATCAAGAGCGACGTGTTTCCAGGCTCTTGAATATTGGGGCTGTTCTTCTTTCTGCGTGGGCCGCGATGCGGCCCACGACGCCGACACTCGTTCCGGTGCAGCTGCTCTGTGTCTCTGTGCCTCTGTGTCACGTGGCAGTAACGTCTACTGCAGGATGCCGCCGAGGAATTTCGATGCGAGTAGCCGGTAGCTTGTAGCCGGCAGGGACTGCGACCGGCTACAAGTTACCAGCTACCCGGCCGGGTGTCAGAACGTCATTCTCAATCCCAACTGCATTACGCGTGCGTCGCCGGCTGTGTCGATGGCGCCAAGCCGGCCGGCGCCGAGATTACTTCTGGGATTGCCCAGATTCACGAAGTTGAAGGCGTTGAACGCCTCGATGCGGAACTGCACTCGGAAATCCTGCTGAATTACAAACGTCTTGAACAGCGAAAGGTCCACGTTCCTGGTACCGGGCCCGATCAGGAAGTTTCGAGGCGCGTTCCCGTAGGTGCGATCCGCCGGAATCGAGAACACTGACGGGTCGAAGTACATCTCGATTTTCTCGGCCTGCGAACGGTTCGTCGGCAGATTCGGGTCGCCGTTGACGTTCGCACGCGAGGTGCTGAACGAGAACATCGTGTCGCGACCGCTCGTGACGGTGAACGGCGTACCCGCCGCGAGCGTCATGATGCCGTTGAACTGCCAGCCTCCGATACCGCCTTTGCCACGCCCGCGTCCGGCCCCGGGATCTCCCACACGACCGACGTCACCAGGCGATGCCGCTGGTCGCTGTTGCCGAGGCCCCAGGTGTCGTCGGGGTCGAGCCGGTCCTGTGCCGAGCCGTTGAAGTTGTCGTCGTTGCTCGCGTTGTCCTTCGCCTTGCTGAGTGTGTAGTTCGCCAGAACGGAATATCCGCGGCTGAATCGCTTGTTCACGCTCAGCTGCAGCCCGTGATAGAGCGACTTCCCGATCGGATCGAAGCTCATGATGTCCTCGAACTCCGGATACATGCGCCGCTGCTGGCGATTGCCGAGCGTCGCGCCGGGGGCGTCGACAGCCGGGTTGATGGATCGGCTGGTTGCCAGGTCTTGTGCCTTGGTGCCGACATACGCTGCCGAGACAACAAGATCGCCGCCCAGATCGCGCTGTATGTTGACGTTCCACTGCTGGCTGAAACCTGACGAAAAGTCGTCAGGATACGACGTCACGCGAACGGGCAGCTGGTACTGATAGGTCGTGAACTCCGCAGATGAAGACGGCGGCGTATAGGGATACGGGTTCGGCGCGTTTCGGTACGGATCGCTGAACTGAACGTCATTGGTCGTCCGGCTGATCGAGTACGGCGGCGTGAAGACCAGCGTCTTCGGATAGTGGAAGAAGCGCGCCGTGTCGTGGAAGAGGCCGTACGCGGTCCGTAGGCTCGTCTTCTGGTTGATGCTCCACGCCATTGCCAGGCGAGGCGCCACCTGTCCCCACTTTGGCGGGTGTCCGCCTCGCGGCACGCCGGAGTCGCCCGCATAGAGCAGGCCGAGCGGCGCGTTTGGGAACATGGTCGATTTTTCGCCGGGCCGGAAAACGGGCTGTGGCTGATCGACTTCGTAGAACGCGAAGAACGGTTCCCACCGCACCCCTAGCGAGAGCGTCACCTTCGGGCGCACCTGCCAGTCGTCCTGCAGGTACGTGGCAAAGGCCTGCGCGCGTCCCTTGTTGTAGCGCACCGAAAACTGCTGCAACGAGCTGGCTCGCCCCAACATGAAGTCGCCGAGGGGGCTGCCCGAATACTGGCCGTTGAAGTTGAAGCACGGATCGTTGCAGTTGCCCGCCGTCCGATTGTTCGCTGACCACCGGTATTCGCCGCCGAACTTCAGGACGTGGCCGCCCCGCGTGTAGCTCGTGTCGGTCTTGAACTGCATGGCGGGCCGATCGTCCGGCTCCCAGGCGTCCTGGTTCATGTTCCAGTGCCCCGTGACGCCGCCTCGATAAAGCGGCACCAGCGTGTCCTCGGTGCCCGCGGTGGCGAGATTCACTTTGACGCCAAGGTCCTGGAAGTTGATGCCGTCGCCGACCGGCATGGGACCGCGGTCGAGATCGGTCTCGGAATAGGTGAACTGAAACGAGTTGACGAGGTTCGACGTGAGGATGTGCGTATGGTTCACCGCCGTGTTCCACGTAACGTAGGCGACCTCGGAGTGCAGGATCGGCAGGCCGTTGGTGTTCACCAGCTGGTTCGAATCGTAGAAGATCCGGCCGAAGAGGCGCTGCTTATCGGTCAGCTGCGAATCCACGCGGCTCATCAGCTGCCAGCCGTCCTTGGTGATCGGCGCGTTGTAGATGTGCCGGCCTCCGGAGGCATTGGGCAACGGCAGGAAGGTGTCCATGAAGTTGATGATCGCCGGGTCCATGCGGTTCCGTGGAATCTGGTTGTCGGGAAAGAACTGGCCGGTAATTCGGATCTCTGGGTTTTACCGCCGACTGGGAGAAGTCGCCGTTGCGCTCGGCCTGGGTCGGCACGACGAGTCCCGATCGACTCTCGCCCTGGCGCAATCGCAGCCCCTCGTAGGCGACGAAGAAGAACATGTTATCGCGGGCGATCGGCCCTCCGAGCGTCGCGCCGTATTGACTGCGCCGCAGGATGCCCTTCTCGACGGCGAAAAACTGCTTGGCGTCCATCGCGTCGTTGCGGATGAAGTTGTACGCGCTGCCGCGGAACGTGTTGGTGCCCGACTTTGTGACGGCGTTGATGACCGCGCCCATGTTGCGGCCGTACTCGGCGCTGAAGTTGCTCGTCTGCACGGTGAACTCTTCGAGCGCGTCGGGATTCGGCACGATGGCCGCCGTGCCGCCGAGCACGTCGTTGTTGTCACCGCTGTCGAGCATGTAGTTGTTGGAGATGCCGCGAAGCCCGTTCACAGAAATGCCCGGCTGCTGCCACATCGCCGTGCTGGTCGGACCCGTGACGACGCCCGGCAGGAGCAGCTGCAGCTGCAGGGGGTCGCGTCCGTTCAGCGGCAGCTCCTGAATGCGCCGCTCGTCGACGATCTCGCTCAGGGTGCCGCCGACCGTTTCGACGACGGCGGCCTGACCCGTGACGGTCACGCCTTCTTCGAGCGCGCCGATCGCCATCACGGCCGTGACCTGCCGGATGTCTTCGACGTTCATTCGAAACGGCGTCGTCGCGAACGGGCGAAAGCCATCGACCTTGACCTCAACACGATAGTTGCCGACCGGCAGCCGCGGGATGTTGAAGCGGCCGCCGGTGTCGGAAATCGTCGTCCGTGCAAGTCCGGTGAGCTCGTTGATGGCAGTGACCGTCGCGCCTGGGATGACCCCGCCGCTCTCGTCTTGAACGGTACCCGCGAACTTCAGCTGTGGATTGGGCGAACAGGCCCGCGGGTATCAGGATACTCATGACCAGCATCGCCAGACATCGTGCGATAACCATCCTGACCTCCTCTTGGAATGGGGCAGCAATCGGAGACGGAGCTCTCTGCCTAGGGACCCCCGAAGAGTTCGTGCTTTTTGGAGGCGCAAGTTTACTACGTTATTATTTGGACTCCAACTAATTTACGGAATCGGAACCAGCTTCGGGGCGGGGCATCGCGGTGTTCTGAGGCTTGCAGTTCTTGACACAGAGGCACAGAGACACCGAGGAAGAAAATTCGATTGGGTACGTGTTCTCCGGCAGATTTCAAGGAATTGGCTCCAGGTCTGACGCTTGCAGCCGATTTTCGGTATGGAACCGTCAGAGCCGAAGGACCTTAACCTCCGACATACGAACAAGCCTCTCGGCTTGCTGATGAACTTCAACGTCGCCGTCCTGACGACCGGCGTCGACAGGATCAAGAACGGATACTGAGTCGTATCGACGTCGCGCCAGTTGGCGCGTAGAAAGAAGAACAGCTCCAATTTTCAAGAGCTTGGGAGCGAGTGTGGCTCTTGAAATTGGAGCTGTTCTTCTTTCTGCGTGGGCCGCTATGCGGCCCACGACGTCGATACTATCGCTCGGTGCCGGCTCTGTGTCTCTGTGCCTCTGTGTCACGTGGGCAGTAACTCTATTGCAGGATGCCGCCGAGGAATTTCGATCCCACGTTCAGGCAGTCGAACACGTGGAGTCCAAGGCGCGAGGCGAGCTCCATGCAGACCTCGATGCCGCGGCGGCTGTTGCCATAGGAATCGAGCCGCGGTGAATAGGTGGCGATGCCGATCTGCCGGTTGACGACTGCCATCACGCCGCCGCCCACTCCGCTCTTGGCGGGAATTCCCACGCGGTATGCCCACTGGCCAGAGTAGTCGTACATGCCGCAGGTGAACATGACCGAGAGCATGCTCTTCACGCTGTGAATATCGAAGGCCCCGCACCCGGTCAGAGGATTGCGTCCCATGTTGGCCAGAGTGGCGCCGATGACCGCGAGATCGCGGCAGTTCACCAGAATCGAGCACTGCTTGAAGTAGACGTCCAACGCGGCTTCGGCGTCCTCGGGCATCAGGCCGAAGTTCAGCAGCAGATGCGCGATCGCACGATTCCGGTGGCCGGTGCGGCGTTCCGATTCGTAGACGGCGCGATCGATCGAGAGCGGCCGTCCCGCCGCCGCGCTGAAGCGGCCCAGTACCTTGTCGACAGCCTCAGGACCGTATCGTTCGTGGATGAGCGCCGTCACGGTGATGGCGCCGGAATTGACCATCGGGTTATGCGGCCTGTTGCATCCGTTCTGCAGTTCGATCGAGTTGAACGCGTCGCCGCTCGGCTCGACATCGACATGCCTGGACACGCGTTCATGCCCGAACTCCTCGAGCACAATGCCGTAGGTCAGCGGCTTGGAGATCGATTGGATCGTGAAGGGCTCGTCGCAGTCGCCGGCCTCGAATATGCGGCCGTCGGCCGTCACCACACAGATGCCGAAATGGTCGGGGTTGGCTCGTCCCAATTCGGGGATATAGGTCGCGACCTCCCCTTCCGACAGAGACTTATACTCGTCGTGCAGTTTGTCGATCAGGCTCTGAAGTTCATGCTCCACAGGGCGAGTTCCGGAGCAAGAAGTACTCCACCGATGCGCGTCACCTTGCGGGGCATACCACTCCGCGGTGCCAGACAACAATGTGGCATCGACGCTTGGTCCATACATATATGTTTGGTTTTGCGTGGTGCGGACCTGCATTTGTGCAGCACAAAACTGGCAGCAATGGTGCAAGACCAGGAGTCGTCGATTGGACATGATGATTAGGGCAAGGGGGAGAGCATGCAGCTCGAAGAGCGGATCGTGCAGGACGTCGTCATTGTGAAGATTACCGGCGAAATTACCCTGAAGAAGCGGGGCGATGCGCTGCTGCACGACAAGGTTCGCAGCCTGGTTCAGCAGGGGCACACGAAGTTGCTGATCGATTTGGCGGCCGTTTCCTACGTGGACAGCGCCGGATTGGGTGAATTGGTCCAGGCGCACTCCATCACCCGGAACGGCGGCGGGTCGCTCAGGCTGTTCAGCCCGACCAAACGGCTTCATGATTTGCTGGTCGTGACGGATCTCGTGAAGCTGTTCGACAACTACGACGACGAGACGCAAGCCCTGGCGAGCTTCCGCACTGGGTAGCGCCTTTTACATTCCGAACAATTTTGTCGTTTCCCTAGAGTCTTTACGACAAATTTAGTGTTTTATGGGCTTGCGAACGGACTCGCAAGTGAAAAAAAGGACTCAATGGGCCTCCTTCAACCATAATTGGGGCCTCCCGCAAGTATGTACACGGTAGAAAAGGACGTTTCGTTCATGTGGTGTAGAAAACCGGTCTGCCTCTCTGCGTTGAGCCTGCTCTTGCTTGCCGCCCAACTTCCGGGGCAAGCACAGTCGTCGCCTCCGGACGCGCTCCCGTTCTTCAAGAACTACTTCGTCACCGGCGACTACAGCGTCGGCAGCATCGATCTGACGAATCCGGCCGGCGGTTTCGCCACTGGCGACATCCATTTCAACGACGCGATCGGCAATACGGTGCCCGCCAATGCCGACATCCTGGCGGCGTTTCTGGTACTGGGAAATGATCACGCTGCAGCAGGCCCCTCCGAATCTTGCAGGCGCGCAGTTTCGCGATGAGGACATCAGCGCGATTGCGAAGCAATTAGGTCCGGCGAGGCTTCTCACGAAAGAGACATCGCCCTGCTGGGCCGGCGGGTCTGGTGACGTGTTCGAATTACGGGCGTATCGCGCCGATGTCCTGCGATTCCTCCACGTACCTTCGGACGCAAACGGCAAACCGGCAGGAAAGCGCCTGGTCAACGACGTGGATTACGCAGCAGCAGCCGCCACGGACCCATCTGTCGTGCCCCTGAGAGTTCGTCTCCCGGAGGCTTCCGGAAATCAACTTCCATCTGCGGCCGGCGCCAGCCTGGTGGTGCTCTACAAAGATCAGGACCCGGCAAAACCGCTGAAATCGATCGTCATCTACAACGGCGCGTACGCGCAGGCGAAAAATCCTACGACCCACGTGATCGACAGCATGACGCAGAGAATCGCTGGCTTCTACCAGCTCGCTGCATCACCACAGGCGAGGATGACACAGCTCGTCGGAAGCGGCGCCGGGAACAGCACCGAACGTCTGTGGGTAGGCAACGACGAGCTCAGCCTTACCCAAATTTCGACTAATCCGTTCCCCGGCGCCGGCAGTGCATCTTCAGATCGAGCGTGGGACAGTCCTACGTTCCCACTGTCTATATCGGGAGCCGGCGGCGAGTACGCGATAAAAGTCGATCACACCTCCAGCTCGCCGTACGACTGCCTGACCTGGGTCGCCATCGTGTCGAGCGCGATTGTTGAAGACGGCGACAAGGACGGGCTGCTGAACCACTGGGAGACGGACGGGCGCTATCAGAAGGTGACATACGATTCTGCCGGCACTGTCACAGAAGCGCTCTTCGGCAAGTGTACGGACGCGGCGTTTGCCTCCGATCCCGCCAACTGCGTGGATTTTCCGAAGATGGGAGCGTTGCCGCTTCGCAGAGACATCTTCATCGAATTCAGCTTCATGCAGGCGCTCGCGGGGACGACCTATGGAATCACGTCGCCACAAGGCGGGGCCGCGCACGACCACCGTCCCGATCCCGAGGCTCTCGAGAAGGTCGGCAAGGCTTTCGACAACGCGCCCGTCGCGATCAAAGTGCACTTCGATCTCGGAGACGACTATCCGACCGGAACGGTCGCGGAGCCCTACCTCATTCGGGACACCATGACTGCCGATTTGGCGCGCGGCGGAGAAGCCATCGTCGAAACAGCCTGTGATCCGTTCGAAAACCCCGAGACGTGTGTGTTCTGGGCCTATCCGGGGACCGTGCCCTGGAAGACGGGATTTCGATTTCTCAGAGACGAATCGCTCAGCCACCGGAAGGTCGTCGGCGGAATCGACAAGGGACCGGACGAAATCGCCTGTGTCGCCGCGGAGACAGACAGCCTCGACAGCACGACCTGCGTCAGACGATTCGATTCGAACAGGAAAGATACTTTCCGGTACGGACTGTGGGCCCACGCGCTGGGCACGGCAAAAGTGGACGACTCGGGTGTGCCGTTGCTCGATGCGGGCAGCTACATCCCGAGGAACATCTCAGGCGTGGCCGACGGCGGCGGGAGCGGCGGAGGCGACTTCATGATCTCCCTGGGTGCGTTTGGTTCCCACGTGGGAAATGAAAGCGTGCAGGCCCAGGCATCGACGTTCATGCACGAACTGGGTCACACACTTCGCCTCCGACACGGAGCTGTTCTCGGTGCCAACGGCATTCCCGTGGCGGAAGCCAACTGCAAACCGAACTATCAGAGCGTCATGAATTACCTGTACCAGATTCGCGGGTTGATCATCGACATCGGCCCGCTGGCGGGCACCCCGGCAATTGACTACTCGCGTCAGGCGCTCAGCGTACCGGTGGCGACGCCGACGGGCCCGACGCTCAACGAAAACAGTCTGAGCGAGGCGTCCGGTTCGGGCCTGAAGGACGGCCTGGCGTACAGTCCATATCGCGCCCGGTGGTTTTCGCCCGCGAGTCTCAGTGCGGGCCAGAGCGACCCTGTTACTCGGCATTGCGACGGCACGCGTTTCACTCCGAGTGAAGTCGCCGCTGGAGTGACGCGGTACATGATCGACGGCAGCACAGCCGTGGGCCCGATCGACTGGAACTCGAACGGGATCGCGGACGCAGGCACCTATTCGCAGGACGTCAACTTCAATCGCGGTCCGAATCCCTTCTTGAATCCGCCCACCGTCACCGATGGACCTTTTTCGGGTTTCAACGACTGGGCCAACATCGACCTGCGGCAGGTCGGCAGCAGGCGCAATGTCGTGAGCACCGGAGTCGGCGGCGCTTTGTCTCTCGACATGGGCCTTGGCGATTTCGGCCTCGGCGATTTCGGGTTGGGCGATTTTGGTTTGGGAGACTTCGGCCTCGGCGATTTCGGGTTGGGGGACTTTGGCCTTGGCGATTTCGGATTAGGAGATTTCGGTCTGGGCGATTTTGGGCAAGGCGCTCCCGAGTTGGATCTAGAAACGGCGCTTGGAGCGGTCGGCGCCGGGGCTCCGCACTCACTGTCTGCTTCCTTGACCGGTCGGAATTCGAGAGACGTGCTCTTGCGGTGGTCAACTCCTCCGGCGAGTGAGGTCGCGACGTATGAAGTGTTCAGAGCGTTGGGGCTGCCCAACAACATTGCCAGCGCCACGAGGATGGGAATCGTGAGGGCGCCCCTGACGGAGTTTGTCGATACTCGAGTGCAGCTGGGCGGCCGTAGAACCTATACGTATTTCGTGATCGCCGTATCGGTCGAGGGCGTGAGAAGCCCGCATTCGAATCTTGCGATCATCAACGTCCCCTGACGGGGTTCTCGCGTCCTTGTGCGCCGGCGCGCTTGCGGATTTCGGGAAGGAGTGTGTCTTCGCGGGATTCGCCGCGGATGCCGAGATACGTTCGGTAGGACTCCGCGGAGCCGACGCTCTTGAGCGATTCCCGCACGCGCCCCTGGTAGTAGTAAAGGGAGGGAAAGAAACCGAACGTCGGTTCCTCGTCCAGGAACAACGAAAGGGCTTCCCCGCGACGTTTGATGCACCGATCGAATTCTGAATCGGCCTGTGTGAACAAGCCGGCCTCGAGATACGCTCGCCCGAGATCGAAGCGGCCGATCCAGGTATCCAGAAGCGCGTTTGCTTCGGTCAGCGCTTTGATGGCCTGGCGTGGGTCGCCGTTCTGCAGCACGATCGTTCCTTCGATCGCCTTGGCGTAGGCCTGCGGCTCGGCCTGCAGCTCCGATGCGAGGCCCGCTGCCAGCGTCCTGGCCCGCGCAATCTCGCCGGCTTCCGCAAACACTCTGGCCGTGAGGAATCGAATCTTCGGCGCGTTGCTGTTCGCCAGCGCACGTTCGCCCGCGGCAATGGCCGCGGCTTTCTGTCCGCGCAACCGTTGCGCGTGCGCGAGCATGACGAGCTTCGCTGCGGCCCGGTCAGGATTCTTCGAAGCGATATCGGCGGTCGGCAGCCGGCGCTCAGTATCCGCACAGCGTCCGCGAAGCGCCCTTCGTATATCGCGAGGTCGCCCAATCCGGACGCCGCCTGCGAAACTCCCAGCTCGTCGAGCTTTCCAAGTCGGTCGTAGGTTTCTGCCGCTTGACGCACCTGGCCCTGTCCAAACTGGGCGAGCGCAAGAGCGAAGACACCCCAGCGGCTCCCGAGCTCTTCTGCGGTTCGGGCCTCCTGCTCAGCGGTCTGAAAGTCGCTGCTGTAGGCGGCATAAAGCGCGAGATTTACCCGGTAGAGCGCCCGCTTCGGAAGAATGTCCACGACGCGGCGCATTTCCTCCAGCGCCAACGGGACGTTTCGCAGTTTCGTCGAGCACAACGCGAGGTTGTTGTGAGCCGCCGCGTCAGCCGCAAATCGCGCCACCAGATCGCCGTATTCCTTCACGCACGCCTGATAGTCGCCGGTGACGTAGTAATACAGGCCGCGCACACGATAGCGCTCGCGCTCGGTCATGCCATCGAGGTGGCGTAGAGCCTCTTTGACATGTTGCTCGGCCTCCTGCTGCTGCCCGACGTTGGCCGACGCGATGGCCATGGCTGCGTACGCCGCGCCAAAATTCGGATCCCTCTGCACCGCCTTCATGAAGCTCTTGAGTGCATCTTCATACCGGGTGTCTGACAACGCTTCCATGCCCATCGCGTAGTCATGAATCACGTCGAGCGACGCGGCTGAGAGCGCCTCATTGGCGAACCGTTGAGCGGAGTCCGACGTGTCGTCGCCGAGCGCCCTGCGAACCTCGCTCGCCAACTCTGTCGTGACACCAAGGACCCGATCCCGGCTCGACGCTCTGCCGTCTGCAGTGGCAATGACGTCGCCGGTGACCGCTCGCACCGCTTTCACCGAGACCCCATATCCGTTCCCCTCGCGGTTCACTGATCCCGAGAGCACGACGGCCACGCCCTGCTTGACTGCGATCTCCCGCGCAACCACTTCGTCGAGCTTCTGGGGTGGTCGCACACCGAGGTTCCGCGCGATGCCCGCGCGGTCGTACGCGCTGATGAATCCGGCGCCTTCCAGCGCGAGCTTCAGCGTGGGTTCCAACGTGCGGCTCAACGTGGGATCGTTCGTGTCGTTCTGGAAATCGGCGATCAGCACTGAAACGGGCGCGTGTTGTGTCGGCGGCTCCATCGCGCGGCGCGTCACGAAGTACGTGCCTCCCAGCAGGATCAGCACGCCCGCAGCGGTCGCGGCCACCAGGCGCGGCGTCAACCGCCGCACGAGCGGCAACGGCTTGCCGTTTTCATCGAGGCGGGCCAATTCGGCCGCCAGCTCGCTCGTCGTCTGGTGGCGTTTGGCTGGATCCGGTTCGAGGCAGCGGGAGATGATCCGATCGATCGGCTCGGGAATCGTCGCGTCGACGCTGCGCACGGGCGGCGGCGCCTTTTCCATTCGCCGCTTGAGCTCCTCGTAGGCGTCTTCCGGCCTTCCGCCACGCGCGCCCAGCAGCATGTCCGAAAAGATAAGGCCGAGGGCATACAGATCGGCGCGTTGATCGACGGATTCACCTTTGGCCTGTTCGGGAGCCATGTACCTGACGGTGCCCAGGATGGTTCCCGTCATGGTGAGATCGGTCGTGACGGCAGCGCGCCTTCGGTCCGGCACCGGCCGGTCTGACGCATCACTGGGGCTCTGGCCGGCGGCGGCGGACCGCGCGATGCCGAAGTCCATGATGATGGCGTGGCCGTCGACGAGCATGATGTTGGCGGGTTTGAGATCGCGGTGCACGATGCCGGCTTCGTGGGCGGCTACGAGTCCCGCCACGACGTCCCGGATGATGCTCAGGGCGGCGGGCACAGCCAGCTTGCCGTCGCGCTTGAGTACGGTGGCGAGATCGGACCCATCGAGGTACGGCATCGTGATGTACTTGATGCCGTTGATCTCGCCGAGGTCGTGAATGCGCACGACGTTCTTGTGCGTCACTTGCCGGGCGAGGACCAGCTCCTGCTTGAACCGGCGTTCCATTTCCCGCGCGGCCTCGGGATCGCCCGCCGCCTCCGGCCGAACGACTTTCAGCGCGACCCCCTGACCGAGCTCGGCGTCCCAGACCTGGTAGACGGCGCCCATCCCGCCGACCCCGAGAACCTTGATGACGTGATAGCGAACGCCGAACGCCTGGCCGACGGCCAACGGACCGGTGTTACCGGCGGCGGCCTGTGCGCTCGGGTGAGGAGTCACCACCGTCGGGTCGTCGAAATTTTCGGGGGCGATCATGACCGGAATCGATACGGTCTAAGTGTATTCCAGGAAAGGCTTACGACGCGGGGGATAGTCTGCGGCTACGGGAATGTCACCACCATGAGCGAGAAGTCGTCTTCGAGCTGGCTCGACTCGGCAGCCTGCGTGACCGCGCGATACAGGCGTTCCGCCTCGGTACGCCGGGCAATGAAGGCTCGATCAGCAGGGGCAGGAAGTTCGTCATCTCCCAGCGCAGCTTGTCCTTTGTGACGATTTCGAACACGCCGTCGCTGAAGAGGTATACCGTGCTGTCCGGCGGTACGGTCGTCTGGGCGACCTTGTATTCGTATCCCCCGAAGGCGCCAATCATCAGCGCCGGCATGCCGAGCGGTTGTGGCGCCTGGTGCTCCGGCGTTACAAGAAACGCCGGATGATGGCCGGCTGACGAATACCTGAGCGTGCAATCGCGCACATCGTAGACGCCGTACCACATCGTGAAGAACAGCCCTCCATGACTGCCCATCTGAAACCTGGCGTTCAGGCTCGCCAGCACCGCCGCCGGGTCCCGGAAATCGACGTCAGGCAGCGCCCGCTGCCGAAGCACGTTCAGCACGGTCACCGAGTGCATAGCCGAGCCGGCACCGTGTCCGGACACGTCGAGCAGGTAGAAGGCAAACGTCTGTGGGTCGAGCCAGTAATATCCGAACGCGTCGCCGCCGAGCTGCGTCGACGGAACGAAGCGCCAGTCGGCCCGCACGAGTCCGCTCGTGATCGGCTCGGGCAGCAGGGAGAACACGTATTTGCTCGCCCTTTGCAGATCGCGGTCCAGTTCCTGGGCGCGATCGATGTCGCGGCGGCTGCGGCGCTCGTAAGTCAAGAGCTGGCCGCCCACCCGCACCACCTGTCCTTCCCGCAGCGTCGCCGGCTCGGTCAGGCGAACACCGTCGAGGAACGTGCCGTTCGTGGATTTCAAATCTTCGGCGACCACCTCGCCGTTGACGAGAGACACACGTGCGTGGAGCCTCGAGAGCTGCGTATCGTCGAACACCAGCGTCTGCCGTGCGTCGCGTCCGATCGTGATGGGCGTGTCAGCGATCTCGATACGTTTTCCGGCGTCGGCTCCTGCGATCACCACGAGGTAGTTGCCGAAGACCTCGCGCACCGGAGCCTGCTCTGGACCACGCTTGGGGCCTACTGCGATCGTGGGCTCGAAATCATCGCTCTCGAATGGGTTCATGGAATCCTGGGGGAACGCCTGACGCAGCATACGCAACGGACGACGTGCGTGCAAGAGTACCAAAAAAAGGGGCAGGAGGCCTTCGCCTCCCGCCCCTTCGTGTCATCGTGTCTTCGTGGTTCGTTCTTCGTGATTCGTGACTTCGTGATCAGAATTTATAGTTCACCGCCAGCCGCGGGAAGCGGCCGGTCATGATCGTCGTCGCCTGACCGAGCGTTGCCCCAATCGTGTTGTTGCCGGCGCGGATGCCGTTTTCATTGAGCACGTTGAACACGTCCACCTGGAACGTGAGCACGTGGTTGTTGTGCCGGATGTTCTTCTTGATGTTGATGTCCAGCTGGTTCCAGCGATCCCAGAACAGTGACCCGGGTTCGTTCAAGACGACCGAGTCGGTCCTCGTCCGCACGCCACCCGGATACGCGCTCGCTGGCGGCGTCCAGGAGATAACGCGTTCCAGTCCCGCATAACTCTGCAGCACGGCGCCGAAATCGATGCCCCACCGCAGCGAGTAGTTGCCCGCCAGCTTGAACTCGTGGCGGAGCGGATAGTCGAACTGCGTCTGATCGCAGAAGCGGCCGCCGAACGACGCAGCAGTGCCCGTCGTCGCATCGCTCGCGCTGAACTGCCCGGTCGACGTGGGCCCGTTCGGATTATCGTCGGTGTCGCACCATTTCTGAAGCGTATGTTCGGCGGTCCAGCTGCCGAACAACATGGCGCCGCCCGGCAGACGCGTGTTGAAGGACACTTCCATTCCGGTGTACTGCGCTTCATTCTCCGTGTCGCTGCTGTCGATGATTCCCTGGTTGAACGTCGTGCCCTTGGAGGCAGCCAGGTTGTAGAGCGTCATGCTCCCGTTCGGGTCCACAACCGCGGCGACGTCGGGATCGCGAAGGATATCTGCCGCCGGGTAGGGAACGTTGGGGATCGCCGTCCAGTCGCTCAGCGTGATGTGCGGCCGATCTTCGAACCACATGTCGGCGATCTTCCGCTTGTAGAACATCGCGCCGACGGCCAGCCGAGGCGTCAACTGGTGCTGCACGCCAAGAGTGAGCTCGTCGTTGTACTGACGCTGGAGGTTCACCGGAATCCGGTCCGACTGCGGTGCCGGGCTCCCGAAGTTTAAGCGCTGGGTCGTGCCGATCTCGTTGTCTTCCGCGACGCCGTTGCAATCGGTCGGAAGGAGGCGGATGCCCGGGCACGTGCCCGCAGAACCGGACGGGGTATTCGTGCCCGCCACTAGGTTACGGTCGAACCACTGGCGCGTGTCCGTCTGTTCCCCCGCTTTGCCGTAAGGACCCGCAGGGACGTCGCCGTCATAGTTCCGGTAGTACTTGCTCCAGCTCGTCTTGAGCGCTGTGCGGCCGTTGCCGAAGAGGTCGTACACGGCGCTGAGGCGCGGCGAGTAGTCAGCGCCGAAGTTGATCAGCCCCTTTTCTTCTTCAATGAACCGCGCGGGCACGAACCGCCCCGCGGCCATGCTGCTCTCGTACATGCCTGTTTCGATCCACACAACGCGGATCCCCGGGTTCACCGTCAGCCGCTTCAGCGTCCAGCTGTCCTGCGCGTAGATGCCGACGTCATACGCGACGTATGCCGGCGAGATCGTGGGATTGTTGTAGACGGTGACGGACGTCGGCTGATTGTTGACATAGGATGCCTGCAGGTGGCCGTTGCGCGTGTTCTTCCGCTGGCGGCCCGGGCCAAACGTGTTCTCGAAGCCCATCTTGATGTTGTGCGAACCGGTGACGTACGAAGCTGACGCCTTCATCACGTTGCGGACGCTTTCCTGACGCTGCAGGCGAATGGTGTTCCAGCGCGTGCAGCCCGTGACGTACATGCATCGATCAGGGAAGTTTCGATTCAGCGCCGAATCGGACGTTTCTGCGGTCGCAACCCACGCGGGCGTAAAAAGCGCCTCCTCGGCAAGTTGAGCAGGCGAGCCGCTGGGCGGGCCGCCTTTCCAGTAGAACTCCGCAAACGAGTAACCAGCCTGGATGAGCCAGTTGTTGGTGACCGGCGCGGTCACCGTCATGTTGCCGATCGCGTGATGCGCGTTTTTCGGGTCGCGTTGTTCTCCCGCGCGGACGTCGGCGCCGGCGCTGATCGTGTGCCCCTTCTTGTGCCACCAGCGCTCGAGGAAGCCGGCAACCTTGATATTTCGGGCTGCCTGATACGTGAGGCGGGTCGCGAAACTGCGAACGTACAAATCACTCGTCACCTTCACCGTCTCTCCGGTCGGCGCGGTGATGTATTTCGGCACGTTCGGGATCGTCGTCTCGGTCGACTGATGCCGGGCCGAAAGGATGAACCACAACTTGTCTCTCAGAATAGGCCCGCCGAGCGATCCTGTGAACGCTTCGAGGTGATCGATGCCGTTCGGGACAAACAGGCCGCGCGCGCGCAGCTCGTCGTCAATGTTGTCTTTCACCCAGACGCCGCGCGTGCCGCCCATGAAAGCGGACCCGCTGAACTGGTTGCCGCCGTCCTTGAGAATCATGTTCAGCCGGATGCCGCCCCCGCCCGTATCTGCCGGGATCGCGGCCGTCGTCACCGTCATCTCGGAGTTCAGGGTGTCGTCCATGAAGCTCTGCGACCCGCCCTCGTAGCTCTGCACCGACATGCCTTCGACCTGCTGCTCGCCGTCGAAGCCACCAAGTCCACGGGCACGCAGGCCCACCTGCTCGGTTGTCTGCATGCCGCCCATGTCGGGCGTGCCAGTCGGGCCAACACGCACACCCGCGGCGAGCACGCCGAGGCCCATGACGTTGCGTGAGATTGGCAGCGAGTCGATCACGTCGCGAGCGATGACCGTCGTGCGCGAGGCCTGCTGCACGTCGACCTGCGGAGCCGTGCCGGAAACGTTGATCGTCTCTTCGAGCGAGCCGACCTTCATCTCGGCGTTCACCGTGGCCGTGAAATTCGAGGGCAGATTCGACGCCTTCGCGCACCACTGTGCCGAAGCCGGTGAGCGAGAAGGTCAACTTGTATGTGCCGGGTCGCATTGCCTCGAAGCGGAAGCGACCCTGGCTGTCGGTGACGACCGTTCTCGAACCTTCAATCATCGCGGGGCTGGATGCTTCGACCGATACGCCGGGAAGCACGCCGCCGGAGTCGTCTGTCAGCAAGCCAACAATCGCGCTCTGAGCCGAAGACACCGCCGGCACCATCAAGAGCATGGCCAGACCGAGCAGGATCCCCAGACCGAGTCTCTGCTTCATACTCGTTACCTCCGTGAGTCGACCCAGGTGTGAAAGGTTGTTGGGGGGAATTCTAGCGCGTCGAAGTGGGAAGTCAAAACGAACTCGGCGATTTTCTTGTAACTTTACCGGTAACGGATTTTTTGGATCGGATACGGAAATTTGGCGAACTTCTACGACCGTTTCGTCCTTCCGCGGCTCATCCACTTCTCGATGTCACGTGAAGAAGTCACACGTCTGCGGCGGGGGCACGTGCCGGCCGCGCGAGGAGCCGTCCTGGAAGTGGGCATCGGTTCCGGTTTGAACCTGCCCTTCTATACGAGCGCGGTCACTGAACTCTGCGGCATCGATCGCTCTCGCGAACTGCTCGCGATGGCGAGGGAGAGGGCTGCGGCGGCACCATTTCCGGTCGAGCTTCGCAATCTCGACGCCGATCGGCTTCCGTTCGGCGATGCGTCGTTCGAGACTGTTGTCGTCACGTGGTCGCTGTGCTCGATCGCTAACGCTCGAGAGGCGCTCCGCGAAATGCGGCGCGTGCTGAAGCCGGGCGGCACACTGATTTTCATCGAGCATGGGCTCTCGCCCGACGCCGGCATCAGGAAATGGCAGAATCGGCTGACGCCGTTCTGGCGCCGATTCACTGGCGGCTGCCACTTGAACCGGAAGATGGACGATTTGGTGTGCGACGCCGGCTTCACGATCACGGATCTGCGCGTTGAATATGTGCCGGGCCCGCGCGCGGTGACGTTCATGTACGAAGGAAGGGCAGTGAGAGACTGAAACGAAAAACGAATATCGAAAAACGAATAGAGCAAAACGAACAACGAAAAAAGAAGACGCATGGCGAATATTCGATTGGCCACTGTTGGCGATGCCCACGCGGTCGCGGCGATTTATGCGCCGTATTGCGACGGGAGCGCCGTGTCGTTCGAGCAGACGGCTCCGACTGCCGATCAGATCGCGCAGCGCATCACGACCGTGGTCGCCCAGCGTCCGTGGCTCGTCCTCGAAGACGATCGATCTGTCGTTGGCTACGCGTATGCCGTGCCGCACAACGAGCGATGGGCGTACCGGTGGAGTGTGAGCACCGCCATTTACATCCGAGGTACGCATCAGCGCCGAGGCGCCGGCCGGGCTCTCTATGCGACGCTCTTCGACGTGCTCCGCCTTCTCGGCTATTACAGGGCCGTTGCAGGTATCACGCTGCCGAATCCGGCGAGCGTCGGACTGCACGAGGCAATGGGATTCGAGCTGGTGGGCGTGTATCGTGATATCGGCTACAAGCTCGGCGCATGGCGCGATGTCGGATGGTACGAGGCGCCGATACAGCCTTTGCCCGCAGTCCCCTCCGAGCCTCGTGCGATCGAGACGTTGCTCGATTCGGCAGAGTGGCACGCCGCCGTCAAGCGAGGGCTCGACCTCTATGTCCACCACTCCTGAGGACCTGACCGAGTTCGTCGAAGATCGCGCTCGCGAACGGGACGCCGCGCGCGGAGATTGACAACGTGTTGAAGAAGGCGGGATGGACCAGGGCACAGATACGCGAGGCGCTCGCGGCATTCGCGGAAATCGATTTTCCTGTGCCCGTCCCGCGCCCGCGTCCGTATCTCGACGCGCGAGATGCGTTCATCTACCTCGTGCTGTTCTCGACCCTCTACATGAGTGCCTATTACCTCGGCGATCTGTTGTTCGACATCATCAACGCCGCGTTTCCCGACTCCGCAGAACAGTACCAGTTGCGCACCTATCGCCGCAGCTCCATGCGGTGGTCGATGTCCTCGCTGATTGTCGCGTTTCCAGTGTTGCTCTACATGTCGCGCCTTGTCGCGCGTGACATCGCGGCCGATTCAAACAAGCGCCGGTCCAAGGTTCGACGCTGGCTGACATACATCACGCTTTTCGTCGCCGCCGGCGTCGTCATCGGCGATGTCGTGACGCTCGTCTACAATCTGCTCGGCGGAGAAATCACGATACGGTTCATGCTGAAAGTGCTGGTCGTCGCGTTCATCGCGGGATCGGTTTTCTGGTATTACCTCACCGACATCGGGCGCGAGGAATGAAAGGGGCCTTCCTCGTCATCGTGGTGCTCGTCGTTCTTGGCGCGCTCGGCGGCGGATTCTATCTCGTCGGCCCGCCAGCCGACGAGCGCGCCCGCAGCCTCGACGCGCGCCGCGAGAGGGACCTGGCAGGGCTCCGCCTCGCCATCGACCTCTACTGGACGCGGAACAATCGCCTTCCGTCGACGCTCGACGAGCTGGCGAAGGAAGCCGGCACCAACATCTACGCACGCGATCCGGAGAGCGGCGACTCCTATTCGTACATCGTGAAGGGCGAGAATACCTACGAGCTGTGCGCCGTCTTTGTACGGCAGTCCGAGGGGCGGAGCGATTTCTGGTCTCATCCTGCGGGCCGGCACTGCTACGTCATTACAGCCAGGGCCATCACGCCATGAGTTTTTCGCTTTTCGTTCTTCGTTTTTCGTTGCTGCTATTCCTGCTTACCGGCGCGGAGCATGCAATGCCAGCACAACAGCCCCCGTTCTCGGTAGTCGAAGCCACGATTGCCGACATGCAGGCAGCGATGCGGCAGCGCCGCATTACTTCTCGCGGCATCGTTCAGCAGTACCTCGATCGCATTGCGAAATACGAGGATCGCCTCAATGCCGTCATCTCGCTGAACCCGAGGGCGCTCGACGAAGCCGACGCGCGCGATCGCGAGCGCGCGCAGGGAAAAGTACGCGGGCCGCTTCATGGAATTCCGATCGCGCTCAAAGACAACATCCACACCATCGACATGCCCACGACCGGCGGCGCGCTGGCGTTCAAGGGGTTCGTCCCGCCGTACGAAGCGACGATCACGGGGCAGCTGCGCGAGTCCGGCGCGATCGTCATCGCGAAGACCAACATGACCGAGCTGGCCAACTGGGTCGCGACCGGCATGCCGGGCAATTACAACGCGCTGGTCGGATACGGATTTAATCCCTACGATGCGCGCGCCGATCCGCGGGAGGGTTTGAATGACGGCCGGCCCGCGCTGAATGCCGGCGGGTCGAGCTCTGGCGCGGGGACAGCGGCGAATTTCTGGGCGGCGAACGTGGGTACCGAGACGTCGGGTTCGATCCTCACGCCCGCAAATCAGACCATGCTCGTCGGCATCAAGCCGACGGTGGGTCGCATCAGCCGCTACGGCATCATTCCGATTACCGCCGATCAAGACACCGCGGGTCCGATGGCCAGGACCGTGGCCGACGCGGCGATTCTGCTCGGGGTGCTAGAAGGCGAGGCCCCCGATCGCCGCGATGCCGCCGCGAAGGCATGCCCACGCGTGCCCAATGCCGACTACACGCGGTTCCTCGATGCGCGAGCCCTCGCCGGCGCACGCATCGGGGTGCCCCGCGCGACATTCGTCGACGAGGCGCGCCACGGCCAGGTCGTGCGCGAGGCGGTCGCCCTGCTTCAGCAGCACGGCGCGATCGTCGTCGATCCGGCAGACATCGCCAGCCAGCCGCCGCCAGTGTGCCGCGACGAAGGTGGGATAAGAGGCAAAGACCTGAATTGCTCGACTGTGTTCAAGTACGGCATGAAACGCGACTTCAACGCATGGCTCGCGTCGCTCGGCCCGAGTGCGCCCATCAGGACGTTGACGGAGCTTCGCGAGTGGAACCTCGCACACCGCGCCGACGGCGCGATCAAATACGGCCAGTCACAGCTCGACATCTCTGATGAGGTCGATCTCGCGCGCGATCGCGCGCGCTATCTGGCCGATCGCGCGACGGATGTTCGTGTGACCGGCGTCGAAGGTATCGATGCCGTCATGAAGCGTGAGCGCCTCGATGCGCTGATGTTTCCGGGGTCGGTCGGCGCGGCAGTGGCGGCGAAGCCCGGTTATCCGACCGTGATCGTTCCGTTCGGCTTCGTCCCGAACGCAGGATCGCCGCCATTTCCATCGGGATTCGATCCGGAGCCGGCGCCCCTTGGCATCAGCTTTACCGGTGGCGCGTGCAGCGAGCCGCGGCTCATCGCAATTGCTTATGCCTTCGAACAGGCGTCGAAACGTCGTGTGTCACCGCCGGCATTTCCGTAGCATGATCGGAGTCGTATGAAGAAAGTTGCCATCGCCGTCTTGTTGCTTCTCGGCTCGTCGACGCTCCTGGCGCAATCAACGACGCCAGCCGAAACGCGCGCGGCGTTTCTGAAGCTGATCGATCGCCCGCGTGTCGATCCGATGCCGGCCGTTCGGCCGATGACCGCCAGCGGACCGCGCCTCGTTCAAGAGCACATTTCCTTGTCGGTCGACGCGTCTCAGCGCGTCACGGGCCTGCTCGTCAAAGCCGAAGGGTTGGCGGGCCGGCGCCCCGTGGTAATTCAGCTGCACGGCACCGGCGGGAGAAAAGAGCAGCTGTTGCCGAGGCTGGCCATGCTCGCGAACCGGGGGTTCGTCGCCGTCGCCATCGATGGCCGTTATCATGGGGAACGCGAGGGCGAAGGTCGCGGACTCTCCACGCCGTACACGACCGCCATTTTCAACGCCTACAAAACGGGGCGCGAGCATCCGTTCTTCTACGACACCGTTATCGACGTGATGCGGCTCATCGATTATCTCGCCACGCGGTCCGACGTCGACGCGTCCCGCATCGGGCTGGGAGGCGGGTCGAAGGGGGGCATCGAGACATATCTGACGGCGGCGGTCGATCCGCGCGTCGCCGCGGCCGTGGCCGAGCGTGCCGTTCAAAGCTTCAAGTGGGCGCTCGACCACGGCGCGTGGGACTCGCGTGCGTGGACGTTTCGCGATGCGCTCGAGGCAGCGGCCGCCGAAGCGAAGGCGCCGGTCAACGCGTCCTTCGTCCGCCAG
This sequence comes from Vicinamibacterales bacterium, assembly GCA_963744405.1. GTDB lineage: Bacteria > Acidobacteriota > Vicinamibacteria > Vicinamibacterales > JAMQPK01 > JAMQPK01. Next base: position 192,792 of record CAVUTO010000019.1, read on the forward strand.
TTTTACGATCGGGTCGCGCCAGGTATTTACGGCAAGTTCGATGCGCCTGCCATGCTGCCGCTTGCGGCACCGAGGCCGATGCTCGTGATCAACGGCGATTCCGATCCGCGCACGCCGATTGCAGGGGTCCGTGAAAGTGCGGCGGCTGCCGAGCGCGCGTATCAGGCGGCCGGCGCTAGTGAGAAATTCGAGCTTCGAGTGATGCCGAACCTCGGCCACGAGAACACGCCGGAAATCGACCAGGCCATGGTCGAGTGGTTCGTGCGGTGGTTGAAACCTTGACGCGAAGAGTCCGGGAGTCGGAAGAGTCGGGGAGTCGGGGAGTCGAAAAGTCCAGATCGAAGAGTCGAGCCGTCCAGTTGATCTCTGCGCCCCCGCGTCGTTGCGGTGAGACATAGTAGAAGAGATCAAGAGCACAGTCCACGAGTCGAAGAGTCGGGGAGTCTGGGAGTCGACGAGTCCAGGAGTCGAAGAGTCCAGATCGAAGCGTCGAGCGTCCAGTTGATCTCTGCGTCCCTGCGTCGTTGCGGTGAGACATAGTAGAAGAGATCAAGAGCACAGGAGTCCACAAGTCGAAGAGTCGGGGAGTCTGGGAGTCGACGAGTCCGGGAGTCGAAGAGTCCAGATCGAAGCGTCGAGCCGTCCAGTTGATCTCTGCGTCCCTGCGTCGTTGCGGTGAGACATAGAGAAGACGTCAAGAGCCAGGAGTCCACGAGTCGAAGAGTCGGGGAGTCTGGGAGTCGACGAGTCCAGGAGTCGAAGAGTCCAGATCGAAGCGTCGAGCCGTCCAGTTGGTCTCTGCGCCCCCGCGTCGTTGCGGTGAGACATAGTAGAAGAGATCAAGAGCACAGGAGTCCACGAGTCGGGGAGTCTTGGGAGTCGACGAGTCCAGGAGTCGAAGAGTCCTTTGTGGTGAGACATGGACATTTTGTCCGGAGTGAGGTGAGATGTCGCGAACGGTGAGCGTTGAGGTCGAGCAGGTCGGGCCGTCGACCGGCAGCGCCACGGCACGGTCACACACGGTGCTCGTCGATCGCCCGGTCGACAGAGGCGGCAGCGATCGGGGACCGCTGGGCGGAGAATACCTGCTGATATCGCTGGGGGGATGTTTTCTCAGCACGTTGCTGGCCGCCGTCAGGACACGCGAGGCGAACGTGTCGAACGTGCGCGTGTCGGTAACGGGGACGATCGGTGGCGTGCCGGAGCGCTTCGAGTCGATGGCGCTTCGCGTGTCTGCGACCTACGACGACGAAGAGCTGATGCGAAAGCTCGTTGCGATCGCCGAGCGCGGATGCCTCGTGACGAACACGCTCAACACCGCGGTGCTGCTCTCCGTGACGCTCGAGAAGTCGGCATGAACGCGCGCACACTTGCGGCGGTCGCGCTGATGCTCGCGTGCGAGGCAGGCCATGCGCAGAACGGCGGTATCGAGCGCGCGGCGTGGCTTCAGGGATGTTGGGAACTGACGACCCCCACCCGCGCGGTGGAGGAAATGTGGACCACGCCGAAGGGGGGAAGCATGATCGGCGTCAGCCGAACCATTCGGGATGGCAAGCTGACGGAGTACGAATTGATCGTGCTGCGCGAGCGGGGAGATCGGCTCGCTTACGAGGCGCATCCCTCGGGTCAGCCGGCCGCCACGTTTCTCTCGACGCGCATCGCCGCATCCGAGCTCATTTTCGAGAACGCGGCGCACGACTTCCCGCAACAGATTGGCTACCGCATCGAGGGAGATGCGCTGCTCGCATGGATCGGCGGAACGCAGAAGGGACAGGACCGGCGCGTGGAATTCCCGTACAAGCGCGCGCGGTGCGCGGGCCGATAGGCGCGTGCACGTGTCACGCGATCTTCTGCATCACCCCGTGCGCCGGAGTTATTCCGCGTTTCGACTGGAACCGCAGCACCGGACGCGGAACGTCGACCGTCCAGCCGGGCGACTCGTGCCCACACCCGATGCACTGCAGGTAGACTCGGTTCTTTTCGAAGTGCAGGTAGGATTCATGCCCCCGAAGTGCGCAGATCAGCCGTTTCAGAGACCCCATAAAACGCCCTGTTATATAAGACGCACACCAGGCCATGCGGTTCCCTTGCTGTAGATAACGAGGGGACGCCGGAAAGTGAACAAACTAGGGCAGATAACCCTGCGAGAAGCCTCTGCTGAGGATGCACAGATTATCCTTTCGCTGATGCGGGCCGCCTTCGAGGAGTACGAGGGGGTGCTCGACCCGCCGTCTGGCGCGCATAACGAGACGATCGAGAGTGTGAAACGCAAGCTGACAGGGGGTGCGGCAGCGCTGTCCAGCGTCGCCAACGAACCTGTGGGTTTCGCGTTTTATGAGTCCGTGGATGATCTCCTGTACTTGGGGCGTCTGTCTGTGCTGCCGCAGTGGCGCAACCGCGGAATCGGGAGCGCGCTCGTCGAATATGTCGAGCGCCAGGCACGGACGACCGGCGCGGCGGGAGTGCGACTCGGCGTTCGCCTGCAGTTACCGCACCTCGTCGCACGATACGAGCGTGCGGGATATCGCATTACCAAGCACATGACGCACACTGGTTATCCGGAACCGACGTTCGTCTTCATGGAAAAAAGATTCTAGTTTCTAGATTTCAGTTTTCAGATTGGGGACTTCCTATGTGCGCACCGTCGGTGATTGAGATCGTCCGGCGCGAACTCTCGCGGCGGGATTTTGTCGGCGCCGTGGCTTGCGCGGTGGTCGCCGGTTCGGTGCCTGCTGCGGCACAGGCGAAAGCCGTCCGGCTGCCAAAGGGGTTCCGCGACGTCGTCGACCTGACGCATCCATTTTCGCCGTCGCTGCCGGTGTATCCCGGTTACAAGCCTGTCCAGATTCGCCCGCGATCGACTATCGCGCAGAATGGATTCGCGAACAACGAAATCACGTTCGACGAGCACACCGGCACCCATGTCGACGCGCCCTCGCACTTCGTCGTCGGTGCGACATCAGGCGATCGTCTTCCCGTGGATCGCCTGATCGCTCCGCTCGCCGTCATCGAAATCGCCGATCGCGCGGCAAAGGACCCCGACACTCTGGTAACGGTCGACGATCTCCTGCAGTGGGAGAAGCGGTACGGCCGTGTGCCGGCCGGTGCGCTCGTCGCGATGCATGCCGGGTGGGACACGCGGGCAGCGAGTGCCGATCGATTTCTGAATCGTGACGCGAAGGGCGCTCTGCACGCGCCCGGCTTCAGCGAGCAGGCGGCGCGCTTTCTGGTTGCGGAGCGCGACATTTGCGGAGTGGGCGTCGACACGTTGAGCCTCGACGCAGGTGCGGCGCAGAAGTTCGTCGCGCATCTCGCCATTCTCGGCGCCGGCAAATACGGTGTAGAGCTGATGGCGAATCTCGGACGCGTCCCCCACTCTGGCGCGACCGTCATCGTCGGAGCACCCAAACACGACGGCGCGACAGGCGGACCCGCCAGAGTACTCGCACTGGTGTAACCTGTTTCGACGCAGAGACGCTAAGACGCAGAGTTGAATCGTGATTATGTGCGCCCCGGCGCCTCTGCGACTCTGCGTCGAGACATGGGAAATTCTGTGTGTTAGGATGCCCGCTTCGATGAGATGGAAGGCATGCATCGGCATCGTTGCGCTTGCTGTCGCGACCATCGGTGCGCGGCAGGCGATACCGCAAGCCGCCAGCGCGAACGTCGCGCGCGACCTGAGCGGCGCGATCGATATTCACGTGCATTCCGATCCCGACAACGTCCGTCGATCGCTCGACGGCCTGGAAGCCGCCAGACTTGCGAAAGACAAGGGAATGCGCGCGATTGTGCTCAAAAGCCACTTCGACCCGACCGCGGGGCTTGCCCTGCTGGCGCGAAAGGCGGTGCCGGGCATCGAAGTATTCGGCGGCATCGATCTGAACCTGCCCGTCGGCGGCATGAACGTCCACGCCGTCGAGCACATGGCGCGCATGAACGGCGGCTGGGGCCGCGTGGTCTGGATGTCGACCTTCGATTCAGAAAACCAGGTCAGGTCCGGCAAGTCGACTGCGCCATTCGTGCGCGTGTCGCAGAACGGCGCGTTGCTGCCGGAAACGAAGGCCGTGATAGCGGCGATTGCCAAGCACAACTTCGTGCTTGCGAGCGGCCACGTGTCGGCCGAAGAAGCACTCCTGATGTTCGAGGAGGGGCGCCGGCTCGGCGTTCGCGGCATGGTGGCCACCCACGGGATGTCCACGCCGACGTCGTTGACGGTTGAGCAGGCGCAGCGCGCCGGACAGCTCGGCGCCTTCATCGAGTTCACCAGTGGCACTCTCGCAACGCCGAACGCGCAAGCGAAGGTCGATCGCCTTGCCGATGACATTCGCAAGGTTGGCGTCGAGCACGCCATTCTTTCGTCGGACCTGGGCCAGGCCGGCAACCCGCTGCCCGCCGACGGCTACGCCACCTATATCGAAGCGCTGCGAAAGAAGGGCTTCACCGATCAGGAACTGGATCGCATGGCGAAGCAGAATCCCGCCCGCTTGCTGGGACTTCAGTAGGGTTCGTGGGGGAGCGTGAGAACATGAGATGTTTAGCGCTGGCCGTTTTCGGCATCATCGCGCTTGCCGTTGGGGCGGCGCAGACGCCGTCTCCCACCGCCGGTATTTCTCTATGCGGCTGTGGGGCCCGAGCTGGCCACCTATGCGGTGGGCGCATCCGACGGGTCGCTCACGAAGACATCCAGCGTGACGCTGCCGTTCGCCGTGCAGTATGTCTGGCCGCATTCGTCGACGCGATTCCTGTACGTCGCGTGGAGCAACGGAATGCAGGGCGATCGCCATGGCGTCTCCGCGTACCGCGTCGATACGGGGACCGGCGCTCTGTCACCTCACGGACAGCCGATCGAGATTCGGCACAGACCTGTGCACCTGACGCTCGACGCCAACTCCTCGCATGTGCTTGTGGCGTACAACAATCCAAGCAGCCTGAGCGTGCATGGTCTGAACTCTGACGGCACGCTGGGCTCCGAAGTGAAGCAGCCGTCGCCGCTCGACGGCGGCATCTATGCGCACCAGATTCGGGTGCATGCGTCGAACAAGATGGTCGTCATGGTGACTCGCGGCAACGGCCCTGCGGCCAACCGCCCGGAAGATCCGGGCTCCCTCAAGATCTTCAGCTACAAGGACGGGATCGTTGCCAATCGGCAGGCGATCGCTCCGAACGGCGGGTTCGGATATCAGCCACGACACGTGGACTTCCATCCGACGCTGCCCTTCATGTACCTGAACCTCGAGCGTCAGAACCAATTGCAGGTGTATCGCACCATCGACGGCGTGTCGGTCGAGCCAAAGGCGCTGTTCACCAAAGACACGCTCGACAACCCATCGGCGAGCAAGCCGGCGCAGATGACTGGCGCCATCCATGTGCATCCTCAACGGACGTTTCGTCTACATCAGCAACCGCGCGAGCGGAACACAGGTGCTCGAAGGAAAGACGGTGTGGGAGGGCGGGGAAAATACGATCGGGGTCTATGCGATCGATCAGAAAACCGGAGAGCCGACGCGGATCCAGAACATCGACAGCGGAGGCATGCACGCGCGCACGTTTTCGCTCGACTCGGGTTCAGCGCTGCTGGTCGCGGCCAATCAGAATGCGGTGACGAAAGCCGACGGCGCGCGTGTGCCTGCATCGCTTGCCGTGTTTCGCGTGGCGGACGACGGCAAGCTCGCGTTCCTGCGGAAATATGATGTTCCAACAGGGCAGGGCGGCAGCCTGATGTGGACTGGATTTCTACGAGTCAAATAGAGTCGAGAAAAGTCGGGGAGTCAAAAGAGTCATGATGATGCGCGCCGCGGTGATGGCCGTCTGTGTGTTGTCGGTTACGATGCCAGCAATGGCTCAAGACCGCATGCCGCCGATTCCCGCAGAGAAGCAGACGCCCGAACAGCGGAAGGCGGCCGAGGCGTTTCGCGCCAATCGCAAGCAGGATGTCTTCGGTCCCTTCGTGCCGCTGCATCGAAGCCCCGAGGTGATGCTTCGGGCGATGTCGATGGGGGACTACCTGCGGTACCGGACGGTCTTCCCGACGCGGCTGAACGAGTTCATCATCCTCATCACGGCGCGGCACTTCACGCAGCAGTACGAGTGGTACGTGCACCATCCGATCGCGCTCAAGGAGGGCCTGAGCCGCGACGTCGTCGATGCGATCGCCGACGGCCGGCGGCCCAGCGGCATGTCATCGGAGGAAGAGCTGATCCACGATTTCTGCACTGAGCTGCTGAAGAATCACAGCGTGAGTGATGCGACCTACGCCCGCGCAGTCGCGCGTTACGGCGAGCAGGGAACAATCGAGATGGTCGGGGTGGTTGCGTACTACACGTTTCAGTCGATGGTGCTGAACACGGCACGGACGCCCGTCCCTCCCGGCGCGCCCGCGCTGAAGCCCTTCCCGAAGTGATCTTGAACAGGAGAACAGGAGAGTAGGAGGAATCTTTTTGAAGAGAATTCTCCTAAACTCCTGATCTCCTGTTTAAGGTTTTAGACAAGTTTGCAGATCCAGCCCGTGCCTGCGTCGCAGTACCACAGCACGCCATTGCGATCCATGTCGAGCCCGTGCGGAACCGGATCGTCCTTGCTGATCAGAATCTTCGCCAGCACCGCGCCGTCCTTTGTGTCGACCTTGAAGATCGCGCGGTCGTCCGAGTTGATCACCCACAACGCGCCCTTGTCGAGTGCCATGCCGTGCGTGCGGGGCGTGCTGCCAGGGCCCGGAACGCTGCGGACGATTTCGCCCGTCTCGGGCTCCATCAGGAAAATCTTGTTTGCGGCAGGTACGGCCATCCAGTACTTGCCGTCGATCCACTTCATGCCGTGCGCGCCAGAGGGCGTGTCGCCGCGTTCTACACTCATCCGGCCGTAAAGTCCCGAGCCGGGCGTGTTCCACTGCTTGAGCGTCTTGCCGGTTTGCGGATCGACCTTCATCGTCTTTGGCGGGTCCTGGGCGTTTTTGCCCTTCGTCGATCCGATCCACAACGCGCCGTTGCCGTAAGTGATGCCGCTCGCGTGCAGCGCCTCGGTGAGAATCTCTCGAAGCACCGTGCCGTCCTCCGGCTTCACGAGGAACGCCTTGTTCGTCGGCTGGTCGAGCTGGTCGAGCACCCAGAGACCCTCGGGCACGAACTGCAGGTCGTTCGGCTGCGTCGAGCCGGCAACCTTGTAGAGCTTTTCGACACGCTTGGTGGTAGTTGGCACTTCCTGCGCGTGCGCAAAACGCGACGCGGCTACGGTGCTCGCCACTCCTGCCAGGAACGCGCGCCGCGAGACTGCTCGGTCCATAACGCCTCCTCACTTCGTCGGCTTGTCAGGGCCTGGTTTTCCGGGCAGTATAGCTGAAATGGCCCGAGTGAGGTTTCTCGCGACATGCGTAGGTTCGGCTTTCCTCGTGGCAGCCGGCTGCACCGAGCCGCCCGCATCTAACCCGCCGGGCGAGGCGTCGAGCGGGCGCGTCCCGCAGGCCGAGATGCCGGGCGATCCCTATCTCGCGGAGCTCACGAAGTTCCGGCAGGACCGCGAGGCTGACGCTGAAGGGGAATTCTGGCTGGCTGACGATCGCCGGCCTCTGGTTTCTCACGCATCCTCAGACGACGTTCGGCTCGGATCCGCTGAACGACATCGTGTTTCCCGCGAGTGCGCCATCGCGCGCGGGAACGTTCGAGATGCGCAACGGCAAGGTAACCGTGGCGGCTGCCGAAGGCGTCACGTTCGAGCTCGACGGCAAGCCCGTGACGAAGATGGAATTGAAATCGGACGTGCCAGGGCCCGCGGATCGCCTCATCGCTCGGGAAGGATCTTCAGTTCTGGGTGCACAACAGCGGCGAACGTTTGTCCATCCGCCTGCGCGATCAGAACAGCTCGCTGCGAAAAGCGTTCGTCGGCCTCAGCTGGTTCCCGATTGATCCCGGCTATCGCGTCGAAGGGACATATGCGCCGTTCGACAAAACGAAGATGGTCGACGTCGCGAGCCTCGTCGGCGACAGCGACAAAGTGCCGATTCCCGGACTCGTGAAATTTACGCTCAAGGGGCAGGAATATGCGCTCGAGCCGTTCGCCGAACCAGGCGACCCGCAATTCTGGTTCGTGTTTCGCGATCTGACGAGCCAGAAGGAAACCTATCCGGCTGCGCGCTTTCTTTACGCGTCGGCGCCCGTCGACGGCAAAATGATTCTCGACTTCAACAAGGCCGTGAACCCTCCGTGCGCGTACAACCCGTACACTACGTGCCCGCTGCCTACCGAACAAAATCGGCTGAGAACGCGAATCGAGGCAGGGGAGATGAACTACGAAAGTAAAAAGTAAAAGTACCGCCGCTTCGGCGAGAAGCGCGGCGTCGACGCCGATCTCGCCATCCCTCATGAATTCCAGCCAGCCAACTGCTTCGTCCGATTCTTCGGCCGCCGTTCCAAGCTTGGCAATGAACTCTGCCCGCGACCGTCCGCGTTGTGATGCGCGATAGTTCGACCAGGTCGACGTCGCTGCCTTGTAGAACTGGACACCCGGCACCTGGGCATCCGGGCTCTTTCGGCAGTTTCCGGTAGAATCTAAGCGCCGCAAGCGAGAATCGGTACGCGCGGCCGACAAGCTCGGGTGGCTGCTTCACAGGCAGAAGGACCTGCACGACGGCGGCCACAACGTCTTCGCTCGGATTGCTGGCAAATCGCGGCGGTCGCATTGAGCGATCGCACTTTCTGCCCGCACTTTTCACTTTCTACTTTTCACTTTCTACTTTCAGCATCACCCATGACGCGCGAGCTCCTCAACGCCATTCTCATCTTCCTCGGCATCCTGTCGGCTGGCCTCGGGCTGAAAGGCTTTCTGCTGCCGAGCGGGTTCATCGATGGCGGCGTCACGGGCGTGTCGCTCCTGCTCGCGAGCGTGACGAGCCCGCCGCTGGCGTTCTGGCTTCCGTCATCAACGTCCCGTTCGTGATCCTCGGGTACCGCCAGCTCGGCGCGGCGTTCGCGCTGCGAAGCGCGCTGGCCATCGGCGCGCTCGCGGTCGTGCTCGCGCTCGTGCAGTACCCGACCGTCACGCAGGATCGTCTGCTCGACGCCGTCTTCGGCGGGTTTTTTCTTGGCGCCGGCATCGGCCTCGCCGTGCGCGGCGGCGCGGTGCTCGACGGCACCGAGATCGCCGCACTGCTGATCAGCAAGCGCAGCACGCTGCTGCGCGTCGGCGACGTGATCCTCGGATTCAATGTCGCGCTGTTTCTCGATCGCCATGGCGGTGCTGGGTGTCGAGGCCGCGCTCTATTCGATCCTCACGTATCTGACGGCCGCACGAACGCTCGACTTCGTCATCCACGGCATCGAGGAATACACCGCGATGACGATTGTGTCGAACCGAAGCGCCGAGATTCGCGACGCGATCACCGGCATACTCGGCCGCGGCGTCACGGTGTATCGCGGCCGCGGAGGCCTCACCAACGTCGAGCAGGACATCCTCTACTGCGTCGTGACGCGTCTCGAGATCGGCAAGATCAAATCCATTGCGCGCGACATCGACCAGAGCGCGTTCATCGTCTCGCACGCGCTGTCCGACGTCGAGGGCGGGGTCGTCAAGAAGACCGCGCTGCACATCGATCAGCCGCGGCGCGGCTGAATTACCGGCCGTGCAGGTGCCGCTCGATGCGCCTGTCTGGCACGAGCCACATCAGCGCCACCGCCGACGTAGACCATCACAGCCATCCATGCGATTGACGAACGCCAGCCCGATTCCGATCGCCCAGAGCACGACTGACAACTTACCTTTGCGATCGCGGCCTATGGCGCGCGTCAGCCTGGAGTCGGGTCCCTGTTCGGCCATCAGCGCGTGCGCGAGGACGTAATACGCAATCCCGGCGAACAACATGACGATGCCGTAGGCGGCGCGTGGGGATCGGCATGAAGTGGTTCTGTCCCATCCAGCCTGTGACGAACGGAATCAGCGACAGCCAGAACAGCAGGTGCAGGTTCGCCCACAGCACCTTGCCGTTGATGCGGTCGGCAGCGTGCAGCATGTGGTGATGGTTGTTCCAGTAGATGCCGAGGAATACGAAGCTGAGGACGTAGGTGAGAAAAACGGGCACCAGCGGGCGCGAGCGCGCTCCACGTCGCCTCGTGCGGCACGTGCAGCTCGAGGACCATGATGGTGATCAGAATGGCGATCGACCCCGTCGCTGAACGCTTCGAGACGAGCCTTTGTCATGGCTAGATAAGGTATTAGAATCCTTGAACTCAAGCCAGTTTCAAGCGGCCGGTCCGCCGGACGCGAAAGGGGAATACTCGTGATCGAGCGTGACGTTGCTCAGCGCCGGGACGCCCAGGCCGTGACGGTTCCGGCCGGCCGGACATTACTCGATATGAACGCCTACCAGTGGACGGTGTTGTTCGCCGCCTGGCTGGGATGGGGCTTCGACATCTTCGACAGCCTGCTCTTCAATTACGTCGCGCCGAACGCCGTGCCCGTGCTGCTCGACATTCCGCTCGGCACCCCTGCGGCGCGGGCCGCGACGCTTCAGTGGACCGGCATCCTCACTTCGCTGCTTTTGATCGGCTGGGCGGTCGGCGGCATCATCTTCGGCCGCGTCGCCGATCGCCTCGGCCGCACGCGCACGCTGCTGCTGACGATGATGATGTATGCGATCGGCACGGCGGCGTGCGCATTCGCGCCGAACATGGCGACGCTCGTGTTCTTCCGCATCATCGCGTCGCTCGGCATCGGCGGCGAATGGGCGGCCGGCGCGGCGATGGTGGCCGAAGTGGTGCCAGAGAAGCGCCGCGTCGAAGCGGGCGCGCTCCTGTACACCGCGGCGCCGTTCGGGCTGTTCCTGGCGACGATCGTCACCTATCAGGTGCAGGGCGTCTACTTCGCGGGCAGCCCTGAAACGTCGTGGCGCTATGTGTTCCTGTTCGGACTGCTGCCCGCCGCCGTCGCGTTCTGCGTTCGGTTGTTCATCAAGGAGCCGGAGCGCTGGGAGAAGGCAGCAAGCCATGCGGCCCCCCCGCGGATAGCCGAGCTTTTCTCGCCGACAGTATCGTGCAATCACGATCAGCGGGCTGTCGATGGCGGTCGTCGCGCTCATCACATGGTGGAGCTGCAACGCTTTCATCTCGGTCGTGGCGACGGGCCTCGCGTCGGAGGCCGCCGCTGGACTCCGCCCGTCCAGGCCACTGCGCTCGTGGAAAGCTGGAAGCAGACCGCCGGCAACTGGTTCAACATCGGGGGCCTTATCGGCACGCTGCTCACCGTGCCTGCTTCGAAGTATCTGGGGCGCCGCACGATGTTCGCGATCTATTTCCTCGCGTCCGGATTGTCGGTCCTTGCGGCGTTCGGCCTGCCGATGGAACCGCGTACGCGCCTCTTCATGTATTTCCCGATCGGGTTGTCGGTATTCGGCGTCTTCGGCGCGTTCACGTACTATCTGCCCGAGCTGTATCCGACACGGCTTCGCGGGACCGGCGCCGGCTTCTGTTACAACGCCGGCAGGCTGATTGCCGCGGCGGGACCGTTCCTGGTCGGCGCGATCGCGTCGCGCGGCGCGGGCGCGCTCGGCGGCGCGCTGCAGGTGCTGTTCTATGTCGGATTCGTCCCGCTGCTCGGGCTGCTCGTGATGCCGTGGGTCATGGAAACGAAGGGGAAGGTGCTCGCAGATTAACGACTCGCACCGTGTAACTAAGGATCTGGAGATCTCAGGATCTATAGATCTATAGTTCAGTAGTTCACCAGTTCAGTAGATAGAGGAGGTCACTGATGGATCGACGTGAATTCGTCCGTCTTGCAGGCAGCGGGATGGCGGCCGGCGCCATTAGCAGAAACGCTCGTTCGAAGCGCAGGGGGCGAGAACGCCCGCGCCCGCGAGAGCCAGCACGGCGGCTTCGTCGAAAGTGAAATTCCATGTCGGGACGCAGCATGGGGACGACGACGCCACGCTCAAGGCGATGGCGGCGTTCGGCGTCAACAACATCTGCGGCAGCATGCCGTCGGCGAAGCTCGACGAGAAGTGGTCCGTCGAGGCGCTGACGAAACATCGCGAGCACGTCGAGTCGTTCGGCATCAAGCTCGACATGACGGCAATCACGATGACATCGGCTTCGATCGATCGCGCCCAGATGCCCGCGATATTTCTGGCGGGCCCCGACCGCGACAAGAACATCGACGACATCTGCACCCAGATTCGCAATTGCGCGAAGGCCGGCATTTTCGCGGTGAAATACAACTTCACCATCCTCGGCATTCCGCGCTCCGGCAGGGCCAAGGGACGCGGGCCATCGACCTACAGCGAGTTCGTCCTCGAGAAGGATGCGAACAAGGACAAGCCGACGCTGGCCGGCAAAGTCAGCGCCGACGAGTATTGGGAACGGGTCACGTATTTCCTTGAACGGGTCGTTCCGGTCGCCGAGGAGTACAAGGTGAAGATGGGCTGCCATCCGCAGGATCCGGGCGTGCCGCGGGGCTATCGCGGCATCGAAGAAGTGCCGCTCGCGACGCCCGCCGGGTTGAGGCGCTTCGTGAAGATCAAGGAGAGCCCGTATCACGGCTTGAACTTCTGCCAGGGCACCGTATCGGAGCAGCTCAAGAACCCCGGCGTGGAGATTCACGACGTGATTCGCAGCCTCAAAGGGAAGATCTTCAACGTCCACTTCCGCAACATCGAAGGCGGCTACCTGAACTTCCGCGAGACCTTCATCGACAACGGCAGCGTCAACATGCTGCAGGCCGCGCGCACGTACAAGGAAATCGGCTACGACGGCATGCTCATGCCGGACCATGTGCCGACCGTGGACGGCGATCCCGATCACAGTCAGGGATTCGCGTTCGCGCTCGGCTACATCAAGGCGGTCATCGCGGCAGTGAGTGCAGAGGCGTAAATAGAAAGTAGAAAGTAGAAAGTAGAAAGTGAAAAGTGAAAAGTAGGGCGGGTCTTGCCTGTGGACCCGCCCTTTTTTCATCTCGACGCAGAGGCGCAGTGACGCGGAGAAAATTGGTTGGCTGCGCATGATATCGGTGGCGCAGGGCGTGGTGCCGACGGCGCGCGAATCGTGGAGCGCCGCGCCTCAGTTGTTGCCGTCGACCCTCAAAGGATCGACGTTATACTGAAAGCATCCTTCCATGACGACCAAAGACACCGTTCGTGCGCTGTTGGACCGGCTGCCGGACGATTGCAGCTTGGACGATGTTCTCTATCATCTCTATGTGGTCCAGGCCGTGGCTCGCGGCGAAGCGGACGGCAAGGCCGGCCGAACGATCCCTCATGAACAGGTCGAGGCAGAATTGCGCCGGAAATGGCTGCTCGGCTCCGCACGGTAAGGGACAATCCGAATGTTCGCGAACTCTTTGTGTTTCGGTATCGCCTGATCTATCGAGTTTTGCCCGAGCGCGTGGTCGTCGAGGCATTTCTTCATGGGGCGCGAGACTTTGCGGCTTGGCGTCGGTCGCACTCATGAACGGTGCGCGCGGCTAAAACCCGGGCGTTGACAGCGCCTGACGCCGCGGGGTACCTGTTAGTTCAAGACTTACTCAAGGACAGCGCTTGAATTCCGCTTTCGCCGCTAAGCTGTATGGTGCCCTCGTTCTCGTCGTCATTGTATTTCAACTTGCGCTCGCTGCGGGGGCGCCTTGGGGAAGTCTTGCAATGGGAGGAGCTTTCCCGGGCCAACTGCCGCCGCCAATGCGCGTTGCCGCCGTTGTCCAAGCATTAGTGCTCCTCCTCTTTGCGGCAATCGTCGGTGCGCGCGCTGGTGTCTTTCTTCCTGGTTGGTCCGCCGCCGCACGAAAGCTCATCTGGCTGGTAGTCGGACTCTCAGTCGTCAGCGTGGTTCTAAACGCGATCACGTCCAGCACTTGGGAGCGGGCGATCTGGCTTCCGGTCACGCTCATCCTGCTGGCCTGCGCCGTAGCGGTCGCAAGAGGGCCTGGCTCGCGCCCCCTCTTTTAGCGGGGTTCTACACTCCGGGCGTTGACACGAATCGATCGATTTCTTCCGTCATCACTTGAACACAAAAGATGTTGATGCGTATACACAAATTGTGTAGAAGTATGCATATTTCACAAGGAGGCGAGTATGCGTGGCTGGACGGTATGCGCGGGCTCGATTCTCGTGGTAGCCGCCCTCGCTGATGTCGTATCTGCACAGGCGCCGCTGCCGCCGCCGACTCCGCCGAACCCAGTCAGGCCAGGCGCGTGGCGAATGGCCGGCAACACGCCGTGCGCGGGCCCCTGGGGCGGCATCTACGAGTGCCCGCCGCCACCTGCGAGAAGTCGCGATTCGCGCAGGACGGATGTTCGATAGCGTCACGGGCCAGATACTGACCAAGCAAGTCATCATCGTCACGCGGCGAGCGCATCACCGAGGTCGGGCCGGAAGGGAAGGTGACCATTCCTGCCGGCATGCGGGTGATCGATCTGAGCAACGCCACGGTGCTGCCGGGTTTCATCGACACCCATACGCATGTCTTCAATACGCGCGGCAAGATGACGTCCGATGAGTCGATGCTGATCGCCGTCGAAAACGTGCGCGCGAATCTGCTTGCGGGCTTCACGTCACTTCGCGACATGGGATCGCACGGCAACGGCTTTCAGGATGTGGATCTGAAGAATGCCATCAATCGAGGGTCGATCGACGGCCCGCGTATGCTCGTCTCCGGGCGCGGCATCGCGTGGGGCGCTGCCGCTGCGAAGCCGGGTGCGCCGCCGCCGAACAATCTCGGAAATATCCCAGTCAATTCTGCCGAAGAAGGACGCGCAGCAGTCCGCGAGGTCCTGGCGGCCGGCGCCGAGCACATCAAGCTGTATCCAACCGGCGGGTACAAGTTCGACGAGCAGGGAGTCCCCCAGTATCCCGTGACATATCCGCTGGAGGTGCTTCAGGCGATCCTCGACGAGACCCACAAGCACGGCAAGCGGGCCGGCTGCCATAGCTTCGGCGGCCTGGGCCTGCAGAACACCGTCGTTGCAGGCTGCGATAGCGTCGAACACGGCTACAGCCTGACGCAGGAGATGTGCGATTTGATGGCGAAGAAAAATCTGTACTACGACCCGACGCTCGTCCGCTATACGGAGCCGTACATGGACGACAACGATGCGAAAAACACCGCCGGCCGGTTCCGGATGATTCCGCACTTCGAGGCGAACGCGCGCCGCTGCATCGCGACAAAGGGCGTGAAGACCGTGCTGGGGACCGGTGCAGAAGGATCGACGTATGCCCATGGCACGCAGGGACTCGAGTTCGTAGCCCTCGTGAAGCAGGGCGGCATGACGCCGACCGGTGCGTTGCAGGCCGGCACCATCAACTCGGCCGAGCTGATGCAGTGGGAGAATCACGTCGGATCGATCAACAAAGGCAAGTTCGCCGACATCGTCGCGGTGTCGGGAGATCCGATCAAGGACATCAGCGAGACTCAGCGGGTGAAGTTCGTGATGAAGGGTGGGGAAGTGTTCAGGAACGATCTGACGCCCGGCACGATGGGCGCTGTGTTGAGCCGATGACGCAGCCGGCCGGGTTCAGCGCGTGGCCTTGCGCTTTGTTCTCGGCTGCGGCTTCAGCGGAGGGGCCGAGCTCAAGCGCCCCAGCGATGCCATCAGGTCGGTGAACTTTTCCGCTCCGACGAGCACGTGCTCGCGAAGAAGCTCTGCCGCCTTGTCGCCCTCTCCCGCGAGAATGGCGGTCACGATTTTCCGGTGCTCGGCGCAGGACGTCGTGATGCGATCGCGAACCCGGAGCTGGAGCCTCCGGTACGGGCCGAGGCGCCTATGCAGGGCCGAGGCCTGCTCGGCGAGAAACGAGTTGTGGCTCGCTTCGTAGATGACGCGATGGAAGGCCTCGTTCTGGTGGTAGTACCCGTCAGGATCGTGCTTCTGGGCCACCGCCTCGCACGCCTCCTGCACGTGAACGAGCGGGCGAGAATCGGCGTCTGACATGCGGCGGGCAGCCAGACGTCCGCACATGGCCTCGAGCTCGGCCATCAGCTCGAACATCTCCACCAGCCTGCGCGGTGCCAGCTCAGCCACGACCGCCCCGCGGCGCGGCCGCATTTCCACGAATCCGGCAGAGGCGAGCTGGATCAGCGCCTCGCGGATCGGCGTTCTCGACACGCGGAACCGCGACGCGAGCTCCATCTCGTCGAGCTTCGCTCCCGGCATGATGCGTCCGGTGGCGATTTCGTCCTCGATTTTTTCGCGCAGCTCGAACGATCGGGTCAGCGGACGCTTTCCCCGATGTTTTGCGGTCGCCATGTGAATGGAATTCTAGTCGATCGCCAATCCGTATCGCTTCGGCGAGGTGCAGCGGGCGGCGTCCGGTGGCGTGGTGGATCTGCTCGCGGCAGCTGAAGCCGTCCGACACGATGAGCGCGTCATCCGGCGCTGTTCGCACGGCCGGCAGGAGGACACGCTCCCCGATTGCCATGGACAGGTCGTACTTCTCCGCGTCGAAACCGAACGGGCCGGCCATGCCGCAGCAGCCGGCATCGGGTGAACGTGATGGTTGCGCCCATTTTCTTCAGCACCGACTCCTCGTCGGTCATCTTCATCAGCGCTTTATGGTGACAGTGCCCGTGAAGCAGCACGGTGCGGTTCAGGCGCGGCGCGAAACTCCGGAGCGTACCGCTCGAGGTATTCGCTCAAGAGGAAAGTCTGTTTCCTCAAGCGCTCGGCGCGCCCGCCCGGCGGAAACAAGCCCCGGAGCTCGTCGCGAAACACTGAGGCGCAGCTCGGCTCGAGCACCACGATCGGGATGCCGGCATCGATCTGCGGCCCGAGGTGATCCATCACCTGTTGCAGGTACTGTTTCGCGCGGTCGAGCATGCCGAAATCGTACAGCGGGCGCCCGCAGCACAACCGCACCGATGGCACCGTGACATGCCGCCCCGCGGCCTGCAGCACGGCCAAGCGCCGCGCGGCTCGTGGCAGGGTGGAAATAGTTGTTGAACGTGTCGGCCCAGAGAATGACTTCCGGCTTCCCGTTGACGCCGCGTTCGCCCGGCGCGGGCACCCTCATCGCGCGCGCCCACTTCGCGAAGCTCTTCGCCGCGAGCTGCGGCATCGCGCGCTGTGGTGCGAGGCCCAGGAGCCTGCTTGATCAGAGGTGTCACGCCCGGTGTCTTCAGTAGCAGGTTGGCGAGTCGCGGCGTATTGGCGCCGAGCGCAGCCCATCTGTCGATCAGGCCGAACGCATAGGCCGCCAGAGGCCGCCGCTTGGTCTCGTAGTAGTGCGCCAGAAACTCGGCACGATACGTCGCGATATCGACGTTCGTCGGACACTCCGACTTGCAGGCCTTGCACGAGAGGCACAGGTCGAGCGATTCCTTGACTTCTTCGCTCTTCCACGAATTCTTGATGACTTCTCCCTGCAGCAGTTCCCACAAGAGACGCGCGCGCCCGCGGGTGCTGTGCCGCTCTTCGAGCGTTGCCATGTAGCTCGGGCACATCGTCCCGTAGTCGTGCTTGCGGCACTCGCCGAGCCCGATGCAGCGCAGCGCGGCTTTCGCGAACGAGCCCTTGTCGTCAGGGAAAGAGAAGAAGGTGAGCGGCTGCGCAGGGTTGTAGTCGGCGCCGAGCCGGAGATTTTCGGTCGGCTGATACGCATCGATGACCTTGTGCGGATTCATCCGGTTGCCCGGATCCCAGACCGCCTTGAACTCGGCGAACGCGCGCATGAGCTCCGTCGCCGAACATCTTCGGCAGCAGCGCGCCGCGCGACTGCCCGTCGCCATGCTCTCCGGAAAGAGAACCGCCGTAGCGAATCACCAGGTCGGCTCCGCGATCGACGAACTCGGCATACTGCCGGATGCCGTCTTCCGTCTCGAAATCGAAGCTGACCTGCATGTGGATGCAGCCGTGGCCGAAATGCCCGTAGAACGCCGCCTGGTATTTGATATTCGTTCAGCAGCTTGCGAAGGTCGCGCAGGTAAGGGCCGAGGCGTTCAGGTGCGACCGATGCGTCGTCCCATCCTTCCCACCGCGGCAGCGACCCGGGTACTGCCGACGGCGGCGCGCGGACCCGACTCGCGAATCTTCCAGACCGCCTTGGCCTCCTGCCGCCGTGTAGATCCGTGCGGCCGGTCCGTCGGACGAGCCGCGACAGCATTTCGACCAGCCGGTCGGCTGACGCCGGCACTTTCGGCGGGATCGTTCGATCCGTATTCAACCAGCAGAATGCCGCGGCCCTGGGGCAGCAGGTCGAGGTTCGGCGCGCCCTTGTGCCTGCAGCCCGTCGACGATGCCGCCTTCGAAACCTTCGAGCCCGATCGGACGCCGTGTCGAGAATCGCCGGGACGTGATCGGCGGCGGCAAAGGCGTCCGGATAGCCGAGACCGACCAGCGTGCGATGCCGGGGACTCTCAATCAGGCGAAGCGGTCGCCTCCAGCACGATGGCGCACGTGCCTTCGGTTCCGACCAGCGCCCGCGCGACGTTGAAGCCGTTTTCGGGAAGCAGCTGATCGAGGTTGTAGCCGGAGACACGGCGCGGGATCTGCGGAAACCTGCCGCGAATCTGATGCGCGAATCGATCGCGGATCGATCGCAGCGCTGCGTAGATCTCGTCCGCGCCGTGCCGCCTTCCCGTGCGATGGCGTCGAGCTCGGCATCCGTCGTCGGCCGACGGTCAGCTCGGTGCCGTCGTAGAGCAGAACCCGCAGCGTCATGAACGTTGTCGACGGTCTTTCCTGCGAGCAGCGAGTGCGTGCCGCACGAGTTGTTGCCGATCATGCCGCCGAGGCTGCAGCGGCTGTGTGTCGACGGATCCGGCCCGAACGTCAGGCCGTGCGCCTCGGCGCGTCCGCGCAGCGTATCGAGCACGACCCCGGGCTGGACCCGTGCGAGTGCGCTCGGCGGGATTCAGCTCGAGAATCCGGTTCATGTACTTGGTGAAGTCGAGCACGACGGCGACGTTGCAGCTCTGGCCGGCGAGGCTCGTGCCCGCACCGCGCGCCAGTATCGGCGCGCCGAACGCGCGGCACGCCGCGACGGCGGCCCGCACGTCGTCTTCGTGTTTCGGGACGACGATGCCGATAGGAACCTGACGGTAATTCGACGCATCCGTCGCGTAGAGCGCGCGGCTGCCGCGATCGAACCGCACTTCGCCGCTGACCGTCCGCCGCAGCTCGGCTTCGAGCGCCTCTGCCTGGGCAAAGGTGTCGATCGGGTTTGCGTGAGAGCTTGGAGGTAGTGCGGTGGTGCTCCCTAACGTCTGCTGAGACCGGCATTACCTTACCAGTGGCGCGTCTTCGCTCGGTAGTGTCTGCGCGGCCGCCGTGAGCGATGTCGAGCGCCGCCGCCACGCCACCGGAGCCGGTGCGGAATGCCCGCCAGCGTCAGACCCATTTCGACGCCGCTGAGCGTGCCCGCGAGCGTCAGGTCGTTGAACGCGCCCAGGTGTCCGATTCGGAACACCTTGCCGGCGAGCTTTCCGAGACCGGTTCCGAGCGACATGTCGAACTGCTCGAGGATGATCTGCCGCAGTCGATCGGCGTTGTGGCCATCCGGCGTGTACACCGCCGTGAGCGAACTCGAATACTCCGCCGGGTCTTCTGGGACGATGTCGAGTCCCCACGCACGGACGGCTGCGCGTGTGGCGGCGCCGTGTCGCGCGTGGCGCTGGAGGACATTCTCGAAGCCTTCTTCGTCGAGCATCCGCAGCGCTTCGCGCAGGCCGTAGAGAAGATTCGTCGCGGGCGTGTACGGGAAAGAACCCCGACTTGTTCGCCTTCAGCATCTCCTGCCAGTCCCAATACGACCTCGGGCAGCCGCGCTTTGGCGTGGGCCGCGAGCGCTTTCTCCGAAACGGCGTTGAATCCGAGGCCGGGCGGCACCATCAGTCCCTTCTGCGAACCGCAGACCGTGACGTCGATTTCCCAGTCGTCGTGGCGCAGATCGATCGACGCGAGCGAGGAAATCGCGTCGACGATGAGCAGCGCCGGATGGCCGCTGCGGTTCATGGCGCGCCGCAGATCGGCGATCCGGCTGACGACGCCGGTCGACGTCTCGTTGTGCACGACGACGACGGCCTTCAGCTCGTGCGCGCCGTCGTCTTTCAGGCGTTGCTCGAGCGTTTCGGGCGAGGCGCCCCGCCGCCACGTCCCCGGGACGTACTCGACGATCAGGCCCAGCCGCTCGGCCACCTGGCGCCACGCGATGTGCGAGAACCAGCCGGTTTCGAATATCAGAATGCGATCGCCGGGCGACAGCGTGTTCGCCAACGCCGCTTCGGCGGCGCCGGTTCCGGAGGAAGGGAAGACGACGACCGGCCCGCGGGTCCTGAAGACGCCGCGCAGCCGCTCGAGCACCTCGATGCCCAGGTCGGCAAACTCCGGTCCGCGATGGTCGATCGTCGCCTGCGCGATCTCTCGCAGGACGCGATCGGGCACGTTGGTCGGACCAGGAATCTGCAGGAAGTGACGGCCTGTATGAATCATCGTGAAACCCCTGAGCTGGATGAATCCTGATAAGAGCGGACGAAAGTGTATGCCGAGCCGGTGCTTGAGTATACAAGAAGCTTGGGTAACCAGCTATCGGCCGGCTGCATGCGGCTGCGGAGAGGGCGGGCATCGAGCGGAGTAAGCCGAAGCTCACTCCGCTCGACCGATCTCGGTTACGTGCGGGGTCTGCGCGTCACTTCGCTGGGGGTGCCGGGGCTGGTCCGCCGCCTCGACCACCAGCGCCAGCGCCGGCGCCCTGAGCAGCTCCACCTCCTCTACGGGCAGGTGGTGGCGCGGCGTCCATCGCGGCCTGAAAGGTGGCCATCGGAACCGGTTTGCCGTGAACGGGTGCGATCGTGGCGATGTCGAGCTTCATCCGGTTGCATCTGGTTCATGAGGCTGCGCATGGCCGGAAGCGATTGTGCCACCGGCGCCTCATTCGTGTTGTAAAGGTCCGCCTGGAAGAGAATCCTTTCGGTGGGCAGGTACGCCATCAGCATGCCGACCACGTGCTGCAGCGGCTGCACGTAGTAGACGCGCAGGAGCCGGCTGTTATCGGTGATGACGTAGTTCTCCTGGATGGCTTCGTAGTTGTAGCCCTCCGCTACTTCGGTCGGCGGCCAGAGCGACACGATGTCGGGCTTCACCGTCCGGGGTTCGTAGACCAGGACGTCGCTGTTCAGGAACTCCAGGTTGTGGCATGTGAACAACGGCCGTCGCGCCGATGTGGTTGTAGGTCCGCAAGCCCGCCGATGTGGTCGAAGTGCGGGTGAGAGACGATGACCCATCGGATGGGCTTGCCGGGCGCCAGCTTGGCGATCTGCTCGATGACGGCGAGGCTCCGTTCTTCGCTGCCGGGCGCTTCGAACACCGCGACGAAGTTGCTGAACTCCACCATGTAGCTGTTCGCCGGCCCGCCGCCGAGCATGTAGATGCCGTTGCCCATCTTTTCGACTGATCACGGTGTTCGGGAACTGCGCTTGCTTGACCGCTTCAGGAACCGGCGACAGGATCGCCGCAGGCATTCGCCTCGACCTTGGGGAACTTGCCGCCGTAGGCGTTGTGGCCGGTGCTCTGTGCGATAGAACTGCCAGTTGTCGTCCCACCCCTGGTGCGAGTGCCAGGCGATCGGCCACTTCACGCCGCCGACTGCGATGTGATTGGTGGACTCGTGCTCGATGTTGAAATCGCCAAGCGCGTTCTCGTTCACGGTCGTCTTGATGCGCTGTGATGATGATTCTGACTGTTGATCGTGGCATCGATGCGGTACTTGCCCAGCACGTAATGGCGACGACGTGCACCTTTTCCGACCCTGAGAGCTGTGTCCCGAACGGGATGACATCGCCATCGCGCCCCTTTTCGATCTGCTCCCACCGCCAGAAGGCCTTGGGATTGGCGCCGGGCAGGCGGGCGGCCTTGATGAATCCGGGAGGATTCATGCCAGAGATCGAGCAGATACCGCTCTGCGTCTTCGGGCGGGGCCGCGACCGGCGGGCCGTCGCCGTCGATGGCCCACGAATAGTTTGCCGTTGGTGATGTGGGTCTGCCGAGGGTTCTTCTGAGTCGGCGTTCCGTCCACCCAGCCGAGCCCATACTTCCAGATGGCGGGATTCAGGCCCGGCTGCGCGATCGAATGTCTCTTTGCTCGTCTGGCGTCCCAGTTGATGGTCCGGGTGTAGTTGGCCATCGAATCGATCCGCGGCCAGTCGATGTTGACCGCGTTCTCGAACTGTCTGGCCGACGGACCGCTGTAGCCGATGCCGGAAAACGTGATACACCTGAAGTCTTGCTTCGCCGATTTCCTTGGCAGCGGCCGCGAACAATCGGCGCGGGATCGACGAAACCCGGCGGGAACTGCTGGGCGGGCATCAGGCCGCCCATCAGACGAGCAGCGGCGAGCAGCACACACAATTTCTTGACCATTTTGCCTCCTGCGAATGGCACGTACACGCCCGCTGGCCGGAGTTTTGAGTTGCATACTCATACAGCAGATTTGTATACGGATTCAAGGGATTCCTTCGCCGCGTCGATCCGAGTTTCTGCACGCAGGCCCGGCACTGTTACGCTTGACAGCGATATGCAGCGCTCGCATAGTTGCATACAAAACATACGACGAACACATGCACATCCGCGATGGCGGTTGTGCAGTTTCCGCAGGCCCGCTCGGTTAAGGAGACATCCTATGCTGCTGTGCATTCCGCAAGATCGCTCGTTATCGCGATCGCCGTTGCGCTCTGGCCAGGCGTCGTCGCGGCCCAAAGTCAGTTCACGGGCCTGGTGACTGACGAGTCCGGCGCGCGCGCTTCCCGGCGTGACCGTCGAGGTCACCAGCCCGGTCCTCATCGAAAAGGTCCGCTCCGCGGTCACCGACGGCACCGGCCGCTACACCATCGTCGATCTGCGACCCGGCACCTACAAGCTCACGTACACGCTGACCGGCTTCGCGACCGTCGATCCGCGACGCGGTGGAGCTGCCGACGAACTTCGTCGCGACCATCAACATCGAGATGAAGGTGGGCAGCCTCGAAGAGAGCATCACGGTGTCGGGCGAAACGCCGACCGTCGACACGCAGCAGGCCGCGCGAACCGTCGTGCTCGGCCGCGACCTGATCGACGCGCTGCCGACAACCCGGATCGATCCAGTCGGTCGGGCAGATGGTGCCCGGTGTTCGACTGAGCGCCCCTGATGTCGGCGGCGAGCGCATTCTCGAAGCCAGCGCCATGCGCGCGCACGGCATGGGCGAGGTCAGCCAGACCATGTACATCGACGGCATGAACGTGTCGGCGTCCGACGGCGGGCAGCTGCCCTACACCAACGATCAGATGGATGCCGAAATCAGCGTGCGGTCTGAGCGCGCTCCCCGCGGAAATCTCGTCGGGAGGCGTCAACCTCAACAGCATTCCGAAGGACGGCGGCAACATCTTCAGCGGCGCGGCGTTCATCGGCGGGTTCATGAACTCGTGGCAGTCGGACAACATCACTCCTGAGCTGCGCGAGCGTGGCCTCAGCCGGGCGAACGCGATGGCGCACATCCGGATTTTTTCGGCGTCGCATCGGCGGACCGATCAAGCGCAACAAGATGTGGTTCTTCTTCGGCGTCCGGCACGCCGACGCCGACGAGATCGTGGCCGACACGCCTTCAGAGGTCGTCGCTGACCGCCGCTCAACTCAACCGGACCGTTCACCGACGCGTGCTCGGGCGGGCGAATGCATCCCGTTCGGCCTCCGTCCAGGCGACGTCGAGCGGACGCAGGTGCAGTCCTACGTGCGCGACGTGATGCTGCGCCTGACGACGCAGCTGACCGCAGCGCAACAAGTTCGCGATCTTCTTCAATCGCGGCTGGAAGGACAAAGACAACGAGTACGGCTACGGCACCGATCCGGTGTTCGCGTCCAACGTGCGCGACAACAAGGAAGGGCTCTATCCGTGGGGATACGTGAAATGGACCTCGACGATGAGCAGCCGGGTGCTGCTCGAGGCGGGCTGGGCCTGGAGCGTGTACGCCAAGACCATCGACCAGAAGCCCTACAACGATCTGCCCTATCTGCTCGACAACGGGCAGGTGAACCCGGCATGGATCGGCAACGCGCCGCGCACGGACAGCGCGCTGAACAGGAATCCGTCCTGCACGCTGCCCGACGGCTGCACGCGAGTGGTGGACGGGCGGCCAGAACAACCAGCAGATCAACGCCCGCTATCCCATCTCGGCATCGGCGTCCTACGTCACCGGTTCGCACAACATCAAGGGCGGGTTCTCGTGGTCGTTCGGACCGGACCGGCAGCACGTGAGCCGTCAGGCCGACCTGACGCAGAACTACGACAACGGCGTCCCGCAGACGCGTGACGGTTTACAGCACGCCGATGTTCGTGAACGCCTACATGGCCCGCGACCTCGGGGTGTATCCTGCAGGACACGTGGACGATTCGGCGGTTGACGCTGAACCCCGGCGTGCGCATCGAGTATTTCAACGGGCCGGATGAACGCGATTTCCGTGCCGGCGGGCCGCTTCGTCCCCGCCCGCTACTTTCCCGAAGAGAACGAATCTGCCCAACTGGAACAACGACGTCGCGCCCCGGTGAGCGTGGCCTACGACCTGTTCGGCACGGGCAAGACCGCGCTCAAGGCGAGCTGGAGCAAGTACTTCGCGCATCGATCGCACGCGCTTTGCCTGCACGCTACGCGCAGGCGGGCCTGGTCAACGAAAGCCGCAACTGGTTCGACGCGGATCTGATTCCCGGCACCTCGACGCGCTCGGGCATCGCCCGGGCCGACCGACAACGACGACATCGCCCAGGACAACGAAATCGGTCCGAGCGCGCAGGCGAACTTCGGGCAACGCGCGCACGGCCGCCTACGATCCCGACATCAAGCGGGCGTCGAACGTCGAGTTCACGGCCGGCGTCAATCACGAAGTGATGCCGCGGTTCGCGGTCGGCGCGTTCTACTACCGCCGAACTTTCCAGAACCTCACGTCTCGAACGATCGCACGCCAGATCACGCACGCCGACTACACGTCGTTTCAGACGCCCATGCCGAGCTTCGCGAACGATCCGACGCTGGCGGGACTGATGGATCCGAACGAGATTCTGACGATCTACAACCTGAATCCGGCCAAACGTCCGGTGTACGGCGAGATCCTCGACCGGAACGGCGACAACAACTCGATCTACGACGGCTTCGAGACGAGCTTTACAGCGCGGCTGCCGAACGGCGCCAATCTCTACGGTGGCTGGACGATCGAGCGGATGGTCGGCAAGTACTGCGACAACAACGACAACCCCAACGGCGGGACCGACCACCACCGAATTCGGCAAGGTGATTTCAAACGGCGGGCGCTTCTGCGATGAGAGCCAGTTCGACATTCCGTTCAGGAGCGACCTCAAAATCGCCGGCAGCACGCCGCTCGCCGTGGGGCGTGAACTTCGGCGCGGTGGTGCAGAACTTACCCGGGCACCGAGCGCGTCATCACCTGGTCGCCGCCGGCGAGCGTGTTCCCCGAACGGCCAGCGGACCAACAGCCGAGACGATCATCCTCTCGACGCCGGGCACGGTGTTTCAGCCACGGTACAACCAGGTCGACATCAACTTCCGAAAGAACTTCCGGCACGGCAACAAGGTGTTCACCGCGCAGTTCGACCTGTTCAACGTCACCAACAGCAGCTCGATTCTGACGACCAATAACTCCATCGGCGGCATCGCTCGGCGAGATTCAATCGATTCTCAAGGGCCGCATGCCGCGCATTGCGTTCCAGATGAAGTTCTAGCCGAGGCTGACGTCACGAGATGCATATGAGGCAGATTTCGCCTGTCATTGCGGTTCTGCGCGTCGTTTCGGTGCTGCGGTCGGTCCGCTCAGGCGCAGGAACTGCTCGAATCGGCCCATCAGGCTCGGAGATCGGCGGAACGCCGGGCGGGGGATGTTCCTCACCGGCGGAGACGATGACACCGAAGTGAACTTCAACGTCTACACCTTCAGCGCCAACGTCGAACTACTACCTGACGCAGCGGCTCGCTCTGGAAGGCGAGTACATCTTCGGCAACGGCTGGGGACAGGACATCATTTTCCGCAATGGGCTGGTCATCGGTCAGCAGTTGCCGTTCTCGAATACCTTCATGGGCGGCGTGCTGTTCTTTCCCACGCGGCGCGACCGGACCGGCTGCCGTTCTACGTCGGGGGCGGAGTCGGCCTGCATGTCGCTGACAGTCCCGGCCGACGACCAGCAAGATCGGCTATGACCCCGATGTGGCGGGCAGCGAGTCGTTCATGGTCAGCCGTATCGGCGCCGGCGTCAAGATCCCGCGCGGCGCCAGCGCGCCGAACTGGTCGTTCCGGCTCGACTATCACCTGATGTTCATCAACGCCAATGACGACGCCCCGGCGTTCTTCGCTCGCGACAAGACGCGCGACGGGTCATCAGGTGCAGTTCGGAATTCTATATTCGTTCAGGAGATAGCCGCTCGCGTCCTCGGCATTGGCCGGAACGTCAGGCATTCTTGGTAATCTGCCGCCTGGATCGACGATCCGCCCTATGGCCAGCCCACCTATCAATCGATCGCAAGGCCGCTCAGTCGTCGTCTCGACGCATGGCATCGTCGCCTCGAACATCCGCTGGCATCCCAGGCCGGCGCGATGGTTCTGGCGCAGGGCGGTCATGCCGTGGACGCGGCGGTAGCCGCCAACGCCGTCATGGGCGTGGTCTGCCCGATGATGTGCGGCGTCGGCGGCGACTTGTTCGCGATCGTGTGCGAACGCGACGGCAAGATGCACGGCGTCAACGGCAGCGGGTGGGCGCCCCGCTCGGCTGACGCCGGACTTTCTCGAGAGCCGGCACGAACGGCGGCATGCCGCAGAGCGGTGTCCACTCGGTGACCGTGCCTGGCGCCGTCGCCGGATGGTCGCTGCTCATCGAACGATTTGGCCGCATGTCGTTCGCCCGCCTGCTCGAGCCGGCGCCTGGCGCTCGCCGACGAAGGATTTCCGGTTGCCGAGATTACCAGCGAGGAATGGCACAATCAGGCGGCTTTTCTGCGCAGCGATCCGGAAGCCGCCAGGACGTTTCTGCCCGGCGGCCGTCCGCTTTCGTTCGGGGCGATATTCCGGAATGCCGATCTGGCGTGGACGTACCGCCAGATTGCAGCGAATGGGGCCGACGGCTTTTACCGCGGCGAGGTCGCGCGGCCGGCTCGTCGCGGGTCTCGAGCGGCGGGGCGCGATGATGACCGCTGCCGATCTCTCTGAGTTCCGCGCGCAGTGGGCCGATCCGATCTCGACGAACTATCGTGGCTGGGAGGTGTTCGAGCTGCCTCCGAATGGCGCCGGCATCGCCGCGCTGATGATGCTGAACATCCTGGAGGCGTTCTCGCTCCGCCGAGGCACAGGCGTCAGCGGATGCGCTTCATGTAATGATCGAGGCGAAGAAGCTGGCGTACGCCGACATGCTGCGACACGTCGCCGATCCTGATTTTTCAGACGTACCGGTTGCCGCGATGTTGAGCAAGGACTATGCGCGCGATCGGGCTGCGCTCATTGATAACCGCAGAGCAAGAGGTCAAGTCGGCCCTGGCTCGCCGAAGCTGGCGGGCAGTCTCGCCGGCGAAGGCGGCGGCGACACAACCTATCTTGCCGTTGTCGATCGCGCGGGCAACATGGTGTCGCTCATTCAAAGCAACTTCGCGAGCTTCGGTTCTGGGATCGTCGCCGAAGGCACTGGGTTCGCGCTGCAGAATCGCGGCGCGCTGTTCACGCTCGATCGCAGCCATCCGAACGTGCTTGCCCCGCGCAAGCGGCCGCTGCACACCATCATTCCCGCGTACATGTCTTCTATTTCTCGCGGGGGCCCCTCGCCCCGCTCGGAGCCGCTCGCTAGCGGGGCCCCTTCGCCCCGCGCCGCTCGCGCCTCTGAGACGCGTATCGCCTTCGGCATCATGGGGGGTGGAACCAGTCGCAGGCTCACGCGCAGTTCGTTTCGAACGTCGTCGATCATTCCATGAATATTCAGGCTGCGCTCGAGGCCGCGCGCTTTACGAAGCTCTCGTTCGACGGGAACGACGTGGCAGTCGAGCGCCGGATATCCGAGGATGTCCGGCGCCAGCTCGCCGCGCGCGGTCATGAGCTCGAGGTGCAGGGGGATTACTGCAGCTTCATGGGTGGCGGGCAGGCAGTGATGCGAGACGGAACGGCCGGCGTCAACTACGGTGCTTCCGATCCGCGGAAAGATGGAGCGGCGGTTCCTGAACCTGTAACGAAAAACGAATAACGAAAAACGAATAGAGAAAACAAGACGGGCGGGCCCGATTGCTCGGCCCGCCCTGCATGCTAAGCTGTCGGCAATACGAGAGGAGAGGACGATGATTCTCAGGAATGCTGCAGGCGCGCTTGCGCTGCTTGTCGTGTGGGGAGGCGCTATGCCTGGGGCTCAGCGGCCCGCTGAAATCGTCTGGACGTTCGATCGCCTCGAGAACATCGGCGGTTTCAAAACGACGGTCGAAGGCAGCCCCAAAGTCGTCGACACGCCGCTCGGCAAGGCGATTGAGTTCGACGGCATCGATGATGCGATCTGGATCGAGAAGCACCCGCTCGCGGGCGCCTCGACGTTTACCTTCGAGGCCATTTATCGTCCCGACGGCGGAGCGTTCGAGCAGCGCTGGTTCCACCTGGCCGAGCGCGATCCGAAAACCGGCTTGCTGGCGGGCGCCGAGCATGCGAAAACAGGTCAGGACGCGAACGCGCGCTTCCTGTTCGAGCTGCGGGTCGTCGAGTCCAGCTGGTATCTCGATGCGTTCGTCAACGGGCCCGGCTACAATCGCGCGCTCATCTTCAAGGACAAGTTGCACCCGGTCGGGCAGTGGTATCACGTGGCGCAGACCTACGACGGCAAGATGTTCCGCAGCTACGTGAACGGGGTTCTGCAGGGCGAGGCCGAGATCGCGTTTACGCCGCAAGGCGAAGGTGCCGCGTCTCTCGGCACGCGCATCAACCGGCGAAACTACTTCAAAGGCGCAATCCGACAGGCGCGGTTCACGCCCAGGGCACTGAAACCGGAGGAGTTTCTGAAGATCAAATAACGAAAAACGAATAATGAAAAAGGAATAGGCCCATGAGTCGACTGCTTGCTGTTTCATCGCTGCTTCTGCTGCTGGTCGCGAGTGGCCGCACGCAGTCGGCGGGAGACTATCTCGTCTACGTCGGCAGCTACACCAATCCGACCCCGCAGACGACGTCGGCGGCGAAGGGAATCTACGCGTGGCGGTTCGACTCGAAGACCGGGACTCTGACGCCGATCGGCCTTGCGGGCGAGACAGTCAATCCCGCGCACGTCTGGGCGCACCCGAACGGCAAGTTCCTGTACGCGTCGAACTGGGAAGACGGCACGCCGGGCGATCACGTGAGCGCGTTTGCGATCGATCACCGCACCGGCCTCCTCAAGCTCCTCAACAAAGTGAGCGCCAAGGGCGATCGGGCGAATCAGGTGGTGCTGGATCCGAGCGGCAAGCTCGCCGCGACGGTCACCTACAACAGCGGTACGTTCTCAGTATTTGGCATCGAGCCCGATGGCAAGCTCACCGAGGCGTTCTACACGGATCAGCACACCGGCAAGCCGCTCAGCGAGCGGCAGCCGGGGCCGCGGGCGCACGGCATCGTCTTTTCAAGAGACGGCCGCTTCGTGTACGTCGCCGAGCTCGGGCTCGATCGCGTCTACGTGTACCGAGTAGATCCGGTCAAGCGCACGGCCGCGCCCGCCGATCCGCCGTTCGTCACGATGAACGCCGGCGGCTCTGGGCCGCGGCGACTGCAACTGCATCCAAACGGGAAATTCCTGTACGTGAACCACGAAACCGACTCGAAGGTGAGCGTGTTCGAGGCGAACGGCGCGGGCTTGAAGCAAATTCAGACGCTCTCGACGCTGCCGGCCGACCACAAAGGCAACAACTCGACGGCCGAAATCCAGATCGATCAGACGGGCCGGTGGCTCTACGTCACCAACCGCGGTCACGACAGCATGGCGCACTACGCCGTCGATCCCGCAAAGGGCACGCTCACCCTGGTGGGGCACATCCCGTCCGGCGGGCGCACGCCTCGCAACATCACCATCGATCCGACGAACCAGTATCTGATCGCCGCCAACCAGGCAGGCGAGAACATCGTCGTCTTCAGGATCGATCCGAAGACCGGAAACCTCACCCCCACGGGCGCGACCGGGCAGGTTCCGCAGCCCGGGGGTGTGTTCTTCGTGAAGGCGGAATGAACTGCTTTGACGCAGAGCCGCAGAGTCGCAGAGAACGGAAAACATTTTCAGAAAAACTCTGCGCCTTTGCGCCTCTGCGTCGGGACACTGTGTTTTGTTCTTGTGACCCTCCATAGTGTCTGCCTTTAGGGCCCAAAAAGTAGTGTCCGCCTTCAGGCGGACCGTCGGATACAATTCCAGCATTCCCAGGAGGCCGAAATGTCCGTTTTGAAGAAAACCGTCCTGCTGTGCGTGCTCGCGGCGGCAGTCGTCGTGGCGCAAGGGCAGGGCGCGAAGGTGTTTCCGCCGACCGCCGAGCAGAAAGCCGAGATTCACAAGAAGCTTGCCGAGCTGAGCGCGCGCATCGCCGCCCTCGGATCGAATAAGACCGATCCGCAGCTGCTCGCCGACGTGCAGATCTACAAGAAAGCGACCGAGTACATCCTCCGCTTTCCGGACGAGTTCTTCGGCGCCAACTACGCGGCCGAGACGATCACGGCGCTCGATACCGGGATCGGGCGTTCCATCGAGCTCGAGAACGGCACGTCGTCGTGGACCAGAAAGACCGGCAACGTCGTCCGCGGCTTCGTCTCGCGTATCGACGGCAGCGTTCAGCCGTATGGCCTGACCATCCCCGCCTCCTACGACGGCAAGCGGCCGATGCGCCTCGACGTCTGGCTGCACGGCACTCAGCAGCAGATGAACGAAGTCCGTTTCCTCCAGCAGCAGGCCGGTCCGCACGAGACGTCGCAGATTCCCGCCGACGACTACATTCAGCTCGAGCCGTTCGCGCGGATGAATCACTCGTACAAGTTCTATGCGGAAACCGACGTGTACGAAGCGATCGCGGCTGTGCGGAAGCATTACAACATCGACGCCGAGCGCATCGTCATCCGCGGCCACTCGATGGGTGGCCATCAGGGCTCGGGTCGCCTCGCGCTTCAAAATCCGACGTTCTTCGGGGCGTACGAAGCGAGCGCCGGCTATTCCGAGACGAAGGAATACGCGGGCAATCGTCTTCCGAAAGAAGGCCTGACGCCTTACCAGGAAGCGGCGCTGCACTACGTCGACGCAGAAGACTACGCGCTGAACGCGTTCAACGTGCCCGGCGTGAGCTACGGCGGCGAGAAGGACGCGCAGCTGCGAGCATCGACCCGGCTTCGCGAGGCGATCGTCAGAGAAGGGTTTCAGCTGACGAAGGAATCGCCGTACAAGTGGACGACGAAGGATTTGCGCCTGTTGTTTCTGGTCGGGCCCGATACGGGGCATTCGTGGCACAAGGAGAGCAAAGCCGAATCCGAAGCGTTCCTCCGCAAAGCGCTCGACGAGACAGCAGGAAAAGTGCCGAACCACGTCAGGTTCGTCACCTACACGACGAAATACAACAACGCTCACTTCGTGACGGTCGAGCTGCTCGAGGAAAGCTACAAGCGCGCAGACGTCGATGCGAAGCGCACCGACGATCTGAAGCAGTACACGGTGACGACCAGGAACGTCGCGCGCGTGAGGTTCGAAGGTCCGGCCGCCTCATTCACCATCGACGGACAGAGCCTCAAGGGTGGGCCGAACGCCGTGTTCGAGAAGGCGAACGGCAAGTGGGCGGTGGCTTCGGGCCGGCCGTCCGGCCTTCGCAAGGTCCACGGCCTTCAGGGGCCGATCGAAGACGCGTTCACCGACGGGTTCCTCGTCGTGCGCGGAACCGGCCAGCCGTGGAATGAGGCCGTTCAACGCGTACGCAGGCCAGCGATTCGACAGCTTCAGGTCCGAGTTCGCGAAGTGGATGCGAGGCGACATTCGCTCGAAGGACGACAAGTCGGTGTCGGCTGCCGATATCGCGAACTACAACCTCGTCTTGTTCGGAGATCCCGGCAGCAACGTTTTAATCGCCAAAGTGCTCGGCGGCTTGCCGATCCAGTGGACAAAAAGCGAGATCACGGTCGGGGCGCAGAAGTTTCCGACGGCCGATCACGCGCTCGTGCTGATCTACCCGAATCCGTTGAACCCGCAGAAGTACGTCGTGCTCAACACAGGGCAGACGTTTTCGGCGAATCGGATTACGTCGGGCACCGAATCGGTATTCTTTCCGCGCCTCGGCGACTATGCGGTGTTGACGACGGGCGGCGTGACGAAGACAGCCGGCTTCTTCGATGAGAGCTGGAAGCTGAAATAGCGAAGAACGACAAACGACGAACGAATAGAACGAAAAGCGGAAACGAAGAACCAACAACGAAGAAGGCCTAAAACTATGAAGCGAGTGATCGCGGCGCTGCTCCTGTGTACGTCTGTCGTTGGCGCGCAGGACGCGGGCTCGCAGGGCGATGCCTTCTACGCGGCCATTCGAGCGAACGATCTCACCAGCCTCGAGGCGCTGCTCAAGGCTGGCGCCGATCCCAACGCCGCCGAGCCTCGCGGCGGCATGACGCCCCTGATGCACGCTGCGGTCAGCGGATCGCTCGCAGGCGATGACGCTGCTCGCTCGACAGGGGCGCGTCCGTCAACGCGGCCAACAGCGCCGGCGTGACGGCGTTGATGATGTCGGTGACCGATATCGACAAGGTCAGCCTGCTCCTGGCGAAGGGCGCCGACGTCAACGCCGTCATCGAAGCGCGGCCGGACGGCGCTGCTCCTGGCTGCGACGAGCGACCGCTCCGCGGGGATAGTCCGCCTGCTGATGGCGAAGGGCGCCGATCCCAAGGCCGTCGACGTGCTGAAGGTGAACGCGCTGAATGCGGCGGTGAGGGGCAACGACATCGAGACCATTCGAATCATCGCCGACGCGGGAATTGCCGGTCGACGCCGCAGATTTCGCCGGCTTTACGCCTTTGATCGGCGCCGCCTTCAACGGAAACCTGCAGGCGGTCAAACTGCTTCTCGGGAAAGGCGCCAACATCAACGCCGTGTCGGGCGACGGATCGTTCCAGAAGGTGAAGGCCGGAACGATTGCGCTGGGCAACTGGACCGCCGCTGCTGGCGGCGGCTACGCTCGGATCGCCCGAGATGATCAGCCGTGCTGCTCGATGCCGGCGCCGACGTCAACGCGAAAGACGTGCGGGGCATGACGCCGCTGATGCTCGCCGTCGCCAC
Source organism: Vicinamibacterales bacterium (assembly GCA_963744405.1). GTDB lineage: Bacteria > Acidobacteriota > Vicinamibacteria > Vicinamibacterales > JAMQPK01 > JAMQPK01. The sequence continues at coordinate 225,998 of CAVUTO010000019.1, forward strand.
CGATCGCCAGAACCCCGAGGTCGTGCGCACGCTCATCGATCGGAAAGCCGACGTCAACGTCCGCAGTCTCGCGGGAGAGACGGCGCTCGACTGGGCGCGCAAGATCGGCAACCCTTCGATGGTACGGACGCTCGAGCGCGCCGGCGCCGTGGCGAGCGCGCCGGCCGGCACCCGTTCCCGCGACCTTCGCGCCTGCGGACTCGCTGACCACGGTGCGCAGGAGCCTGGCGCTCCTCGAGAAGAGCTCGACGGAAGCGGCGGCAAAGGGCGGCTGCGCATCGTGCCATCACCACAACATCACCGACATCGCCGGGATGGTGGCGCGCGACAAGGGCATTGCGCTCGACGAAAAGGCGGCAGCCGATCGCCGTCAGCTGACCAGGACGAGACTCTTTGCGCCCGCGAACTTCTTCGAACGGCTCGAGTCCGGCGGTTTTCCCGACGTCGAGCTCTACGCGCTGTCGGCGCTCGCCAGCAGTGGAGAAGAACCCGACCGCAACTCTGACGCTGCCCTCGCCAGCATTCTCGCGCAGCAGCGCGCTGACGGATCGTGGTCGCTGGGCGGCATCGCGAGGCCTCCGATCGAGGACGGCGACATCTTTCGCACGGCGCTCGCGATGAGCGTGATTGAAGTCGTTCGGCCCTCCGGGCCGCGCCGCCGAGATTTCCCGGCGAATGTCGGCGGCCGCGCGCTGGCTCGAGCGGGCCGCGGCGACGACCGCCGAAGATCGCAACATGCAGCTGATCGGACTGCAGTGCGTCGGGAGCTGACGAGAGCACACTGCGCACGGCTGGCCAAGGCAATTCTCTCTGCGCAGCGTCCCGACGGAGGGTGGGCGCAGACGGCATTCCTGTCGAGCGACGCCTATGCGACAGGACAAACGATGGTTGCGCTCGTGAAGACCGGGCTCCTGAAGCCCGGCGATCCGGCCTATCAGCGCGCGCTGAAGTTCCTGATCTCGACGCAGCATGCCGACGGATCGTGGTACGTCCGAAGCCGCTCTCCGAAGTTTCAGCCGTTCTTCGAGAGCGGATTTCCGTACGGCCACGACCAGTGGATTTCGGCCATGGCAACCGGCTGGGCCGCCGGCGCGGTGGCGATGGGCCTGCCGTAAGGGGCTCGTGAACCGTGTTTCAACACGGAGGCACGGGGACACGGAGGCACACGGAGTTTCTTTTCTTTAAAAAGATCCTCGGTGCGTCTCCGTGTCTCCGTGCCTCCGTGTTGAGATCCCTCTCGCGTGCCCCATCCATGTCCCACCGCGGAGACGCTGGGACGCAATGAAGATCCTCTTGATATGAGGAAGTCTCTCTGCGTCCCCTGCGGCTCTGCGGCGAGACATAGAAACTCTGCCTAAAACACGAACTTCAACCCGAACTGAATGATCCGCGGCTGTCCGTATACGCCGTGAAGGCCCGTGACACGCCCGAAGTTGCCACTGCTGACATCGGTGTTCGGGTTCCCGAGATTCACGTTGTTGAACACGTTGAAGAACTCCGCCCGGAACTGCACCCCCATGGCGCTCGAGAACCTGAAGTTCTTGAAGATGCCCATGTCGGTCTGCATGGCCGAAGGACCACGCATGACGTTCATCGCGTTCGGGTTGCCCCACGTTCCCGGGTCGGCCTGCCTGAATGCGGCCGTATTGAACCAGATGACGCATGGAGGCGTTCCGCAGGTCTGATTTTGCGGTTCCAGGGGCACACCATCGATTCTCACCGCTCGATCGCTGCCAAGACCATCCAGAGATCTGTCGGTTCCGGAGCCGATCGACAGCCATCCGCCGCTCTGATACTGGAACACGCCCGTTACCTGCCATCCTCCGAACACGCCGTTGATGACGGGATTCGTTCCGACGTCCGGGAGCTCGTACACCCACGACGCCACGACGCGATGGCGTGACGACGAAGTCTGCGTCAGGTCGGGATCCTGCGGCAGGTTGTAGGGAATCAACCCGAGCGTGACGCCGTCGCTGACCGACATCGTGTAGTTCGTGTTGAGCGTCCAGCCTCCCGAGAACCTCCGGTTGATCGTCAACTGCATCGAATCGTAGTTGTTGTAGTCGTCCTGCGTGTAGATGTTGATCGCGCCATACGGCACGAGTGCCCGGCGGGCGTCGGTGTTGCCGGTGGTTGCGCCCGGCCCGTTGATCGCCGGGTTCACGTTGATGGTGCTGCGTCCTTCGCGCATCCGCGACGCCACGTACGCCGCGCGCGCCATCCAGCCCGCGTGCACTTCGCGCTCGAACGTGAGGTTGAAGTTGTAGGTGACAGGGGTCGTGAACTTCTCGTCGTAGCCGTTGGCCTGGACTGGCGCCGGGAATGCCGCATCGCGCCTGCCGATGGCGTCCGGCGTGACGGCGTCGAACTCGGCTTGCGACCTTCCCCGATACGGATCGGAGAACGGACCCTGCGGCTCCGTGATGTTCGTGGTGATGCTCCACGGAGGCGAGTTGACGCCGACGTTGTAGAACTCGCCGTCGAGCTGCTGATCGTAGAACATGCCCCAGCCGCCACGGATGCTCGTCTTGCCATCGCCGGTCAGATCGTACGCCGTGCCGACGCGTACACCGACGTTCATCCAGTCGATGTTCGTGCCGTCATAGGGAACTCCCGGGTCGCCGCGGAACAGCAGGCCGCGCGGCGCGTTGTCGTACAGCGTGGAGCGGACGTTGTTCTCGTAGTCAGCCATCCTGAACTGCTGGAATCGGCCTACCTCTTCGCGCCACGGCGGCGCGGGCTCCCACCGTACGCCGAGGTTCAGCGAGACGCGCTGGCTGATCTTGTAGTCGTCCTGCGCGAACAGCGAGTAGTAGCGCGCGCGGTTGTTCTTGTATTCGCCCGTTCCCTGTTCGAACCGCGTCATGTCGCCCAGCATGATGTCGGCCATGCTCATGCCCGTGGCCGTCGTGCCGAACGAGTAGTTGCCGCCGCGGCGGTATTCGTTGACGATGTCGACGGCGTAGTATTGGATCTCGCCTCCGAATTGGATGCTGTGCTTGCCCTTCATCCAGCTCGTCTTGTTGCCGTACTCGAAGCCGTCGCGGATGAATGAGCCTTCGAGGTTGTCGCCGATGCCAAACGGCAGCCCCTGCAGCGAGGGCAGCGTCGGATAGAGCGGCAGCCTGATGCCCAGTTCCTGCAGTGTCGGCACGCTCGAGTCCGGCGGCGCGCGGCGGGCGTTGACGCGGTTGTAGCCGAAGTGCGCTTCGTTCAGCATACTGGCCGTGAAGGTGCGCTTCCAGGAGAGGACGTTGTTCTGTGTGCGGACGCGCGACTGCAGCGTGCCCCCGCGATAGGTCGCCAGGTTACCTGGTATGTACGACGCAGCGTGGTCGAAGTGGTCGATGAAGTATCGGTTGCTCAGCTGGTCGTTCTGCGTCAGCTGCTGATCGACTTTCAGCACGAACTGGTTCAGGTCTTCGTTATACGGCCGTGGAATTTGATATTGGCCGTCGCCCTGCACGTTCGGCAGATACTTCAGCATGTTGACGATCGCCGGATCGAAGCGGGTGACCGGGATCTGTTTGTTTGGAAACGGCTGCCCTGTCAGTGGGTCGCGAATCGTCACGTTGCACGCCTGCCCGCAGGTGGAGAAGTCGCCACGGCGCATGTCGTCGGTGGGAAGGTTGACGTTGGCGCTGGATGCGACGTTGTCGATAAGAGTGCCCTGCCAGCCGGTGAAGAAGAATGTCTTGTTGACCCCGTCGTATCCCGGCAGCTTCACGGGTCCGCCGAAGTACCCGCCGTATTGTTTCCGCTTCAACTGATCGCGGTTGCCGAAGAACGGCTTCGCGTTGAACGTCATGTCGCGCAGGTACCCGAAACCGCCGCCGTGGAAGCTGTTCGTTCCAGAGCGCGTCACGGCGTTGACGACGGCGCCCGCCTGATTGCCCGATGCCGCGCTGTAGTTGCTCGTCTGAATCGAGAACTCCTGCAGCGCCTCGGGGAACGGGAACGTCTGGTTCTCCTGGAAATACGGATCGTTGTTGCTCGTGCCGTCCAGACGGAACGAGACGTCCTTTTCTTCAGACCCGTTCGTGCTGAGGCGCAGGCCGCCCGGAATCGACTTGCCCGACTCGGTGCTGATCGAGCCGATGATCGTTCCGGCCACGAGCGTCGTCAGCTTCGCGGCGTCGCGGCCGTTCAGCGGCAGCTCGACGATGCGCGCGTGATCGACTACTTCGCTGATGGTCGCGGTCGTGATGTCGACCTGCGCGGCCAGGCCGGCCACGGTGACTGTCTCGCTCAGCTCGCCGAGCTCGAGGATGACGTTCACTGTAAGCGCCTGGCTGGCTTGCAGCTCGACGCCAGTTCGCCGGGCGGTCCTGAACCCCGCCAGTGCTGCCGTAATCTCGTACACAGTCGGCCGCATCGACGGAAAGTTGTACCGGCCGTTGGCGCCGGTGACGGCTTCGCGTGACAAGCCGGTTTGAGCCTCGACGGCCGTTACTGTGACGCCGGGTACGACACCGCCGCTGCTGTCGGTGATGACGCCGTTGATTTGACCTTGTTGCGCGAATGCAGGACTGGCGACGGCGGCGATGATCGCCGCAACGAGCACGAAGAGTCGCATCTGACACCCCCTATCAGAGAGCGATCTGGGACGACGCGAGAAGGTTGGAGAAGTGCAATGTAGGAGTACGGCGGGCGCGTGTCCAGCAAAATCAGCGGAACGCGATCGAATTCTGGTGTCGATCGCGTTCCGTCGGTGCGATTTCTACCGGGTTTTCGGGAGGTAGAGCTGTATCAATTTCAGACTGCCCGGCGCGCAGTGAATTCCATCTGAGATGTTTTCTCAGCCTGACGCAGAGCCGCAAAGGCGCAGAGAATCCAACCGTGTGCAACCGCTGCACGCGCAAATTCTGCGATCACACAGCGTTCAAGCCTAAATCGCTCAGGAATGTACCCGAATCGAATGGTTCGACAATTGCGGAAGTGGGCGCCCATGGACACAGCCGCCCTTGACCGTATTTCCTACTTGATCATTCAAGCCGCGATCGAAATTCACAAGACGCTGGGACCTGGTTTACTGGAAGGCGTCTACCGCAGCTGCATGATTTACGAGCTTGGGCTGCGAAGTCTGAAAGTCAGTTCAGAGCTCATCGTTCCTGTCCGCTACAAGGAATTGTTGCTCGATGGAAGCTACCGCCTTGACTTGCTCGTCGAAGACGCTGTTATCGTCGAATTGAAATCGGTGGAAACGGTGCTTCCTGTTCATCGCGCTCAACTACTCTCGTATCTGCGGCTTACCGACAAGAATCTTGGCCTGCTCATCAACTTCAATGTCGAGCGAGTTGTCCTGGGCGTAGATCGAGTAGTTAACAAGTTCGGTCTGCCAACGTCCTTGTCTCGCAAAACCGTGGAGATGCGAACCGAGACGACTTAGTCTAAGTCTAGTTCTTTGCGGCTTGGCGCCTCTGCGTCGAGACAGCGTCTATTGCTACATGAACGGACAGCGTCTACTGCGCCATCAATTTGATCATCGCCGCGCGATAGTCGACGTATTGATCGCCTCTCGGCATGTCCGACTTCAAATACCGTTCGATGTACCGGGGATGTTTCACGTCGGCTGGTCCGCCTTCGAGAATGTTCTCGAGAAAGACGCCGCTGACGCGGCCGAGGTTTGCCGGCACCTTCGGATCGAGGTGGCCGCGGAGCGCCGGCTGGCCGAGAAAGTAATTCGTCATCACCGCCACGTCGGGCCCCTCGGCGTAAGGGATCGTCGCGCCGCGCTTCACGCCAGGCCCATAGAACGCCATGAACGTCGACCACGATGAGAGTACCGACTGCGGGTGGCCGCTCTGGCTCGTCTGTCCCATGCCGTGATCGGATCCGAAGATGATGTAGGTGCCGCTCCCACACTCCTGCGGTCTTCAAGCCCGCAATCAGCCGCGCCAGCTGAGGGTCGACCGTCTTCACGAAGTACTGGATGTATTCCGACTTCGGGTTCGTCGTGTCGCTCGGGCCGCGCCACGCGTTGCGGATGTGCTGCAGGTGCAGGCGGAGCAGCCGCGCGTTGTCTTTCGTCAGGTGCCGCAGCCCGTGGTCGACCACCATCTCGTCGGTCAGCTCGTTGGCGCCGTAATACAGAAAGTCGGCGTTCTTGAAGATCGCGTAGTTGTTCGATCCGCCGGCGAAGACCGACTTGATGCCGGCGCGCCTGGCGCTCAGAAAAATATCGTCGATGTTGTACGACTCGAAGAGGTGCGTGCCCGTGTGCATCGCGACGTTCGAGCTCGTGCTGCCTCCCCACGGGCGCGACCCATCGGGCAGGTCGAGCCGTGGCGCGGGGCTCGTGCAGTAGTACGTGTCGGCAGAGACGCCCTGCTTCAGCAACGACCCGAGCGTCGTCGCGCCATTCGCGACCGCCGTACGCACGCTGTTGTGGTCGATGCCGTCGACGATGAATTGAATGACGACGGGATTGGCGACCTTCGGCGCCGAGCCGCGCTGGGCGACGAGCGCAGGCGCCGCACCGAACAGCACTGCGGCAACGACAATGGCAGGAATTCTCATGCGCGTATTCTAGCGCTGGTGCCAGAAATTATCAGTCCTGTGCTGTCTCGACACAGAGACACAGAGACACAGAGGCACAGAGAGTGCACCGCACCGTCGACTTTTGCGCCGACGGCGCGCGTGCAAGGAACGAAGCGAGCAAATACAAGAGCTGTCCACTCCCGCCGGTCTTGTATTTGTCCGCTTCGTTCCTTGCACCGGCGGCCGCTTCGCGGCCGCCAAAAGTCGACGTGGACTCCGTGTCTCCGTGACTCCGTGTTGAATCGTCTTCGCGACTCTGCGCCTCAGCGTCACGGGATCGCAGTAACAAAAAAAAGGGTGAGGGGCCTTCGCCCCTCACCCCTTCGTGTCTTCGTTCTTCGTGGTTCGTTTTTCGTTACACGTGGTTAGAACACGAACTTCAACCCGAACTGCATGATGCGCGGATCGCCCTGGTTCGCGTGCGTGCTCGTGATGCGTCCGAACGACGCGCTGTTCACGGCCGTGGCCGGGTTGGCGAAGTTCACCTGGTTGAAGATATTGAAGAACTCCGCCCGGAACTGAACGCTCATGTCGTCGCTGAACACGCATATTCTTGCTCAGTCCCATGTCCCAGTAGTACGTGCTGGGGCCGAAGTAGGCGCCCCTTCCAACGGTACCGAACGTGCCGATATCGCCAGCCGCGAAGGCCGCCGGATTGAACCACACCGTCTTGTCGGAACCTTCCAGCGGGTCCAGGCTGACTCCCGTCGTCTTCGCGCGATCGCCTCCGATGCCATCGCGCGAGATGTCGTTGCCGGTGGTGATCGTATACGGCGACCCGGTCTGATACTGGACGATGCCGGTCACCTGCCAGCCGTTCAGGACGGCTCGCACCGCGGCGTTGGTGGTCTCCATGTCAGGAACGTCGAGCACCCATGAAGTGACGAACCGATGCCTGCGCATCTGATCGAGCGGACCGTCCACCAGCGCGGGGTCCTGATGCATGGTGTACGGAATCAGCTCGCCTCCGAAGTTGCCGACAGTGCTCGCCAGCGTGTAGTTGGAATTAATTGTAAAGCCGCGCGAGAACCGGCGATTGAGCGTCAACTGCATCGCGTTGTACCTCGACCATCCCTCCTGCACGTAGGTCTGGATTGCGCCGTACGGTTGGAGCGCACGGCGCGCATCGGTCGTGCCGGTCGTCGCGTTCGAGCCGGGCACATAGATTGCCGGGTTCAGGCTGATGCTGTTCTGGCCACCGGCCGTCCTCGCTCCGACGTACGCGGCGCGCGCCATCCATCCCGGCAGGACTTCCCGCTCCAGCGTGAGGTTGAAGTTGTAGGTCAGCGGCGTATTGAACTGCTTGTCGTAGCTGTTGGCGCTCACCGGATGTGGGAACGGGGCGTCCCGTCTGCCGACGCCCTCCAGCGAGATGGAATCGAAGTCGTCACGTCCCCGGTATGGATCCGAAAAGGGGCCCACGGGCTCCGTGACATTTATCCTGATGCTCCATGGCGGATTGTTGGTCGCACCGTTGTTGAAGCGGCCGATGATGTGCTGGTCGTAGAACATGCCCCAGCCGCCGCGAAGGCTGGTCTTGCCGTCGCCGGTCAGGTCCCAGGCGGCCCCGCCTCTGAAGCTCACGTTGTTGTAGTCGCCCAAGGTGCCGTCTTCGGGCACGCCCGGGTCCCCGCGGAAGAACACTCCGGGCGGCGCATTGTCGAAGAGCGTCGTCTTGCGGCCCGCGTGATAGGCCTCGAGATCGAAGATCTGGATGCGGCCGACCACTTCGTGCCACGGGGGTGTCGGCTCGTACCGGAAGCCGATATTCAATGAGAGCCGCGGATGAATCTTGTAGTCGTCCTGGAAGAACGCCGACGAGTAAAAGTTCGTGTTGTACTTATACTCACCGGTGCCCTGATCGAAGGTCCGCATGTCGCCCAGCATGAAATCGGCCATGGCGTTGCCTGTGGCGCTGCCGCTGAAGTTGAACGTGCCCGGCACGCGGTACTCGCTGTCGATAGTCGCTTTGTACCACTGGCCTTCTGCGCCGAATTGGATGCTGTGCTTGCCCTTCATCCAGTTCGTCCGGCTATTGATCTCGACGCCGTTTCTGACGAAGTCTGATGGCGCATCGGCGCCGACGCTGAAATACGCATCCACGCTGATCGACTGAAGATTCGGCGTCGTCGGGTACAGCGGGAGCCGAATGCCGAGCTCCTGCAGACTCGGTGTGGGAGGGGTCACCCGACCCGCGTGCATGCGCTGGAACCCGACGTGTGTTTCGGTCAGCAGGGTCGCCGTCAGCGTTTTCTTCCAGGCAATAGACGCCGCTCTGGCTGCGCACTCGTGATTGCGGGCTGCCCGTGCGATAGCTGAGCAGATCGCCAGGCGTCATAATCGCGGCGTTATCGAAATGGTCGATGAAGTACCGGCCGCTGAGCTGGTCGTTGTTGGTCACTTGCTGGTCGACCTTCAACACGACCTGATTGAAATCCATCGCGCTGGCGCGCGAGACCTGATGCTGGCCGGTTCCGTCGACTCGAGCAAAGTAACTCATCAATTTCACCGACGACGGATCGAAACGCGAGACCGGGATCTGATTGCCCGGGAACGGCTGATCTGTCAGCGGGTCGCGAATCGGCACGTTGCACGGCGCACCGCAGGTGGCGAAGTTACCGTTGCGTTGATCGTTCGTCGGCGCGAACACCGTGGTCGTTGCCGTCGTGTTCTTGAGGAGCGTGCCTTGCCAGCCGACAAAGAAGAACGTGCGGTTCGTGCCGTCGTAGCCCGGCAGCTTCACCGGGCCGCCGAGAAAGCCGCCGTATTGCCTGCGGTCGAGCGCGTCGGGCTCGGACGCGAAAAAGTTGGTCGCGTTGAACGCCTTGTTCCGCACGTAGCCGAACGCGCCGCCGTGGTAGCTGTTGGTGCCAGACCGGGTGACGGCAGTTGATGACGGCGCCGGAGCTGTTGCCCTGGGCCGCGCTGTAGTTGCTGGTCTGAATACTGAACTCCTGCAGCGCTTCCGGAAATGGGAACGTCAGGTTCTCGTGCTCGTACAAGTCGGTGTTGCTGGTGCCGTCCAATCGAAACGAGACCGACAGCGCCTGGGAGCCATTCGAGCTCAACCGCAAGGCGCCGGGGATCGTTTTGCCGGTTTCCGTGCTGACCGAGGAGATGACCGTGCCCGCGACGAGCGTCGTCAGTTTTGCCGCGTCGCGGCCGTTCAGCGGCAACTCGACGATGCGCGCGTGGTCGACGACCTCGCTGATCGTGGCGGTCGTGATGTCCACGTTTGCCGCATCGCCCGCGACGCTGACCGTTTCGTTCAGCTCGCCGAGCTCGAGCGTCACATTGACGGTGAGGTTCTGGTTCGCCAGCAGCTCGATGCCGGTGCGCCTGATCGTCCTGAAGCCCGTGAGCACAGCTCTGATTTCATAAATCGTCGGCCGCAGCGCAGGGAAGGTATAGAGACCGTTTGCGCCGCTGATGGTTTCGCGGGCCAGCCCTGTCTGCTGCTCGACGGCGGTCACGGCTACGCCCGGTACGACCGCGCCGCTGCTGTCGGTGATGACGCCGTTGATTTGACCTTGTCCTTGTGCAAACGCGGGACCCGTGAGCGCGACGACAATCGCTGCCGCAATGATGAGTGATCGCATCTTGACACCCCTTGTGAGGAAAGGTGAACGGACAGACGCGAGAGATGACTAGAGAATTGAAATGTAGGACGGCGGCCCGTGCGTGTCCAGAACAAAATGCGGATGCAAGGGGCTCGCTTAACGGTAACCTTGTGCAACCAATGGCGCAGCTCAAAAAGCGTATCGAGATTGTACGGTGACCCGCCCGCGCAGACGTCCCAGACCCGTCGTTCAGGCACCGCTACCGACTAGACCTGGCCGCTCTCGATTTCTCTGGCTCGTCGTTGCACTTGCGGCCACCGCACTGGTTGCTAAAAAGGGGTGAGAGGCTTTCGCCCCTCACCCCTTGTCCCTTCTCCATTCGTTCTTCGTTGTTCGTTTTTCGTTACACGTTTCTAGAACACGAACTTCAGCCCGAACTGGATGATCCGCGGATCACCGAAGCTCGGGTCGGTGCGCGTGATGATGCCGAAGTTGCCGCCGCTGCGATTAGTGTTCGGGATGTCGAAGTTCACCTGGTTGAAGACGTTGAAGAACTCCGCCCGGAACTGCACGTTCATGTCCGTGCCCATGCGGAAGTTCTTGAACAGCCCCATGTCCCAGCTGTGCAGCTTCGGGCCATAATACGCGCCCTTGCCGACGGTGCCGAACGTGCCGAGGTCGTTCACCACGAACGCTCGCCGGGTTGAACCACACCGTCTCGCGCCGAACCGCCACGGCGGCTCGACCGGCTGACCGGTCAGCTTCGCGCGATCGTTGCCGATGCCGTCGCCAGAGTTGTCAATGCCGCTCGTGACCGTGTACGGACGGCCGGTCTGGAACTGCATGACGCCCGTCCACTGCCAGCCGCCGATCACATGCTTCAGCACGCTGTCCATGTTGCCGCCGGGGAGATCCCACACCCACGACGTGGTGAACCGATGACGATGATCCTGAGTCAGCGGACCCCACAGGAGCGCCTGATCCTGTGGCTTGTCGTACGGAATGAGTCTGCGTCGCCGAAGTCACCTTCGACCTTCGAGAGCGTGTAATTGCTCGTAACGGTAAAGCCGTGCGAGTACCGCTTGATGACCGCGACCTGCATCGAGTTGTAGTTGGAACGCCGGTCCTGCACCTGCGACTCGATGGAGCCGATGCCGTCAGACGCGAAATAAATGCGGCGGGCATCGTGTGCCGCGCGTGTCGCCCGGCGTATAAACGGCGTAGTTCAGCTTGATACCGTGGCGGCCGTTGCGGTTGCGTGTGCCGACGTAGGCCACCCGCGCCATGAACCCCGACATCACTTCGCGTTCGAACGTCAGGTTGAAGTTGTAGGTGATCGGAACCTTGTATTCGTCGCCGAAGGTCGAGATCAGCACCGGCGTCGGGAATGGCGCCTGCTGCGTGCCGACAACGGCGTCGTTGATCAGATCGAAGTCGGTCCGGCCGCGATAGGGATCGGAGAACGGGCCCGAGGGGCGGGTGACGTTCAGGCGAAGGCTGAAGGGCGCCGCGTTCACCGCGCCGTTGCCCGATTCGCCGTCGCGGCGCTGATCGTAGAACGTGCCGCCGCCGCCGCGCAGCGACGTGCGGCCGTCGCCCGTGATGTCCCACGCAAATCCGAAGCGAGCGCTCGCCGTATTCGGCGAGGCCTCGACGCCCTCTTCACCGACGAATGCCGGCGTCGCCGCGGTACGTCTCGCCGCGCGGCGCCGCGGGGAACATCGTGGATCGCACGTTGGCGTTGTAGTCGGCCACGCTCCAGTGCATGATGCGTCCCTCGACCTCGTGCCATGGCGGTGAGTGCTCGAAGCGGACGCCCATGTTCAGCGTCAGGCGGTCCGAGGCCTTATAGTCGTCCTGGAAGAACGCCGACGCGTAGAACACCTTGTAGTCCTTGTATTCGCCGGTGCCCTGGTCGAACGTGTTCATCTGTCCGAGCGAGAAGTCGGACAAGCGCGTGGCCGGTGCCCTGCCGTGGCGTTCGGTCGGAACATGTTGTGTCCGGCGCGGCGGAACTCGTTGCGGATCTTCACGTCCTGAAACGCCATCTCGCCGCCGAACTGGATCTGGTGCTTGCCCTTTGCCCAGTTCACGCGATCGTTGATTTCGACCCCGTGACGCGGGAACGTGGCGAACAGGTTGTCGCCGATACCGAAGAACCCGGTCGCTTCGATCTGCGAGATCGACGGATCCGTCGGGTAGATCGGCAGCCGGACCTCAAGATCCTGCATGCTGGGCACGCCCGTCGGCGGGTACCGGCTCGACGCGAACTTGTTGAATCCGACGCGGAACTCGTTCAGCAGCGTGGGCGTCATCGTCCGCTGCCACGTGCCGACGACGTTCTGGATGCGCTGGCGCGAGCCAAGCGTCGGACCGCGATAGCTCAGCAGGTTCGGAGCCTGACCATCGACTCCACCGCCAGTCAAGGACAAGGTCGGATCGTTGGTGAAGTGATCGAAGAAGTAGCGCGCGCTGACCTGGTTGTTGTCGTTGAGTTGGGTAGTCGACCTTGGCGATGACCTGGTTGTCGTCCTGGCCGATGCGGCGCGGCACCTGCACGAGCCCGCCGACGCCGTTGCCGGGACCGACCGGCAGGTACTTCAGCACGTTCGACCGACGACTGGATCGAACCGGCGGAAGCGGAATCTGGTTGTTCGGGAAGAATCCACCGTTCGGGTCGCGGAGCGGCGTCGTGATGGCGCTGAAGTCGCCGTTGCGCATCGCGGCCGTCGGCACCGTGTTGTTCAGCGTGCCGCCGACGTTCTGAATCGTCGTCCCCTGCCAGCCGGCGAAGAAGAACATCTTGTTGCGCATGATCGGTCCGCCGGCGTACCCGCCGAACTGTTTGCGCTTCAGGAAGTCCCGCTCGGGCAGGAAGAAGTTCTTCGAGTTGAACGTGCGGTCGCGCGCGTAGCCGAACGCGCCGCCGTGGAGGTTGTTGGTGCCAGAGCGGGTGACGGCGTTGACGACCGCGCCCGCGCTCGCGCCCTGCGCTGCGCTGTAGTTGCAGGTCTGAATCGAGAACTCCTGCAGCGCGTCGGGGAACGGGAACGGCTGGTTCTGCTGGAAGTACGAGTCGGTGTGGTTCGTGCCGTCGAGACGGAACGACGCCTGCCGCGACTCGGTGCCGTTGGTCGAGAGGCGCAGCGCGCCGGGAATCGTCTTGCCCGACTCCTGGTCGACGGAGGTCACGACCATGCCCGAGACGAGCATGCTGAGCCGCGCCGCATCGCGGCCGTTCAGCGGCAGCTCGACGATGCGCTTCGAGTCGACGACTTCGGCGATCGTCGCCGAGGAGATGTCGACCGAGGCGGCTTCGCCCGCGACCGTGACGGTCTCGGACAGATCGCCAAGCTCGAGCGTGATGTTGAGCGTGAGGTTCTGGTTGGCCGCCAGGACGACGTCCGTCTGACGGACCGTCCGGAAGCCCGCGAGCTCGGCGCGAATCTCGTACGACGTCGGCCGCAGCGACACGAACGAATAGCGTCCGTTCGCACCGGTGACCGTCTCGCGCGACACGCCGGTGCCGGCTTCGACAGCCGTGACCGTCACGCCCGGCACAACGCCGCCGCTGTTGTCGGCGACCGCGCCGTTGATTTGCCCTGTCGCTTGCGCAAACGCGCTGCTGACAGACAAACCCAGGATAAGAACAATTAAAAGTACTCGTCGCATCTGAACACCCCTTCGTGTTGACAAACACACTAACCCGGGACCGACGCAGATGATTTGTGGAGAGGGCTGAATTATGAGTGAAGTTACCGTTAACTGTCTAGCGAAATCAGCAGATATTCAACAAAATACGCCTGTAAAGTGACTCCGAAAAATTTGGAAAAGATGCAGAAATTTGGACGAGCCGATTTGCGGAAAATGGCCCGGAAATTTCACATCCGGAGAATGGCCGACAGCGACGTGACGGCATCCCAGAGGTTCTGCAGCCGGATGTTCTCGTTGTCGCTGTGCTGGTTGTTGTCGAAGTTTACGACCGGTAAACAGATGGCCGGCATCCCGAGCGCCTCGATGAAGAAGTCGATGGGCACGGTGCCCCCCATCGTCCGGGCCCGAATCGGCGTCTCGCCCCAGGCCTGCTCGAGCGTGCGGATCACCGCCTGTGATTCAGGCAGCGTCATTTCCGTGCGGTAGGCGTTGGTCCAGCTGACCCGGCTGACGCGGACGATGCGCGGATACCGTGCCCGCGTCTCGTCGTCGGGCTCTCGGTCGACGAGCACGTGGAAGCCCTGAGCGCGAACGTGTGCGAGCACGCGCTGCAGCATGCGTTCGGCGTCGGTTTCCTTGACGAGCCGCACGTCGATTTCCGCGATCGCGCGATCCGGAATGATCGTGCGCGCCTGATTCGCCGACGTCTCCGCTCTGCAGCCCCGGATGTTCAGCGACGGAAACTGCAGCGCTTCCTGCAGGTTGTCGCCAATCTGTTCGGTGCGCTGAATGCCGAAGAAGCGCTTCAGGTCTTCGCTTCGGTCGGGCACCGCCGCCAGGATCTGCCGCGCTTCGCTCGATAACGGCGGCACGTCGTCGTAGAAGCCGCTCACGAGCACGCGGCCGTTCGCGTCTTTCATCGACGCGAGCAGCTGCGCCAGATCCAGCGCCGGATTCGGTGCCCAGTTGCCATAGTGCCCGCTGTGCAGGGCAAACTTGGGGCCGAACGTCGTGAGCTGGAACACCAGATTTCCGCGCGCGCCGAAGCTCAACGTGGGCTTGCCACTCTGGTGGAGAGGACCGTCCAGAATCAGCATGAGATCGGCTCGATACCGATCGCGGTAGCGGCCCATCGTTGCGGCCAGGCTCGGCGACCGCGCTTCCTCTTCGCCATCGAGAATCACCTTCACGTTCGACGTCAGCGGCTGGTTCGCCGACTTCAGCGCATCGACAGCGGCGAGCAGCGCGACGATCGGCGCCTTGTCGTCGGACGCCGAGCGCGCATAGAGGCGCGCCTCGGCGGGAAACGACTTCAGGGTCAGGAAATTTGCGATGTCCTCTCCGCCGTCTTCCATGCGGCGGCTGCGCAGCACGGGCACGAACGGGCTCTGCTGATTCCACCCCTTTGGATTGACGGGCTGGCCGTCGTAGTGTGCGTAGAAGAGGATGGTGCGCTGCGCTCCGGGCGTCCGGAGCTCGGCGAAGACGAGCGGGTTTCCGCTGGTTTCGAGGATCTCGGCGGCGAATCCGCGCTTCAGGAACAGCCCGCGCAGATGGTCGGCATTGCGCCGGATGTTGTCGCGATCGGCAGCGACATTCGGAATCGAGAGCAGCTCGACGAGCTCGCCGATAATCGCCTGCTGGTGCGCGGCGACGTACGCGTCAATCGGCTTCCCTGACTGCGCCGCCATGTAGACGCTCGACCACAGGACAAGCGCGGCGCAGATTAATCGCTTCATGCACCGATTATACGGCGGCAAAATCCACTCGACCTTTGGCGCCGAAGGCGCTACATTTCTATGGTAACCGCCAACCGAAACCTATGAGTTCGAAGTATTTAGCCACCTTCGCGTGTCTCGCCCTGGTCGCGGGTGTTCACGCGCAGTCGTCCACCCCCGATCGCATCGTGGCCGAACGGGTGCTGCGGCTCGGCGGTGCAGTCATTCTCGAGGGACAACGACAGCCGATCTTCGATCTCGACCAACTGCCCGATTCCGATTACCACATCCACACGCTCGACCTGGTCGGGGTGTCGATGGGCGCCTGGGGGTTGCGCGATGAAATCCTCCATTGGCCGTCCCTGCCGAACCTGAAAGCGCTGTATCTGAACGGGCGGCTCTGGTACGGCCAGCCCAACACGCTGGTGGCCGACACGATCGCGCTCTTCAACGGATCGCCGAATCTCGAGAAGTTCGTGCTCAGTAAGCCCGTGCAGACCTACATCCCGATGGAAGACACCGTCGTCAAGCGGATGGTCATGCCCGGGCTCGAGGAAATGCGGCTGCACCAGACGCGTCTGCCGGGTGATTCGCTCGCGCCCTTCACGAAGCTGAAGCACCTCGATCTGAGCCACAACATCTTCTTCGACGATCGCGGGTTGCGGCACACCGCGAAGATGACCGGGTTGACCAAGCTGTATCTCGAAGACACGTCGGTTACCGATCAAGGCCTGAAAAACCTGTCCGGACTGGTTCAGCTGACCGAGCTCGATCTCGACGGGACCAAGACGACCGATTCGGGCCTTGCGGCGCTTTCAGGGCTGACGAATCTGCGGCGGCTCGAACTGGTCGGGACCGAGATTACCGACGGCGGCGTCGAGTCTCTGATGCGTATGACGCAGCTGCAGACGCTGACGCTCTATCGAACGCGCATCTCGAATGCCGGCCTTGCGCAGCTCGCGGCGCTGAAGAACCTGCGTGAGCTCGACGTGCGATACACGCGCGTCACCGCGTCGGGCGTCAAGGAGCTCCAGGCGAAGCTCCCGGGATTGGCGGTGCTGTTTCAGGACTCATCGGTCCGCACCGCGAAGCGCGCAGTCGAAATCGGGGCGGTCGCAGGCAAGGGAGAGACGGCGATCGGCAAGTGGCTCTCGTCGATTGGGGCATCTGTCCGCATGCGTGAGGGCCACGCAGTGGCCGTCGGTCTCGCCTCGACGTCTGTGACCGATCGCGAGCTGGCGCTCTTGAAGGAACTGCCGCAGCTCGAGGAGCTGAGCCTGCGCGATACCGAGGTGAGCGATCTCGGCATGGCGCATCTCGCGGGACTTCGCGTTCTGAAGAAGCTCGATCTCAGCTCGACGAACCTTGCCGATTCCGCGCTTGCGCACCTGAAGTCGCTGACCGGCCTGCAGAGTCTCGATCTCAGCCACACGCTGGTGGAGGGCAGCGGACTTGCCGCGCTCTCGGGTATGGCCCAACTGCGCGAGCTCAACCTGAACAGCGCACGCGTCGGCGACGCTGGGATGACCCACGTGGGCATTCTGACGTCGCTCGAGACGCTGTCGCTGAGTTACACGGACGTCACCGATGCCGGACTGGAAGCCGTTACGAACCTGACCAGGCTGACCAACCTGAATCTTGGTGGCGCGGACGTCCGTGATGCGGGTCTCGCGCGCATCGGCAAACTCGCGAACCTTCAGAAGTTGAACCTGAGCTTCACGCGGTTTACCGACGCGGGGCTGGTGCACCTTGCCGCGCTGAAGCAGCTGAGAGAGCTGAACCTGCAGAACACGATCGCAACCGACAAAGGCATGGCCGAAATTGGCAAGCTCGGAAACCTGGAGACGCTCAATCTTGGCTACACGACCGTCGGCGACACCGGGCTGACACACCTGTCGGGGCTGCCGAAATTGACGACGCTGCTGCTCGACACGGTGGATTTGACCGACGCCGGTATCACGCACCTCGCGGGATTGAAAGGGTTGCGGCAGCTCGATCTGTACCATACGCTCGTCACCGACAAGGGATTTCAGCAACTGAAACAGGCGCTTCCCGACTGCGTCATCCATTACTCGCGCGATTCCGCGCGCCGGCGCGGGTGAGCTATGAAGAAGATCACGACGTTCGTCACGATGATCCTGATCGCTGGCGTGACTCACCGGCCTGGCGCAACGGACCGACACATCGCTCGCCGCCGACATTGAAAAACTCGGCGGGCACGTCGTCCGCGACGCGAAAGGCAACATCGTCGAGGTGTCGCTCGCGCGCACGTGGGCGACCGACGCCGATGTCGAACGCGTGGCGGCTGTCAAGACGCTGAAGAAACTCGACCTGTCGCTCACGTATGTGTCCGATGCGGGCGCCGAAGCGATCGGCAAGGCCGCCCAGCTCGAAGAGCTGAATCTCTTCACCGCCGAGTTCATCACCGATGCCGCCATCGCGTTTCTTCGCGGCAATACGAATCTGCGGGTGCTGAATCTGCGCGGAACCGACGTGACCGACACGAGTCTCGAGTACGTGAGCAGGCTCGCCAACCTTCGCTCGCTCGACATCAGCTTTACGCAGATCGGCGACGTCGGCATGGAGCACCTCGCGCCGTTGTCTTCGCTCGAGGATCTCAATGTCGGGGGCATGAAGATCAGCGGATCGGCGCTTCACGTCCTGAAGTATCTGCCCAACCTGAAGCGCTTGAGCTTCTACGGCATGCAGCGACGCAACGCCGGCATGTGCTGGGCGCCGGTGATGACCGACCTCGAGCTCGACACCATCGCGCTCTTGACGGGCCTCGAAGAGCTGAACATCGGCGACGGCGTCGCGCTGGGCACACCGCGTCCGGAAGAGCTCGGTCCGCGCACGGGCGAAGCCGAATGCCGCATCACCGGTGGAACGCGGATCACCGATTTAGGGGTCGCCAAGCTCGTCAACCTCAAGAAGCTGCGGAACCTGAATCTGAGCGGCTCGGTCGTGACGGGCGCCGCGCTGAAGACGCTGGCCGGATTTCCGAATCTTCAGCGGTTGAGCCTGTGGAATGTAGAAGGCATCAACGATTCGGCGTCGGCCGGCTTCGAATCACTGCAAAACATCACGAGTCTCGACTTGTCCAACACGGGAATCGGCGATCGCACGCTGATGGCGCTCGCGAAGCTGCCGAAGCTGCAGCGGCTCTACGTGAGTGACACGGCGGTCACACAAGAGGGGGTTGCCGCTTTCAAGCAGCAACACGCGTCAGCCGTGATTTCCTGGGGAACACGTCCCGCACCAAGGGAGCCGCTGGTCGGGTCAACAAAACCGCGCGGGGCGTACACGGAATGAAGACGAACGGTTCCGGGTTCTTGGTGCCGGGTCTAAAAGGCAAGACCCGGCCTACGTACGTAGGGCGGGTCCTGTTTTTCGGACCCGCCGCTGCCGCCATCCTCGTGGGGCGGGTCCTGTTCTGGGGACCCGCCTTCTCGATCGTCGAGGCGCAGGCGCCGGCTCCGTCGTTTGCCACGACGGTGTATCCGGTGCTCGAAAAGGCCGGCTGCCGTGCGTGCCATACCGACGAAGGCGTAGCGTCGGGCACGAGGCTGCACTTCCCTCCAGAGGCGGCGAGCGCAGAAGAGATTGACGCGTTCGGCCTCACGCTGGCTGCGCTCGTGAATCGCGGCGAACCGTCGAGCTCGCTGCTGCTGAACAAGCCGACCAACCGCACACGCCACGTCGGCGGCGTGAAGATCGAGCCCGACTCGGCCGACGAGCAGGTTCTTCGCGCCTGGATTCAGCATCTTGTCAGCGTTCCAGACGCCGACGTCAGCGCGGCTCGGGCGCGGCTTGCGGTGGTGAAGCCGGCCGCCGCGCATCAGGTCGGCCTGCGCCGGCTGACGCACAGCCAGTACAACAACACGGTGCGCGATCTGGTCGGCGACTACAGCCGGCCCGCCGATCGTTTCCCGCCGGAAGACTTCGTCGGCGGCTTCAAGAATCAGACGCGAACGCAAAGCATCCCGCCCGTGCTGGAAGACGCATACAGCACCGCTGCCGAGCGCATTGCGCTGAACGCGTTCCGTGCGGGAGATGTCAACGGCCTCGTTCCTTGCAAGCCGGCGTCAGCGCGCGACGCGAAATGCCGCGATCAGTTCGTGCGCGTGTTTGGCGAGAAGGCATTCCGGCGTCCGTTGAACGAGGTCGAAATACGGCGGTACAACGATCTGTTCGCCGACGAGGCCAGCCGTACCGGCAAGTTCCTCGAGGGTGCGCGAGTCGTCCTTGAGGCGATGTTGCAGTCGCCGAAGTTTCTGTTTCACGTGACCGCGGGTCCGGCTTCGCCGGACGCTACCGCTGGCGGACAAGCGTGACTACGCGATTGCAAACCGATTGTCATACCTCTTGTGGGACACGATGCCCGATCGCGCGCTTCTTGACGCGGCCGCGAAAGGCGAGCTTCGGACCTCCGAAGGTCTCGAGCGCGTGGCTCGCACGATGCTGCAGGACGCGCGAGCGCGGCAGGCGACCGATGAGTTCTTCAGCCAGTGGCTGCGCTTCGATCGCATGCTGACGGCAGCGAAAGACGACGAACGGTACCCGTCGTTTACGCCGGAGCTCGCGGCGATGATGGTGCAGGAGACGAGGATGCTTCTGGGGCATCTCGTGTGGAATGATCGCAATTTCATGGAGGCGCTGACCGCCGGCTACAGCTTCCTGAATGCCGATCTCGCGCGGCTGTACGGTCTGCCTGAGCCCGCGGGAGAGTTCGAGATCGTCAAATTCCCCGAAACGCTTCCACGCGCCGGCATTCTCGGCCAGGCAACGTTCCTCGCTTCGACAACCGGACCCGTCGAGACGTCTCCCACCGCGCGTGGTTTGTTCGTGCGCGAACATCTGCTGTGTCAGATGGTGCCGAACCCGCCACCCGGCGTGAACACGAACCTGCCCGAGCCGGCAACCGCCGATGCCGCGCGCGCGAAGCGCGAGCGCCTGCTCGAGCACGCGACGAATCCCTCGTGTTCGGGCTGTCATCGCCTGATGGATCCCATCGGGTTCGGGCTGGAAAAATACGACGCCCTCGGCGGTTGGCGCGAGAAGGAAATCGTCGATATCTATGCCGGCGCGGGCGAATCGCGGCGGAGCAAGCCAGTGCCGGTCGACATCACCGCGGCCGGCGAAATCGCCGGGCTGGCGAACTCGACGTTCGGCGATTCGCGCGCGCTTGGCCGCGTGCTGGCGGCGAGCCCTGTCTGTCAGGATTGCGTGGTCAAACAGGTGTTTCGCTATGCCTTCGGCCGGGCCGAGATGCCATCGGACCGGGCGACGGTGACGGGCACGGCGACCGCGTTCCGGAGCTCGGGGTTCAAATTCAAAGAGTTGTTGATTTCCCTCGTCCGATCGCCACAATTCTTAGAGGGGTTATAGCGATGCAAGTCACAAGACGACGGTTCCTTCAGGGTGTGAGCGTGGCCGGCGCCGCTGTCCGCGTCGGGCTTCCGCCGCTGGCGGCGTGGTTCACGACCAACGGCACGGCATACGCCGCGACGTCCAAGCCTGTCGCCTCGCGCTTTGTGTTCTGGTTCAACGGCAACGGCATCCCCGAGCGCTACTGGATTCCGTCGGAGGTCGGCTCCAATTACGAGCTGACGCCCTGTCTTGCGCCGCTCAAGTCGCTGCGCGACGACATCCACATCATCAGCAGCATCGACAATGCCGGCGCCAGGTCTTCGGGGCCCGGCAACGGCCATCACAAGTCGATCAGCGGCGTGCTGAGCGGTGCCGCTTACACGGGCCGAGGCGCGGGCGGTGCCTCGATCGACCAGGTCATTGCGGCCGGGATGGTCGGCAAGACGCGCTTCAACTCGCTTCAGGTGGGCGTCTGCCAGGAGTCGCACGGCGAAAACATCCATCGCAACATGAGCTGGGCGGGACCAGATCGCGCGCTGCCGCCGGAGATGATTCCGCAGAATCTCTTCGATCGCATGTTCGGCGTGCGCGACGAAAGCTGGGTGACCCGCAAGAAGAGCGTGCTCGACGCGGTTCGCAGCGATCTGAGCGATCTGCAACCCACGCTGGGGCAGAGCGACCGCGTGCGGCTCGACGAGCATCTGACGTCGGTGCGCGAGCTCGAGCGCGCCATCGCCAGCCTGCCGGCCGACTACGGGAAGAACCTGAAAGAACCGGAAGACGTGGCCGATCTGACCGACTACCCGCGCATCGCGAAGATTCAGAGCGATCTCGTCGTGCACGCGCTCGCGTCGGGTCAGACCAATGTCGTCTCTTACATGCTGTCGAAGGGCCAGAGCCTCACGCGGTTCCCGTGGCTGGGGCTGACGCGCCTGCGGCATCACGATTACACGCACAGCAATGCGGCATCGCCCGAATCTCAGCGGATCTTGCGAGACATCTGCCGGTGGCACGTCGAGGAGTTCACCTACTTCCTCGGCAAGCTGAAGTCGGTGCCGGAGGGCGACGGCAACCTGCTCGACAACACGTGCGTGTTGTTCGCGCACGAGCACGCCGAGGCGAACCCGCACAAGAACAGCGGGCTGGCGATGATTCTCGCGGGACATGCCGGCGGGATGAAGACCGGCATGCACTCGAGGATGCGCAACACCAACGGCGATGTGTACATGACGATTGCCGAGGAGATCTTCAAGCAGAAGCTCGACCGCGGCTTCCCGAGCGCCGAGGACAAGGTGCCGGGGATCGTGTGAGGACGGCGAAAGTAAAACAGTAGAAAGTTGAAAGTAGAAAGTAAAAAGTAAAAAGTCGAAGACAGGAAGCAGGAGAGGGCAGGAGGCGGACGACGCCGGCCTGCCCTTTTTACTTTCCACTTTTTACTTTCCCCTTTCTTTACTAGGATCACGTTTTCTACCCCCATCAGAGGACGTGTAAAGATGAGCGTACAAACGGCACCGTCGCGTGCAACCTTGTTGGATCCCAAAGATAAACAGCGGCTCGAGGACGTCGGGTTCATGACGTGCATGACCCTGACCCTGCTCGGAAATTACGCGCAGACGGGCCACTTCGGCGGGCCGCTCGCCTATACGCCTTACAACGTCGTAGTGCACCTGGCCGGGCCGGAGCTTGGCGGCCTTCGCCACGATTACCGTCGCCCGAAGCATCCTTACGGCGACAAGTTCATGCTCGCCGCCGGCCATTGCGCGCCCACCTGCTACGCCCTCTGGATGATCATGGGCGAGGCCCTCTACCGGAAGTTCAAGGCGACAGGCGACAAGAAGTACTACGTCGCGCCGAAAGACGGCTTCCTCGCGATCGACGCGCTGGGCTTCCGCCGCGGCGCCGGTGCGCTGAAGACGCTGCTGCAGGAGAACGGCCTCGCCGACAACCCGCTCTTCGCCGAGGCGAAGGAAGGCGGACGCGGCATCCACGCGCTCTCGGGTCACATCGAATCGATCGATCAGAGCAATGACGTGAACGGCGGACCGTCAGGTATCGGCCTTGCGACGGCTGCAGGCAAAGCGGCGTTCTGGGACATGGTCGGTGCGCCGGTCAATCAGCCCAAAGTGATCGCGTTCGAAGGCGAGTTCGCGCTTTGCGCCGGCCACGCGCAGGAGCTGAAAAACCAGGCGCTCGCGTTGAAAGTCGGCAAACGCCTCCGCGTGATGTTCTCGGAAAACAACGCGGGCATAGACGACTCGCTCATCGGCGGTGTCATCGACAGCAAGTACACCGACGTACGACTTCGTGCAGCAGTGGAGCTCATACGGCTGGAACGTGATGACGATGGCCAACGGTCACGATTACGACCAGATCGTGGCCGCGCTCAAGGCGATGGACGATGTCGACCCGGCCGATCGGCGGCCGATCATCGTCATCGGCAAGACAATCAAGGGGTACTGGCCAACCGCGTCGAACGGCAAGATCGCCGGATCGTGCGATCAGGTCGTCGGCTATCCGAGCCATCCGTATGCAATGAAGATGAACTCGGATTACTTCGTCACGCTCGCGAAGACTTTCGAAGACAAATACGGCGTCGAGTTCCAGGGTATCCGCAACGGCGCGGTGACCGACAACAAAGAGCGGCTCGTCCAGTTCAAGACGAACATGGACGTGGCCATGTCTGTACTGGAGAAGGGCGGCCTGGGCGACTGGCTCGCCGACCGCATCGTCGAGAACGGCGAGCACGTGAAGGACGACCTGAAGCTGAGCATCGACGTCAAGGCCGATCCGTTTCTCGACGAGCGGCTTCGCGTTGCGAATCTTCCGGCCGACACGCAGACCATCAAGGCGAAGAACCCCGTGTCGGGCGCGGAAAAGGAAATCAAGATCGCGCTTTTCCGCAAGGCCGGCGAAGTCGCAGGGGCGCGACGCGCGATTTCCGAGGTCATCAAGTGGTGCAACTACGTGACCGGCGGACGCGTGGCGACGATTGCCGCCGACCTGTCCGAGTCGGTCAACATGGAGCACGGCAGCCTGTTCGGCCACTACGATCCCGAGAAGAACCCGGCGGGCACGCGTTTGAAGGCAGCCATCCAGGAAGCCGGCAACGCGTCGACGTCCATCGGGATCGTCGGGCAGAGCGCGTCGCTCGATCCCGAGAAGTTCGCGGGGATGTGGGCGTGGAGCGGCACGTACGGAGCGTTCACTCCTCTCATGTACCTGCCGGCGCGCGTCTGGAGCCAGCAGAACCAGGACAGCAAATTCCGCACGGGCGTGCTGCACATCCTGGCCGGACACTCAGGTCCGGAAACAGCCGCCGATGCGCGCACGCACTTCGGCATCTTTGCGCCGCAGGTGTGGAAGCTCTTCCCGCGCGGACAGGTCATCAATGTGAGCTTCTGGGATTACAACGACGTGGCTGCCGGCTACTTCGCCGCCGCCGAGATCGCCGCACGCGAGAAGAAAGTCGGGGTCATCGCCATCGAAGTCGCGCGGCCTGATTTTCCGGTTGCGGATCGCAGCAAGTTCGCCGATACCGATGTGCGTGCCGCCGCGAAGGGGCTCTACGTGATCCGGGACTTCGCGCCGGGCAAGTCGAAACACGGCTACGTCGTCGCCCAGGGGTCGAGCGCCACGTTCAACCTCGTGCAGATGCTGCCGAAACTCGAGGAAGCGGGCATCAACGTGAAGGTGATCTCTGCGATCAGCGAGGAGCTGTTCGATCACCAGCCGGAGTCGTACCGAAACTCGGTGTTGCCGCCCGAGGCCGTCTACGACCTGATGTTCATCAGCAGCGGGACGCGGCGCATGTGGCCGCTGCGCAACGTGGGCCCGCTCACCGACGACTACTCGATGACCTCGGACTTCCACAATCAATGGTTGACCGGCGGCCTCGAGCCCGACGTCATCGCCGAAGCGCACCTCGATCAGAAATCGATTCTCGAAGGGGTGACCAGGTTCGCACAGGATCGAGAGAAGAGGTTGGAATCGACGAAGTCTCTGTTGGCGAAGCTGTAAGAAAAGCGAAGAAAGAAAAACGAAAAAGTAGGGCGGGTCTGGAATTTTGGACCCGCCCTTTGTTTCTCTGATCACGAATACCAACAGGAGTTCAGGAGACTACGAGGAACCGAATCCCCAATCCCTAATCCCAGCTCTTCAAGGTCGACCACCACAGCATCACAATCCACAAAGCTGAAATGGAGTGCGCCACCGAAAACTGGGCTGGCATTCTTGACAGATGAGCGGAGCAAGACCTCGCGATTCCGTCAGCGCGTTACCCGTGAAGCAGGGAGAAAGTTTTCGAGCACCATCACTTCGTTGGAAAGACTTCCCGATAGAAACGCGAGCCGGTGGCCATCGGGATGAAGGCTGAACTGCCCGATGGACCAAAGGCCCAATCGCGAACGTCCACGTCCAGCCTACGAGAAGGTGCGCCCGTCACCGGAACGAGCCACAGTTCATTGGGCGATCGCTTCCGAACCAGCACGGCTTGACCATCCGGCGTCCACTGAGGGGCAATGAACGGAGCCAAGCGTTCGGATTCACTCGCTCGCAGAAGGTCTCTTGATTCGCCATTGTCTAAACGTATCTGTACAATCGCCATCCCTGCGGCATTGCGGATGTCCCCGATTGGCACGGCAAGCGAACGGCCGTCCGGTGATACGCTGAACACAGCGAAACCCCCATTGCCGACGGTCCGTTCGAAGACGGTCCGTTCCGCTCCAGATGCAAGGTCACGTTCGATAATCCCCCCCTGCTCAGGTGACTGCTGAGTGCGACGCCTGTAATACACACGTTTCCCATCTGATGACCACTGCGGGAAGGCGGCAATAGTGGCCGTAACCACCAGACTCACTTCTCCGGTTCGAGCATCGATCGTGAAAACGCCTGAACGGCCTTTGATGTCGGTGCCAGCCGTGAGCAGGGTTCGGTCATCTGGTGACCAACTAAACCCGGCGAAGTACAGACAGCGCTGGGTGGAGTTCGCGCTCTTCGCCGGTAGTCATGTCGCGAATGCCGATGATGCGTCCGTTGTTGTTTGTCGGATTGAATCCGCGCTGAGAAACGTAGGCGAGATGCTTCCCATCACGCGACCAGTCGGCATGAAAAGTTGGTCCCAACGAATCGGCGGATGGGACGAGTTGGTGTTGTCAGCTCCTTGCCCGTCTCCAGGTCAAGCGTCGTTACTGAGATGTCCCGATCGTGCCTCCGGACGCCAAAGTACAGCGCGCCGTTCCTCGTGACGCCCAGCGACCACGCACCACCCAGGTCGCCACGGATAAAGCGAGGTGTCCCCGTTGGCCGATGCTCCGTAAAGGGCTGTGCCCACAGGCCCATCGTTCCACCGCGGTCGCTGGCAAAGAGCAGTTCTGACGCGTCTGGTGTCCAACCCATCGCGATGTTCTGACCGGGATGCTCGACGACGGTGAGCGACCTGCTTCCGTTCACGGCAAGCATGGCTATGGACCGGTCGTCGCTGTGTGTCGCTTACAGGCAAATCGAATACGAGATCGCGCCCGTCAGGAGAGAAGAAAATGCGTGTCGGACCGCGCCAGTCCACGCTCTGCAATACGCGAATCTCTCCGTCAGGTACGGCGACGACACCAATCTGGGCGGTGCGGTCCTGACGACGCAGGCTCACGGCAATCATGCGGCCGTCAGGAGACCAGGCCATCGGAGCAATCTCGAGGATCTCGTCGCTCGCGACCAGTGCCTTCGGAACTGGCAGTTTGTTTTCGGCAACAGACACGAGACAAAGGGCCGCACCGTGGCCCTTGCCGTCGCACCCGCTCTCGTACGACTGGTACGCCACAAGAGTCGCATCCGTTGAGATCGCCGAGAGGCCGACATTGAAGCCAACTACCTCTGTCAATTGGCGGTCGATCCCTGTACGCAAGTCACGTAAGTAAAGGTTCCCGTCGCTCCAACTCGCAAACGTCAAGTAACGGCCGTCCGGTGAAACCGTTCCTGGCACGACATTGCTCCGTGGAAGAGCCTTGAGGGTGATCCCGGCATTTGCCTCCGACGGCGCAATGCTGAGCCTCGCCCGTGCGAGGGCGGCTTCAGGTTGATCCGCGAACTCACGCACCACCCGTTCGTAGATCTTCTGCGCTTCGGCGTTGCCGAGCTTCTGATAGCACTCGGCCATCCGGACCAGAGCCTGCGCCGCCAGCGCCCGATTCGCGCTCGCCGCCACCTTCTTGTATTGCTCGATTGCGCGCGACAGGTCGCCGTCCACTAACTCGGCGTTCATTGCTGCCTTGAACAACCGCTCGAGCTCCTGCGCACCAGGAGCCGCAGAACCAAGCACCAGCACCGCCAGCACGCCGGCGATCAGTCGTTTCATGAAACCACCTCCAGCGGCGAGCCTAATTGACGGCGTTCGCGATCGCGCCACGGCGTCGTCATGAATCCGTCACGTCTTCGAGGTCGAATCGGTATCCGATGCCCCTGACGCTCTTCAGAAATCGCGGCGCGGCCGGCGAGGGCTCGATCTTCTTGCGCAGGTTCGCGATCTGGTTGTCCACGACTCGTTCGGTGATGGCCGTGTCGCGGCCCCAGACATCATCAATGAGCACGCGTCGCGTCAGCACGCGACCAGCACGCCTCGTGAAGAGATTCAGCAGCTTGAGTTCGAGCGGCGTCGTTGAAATGGGCTTTCCGGCGCGTCGGAGCTCTCCGCGTCCTATGTCGAGCTCGCAGTCGCCGAACCGTGTGATCGTCGTCGTCCCGGCCTCGGCGCGACGCAGTAGCGCTCGCACCCTGGCGCGCAGCTCCTTCGGGCTGTAAGGTTTTGTCAGGTAGTCGTCGGCTCCGAGATCGAGGCCGAGCACTTTGTCGGTCTCCCCCGTGCGCGCCGTCAGCATCAGGATGCGCGACTCGACCTTGGATCGTCGAAGCTCTCGACACACATCGAAGCCGTCCTTTTTGGGAAGCATCACGTCGAGCAGCACGAGATCGAACTCGGATTCGCGAGCCTTCTTGAGCGCCGTCTCGCCGTCTCTGACCAATTCGACGGTGTACCCTTCGAGGCGCAGGTCATCCTCGAGGGCGACGCCTATTGCCGCGTCGTCCTCCACGATCAGGATTCGAGACATGGAAGCACCAGCGTGAACGTGCTGCCGCGGCCTGGCTCGCTATCAAGGCGCACGGACCCGCCATGCGCCTCGACGATGTGCGTGACCAGCGCAAGACCGAGCCCAACACCGCCAACGCCTGACACTTTTGCCTTCGAACCGCGAACGAACTTCTGGAAGATCCGCCGCTGCTCGGCGCGCGGTATTCCGGCGCCCTCGTCGCGGACGCCGAGCAACACTGATTCGCCCTGCCGACTCGCGAAGACGTGAATGGGCGTGCCAGCCTCCGAGTATTTCACTGCGTTCTCGAGGAGGTTCCAAAGAGCGCGCGACAGAGCCTCGTGGTCGGCGCGTATCGCCGGCAACCGCTCCTCGATGTCGCAATACACCTGCCGCCCGGCTGCGATCGATTCACCGCGAAATTCGTCGACGATACCTCTCACGATCTGCTCGACTTCGGCCGGTTCCAGCTGCCAGGCGTACGCGTCGACGTCCATGCGACCCAACGTGAGCAGGCTCTCAACCATCCTGTGCAGGCGCTCCGTCTCGCGCGAGAGCAGCTCGTAATAATGCGCTTTTCGCTCGTCGCTCGTGACGGCTCCCGACTCGAGCAACTCGGTCAAGTGGCGCATCGATGTCAGCGGTGTCCTGAATTCGTGTGACACCGCCGCAACGAAGTCCGCCTGCTGGCTTGCGAGCACAAGCTCGCGTGTAGTCGTGCGATACAGTGCATAGGCTGCCGCGATGGTCACCAAAAGCGCCAGCGCAAGGCCTATGGCGAGCACACGGCGACCGGCTCGGTCTGTTCCATCGTCTCGCGCGGGCGAGGCGCTGAGAATGAACGGAAGGCGCGTGTCGCGTGGACTGAGAGACACAGTGAGATTTCCAGGTACGCCCACGAGCGGCCGGCCTTCGACGTCAGACAACGCGACGCTCAGATTTTGTGTCTCCCATAGCGGGCGCCACTCGGTTTCGATGTCGGATGTCGTGGCCAGCCATACCCGAACGCTTTGAGCGTCGCCAGTCCAAATCGCCAGAGCCGACACCGGATCGCGTCGTAAGACGCGACGTCCTCGCGATCCGAGATCGCCACGCCGCCAGAGATGCCACAGCTCGACAAGGAACTCTGTTCGAGCAATCGCGGTAGAGGACGGCGGAGTGCCTTTCCACTGCATGAGCATCTCGCGATACAGCTCGAACGTTGCTTGATCAATCGGCCAGTCGCCGGACTCGAGCGCGCGAGCCAGGTCTCGAACTTCAGCACGGAACCGTACATCGTCACCGGCTTCTTCCAGAGTCTTGCAACGGCCCTGGCGCGCCACCAATCCGGCCGGCTGTCCTGCAACAAGGGTCGTTCCCAGTCGCTCGAGCTCGGTGTACGCCTCGAGCGCACCGTCGTATTCCTTCTGCAATCGTTGCACGCGCGCCAAACCAGCCAGCGCAACGGCTCGAATCGCAGGGGGAGATGTTGAGGCGACGAGGCGGTACTCGGTTTCTGCGGCTGGCAGGTTTCGACGCTGAAATTCCTGGACCTCTGCCGCGGTAAGAGAAGCCAACGATATGACTCGCGGCGGCGTCTGGACGGGCTGGAACAGAACCTGGATGTTGGCGCCGGATACGATACCGGTGGGCAGGAACTGAACCCCTGCGCCCTGTGTCAGCTTCTCTTCGGTATCTTGCAGCCGGCGCCCGATATCCAGCGCCAGACGCCCAGCGGCCACCTCTAGACGGTCGCGCTGCCGTTGGCTCTCGAGCTCGCGCTCCTGTTGCAGCGTTCGCATGCCGAGCCAAACTAGGGCGGCGATGGGTATCAAGGTGGCGGCGGAAAGGAATACCGGCACGCGACGTGCGCCTACGTGCATGGCGCCTATTCTACGGACGGTCTGCGATCCATGCATCATCCTTCCGTCACGAAGACGTCACGACGTTGTGAAATCCCTAATCCCTAATCCCTAATCCCAATCCCCAGTCCCCAGTCCCCAGTCTCAGTCCGGTTCAGCGCGTTCGCTCGGGAAGCCCAGCATCGTCAGCGTCAGCTTCGAGGCGGGCTCGGCCGCGTGCGAATCGCCGGCAAACTGGAACCGGCTGAAGCTTTCGGGTCCCCACAGGTTGCCGACGGCGACGAGCAGCCGCAGGTCGCCGCGGACGGCCTCGCTCACGGATGATTTCGATATCAGCTCTTGCAGATCCGGCAGTAAGACCTCCCGCATGCAAATCTCGCGGCGCCCAACTTTCAGTACGTGATTCGGAAGGACCACGTTGTCGGTGAGCGTACATCAGCAGGCGTTCGCGCCATGCAAGCGAGAGGTGCGGGAAGACCGAGCGGAACCACACTGTGCCGAGCAGTTTCCTGAGGTTCATGGGATCGATCCTGACGCTCGGGCTGGCGCCGTTCTGAGCCATCTCGAGCGCGACGGGATCGGAGCGATTGATCGCGAGCGCGAGGTCCCAGAAGTTGTGGAAGGCGGCCGGTTCAGTTTCGACCACGCTCGGCGTCGCCTTCGGCTCGGCAGGCGGCGTGTACGCCTCGAGAGACCAGTCGACGTCAATCGGTGGATGGCTGCCGGTCTGTTCCGCGAATAACGCCGTGACGCCCCATGGCTGAGGCACTTGAAATGCGCGCGCGTACAGCGGGTTGTAGGCAGTCGAACCGGCACTCGTTGCGTGCGCCGAGAGGCCGCGCTTGATCTTGGCATCCGCCACGTTCGACCAGGGGCCCTGGATGCAGACGAGCGACGTGCCGACAGGTTCGCTGAAGTTGCAGTAGTCGTTCTCCCAGCATCCCCGCACGGCGCGCGTCAGCGCCTGGTCGGAGGGGTCGCTTCCCGGCGGAGCATCCAATTCCGAGAAACCGATTCTCAGCCGGCCCGGACCTGCGAAGAGGGCCGACAGATCCGAGGGATCGACTTGTGACAGATCCCACAACACGTAAAGCAGGCTGCGCAGGGCGCGCGCAACCGGCACGTTCATACGCTCCCACACCACGGACTGGGGCTGAGGGTCGGCGTCGACGTATCCTCTGTCGTTCAAAATCTCGAGGAATCGGATTTGTGCGGCATCCAGCTGTTGGCTTACAGCGAGCGCCTGATCGTAGCGACGCTTTTCAACTTCGTGGCGCTCGAACGACGGGCGAACGAAGATTGGTATGACGAGTTTCTTCTTCCGCCTGGCGAGCAGCGCGGCGGGTACCATCGTCCCCGTGCCAGTGCCTTTGCCGCCTGTCGCGATGATGATGACCGTCGAATAGCGGCCGATCAGTTGCTCGAACTCGCCTTTCGATTCTTCGAACGCGCGTCGCGCAAGGTCGGGATCGTGACGAGCGCCCAGATGTCGCGTTGCGGCGGCGCCGATCAGCACGCGCTCATCATCGGGGACATCCATGAGCGAAAACCGGTTCGTGTCGGCGAACCGCGTCGCGACGCTGTTTTTCAGGCGCGCTGCGTATGCGGCATCGGTCTGCTCCGCAACCGCCAGATCGCGGCGATACAGCGCCTTGAGCGAACGAAGGATGTTTCCGCCGCCCCCGCCAAGGCTCAACAGCAGGATGTTCACGCTCCACCTTCCTTGTCACGGTCCGGCTGAAGCCGGACACTACCTGCCATGTGAAACGGAATCGCCACCCACGATCCGCGCGCGTGCAGCGGTCCGCAGATGAATCGGCGATCGTTCAGAAGAGTCACAACGCGCTCGACGTCGTATTCGACATTCGTTCGATGATCGGAGAGATTCGGATACCGTCGCCCCTCGGTTGGCGCCACTCGCACTTCGAGCAAGCCCTTTTCAGGCGACAGCGCGAGCTCTGCGCGCAGTACCCGAGCGTGGGCTGCGCGGGTCGACGAGAGGCCGTTCGAACTCGCGGATGAACGCGGCTCCGAATGTCTGCAATGCCAGCGAAGTCGCCTTCCGTCGATCCATCGACGACTGGAGGACGAAAAACGCCCCCGCCGCGGCGGAGCTCACCAGAACGAGAAGCCACCAGTCACGCCCGGTGACGGGCGACGGCACGGGCATCGGCTCGACGACGCACGCCTGCCAGCCCGCCTGAAGACGCCGGTACTCGCTCTTGGGAACGAACCTCGCCGCGGCCGGATCGAGGATTTGGAACCGGGCTCCACGCCAGCTCTGCGGATCGCCAGTCAGCCGGACCGAGATCGACGTCATCGTCTCGCCAGGGATGATCGGATAACAGACGAGGCGCGGTGCGGCAGCCGCGTCGCCCGCCGCAGCCGCCGCGAGCGCCAATACCATCCACGGCACCAAGCGAACATGCGTGAGCACTGTCGACGTCGGTGACGTTCCAACGTCTGTGCCACTGAATCAGTTGTGTTTTCTTGGTGAAATGTTGTGCCTCGTCCTGTGACGTGGACGAAACACGGTAACTTCGTCGCTTTTTGTGGGCGCTGATTGAACGGCGTTACGAGAGGCGACGTATCCTTATGGCATGTTCCGGCGTGGTGATCCATTCGCTGCTGCACGCACGCTGGGTTTGAGGCTGGCCGGCGTTGAGGGGACAACGAAATACGATGGATCCCCGGTGCTGCAGGTTTGTGTCCCGGGCGGAGGGGCTGGAAAGACTCGCCGGCGCGATGAAGACTTCCCGATAGCACGGGCGGGTCCGGAGCATCGGACCCGCCCTTTGTCTATCCGGTCGCTATGCGCTGCGTACGTCGAATCGGTTGAGATTCATCCTACATTTGGATGGGATCGTTCGCGCTTCTGATTTCATGCCTGGACCGTGCAGCGCACATGAGTTAGCATCCACGCGAGCCATACATCCAACCGTTTTTCGGGCCGTTCGCACCCGCGGAGGAGATCACTTATGGGGATCCGAGCCATTCGTGTCGCTTCACTGTTGGCCGTGGCATTGTTGCTGCCTGTGCTCGTGCACGCTCAGAGCCAGTTCACGGGCCAGGTGCGCGATGAATCGGGCGCCGTCCTGCCGGGGGTCCTCGTCGAAGCCTCGAGCCCGGCGCTGATCGAGAAGAGCAAGACTGCCATCACCGACGAACAGGGGCGCTACACCATCGTCGATCTGCGCCCGGGTGTGTATCGCGTCACGTTTACGCTCACAGGTTTCTCCACTATCGTGCGGCCAGAGGTGGAGCTGCCGTCGAATTTCGTGGCGACGATCAACGCTGACATGAAGCTCGGCTCGCTCGCAGAGACGATCACCGTTTCGGGCCAGGCGCCGATGGTCGATGTGACACAGGCATCGAGAACTGATGTCGTGACGCGCGAGATGCTCGACGTGCTTCCGACGACGAGGCACGTGTTCTCGGTGAGCAATATGCTGCCGGGC
Organism: Vicinamibacterales bacterium; assembly: GCA_963744405.1. GTDB lineage: Bacteria > Acidobacteriota > Vicinamibacteria > Vicinamibacterales > JAMQPK01 > JAMQPK01. The sequence goes on from CAVUTO010000019.1 coordinate 259,215, forward strand.
ATCCGGTTCGCGACGCCCGACATCGGCGGATCGCGGCAGATGGAGCAGACCGCACCGCGCGGCCACGGCGTCAACGGTGCCCAGGCGCAGGAAGCCGTCGACGGTATGAGCACCAGCAGCCAGGAATCGAACATCGTGTGGACGTACGTGAATGATTCGGTGGTGCAGGAGGTCACGGTAACGACCGCCGCGCATCCAGCGGAAGTGCAGGCCGGTGCGATGCGCATGAACATGATTCCGAAAGACGGCGGCAACGTGTTCAGCGGGTCGGTGTTCCTCGGCGGCAGCGACGGAAGCTGGCAGGCCAAGAACATCGACGACTACCTGCGCAGCCAGAACGTGACGAGCGGCAACGGCATCGCGCACGTGCAGACGTTCAACGCCGCACTCGGCGGGCCGATCAGGCTCAATCGCCTATGGTTCTTCGTTACGACGCGCCACGCGTCGACCGACGAGGTGGTCGCGAACGTCGGCGAGGTCATCGTGACACCGCAGGGAGAGCAGCTCCGTAGCACCATCGATCAATACATCCGCGACGCGCTGGGGCGAGTGACGTGGCAGATCAACCAGAAGAACAAGTTTGCGGCGTTCTTCAACCGCACGTGGAAACGCAAGGGAAAGGACTACGGGCCGGGCGCCGATCCGCGCTCGGGGTCATACCGCGATCCGCGCACCGGCAAGTACGCGGTTGGCCAGGCGAAGTACACAAACACGCTGACCGCGCGGTGGTTGCTCGAAGCGGGGTATTCCTCGCCGATCAACCACATCACCATCGACAACGAGCCAGGCATCAGCCTGCCGCGGTATGCCGCCAATGGGCAGTTGAACCCGGCGTGGCTCGCCAACGCGCGCCGCGAGGATTCAGCGAACAACATGAATTCCCGATGCGCGCTGTCGATCGGCTGCCGGGCGTGGGTGTCGAACGGACAGGATCAGCGTACCATCGCGACCGGGCACCGCACCGTCGCGTCGGTCTCATATGTAACGGGCAGCCATAATGTGAAGCTGGGCATCGACCGCTCGTTCGGGTGGGCGCGCGTGTACACCGAGCGGCAAGCCGATCTGATTCAAAGCTACCAGAACAATCGGCCGACGAGCGTCACCGTGTACTCGACGCCGGGCGCCAGAGATGTGTTCGTCAACTACGACCTCGGGTACTACGCGCAGGATTCGTGGACGATGAAGCGCCTCACGCTGAATATCGGCCTTCGCGTCGACAACTTCCGTTCGATGTACGAGGAATCAGCCAACCCACCGGGCCGGTTCGTGCCGGGCCGATTCTTCCCGGAGCGGCGCAACATCCCGAACTGGAACAACGATCTCGCCCCGCGGCTCAGCGGCGCGTACGACCTGTTCGGCAACGGCCGAACGGCGTTGAAAGCGAGCTGGAGCAAGTACTACGAGCGGCTCACGGGCGGATTCGCCAACACGTACGCGCCAGGCGTGCAGACCGAGACACGGAACTGGTTCGATTGCGACCTGAATGCCGGAAAGACCGCGTGCTCGGGCCTCGTGCTGCCCACCAACGCCGACGACATCGCGCAAGACAACGAGATCGGTCTTAGCGGCACGTCGAACTTCGGGACGACGGTGAGCGATCGCGACATGGATCCGAACATCCGGCGGCAGGGAGACACCGAGATCACCGCGACGATCTCGCATCAGCTTCTGCCGCGGCTGTCGGTGACGGCGGGCTGGTATCACCGCACGTATCAGGATCTCCGGCAGATGGATCGAACGCTGATTGCGACTTCCGACTACACGTCGTTCACGACCCCGATGCCGGACATCTCCCGCGATGCTACGCTCGTCGGCGTGATCGACCCTAACGAGGTGCTGACGGTCTACAACCTGAATGCGGCGAAGCGGTCGGTGTTCAACGCCGCTGGGCTCGATAAGAACGTCGACGATCAGTCGATCTACGATGGTTTCGACGTCACGTTCAATGCGCGGCTGGGCGGCGGCACCACGTTGTTCGGAAGCTGGACGACCGAGCGCAACGTGTCGGCGTTCTGCTCGAGCGACGACAACCCGAACGGGCCACCGGTCGCCGATCTTTACACGGGTGCGTCCGTCTCCAATGGCGGACGGTTTTGCGACCAGGGCGCGTTCGACGTTCCGTTCACGCATCAGTTCAAGCTCGCAGGCGCATATACGATTCAGTGGGTCGGCGTTGATGTCGGCGCGATAGTCCAGAGCTATGCGGGGCTGGCGCGGACAATCACGTATCAGCCGCCGAACAACCTCTTCCCGGGAGGACGGACGAACACCGAGACGCTCATCCTCAACGAGCCGGGCTCGCTGTACCACCCGCGCTACAACCAGGTCGACCTGAACCTGAAGAAGAACTTCCGGTACGGATCGAAGACGTTCAGCGGGCAGATCGACTTCTTCAATCTGCTGAACGGGAACGCAATCTTCGCGCGCCAGGACGCTGTGGGTAACTCGCTCGGAGATGTGACGACGATCCTGCAGGGCCGGCTGATCAGGTTGGCGTTTCAGATGAAGTTCTGAGCGTCTCGGACGAGGAGATGTTGCTCCGATTGAGTGGCCATCGAGTCCCATAGGAAAGATGTTCACCGAATCGGACTGAGCTCAATAATCAGAGCGGAATCAGGCTACGTCGAAGCGATCGAGATTCATAACCTTGTCCCACGCTGCCACGAAGTCGCGCACAAACTTCTCTTTCGCGTCGTCACACGCGTAGACCTCTGCCAGCGCGCGGAGCTCTGAGTTCGAACCAAAAACGAGATCGACACGGCTGGCCGTCCGCTTGACGTCGCTCTTCGTGCGTCCGCGGCCTTCGAAGAGCTCCGCGGCGTCGGACGTCGCCAGCCACCGGGGTGCTGGCATCGCGGATGCCGGTGCACACCATCGGCCTACAGGACGGCATGCAGCCCGATGGGCTCGCGCGCGGCTCATCGGTAAACTGGAGGCTGCCTCAGTTTTGTGGAGGAGGATCAAATGATTTCCCATGCCGGATTGTGGCCACGTGGTCGTATTGCGCTGGCGCTCGCGCTCGGCTGCTTGCTCTCACGCTCGGCTGAGGCCCAAGTCTACAGACTCGCCGAGTTGAATATCGATCAGATTCGCATGCTCGACCGGCAACGAACCGTCATCCTCCTCCCCGGCGGAGTCCTGGAGGAGCACGGCCCCTACTTGCCGTCGTTCACCGACGGTTACCAGAACGAACGGCTGACCGAGGATCTCGCGGCCGCAATCGCGAAGCGGCCCGGGTGGGCGGCGGTCGTTTTTCCGATGATCCCCCTGGGATCGGATGGGGCGAACAGGATCGGTGGAAAGTATGTCTTTCCGGGGGCGTACCCGATCCGTTCCACCACCCTGCGGGCGGTCTTCATGGATCTTGCGACGGAGTTTGGCGAGCAAGGGTTTCGATGGCTCTTCGTGATTCACGTTCATGGAAGCCCGAACCACAACCGGGCCCTCGACCAGGCAGGCGATTACTTTCGCGACACCTACGGCGGTCAAATGGTGAATCTGACCGGATTGCAGCCGGGTCCCAGTCCGGTCGACTCCGTCCTGGCGGCCGAAGTCAGCAAGGTGGCCCTCGCGGAGGACGGCTTCACCGTACACGCTGGCTTAGGGGAGCACAGTCGGACGATGGCATTGCGGCCGGATCTCGTACCTGCCACGATCGCGAATGCCCCGTCGGTGACCGGTAAAGACCTCGCTGATCTGAGGCGAATTGCGGCTGGTGACACGTGGACCGGGTACTTCGGCGCACCGCGTTACGCTTCGGCGGAGCTGGGCCGCCGACTCTTAGAGGCGCAGATCGGCGCGGTCCTCGCGCTCGCGCTGCGCATTCTCGACGGCCTCGACGAACGTCAAATCCCGCGATATGCCGCCACGCTGACGAAGCTGCCGGATGGGGCAGCCATAGCTGACGCTAACGCGAAGCGAGACGCGGAGATCGAAGAACAACAGCGCCAGTGGCTCGCCAAGAACGGTCAGCGCTAGATATCGGAGTCGACGTTGGCCGCTTATAGACACCAGTGGCGTGCCGTTTGGAGCAGCAGCACGGCAACAATGGCGAGTCCCGTACCGAACGCGGCATGGTCGGGCGCAACACCGCCAACTCCACCAACCGGTCACGGGCCGAGTGGAACGGGTGCTGACGCGTCGCCTATACTCCCATAGTGCCGCGTCCTTGTTTCGTCGTCGGGCTGGTCCTGGCGAGCGCCATGCTCCTGCCACCGCCGACGCTTGATGCCCAGTCTGATTCTCCCGGCGTCCTTGCGCCAGCCGTTAACGCCGCCAAAGAACTGCCACGCCTCTACAGCCTTCTCGTATCACACCGCGGCACGACCATCCTCGAGCGGTACTTCAACGGCCGCCGCGAGACGACCCCCGCCAACGTCAAGTCGGTGTCGAAGAGCGTCATCTCGGCGCTCGTCGGCATTGCTGCCGATCGCAAGCTGCTGACGCTGGATCAGACGATCGGGACGTACTTTCCCGATCTTCCGCAACCGAAGCGCGAGATCACCATCGAGCATCTCCTGACGATGCAGTCGGGCCTCGAGTCGACGAGCAATCGAAATTACGGCGCGTGGGTGCAGAGTCCGAACTGGGTGCGGCATGCGCTGGCGAGGCCGATGCTGACGGCGCCGGGCACACAGATGATCTACAGCACCGGGAACACGCACATTCTCTCGGCGATCCTCACCAGGGCGACGGGGAAGAGCACCTGGCAGTTCGCGCAGGAAACGCTGGCGAAACCGCTGGGCTTTACGCTGGCCCAATGGGTGCGCGATCCTCAGGGCGTGTACTTCGGTGGCAATGAAATGGTGATGACTCCGAAGCAGATGCTCGCGTTCGGCGAGATGTATCGCAACGGCGGGCAGGTGAACGGCCGGCAGATTCTGTCGAGAGACTTCGTCGACGACACCTTCGAACCCCGCGGGCGCTCGCGCATCAGCGGCCGCGAGTACGGCTACGGCTGGTGGATGCGTGAGATGGACGGGCGGAAGGCCTACTACGCGTGGGGGTTCGGTGGGCAGTACATCGTGCTCGTGCCAAGCCTCGAGCTGACGGTCGTTTCGACGTCGGCCGCTACGGTCGGCGAGGATCGGCGCGAGCACCGGCGGACCGTCGAGGACATCATCGAACAGTTCGTCGTAGCCGCTCTGGGCTCCTGATTCAGGTTCCCTTCGCCACGCGACAATTTACGACGGCTCAAAAGTGCTGTTTCGCCATAAAATGCGGGGACACATGCGCCATATTCTGACGGCTTCGCTGCTGTTGTTTCTGGGGGCCGTCCTGGCGGCTCAGGTAACCGACAAGGATCTGTTGAGCCCCGATCCGAACGACTACCTGCTGTATTCCGGCACGTACGACTCTCAACGGCATTCACTGCTCAAGCAAATCAACACGAGCAACGTCGGCAGCCTGCAGGCGAAGTGGATCTTCCACCTCACCGGCGCAAAAGATCTCGAGGCGCCGCCCATTGTCCACAAAGGCGTGATGTACATCGGCCAGTACAACCGGGTTCACGCGCTGGACGCCGCGACCGGCCGCCTTATCTGGGAGCACATGCGCCAGCCGCCGAGCGTTGGCTGGCAGCGCGGCATAGGCGTCTACGGCGACATGGTCTACATGGTCGCGCAGGACTCCGCGCTCGTGGCGCTCGATCGCCGCACCGGGAATCCCATGTGGGAAGCGCGTCCGTCGCAGCCCGGCAAACGCTTCCAGGGCCCGATGCCGTTTGCCGCCAAGGGCATGATCATCATGAGCGGCAGCGGGCAGGGCGGCGGCTTCATCGAGGCATTTGACGCGCTCACGGGGAAATCCAGGTGGTGGTGGAATTCGATTCCGAAGCCCGGCGAACCCGGCAACGAGACGTGGGCGGGCGACTCGTGGAGAAACGGCGGCGGACCGATCTGGGTCAGCGGAAGCTACGATCCGCAGCTCAATCTGATCTACTGGGGCACCGGCCAGCCCACACCTGATTTCGTTGGCGACAACCGCGAAGGCGACAACCTGTACACCGACAGCATCGTCGCGCTCGACATCGACACCGGCAAGATGAAATGGCATTTCCAGAACACGCCGCACGACGTGCACGACTGGGATTCGAACGAAATGCCGGTGCTCATCGACGCGCCGTTCAACGGCCAGACGCGCAAGCTGCTGCTGCAGGCCAACCGCAACGGCATCTATTACATCCTCGACAGGACCAACGGGCAGTTCCTGCGCGGCGTGCCGTTTGTCAGCAAGGTCGACTGGTTGAGCAGCCTCAGCCCTGAGGGGCGTCCGATTCTGACGCCCGGGCACGAGCCGACGGTGCAGGGCTCGAAGACGTGCCCGTCGACGGCAGGCGCGACCAACTTTCCATCCCCGGCCTACAACCCCGATACGAAACTCTTCTATCTGATCGCGCAGGAGGGTTGCGGCATCACCTATCGATCAACGACGAATTTCCGTCCAGGACAAGGCGGCAGCGGCACCGCATACATGGAGAGCCCGGACGATCGCGAACGCTGGCAGCTCTACGTGCGCGCGATCGATGCGCTGACCGGCAAGAAGGTGTGGGATTACGAGCAGATCAGCTCGTTTCACTACGGTCCCGGCCTGCTGTCGACAGCCGGCGGACTGATTTTCGCGCCCGAGCAGCAGGGAATGTTCACTGCGCTCGACGCGAAGACCGGCAAGGTGCTCTGGAACTTCAACACGGGAGCGCTCATCACCGCCGCGCCTACGACCTACACGGTCGATGGCCAGCAGTACATAGCCCTGGCGGCGTTCTCGAACGTGATTGCATTCGCGCTGCCGGAGGCGAAATGATCACCTCACCTGTAGGGCGCAACTTAAGTTGCGCACTACCTTTGGCGTTGCTTTTCGCATGTGTCACTGTTTCCGCCCAACGTGGCGCCGGTCCTCCTGCAGGGGCCGCACAGACAAATCCGGCGATTGGCAATCGCGAAGCGATCGCCGAAGGCGAAAAGCTGTACAACGAAACGTGCACGGCGTGTCACGGCAAGGACGGCACGGGCGGCGAGCTCGGCCCGCCGGTGGCGGCGCAGAACCGGCGCTACTTGCGGCGGACCGATCAGGAAATCTTCGACGCGATCAGGAACGGTATCCAGGGAACGCAGATGCCGCCCTATACAGGGCAGTTTACCGACGATCAGGTCTGGCGTGTCACCGCCTACATTCGCGGGCTTCGCGGGACGGCAATCGACACACCGGCGGCCGGCGACGTGGCGGCCGGCGAATCCATCTTCTGGGGGAAGGGCAACTGCGGCAGCTGCCACATGATCAAGGGCAAGGGCAGCATTCTCGGACCCGATCTGTCGAATCTTGCAGGCACACGCAAAGTGCAGAACATCGTCGACGCGTTGACCAGGGAGAAGCACAAGATCGCGGCCGACGGCGGCACGCACGATACCACGCTCCTGCCGATGATGACCTATCAGCCGGTGCGCATTACCACCGCCGACGGGAAGACGGTCGTTGGAATTCTCAAAAACGAAGACAGCTTCTCGCTGCAGGTTCTGGGCAAGGACGACCTCAATCTCCATCGATTCAAGCGCAACAACGTGAAGGTGTTTTACGATCCGCAGAGCCTGATGCCGCACGACTGGGACAAGCGCCTTGCGCCCGCCGAGTTCCAGAATCTGCTGGCATTTCTCACACGGCTCTACATGCCGCCGCCTCCGCCACCTCCCGCGCGCGGCGGCGGCGCTCCGGTGGGTTGAACATCGTATGCTATCGACGCGAGGAGCGCGGCAACCGTCGGTGCGCCGCAAACGGGCAGCTTCGCATACCATCGCATCCCAACGGCAGTCCAGTGGACGGCAGTCGCTTGTGCATCAGGCGTATCAGGAGATACGGCGCAGGATCCTCGACAACGAATATCCTCCGGCGCACCAGGTGCTGGAGCAGGACCTCGCCGCGGACCTGGGGATGAGCCGCACGCCGATGCGCGAGGCGCTCGTCAAGCTCCAGAACGAACACTTCATTCAGCTGATTCCACGTCATGGCATGCGGGTCGTGCCGTTGTCGCTGGAGGACTTGCGCGATACCTACGAAGTCCTGACGGCGCTCGAGCTCACGGCGATCGAGCGTCTTGTCCGGGCCAGTCCCGATCAGCGGACGCTCGCGCCGCTCGATCGCGCCCTGGATGACATGGACGCCGCACTCAGACAGCGCGATCGCGACGCCTGGGTGAAGGCCGACGAACGGTTTCATCGAACGCTGATCGACCTGTGCGGAAACAGGCGTCTGGCGGCGGTCGCCTACACCTTGTGGGATCACGGCCATCGCGCGCGCATGACGACGGTGAGGCTCAGGCCGACGCTTGGTTCATCCAACAAGGAACATCGGGACGTCGTCGAAGCCATCAAGCGGGGAGACTGGCGCGAGGCCAGGGCCGTGCACACGAAGCATCGCGCCCGGACGAGCCGGGAAATCATCGACCTGCTGGAGCAGTGCCGCCTCGGAAGTTTCTGACCTCACGGAAGCGTGAACGTCCAGTGGGGAGGGGCAGCGCCCGCGATCTCCGAACGAAAACGAAAGACACAGTCAGTGTGCAGACATCCGACGTAGGCGGTGCGCAGGTCGTCGCCGCCAAAAGCAACACTGGTGACATGCTGCAGCCTCGTGCCCGGAATAGGGCCGAGGTGTTCTGCGCGCATCTGCCCGCTCGCGAACGCCTCTTCCACCGCTTCGATATGGGCCGCATTCGCCTCTTCGAGGACGGTGTCCAGCCTGTCTCCGTCGAATCGCAGCAGCCTGTTGCTTATCAGGCTGGTCACCCACACGCCTCGTTCCTGATCGAACGCGAATCCGTCGGGCCAGCATCCATGCCCAAACGTCAGCACGACCTCGGGCGACTTCAGCGTTCCTTCCCCGGCGATGGGGAATCGAGTCAGGCGCCGCCCGAACGTCTCGACGACGTACAGCCATTGGCCGCTCGGATCGGGACGGCATTCGTTCGTATAGTGCAGACCGTCGGCCACGATACGGGCTCCGTGCTCGTCGACCAGCACCACGAACCCGTCTGCCACGTTGGTACGCCAGGCGAGTTGTCGAGGGCGGCATCGCGTGCTGACGGTGATCCACGTTCTGCCCATGACTGTCGACAGTTACGAAATTTGCGGGAGGCAGAGGAACTCCGTCGACTTCGAGGAGCCACGGCGTCAGCGCGCCTTGTTGGTCGAGCCGCCATATGCCGCCCGCATCCCCTAGATTCGCCAGCAGGAACGAGCCGTCTGAATTCAGCGCGATGGCGTTGGGACGAAGCTCGAAACCGGCATCGTGCGCGAGCCAGTCCTGCCGGCGGCCGTCGGCGCGAACAACGGCAACCCCACCGCGCCAGTCGGGCACGAATACGTCGCCCTTACGCGTGCCGAGTACGCACTCGGGACGATGGAGGCCCTGACCGAACGGCTCGAACGACGGCGGCAACGAGACGACGATTGACATTGAATGCGGTAACGTATTCTCCACCATGCAGCTTGGCGTGATTGCCGATGATGTCACAGGCGCGACCGATCTCGCGTCGGTGCTCCGCCGTGACGGTTTTTCGGTCGTGCAGACGCTGGGCGTGCCCGGCTCCGTCCCGCCTCCGGCTGATGTGGTCGTGGTCTCGCTGAAGACACGCACCGCTCCTGTGAAAGAGGCGATCGCGGCGGCGCGTGCCGCCTCCGCGTATCTCACGAGTGCCGGCGCCGCGCAGATCTATTTCAAGTACTGCTCGACGTTTGATTCGACCGATCGCGGAAACATCGGTCCGGTCATCGCCAGCCTCCTTGCCGAGCTGCGCAGCTCGTTCACAATCGCCTGCCCCGCATATCCCGCACTCGCCCGTACCGTCTATCAGGGGCACTTGTTCGTCGGCGCGCAACTGCTCTCGGAATCGTCCATGCGAGATCATCCGCTGACGCCGATGACCGACGCGAACCTCGTGCGCGTGCTCGCGAAACAGTCGCCCTTTCCGGTGGGTCTCGTCGTGCTCGACGACGTAGAAGCGGGCAGTGCAGCCATGCAGGAGCGCTTCGCAGCGCTCCAGCTCGGCGGCCATCGAGTGGCGATCGTCGACGCGGTGCTCGACCGCCATATCGATGCGATAGGATGCGCGTGCCGGGATTTTCCGCTCGTGACCGGCGGCGCCGCTCTTGGCGGGGCGCTCGCCCGGGCCGCGATAACCGCTCGCGTTCCGGCCGGCCCGGAGGCCGCGCCTGTGCGGTCCGGACCAGTCGCGGTGCTCAGTGGAAGCGGCTCGGCTGCGACGCTCGCACAGGTGCGACGGCTTGCTGCTGATGTACCACATCGTTCGATCGATCCGCTGGCGCTCGCGCGCGACGGCGCCATCCTGCCGGCGCTTATCGACTGGGCCGCCGAACATGTGCGGCGTGGGCCGGTTCTCTTGTATTCCACCGCGCCACCCGACGCCGTGCGGAATGCCCAGCGCGAGATCGGGCGCGGCGAGGCTGCCGCGTTGCTCGAGCATGCGTTCGGCGCACTCGCGGTGGCACTGGCCCGGCTGGGGGTTCGCACGTTCGTCGTCGCGGGCGGCGAAACATCGGGTGCCGTGCTCGAGGCGCTCGGCATCAGGATGATCGGCTTCGGGGAGGAAATCGATCCCGGGGTGCCCTGGACCTGCAGTCTCGATCCCGAAGGGTTTCATCTCGCGCTGAAGTCGGGCAACTTCGGCAGTCCGGAGTTTTTCATCAAAGCTCTGCAGACGAGGACGGCATGACAGAGGAACAGACACGCGAAGCGCTGGTTCGGCATGGCCGGTCGCTCTTCGCGCGCGGATACAGTTGCGGCACGTCTGGAAATCTCAGCGTGCGCCTCGCGAGCGGCGGATACCTCATGTCGCCGACGAACATCTCGCTGGGACAGCTCGATCCCGGGCAGCTCAGCACGCTCGATTCGAACGGCGCCCACGTCGATGGCCCTCCACCCACGAAGGAGGCCTGGCTGCATCTGGCGATGTACAAAGCGCGTCCTCTGGACGCCGCTGTCGTGCACCTGCATTCGACCTATGCGACGGCGTTGTCGTGTCTGGCCGACCGGCCCGATGACGATGTGCTGCCTGCGATGACGCCGTACGTCGTGATGAGAGTGGGGCGTGTGGCGCGCGTGCCCTATGCACGGCCCGGTGATCAGGCGGTGTCGGCCACGATTTCGTCGCTGGCGCTCGCACACCGCGCGCTCCTCCTGGCGAATCACGGTCCGGTCGTATGCGGCCCGAGCCTAGACGCTGCCGTCGCTGCCGCCGAAGAGCTGGAGGAGACGGCGAAGCTGTTCTTCGTGCTCGGCGACCGGCCGCACCGGCTGCTGGATGCGGAGCAGATCGACGAGTTGCGGCGCGTCTTCGGATCGTGAGAGGAGCGAGCATGCTGGCCGTCACCGTACGATTCCAGGTCGCACCCGCGCACGCGGAGGCATTCTTCGAACGCGTGCGGCAGCAGGCGAAAGACACGCTCGAACGCGAGGCGGCCTGCCGGCAGTTCGACGTGTGCAGGAACCCGCGGAACCCGCTCGAGGTGTTCCTCTACGAGATTTACGATGACGAGGCGGCGTTTGCCGCGCATCTGACGCTGCCGCATTTTCTTGCCTTCGACGCCGACGTCAGAGGCTGGGTGGAGGACAAGGTCGTCGAGAAATGGCACAGGGCATGAGCCGCGTACTTCGCGGCGTCTCCGTCGGCGCGGGGTACTTCGGCCAGTTCCACTACGATGCCTGGCCGCGTGTGTCGGGCGCCGAGCTCGTGGCTGTCTGCGATCGCGACCGGGCGCGCGCAGATGGTGTCGCCGGCAAATTCGGCGTGCCGAGGTCTTACGCGGACGTGGCGGAGATGCTCGACGTCGAGCGCCCCGACTTCATCGACGTCATCACTCCCGCGGACACGCATCTGTCGTTGACGAGGCTCGCCGCGGAGCGTGGTGTTCACGTTCTTTGCCAGAAAGCGCTGGCGCCGAGCGTCCGCGAGGCGGCGGTCATTGTCGAAGAGGCCGGCCGGGCGGGCATCCGGTTCATGGTGCACGACAACTTCCGTTTTCAGCCGTGGCACCGCGAGTTTCGCCGTCTGCTCGACCGCGACGCGATCGGCCGCCTGCACTCGCTCTCGTGTCGCACGCGGATGGGAGACGGCTGGCAGCCCGATGCCTACCTGGCACGACAGCCTTACTTCCGCACGATGCCTCAATTGCTGATCTTCGAAACCGGCGTGCACTTCATCGACGTGTTCCGGTATCTCGGCGGGGAAGTCGCTCGCGTGTTCGCGCGGCTGCGCCGGCTGAACGCCGCGATCGCGGGAGAGGATGCGGGCATGGTCCTGTTCGAGTTCGCCAGCGGAGCGGTCGGCCTCTGGGACGCGAACCGCTACAACGAATCGCTGTCGGCCGACGCGCGCTATACGTTTGGTGAGTTTCTGCTCGAAGGCGACCAGGGCGCGCTGCGGCTCGACGAGGAGGGGCGCATGTCTGTGCATCCCCTCGGGGAAGGCCCGCGCGATCACACGTATCCACACGAGCGGCGGGGGTTCGCCGGTGACTGCGTTCACGCGACCCTCCAGCACTTCGTCGACGGCCTGCGCAGCGGCACCCCGTTTGAAACCGACGGCCGTGATTATCTGAAGACGCTCGCCGTGCAGGAGGCCGTGTACGCGTCGGCCGCGTCCGGCGCGCCCGCCATCGTTGCGTCGCCCTAGTTGATGTGGGCCGGGTCCTTCGGACCCGGCAACGGAGGCGGGTCGGAACGACCCGCCCTACGTACTAGCGTGGCGTCGTTGACAGCGCGTTCAGTAACGCATACGGTATAGAACTCATAAACCAACGCCCGCGCTCAGAGGAGTTCCCGGACGACTCCGCAGTGGAGGAACACATGCGGCATTTCATCCAGGCCATCGTGACGACCCTGGCGCTCGCCACCGCAACGCTGGCGTTCGCGCAGAGCACAACCGGGACGATCACCGGGGTCGTCCGAGACCAGCAGGGGCTGGTTGTCCCTGGTGCGTCCGTTGAGTTGATAAACGAGGAAACCGGTGTGAACCGTTCGACGGTGTCACTCGGGAACGGCGCGTTCACGTTCGCGGCGATTCCCCAGGGGCGCTATACGGTACGCGTCACGCTGGAGGGGTTCAGCGTCACCGAGAACACGGGCATACAGCTCCGGTCGAACGAGACGCTCGCGACTGGAGCCATCACGCTGGGCGTCGGGCAGTTCAGCCAGGTCACGACAGTTACCGCGGATACCGCCGTTGTCCAGACCGCGAGCTCGGAGATGTCCAGCGCGATCGAAGCGAGTGAGATGGATGCGCTCGTCGCGCGTGGGCGCGATCCCATGGGGCTGTTTCGCGTGATGCCTGGCGTGTCGCAGGTCAGCGGCGGTCTGGATGGTCCGGTGTCACTTGGGGGAGTCAACGGCATCGGCCTTCCGACGGTATCGGGCCTGCAGTCCAATCTCGGCAACATCACGCTCGACGGCATGCCGGCCAATGATGCCGATACCAACAACATGATGAGCGTCATCAGCATGGACGCCATCGAAGAGATCAAGCTCATCGGCAGCGGATTTCAGGCCGAGCACGGCCGCAGCGCGGGGGCCTCGATGACGGTGGTGTCCAAGTCGGGCACGAACGCGTTTCGAGGCACGTACTCTGGTACTTTCTGCGTCATGATGCGTTCAACGAGAACAGCTTCTTCAATATCCGCAACAACCTGCCGAAGCCGTATTACAGGTACCACACCGGCAGCGGCACGCTCGGCGGCCCGATCGGCCGCCAGAACGCCTCCAACAACAAACTGTTCTTCTTTTACGCGCGTGAAGACTGGTCAACGGATGAGCCGCGCACTCCGAATCGAGTCACCGTTCCAACCGCGCTCGAGCGGGCGGGAGACTTTTCCCAGACGGTCGATACGAGTGGGCAGCGGCTCTTCATCCGCGATCCACTCAAGGCGGGCACCTGCAGCATCACGACCGGCGGCCCGGCGTGCTTCGACGGGAATATCATTCCGGCCGATCGAATCAACAAGTATGGACAGGCAATGATCGGCCTGTTTCCGATGCCGAACTTCGGCGACATCTCGGTGAGCAACCGAAACTACAACTACCAGTTCCAGGACGTGGCGCACCAGACCAAGGCGCTCAATCACCTCAAGCTCGACTACAAGGCGACCGGCCGCGACCTGTTCACGGTGTCGCTCAGGAAGTGGAGTCCGATCACAGAAGGCAATGCCGGGCTGTTTGGTCTCGAGTCCAATTGGGATCAGCTCCGCCACAACTACGCGAAGAGCGAGTGGGACTGGCACGCCAAGCACGTCCGGACGTTTGGCCTGAGACTCGTGAACGAGGCGTCGGTGGGCATGCGGCAGACGGCTGAAATCTACACCGATCCAGACTTCGATGCCGTGTCGAAGGCTGGGTATGGCCTGGCGGGACTGCCCGAGCTCTATCCCGGCGCCAACTTCGCGGGGATCACACCGCAGCTGACCTTCGGCGGCGTGCCTTCGGCCGCGGATGTTGCGTTCGATGCCCGATTTCCCATCCATGCCGGTGATCAGCGCATTGTGCTGTCCGACACCCTGTCGTTTTCCACTGCGACCCATCTTCTCAAAACAGGGTTTCTCTACGAGTGGGACTACAACAGTGAGGGGTTGAACGGCGCCTGCTATTCCGGGTGCTTCAACTTCGGGAGGGACGTGAACAACCCCGGCGACACCAATTACGCGTACGCGAACGCTCTGCTCGGCAACTTCCAAAGCTATTCGCAGAGTAGTACGCGCGTGTTCAGGGGCGCACGCAACAGTCTGCTCGAGGGGTTCGTGCAGGATTCGTGGAAGGTCCACTCGAACCTCACGTTGGAGCTCGGTGTGCGCATGTCGTCGGCCTCGTCGTGGAAGTTGGACGTGCTGCGATATGGGCATGCCCCTGATGTGGCAGCGTCGAAAGCCATGGGGGAGGTGGGGGCCAACTTCGACACGGCTCGATGGGACCGCTCGCGGCAGCCCATTCTCTATCTTCCCGCGTGCGCTGGGGGAGCCGTGAGTTGTACTGCGGCGAACCGGCGGGCTCGAAATCCTGTGACCGGAGAACTGCTGCCGGCGGCGGCGATCGGCGCGCTTGTGCCCGGGACGGGAGACGCCTTCAACGGCCTTGTGACCCAGGACGATCCGATGGCCGCCAAAGGGTTTCGGAATTCACCCGGCCCTCAATTCGGACCGAGGCTCGGCTTCAGCTGGGACGTGATGGGTGACGGCACCATGGCTATCCGAGGAGGGTATGGCGTCACGAAACAAACCATCACGCCATCCGGCTCGGTGGCCAACAACATCGCGCCCAATCCGCCGGCTCGCGTGCAACCAACGGTCTTCCACAACAACATCGCGACCTTCACCGAAGGAACAGGGTTCCTGAGTCCGTTCGCTGTGAACGGCCTGGCGGTCGACTGGGAGCCCACGACGGTCCACAACTTTTCACTGAACGTGCAGCGAAACCTCCCGTTCAGCACTGTCGTCAGCGCGGCGTACGTCGGCAATCGAGGGCGATATATTCCGCAGACGAGGAACATCAACGTCATTGCGCCCGGAGCTCGGTTCCTTCCTGCGAACATCGACCGGACCAACAACCTCCCACTCCCGGACAATTTCCTGCGACCCATGATCGGCTATGGGAACGTCAACATCGCCGAGCACATCGGCGAATCTCAGTACGATTCGCTCCAGCTTACATTCAACCGCCGGTTCACCCGTGGCCTGCAGTACGGTGCGGCGTACACACTCTCACGGGCACTCGACATGGCCGGAACGTTGCCGCTGTACCTCGATGCCAAGGAATATCTGTGGGACTACGCAGATTCGGACCGGCGGCATGCCCTGTCGGTGAATTTCGTGCTGGAACGTACCCGGCGCGAGCCGTTACTGGGACAACGCCGTCGTGCGGGCTGTTCTCGATCACTGGCAGATCGCCGGCGTGTGGACGGCGTACAGCGGCGCACCGGCCGGTGTGAGCTTTACGACGAGCGACGGCGCTGACATTCTTGGCGGTGGTGATCCAGGCCGCATCGTTCTTACGTGCGACCCGAACTTGCCTCGCGGCGAGCGCACGTTCGATCGGTTCTTCAACACCTCGTGCTTCTCGCGACCGGCAAAGGGGGATGCAGGCAACGCGTCGCGTCAGTCGATTCGCCTGCCGGGGTCGCATCTGTTGGATGCCAACCTGAGCAAGATGCTCGTCGGACGCGAAGGCCGTGGCCTCCAGTTCAGGGCCGAATTCTACAACGCGTTCAACCAGGTTGCCTGGACGAACGTCAACACAGCCGCCAGGTTCGATCCACAAGGAAATCAAATCAACGCGGCGTTCGGCCAGGTGTCGGCGACCGCCGGCCCGAGAATTATTCAGTTGTCACTGCGTGCAACGTTCTAGCGCCGTCACGCCCGCCGTCCCGATATCGACCCTCGAGGGCGTCCTTCGGTCCCGCTCCCGCACGCTTGACAACGCGTTCGGTAATGTATACGTTATAGCACTCATACTTTAGTGTCACAGGATGCGCTGACGGCCCGCGGCAAGGCGAACCGGCCTTTCAGGAGGAGAACACCAATGCGCTCACTGATCAGATTAATCCGATGTTCGGTCAGGTGAACGCGGCCGGGGAGCCACGGGTCGTCCAGCTCTCGCTGCGGTGGATGTTTTAGGGTAAGGGTCTCAAACCTCGCTTCGCGGGAGCCTTCATGCATGAGTTTCGGATAGCGGTGTTCCCGGGCGATGGCATCGGTCGCGAAGTGATGGCGCCCTGTCTCACCCTGCTCGACATCGCGGTCGCGCGCGCGGGCGGATTCAGGCTGGCCTTCGACGTGCACGAGGCGGGCGCGGAGCTGTATCGGCGCACGGGCGTCGCCATGCCGGACACCGCGCTGCGCGCGGCGGAGTCGGCGGACGCGATTCTGCTCGGCGCGATGGGGCTGCCCAGCGTCCGCTACCCGGACGGCACCGAAGTGCAGCCCCATCTCGATCTTCGCGACGCGATTCGATCTCTATGCGGGCGTGCGGCCGTTCCGGCTGTTCAAAGGCGCGCCGACGCCGCTCGCGGATGCGCGCGCGAAGGACATCGACTGCGTGCTGGTGCGCGAATCCACCGAAGGGTTGTTTGCCGCGCGGACGATGACCCGTCGTGAGGGGAACGACGCGGTGTTCGACACGATGCTCATCACGCGACGGACGTCGGAACGTCTCTTCGCGTTCGCGTTTGAGCTGGCGCGTTCACGGTCGCGCGCGCGAAACGGACGCCCCGGACGCGTGACGTGCGTCGATAAGGCGAACGTCATTCCGTCGATGGCGTTTTTCCGGTCGATTTTTCTCGAGATCGCGTCGCGCTATCCGGACATCGCGTCGGACTGCGCCTATGTGGATGCGGTCGGTCTCAAGATGGTGAAGGCGCCGTGGGAGTTCGACGTGCTCGTCACCGAAAACATGTTCGGCGATATCTTGTCGGATGTGGGGGCGGGCCTCATCGGAGGAATGGGCATGGCGCCGTCGGCCGATATCGGCGACGCCCATGGCGTGTTCCAGCCGTGTCATGGGACGGCGCCCGACATCGCCGGGCGCGGCCTCGCCAATCCGACGGCGATGATTCTGTCCGGGGCGATGATGCTCGAGTGGCTTGGCGAGCGGCACAACGTTGAGGCGTGTGCGACGGCTGCCGCTCTGTTGAGAGACGGGGTTGAAGACGCGTTCGCCGAGGGCGACCTGGTGACGCCGGAAAATGGCGGGACGGCCGGCACCGCTGACGTGGCGGCGCGGATCCGCGCGCGGCTCGAGCAGCGCCGGGTCGTCACCGAGTTGCGGGCGTAACATGCCTGCGGAGAAGATTCTCTGCGCACAGCGTTGCCAGCCGGCCACGTGGCGGTGTCGGCAGGCTTCCCCACGCGGTACAAGCTCATCGCGTGGACCTTCTCGCTGTCGATGTTGCTCTACATCGACCGCGTGGCGATCTCGACGGCGCGCACGCCTGTGAGCGAAGCCTTCAATCTCAGCGACACGCAGTTCGGCTGGGTTCTCTCGTCCTTCGCCCTCGGTTATGCGCTGTTTCAGACGCCAGCGGGCTTGCTGGCCGATCGATATGGCGCGCGTCGCGTGCTCGCGCTCATCGTCGCGTTGTGGTCGGTGTTCACCGCACTGACGGGGCTGGCGTGGGGCTTCGCGTCGCTGCTGCTCTTCAGATTCGTGTTCGGCGCGGCCGAAGCGGGCGCGTATCCGACGTGCGCCAGAGCGTTTTATGCGTGGCTGCCGACGGCCGAGCGCGGGTTGGCGCAGGGCATCAATTTTTCAGGCTCGCGTCTTGGCGCGGCCTTTGCGCTTCCCGCAGTCGCGTGGCTGATCGCGACGGCCGGTTGGCGCGGCGCATTCTTCATCCTTGGCGCGCTCGGGTTGGTCTGGGCGGCTGCGTGGTACGCGTGGTTTCGCAACACGCCGGCTGAGCACGCCGGAGTGTCGGAGGCCGAACGTCGCCTCATCGCCAGCGGCCGTCCCGTGCCGGATGCTGCCGCTCCGAGCGCGCCGCCGCGCGTGCGCACGTTGTGGCGCTCTCCGAACGTGCGGGTCGCGATGGCGCAGTACTTCGCGTCGAATTTCACGTTCTTCTTCTGTCTGACCTGGCTGTTTCCGCATCTGCAGCGCACCTATCAGCTCGATGCGCTGTATACCGGTGTGCTGGCCGGAATACCGCTCATCGGCGGCGCTTTCGGCAACTGGTTCGGCGGCGCGCTCGTCGATTCGCTGTATCGCCGCGGCCGATGGCGCGAGTCGCGACAGCATCCGGCGATTTTCGGTTTCGTCCTGTCGTCGGTCGGCCTTCTGGCCAGTCTCGCGTTCCAGACGCCGATTCCGGCCGTGTTGTGTCTGACGCTCGCGATGTTCGGATCGGACATGACGCTTCCACCCTCATGGGCGTTCTGCATCGACATCGGCCGCTCGAACGCCGGTGCGGTATCCGGGACGATGAACATGGCGGGCAACATCGGATCGTTCGTGACCAGTCTGGCCTTCCCGTATCTGCTGGCGATGACGGGATCGACGACGCCGTTTTTCGTGGTCGGGGCGGGCTTGAACCTGGCGGCAGCGTGGCTCTGGACGAGAGCTCGTCCGGATATCCCAGTGGCAGCGGCTTAGATCGTCGTCAAAGCACGAAACACATGTTTCGCGGAGAAGAACGCATGATGACTCGAAGAGTATTCGTAAGCGCATACGCAATCGCCGTGGCCGTGGCGCTGTGCGGCGCGTCAGGCTCCGGCGGGCAGGCAGCGCCCGGCGCCACCCGCGGCCGACGTCTCGATCTCAGGAGAGCTCCGTCAATGGCACAAGGTGACGCTCACGGCGATCGGTCCGCAGGCCGACGAACTGTCGACCGCACCGAACCCGTTCATGGACTATCGCATGATGGTCACCTTTGCCCACGAGTCCGGCACGCCGACATACCGGGTGCCCGGCTATTTCGCGGGCGATGGAGACGCCGCCAACTCATCCGCGACGGCGGGCAACAAGTGGCGGGCGCACCTGGCGCCGGACAAGACCGGACGGTGGACGTATAGCATCTCGTTCGTGTCGGGTAAGGGAGTCGCGCTGGCCGCGGCTTCTGAGGGACAGAGAGTCGCGCCGTTCGACGGCAGGTCCGGCGCGTTTCAGGTCGCAGCGACCGACAAGAAATCTCCAGACTTTCGCGCGCGCGGGCGGCTGCAGTACACGGGCAAACACTATCTGCAGTTTGCCGGCAGCGGCGACTATTTTCTGAAGCTCGGCGCCGACTCACCCGAGACGCTGCTGGCATACGCCGACTTCGACGGCACGGTTGCGCTCAAGCCAGCGGTGCCGCTCCACACCTTCACGCCGCACGTCCAGGATTGGCGGACCGGAGACCCGACGTGGAAAGGCGACAAAGGCAAAGGGCTCATCGGCGCCGTCAACTATCTCGCCTCCGAGGGCGTGAACGCAATTTCGTTTCTTCCGTACAACGCCGGCGGCGACGGCGACAACGTGTGGCCGTTTGTCGCCCGCGACGACAAGTTCCACTACGACGTGTCGAAGCTCGACCAGTGGCAAATCGTCTTCGATCATGCGCAGCAGAAGGGCATCTACCTGCATTTCAAGCTGCAGGAGAACGAGATCGACGACCACGCGGTATCGCGGGAGCCGGAGCACGAGACCGTGGCGCCATGTCAGGACAGTGACGCGTGCGCGAGTCGCTCGACGGCGACACCGGGCCGGAGCGAAAGCTGTACATACGCGAGCTCGTGGCGCGATTCGGTTATGCGCTCGCGCTGAACTGGAACATCGGGGAAGAGAACACGCAGTCGAGCGAGCAGCAGCTGGCGATGGCGATGGATCTCAGCGGCGCCGATCCACACAGCGGTCATCACATCGTCATCCACACGTATCCGAATGAACAGGAGAAGGTGTATCCGTCGCTGCTGGGCAAGCAGTCGCCCTTTACCGGCGCGTCGCTGCAGATGATGTGGAACACGGTGCACGAACGGACATTGCGATGGGTCGTCGCCTCTTCGCAGGCGAAGAAACCGTGGGTCGTGGCCAACGACGAGCAGGGGCCGGCGAACCTGGGCGTGCCTCCCGATCCCGGGTACTCGGGCTTCGCAGGAAAAGATGTCAAGGGCGTCGACGTCGGATACACGCTCGCATGACATTCGCAAGTACTCGTTATGGGGCAATCTGATGGCTGGAGGCGCGGGCGTCGAATATTACTTCGGCTACGGGCTTCCGGATAACGATCTGGTGGCCGAGAATTTCCGCAGCCGCGACAAGAGCTGGGACTACGGGCGCATCGCCGTCGACTTTTTCCATTCCCAGAAGATTCCGTTCTGGGAGATGACGAATGCCAACGGGCTGGTCGGCAACGAGAAGCACGACAACAGCCGCTACTGCTTCGCGAAGGCGAACGAGGTGTATCTGGTGTACTTGCCCTCAGGCAACACCGCGACGCTCGACTTGTCGAAGGCGGCGGGTCAGTTCTCCGTGGAGTGGTTCAATCCGCGCAATGGCGGCACGATGAAGAAGGGCAGCGTGACGGCCGTCAAGGGCGGCGCGGCCGCTTCGCTCGGAATACCTCCCGACAACCCGAACGAAGACTGGCTGGCAGTCGTGCGGAGGAGTCGATGATGCGTATGCGGTGGGCCCTCCATCGGCTCGCGGCCGGCGTTCTATGCGTGAGCGCGTTTGGCGGGTTCGATCTCGCGGCGCAGGACCACGTAGGACAGTACGCCGCAGAGCGACATCGTAAAAGGGTCGCAGGTGTATGCCGCGCAGTGCGCGACATGTCACGGCCCCAATGGGAACAACATCGGCACCGTCAATCTCGCGCAAGGCCGATTTCGTCTCGCGACGTCGGACGACGACCTGAAGCGGCTGATCCAGACGGGCATTCCCGGTGCCGGGATGCCGCCGATTTCGCTCGAGAGCGGCGATCTCACGGCGCTCGTGGCGTTCATCCGGTCGGGCCTCGACGTCAATGCGCGCGCGGTGCCGGTCGCTGTGGGCGACGCTGCACGCGGCCGAGCCATCTTCGAAGGAAAGGGAACGTGTCTGACGTGCCATCGCGTGAGCGGGCAAGGCTCGGCCGCCGCGCCCGATCTCACCGACATCGGCTCTGTACGCACGCCGAGCGCATTGCAGTTGACGCTCATGGATCCCAGCGGCGCCATGCTGCCGCTGAACCGTCCGATTAGGGCGGTGACCAGTGACGGCACGACGATCCGGGGCCGCCGCCTGAACGAGGACACTTACACAGTGCAACTGATCGACGAACGCGAGCGGCTGCATCACGCTCTTGAAAGCCGACCTTCGCCAGTACGAAATCATCACGGTGTCTCCGATGCCGTCGTTCCGCGACACGCTGACGAAAGACGAGATGGCCGATCTGCTGGCGTATCTCATTTCCTTGAAGGGATGACTATGGCACGCCGAATCCTGGCCGCGGTCGCGGTGCTCGTATGGACGATTGCATGGATCCCCGCTCACGCTCAGGTGACCTACGAGCGTCTGCTCGGTGCGGCGAAAGAAGCGCACAACTGGCTCACGTATTCGGGGGGATACTCCAGCAACCGTCACTCGCCGCTCGACCAGATCACGCCGGCGAACGTGAAGAACCTGGAGCAGAAATGGGTGCTCCAGGGGAATGTCGTCGGCACCTGGCAGGCGACGCCGCTCGTCATCGACGGCGTGATGTACGTGACGCAACGGCTGAACGACGTCGTTGCGCTGGACGCACAATCAGGACGTCCCTACTGGATGTACCGGCACAACCCGCCGGCCGATCAGCGGGCGTGCTGCGGGTCGAACAATCGCGGCGTGGCCGTGCTGGGCGATCTCGTCTACATGGGAACACTCGACGCGCATCTCGTGGCCATCGACGCGAAGACAGGGAAGAAACGGTGGGAGGTGGAAGTCGGCGATTACAACGTCTCCTACTCGATCACGCTCGCGCCGCTGGCGGTGAAGGACAAGATCATCGTCGGCGTGGGCGGCGCCGAGCTGGGCATTCGCGGCTTCATCGCGGCGTACGACGCCAAGACGGGCACGCAAGCCTGGAAGAACATATATGATTCCCGGTCCCGGCGAGCCCGGCCATGAAACCTGGAAGGGTGATGCCTGGAGGACCGGCGGCGCATCGGTCTGGATCACCGGTTCATACGATCCGGCGTTGAATCTGACCTACTGGGGAACCGGAAATCCAGGCCCCGACTGGAATCCGGCGCAGCGCCCTGGCGACAATCTCTACAGCGATTCCGTCGTCGCGCTCGATCCGGATACCGGAAAGATGAAGTGGCACTTTCAGTTCACGCCCAACGATCCGTACGACTACGATGCCGTGCAGATTCCCGTTCTGGCCGACATCACGATGAACGGGGCGCCGACGCAAAGCGATGCTCGTGGGCGAACCGCAACGGGTTCTTCTACGTACTGAATCGGGAA
Source organism: Vicinamibacterales bacterium (assembly GCA_963744405.1). Classification (GTDB taxonomy): domain Bacteria; phylum Acidobacteriota; class Vicinamibacteria; order Vicinamibacterales; family JAMQPK01; genus JAMQPK01. The sequence continues at coordinate 282,159 of CAVUTO010000019.1, forward strand.
ACAGGCAAGTTCCTGCTGGGCAAACCGTTCGTCAAAGTGAACTGGGCCAGCGGCATCGACGCAAATGGCCGGCCGATTCGAAACGCCGCTCGCTCCCGGCGCGCCCGTCTATCCCGGTGTTCAGGGCGGCACGAACTGGTATTCGCCGTCCTACAGTCCACGAACGCGGCTGCTGTACGTTCCCATCTGGGAGAACAACGGAGCGGTCTATCAGGCGCCAGGAGGTCGCAGTAACGCGGGGCAGCCGTTCACGGGTGGAGGATGGAGCACTGCGACGCCGGTGCCGAAGCCCCAGGGACACCCGCGCTGCGTCGAGGCCCATTCAATACATGGACCGAGGCGACCGGCACCGGCGCCGTGCTCGCGATCGATCCGCAGACCGGCGATCACAAGTGGAAGTTTCCGATGACCGACGTCACCGACAGCGGAGTCCTGACGACGGGATCGGACCTGTTTTCACGGGCGGCAGGGAAGGATATTTCCAGGCGCTCGATGCGCGCACGGGAGCGTTGCTCTGGAAGGACGAACCTCGGCGGACAGATCGTCAGCGGCCCGATGTCATATCAGGTGGGGGGCAAGCAATACGTATCGGTCATCGCGGGCCTGTCGCTCGTGACGTTCGCACTGCGCGACTGAGGGCGACTTAGCTTGAACAGGAGGGTAGGAGACAGGAGCTGATCTATCTGGACTCAGACCCTGGAAGTGGTTTCAAATTCTCAATTGATCTCCTGGTCGGGGCCGCCCCGCCCGCCCCGGGTGCCGTGGGGTGGGGCAGACCGGCGACAGATTCTCGATTGGAATTTGAAACCGCCTTCTGTTTTACGGTGCGCTCGCGAAAGTAATGATGTACCCGTCTGGATCCTCGAACGCGAACTCAGTGACGCCATAGAATTTCTTCTCCAGCGGCATCGTCACTTTCACGCGCGCTTTCAAATCCTCATAAATCTTTTCGACGCCTGATACTTCCATGTAGAGCGTCAGCGTGCCGCCGATCGCCTTGCCGGCGAAAGCGGGATACTCCTCGACAGCCGGCCCGGGCGCGTTGAGAAAGACTGTCACGGGTCCGGACTGCACAATCGCAAACACGTACGGCGATTGTTCGGGCACGGTGTCCGTCTTCGTGAACCCAGCACATCGCAATAGAACGCGAGGCTCTGCTCGACGCTGGACACAATCAGGTTCGGCGTAAGTTTCTTGATTTCGTGGGCATCGCACACCTCTCTTGTGTGCTCGCTGATGCCTACATCTACGAACTCGGCGAGATTGAGCGCGCAGGTAGGGACCCCGCCTTCGCGCTGGATGCACGATCGCTATCGGCGCGGCAAGCTTTGACCGGCGGGCCCCGCTAGGTACGCCAGCAGAATAACGTCGCTCGCCCACGCGGTCAACCTGCGGAATCGGGGAACGCCACCCATCGCGAGCCGCCGGCCTCGACGTGTACGGTTCGGCGCCGCCCACCGTTTTACTACTCGATGAGCCGCTTTCATCAAGCCGGGGCTCGATTCCTCT
>CAVUTO010000020.1:0-156894 GCA_963744405.1 Vicinamibacterales bacterium
TGGACCAACAGAGTTAGCTGCGAGGGCTGTCTCGACGCAGAGGCGCAGAGGCGCAGAGATCTTCAGACCACGAAGATACAATCTACGTTTTATCCATCTCCAATACGGTGCCGAGCAAGATATCCGCCCCGCGAGCGCAGTCTTCCCAACGGGTCAGTTCGAGAGGCGAGTGGCTGATGCCGCGGACGCTCGGCACGAAGATCATGCCCATCGGTGAGAGCCGCGCCATCATCTGTGCGTCGTGTCCGGCGCCGCTCGGCATTCGCTGGCTGGCCAGGCCAAGTCGTCCAGCGCTCCGTTCGATCGCCTGCTGAACCTCCAATGCCGCATTTGCCGGCATGTTGCGAACGCTGGATGTGAACTGAATCGATGTCTTGGTATCTCTGGCGATCTCGGCTGCGCGCAGGCGAATCTTGTCGGCAAGAAGCGTAAGCTTCTCTGGTGATAGATCGCGTAGTTCGATTGTGAGCCGCACGACGCCGGGAATCACGTTCGGTGAGTTTGGCGTCACATCCATCCTGCCGACAGTCCCGACGTGGCGGCCCGGCTCCAGGTTGACGACCTGGTTGACCGCGATCGTCAACTGCGAAGCCGCCAACAGCGCATCCTGGCGATCCGCCATAGGCGTTGTTCCGGCGTGATTGGCAAAGCCCGTCACCGTCACTTCGTAGCGATCGATCCCGACGATGCCCTCGACCACACCAACTGGAATGCCCTGTCGTTCGAGATTACCGCCCTGCTCGATGTGCAGCTCGAGGTAACAATGATGTGCGCCGTGCGGTCGAATCGCTTCCATGACTCGACCGGGATCGCCGCCGATTTTCCGTATCGCGTCGGCGCGGGTCATTCCATTCCAGATATCGCTCATGTCTGATGTTTTGACGTCGCCGGCGACAATGCGGCTACCATTCAGCCCGCGGGTGAATGCCACTCCTTCTTCGGCCGACCAAACGACCATTTCCAGGGAATGCCGCGTGCGCAGGTTTGCGGCAGCCAGCGCTTCGAGCACACCCAGCGCGGCGAGCGATCCCAGATCACCGTCGAAGTTGCCGCCATTCGGAACCGAATCAATGTGCGAGCCGAAGAGGATTGGCGGCAGGGACGCGTCGGTGCCGGCGCGGCGTCCGAAGATATTTCCGGCCGGGTCCACGCGAGGGTCAAGACCGGCTGCCCGCATCAGGTCGATCGTGTACCGGCGACCGGCGACATCGGCATCGGAGTACGCAACGCGACTCACACCATCAGCGAACGTGCCGCCAGGCGGCCGGCCGAACACGCTGAGCGCTTCAATCCGTTGCCGCAGCGTCGTTGCATTGACGCGAGCCGGCAAATTTTGTGCAAACGCACGTCGGGTGGGACCGACAGCGCCGATCGCAGCCGACGCGAGACTCGCCAGGAACACGCGCCTGGACGGATAAGACATGATCGGCACCTCGAGGCAATCACGGTTCGCGCCTTGCAGCATGACGTAAGGGGCACGGAGCCGGATCGCGCAACCTTTGCCCATCGGACTTTTTTCTTGACGCCGAGACGCCGAGACGCCGAGCAAGAAGAGGAATTCTCATCCTTCCCGGCGACCCGGCGACCCGGCGTTGAAGATAAGTGTAGTGTCCGGTGCTCAGCGTATCCGGCTTCCAAACACTTTCACCGCCCAGTAGACCACTATCAGCGCCATCACTAGAAGAACGACCTGCGTCAGCGTCATCGGAAGATCCTCCGTTCAGCGATCGCTGGGCTGCTTTCCTTCGTGTCATCGTGCTCTTCGTGTCTTCGTGTTCTGCGTCGTCTTCGTGTTCGTGTCTTCGTGGTCAGGTCGCGATCTCCGTCAGCAGCGGAAAGTGATCCGACGCCTGTTTCAGCGCGGGATGATTCCGCACCACTTCGCAGCGCTGGAGGGTTCCCTTGAACGGCTCGGGCACGAAAGCATAGTCGAGCCGCACGTGGGGGTCCCACGTCGTGAACGTGTGCCCTTCGTCGCCGTGGAATTTGCGGTACGCGTCGACGTAGCCCGCTTCGAGCATCATGCGAATCGTGATCCAGCGGATGGATTTGCCCGTCACCCATGCGAGCGCGCGCAGGCGCGGGGGCAGCTTGTCCATGTCGAGCCGCTCGCCGGGCGCCAGCGTGTTGAAGTCGCCGGTCACGAGATGCAGCCCGTGCTGATGGCGCTCGACGCTGCGCAGCAGCGCGCGCAGCTCGTACGCGCGCCGCTGCTCGGTCAGGTTGCTGTGGACGGCGCTCAGATGCACGCCATAGATGCGGAAGTCGGTCGCCGTGACGATCTCGAGGTAAGCGCGCTTCGCCCAGCGGACTCGCCGCCAGACGTGGCCGGCAATCGCCAGCCGGCTCAGGAACGCCACCGAGTGGCCTGGGGACGACGCCCAGGAATCGAAGCCGCACGTCTTCGCGAGCTGTTGAACGACTGCTGGGCGATACGCTTCCTGAAGAATCACGACGTCGGGCTCGCACGACGAGATGACCTCAGCGAGCGCGCGCCTCGCGGCCGACACCCCCTTTGAGAATGTTGTAGCTGAGGATCCGCAGCGTCTTCACGGTTCCTGGATGTCGCCGAAGAGGGTCAGGTAGGGCTGATTCATGATGTCGCCCGCGAAAGTGCTGCAGCCAGTCGCGCGTGCCCTGGATGTTCACCGGGCGGCCGCACCATGTCCATCAGCTGCCGTCTCAGAGGCGTGAGCTCGGGCGCGATGTCGGGATCGTCGTCGCTGAGCGGCTTCGAGTGGATGCCGGGAATCCAGAACGCGCTGTAGTAGCGGAGCACCTCGGCGCCGACCAGCGTCAAATCGAGATCGCTCGTGCCGGGCCCATCCGCGTCGAACGGCGCCCCGTCGACGTAGCGGGTGCCGGTAATCGCGCTGCCGCGAAGAACGGCCGCATGCGCTTCGGGCACCGACTTCGTGGACGATCGCGCAGAAGCGATCGTACTGCGATCGGTCGCCGCCAAATGCGAGCTTCAAGACGCAGGAGAGCTTTTCGGCGTCGGTCGGATGCGATGTCATCGCTGGTTGGCTCCCGCCTTCGCCGCCGGGGCGGCTTCGGCGGGCAAGCCCGCTTCTCGAAGTTTCCGCGTGATTCGGTCTTCGATCCAGTGCGGGTCCCACCATTCGGTCGCGTTCACGAACTGACCGTTCACCAGCATGCTGAAGTGCAGATGGTCGCCTCCGGCAAGGCCGGTCTGGCCGCTCGCCCCCAGCGTCTGCCCCTTCTTCACGTCGTCGCCTTCTCCGACCGCAAACGACGACAGATGCCCGTAGAGCGATTGCACTCCCATGCCGTGATCGACGATGACGGTGTTTCCGTAGATACCGAGCTCGGCCGCGAACACCACCTTGCCGTGGTTGGCTGCCGTGACAGGCGCGTTGGCCGTCTTCGCGAGGTCGAAGCCCAGGTGCACCTGGCGATCGACATCTTTTCCGTCATACAGGTACGTCCGGAAGTCGGCGAACGATGATTCGACCTGCGATCCGCCGAGCGGCTGGAACGCGCCCTCCCAGAGAATCGACGGCGCCGTCTTTTTGGCGAGCGCCGCTATCGACTCGTTGTTCATCCGGCGCAGGTCGTTGTTGATCTTGAGGAACGAGGGCAGCAGATCCGCGGCCGACGCTTGAATCTGCGGCGACGATTGAAGAATGGCCGGCACGACCCGTCCGAGAAACTTGTCGTCGAGAGGGATTCTGCTGTTGCGGAATTTTTTCGGAAACACGCGATGCTCGAATTGCGCGCGCGTCTGGTTGCCTGCGACGTCCTGCGCGAAGATTTCCATCGGCGTATCGGGGGACTGGTTGTAGAGCAGTGCGAAGAACGCGACCTTGAGTTCCGGGTCGCGAAGCCGGGCACCGGTGCCGGGGAATCCAGGATAGGTGAGGTCGCCGATACGCACACCCGAGTCGACGTCTTGCGGAGACGCGCGGTACACGACCATTTCCGAGCCGCCCTGATTGACGTAGTGATGCGTCGAGACCACCGCCACGCGCGGCGGCGTCAGCCGGACCTGAACTTCTCGTGACGCCTCAGACGAGACCTGCCTCAGATTGCGAAAGACCGGCCGGGAGGCGCTGACCTTCATCGTCGCGGGACCGCCCTCGAGCTCGGGCAGCGCCTTCTTTCCGATCGGTCGCGTCACGCGGACGCGATCGCCTTCTCTGACGAGAGCCCCCGCAGGAGCCGATGCCAGGTCGAGCACGCGGAATGGTGCGGCCCTTTTGCTGCAGCTGAATGCTCGAGCGCGGTCAACTCTCCACCCGGTGCGTCGATCGTCACGTCGAGCGTGCCGCCCTGTCCGATGACCGACGGCTGATTGATTGTGATCGCCGGGCCGTCAGCCGTGCCCGCGAAATAATACGCCACGCCAAACGCCAGAGCGGCCAGGATGAGAAGACCGAAGAACCACCGTACGATGCGCATGCGTGCGATCTTACCTTGCTCCATGTCTCACCGCAGACGACGCAGGGACGCAGAACCACGAAAATTTGACCACGAAACACGATGACCGATGAGCACGATGACCGATTCAGCAGCGTACACGGTAATTCATCGTGTCTTGGAAGCAGCTCCGATTGCGCCGGCTGCGTAGCAGCCGACGGATAAACGCGTAGAAACATGAGTTGAACATGAGCCTCCGATTCATGTTTCTGCGCATTTGTCACGGCAGGCGCCTACGGCGCGCAATCGGAGCGCAGCTTCGTGCCTTCGTGTTTGTATTAATCTGCGTGTTTCTCTGCGCCTCTGCGCCTCTGCGTCGAGACACAGTAGATCACCGGGGCGCGAAGATCTTCAAGTCAACCGCGTTGCCCATCGCCTGATAGCCCGCGCGGTTGGGATGCAGCCGATCGCCGGCGCCGCCGACGGTGCTGTTCGGAACGAAGTCGTCGCGGAGCGTGCCGGTGTTCGGGTCGACCGTCGCTGCGTCGAAGTCCGCAACCGCATCGAAAATTCCCCCGGTGCGGATGAAGGCATTCACGGCCTGCCGCCGCGCGTTCGCATCAGGTGTGCCGGAATTGCCGTTGGCGGTGAGCGACGACGTGATGGTCGCCCCGACAATCTTCAACCCCTTCGCTTTCACGCGCGACACGAGCTCCTTCATGCCGGCAATGATGGCGTCGGCCGATGCGCCCGAGCTGATGTCGTTGATGCCCTCGAGAAGCACCACCGCCGACACTCCGGACAAGCCGAACAGATCGCGGTCGAGCCGCTGGAGCGCCGACGGCCCGCCCGGCGAACGGCTGCGGAGGCGGATAGGTCTCTGGCGTCAGGATGCGATTGCCGCCAATTCCCGCGTTCACGACCGACACGCGATTGCCATACGCCGCATGGAGCCGGCGCGACAACACATCAGGCCATCGGTCGTCGCCGTTCAACGTCGACAGCGTGCCGTCGGTGATCGAATCGCCGAACGCGCAGACCACGACCGTGCCTTCCGGCGCCATCACATCGACCGCATCGAGGAAATACCACGATGTCGTGGTGAATGGGAACGCGCCGTCGTCTTCTTCGCTGGTGTGCGCGCCCGATCGCGGACGGCTGAGATACGACGTCTGCAGCGCCTTCGCGTGCCACGTCATAGGGCCGCTGGGGCCAATCACGTGGAAGGACACGGCGAGCTTGCGTCCTTCGGTCAGCGCAGCCGGCGCGCAGTTTCAGGTCGACGGCATCGCTGTAAGCCGAGCCGCCGGGCGGGATGTTGACGTTCGGTCTGCCCGCCGAACGACACCGGGCGGTTCGTGCCCTTGACGATGTTGCCCGCCGCTGGCGGAGACACCGACGTAGATCTGAGCGAACGTGATCGCCTGCGTTGCCGAACGTGTTCGCGAGCCGGATGCGGAAGCGGTCGCCCCACAGGTCGGGCTTCACGATCAGCCTGAACGACTGATCGACGGCGCCCTGAGCCGGATCGGGAAACGCATATTTCATGTCCGGCTGCGCCGAAGGGATTGCCCGCTGGATATGGTCCATGGACCGATGCGGCCCACGTGGCCGACCCACTTCTGGCCGGCGGGCACTCGATCGCTCTGCGCCGCTGCCGGGGATGCAATTGCGACAATCAGCGACAGAACGGCGAGCCGGCGCTTTTGAAACACGGTTCCTCCATGTGAGCCGTATAATGGAAGCTCAACACGAGGAGCTTCCATGAAGCGTGTGTGTCTTGTCAGCGTTCTTCGCCGCAGCTGTCGCGGCTGCCGCAACGTCGCCCTCGTTCGTGTCGGTCGAGGCCGCGCCTCCCGCGACACCGACGTTCAACAAGGACGTGTTGCCCCTGCTGCAGAAGCAGTGTCAGGACTGCCATCGGCCGAACTCGATCGCGCCGATGTCGTTCATGACCTACAAGGATACGCGCCCGTATGCCCGTGCCATCGAAAAAGCGGTCGTCGCCCGGACGATGCCGCCGTGGTTCGCGGATCCGACGGTCGGGCACTTCAAGAATACCAAGCTTCTGACCGACGCCGAGATCGCGCTCATCAGCGCGTGGGCGTCGAACGGCGCCCCCGAGGGAGACCCGAAGGACAAGCCTGCGCCGGTGCAGTTCGCCGAAGGGTGGACGATCGGGCAGCCCGACATCGTCGTCCAGTTTCCGAAAGAGATTCAGTTGCCCGCGACCGGCGTCATCGACCAGTCCAACCTCGTCGTGCATGCGCGCTTCGAGAAGGACATGTGGGTAAAGGCCGCGGAAGTCCGGCCGGGCAACGCCAAGGTCGTTCACCACATGAAGGCGATCATCCGGCCGCCCAATTCCACATGGCTCGCGAACGTGCCTGAAGGAGAGTTGTACGTTCCGCAGCGCGGCGAAGGGGGAGACCGGTCCGTGCCCGAGCCGTCGGCCAGCGGCCCGCTTCCCGTGCAGGACATTCTGGCGAAGTACAACCCCGGAGTCGCCGGGCAGAACTTCACGGTAGGCGGTGCGGCGAAATTCATCGCCGCCGGTTCGGACATCGTGTTCGAGATCCACTACACCACGACCGGCAAACCCGAAACGGATCGCTCGATGGTAGGCATCGTGCTGGCGGACGGCCCGCCGCCGGTGCGCCATCTGACCGTGACCGGCACCAACAACGGAAACATCGACATCGCGCCGGGTGATCCCAACTACCAGATTCAGGGCGATGCGACGCTGGCCTCGGACGCGAAACTTGTGTGGGTGCAGCCACATCAGCACTACCGCGGCCGGTACTTCGAAATGCACGTCGTCTACCCGAATGGCGAGCGGAAGATGGTCTTGAGAGTGCCGAACTACCGCTTCGACTGGCAGGTGGGATACGAGCTCGCGGAGCCGCTCGATTTGCCGAAGGGGACGCGTCTCGAGACGATCGGCCGCTACGACAATTCGGCGGCGAACAAGTTCAATCCCGATCCTACGGCGCGCGTGCGGTTTGGACTGCAGAGCAACGACGAGATGCACGTTGCCTTCATGGGCGTGCTCGTCGATGCGAAAGCCGATCCGACGAAGATCTTCGTCAGGCGAGGCCGCGGCGTGCCCCCGGCACAGTAATGTCCTTCATGTCTCACCGCAAAGGCGCTGAGACGCTGAGCATCTTTTTTGAAAAGAGTTCTTTGCGCCCCTGCGTCTCTGCGGTGAAGACAGAAAAATCAGATAGAGGCGGCGAAGAACGCCAGACACGCCCATCCGACGAGAAGTCCCACCCCACCGATGGGTGTAATCGCTCCGAACATGCCGGTGCCCGTCAGGGCCAGCGCATAGAGGCTTCCCGAGAAAATCAGAATGCCGGACAAGGAACGACCAGCCGGCGATGTGCAGCAGTCGAGCGCGGCCGAACTGTCTCATCGCCGTGGCAACGGCCAGCAGCGCGAACACGTGGTACATCTGATATCGCACGCCGATCTCGAATACCGATAGCATCTCCGGCGACAAACGGCCGCGCAGTGAATGCGCGCCGAATGCGCCGAATGCGACGCCGAGAAAGCCGAGGATCGCTGCCACCAGAAGGAAGTGTTTCTGCATGCGTCAATCATACGTTCACAGCCCAACCACTTGTGTTGACCGAGCGCGGCGGGTCCTGTCCCCGATCCTTTCCCGTCCGTCCTCGGCGCCAACACACGTGTACGGGAGAGGCGCCTGCGTGGCGGACGGAAAACGATCGGGGCCACCCGCTCGCGGCTGGCTGGCGCCGTCAACACAATTGGTTGTGCGGTTAACGGTCGGTTCTTCAAGGCGAACTCGCATCTCGTGATGCCCTTGGTCGCAACACGTGGATGACGGTCTGAGCGCTCAGAGGTGCTTGACGCGAGCGGGAACTAGAATCGCTAAACACTACTCAGGACGTACTCGATCCTCGAACAGCGCTCTAATCCGGCTTAGGCCGATTAGCAAGCCTCTCGGGTGACGGAACGCACATTCTTAGGCCCTCTAGATAGAGGGGGCGCTGGAGGTTGAACCTCCGCGTCCTCCGTGGTGGCTCGGTCGTCCGTAATTCCGCAACGCACTCTTAACGTCATCGCGGCACCAGCCACGTGCCGACGATTCGATCCTGCAATCCGCGCGACGGATGCACGAGGGCCAGGACCACGCCCGCAAGAAACAGCACGCCCACGACAATACCGGCCGCCATTCCGACACCAACCCCAAGCCAGAACCCGGCGCCGACGAGACCCCACGCGACCAACCCGCGCGAGAGCGCGCGCAATCTCGAGGCGGCTCTCCCGTCGCCCGTGACGACGGCGATGCCGCAGGCGCTGAGGAGCAAACCGCCTCGCAGGACAAACGCCCAGACAATCCCGAACAGGGAGATGAGCATCAGCGTCATCGAGAACATCATCAGCATGAGCGTCCACGACCTTCCCAAGACGCTGAGGTCACGTTGCTCCTGCGCTCGAAGGAACGGGCCGAGTGCGGCAGTGGCCGCGGACATGTCGTCCGCGGAGACCGTTGGGTGATCGGCCACGACCCGCTCGGCGAGGGCGCGCCGTGGAAGGAGAATCGCCGCAGTGGCAGGCGTCTCCCACGTACGTGGGTCGGCAATCATCGATCGAAATCGGCCGGCAATGTACACTTCGAGGGCGCCACGCTCCTGCGCCCGCGCCGTACCGCCGTTCTGCGAGAGCGTCGACAAGCGGGTCAGGGCAACGTTCAGCGCCATCACGTCAGGCGGGATCACCCGGCTGATGAGGGGCGGAATCACCAGTTGCATCAGGGCGAACAGGACGGGCACAAGCGCGCAGAGAGCCAGGGACACGGCGCGCCGGCCCCGCCCCACGCGGTCTGGACCCTGCTGCAGTGCAGCCGTCCGGGTTACGACCTCCGACCATGTGGCAAAGCCGTGCCGCGTCAGCGTCCCGATCGTGACCGAGGCGGGGAGCGGCAGCGGATCGGGCGTGCCCGCGGCGGTCACGCTCGATTCGTCACCGGACCCGTCGAGAGCGCTCCGTGCGACGGACGCGAGAAAGGTCTGGCCCGATTCCGGGGTGGCGTGTTCTTCCTGAGCCGCGGGTGGCACTCCGGGCGCGCGGAAATCGAGCAGCTTGGCGTAGCCGTCGGCGGTGATCCAGACGCGGTCAATCGTCAGCACGGGGATCGGTCCATCCCTCAATCCCGCCTCAATCTCCCGTGCGAGATCCAGCAGCCAGGACCGAACCACTCGCCAGGGCTGCGGCGCGCCGAGCACGGCGGCGAGCGGAGCGCCGTCCAGGGATTCATAGGCGTCCCAGGCCTCGATCGAGGACCGTTGTCCGTTCAGCCAGCGCAGCCGCCCCGGCCGGTTGAGGTCGCGGACGAGAGGCGCCACCGCGACAGCGCCCGGTTGAAGCGTGTGAATCCAGACGTGGCGGCGCAGGCTGGGGTCGAACGCGACGAGGAGCTCGCCAACGTCGGTCGAGCCCAGCGTCCCCACGACATCGTAGGGTCCGTACCGTTGAGTGCCTGTCCCGGCGGTCCGCACGGGAGCTCGGAAAGAATCCAGGGGAGATCGCACGCCGCGCTCGGGACGGCGTACGACCCGCGTCCGGCTGGCGAGTTCGTGCGCGGCGGCGAATCCGTTGCGCCGTCGTGCGGTGGAGAACAGGACGCCGATCAGGAACCAGGGCAATAGACTTGTGGCGCTCAACAGCACAGGCGATCCCGCGGCCAGTTCGAGCATGCGCCTCTGGCCGATGAAGAGCGCGGGCAACGCAGCGGCCACATTCGGTGTTTGGAAGAGCAAGGCCCGCCAGAGCGCGCGAAACACCCCTGCCGGCTGACCGTTAGCCTTCGTGACCTGCAGTCCCACCATTCGCTTTCCGAGCGAGGCGCCCCAGAGACCCTCCGGAATCCCGTAATAAGCGATCACGATCGCGGCCTCGATCGGCGCCAGCCAGAACTGAGGGCCTGCCCGGAATGACAAGGCCACGTTCAATGGCAAGGCCGGCAGCGAGAGGATGAACATATCGACGACTCCGGCCACAAACCGCAACCCGATGGTGGCCGGCGTCGGTGCGGTGGAGCCGAACGGCCGCAGCGCCTCGTCCAGCGCGGCGTAGGTCGCGGGACGCGACTCGCGATCCTTGGCCAGACATCGGAGCACGATCGTCGCGAGGCCGCGCGGCACACGCGGCTGCAGCTCTCGCGGCGAGCGTGGAACCTCGGTGGCGATCCGTGTGAGGAGCGCCATCAGATCGGTGTCGTCGAAGGGAGGCTGCCCGGTGAGTAAGTAATAGAGCGTCGCCCCCACCGAGTAGATGTCCGCGCGCACATCCAGCGGATCACCCTTGAGCTGCTCGGGCGCGGCGAACTGCGGCGTCCCCTGAAACGTGCCGGTCCTCGTAAGCTGCGTCACGTCGCGGGCCATCGTCGAAATCGACAGCCCGAAGTCGCCCACCTTCACCGTGCCGTCGCGGTCGATGAAACAGTTCGCGGGCTTGATGTCGCGGTGCAGGATTCCGCCGGCTTGTGCTGCGTCGAGTCCCGCGATGATCTGCAGGATCGCGTCAACCGTTTCGGCCGGCGGGAGCGGGCCCTGCTCGCGCACCCGATCCTTCAGCGTGCCGCCCGCCAATAACTCCATCGCGATGACGGGCGTGCCAGCGATTTCCTCGCTGCCGAAGATGTACACGCTGTTCGGATGGTTGATCGACGCCGCGAGCTGGCCCTCACGAAGGAAGCGCGCCCGGTCGCGCGGATCGGTCAGCCGCTGACTCAACACTTTGAGCGCGACGCGGCGGCCTTGTTCGAGCTGTTCGGCTTCGTACACTTCGCCCATGCCCCCGCGGCCCAGCAGCCGCACGATGCGATGCGGGCCGAACGCCTGGCCGGGCGTCAGGCGCGCGTGCGCGCCCGGCCCAGCGTCCGATGGAGTGCGCGAGGCACTCGGCGGCGACAGCGTCGTTATCGCTTCGCCACTGAGGCCGGAGACACCCAGGAAGCCGTCGTCCGTCGGCTGCGCGAGCAGTGACTCCACCTCGCGGCGCAGGTCGGCGTCGGCCCCGCACGCGGCATCGAGAAAGGCGGCGCGCTCCCCGGCGTCCCGCTCCCGCGCGGCATGATAAAGCGCCTCGACGTGTGACCAGCGGTCAGGCGTGCTCATCGGCGAATGATCGCTGCGAAAGGGAGGCCATTTATCGGCGAGTCTACCCGGTGTTCGACGCCAGCGGTCGGCAAGAATTGATAGCCGGCGTCGCGACGCCGCCGTCGAGGCTTGGGCACGATCGGCCGAGTCGTGTTACGAGTGCGTCACGGTTGCCAGGCCGTCGATACCGCTCGGATTGCTCGTTCTTGTCGCGAAGGGTTTACCTATCGCGTTTATCTTTCCGCAAGGCACGCGTGTTGACGGCGCAGCCAGCCGCGAGCGGGTGGCCCCGATCGTTTTCCGTCCGCCGCGCAGGCGCCTCTCCCGTACACGTGGTGTTGGCGCCGAGGACGGACGGGAAAGGATCGGGGACAGGACCCGCTGCGCTGCGTCAACACACGTGCCTTGCGCCCAGCCGTCGGTCCCAGCACGTCACCGCAACACCTGGCTCTGCTCAGCCTGCCCGATCATGGTCGCTGCATCCTCCGCGAGGAGGTACCCATCGCGCACAAGAGCGTCGGCAGCAGCCTTCACGGCCATCACATACCCGTCGTGGTCCTTGTACCGCTCTTCGAGCGACAGCCGTGGATCGCCGCTTGCGGTGCGCTCGGCCTTCGTCTTCGCAAAAGGAATGAACCCGCCGATTGGCGACGCGCCAAAGCTCGAGCCGCACAGCTGGCCCGCATACAGACCTGATGTCGTCACGTTCCAGCCGGTGTAGGTGCCGAGCGGCGCCGAAAGTAGTGGCGATTTGATTCCAGCCACCTCGTTGCCGTCAGCGTCGACGCGCACGACAAGTTGCGGCAGCGTGCCTTTCGCGACGGGAGCGCTCGTCAACACACCCGACTGATCGGCATATCGGAAATGCGAACCAAGATCGTAGTCGACGAGCGCGTACTGAATGCCCTCTGGCATCGGTTTGCCGGGAATCACCGGAAAGCCCATCGCCGCATTCGTGTTCCGCACGAGCGTGCCGTCCGCGAGCATCGGGTATTTGCTCTCTGGCATCGGTGTGTTCTTCGTCACCCATGCCACGAGACGCGCGATCAAGGCAGCACGCATGGGAGCGGCCGGTGCGGGGTTGGTCAGCAGGGCGCACGTTGCTGCGGCCTTCACCGGATTTGTCAACGTGACGAATCCCCCTGGTCCTCCTCCGTGCGACACACCAGGGAAGTAATAGCGCCGTACATTCTCCGGCAACGGGATGTCCTTCTTCGCCGTCGTCCCGACCAGCGTAAAAGACTGGCGTAGTCCCCAGATTTCTGCAGAGCCGAAGGTCTCCGCGATCTTCGGACACGTGTTACTGGCCCGGCAGCGATCGAGAAGGCTCGCGGTGCGACGCTTGCGGGCCGTGTCTTCCCACGGTGTCCACCACACAGGCCCTTCGTGACCGAGCTCGTACGGCGAGACGAGGCCGCCGGGAAACGCGAAGCGGCGGTTGAGATCGGTGAACCGTGCGGCGATGTGCGGGTTCATGCCGTCCCACACGATGCGCCCGCGCTCGTCCTGGTTGAAGCCGAGCAGCAGCGACAGTCGCAGGAATGTCCCCGACTGCGAGCTGCCCTCCGAAATCGCGTGCGTGATACGGCCCGCAACCGGATTCGGGGTACCCGCCGCGTCGGCTGTTTCATAGCGGAAAAACGCGCCGAGATCTCTCGTCGCCGCCAACCCGATGCCTAGCACGAGCGGATCCTTCACCGTGTACCGCAACTCATAGAGAAGCGCCGGATCGAAGCCGTTCTTCACGCAGATTCTGGTCGGATCCGGCTTACCGGGAAACGGGGTCGTCGAGCAATCCGCAAAAGCCCAGTCAGTGCTGGGAATCGCTACGGCTCCCTTTTTCGCGCCCGTTGCATTCTCTCCAGTAGCCGAGGTAAGGCTCGCCTTCGTCGTATCAAGTGACGCCGGTGGATATGGCGACGGCTGGCCGCGAGGAACTACCAGCGCTGTTGTGTTACCGGTCAGACTCATGAATCGAAGTACGAGCGGTCCCGTGATGCTCGAGCCGTCGCGATTTCTCGCAAGAGGCACTTGAATCGTGTGGTTGCTCGTCGTTGGAACGACGTCGCCCTGCCAGCCGCTGACGAGCGTGATGTGGCCCGCGGGATGCGGTACGGCGTTGCCGCCTCCGCGATTCACGACCGTGTACAGCAGGATGCCGCTGGAGGTCATCATGTCCGTCGGCCTCACGAGCGTGAATGTGGTGACGTACTCGACTTTACCGCGCGAGTTTCGGGGCGCGAGCTCGATGTCGGTGATGACCGCGTTCTTCGGATCGGCAGGGTCGAGCTCGCCGTGGGCTTTGCCCGAAATTCGCTCGTGCGTCGGTCCCGCCGGCTCAACCCGCGTAATCTCCAGCTTGACGACGTTGGCGTGCGCGGCGATGGAGCCGAGCCAAAGGCACAGCGCGAGCGCTGCAGCGATTCTCGTGGCGGGCATGGAAGGGTCCTCCGGCTGGATTATCGCGTAAGATAGCGCCACCTACGTCAAAAAAGGAGAGGGAGCTGGCATGTTGCGTGTCTCGGTCGCGCTGGCTGTTCTGACCTTCGGCATTGCTGTTTCATCGAGTTGGGCGCAGGCGCCAGTCACTCCGAACGTGGGTCCCCCCGGGCCGCCGCCCAACGGCGAGCAGCTTTACAACGAGAACTGCGTGGAGTGTCATGGCCTCGAAGGTGACGCCGTGCCCGACGTCGATCTCGGCCACGGCCGTTTCCGCCGTGCGACGACCGATCCCGAGCTCGTGGGCATCGTGCTGCGCGGCATTCCCAACACGGCGATGCCACCGAACAACTTTTCCGAAGCGCAGGCATCTGCGATCGTCCAGTTTCTGCGTGCGAAAGCCCGGCGTGCGGCCGCGAGCGCTGGAAACACCGCCGCGGGCCAGTCGATCTTTACCAGCAAGGGAAACTGCACGAGCTGCCACCGTGTCAACGGCACCGGCTCACGCATAGGGCCGGATCTGAGCGAGGTTGGCCGCCTGCGGCACTCGACCGACATCGAGAGCGCCATCCTCGATCCGGACGTCGCTCATCGTGCCGAGCAATCGCTTCGTGCGGCTCGTCACGCGCGACGGCGCGACGATAACCGGGCGAATGCTGAATCAGGACGCATTCACCGTGCAGCTCCTCGATTCGAAAGAGCAGCTCCGGACCATGCAGCGCTCCGACCTCAAGGAGTTTGCGTTCATCGACAAGTCGCCGATGCCGTCGTACCGCGGAAAGCTGACTCCGCAGGAAATGATGGATCTCGTCAGCTATCTCGTATCGTTGCAGGGGGGTGTTCAATGAGGTTCCGGGTTCCAGGTTCCGGTTCCAGTTCTTCGTGCCTTCGTGCCTTCGTGGTCGTCTGGTTCGTGGTGACGTCCTTGTACGCGCAGGGACAGGTGACGTTCGATCGCCTCGTGCGCGCGTCGCAGGAGCCGCACAACTGGCTGTCGTATTCGGGCGGCTACTTCAGCCAGCGTTACACCGAGCTGGCGCAGATTACTCCTGACAACGTCAAGAACCTGGAGTCTGCCTGGATCTACCAGCTGACGTCGCGCGAGCCTACGAGCACGCGCTTCGAAGTGACCCCCGTCGTCGTCGACGGCGTGATGTACATCGTCCAGCCGCCGAATGACATCATCGCCCTCGATGCGGTCACCGGCCGTCCGTACTGGACGTATTCGTACAACCCGTCGCCGCAGGCGCGACCGTGCTGCGGCCGCCTGAATCGCGGCGTCGCGATTCATGAGGACCGGCTCTTCATGGGCACGATCGACGGCCACATGGTTGCCGTCGATGCGAAGACCGGGAAGTTGCTCTGGGATAAGACGGTCGTCAGGCCCGAGGCGGGTTACGCGTTCGCATCGGCGCCGCTCGTCATCAAAGACAAAGTGATTATGGGTCCCGCCGGCGGCGAGTTTGGTATTCGCGGTTTCCTCGCAGCGTTCGACGTGGCTACCGGCGACGAAAAGTGGCGATTCAATCTCGTGCCCGGTCCCGGCGAACCTGGATTCGAGACGTGGCAGGGAGACTCGTGGAAGACCGGCGGCGCCTCGATCTGGTTGACCGGATCCTACGATCCGGAATTGAACCTCACGTACTGGGGCGTCGGAAATCCCGGGCCTGACTGGAACGGCGACAACCGCGAAGGCGACAACCTTTACAGCAACAGCGTGGTGGCGCTCGACGCCGACACCGGAAAACTCAAGTGGCACTTCCAGTTCTCACCGCACGACGAGTTCGACTACGACGCGGTGCAGATCCCCGTGCTCGCTGATGCGCAATGGCAGGGACAGCCGCGCAAGTTGATGTACTTTGCCAATCGCAACGGCTACTTCTACGTGCTCGATCGCGCGACGGGGCAGTTTCTGTCGGGTAAGCCGTTCGTGGAAGTGAACTGGGCATCGGGACTCGACCCGAAAAGCGGCCGGCCGATTCGCATTGCGGGAAAGGCGCCGAGCGCGCCGCCTGGAACGCTGATCTTTCCGGGCAATCAGGGCGGGACCAACTGGTATTCCCCTTCGTTCAGCCCACGCACGGGTTTTTTCTACATTCCGACGTGGGCGAACTACAGCAGCCTGTACGTCAGAGACAAGGTCGAGTACGTCGAAGGACGCCGCTTTGCCGGTGGGGGAGGACGCGCACCGGTGCCAGGCATCAGAACAGGTCAGGGCGGCTACAGCTGGGCGAAGCCTGAAGAAGGCTATGGCGCAGTGCGCGCGATCGATCCGAATACCGGCGCGCTGCGCTGGGAATTCAAGATGAGCGAGCTCACCTGGGCCGGCATCATGACCACGGCGTCGAACGTGCTGTTCAGTGGAAGCGGCGAAGGGTACTTCTACGCGCTCGACGCGCGAACGGGAAACCTGCTGTGGAAAACCCAGCTCGGTTCCGTCGTCCGCTCGGGACCGATGAGTTATGCGGTGAACGGCAAGCAGCACGTCGCGATTGCTGCTGGTAGCGCGCTGTTCGTGTACAAGCTGCGCGAGTGATTGCTGCTTCGACACAGAGACACAGAGCTGCGCATCGACTTCGATGGGCCGCATCGCGGCGCGCCGATGGCGCGAAGTCGATGCTCGTCCTCCGTGCCTCTGTGTCTCTGTGTCGAGATTCGTAGCCTGCCGCACGCTGTTTTGGCGCTGGCGCAGCAGATAGGTTTCCGCCATTGACAACCGGTACGTAACGCCTGCCGTCAAACTCCAACATCACGTTTCGCGACTGTTTCGAGCATCTGCCGCAGCTTGCCGGCCGTCGGCGACAGCGACCTGCCGGCGCGCATGATGACGCTGATGCGGCGCGTCAGCGCCCCTCCTCGGATTCGCAGCTGATGCAGCTGGATCTGACCGACCATGGATTCGGGGAGGATTCCGACGCCCAGTCCTGCCTGGGCGAGCCCCGCGACAGTTGTGCCGTAGGTCGTCTCGTACGCGACGTTACTGACGAGCCCTTCGCGATTGAACGCGAGATCGACAATCTGCCGGCTGCTGCTGTCTTTCAGCATCAGGATGAGCGGATGTCTGGCGAGCTCGTGCAGCGTCATGCTGTGTTTCTTCGCCAGCGCGTGATCCGTCGCGACAACGGCGCAGAGACGATCCATGATCAGCACGTCGCTCGTCAGCTCGCGGTCGCCGTAGGTCTGGCTGCTGATACCGAAGTCCACCTGTCCCGCTTTCACCATGGCGGCGACGGTCGATGCCACGCCGTCGAACACGCGGACGGTGATGCCGGGATAGGACTCTGATAACTTCCGGATCGCGCTCGGCAGCAGGCCCGCGGCCACCGACGGCAGCGCGGCGACCGTCACGAGCCCGCGCCGGTGCGCGAGCAGCTCTTCGGTGCTCGCCGCGATCGCCTCGACGTCGAGCAGGATGCGCTCGAGCGGCACCAGCAGATCCCGGCCGGCCTGTGTGATCGCGACGTGCCGCTTGCTGCGATCGAACAGCTTGACGCCGAGCGCCGATTCGAGCTGCTGAATCTGCACCGTGAGTGTGGGCTGCG
This sequence comes from Vicinamibacterales bacterium, assembly GCA_963744405.1. Lineage (GTDB taxonomy): Bacteria > Acidobacteriota > Vicinamibacteria > Vicinamibacterales > JAMQPK01 > JAMQPK01. The sequence continues at coordinate 17,489 of CAVUTO010000020.1, forward strand.
ACATATGGAGCTCGGCGGCCGCGCGCGTGAAGCTGCCGGCGCGGGCAAGCGTGAGAAACGCGCGGATGTGGCGCAGGTCGTGGATCAAGCCAGAGTGGCAGAGTTGGGCCTATTAAGTTTACTAATTACTGAAATAAGAACAATTCAATTGTCTAATTCAGCGCCGGGATTACTTTTTAGCGTGCCCGGGGCGCGCCGTCCGACAATACGTGCCGAGGAAATCACCTCATCGAGGGCTTCAAACGCGGCCAGGCAGGGTGAAAAACGTATGGACCAACTTTCGGTGTCAACTGCGGGTCTTCCGCGTCCCCGGGTCGCTCGCCGGACCGCAGTAACGAAGGTGCCGCTCAACCTGGTGTTCTTTGGGCCTCCCGGCGCCGGTAAGGGGACGCAAGCGGACCTCTTTGCCGCGCGCCATGGCATCCCCAAGATTTCGACCGGCGACATATTGCGGAAGGCGATTCAGGACGGCACGCGCGTCGGCGCGCTCGTCCGCGACACGCTGCAGAGCGGCGCGCTCGTGGGCGACGACCTCATCATCCCGATTGTGGCCGAGCGTCTCGAGCATCCGGACACGGCGAACGGGTTCGTGCTCGACGGGTTTCCGCGCACGCTCCCGCAGGCCGCGGCGCTCGATGCGATACTCGCCGATCGCGGCGGCCTCACCGTGATCGCGCTCGTCGTGCACGTGGACGAGGTGATCCGCCGCCTCGCCGGCCGCGGGCGCGAGGACGATGAGGCTTTTGTCATCAGGGAGCGCCTTGCGGTGTACTCGCGCGAGACCGAGCCGGTGCTCGAGTACTACCGCCGCCGCCGCGCGGCCGCCATTCTTGACGGCAATCGTCCGCTCGATGAAGTGTCCGAATCCATCGAACAGGCTGTCCCCAAAACCTGGAAGAACTGAACAGAAGATCGGAAGATCAGAAGACCAAAAGACCAAGAGGTCAGAAACCCTTCTGATCTCTTGATCTTCTGAACTCCTGTGTGTGTTAGCCTTACGCCTCAAAAGCTACCACTTACACAGGAGGCTTCAATGGCTCCCGTTTCGCGCCGCGAGTTTCTTGGCTACACCGCCGCCCTTCCGTTTCTCCTCCAGTTCCACGAGCTCGCTGCCGCCCAGCGCAAGCGCGTGAAGATTCGCGACGTGCAGGCGATGCTGCTCGAGGGTGGCCGTACCTACACACTCGTGAAGATTACGGCCGACGATGGATTGTTCGGCATTGCCGAAGCCTATGGGAGTCCCGGCGTCGGAGTGAAGGAGCAGATCCTCTCGTTCAAGCCGTGGCTGGTGGGAAAAGACCCGCTCGAGATCGATACGATCTACACCGATTTCGGCGTCGGAACGCGCAGCCTGAGCGGGACGCGGACGGACGGATCGGCCCACAATCTGATCCGCGCCGTCAGTGGCGTCGAGATGGCTCTGTGGGATCTCGCCGGCAAGATACTCGACGTGCCGACCTCGACGCTGCTCGGCGGCAAGTTCCGCGATCGCGTGCGCGTCTACGATCACGCAGCGCCGAAGAACATGCTCGACAAAGGCGCGTGTCAAGGAGTGGGCGGCGCAGGTCAAGGCACATCCGAGCGGGTTCACATGCCACAAGTTCGGGTTTCCGCATACCGACATGAAGACCGATCTTGCGCGCGATCCGTCGAATCGCATGCTGACGACCCGCGAGCTGATGAACATCCAAAAGGGATTCGAGAATTGCCGCGAAGCGATTGGCTGGGACCACGACATCATGGTGCACTGCCACTGGGAATACGATCTGCGCACGTCGATTCAGATCGCCGACGCGATCGAGTCGATCAAGCCGGTGTGGCTGGAAGATCCGCTTCCGGTCGACTACTCGGACTCGTGGAAGCGGTTGTGCGAGAGCTCGAAGGTGCCGATCTGCATGGGCGAGAATCTCGCGCGCCGCGAGGGATTCAAGGACTTCATCCTGAATCAGGGCGCCGACATCCTGCATCCCGATCTCCGCAATTCGGGCGGCTTCCTCGAAACCAAGCGCATCGCCGACCTCGCGCACATCTTCGGGTTGCCCATGGCCTGCCATAACACCGGCAGCCAGGTGAACACGTACGCGACATGCCAGTGGGCGGCGTCAATCCGCGATTACATGTCGTGCGAGACGGTGACGGGCGAGGGCGGCTGGATGGATCAGGTGCTGGCCCTCGATGGCCCGTATATCAAGGACGGCTTCGTCCAGGTGAGCGACAAGCCGGGATTGGGCATCACGCTGAACCCGGATGTGGTGAAGGCGCACCTCGCGGCTGGGGAAGTGTACTGGGGGTAGCGTGAATAGTTCGGTTCTGGGGTTCTGGGTTCTTGGTTCTGAGGTTCTGGTTCCGGGTTCCGGGTTCGCGGTTCGCGAACCGTGAACTGAGAACCCCCGAACCAGAACCCAGAACCCCAGAACCCTGAACCTGGAACCGCAGGTTCTTCAGATGGTCCGGCGTCCGCCCACCGCGAACCGATAGATCAGCAGGATTACGATAGCGCCCAGAATCGACATGAAGATGCCGGCACTATCGGCTGGGCCGTACAAACCCATCACGCGACCGGCATAGCCACCCAGGACTGCACCCACGATGCCGAGCAGAATGGTCACGATGATCCCGCCTGGATCTTTACCTGGCATCAACAGCTTGGCGATTACGCCGACGATAAGTCCAAAAACAATCCATCCGAGAATGCCAAACATGCCTGCACCTCCGCCGCGTCGCATGCACGAGGCGTTCCATTCGATGGGGTCGATGGTCAATGGTCTTGGGTCAATGGGCCATGGTCGGTCATGGTCGCCGGTCAAGGGTCTCTGAGCGCATCGTCCATCCGACCAGACGGACCATCGCCCATCGACCCAGGACCATGGACCATCGACCAACCCACCGCGTTACTGCCCGAACCGCGGGTTCACAATCGTGTTGAATATCGATCCGAACGTGTAGGTGAGGCCGATCTGCAGGTTGTACTCGTAGCCGCTGCGCAGACGGCGGAGCCGCAACAGCACCTCCTCGTCGCTGAGCTCTCGGCGGGGAATCGAAATCTGATCGCGAAGCCGGCCCATCGCGCCCTCGATCGACAGTGAAAGTCCGCGTGCGAGCCGCACGTTGACGTCGCCTTCGAGCTCGATGCGGTAGAGCGAGACGTCGGGAAAAAACGCCGAGTATTCGAGCTCGGCCTGGAGCGATCCCCACGGTTCGCGCTGGTCGAGCGTGACTGATGCCTGCTGCTGGGCCATCGCATCGCGGAACGTGAACAGCAGCGTCTGTTCGCGATACCGCGCGAAATACGGCCCAACCGCGTAGCCGAAACGCAGTTGCCTGCGGGTGTACTCCGAATACGGGAACAGGTTGAATTCGATCGCGGGACCGGTGAACAAACGAATCGCGATGTTCTCGAACGTCGAGGACTCGATGCTCGCGCGGCCGCCCACCGACCAGTGATTGTTCACGCTGCGCGCGAGTAGGCCGTCGAAGTCGCGCTCGTTGCGCACCGCGCGCAGTGGCTCGTCCTCGTCGAGATCGAAATCTTCGCGGCTGTGCTCGATTTCGAACCCCATCGTGATCTTCCAGTCGTCGGTAATCCGATCCGCGCCCAGGTCGGCGCTCAGGTCGAACTGTCGGCTGCTTTCTTCGCCGGCCATCGCGACCGAGCCCTGCACGCTCATCACCCAGAAGTTCCACGGATCGACCACAGGCCCCGATTGCCCCGGCTGCGCGATCTGCTCGACCTCGACGGTCAATCCGCCCTTGACGCCCTCACTCGCAAGGTAATTCAGCAGGCCGATGGTGATGGCTGTCGCCAGCCGCAGACGTTGCGTGTCCTCCGTGTCGCCGCTTTGCGAAATCGCGCGCAGATTGTAGTCGCTGCCCTTGAAACGGCCGAGGCCGATCAGCGCGATAGCGCGCTCGATGCCGCCGCTGCCGGTGTCCGCTCTCGAAACAATGATGTGCACGTCGGCCTCGGCGGGGTCGCGGACGTACTCCACCATGTCGACTTCTTCGCGGATGTAATCGCCGAAGCAGTTGTTGCAGTCCAGGTACACCTTGAGCCGTCCGTTCGCGTCCTGCGCAACGACACTCGACGGCCACATACACACGAGCACCAACCCGATGACCCACCGACACAACATGCAGACGCTCCTCGCTCGCTTCTCGTCCCGCGATCCGCGCCATCGGCGCAACCAGGAATTCCCAGTGTTTATAGCGGTCTGGGGATGAAGGTGCTGTGAAGTGGCGAGAGCGAAATCCTTCACGGCAGCTTCACGCGGTAGGGCTACAATTCATTGAACGCATGTTGCTGCTGGCGCTGTCGATGTTTCTCCAGGCTGCCGTGGCGGCTCAGGACGTGGTCCTTCGCACGTTCGACGACGACAAGATCGGTGCGCCCCCCGCCGGATTCACGGTCGCTGCCGGCCGCGAGGCGGCGGCCGACAGTTGGGCGGTCAGACGCGAGGGCACGGCGCGTGTGCTCGTGCACGAAGGCAAACCTTCCCCTCCGGACAGTTTCGCGGTGGCGATCTTTTCCGCATCCCAGTATCAGGATGTCCAGGTGTCGGTGCGCTTCAAGGCGATCGGCGGTGGGCGCTCAGCGGGTGTGGTATGGAAATACCAGGATCCGATGAACCACTATTCGGCGCAGCTCGATCTCGTGAGGCAGGAGCTCGCGATGTACCGCGTCGTCAACGGCAACCGCATCCGGCTCGAGCGCGAAGACGATCTCGAGCTCGATCCTGATGCCTGGCACTCGTTGAAGGTGTTCCATGAGGACGGGTTGATCCGCGTGTACCTCGGCGGCATCCGCGTGCTGGACGAGCGCGACCGCTCGCCGCGCGCGCGTGCCGGCGTCGGCCTCTGGACCGGCGGCGACTCGACGGTGATGTTCGACGACTTCCGCATCGAGGACGAGACCGAAGCGCCGAAAGGCGGCGGCGCACCTGCTAACAAACAATGAGAGTGCTCGTCGTCGAAGATGAGGCCGACCTGGCCAGCACGCTGAGCCGCGCGCTCGGCGAAGCGCATTTTGCCGTCGACATCGCGTCGGATGGCGACGAAGCGCAGTTCATGCTCGCCGAGGTCTCCTACGACGCCGTCGTGCTCGATCTGATGGTGCCGAAGCGCAGCGGCTGGACGCTGCTGAAGGATCTCCGGCAAGGCCCTCCCAACAGCCACCCCACTGCGCAAAGCCCGGCGTCAGGTGTGCGAACACCAGTGCTGATCTTGACGGCGCTCGACGCGGTTGCCGATCGCGTGAAGGCGCTCGACCTCGGCGCCGACGACTACCTGCCGAAACCGTTTGCCATTTCCGAGCTGGTCGCGCGGCTCAGGGCGCTCGTCCGGCGCGCCGGCGGCAACCCGGCGCCGGTGCTGGTCGTCGGCGACATCACCATCGACAGGGCCGCGCGGCTGGTATATCGCGACAACGTGCCGGTCGATCTCACAGCGCGCGAGTACTCGATTCTCGAGCTGATGGTGCGCCACCGCGGCACGCTCGTCACACGATCGGCGATTTGCGAGCACATCTACAGCGAGGCGAGCGACGTGTTCTCGAACGTCATCGACGTCCACATTGCCGCGCTGCGCCGCAAGCTTGGGCCCACTGTCATCCACACACGCCGCGGTCAGGGGTACATCGTCAATGCGTGATTCCCTGCGCGTTCGTCTCGTCCTTTGGTACGCGCTCGTGCTCACCCTCGTTGTCGTGCTGTACGGCGGCGCCGTCGTGTATCAATCCTGGCGATCGATGATGGCAGGCGTGGACGCCGAGCTCGAGGCGTACGCGCGCGAGGTGAACAGCGCGTTGAAGCCGGTCGACGGCGGCCGCTTCGATCTCGAGCTCCCCGCAGACGCGGCGGCGTACTTCTTCCGTCGCGAGGGAGGCCGGCCGTACTACGTCATCTGGGGACCGAATGGCGAGCTCGTCGATCAGTCAGATCCGGATCTGCAGGTCGTGCGCGGGAGTACCTGCAAGGTCGCCGTGAAAAGTCGTTCCAGGCGTCTGGCGGAGCGACCGTGCTCGTCGGCCGCGACATCGCCGACCTGCAGCGCACGGAATGGGGGTTGTTCCTGAACGTCGCGCTCGCGGGCCTTTCCACCCTCGCGGTGGCCATCTTCGGCGGCTGGTTCGTCGCGGGTCGCGCGCTCGCGCCGATTAAGCGGATCAGCCGGACGGCACGCGCGATGTCGGAGGGCGATCTCAACGCGCGCATCGCGGTCGAGCAGACCGACAGCGAGCTCGAGCAGGTGGCCTCCACTCTGAACGACGCCTTCGATCGCCTGCGTCTGGCGGTGGAGCAGGAGCGCCGCTTCATTGCCGATGCCTCGCACGAGCTCCGCACGCCAATCTCGGTGTTGCGTGCGGAGACTGAATGGGCGCTCGATCGCGACCGCACTCCGCAACAGTACAAAGAGGCGCTGACGGTGGGCAGGCGGGCTGCCCTTCGGATGCAGGACATTGTCGAACGGCTGCTCGCGCTCGTGCGTGCCGACGTTGGCGCCGACCTGCAGGAGCCCGCTCCGGTCGCCATGCACACGCTCATTGGCGACGTCGTGACGTGGCTCGCGCCGGTGGCGCAGGCGCGAGGCGTGCGTCTGTCGGTCGACGGCGAACCGCTTACGGTAAACGGCGACGCCGAGCAGTTGCGCGAAGCGTTGAACAACGTCATTGCCAACGCGATCCTTTACAACACGCCCGGCGGCTCGGTGACAATCTCGACGCGGGAATCCGGCGGCAGGGCGAGCATCGAGGTCGTGGATACCGGAATCGGCATCCCTGCCGAGGCAGTGCCGCGCGTCTTCGATCGATTCTTTCGCGTCGACAAGGCACGCTCGCGCGAGATGGGCGGCTCGGGTCTCGGGCTGTCGATCGCGCGCACGATATTCGTCGCTCACGGCGGAGACATCACATGCACCAGCGAGTCGGGTGTGGGGTCCATGTTCGTCATTTCGCTCCCCACATTGACACAGGACCCCTCTCTGTGTTCTCCTACCTCACTCTGATGAAGCCAATCACCCTTCGCTATTTCGTGAGTCAGACCATGCGCGGCGCCTTCGGCGTCGCCATTCGTGTCTGCGTGCCCGGGTGATGTAGCCACACCAGAAGCCCTTTCAAGAAGGCCATCACCTGCGCAAGGTGATGGCCTTTTTTTGGTCCGCCGCCGTAGCTTTACGCGAAGGCGGAAGCCGGACACGAAGCCGGGGGAAATATGCGGGCGCTGGCGATTGAGACAGAGCGGTTGGGGCGAATCTACAAATCGCGGAAGAACAGCAAGGACGACGCCAAAGAACGGGTCGCCCTCAGCGACGTCACACTGAGCGTGCCGAGAGGCGAGCTCTTCGGGCTGCTCGGCCCGAACGGCGCCGGTAAGACGACGCTCATCAAGATCCTCACGACGCTGCTCGCACCGTCGTCCGGCTGGGCGTGTGTCGAGGGCTACAACGTGCACCGCGAGCCTCACTTCGTGCGGCCGTGCATCAACATGGTCTCCGGCGGCGAGGCGTCGGGGTACGGGCTGCTGACCGTGCGCGAAAACCTGTGGATGTTCGCGCAGTTCTACGGGCTCAGCTCCGCGGACGCGAACAGGCGAATTGTCGAGCTGCTCGACATCGTCAAAATGTCCGATCGCATGCACACCAAGTCGTCGCAGTTGTCCACAGGTCTCAGGCAGAAGATGAACATTGCCCGCGGATTTCTCACCGATCCGAAGGTGCTGTTTCTCGACGAACCGACCCTCGGTCTCGACGTCGAGGCCTCACGCGACGCGCGTCGCTACATTCGGCGATGGGTAAACGATGACGCGACGCGTACGGTGCTGTTGACGACGCATTACATGGTCGAGGCCGATGAGCTGTGCGATCGAGTCGCGATCATCAACGCCGGGCGGGTGCTTGCGTGCGATACGCCGTCGAGTTTGAAGCGGAGGCTGCAGCGGGAGCCGATCTTTCATCTCGAGACGACCCCGCTCGGCGACGGCGACGCGGCGGCGCTCGCAGATCTGGCAGGCGTGCGCAAGGCGACACATCATGCCAGGGACGGCCGGTCCTCGATCGAGCTGATCCTGCAGGAGGAGCGCGTGCTCGGTCCGGTGATCGGGCTGCTCGAGTCGAGACAAATCGGCCTGGTGACGCTTACCAAACGCGAGCCGACGCTCGAGGACGTGTTTGTCGATCTCGTGGGCCGCAGCATGGAGGAGGTGGAACATGGATAGTCGACAGTCGGCAGGCGAGAGGCGACAGTCGAGAGTCGACGGTCCAGAGTCCAGGGTCGACAGTCGGCTGTCGATGGTTCAGGGTCGCGCGTCCGGGTGGCGGCTGTTCGCGCGAACAGTTGCCGCCAGGGCGTACCCGCGGCTCGTCATGAACGTGCGCGAGAAATGGTGGATGGTCTTCGACATCGTGCTGCCGCTCATCGGACTGTGCGCGTACGTGTTCATCTATCGCGCGAACAATGCGCCGGCCGATCTGATTGGGTTCGTGATTATCGGCGGCGCGATGAGCGCGTACTGGATGAACGTTTTGTGGTCGATGGGGAACCAGCTCTTCTGGGAGAAGGAGACGGGCAACCTTGCGCTGTACATCATGGCCCCGAACTCGATGATGGCGATTCTGCTGGGCATGGCGCTGGGCGGCATGTTCACGACGACCCTGCGCGCGGGCAGCATCCTCGCCCTCGGCAGCCTTCTGTTCGACGTGCAGTTCGCCGTCGAGAGCGTGCCGTTGCTGACGGCAGTGTTCGTGCTCTCGCTCGTCGCGCTCTATGGCATGGGGATGATGTTCGCGTCGATGTTCCTGCTTCTGGGCCGCGAGGGGTGGCATCTCGTGAACCTGGCGCAGGAACCGGTATTCCTCCTGTCGGGGACGTTTTTTCCGATCCGCAGCTTCAATTTCTGGGTTGCGGCGGGGGCGTCAATCATCCCGCTGACACTCGCGCTGGATGCGATTCGTCAGTTGTCGTTCAAGTCCGGCGCGGAGCTCGGCTTTCTCGACGTGCGAACCGAGGTGGCCGTGCTGGCTGTTCTCTGCCTCGTCTTCCTCACGGTTGCCCGCTGGTTGTTGAGGCACCTGGAGCGGGTTGCAATTGCAGAAGGCAGACTAACGGAGGCAAGGGCGTAGCAGCATCACGGCGGTTCTGGGGTTCTGGGTTCTGTGGTTCTGGGTTCTGGTTCGGGGTTCCAGGTTCGGGGTTCTGGGTTCTAGATGCGGGTTCGATGGTTCTCAGTTCTTGCGTGCGCGGTACACCGAACCTAGAACCGAGAACCCAGAACCAGAACCCCAGAACCCAGCACCCAGAACCCAGAACCGCCAGCGTAGGGAGCAGGTATGTGGACATCACTACGAACAGCGGCGTGGCTCGGATGGCAGATCGAGTCGAACTGGGCGTCGCCGGCTTTATTCGCGCTCTACTCGATCATCAAGCCGCTCACATCGGCGGCGATTCTCGTCGTCATGTTCGGCATGGTGACGCAGGGGAACTTCACCTCGGCGGCGTTCTCGTACATGTACGTCGGCAACGCTTTCTACATGTTCGTCGGGGCCATCATGGCGGGCATGGCGCAGTCCGTGGTTGACGATCGCGAGCGTTTCAGGACGTTGAAGTCGATGTATGTTGCGCCCGTCAGCATCCCGATGTATCTGATTGGCCGCGGCGTCGCGCGATTCCTCACGACGTCGCTGTCGGTGGTGATCACGCTCGGGTTCGGCATCGCGTTCCTGCATCTCCAATTGAATCCGGCCGAAGTGCGTTGGGGCCTGTTCATCGTCGCGCTGTGCATCGGTATCGCGATGCTGGCGATGATGGGGCTGGCCCTCGCAAGCCTCGTGCTCACCATTGCGCACGGATCGTGGCTCGTGGGAGAAGCCGTCGCCGGCGCGCTGTACCTCTTCTGCGGCGCCGTCTTTCCACTCGATGTGCTGCCGGCCTGGCTGAGGCCGATAGGCTACGCGATGCCGGTGACGTACTGGCTCGAACTCGTGCGACGCGCGCTCGTCGGCCGCGTCGCGCACCAGTATGCGTCGTTGTCAGGCATTGGCGATGGCGAGCTGCTCGTGCTGGTGGTCGCGATGACCCTGGCGCTCGGAGCACTCGCAGCAGCGACGTTCCGGCATTGCGATCATGTCGCGCGCGAGCGGGGACTCATTGATCGCACGACGAACTACTGACGCCGACGGATTAGGGATCAGGGATTGGGGATTCTGGATTGGCCGTCACGTCGTCCGTAAAACGATCGCCGGATTTCTGCTGATTCTCCGGACCCGAATGGCGGCGCATCGCCTCGGCGATCATGCGAATGCTCTCAACGAGCAGCAGAAAGGCTTTCAATCTCCCAATCCCCCAATCTTCCAATCTTCCAATTCCGATGAGTTGTCCTGGACGGCGGACACGGGGTGCTTCGTTTCGCAGAATTGCCCGGAATTATCAGCCATTTTCGGCGGCATGACGGTTGCACTCAAGACCGCACGGAGGTGGCCATGGCTTTTCGATTTGCGCTTGCTCTCGTTCTGACGGTCTCGGCATTCTCGCTGGATGCGTCCGCTCAGCGAGGCAGGGGATATGGATACAGCGGCATCACGGTTTACGAGCATCCAGATTTCCGCGGAGACAGCATTACGTTGCGCAACGAAGTGCCAGACCTGCGGCAGCATGGGTTGAACGATCGGATCAGCAGCCTCGAAGTCGACGGCAACCAGGCATGGGAGGTTTGCCGCGACGTCAATTTCGGGGGAGGGTGTCGCGTGTTTCAGGGAACGATCGACGACCTGAGAGCCGAAGGCTGGAACGATCGCATCTCCTCGATGCGCGCGGTCGGATTCGTGCGGGGCAACAACGGCCGTGGATGGGGCTGGGGCAATCAACGAGGCAACACCAACTACCGTCAGTCGCGCCTTGTGCTCTACGATCGTCCGAACTTCCGAGGCGACGCGCGCGACGTCATGAACAACGCGACCAATCTGGGATCCACGGGCGACCGAGCCCGCAGCGTGCAGGTCCACGGCGGCGCGTGGGAGCTCTGCGAAGGTGCATCCCGCGACTCGCGCTGCGTCACGGTGAGCGAGGACGTTGCGGATCTGCGCAACCTCGGGCTTCGCAATGGCGTGACGTCGGCGCGTGAGGTCAGAAGGAATTGGTAGATTGGGAGATTGGAAGATTGGAAGATTGGAAGATTAAGAAGACACTGAGGCTTTTCGTAATCTTCCAATCTACCCATCTTCCAATCTACCAATTCTTTGTGCTGGTTACAGGTAAGCCAACCGCTTTCATCAGGGCGAGCGCGTTGCTGTGCGTGACTGGACCGGGTTTCATCCGGTAGTCGAAGATCAGCTCGCCGTCCTTCAACTCATCCTCGAAGTGCACGTTTACCGCCCGCCCTCCCGATTGATCCGCGATCGCCGTCAGCGCAAGATCGTGCGTCGTCGTCAGACCAATCGCGCCGCGATCGATCAGGTTGAGGAGCAGTGCCTGGGCGCCAATCCTGCGATCGTGGGAGTTGGTACCCTGAAACAGCTCGTCGAGTAGAAAGAGGAGAGCCGGCTCGCGCCCTGCGAGATCGGCGATGTGTCTGATCCGCGAAATTTCCGCGAAGAATCGCGAGCGTCCCGCCTGCAGCGAGTCGTGGACGTGCAGGTTCGCGCCTGCGGCGAGCGGCGTCAGCGTGAGATTGGCCGCCCGCACCGGTGCGCCGGCCATCGCCAGCACGGCATTCACCCCCACAGTGCGCAACAGCGTGCTCTTGCCCGACATGTTCGAGCCGCTCACGATCAGCAGGCGTGTCTGCGGCGTCAGCAGCACGTCGTTGCGCACCATGCGCGCAGCCGGCACCAGCGGATGGCCCAGGCTCGCGCCTTCGAATCGCGCCGGCCCTCCATCCTCGACGAAGATCGGGAACGGATCGTCCCCGTGTTCGTACGCATAGGCGGCCAGTGAACCCAGCGCCTCGTACTCGGCCACCGCCGAGAGCCATGCGATGACCTTCGCGCCGAATTCGCGGCGCCAGCTTTCGATCGCCGACGCAAGATGCAGCCCCCACGACACAGTGGCCGCCAGTGGCGCAAAAAACGTGTTTCGACGCCAGTCCAGCATGTCGGCCAGCCGCTTGAGGCGACGGATGGCCTGGGATGGCATGACACCGCCGCTGTTCATCTGCGCGCGAATATCGATGAGTTGCGGGCTGCGGAAGGTCGACTGCTCGACGAGCGAGAGCGTGTCGGCTAGAACGTCGAGCTGGCTGAGCGGCCTTTCGACACCGCGAATGATGCGCGACACGCGCTGACGCGACGGGCGCGTGAGGAGCATTTTAGCGATGATGACGGCCAATAGCGGCGCCACTGGACCCCCTCGCGCCCACAAGATAACCCCGCCGATGATGCCCGCCGCCAGCACAACCGCCGCCGATCGCAGCCAAAGACGCTCTGGAGCTGCAGGCGCAGACGCCCATGCGCTGAGCGCGACGGTGTCGATGTCACGCGACGCTCCGCCGGCCGTGGCCAGCGTCTCGCGAAAATCCAGGGCCTCGCGGAGCTCAGCAATTGATTCCTGTCGCTCGCGAACGGTGGACACCGCGGCTGGAGCGCTCAGCCATCGTGCGAGCCGTTCTTCGCCGAGCTGGGTCCGGGCGCGAGAGAGCAGCTGGAACAATGAAGCTTGACCGAAAATATCGAGGTCTGGCGCGTAGAGATGCTCCTCGGTGAGAAACCGCACGCCCGTCTCGCCGATGCCGTGCCATCGGTCTTCAAGGCGTGCGATGCCATCTTCGTAAAACTTGACGGCCCGAGCCGCGCAGTCGAGCCTGCGAAGGACCCGGTCGTGCCACACAGCAAGCGCGACGAACGCGGAGATGGGAACGGCGAAGGTCCACGGCCAGATGTGCGCAGCAAACACCAGCCAGCCAGTGAGTGCGATCGCGGCAACGGCGGCCAGGCGGGCGTAGCTGATGCGTGCATCGAGGTGGGCGAGGCGCGCATGTTCTGCTGCGCGCGCCGCCCGTCTATCGCGATATTCAGTTAGCGCTGAAGGAGTCAAATCGCAAGGGCTCGCCCCGCGATCCTATCTGAAGGTGTACCCAACGCCGAATTTCAAGTCGGGGCTGCCCTCCATTCCGATCTTCAACTCGAAAAACAGGCGGCTGTTCTGTTTGGCGCCGACGATGAAATTGAAGCCGCCTTCTGTGTCGGAGTCCCCGTCGAAGTCGTACCAGTTGATGGTCGGCCCGCCGCCGACGTACAGGTTCCAGCCGCTTCGGCCGGGGAACGTGTACGTGAAGTCGAAGTTGCCGGCGACGAGCGTAGTGTCATCGCCGAGGCCGATGTCGACGCTCGGGCGAAACCGGAGACGATCGACGAGCGGACCGGTTTCGATGTGGCCCCCGAAATAGAACTGGTCGGGGTCGAGCGACAAGCCCGCCTGGGCACCCGGACTGACCTGTGCCTGTGCCGGAACCGCGGCTAGTGCACCGGTCACGCCGAGAAATACCAGACACACCCAAAACGACACACGAATACGACGCATATCTTTCCTCCTGCCCACCCCGTTACAAAATACGATCCAGGAGTGGCCAGTCCCCCGATGCAGTCAAACGGTACGTCTCTGATCCATGCGCGTGGCCTGACCAAGCGCTTCGGCGCTTTTCTCGCGGTCGACGGCATCAGCTTCGACGTGCGTCCAGGTGAAGCGTTCGGGTTCCTCGGACCGAACGGAGCGGGAAAGACGTCAACGATGCGCATGATTGCGTGCACGTCGCCTGCGAGCGACGGCGAGCTGCGCGTTCTCGACATGGACCCGCGCACGCACGCCAGCGTCATCAAGGCGCGCCTGGGTGTCGTTCCGCAGCAGGACAATCTCGATACCGAAATTACGGTTCGGGAGAACCTGCTGATGTACGCGCGCTACTTTGATATCCCGCGGCATGTGGCCGAGAAGCGCGCCGACGCACTGCTCGAATTCGTGGAGCTGCCCGATCGCGCCGGCGCGCAGGTCGAATCGCTCTCGGGAGGCATGAAGCGGCGGCTGACGATTGCGCGTGCGCTTGTCAACGAGCCCGATCTGATTCTGCTCGACGAGCCGACCACGGGGCTCGATCCGCAGGCGCGTCACGTGGTGTGGGAGCGCCTGTACCAGTTGAAGCGGCGCGGAGCGACCTTGCTGCTGACCACACATTACATGGACGAGGCCGAGCGGCTCTGCGATCGGCTCGTGGTGATGGACAAAGCCAAGATCGTCGCCGAAGGCTCGCCGCGCCAGCTCATCGCGGAGTATTCGACGCGCGAAGTGCTCGAACTGCGCTTTCCAGACGATGCCCTTGCAGCGCTGGACGGACGCTTGAGCGGCATCGGCGAGCGCGTGGAAATGTTGCCAGATCGCGTCCAGGTGTACACGACCGACGGCGAGCACGCCCTGCAGCAGGTGCATGCGCTCGGCGTCCCGCTGGCGAGCGCTGTTGTGCGGCGATCGACACTCGAGGATGTGTTCCTACGCATCACCGGAAGGGCCCTCATCGAGTGACTGGCGCGTTTCGCGTCGTGCAGCGCAACGCGCTCGTCTACCGGCGCGCCTGGCGCGGATCTGTCTTCTCGAGCTTCCTGCAGCCGACGCTGTTTCTCCTCGCTATCGGCCTTGGGCTCGGCGCTATGGTTGACGCGGGCGGGGCTGCGCTGCCTGGTGGCGTCAGCTACGCAGAGTTCCTCGCGCCAGGGTTGCTCGCGGCGGCCGCGATGCAGGTAGCGGGTTTCGAATCCACCTACCCGGTACTCGGCAAGATGATGTGGTTTCGCAACTACGAGGCGATTCTGGCGACGCCATTGGACGTGACGGATCTCGTGCTCGGGGAGCTGGCCTGGATTGCGGTGCGCTTGACGGCGATCGCCTCGGCATTCGTGCTGGTGATGACTGCGTTCGACATTCCCCGCTCGCCGCTCGTCATTCTGGCGATTCCGGCCGTCGTGCTCACCGGACTTGCATTCGCGGCGCCGATCATGGCGTTTGCCGCGACACGGAAGCACTCGAACACGTTCAACGTGCTTTTCCGCTTCGTCCTCACGCCGCTCTTTCTATTTTCCGGCGTGTTCGTCCCCATCAGCCGGCTGCCGGAGCCGCTTGCTCGCGCGGCATGGCTGACGCCGCTGTTTCACGGCGTCGAGCTGGTGCGTGGTCTGGCGCTCGATACCGTCCCACCGGCGTGGCCGCTTCACGTCGCGTTCCTCGCGGCGCTTGCCGCCGCCGGCGTCACGATTGCCCGACAGGAATTTCGCCGGAGGCTCTATTCGTGACCGGGTTGTTCAGCCCGTCGAGCCGCAGGACCATGCAGGCGACGGCGACGCTGGCGTTACCCTCGCCGCGGCGGTCGCTGCGCATGGTGCAGCGCAATCTGTTGGTCTACAAACACACATGGATGGTGATCGTATCGGGGTTCTTCGAGCCGCTGTTCTATCTGCTCGGCATCGGTCTCGGTCTCGGGTCGATGGTCCCGCCAATCGACGGCGTAAGCTACAGCGCTTTTGTCGCGCCGGGCCTGCTCGCGTCGAGCTGCCTGAACGGGGCCATTACTGACGGGTTTTTCAACATCCACTTCAAGCTGTACTTTCAGAAAACCTACGACGGCATCCTGGCCACACCCATGCGCGTGGGCGACGTGGTGTTCGGTGAGATGTTGTGGGCGCTCGGGCGCGGGTCGCTGTATGCAGCAGCCTTTCTTGCGGTGGTCTTGATGATAGGCCAGGTATCTGGACGACCGATGCTGCTCTCGCCGTGGGCGCTCCTGGCGTGGCCGGCAGCGGTGCTCGCCGCGTCTGCGTTTTCGGCCATGGCAATTTGTTTGACCACGTTTGCGCGCAAGGTGCAGGACTTCGACACCGTGATGGGCTTGCTCGTGATGCCGATGTTTCTCTTCAGCGGCATCTTCGTTCCTGTCACGCAGTTTCCGCTTCCCGTTCAGTGGATCGTGCGGGCGACGCCGCTGTACCACGCGGTCGGCCTCCTGCGACAGCTTACAACCGGCAGCGTCAGCATCGCCATCGTCGAGCATCTGGCCTATCTCGCGGTCGCGGGGTTCATCGCATTCTGTGTCGCGCTGTACAGGCTGGAGCGAACATTGATCAAGTGATGCTGAACGCGCCTGCACCAGTATTTGCTGTCTCGACACAGAGGCACGGAGCCGCAGAGAAATTCATGTCTCGTTAGTGCATCGACCTCGTGGGCCGCGAACGCGGCCCACGCCGCGCGAAGAAGGCGTGACGAATACAAGAGCCACCCGTGCAAACGACTCTTGATATTCGTCACGCCTTCTTCGCGCGGTGCGCCATGGCGCGAGGTCGATGCTCGCCTCTGTGCCTCTGTGTCAAAGTACAACCGATGTTGTTTCTGATTATCGGTGTAGCGGTGACGGCCCTCGCCCACATGTGGCCGGCGCCGTTTGTCATCGATTGGATGGCTGGCGATCGCGCCGTGTGGGCCATGCCGCGAACAGATAAGCCGACGGTGTATCTGACGTTCGATGATGGACCGAATCCATCGACGACCCCCGATCTGCTCGACGTTCTAGCCGCCGAGGGCGCGCACGCGACGTTCTTCGTCATCGACGAGCATCTGCATGACGAGACCGCGCCCATCGTGAGGCGCGCGTTCGAAGAGGGGCATGCTGTCGCGCTCCATTCATCGACGCGGCGCCCGATGCTGATGACTCCGAAAGAGCTCGGGCGCATGCTCCGCGCCGCTGCGGACCGCATCGAGATGCTCGCAGGCGGTACGCCGTGCCGGGCGTTCAGGCCGCATGCCGGCTGGCGAAGCGGGCAGATGTACATCGGACTCCGGGAGGCGGATTACCAGCTGATCGGG
This sequence comes from Vicinamibacterales bacterium, assembly GCA_963744405.1. Lineage (GTDB taxonomy): Bacteria > Acidobacteriota > Vicinamibacteria > Vicinamibacterales > JAMQPK01 > JAMQPK01. Next base: position 34,311 of record CAVUTO010000020.1, read on the forward strand.
TTCGGCTGGATGCTGTGGGACTTCAACTGGTTCCGCGCGCGAAGCGCGGACAGTTCGGTCCGACGTATTGCTCCGCGCGTCTCCGACGGCGACATCATCGTGATGCACGATGGTGATGAATCAGCGCCGACACGAGACCAGCGCCATACGGTGGATACCGTCAGACGGCTGATTCCGCAGCTCCGTGCACGGGGATTTTCGTTCGGGACCGTGTGTTGACGCTGGGACAGGCCTTCAGGCCCGTCCGGCCGCGGTGCGGCGCATCGACATCCAACGAAGCGAGAGCCCCATCGCGCAGCCCAATGCCACAAGCGACGGGGCCGCCAGCCACGGGCGCGAGCCCCCGTAGATGAGCGGAAAGTGATTGCTGATCATGAACAGCATCACCGCAGGTGCGATGATCGCGTTGTGGACGATGCGTTGCGGCCGCTGGTTGGTGTTGTTGAGCAGGATGCTGCCGAGCGTCCCGCCGAGATGGATGAAGACGGCGCGTCCCGTCATGAATTCGGCCAGCCCCTGGGCGATCGCGCCGACGAGAACCAGCGAGACGATAGTGGCCGCAGTTGGGCGTTGCGCCAGCAGGGTCCAGACCGCGTCGTAGAGGAGCCAGGTGAGCAACAGCACGGCAATCGCTACGCCCAACGCCATCCCCCACGACTGGTCGGGCGTCGTAAGCGCTCCGCCCGCATAGTAGACGACGATAAGAAGCGCGAACCCGGTGAGCCATGCGACCCCGGCCCAGGCGCGCATCCAGGTATCCGCCGCCTGTTGAGGTGCGCCCTCGGCGAACGCCAGAGTCCAGATCTGTCCGATCCAGAGCACGGCGGCTACCACATGCAGCCAACGAAACAGCAGGTGGTGCAGCTCCCCGATGTCCATGCCAACGTTAGACGTATACTGACGAACTGGGTTCCATGACAACGCGCGCCGTAGACGCCGACTTTCTCTCGCTGCCCCTCGATCGCCTCGCCGACGTTGCTCTGCAGATCGCCAGTCAGCGCGGCGCCACGTACGCCGACTTCCGCGTCGAGCGCCTTCGCAGTCACATCATCGTCGCACGCGATCGAGAGCTGCAGACGTCGGTCGAGAGCGAGACGGTAGGGTTCAGCGTGCGCGTCGTCGCGAAAGGCGCGTGGGGGTTCGCCGCGGGCATCGATCTGACGACCGAGGCTGTGTCCGCCGTCGCGAGGCGTGCCGTCGAAGTCGCGGAAGCGCTCTCGCCGCTCAACACCGAGCCCGTTGTGCTGGCCGGCGAGCCCGTCTACAACGACACTTACGTGTCGAGCTACGAAATCGATCCCTTCGCTGTTCGCGAAGATAAGAAGATCGATTTTCTGCTCGCACTCAACGATCGCGCGCTCGCATCGAAATTGATCGACCGCGTCACCTCGCATGTCATGCTGGTCCGCGAGCAGAAATACCTGGCCTCTCTTGCGGGGTCGCGCATCGTCCAGCAGCGTGTTCGCGTGAAAGGGGACCTGACCGCCGTGCGCATCGACAAGGCCACTGGCGCCTTCGAGACGATGGGAAACGCGGCGCCGCCGGCCGGGAAGGGATGGGAGTACTTCACGACGGGGTACGACTGGGAAAAGGACGCCGACGAGATTCCGTCGCTGTTGGAGCAGAAGATGGCGTCGCCCTCCGTCAACCCAGGCCGTTACGACATCGTCGTCGATCCGACCAACTTATGGCTCACGATTCACGAGTCGATTGGCCACTCGACCGAGCTCGACCGCGTGCTCGGATACGAGGCGAACTACGCGGGCACATCGTTCGCAACGCTCGATAAACTCAACACTCTGCAATTCGGCGCGCCGATGATGCACGTGACGGGTGACCGCCAGGTCGAACATGGGCTGTCCACCGTCGGCTATGACGACGAGGGAGTGGCGGCGCAGACGTGGGATATCGTCCGCGACGGCGTGCTCGTAGGCTACCAGCTCGATCGGCAGATGGCGCACAAGCAGGGATTCGGGCGTTCCAACGGCTGTGCGTTCGCCGATCAGGCCGGCCGAGTGCCGTTGCAGCGCATGCCGAATGTGTCGTTGAGCGCCGGCGCCGAGCCCACTACGCTGACCGACCTCCTGTCGCGCATGGGCGACGGGCTCTACATCGTCGGCGACAAGAGCTGGTCGATCGACATGCAGCGCTATAACTTTCAGTTCACGGGGCAGAAGTTCTTTCAGGTGCGCGGCGGAAAAGTCGTCGGGCAGGTCAAGGACGTGGCGTATCAGTCGCGCACGACTGATTTCTGGAACTCCATGGAAGCAGTTGGCGGGCCGTCGACCTACGTGTTGGGTGGCGCGTTCAATTGCGGCAAAGGTCAGCCCGGTCAGATCGCACCCGTCTCGCACGGGTGTCCTGCCGCGCTCTTTCGGCAGGTCAACATCCTCAACACCGCGCAGGAGGGGTCCTGACCCTCCAGGAAACCATCGATCGAGTCCTGCGCCTGTCTAAAGCGGATGGCTGCATTGTCATCGGACGCCGGGTTGCGAGCGTCAATATCCGCTGGGCGCACAACACGGTGACCACCAACGGCGATGCTGATGAAGCGCAGTTGTCGGTGGTTTCGATCGCAGGCCGCCGCGTCGCGTCGGTGACGCGCACATACTTCCCGCCCGAGCGGCTGGAAGAAATCGTGCGCGAATCCGAAGCCGCGTGCGAGCGCCGTCCCGAGGCGCCCGACTATGTGCCGCTTCTCGCCGGGACGGGCGGCGGGAGCGACTGGCAGGCGCCTCCAGCCGATTCGGATATTCACGTGTTCGATCCGTTCGTGCCGCAGCTCCAGAAGTTGTACGAAGACGCGCGACGCGCCGACATCGCGACGTTCGGCTACTCGGAGTTTCAGACCGCGACGACTTTCGTCGCCACTTCGACAGGGCTGAGGCGGCGGCATACCGAGCGCATCGGCAAGGTCGAGATCACCGGCAAAACGTCCGACTTCGCCCGGTCGTCGTGGGTTGGACAGATCACGCACGACTTTCTCGACATCAATTTGCGCGAGATGTTCGAGACGCTGCGCCAGCGCCTCGACTGGGCCGCGCGCAGCCTCGAGATGCCGGCAGGCGCTTATGAAGTGCTGCTCGAGCCGTCTGCCGCCGCCGATCTCGCGATCGCCGCGTACTGGTTCATGACGCGGCGCGATGCCGACGAAGGGCGCAGCCCGTACTCGAGGCCGGGCGGCGGCACGCTCGTCGGCGACCGGCTTTTCGGGAATGTGAGCCTGTATTCGGATCCGGCTCATCCCGGCATCGAGGCCACGCCGTTTCATTACGGCGTCGACTCGGGGGGCGCTTCGTCGGTATTCGACAACGGGCTCGATCTCCGGCCTACTGAATGGGTGCGCGAGGGTGTGCTGCAGAATTTGATTACGCCGCGCTACTGGGCTGCGAAAGTCGGCGCGCCAACCGCGGTACCATACATCAACAATCTCATCTTCGAGGGCCGCGGGCCGTCGATGAACGAGATGATCGCCGAGACTTCCCGCGCGCTGCTCGTCACGTGTTTCTGGTACATCCGCACGGTAGATCCGCAGTCGGCGCTCGTCACGGGACTGACGCGCGACGGCGTATTTCTCATCGAGGGCGGGCGCGTGAAGGGCGCTGTCAATAACTTCCGTTGGAACATGAGCCCAATTGTGGCGTTGGCGCAGGCCACACAGGTCGGGCGTAGCAGCCTGGCGCTCCCCCGAGAGCACGATGAGTTTCTCCGGTCGAAAGCGCCCGCGCTTCGCATCGAGCGTTTCAACATGAGCTCGGTCAGCGAGGCGAGTTAATCGTCACTTCATTGGAAGATTGCTAGATTCGCAGATTGGAAGATTGTTTCCAGATTGAGGATTGCCTGATTGCAGATTATGACGGATATACGCGTGCTTACGGGCGACGGTTCGATCGATCGGCTTGGCGCGCTGGCAAAGGAACTGGGGTTTTCGCGGACGTTGCTCGTCGCCGATGCGGGGCTTGTCAGGGCCGGGCATCTCGAGCACGCGCACGCGTCGCTCGAGGGGGCCGGCGTGAACGCGCTCGAGTTCAGTGACTTCGGACCGAACCCGGATGCCGACATGCTCAATGCGGGCCGGCGCTACGCGGCAGGTAAGGGCATCGACTCGATCATTGGCCTGGGGGGCGGCAGCTCGCTCGACTGTGCCAAAGGGATCAACTTTCTGCTGACGCAGGGGGGAGTCATTCACGATTTCCAGGGATACGCGAAAGCGACGAAGCCGATGTTGCCGATGATTGGCGTGCCGACGACTGCGGGTACGGGCAGCGAGGCGCAATCCTACGCCATCATTTCCGATCCCGCCACGCACAGGAAAATGGCGTGCGGCGATCCGAAGGTGGCATTCCGCGCGGTCATCCTCGACCCGCGTCTCACGTTGACGCAGCCCGCATCGGTGACGGCTGCCGCCGGCTATGACGCCATCGCGCACGCGGTGGAAAGCTTCGTCTGCACGAAGCGGAATCCGCGATCGCAGGAGTTGTCGCTCGAAGCGTGGCGGCTGCTCGAGAGGAACTTCGAGCGCGTCGTTGCGGCGCCCGACGATCTCGAGGCTCGGGCCGCCATGCAATGGGGAGCGTTTTATGCCGGTACGGCGATCGAACTCTCGATGCTCGGCGCGACCCACGCCTGCGCAAATCCGCTAACCGCGCGGTACGGCACCACACACGGCAACGCCATCGCAATCCTGCTTCCGCACGTCGTCCGGTGGAATGCCGAGGCCGCAGAATCGCTGTACGCCGACCTGCTGCGTGTGTCGACCGCCCCCAGCGCCCCCAGCGCCCCCAGCGCCCCAGCGCCCCTAGCGCCCCCAGCGCCCCTAGCGCCCCCAACGCCCCTAGCGCCCCCAACGCGTGGGCGCTTGCCACGCGCCTGTCACAGCTCGCGTCCGCTGCCGGATTGCCGCGGACACTCGCCGACGCGGGCGCCTCTGCAATCGACCTCCCGGCGCTCGCCGGCGAAGCGGCCGGGCAGTGGACCGGCACGTTCAATCCGCGCCCATTCGACACGAAAGGGGCGCTGGAGATTTATCAATGCGCACTCTAGTCTGCGCCGCGTGTGCTGTCCTGTTGATACCGATGTTCGCAGGGGGCAACTCAAGTTGCGCACTACCGTCGGATACCGTGATTGCGCAACAACAAACGTCGTGGCCGCAGTTCCGCGCGAATCCACAGCTGACGGGCATCGCCTCATCGTCGCTGGCGCCGGCACTCAAGGTGATGTGGACGTTCGATGCCGGCGAGGCCATCGAGTCGTCTGCCGCGATCGCCGACGGTGCAGTTTACGTGGGATCGGCGGCGGGAGAATTGATCGCGCTCGATTTCCAGACCGGCGCCGTGCGCTGGCGGTACAAAACGGCCGAAATCGGCGAGTCGTCTCCGACTGTGGCGAACGGCGTGGTCTACGTGGGCGATCTCACGGGCACGTTTCACGCCGTCGACGCGAAAACAGGAACGGCGCTGTGGACGTTCAAGACGATGGGTGAGATTCGATCGTCGCCGGTTGTGGTGGGGGACAAGGTGCTGATCGGATCTTACGATCGGTTTTTGTACGCGCTATCGACTGCGAAGGGCACGGTCTCGTGGAAGGTCGAATTTCAGGGTTACGTGCACGCGACGCCATCGGTGCTCGACGGCATCGCATATGTTTCGGGCTGTGACGAAACGTTCCGGGGCATCCGTGTGGCCGACGGACGCGAGGTGCTGAACGTGCCGATCGGCGCCTACATGGGCGCATCAGCGGCACTCGCGGGAGGTGCCGCATACGTCGGCACATTCGAGAACGAGGTAATCGGCATCGACATGAAGGCGCGCAAAGTGATGTGGACGTATCGGCACCCCGAGCGGTTGTTTCCGGTACTATTCGTCGGCCGCGCTCAGCCAGGGACGGGTGATCCTCGGCGGGCGCGACAAGATGATTCATGCGTTGGACGCGCAAACCGGCAAGTCGCACTGGACGTTCATGACGAACGCGCGCGTGGAATCCTCTCCGGCGGTCGTTGGCAATCGCGTATTCGTGGGTTCGACCGACGGTCGCCTGTACGAGTTGGATCTGATGAAAGGGTCGAAGATTTCGGAGTTCGACGCCGGCTCAGCCATTACTGCATCGCCTGCCGTGGCGAATGGCCGTGTCATTTTCGGCACCCACGATGGCCGCTTGTATTGCCTCGGATAGGCCTGAACGGTGACGCGATACGTCGAAAGGGTTTCCCTATGCCGCTGCGCGACGGCTTCGTCGCTGACGAGTCCGCGCGGCTTTCCTTGCGGCGGCCCTTCGTAGCTGTGGTCCCTTGGTCCGCGCCCCACGTCGCGCGGCAGCGCTACGCGACCGTGCCGATCGGTGGCGTGCGGCGCTTCTGGCCTGGCGAGCGAGCGCCTTTCGTGACGCCGCGCGATGGCCTTCACGTCTCAGCGCCCGCGAGACAGCGCGCGAGCGTCGTGCCGACGGACGGCCATGGCGTCGTGCCGCCCGCGTGGCGTACTTCGCACTTTGCTTCGTTGTGGCTTTCGCGCGGCGTGGCGGCGGAAGCTTGACACCGGCCCGGCGCGCCTTCGAGAGTCCGATGGCGATCGCCTGCTTCGTCGAACGGGCGCCATGCTTGCCCTCTCGGACGTGCTCGATTTCCTCGCGAACGTACTCTCCAGCCTGGGTCGACGGTGCCTTGCCCCTGCGCTTCGCGCTCGCCGCCCGTCGCCTCGTTGCCTTTTCCGGCATGTTGTCCCCCCCTTACGCATTCCGCGGAATTGTCAGAGTCGCGCGGGCTGTCCCGTGTCTTTCGACCGTTTGTCCTCTTGTCGACTTCATGTAGTGCATGCAACTTGCATACATGTTGGACGCACACGAGGGATACACAGATACGCACGGAATGAAGCACCGTTGTACTCCTACGAACGCTGTACAGCGAACCTTCGCGAATGCTGTACCGCGGGCGTGACTCTGCAGCTTAAAGAGATGCATGCATCGCGCCAGAGAGGAGACGACGTTCACAACGACGCGGACAGGCTGTAGAACCCGCCGATGATCGCTCCGTAGATCAGGTGTGCGGCGATCGTAACGGCGGGAGTCCGGTATCCATAGTTGAGCGCAAAGAACCCGGGAGGCTGCAGGCGGCGGTTCGGCGTCGGGCCGTAATACTCGCTCACCATCCTCGGATGAAATCCTGGAATCAGTGGCATGCCCGCGGCCAGCACAAAGAGCGCATGTGCCAGCCCGATTCCTGCGCCGAGCCACCACGTCGTCCACCCAATGCTTTCGAGCATCACCGCGTACAGAAACGCAAAGATCCATCCGTTGACCACGTGAAATGCGGTTCCGACGACGAGCGCCCGATCTCTATCGGCCGTCAGAATGGTGCCGAGGAGGAAAGGGATGCTGATGCGCGTGAGGCCGACACCGTGACTGATGGACATGACCGTGGTGAGTGCAACTGTCGCGACAAATCCCCACAGCAGGATGCTCGCGACATTCATCTTGTCCCGCGCTCCTGAAGTGCGAGTGCCGCGTTGATGAGCCCGATATGCGTCAGGCCCTGCGGGAAGTTGCCAAGTGCGGCGCCCGTCGACGGGTCGATTTCCTCGGCGAACAACCCGACATCGTTTGCATATTTCAAGAGGGCCTCGAACTGGTCTTCCGCCCTTGCGCGTTCATCCTGCTGCGCCAGACACGCAACTTCCCAGAAGCCGCAGATTCCGAATGCCCCTTCGCCTGGCGGCAGCCCATCATCTTCGTAATACCGATAGAGGAGGCTGTCGATGCCGAGCCGTTCCCGTATTCTGTCGCAGGTCGAGCGCATTCGAGAACCGTGCGCGTCGGCGTAGCCGTGAAGCGCAAGCAGGAGAAGGCTCGCGTCGACCTCGTCGCCATCCAGGACAGACACGTAGCTGCCAAGCTGTTCGTTGTAGCCGCGGGCTTCGATCTCTGCGCGCAGCGCGTCACGCTCCCGGAGGAATTCGGCGGCCGGCACGCGAAGAAAACCCGAATCGTGAAGTTTCAGCAGGCGATCCAGCGCAACCCAGCACAACGCTTTGGAATGGGTATGGTGGCGGCGGCCGCCGCGCCGCTCCCAGATTCCGTCATCGGGCAGGCGCCAGCGCGCGCACACGGCCCGCCCGAGCTCCACGAGATTGCTCTTCGATGCGCGGTCGAGCGTTCCGCCGCGAGACACCCATACGTACGCCGCGTCAGCGAGCTCGCCGTACGTGTCGAGCTGAAGTTGGTGTGCCGCCAGGTTGCCAACGCGTACCGGACGCGAATCTGCATAGCCGGACAGGCCTGAGAGCTCCCGCTCGAGCAGATGCGACTCGCCGTAAACCCCATAAGCCATGTTGACCCTCGGCCATGTCAGCTTCGTTGCGTGCAGCAGCCACGACAGGAACGCTTCGGCTTCGATCTCGAAGCCGAGATCGACCAGGGCTCGAAGCGTCAGCGACGCATCCCGCAGCCAGCAGTATCGATAGTCCCAGTTGCGAATGCCCCCCGGCTTTTCCGGCAATGACGTGGTGGGTGCTGCCACGATCGCACCGGACGGCGCGTAGCTCAACAGCTTGAGGACGAGAGCGCTGCGTACGACCGCGTCGCGATAGGGCCCCTTGTAACGACACGCTGATGCCCAGTCGTTCCACCACGCGATCGATCGTTCAACTCGCCGATCGGCGTCTACGCCCAGCGGTGCCTGAACGACCGGCATTCCATTCGCGTAGGTCAGGGAAAGATATGCGCCTTGGCCGGGCGAAAACACTGCCGATCCGGACAGGCGCTCGTGTCCTCGCTCGTGAGTCAACGGTATGTCGCTCGTCAGGGCGAGCACTCCGGCGCCATGCTCGCAATAGAACGTACGGCCATCTGCACGAATGGAAGGCACCACTCGGCCGTAGTCGAAGCGCGGATCGAAGACCACCTCGACCGCCATGCGGCCTTTCAGGCACTCGACCTTCCGCAGCAGCTCGTGCTCCGGCCAAAGCTCACGCGATTTTGCGGCCTCGGTATCGACCGGCATCAAATCGGTCACGCGCAGCACGCCGGAACGGGTTGTGAAGATCGTCTCCAGCACATTGCTGTGGCCGATGTACCGGCGCGCGATCTCAGCAGTCTCAACCGGCCGCACGACGAAACGTCCACCGCGATCGGCGTCGAGAATGGCACCGAACACAGAGGGGCTGTCAAACCGCGGAAGGCACAACCAGTCGATGGATCCGGTAGCGGAAATCAACGCCGCCGATCGGCAGTCTCCGATGACGGCGTAGTCGCTGATAGGCTCATGTGGCACGTAGAGGTAAGGTAAAAGTAAAAAGAAGAAAGTGGAAGGTAAAAGAGGCCCGCGCGACACTTCCATGACGCGCAACTTCTCTGCCTTTCGGGAAGGTTCAGACGTTCGAGGATTTGCGAAGTGCGAGCAGGGCGAGGAATCCGGGGAGGTACGCGATCGTCCAGCTGAGGAAATGCACGGCATAGTCCCATCCTTCAGGGTCGAAGGGCCGCCATATGCCGGAGATCAGATAAAAACCAAGACCCGACCCGATCATCGCCAGAACGCCCCGCAGCACAACCGATGAACTAGGTGCGCCAGGGGTGGGGAGAATTCGACCAACCAGGACGGCCAGCGCCATCCAGATGAAGGCCCATACGAAGAACATCACGGAGTAGCCCGCGACAGGTACCAAGAGATAAAAGCTGCCGGCGGCTGCGAGGCCAATGGCGGGGCCGTAGAGCGCTCCAGTCGGCGGCTTTTTGTATATCCAGCCGAAGTACGCACCGATGCATAGAAACAGAAGTGCGCCGTGGGCGAGTCCGTAGACGACGCGATGGCGCAGATGCAGTCCGGCCCAGACGAAGTCACCGAGCGTGCTGACCGCAGCGATGAGCAAAGCCCCGATGACTGCGTTGCGCATCAGTCTGGCAGGTTATCCTTCGGCGGTTCCGGCAGCCAGAAGCTTGCGATAAATCCGACGAGATACACCGAGAATCCGACAGCGGCCGCCACGTACGCGAGTTTGATAGGGGCGTACGCCCGGTCCGGTGTCACGGCGAGCGTGGCGGAGAGCCACGCGAACGACGTGCCGATGAGACGCCCGCCGATATTCGCCGCGAAGCTTTCCCCCGTCCCGCGCAGATACAGGGGATACACACGGGGGAGATAGTTGCCCCAGAAGCTGAATTGCGCGACCGTGAAAAACCCGGCGAGGAACATACCGATTTGCAGCCAGGTCAAGCTCGTCGTCGCTGCAATGGCGAACGTGAACGGCATGACCAACAGGCCTGGTACCTGAAACAGGCGGACGAGCTTTCTTCGGCTCACGATGATGACGGCGAGATAGGCGAGAGCAACCCGCCCGGCCAGCCCCCCGAACTCCTGCATCGTCGTGACCCTCGCGGCCGATTGCTGCGCCGTGAGCGCTGCGCGCGGAGCAGGCATGCCCTGCGTCATCTCGCGCACATCCGGCACACCGGGCACGATCTGCTGCACCTGCTGGATCGCTCCGAACGCCGCGCCATACGCGCACGCAAACATGATGGTCGTGACGATCGTCGTGCGCCGAAGGTCAGGGGCGAAGAGCGCGGCGATGCTCGGCCTGCGCAGCGTGCCGGCGAGCTTCTTCTGCTGCCACGCTGGTGATTCGGGCAGGAACGGGCGGATGAGAATCAGCGGGATGGCTGGAAGTACCCCCGACATCAACGTGTAGCGCCACGGCGCGTGGGGATCGGACAGGCTGACGCCCAGCATGTTGAGCGACGGCAGGCTCGCAGCATAGGCGAGGCACAGCGTGTTGACCGCGGCGACCAGCAAGCCGCCGAGCGACGAGAACGCCTGTGTGTATCCGAGCACCTTCTCGCGCCGCTTGGCCTCGGGGAAGAGCTCGGCCAGCCAGGCTACTGCGGCGACGAACTCGACGCACACGCCTATGAATACGAAGCACCGCAGCACGAGCAGTATCCCGATCGAGGTCGAGAATCCCGAGAGAAACGCAGCGATCGCGTAGATGAGGATGCTGTAGGTCAGCACCCGTCTGCGGCCGAGCCTGTCGGTGAGATACCCGCCGATGAGGCCGAAGATGCCTCCGGCAAACGCCGGAATATAGAACAGCCGGCCGACCCACATCTGAAACTCCGGCGATCCAGGCACCGCGCCTGTCAATTCCAGCAATGCGGGCCTGACGATGAGCGGCAACATCAGGATCTCGTAGATATCGAAGGCGAAACCGATAGCGGCGATGACGCAGATGAGCCATTGCACCGGCGTGAGCCTGATGCCCGAGTCGACGGGTGAGGTCATGGGTGGCTCATGATAGCAACAACTGCGAATTCAAAGATGAACAGGAGATGAGGAGATCAGGGAGGTAGGAATCGCTCGGCTTCGTTTCTTCGTGGTCAGGCTCCAGCTCGTGTGGGCTGGAAAGCGCTGCCGAGCAGTCCGCCTATTGCGCCATGCACGCGCCGATCGTTGTCGCCACCAGGATCTTGAACGCGACTGCGTCACGTAGTGGTAGTTGATGAAGGCTCGCAGGCTGTCAGACCCGCTCGCGCGAAATTGCGCCATCAGGTTCTGCCAATCCAGTCTGTCGGTCAGCGACTCGAGGAAGGATCTTAGAGTACTTGACACTATTACGTTATACGTAGTATTACGTATGACGTACTAGTGAGCACGCGACCATGAAGAACCGGGATGATTCGCTCGACGGCTTGGGACGGTTCTCGGAACCCGCTCTTTACGTGATGATTTCTCTCGCCGATGGTCCAAAACACGGCTATGCGATGACTCAGGACATCGAGGCGGTCTCAGGCCAGACCTTGGGGCCGGGAACGCTCTACGGTGCAATCGCGCGGCTCGAAGCGCGCAGGTGGATCGAACCGCTCCCCGCTGAAGATCGGCGCCGGCCCTACCGGCTGACGTCGGCGGGCCAGCGCGTGCTCCGGCACCGTCTCGAGAGCCTGCGCGCACTCGCGCGTGTGGGCCGGGCGAGGCTGGCGGAAGGATAGGGCGCGCGACATGAGGCCTTCTGCCGATCGCCTTCTTCGTCTCTACCCGCGTGCGTGGCGCGAACGTTATGGCGACGAGTTTCTCGCCATAGTCGGAGGCGCGCCACTCAAACTTCAGCAGGTTATTGACATCGTGTCGGGCGCGATAGACGCATGGTTATCGGCGGACGTCCGGAACGCAACAAGGCCATTTCATGCCATGTCCAGCGGAGGAAGATCTATGACGTTTAGTTCGTTGATAGCGTGTGAGCTGCGAAGCAACCGATATACAAAGCGCGACGCATTGATTGGCGCGGGCGTCATGATTGGCGCGAGTCTGCTCTTTTCGACGGCAGGAATCGCCGCAAAACGCGCGGGCTGGCCGACAACAGCGGACATCCTGCTCGCGATGGCCTTTCCGGGGTCGTGGATGCTCTCGATGCCGTTCTGGCTGCTGAAGGGGCAGCCGTGGAAGGCGCAGATGGTGATTGTGGGAACGACCCTCATCCTGCTCGGCTACCTCGCGTCCATCTAGATCGCGTCCAGTATTTGCTGTCTCGACACAGAGACACAGAGGCGCAGAGAACGATCTCTGCGGGGAGCGTCAGAAAGCTTTGCGTTATGCATCGGCTTTTGCGCCGAAGGCGCGCTGGAAGAGACGAAGCGACAAATACAAGACTCGTCTCTCTTGTTTGGATCTTGTATTTGTCGCTTCGTCTCTTCCAGCGTCGGCCGTCTGACGGCCGACAAAAGCCGATGCTTCGTCTGCGTCTCTGCGTTGAATCATCACTCGCGTTCCTCTTGATCTTCTGATCTCCTGTAATTTTGTGTGTTTTATCGCGCGAAGTAGCGTGCCAGTGTCGCCTCACGCGGTTTCGAGAAATCTTTCGTCGCAAACGACACAGCAATCATCAACAGTCCAGACATCAGCGTCATCGGCACCACTGGCAGCATTCCCATCACGAACGTGCCGGTTGCGCCGCGGGTCACGACTACCCAGTCACCTATCGCCCACACGGCAATTGACGCTCCCGGTGGTGGCGCAGGAATCGCATTCTGGATGACCGCCACGGTCATCACGGCCGCCGCTGTCCACAGCGTCGTCGCCAGCGCCCCCCAGCGCGTGCTGTTTTTCCAGAAGAGTGCCGCCACGAGCAGAGGCACGAGCGACGCGTAGCCGGCAAATGCGTACTGAGTCGCGACGTCGAAGATTGATTGCGGTATGCGCAAAGCAATCAGATAGGCCATTGCCGTAACCAGGACGACGAAGATTCGCCCCGTCATCACCTGCATGCCGTGCCCGAACCGCTTCGTGCCTTGATAGAACGTAAAGATGTCTTCGGTGAACATCGTCGACAACGCGAGTATCTGAGAGTCGCTCGCCATCACGGCGGCCATCACCGCGGCCCCCAGCATCGCGGCGAGCCACAGCGGCGCATATCCATCCACCAGCCTCAGGATCACGTCGTCGCCGGACGCCTGCGCGCGCAGGCGCGCCCGATCATCTGAGCTGAGGCTGGCGTCCGGGGCCGCAAGCTGCGCGCGCGCTTCGAGCTTGGTCTGAATGGCGGGAACTGCGGTCGCCTGATTTGCGACGACCCCCAGAAACACGGACGGCAGCCAGATGAAGAGCATGCAGATCGGATAGAGCACGATCGTCTTGCGGAAATACGTCACGTTGCGCGCCGTCAGGCAGAAGATGCAGATGTGCGGGAATGCAATGGAGGAGAGCGGGATGAACGTGTAACTGAAGAAATATAAGGGCGAAATCCGCTCGCGTGTCAGCAGTGGCGACGTTGCCGGCGACGCGAGCAGACCCTCCATCGCCTCGCGGAATCCGCCCATGCCGGTCCCGATGACGAACACGGCGATCGTTCCGAACAGCAGAAAAAGCGTCGTCTGCAGTGCGTTGACCCACGCGGTTCCCCGCATGCCGCCGAGGAAGACATACGCCATCACGACCGACGAGACGATGCCCCCGCCGACCTCATAAGGGATGTAGCCGTTGGTAATCGCGCGAAGCACGGTGCCGCCGCCCATCACCGCGATGATGATGTAGGGCACGAGGAGCGCCGCCTGCACAATGAAGATGACCGTGCCGATGTGCCGGCACTCCCACCGGTCGCGAAACATCTGCACCGGCGTCATGAAGTGGTTCCGTTTACCGAGCGCCCACAGCCGGGTCCCAATTGCTAAGAGACAGACCGGAATGACGAGCGCCGACGAGGACGCCATCAGCCCGAACGTGACGATGCCGTTGGCGAACGCGTGGCCCGAGGCGCCGAGAATCGAGAATGCCGTCATGTTCGTGCCGAACAACGACAGCAGGAACACGGTCGGGCCGAGCGATCGGCCGGCTAAAAAATAGTCTTCGGCATTGTTTCTGCGCGACGTGCGGAACGCGAAAATCCCGATGTAGAGGACGACCGCCAGATACAGGAAGACGACAAGCGCCGCGATCATCTGCTAGGCGTTCTCTGCGTCACTGCGTCGTTGCGGTGAGACATGGAGAATCATTCTTCGAGATGCGACGGCCAGGCGAACTTCACGAGCAGCCAGAGCACGGCAGATGAAGCTAGCGTGAAGGCTGCATGATAGAAGAGGCCAATCGGAAGAAATCCGAATACCAAGGGTCGCGCCTCGCGCCAGAACCAGAAGTCCTGATGCAGCATGTAAAGCAGAACCACCGCCGCGATCGCCACCGATCTCATGTTTAGTCGCAGGGGCCCCTCCGCCCCGTTCCGCCTCTCGCTTGCGTCCCTGGACTCTCGCTCGGGACGCCCTGAGGTTACTCGGAGGGCGGGGGCCCTCTGGCCCGCGCCGCTCGCGGCTGCGAATATACTACGCACCGTATGAGCCTGGAGACCGATAAGGCGCGAGCTGCGCTCGATGCCCACGTTCGAGAAATCGTCAATTGGCATTTCGATCCTGCGACGGGATCGCTATTCTGGTTGGAGTACGCCAAAAAACTCGGATGGGATCCGAGAAAGGAAGTCGGCGGATTCAGCGACCTGTCACGGTTCCCGGCGTTCGAAGACGAGTGGCTGCGCGGCGGTCCCGTGCAGCGCTGGATTCCGAAAGGGTTCGACGGCAAGCCGGTCTACGTGTTCGAGACCGGCGGCACGACCGGCATCCCCAAGACGCGGGTTGCGTTCGACGATTTCCGCACGGATTACGAGCTCTTCAGCCGAACGCTGCCCGACGAGTTTTTCCCCAAGGGTTCGAATTGGCTGATGCTGGGGCCTTCGGGCCCTCGCCGGCTCCGGCTCGCCGTCGAGCATCTCGCGCAGTTCCGTGGCGGAATCTCGTTCTGCGTCGACCTCGATCCACGATGGGTCATCAAGCTGATCAAGAAAGGCTGGATGGACCATCTCGATACGTACAAGGGTCACGTCATCGATCAGGCCGTGTCGATTCTGCAGGCCGGCCACGACATCCGGTGCATGTTTACAACGCCTAAGCTGCTCGAGTCGCTGGCGCTGCGTCTCGAGTCGATGGGGTCCTCGATCCGGAAGGCGGGGATCACGGGCATTTTCTCGGGCGGCACCGAGTTCACGCCGCAGTGGAACCGCTTCGCGCATGAAGAGCTGCTCGACGGCGCGTATATGACACCGACCTACGGCAATACGCTGATGGGCCTGGCGGCCAGCGCGCCAACCGGTCCCGAGAACAACTATAAAATTACGTATCACGCGCCGCAGCCGCGCGCGGTCATCGAAGTCGTCGACTTCGATGACGCATCGAAGCTCGTCGAGTACGGGCAGACGGGCCGTGTGAAATTGACGACGTTGACGAAGGAGTTTTTCGTGCCGGGATTTCTCGAGCGCGACGAAGGCGAGCGCGAGCCGCCGCACGACAAATATCCCTGGGATGGCGTCAGCGGCGTGCGGCCATTCAGGGGCTTCGCCGCGACAACGACAGTAGGGGTGTACTGACGCTGTGGTTCTGGGTGCTGGGTGCTGGGGTTCTAGGTTCTGGTTCGGGGTTCTGGGTTCTTGGTTCGCCGATCGAACCCGCGGACCTGAAACGCGAACCTAGAACCAGAACCCCAGAACCAAGAACCGGAACCTCAGAACCCCAGAACCTAGAACCCGGAACCGTATGATCACTATTCCAATTCTCCGTTGGGGCCAACCCTACTCGAGCATGGACGTCGATGAGCTGAAGCACTTCCTCACCGGCGAGCCGATTGCGCGGGTGGGCCGGGCGAATGCCGGCCTGATCCAGCGTGATATGCGCAAGGCCTCGAATGCACGCGACGCATTGCGCAAGATTCCAGTCACCGACCTGATCGCCATGATGAAAGTGGCGGGCGACCGGTATATGAACGCCGAGCTGCCGCTTGGGGACGGTTCGCAGACGCCCGATGATTTCGCCAGGCAGCAGTCGGCGAGCACCGGTCTGCCCGTGGCGCTGTGCCGCGCGAACATGAAGAAAAATCAGTTCGTCCTCAGCGAGATGGGCAACATCCTCAAGTCGCTGACGCGCGGCCTCGATCTGAACGTCCTCACGACCGGCTGCGGCGAAGAGAACGGCGTCCCGATCAGCTACCAGGCGCAGAGCCCTGTCCTCGGGCTCGTCCTCCCGTCGAATTCGCCTGGCGTGCACACGCTGTGGCTGCCCATCATCCCGATGCAGATCGGGCTCGTGTTGAAACCGGGCCCGCAAGAGCCATGGACGCCCTTTCGCGTTGCCGAAGCCTTTTTCCAGGCCGGCATTCCGCGCGAAGCGATCTCGATTTATCCGGGCGAAGCCGAAGTCGGCGCAGCCGTGGTGGCTGCGTGCGGCCGGAGTTTGATTTTCGGCGGGACGGCCACGGTCGAACGTTACAAAGGCAACCCGCACGTGCAGGTGCACGGGCCCGGCTTCTCGAAGATCGTGTTCGGCGATGATTGCGTCGACGACTGGGAGCGCTACGTCGACATGATGGCCGACAGCGTCTTCCTGAACAGCGGCCGCGGCTGCATCAATTGTTCTGGCATCTGGGTCAGCCGCAACAGCCGCGAAATCGCCGATGCACTGGCCAAGCGCCTCGCGGCGATTCCGGCGCTGCCGCCGGACGACCCGAACGCCAGCCTTGCCGCGTTTACCGTTCCCGGAATGGCAGACGCGATCTCGCAGTCGATCGACGTCGACCTGAAGGCGGCCGGCGTCACCGACTACACCGCGAAGTACCGAGACACGCCGCGCGTCGTCAAGAACGGCCGGCGCAGAGTACCTGCTGCCGACAGTCGTGCACTGCGAATCGCCGGAGGCGGCCATCGCGTCGAAAGAGTACATGTTCCCGTTCGTCACCGTCGTCGAGTGTCCAGAGGCGAAGCTGCTCGAGGCTATGGGGCCGACGCTTGTCTGCACGGCGATTACGGAGAAACCGGAGCTGCGCCGAGAGTTGCTCGACGCGACGCACATCGATCGGCTGAATCTCGGGCCCGTTCCGACCATCCGGCTCAACTGGCTGCAGCCGCACGAGGGCAACATCGTCGATTTTCTGTACCGGCCGCGCGCTCTACAATCAGCGCCAGTATGAGCGGAGCGAGCCCCTGAAGATCCTTTTCATCACCGCGGGCGCGGCGGGGATGTACTGCGGCAGCTGCCTGCGAGACAACGCCCTCGCCGCCGAGCTGAAGTCCCGCGGGCACGATGTCGTCCTCGTTCCCCTCTACACGCCCACGCTGACCGACGAGCCCAATGTCAGCGAACAGCGCGTCTTTTTCGGTGGCATCAGCGTCTATCTTCAGCAGCACGCCGGGTTCTTCCGGTGGGCGCCCCGCATCTTCGACAAGTTGCTCGACGCGCCCTGGCTCATCAAGGCCGCTTCCTCGAGATCGATTCCAACTGATCTGCGGTTGCTCGGCGAAATGACGATCTCGATGCTCAAGGGGGAGGATGGCTTTCAGCGCAAAGAGTTCGAGAAGATGCTCGAGTGGCTGGTGAGTGAGCCGGCGCCTGACGTCGTGCAGTTGCCGAACACATTGCTGGTGAGCCTCGCGCCGTCGCTGAGACGAGCTCTGAAGGCGCCGATCCACTGCACGCTGCAGGGCGAAGACCTGTTTCTCAACGCTCTCACGAAGCCACACCGTGCCGAATCGATCGACCTGATTCGGAAAAATGCGGAGTCGGTCGATCGGTTTACGGCGGTGAGCGAATATTACGCCGACTTCATGGCGAGCTACTTGT
Source organism: Vicinamibacterales bacterium (assembly GCA_963744405.1). Classification (GTDB taxonomy): domain Bacteria; phylum Acidobacteriota; class Vicinamibacteria; order Vicinamibacterales; family JAMQPK01; genus JAMQPK01. The sequence goes on from CAVUTO010000020.1 coordinate 52,437, forward strand.
CAATTCCGCGCGTGAAAATCGACGTCGTGCCGCTCGGCATCAATCTCGATGGATTCGATCGAAGGCACGATGCGCCGGCTGAAAGGCCATTCACGGTCGGGTATCTTGCGCGGGTCGCGCCGGAGAAGGGGTTGCTGGGCCTGTGCGAAGCGTACGTGCAATTCAGGCAGATGCCAGGCGTCGATCGAGCGCGACTCGAAGTGGCCGGGCTATATCGCTGCCGATCAGCAACCGTATCTCGAAGCGATGCGAGCGGACGCTGACGAGCGCGGGCTTCGGCGCGGAATTTCACTATCGCGGCGCGCTCGACCGCGAGCAGAAGATCGATTTTCTTCGAAGCCTCGACGTCTTCTCGGTGCCGACGGTGTACGTCGAACCAAAGGGGCTGTTTCTGCTCGAGGCGATGGCGTGCGGAGTGCCGGTGGTGCAGCCGCGGCACGGCGCTTTTCCCGAAATGCTCGCAAAGACGTCGGGAGGGATCCTCGTCGCGCCGGGCGATGCGAAGAGCCTCGCCGAAGGGCTCCACGAATTGTGGAAGAAGTCCGGCGCAACGCGTCGAGCTCGGCCGGAACGGCTTCGAAGGCGTCCGCAAACACTACAGCATCAGCCGGTCGGCCGATCGCATGCTCGAAGTGTATGCGACAGTAGGGTGAAGGATTCCCGCAACAGAAACGTGCTCAACGCTGAAAGGAGTCGGCAAATCGTTTCCGTCACCTCAAGGCGACCTGCCGGTGCTCTCCGATGTGTCATTGTCGTTCGCACCTGGTGATGCCGCGGCAATCATGGGACCGTCGGGGAGCGGGAAGAGCACCCTGCTGTACATTCTCGGCGCGCTCGAGCCGCCGACGACCGGGTCAGTGACGCTCGACGGCACCAATCCGTTCAGCTTGTCCCAGAAAGATCTCGCGGCGTTCCGCAACAAGGAAATCGGCTTCGTGTTTCAGGATCATTGCCTGTTGCCGCAGTGCAGCGTCATCGAGAACGTGCTCATTCCAACGCTCGTAGGGCCGGCCGATTCCGGCGGCGACGCGCACGCGCGCTTGCTGGTCGACCAGGTCGGACTTTCGCATCGCATCGCACACCTTCCGGGCCAGCTGTCCGGCGGCGAGAAGCAGCGCGTCGCGCTGGCTCGTGCGCTGGTTCGTCGCCCCCGGCTCCTGTTGTGCGACGAGCCGACGGGCAATCTCGATCGGGCTTCGGCCGAATCGGTCGCGTCGCTGCTCTTCGAGCTGCAGCGGAAGCAGCAGGCGATTCTGATTGTGGTGACGCATAGCGCCGATCTCGCCGCGCGGTTTCCCATCCGCTTCGATCTCGTCGATCGGAAGCTGCAGCGCGTGGCGTAGCTCCGATGAAAGCCAGCACTCTGCAGCGCCGAAGCCTTCGTCATTACTGGCGTACGAACGTCGCTGTTATCGGCGGCGTAGCCATTGCGGTCGCGGTGCTGGCCGGTGCGCTGATGGTGGGCGTCTCGGTTCGCGCAAGCCTCCGCGACCTCGTTTTGCAGAGGCTGGGTGCTACCGATCGCGTCATCGTGGCTCAGGGATTCTTCCGGGAACAACTCGCGGGCGCGTTCGGTCGATGCCGTTCCGCTGATCCTTGTTGAAGGCTTTGTCGCAGCGCAGGAAAGCGGCCGCCGTGCGTCGCGCGTGCAGGTATACGCAGTTGACGATCGGTTCTGGCGGTTTCACGGCCTCGATCGCGTGAAAGCGCCGTCGGGCAACGAGGCGCTGCTGAGCGAAGGCCTTGCCGAGGAGCTCGCCGCCGCCGGCGGCCAGTCGGTGATTCTTCGCGTGGAGAGCTCATCGGCGATTCCAACCGAGTCGCTCCACGGCAGGAAAGAAGACGTCGGCCGCAGCCTGCGGCTGACCGTGCGTCAGGTGCTCGCACGCGAGGACCTGGGGGAGTTTTCGCTCAGCCCGCGACAGGGTTCGATCCGCGCGATCTTCGTGCCGCTCGCCAGACTGCAGGCGCTCGCTCGAGCAGCGCCAGCGCGCGAACGCGATTCTGGTCGCCAGCCTCGATTCTGCCGGCGTGGAGCGGCGACTCCGCGAGTCTGCCCTCGTCGACGATCTCGGCGTGCGCGTGCGTGCGTTGGACGCGCTCGGTGTCATCGCTGTCGAAAGCCATAGCACGATTCTGAACGACGCGACTGCCGCCACGGCAATCCGGGCGGCCGAGCGCTCGAAGCTGAACGTGATACCCACGCTGACCTACCTGGCGAATTCAATTCGAGTCGGCGAGCGTGACATTCCATATTCCACAATTACGGCCATCGACCTGGGGGCGCTCGGCTGGGTGGGCGCGAAAGCCCAAAGCCAGGGGCCAGGCGCCATCGTCTTGAACGACTGGGCAGCGCGAGATTTGCGGGCCGCTGTAGGTGATCGCGTCACCATCGACTACTACGTGTGGGAGTCCGAAGGGCGGTTGCGAACGCAGGCGGCGGAATTCCTCGTTGCGCGCATCGTCCCCATTCTGGGACCTGCTGCGGACCGAGATCTCGTCCCCGAGTATCCGGGCATTACGGATTCGGATCGCGTCGCCGATTGGGATCCGCCGTTTCCGATCGACTTGAATCGCGTGCGTCCAATCGACGAGGAATACTGGAACCGCCATCGCGCGACGCCGAAGGCGTTCATTCCTATCGAGCGAGGACAGCAGTTGTGGAGTTCGCGCCACGGCGCCCTGACCGCGCTGCGCCTCGTTCCGCCGCGCGACACTTCGCTCGCGGACGCGCGCGCGCAATATGAAACAGCGCTGCGCGCCGAGCTCGACCCGCTCGCGGCGGGATTTTCCGTGTATGACGTGCGCGCGCAGAGCCTCGCGGCGTCGAGTGGCGCGACCGACTTCGGCGAGTACTTCACCTACTTCAGTACGTTCCTGGTCGTCTCGGCGCTCCTGCTTGCCGGGTTGTTCTTCAAGCTCGGCGTCGAGCAGCGCCTGCAGGAAGTCGGGCTGCTGCAGGCGCTGGGGCTCGATCCCGCCGCGATTCGCCGCCTCTTTGCCGGCGAGGCGCTTGTCCTTGCGGTGATTGGCGGCATAGCGGGCATCGCCGGCGCGATTGGCTACAGCGCGCTCATCATGCTCGGCCTGCGCACGTGGTGGGTCGGTGCCGTCGGGACGACGGCGCTTGCGCTGCACATCGACCCGGTTTCGCTCATCGCCGGCGCCGCTGCTGTCGTGTTGATCGCCGTCGCATCTATCTGGTGGTCCCTCCGCGCGCTCGCGTCCGCATCGACTCGGTCACTGCTGAAGGGGTCAGTCCCAGGCGTGGGGTCTGACCCCGGCGGGCGAAATCACTCAAAAAACCGGACAAGTGTGCCCTTGGGGTCTGACCCTCGTACTGCACTGGCAGCCGGCGGCTTTGCACTTGCACTGCTCATTGGGACTGCCGCCGGCGCCGTGCCGCGGGTGGCCGGATTCTTTGGCGCCGGCGCGCTCTCGCTCATCGCCATGCTGTGGTTGTCGTCGGCCTGGCTGCGCCGGGGACGCTGGGGCCCGCTTCACGGGCACGGCCCCTGGGCGGTGTGGCGGCTCGGATGGCGCAACACGGCATACCGGCCTGCGCGAAGTGTGCTGTGCATCGCGCTCATCGCCTTTGCGACCTTTGTCATCGTTGCCGTCGAGGCGTTCAAGCGCGACGAATCGGCCGCGTTGCTCGATCGTCAGTCGGGAGGTGGAGGATATCCGCTGCTGGTCGAGATGCTCCTTCCCGTCGTTCACGATCTCAACGACACGTCAGGACGCGACGCGATGAATCTGCCCTCAGGCGGTGCGCTCCAGGATGTTCGCTTCGATCGCTTTCGGGTGCGCCCTGGCGAAGATGCGAGCTGCCTGAATCTCTACCAGCCGAAGAATCCGCGCATCATCGCGGCGACTCCGGATTTCATCAACAGCGGTCGATTTGCCTTTCATAGTTCGACGGCCGAAACGCCGGAGGAGCGCGAGAACCCGTGGCTGTTGCTCAACCGCCCGCTCGAGGACGGCGTTGTGCCGGTTATCGCAGACGCCAACTCGATGACCTACGTGCTGCACATGAAGCTTGGCGACGAGTTCGTACTGCCGGGATCGTCCGAGCGCCCGGTCCGGCTCCGGCTGGTCGCGGCGTTGTCCGACAGCATTTTCCAGGGAGAGCTCGTGATGTCCGAGCAGCCCTTCGTGCGTCTGTTTCCCGAATGGGAGGGGTATCGGTTCTTCCTCGCGGACGCGCCCGCCGGGCAGGCACCGGCCGTGACCGAACTGCTGGAGTCGCGATTGTCGGATTTCGGCGTCGACGTGGCCTCGACGGCCGAACGCCTCGCGGGCTTTCACCGCGTTGAATATACTTACCTCTCGACCTTTCAGATGCTCGGGGGGCTGGGACTGCTGCTGGGAACGCTCGGTCTCGGCGCGATTCTTCTGCGGAATGTGCTCGAACGGCGGAGAGAGCTCGCGGTGCTGCGCGCGCTGGGCTACACGCGCCGGGATTTCCTGACGATGGTCGTGGCCGAGAATGTGCTGCTGCTGGTCGCGGGCCTCGCAATCGGTACGTTCTGCGCGCTGGTCGCAATCGCGCCAGTGTTTCTCGATCGCGGTGGACGATTGCCGATAGATACGCTGGCCCTGCTGCTCGTCGGCGTGTTGGGAACCGGGTTGCTTGCGTCGCTGGGGGCAATGGCCGCAGCCCTGCGATCGCCGTTGTTGTCGGCTTTGAAGACTGAGTAGTGTCCGCCTTCAGGCGGACCGTACGAGGACAACTTATGGACACATCACATCGTCTGGTCGTTGGAACCATCGTGCTCGCCGGATTCACTGTCGTCGTTGCCGGGCAGAACGCCGGTCCCGACTGGCCGCAGTGGCGAGGTCCTCGCCGCGACGGCACGCTCACGTCTTTCACCGAGCCGAAGGTCTGGCCCGATGCCCTCACTCAGAAATGGAAGATTACGGTCGGCGAAGGGTACGCGACGCCGATTCTCGTAGGCAATCGCATCTTTCAGTTTTCCCGCCAGGGCGAAAACGAAATCCTGCGCGCCATCGACGCGGAGAGCGGCAAAGTGGTCTGGGAGCAGAGCTACCCCGCGCCGTTCGAGATGACATCGGGCACTAAGCGTCATGGGCCGGGGCCGAAATCGACGCCGACCTTTGCGGACGGCAGAATCTTTACGCTCGGCATGAGCAGCATCGTGACGGCCTGGGATGCCGCGACAGGAAAGGTGCTATGGCGTATTCCGTCTGGCCCCCTGCAGCCTCAGTTCCACACGGCGATGTCGCCGCTGGTTGATCGCAGCCAGATGATTCTTCATCTCGGCGGCGACAAGCAGGGCACGCTCAACTCGTTCGATCCCGTGACTGGAAAAGTGCGATGGAGCTGGACCGGCGACGGACCCGCCTATGGATCGCCGATCATCACCGACCTCGGCGGCACCCGGCACCTCATGCTCTTCTCGCAGCAGAACTTCATCGGCGTAAACCCTGAGACCGGCGCGTTGTTGTGGAGTGTGCCCTTCGAGGCGCGCTCGACGACGAACTCCATCACGCCGCTGGTCTACGGCAACACGATCATTGTTTCCGGTCAGGGCAAACCTGTCACCGCGTACATCGTCGCGAACAAGGGCGGCAAGTGGGTGGCCGATCTTGCGTGGGAAAACCCGGCGATCCAGATGTCGTTCAGCAACGGCGTGCTCATCGGCGATGCCATCTTCTCGATGTCTCCGCTCAACAGCGGCCAGTTCTTCTGGGCTGACGCGAAAACCGGCAAGACCTTGTGGCTGTCGGAGCCGCGCCAGGGCGGCAACGCGGCGATTACGCGCTCGGGCGATCTGTTGTTCGTGCTGAAGGACACGGGCGAGCTCATGGTTGGCAAGGGAACGCCAGGCGTGGCCTTTACGCCTGCCAAGACCTACACGGTGGCCACGAGCGCCACCTGGGCGCCGCCGGTTATCTCGGGCAACCGCATCTTCGTGAAGGACGTCGAGACGCTCGCGCTCTGGACGTTGAACTAGGCGAGCAAGGTATATTGACTCATGGGTGACGCGCGCGGGACCACGGTTGACGAGACAGAGATCGGCAGCTATTTCGTCGCTAACTATCCGCCGTTTTCCGTCTGGACTGCCGATGCCGTCGAGCGCGACGCGCTGCCGGCGTTGAGCTCGACGCCGGCGCCTGTGCCGCTCGGGCTGTACCTGCACGTCCCGTTCTGCCGGAAGCGCTGCCATTTCTGCTACTTCCGCGTCTACACCGACAAGAACGCCCAGGAAGTCGAAGAATATCTCGACGTGATGGCGCGCGAGTGGGAGATCTACAACACCTATCCTGCGATCAATGGGCGCCCGCTCAACTTCGTATACTTCGGCGGCGGCACTCCCTCGTTCCTGTCGGTGCGCCAGTTGAGCGGCCTGGTGCAACGGTTGACCGCCGTCACTCCATGGTCGTCGGCTGAAGAGATCACGTTCGAGTGCGAGCCCGGCACGCTGACCGAACCGAAGCTTGCCGCCATTCGCGAGATGGGGGTGACGCGTCTCAGCCTCGGCGTCGAGAACTTCGACGATCACATTCTCGAGGTGAACGGGCGGGCCCACCGGTCTCCGGAAATTCTCCGCGCGTATCAGTTTGCGCAGTCGCTCGGTTTTCCGCAGATCAACATCGATTTGATTGCCGGCATGCTCGGCGAAAGCGAGGAGAACTGGCAGCGGTGCGTGGAGAAAACCATCGAGCTCGCGCCCGACAGCGTCACCGTGTATCAGATGGAACTGCCGTTCAATACGACGATCAGCAGCGATGTGTTGAAGGGCACCGGCCGCTTCCAGGAGCACGTCGCGAGCTGGTCGACCAAGCGACGCTGGGTTGATGAGGCATTCGAGGCGCTGCAGAAGGCCGGCTACACAATCGGCAGCGCGTACACCGCAGTGAAGGATCCCGAGCGCACGAAGTTCATCTATCGCGATCGCCTGTGGCAGGGCGCCGATTTGGCGGGGCTTGGCGTCGCGTCGTTCGGGCACATCAATGGCGTGCACATGCAGAATCTCGATCAATGGGACACATATAGCGGCAGGATTCGCGAGGGCGCACTGCCGCTGAGCCGCGCGTACCGGCCCGACCAGGAAGAGCGGCTCATCCGCGAGCTCGTCTTGCAGCTGAAACTCGGCCGCGTCCGTCCGTCCTACTTCGCCGGAAAGTACGGCGTCGACATCCTGCAGCGGTTCGAAGGGCCGTTGCGCTCGCTCGATGCAGACGGCTTCCTTGCCGAAGCCGGCCCCGACAGCGTCACTCTCAGTCGCGCCGGACTCCTGCGCGTCGACTCATTCCTTCCACGGTTCTTTCAGCCGAAACATGCGGGCATCCGGTACACGTAAGCGAACCGCGCGCATCAGCCACAACGGGATCCTGTTTCCGCTCGACTTCGTATACGCGAGGTCGGGTGTCGAACTTCCGCAGGTGAACGCGATCGATCCCGACGACATTCCGCTGCCGTACCGATCGCTGCTCGTGCACAAGACCGACATGACGCTGACGCTCGAGCGTCATTTCGGCGGCCGTGTCGCGCTGCGTCCGCTCGCGACATTTCTTCACGGCCCATGGTATTTCCGTCGCGTTCTCCTCGCCCAGGAATACACCGGGCGCCCCGTCGAGATGGGCGCGATCCGCATCAGAATCGCTGCATTTCCCGCGCGCATCCAGAAGCAGATTCTGAAAAACGACGTGCCGCTCGGACGGCTCCTTCGCGACGGCGGCGTCGACTACGAAAGCCGGCCGACTGTGTTTTTGTCGGTAACTCCGAATCCGGAGATGATGGGCGTGTTCTGGATGCGCGAGCCGAAGACGCTCTACGGCCGCCGGACCGAGATGATCCGCGACGGCGCCAAAATCGGCGATATCGTGGAAGTGCTGCCGCTCGTATGAACTGCGAGCGGCACGACTAAACAATGCCTTCTGAATACCGGCTGAAGCGCCGCGTGCAGTTCTACGAAACCGATATGGCCGGCATCGTGCACTTCAGCTGGTTCTTTCGCTATCTCGAAGAGGCCGAGCACGCGATGTGGCGCGAGGCCGGCGTCAGCATCGCCGACGGATCGGGCATCGGGTGGCCGCGCGTCGAAGCGTCGTTCGAGTTTCACCGGCCGTTAAGTTCGAAGACGAGTTCGAGGTGCACCTGCGTATCGTCGGCAAGGACGCGCGGACGATTCGCTATGAAGGCATCGTCTCGAAGGGCGACACCCGGATTGCGACGGGGAAGATCGCAGTCAAGTGCGTCAGCAAGAAGCCGGGGGAGCCGATGAAGTCGATCGACATTCCGCCTGAAATCGACGCCCTTTTCCAGGTGGCGCCTGGAGTCTGACATGTCGAACGGGCAGCTCGCGCTGCAGTTCCTGATTCAGCTCGCGATTATCCTGATGGCGTGCCGGGCCGTCGGCGGCACTGATGCCTGCGCATCGGGCAGCCAAAGGTGATCGGCGAGATGATCGCCGGTATTCTGCTCGGCCCGTCGCTGCTCGGCCTGCTTCGCGCCGTCCGTGCAGGCGGCACTGTTTCCGCCCGCGTCGCTGCGGCCTGCTGTCGGTCGTGAGCCAGATCGGACTCGTGCTCTACATGTTCGTCGTCGGCATGCATCTGCACACGAGCTTCATCAAGCAGGCGTTCCGCGGTGCGCATGCTGATTTCGCTCGCCGGAGTCGTCTGCGCCGTTCCTGCTCGGCGCAGCGCTGGCGTCAGTTTCTGTACGCAGACGGACCGTTTCTTCACGGCGAACGTCTCGAGCTGGCAAAGCATGATGTATCTCGGGCGCCGCGATGTCGGTGACGGCGTTTCCCGTGCTCGCGCGCATCATCCAGGAACGAGGCATCGGCGGCACGGCGCTGGGCACGCTGGCGCTGGCGGCGGGAGCCGTCGATGACATCATCGCGTGGACTCTGCTGGGCATCGTGCTTGCCAGCGTCGATCGCGACGTTTGAGATTGTCGCGATTCGTCGCGTCGCACGCGGTGTTCGTGGCATTCGTCGCTGGCGCGCTGATGCCGCGCGGGCAGGCTGACGGAGACACTCAGCCGAAGGATCGAGCCGGTCGCGTCGCACGTGCTGGTGCCTTTCTTCTTCGCCTACTCCGGCTTGTCGACGCAGTTGACGCTGCTGTGGTCGGCCGAACTGGTGTGGCTCTTGTTCGTGGTGATTTTGATCGCGTCGGTTGGAAAGGCGGTGGGATGTGGGGCGCAGCCCGGCTGGCCGGCAGGTCCAACCACGAAGCGATGGCGCTTGGCGCGCTCATGAACGCGCGCGGGCTGATGGAGCTCGTCATCCTGAACATCGGGCTGCAGCGCGGTCTGATCACGCCCACGCTTTTCACTGTGATGGTCACCATGACGCTCGTGACGACGATGGCTGCGGGGCCACTGTTCGAACGGGTGTGGCGAGGATCGGCGGAGGTGCCGAATGGCGCAGGCGTCCCGGTCCGCTGAGCGGCTGTCGGCGCTGATAGATCGCATCTACGGACGGAATCCGTTCTATACGCGAAAGCTCGACGCGGCTGGACTTGATCCGGCCTCGCTGAGGTTTCCGCGTGATCTGTCCAAGCTGCCGGTGACGACGAAAAGCGAGCTGGTTGCCGATCAGCAATCCTCGCCGCCGTGGGGCACGAATCTCACAGAGCCGCTCGACCGATACACCCGGTATAACCAGACATCGTCCACGACGGGAAGCCCGCTTCGCTGGCTCGACACGAACGAAAGTTGGCAGTGGATGCTCGAGTGCTGGAAAGCCGTCTATGAGGGCGCGAAGGTCGATTCGCGCGATCGCATCTTCTTTCCGTTTTCCTTCGGGCCGTTCCTCGGATTCTGGACGGCGTTCGAAGCGGGCTGCCAAATCGGGGCCCTCTGCATTCCTGCCGGCGGCATGTCGAGCCAGGCGCGTCTCGCGATGATCGAGACATTGCGGCCGACGATCGTCTGCTGCACGCCGACATACGCCCTTCGATTGCTCGAGGTCTCTGGTGAAGAGCGCGACGGCAAGCCCGATCTCTCCAAGAGCTCTGTGCGCATGCTGATCGTGGCAGGGGAGGCGGGTGGAAGTATTCCGTCGACGCGCGAACGGATCGAAAAAGGCTGGGGAGCGCGGGTGATCGACCATCACGGGCTCACCGAAGTTGGTCCGATCAGCTTCGAATGCTGGGAGGCTCCTGGCGCACTTCATCTGAACGAGGCTGAATACATCTGTGAGATTCTCGAGACCGACTCGGATCGACCGGTCGCGGACGGCGAACGGGGCGAGCTCGTGGTGACGAACCTCGGCCGGGCACCCAGTCCGCTGATTCGCTATCGCACCGGCGACATCGTCGTCCGGCGATCCGGCTCGTGCGCGTGCGGGAGCGGTTTTGCCCGTCTCGAAGGCGGCATCCTCTCGCGCGCCGACGACATGGTGAACGTGCGCGGCGTCAACGTCTATCCGTCTGCCGTTGAAGCGGTTGTGCGCCGGTTTCCCGAAGTGGGAGAGGACCGCGCCACTGTGACGGCAAATGGCGCGCTGCGGGAGCTGTCGATCGAGATAGAGATGGGTGGCGCTGATAGCGGAGCGGACGCCGCCGCGCGCATCGCGGCCGCGCTTCGCGAATCTCTCGGCCTGACGGTGCCTCTGCGTGTCGTCGATGCCGGCTCGCTTCCGCGCTTTGAAATGAAGGCCCGGCGGTTTGTAATTGCAGACCAGGGTCAGTCACCGTAGGGCTCAACTTAACGTAGGGCTCAACTTAAGTTGAGCCTTACCGTTGTACGGTTAGGGATTAGGGATTGGCTGGAGTGACACCGGAGATGCTGATCGAGCAGATGCGCAGCGGGCGTGCGCCGTTGATTCTCGACGTGCGCTCGAAGCGCGAGTTTGACGATGGCCACGTGCCCGGCGCCGTTCACGTTCCGTTTTGGCAGGTCGGCCGGCATTGGCGGAAATTTGTGTCGGCCCGCGAGCTGCCCGTTGTGGTGTACTGCGGTCATGGGCCGCGTGCCTACATGGCTGGCGCGTCGCTGAAGCGCAGAGGATTCACGAACGTGGTCTATCTGTCCGGACACATGAAAAGGTGGAAGGACATGAATCTTCCGCTCGAGGGGAAATAATGGCGTCCATTTTCCGTGCTATCGCCGGCGTCACTGCGGTCCTGGGCCTGGCCTCCGCCTTCACGCTTGCGCAGCAGGTCGAGGTGCGCATGGTGACCGTGGAAGGAGAGGGCACGAAGTACTGGCCCGTGTGGCGCGGTCCTTCGGGGCAGGGGCTCGTCACCGGGACGTATCCCGACAGTTGGTCTGCAACCGAAAACGTCGCGTGGAAGAAACCCGTAGCAGGCCGCGGCAACTCTTCCCCCATCGTCTGGGCCGACAGAATTTTTCTGACGACCGCCCACGACGGCGGTCGCCGCGTGTCGTTGATTGCGTTCCGGCGGTCCGATGGCACGCAGTTATGGGAGACGTTCGCGCCCGACGGCAGAACAGGCCGCGCGCACTACAAGAACGGGCACGCCTCTGCGACGGCCTTGACCGACGGCACGCTCGTTTATGCGTCCTTCGGCAGCCGGGGGTTGGCGGCTTTCGACTTCAACGGCAAGCTCGTCTGGCACAAGGACCTGGGCGACGTCGACAACTATCACGGCGCGGCGGGGTCGCCGCTGCTTTACAAGAATCGCGTGATTCTCTATCAGGATTTTGACGGAGGCTCGTTTGTCGCCGCTTTCGACTCGCGCACCGGTAAGGAGCTGTGGCGCACTCCGCGGCGTGCGTCGGTCGGATGGGGCACGCCGGTGGCGGTGCGCGTCGGCACGCGCGACGAGATCATCGTCAGCAGCCAGAGCGCCGTCACGGCATACGATCCCGACAGCGGCCGCGAGCTCTGGGTCTGCGATGGCAATTCTTTCGAAGTGATTCCGACTCCCGTCGTCGGCCACGGCCTCGTGTTCGCGTCATCGGGCCGCGTTGGGCCGACGTTGGCGATTCGGCCGGGAGGCCGCGGGAACGTGACGCGCACGCATCTCGCCTGGACGAGTCCGAAGGGGTCGCCGTTTGTGCCTTCGCCTATCGTCGTCGGCGATCAGCTCTACATGGTGAACGACATGGCGAGCGTCGTCACCTCGTTCGACGCGGCTACGGGAAAAGTACTATGGCAGGGAAGACTGGGCGTGGCTCAGCGCGAAGGGTTTTCGGCATCGCCTGTCGCCGTTGACGGGAAAGTCTTCTTCACGAACGATCAAGGAGAGACGTTCGTGGTCAAGGCCGGCCCCACGTTCGAACTGCTGCGCACCAATAGAATCGGCGAAACGACGCTGGCCTCGCCGGCGCTCGTCGACGGCCGCTGGTACATCAGGACGGATCGAAGCCTATTCGCCATCGGGAAATAGGGCGAATAAGGGGTCGGGAGGGTTTTCCTTCGACGCCGCGAAAACCCTCCAGACCCCATTTTATTTTCCGATCGCGATTACCGCGTCGTCGGTGCGGATGAAAATTCGTCCACCAGACACGGCCGGCGAGGCAAGTTGTCGGGCGTTCAGCCGGTTCCGCGCGAGAACACGAGGGTTCTGTCCCGCGGAGAGCACGATTGTCTGGCCATCCTCGCTCAACAGATAGATTTTGCCGTCGGCTGCAACAGGCGACGCGGTGAAAACGCCACCCGTTCGTTCCTGCCATACGCGCTGTCCGGTGCGTGCATCGATAGCACTCAGGACACCCACGTCGCCCGCCATGTAGAGCAGTCCGTTGTAGTGGACGAGCGACGAGACGTATGGCGCGCCCGTGTCGACGCGCCACGTGACGTGGCTCTTGCTGACGTCGCCCTTGCCCCCCGGCCGAATGGCCATGTACGGTCCGCTGCGGTATCCGCGGCTCGTGTAGATCGTGCCCTCGTGGAAGACAGGCATCGGTATCGGAAAGCGATTTTGCTCCTGAATGTGCCACAAGAGCTCGCCGGTTGCTGCATTGTGCCCGCTGACGCCTTCGCTCGAGTTCACGATCAGCTCGTGGGTACCGCCGGACTGGACAACCAGCGGTGTGCTGTAGGAGTTGAAGCTGCCGCCGCGATCGACGCGCCACTTCGTCTTGCCTGACGCCGTATCGAGGTTCAGCAGGTACGAATCGGTATCGTGATAGCAGATCAGAATCAGCGAATCGTTGAAGATCGCAGGCGAGCTGCTGTGGCCCCAGTTGATGTTGAACGGCGCGTATTCCAGGCCCAGATGCCGCGACCAGACGAGCTTGCCGGACATGTCGAGCGAGACGATCTGGCCCGTGCCGAACCACGCGTAGACGCGCCGGCCGTCGGTAACCGGACTCGACGAGGCGAGATTGTGCTTGTCGTGCACCTCGGCGAGTTGTCCCTCTGCCGGCAGTTCGTACTCCCACACCTTGCGGCCATCGACGCGGTTCAACGCCGTGACGAGAAACACGACTTTGCCAGTGGCAGCTGCGGGGCCGCCACCGAGCGCGCGTTCTCCGGCCTCAGATGGATTACCGCCCTGCACGAGCGTCGGATGGTTGCCGGCTCGCCGAGCGCTGCGCCCGATCTGCGATGTCACGAACACGTGATCGCCCCACACGATAGGCGACGAAATGCCGAGTCCGCGAACCGATGCTTTCCAGGCGACGTTCTCCGTGTCGCTCCAGCGCTCGGGCAAACCGGTTTCAGTGGAGACGCCCGTCGACGCCGGGCCTCTCCAATGCGGCCAATTGTCGGCGCGCACTTGCGCGAACGGCAGCACACACATCACGGCGAGAGCGAAGAGTCTCATGGTGTCCTCGCCGCCATTATCGCGTGTTTGGTTGCCGTCGCGACACGTTCGAGCGCTTCACGAGTCCTTCATCTTCGCCGCGGCCCTCGTCTGGTAAACTCGCTGTCTTAACCGAGAGTATTCCTATTCATGCGCACCGTTCATGGCATCGCTGCTGCTCTCGTCGCTGTTCCCCTCGCGCTCGCGCCACTGGCGCAGGCGCCGACGGCAGATCGCTATTGGCCGCAGTGGCGGGGACCGCTCGCCAACGGGATTTCCCGGACCGCGAATCCCCCAACCGAATGGGGTGAAAGCAAGAACGTCAGGTGGAAGGTCGAGATTCCTGGACGGGGTTCGGCTTCTCCGGTGATTTGGGGAGATCGTGTGTTCGTGCTCACCGCGATTCCCGCCGCCGCGAGCGTGACGGACTCTCACGCCCCGCGGGGAGGCGTGAACCCCAGGAGCGTGCATCGGTATGTGGTGATGGCGCTCGACCGCCGGGACGGCCGTGTCGTGTGGCAGCAGACCGCGCGCGAAGAAGCCCCTCACGAGGCCTCGCACCAGGACAACGGCACGTGGGCTTCGGCGTCGGCGATGACAGACGGCCAGCACGTAATCGCGTCGTTCGAGTCGCGCGGCATTTACGCGTACGACATGAACGGCAAGCTGGTCTGGCAGAAAGATCTCGGCGACAAGTCAATGCGCAACGAGTTCGGCGAAGGCAGCACGCCGGTGCTCTACCGCAACCGCCTCGTTGTCGTGTGGGATCACACGAAAGGGTCCTACATCACAGCGCTGGACAAGAACACTGGCAACGAGCTCTGGCGTGTCACGCGCGACGAAATCGACACGTGGGCGACTCCCTACGTCGTCGAGCACGATGGCCGTGCTCAAGTGATCGTGCCCGGCATGAACAAGCTGCACAGCTACGATCTCGAGACCGGCGCCGTTGTGTGGCACAGCCAGGGATTGACGATGAACCCTATCCCCTCGCCGGTGGGCGAAGACGGTATCGTCATCGCGACGAGCGGGTTTCGGGGCAACAATCTCAAGGCCATCCGCATCGCCGACGCGAAAGGTGATCTCACAGGTTCGAAGGCGATTGTGTGGTCGCTCGATCGCGACACGCCGTACGTGCCGTCGCCCGTTCTCTACGACGGGTTCTTGTATCTCCTGAAGAGCAACTCGCCGATCGTGTCGGTGTTCGACGCGAAAACGGGCAAGCCGCACTATCAACTTCAGCGGCTCGACGGATTGTCTGAGGTGTTCTCGTCGCCAGTGGGGGCCGCCGGACGCGTCTATATCACCGGCCGCGACGGCACGACGGTCGTGCTTCGAAACGGCGGGTCGTTCGACGTGCTCGCGAAGAACGTGCTGGACGACGGGTTCGACGCCTCGCCGGCGCTCGTCGACAGCGAGATGTACATGCGCGGCTATCGCTATCTCTACAGTCTCGGGGCCAAGTGAATCCAGACGTCATCGTCATAGGCGGGGGGCCCGCCGGGTCAACCACATCCACCCTCATTGCTCAGCGGGGCTATCGTGTGCAGCTCTTCGAGCGCGATCGATTCCCGCGCTTTCATATCGGCGAGTC
Organism: Vicinamibacterales bacterium; assembly: GCA_963744405.1. GTDB lineage: Bacteria > Acidobacteriota > Vicinamibacteria > Vicinamibacterales > JAMQPK01 > JAMQPK01. Next base: position 67,729 of record CAVUTO010000020.1, read on the forward strand.
GCTGATTCCCGAAACCTACTGGGTGCTGCAGCGGCTGAGCATGCTTCCGAAGATGCGAGCCAGCCCGTTCGTGAAGAAATACAGCGTTCAGTTCGTCAATTCACGCGGCAGGGAGTCGGCGCCGTTCTACTTCTGGGACAACAAGCCGCACGAGTGCTCGCAGACCTGGCAGGTCGTCCGCAGCGAATTCGACAAGATGATGCTCGAGAACGCGCGAGAGCATGGCGTCGATGCGCAAGAGAGCGTTCGCGTCCTGGAAGTGCTGTTCGACGGCGATCGTGCCGCCGGAGTGAAGATTCGCGACCATCAGAACAACGATCGCGACGTGTTCGCAAAGGTCGTCGTCGATGCGAGCGGCCAGACGGCTATGCTGCAGAATCGGTTCAAGCTGCGGCTCTGGGACCCGGTCCTGAACAAAGGCGCGATCTGGACCTACTGGGAGAACGCTTACCGCGACACGGGCCGCGACGAAGGCGCCACGCTGGTGATTCAGACCGGCGACAACCAAGGCTGGTTCTGGTACATCCCGCAGCACGACAATGTCGTGAGCGTCGGCGTGGTCGCGCCGTTCGAGCATCTGTTCAACAAGGGCCGCGAGAGCCACGAAAAAACCTACGAGGATGAGGTCGAGAAGGCGCCTGGCGTGAAGCAGCGCCTCGCGAATGCGAAGCGCGTGACCGGCTACTTCGTGACGAAGGACTACTCGTATCGCGCGAAGCAGGTTGCCGGCAACGGCTGGGTGCTCGTCGGCGATGCGTTCGGGTTTCTCGATCCCCTGTACTCGTCCGGAGTGCTGCTCGCGTTGAAATCGGGCCAGCTCGCCGCCGACGCGATCGTCGTTGGGTTGGAAAAAGGGGACACGTCCGCCGCGCAGCTGGGTGCGTGGGGCGAGAATTTCAACCGCGGCGTGGATCGCATGCGGCGGCTGGTTTGCGAGTACTACGCGGGCTTCAGTTTCGGCGATTTTGTCAAAAATTACCCCGAGCTTCGGGGCACGGTCACCGACCTCTTGATCGGCGATCTCTTCGACGATCGCGTCGACAAAGTGTGGGCGCCGATGGAATCGCTGTACAAGCCGGGGAAATCGCGCATTCAGGATTGGACAGAGGGGACGGCGTCTGACGAAGCGGCAAACAAGGCGAACGAGCTGATCTTGCCCGAGGGGCGGAGGCGGTGATGCGAGTACTCGGTGTTGCGTTCTGCATACTGCTCAGTTGCGTAGGGACGGCTCGCGCGGAGAACTGGCCGCAATGGCGAGGTCCGTCGTTAAACGGCATCAGCCCAGAGACGAACCTGCCTGTGAAGTGGACGACGACGGAGAACATCGCGTGGAAGCTGCCGATGCCGGAGTTGTCGGGATCGACACCAATCGTCTGGGGCGACCGCATCTTTCTGAATGTCGCAGAGAAAGGTAGCCTGTTCCTGTGGGCGGTCGATCGCAACAAGGGCGAGCCGATTTGGAAGCGCCATCTGAGCGACGGCGACAACCGGCAGCGTAAGCAGAACATGTCGACGCCGTCGCCTGTGACCGACGGCACGAATGTGTGGGTGATGACCGGCACCGGCATCCTCAAGGCCTTCGACTTCAACGGCAAAGAGTTGTGGATGCGCGATATCCAGAAAGAGTACGGGCGCTTTGGCCTGAACTGGGGCTACGGATCGTCGCCGCTGATGCACGGCGATTCGCTGTTCGTGCAGGTGCTGCACGGCATGAAGACGGACGATCCGTCCTACATCCTGCGCATCAGCAAGGCGAACGGGCGCACCATATGGCGCCAGGAACGGCCGACGATCGCGCAGCGCGAGTCGCCTGACTCGTACACGACGCCTGCCATCGTGCGGCACGGTAACAACCTCGAGCTGGTCATCACCGGCGGCGATGCGGTGACGGGGCACGACGTCAACACAGGCCAAGAGCTGTGGCGCGCGGATGTGCTGAATCCCACCAACGATCTCGCGTACCGGATCGTCGCGTCGCCGGTCGTGCACGGCGAGCTCATCATCGCGCCAACGCGCGAACGGCCGATGGTGGTGATGCGGCCGGGCGGTCGCGGCGACGTCGCCAAAACGCACATCCTGTGGGAATTCCAAAACGGCCCTGATGTGCCGACGCCGGTCACCGATGGCACGTACCTCTATGTCGTGAACGATCGCGGCATCATGTGGTGCCTCGACCCAAAAACGGGCAAGGAAATCTACGGAAAGCAGCGCCTGCGCCCGAGCACCTACAGCGGCTCGTTCACGCTGGCCGACGGCAAGCTCTACATCACGAACGAAGACGGGCTGACGACGGTGCTTCGCGCGGGTCCGAAGTTCGAGATTCTCGCGGAGAACGACTTTGCTGATTATTCGCTGAGCACGCCTGCGGTGTCGGAAGGACAGATCTTCATTCGCACCACGGGCGCGCTGTGGGCGATTGGACAACGCAAATGAGAATTGGAAGATTGGTAGATTTAGATTGCCAGATTAGAAATGCACGACAGCGCGCTGGTCGCGTTTTATCGAGGCGACGGACGCGATCATCGAGGCCGCTCGCTGAGCGATATCCACGAGTTCGACTTCTACGAGCTCGAATTTCATCACGACTACATCCAGTGGCTCTTCCCACTTCCTGAGCCGAGCGGCGCGAACGAGTCGGCGCCGTTGCTGTCAGAGCGCGACATCGCCGCATTTGCGTCAGACGACTCGCTCAGGAAAGCGCTGTTGCAATCATTGGAGCTCATGCTGCAGTTCTATTGCCTCGAGCCCGCAGTCCGCGGCGAGTCTGTCGAAGTCGTGCGCGGCCCCAACTACGACGAGCGGAGCGCTCTCTGGCTGACGGCCGGAAATCATAACTTCCTGCGCATCAGCAGGATGCTGCGCTCGCTGACGCTCCTGGGCTGTTCGGGCTACGCTGCGGCCTTGCTCGAGTGTCTCGAGGATATCTACGCTGAGAACGCGCAGGCAATCGGCAATACGCCCATCGGGTACTGGCGCCGCGCCATAATGGGCCAGTCGTATGCCCCTCGCCGCTGGAACTAGACTTGGCCCCTACGAGATTCTCCTGCCGCTGGGAGCGGGTGGCATGGGCGAGGTCTACAAGGCCCGTGACACCAGGCTCGACCGCCTCGTCGCCATCAAAATCCTCCCGTCAGCAGACCCTGAGTTGAGGCAGCGCTTCGAGCACGAGGCCAAGGCTGTGGCGGCGCTCTCGCATCCGAACATCTGCCTGCTGCACGATGTCGGCCACCAGCACGGCATTGATTTCCTTGTCATCGAGTACCTGGAAGGTGAGACGCTCGCCGACCGTTTGAAGGAAGGGCCTCTTGCCCATCATGTGATGTGCGATCTCGCTGTTCAAATTGCAGATGCGCTTGACACGGCGCACGCCGCTCACGTCGTCCACCGGGATCTCAAGCCCCACAACGTGATCATTACGAAGCGCGGTCAGGCCAAAGTGCTTGATTTCGGTCTTGCGAAAATCGGCGCGGCCGTGGGGCCGGGTGGATCGTCAGACAGCTCAGACGCGCCCACGAGGTTCGCCGCGACGCAGCTGACGAGCCCGGGGAGCACCCTGGGAACTGTGGCGTACATGTCACCCGAGCAGGCGCGCGGCGAGCAGACGGATGTCCGGACCGACATCTTTTCGTTCGGCGCCATGCTGTATGAGATGGCAACCGGCCGGCCGGCGTTTCCCGGCCGAACGCCCGCCATCGTTTTCGACGAAATTCTGAACAAGGCGCCCGTGTCGTCCGCGGTCGTGAACCCGGAGGTGGCCCCGGATGTGGATCGGGTCATCGCGAAGGCGCTCGAGAAGAATCGCGACGCGCGCTATCAGACCGCCGCCGATCTGCGTCGCGATCTCGAGCGTGCCCGGGATTCGAGGCGGCAACCGCGCGAGAACGACGGGCCACAGGCGTCCCGGGGTGTGACACGGCGACGGTCGATCCGCCTTGCGGCCCTGACCGCGGCTGCCGTTCTGCTTGTCGTCGTGCTGATCGCCAACCGCGAGCGCTTTCTGTCGAGCGCTGCCGTCGATTCGATCGACTCAATCGCCGTGCTGCCGTTCGTCAATGCCAGCGGTACTCCGGATGCGGACTATCTCAGCGACGGCATCTCGGGAACGCTGACGAATAACCTCGCGCGCGTGGGCGGTCTCCGGGTGATCCCGCGGACGCTCTCTGCGCGCTACAGGAACGGCGCGACAGATCCAGCTCAGGCGGGCAGGGAGCTGAACGCGCGGGCCGTCGTCACCGGCCGCGTGGTCCAGCGCGGCGACCAGCTCATCATTCAGGCCGAGCTGATCGATGTGGCAAGCGTCTCACAACTGTGGGGAGACCAATTCGAGCGTCCGCTCGCTGATGTCGTGAGTGTTCAGGCGGAGATCTCCAGGGCTATTGCAGACAATCTCCGACTGCGCCTTACGCCCGACGATCGACAGAACCTTACGGCCGGTGCCCCGCGCGATGCGATGGCGTATCAACTGTATCTTCGCGGTCAGTACGCGACGAACAAGCGGACGCGTGAGAGCTATCAGCAGGCAACCCAGTACTTCAACCAGGCGTTGGCACGCGACCCTTCGTATGCGCTCGCCTATGCCGGACTTGCAGACGCCTACATCTGGCAAGGGTACTGGGGCTACCTGAACTCGGCTGACGCCTATCAGAAGGCGGTCGTGGCGGCGAGACAAGCCACCACGCTCGACGACCGATCGGCTGACGGGCACGCAGCGCTCGCGTGGATCAGTCTGTACCTATCAGTGGGATTGGGCACAGAGCGAGCGCGAGTATCAGCGGGCGATCGCGCTTGACCCGACCAACGCGGTGATTCGACGGATGTACGGCGAGTCGCTGGGCACCCGCGGCCGCTTCGACGAGGCGATCGCGGAGATCCGCCGCGCGGTCGCGCTGGATCCGCTGTCGGGGCCCAGCGCAGTCGGACTCGGTTTCATGCTCAGCAACGCAGGTCACTTCGAGGAGTCAATTGCGGTTTTGAAACGCGCCATCGCGCTCGAGCCGGACCACACCCTCGCAAAGCTCGATCTTGCGCGCACGTACCGCCTCGCTGGGATGACCGACCTCGCCATTGCCGAAAGCCAGCGGATGGTTGACGCGGGCGATCCACTCGGTCCCGTGTTCCTCGCGGCCAGTTACGCGGTGGCCGGCCGCAAAGCGCAGGCGCGTCACCTCCTCGAATCCATAGTTGCGACAGCGCGATCAACTCAGAAGGGCAGCTTTGCGGTGGCGCTGGTTCTTGCCAGTCTCGGCGAGCGCGATCAAGCCTTCGAATGGCTCGAGCGAGCCTATCAGGAACACGACACGTTTCTCCCATGGCTTAGGGTTGATCCGGATCTTGCGTCGTTGCGTCACGATCCTCGTTTCGAGGAACTCGTTCGCCGGATTGGAATTCCGGAACGATAACGCTTTGCCGGCAGTTTCAGAGGGGCAGATTTTCATCCGCACGACCGGGGCGCTGTGGGCGATTGGACAACGCAAATGAGAATTGGAAGTTTGAAGATTGGTAGATTGGAAGATTGGTAGATTGCCAGATTAGAAATGCACGACAGCGCGCTGGTGGCGTTTTATCGAGGTGATGGGCGCGACCATCGCGGCCGCTTATTGAGCCACATCCTCGGGTTCGGTCCCGACGAGCTCGAACGTCATCACGACTACATCCAGTGGCTGTTCCCTTTGCCTGAACCAAGCGGCGCGAATCCATCGGCGCCGCTATTGTCGAAGGACGATATCGGCGCGTTCAAGTCCGATGAATCACTTCGAGAGGCCCTTATCGAGTCGCTCCAATTGATGCTGCAGTTTTATGGCTTCCACCTCGTCACCCGCGGTGCTCACGTCGAGATAATGCGTGGCGCCAACTTCGACGAACGGAGCCGTGTCTGGCTCAGTCACGGCAACCATAATTTCCTGCGCATCAGCAGAATGCTGCGCTCAATGTCGCTATTGGGCTCGAGCGAGCATGCCCAGGCGCTTCTAAAACGGCTCGAGCAGGTTTACGCCGGGCATATTCCAATCATAGGCACGACCACGATGGGTTTCTGGCGCAGGGCAGTGACGGAGGCGAACGAATGAGTCTCGGAAGGACGACACCGATTCTCCGGATTTTCGATGAGGTGAAAGCGAAGGAGTTCTACGTCGATTTCCTTGGCTTCACGGTCGACTGGGAGCACCGATTCGAGCCTGGGCTTCCACTCTACATGCAGGTCACCAGGGACGATTGCGTTCTGCATCTGTCGGAACACTATGGCGACTGCAGCCCGGGCGCGGCGGTGCGGATCGAAACCGCGGACATCGACACATTTCACCGCGAACTAGCGGAAAAGAAATACAAATACGCGCGGCCGGGCATCCAAGAAATGCCATGGGGCACACGTGAAGTGTCTGTGAAAGATCCGTTCGGCAACCGTCTGACATTCTCGATGCCCGTCACCTCTTGACCACGAGGCACGAAGACAGATCACGAAGGCGCGAAGACGCGAAGTCGAATGCTGAACACGATGACACGACGACACGATGAGCACGATGACGGACAAGGGATGACGGCCGGACGCAAACCGTGCGGTTTGATATCTTCAGCTAATTTTGATTGGGCAGGTGGTCCGCCTGAAGGGACACTACCGTCGCTCTTCGCGTAGAGCTTCATCGTGTCATCGTGCTCATCGCGTCATCGTGTTCGGGTGTTCTTCGAGCGCGTCGTGTCGGCTAACGTAATTCTGCGGTGGGTCCTCGCCATGGCGGCCGCTGGGACAGGCGCATGAGTGACGAGCTTGCTCAGGCGCTGCGCGCGCTGGAGGAGGAGCTGCATAAGCCTGAGACGCGGCACGATCAGACGCGTATAGCGTCTTCATGTCGGCGTGATTTTCTGATGGAGTACCCCAATGAGCAAAGCCGCGATCAGTGTGTTCGTGTTCGGGTGGTACATCCTGGCGAACGCGATCGTTCTTCTCGTCGCCCCGAACATGATGCTCGGCATGCTTGGATTGGAGCCGACGCGTGAGCCGTGGCTGCGTTTGCTGGGCTTGGTGACGCTGGCGCTGTCTGTGTATTACATCCAGTCGGCGCGCGAGGAGCTAACAGGATTTTTCCGACTGACGACGTGGGGCAGAGCAGTAATCCTCGTCGGCACGATCGCGCTCACCGGTGCGGGCCTGGTGCCGAGAGTGATTGTGATATTCGGCATAGTAGACGCGGCGGGAGCCGTGTGGACCGCCGCTGCGCTGCGAACGTCCCGGAAGTCGTAGTCCTGTTCAAGGCTGGAGTCGGTACTATGACTGTCAGGTCCGCCTAAAGGCGGACACCACCGATGAGTTTCGCGTCTTCGCGCTCGTCGAGTCTTCGCATTTAGCGTTCATCGTGCCATCGTGCCATCGTGCCATCGTGCTCGTCGTGTCATCGTGACCAACCACCAACCACCCACCACCAACCAGCGTTACGCGGTCGGTCTGAAATACAGCACCATCCCGGCGCCGAGCGACGCGAGCACGAATCCCACGTACAACATCGGGTTCGGCGCGACCTTCGGCGGGTGGATTACCATCGAGAGCAGCACGTTGACGATGGGGGCGCCGCCGAAGACGAGCGGCATGACGTACACGGGGAGGCCGCCGCTGCGAAACGCCCAGATGATGCAGCCCGCTCCGATGGCGCCGAGCGCGCCGGCGATCGTCGCCACCATCAAGCCGGTCTGATTGAAGCCGGACAGACCGCCCTGCGACGCGAGCGTGGCGACCGGAATCAGCACACCGATCAGGAAGTACGCGACGCCCACGCACAACAACGCCTTGAGCGGGTTGCCGAGCATCACCTGGCCGCGATGGAGCAGTACGCCATACGCCCCCCAAGACAGTACGGCGCCGAGCACGAAGACAAGCCATCTCATTTAGTCGCCTCGCAAATCCTGCTCCCAGTGGTTCTGGGTGCTGGGTTCTAGGTTCTTGGTTCTGGATCTACGTTCTCGGTTCCCGGTTCGGTGACTCGTCTGACTTCGTGCCTTCGTGGTCTATTTTGGAAGCGCGATCGCGAACAGCTGATTGCGGTTGTTGAGGAAGATCGTGCCGTGCGCCGGCGTCACGGTCGCGTACACCGAGCTGCCCATGTTCATTTCGGCCAGCACCTTCTTCTCGCGGCCGTGGGCGAGAACCGTGACGTCGCCGTCTTCGTCGCCGATGTACACCTTGCCGTCAGCCACGAACGGCGATCCCCAGACAGCTGCGAACAGATCGTGCACCCAGATCTCCTTGCCGGTCGCGGCGTCGAGACAATACAGAAAGCCGCTGAAGTCTGAGATGTAGACGAGGCCGTCGGTGACGGCTGCGGTGGAGATCGAACGCCGGATCTTCGTGAAGTGCCATAACCGGCCGCTCTGCGTGATGTCACCACGCTTGGTCGCGTCGATGGCGTAGAAGTTGCCGACGCCCTCCCCGTGTTCGGGATCCTGACCGTTGGCGAGGTAGACGCGGTCGCCGACGATGACCGGCGTCGAGATCAATTCGTTGCGGGTTTTCGGCCAGACCGTCTCTTTGGGGTTCGTGTCGAACTCCCAGAGCTTCTTGCCGGTCTGCGCCTCGTAGCCGCGTGCCCATCCGTCCCCCTGCGCGGACACGACCTGCACGACCCCGCCGATCGTGCCGACCGCCGGCGGCGACCACTGGCCGTGCAGAATGCGGTCTTCGACCGAGTTGTCCTCCCACACGAGCTTGCCTGTCGTTTTGTTCACCGCGATGATCGACGGCGCGCGCGGAGAGGGGATGTTCACATGGCTCTCGTCCTGCCCGTTCGATGTGCTGACGAAAACCAGATCGCCCCACAGCACTGGCGACGAGTTGGCCAGGTTGTGCGGATAGGTGCCCACTTCCTCCATCATGTCGAACGCCCAGATGACGTCTGCGTCGTTCATGCCGGTGAGTTTTTCGTCGGTCACCGGGCCGTCGTTTTCTTTGTCGCGAAAGCCTTCGATGTCGACGGCGAACAGCACGGCGCGATTGCTCACGTAATAGAGCGTCTTGCCGTCGACGAGCGGGGAAGAAGCCACGCCCTGATAGGGCCAGTCGTTGGCGCGCCCCGCCTCGAGCTTCGTGTGCGTGTGCTGCCACAGGAATTCGCCGTCGGTCTCGCGAAAGGCCATCAGCACGCCGCGGTCGCCGGGCTGCTTCGCATCGCGCACGCCTTCGTTGTTCGTGCCGACAAACACCGTCCCGCCCGCGACGACGGCATTCCCATAGCTCTGCGACCCGAGGTCCGCGACCCACTTGATGTTCTTCTTCGTCTTCACGTCCCAGTCGGTCGGCAGGCCCTTCGCATTCGACACCATGTTGCGATCGGGGCTGCCGCCCCACATCGGCCAGTCGCCTGTGCCGGGATCGGACGCCGAAAGACCGGTGGCTGCCACGGTTACGACCAACGCAAGGGCAACATTGACGCAGAGGCGCGAAGGCGCAAAGAAGGCCTTGTTCTCAAGAAACGAATTACTTTGCGGCTCTGCGGCTCCGCGTCGAGGTTTGGGCGCTGTTGTCATGTCATTCATTCGGTGAAAGTTTCACGTTGTCGATGTAGGCACCGAATTCTGCGTCGATGAAGAACCCGGGCGCCCCCTGACGATTGCCGATCGGATCGGTCTTGTCGATCTGCCAGGCCGCTGGCTCGGGCTCGCCGGCCGGCCATGCCTTACCGCGTGCGCGCACCTGTCCGTTGGGCAGATTCTCAACGCGCAGCTTGATCGTGTACCACGCATCGGGTTTCCATTCGAACGGCACCGTCACCGTGCGCTGCGTCTCGGGCTCCCACGGTTCGAGCTTGAGCCGCTGCGTCGTCCCATACAGGACGAGGCTATAGCGTTGCACCGTCACGCCGACGTCAGCCTGCATGCGACGCCGGGTCGGAGCGCGCACGTCGGCCTGCATCGTGTAGTTCGCCCACTCGACCGGCCCGATGAAGAAACGGCCGCGCTTGAACAGTGTGTTCGTCGGCGTCTTGTGCAGCGCCTTCTGGCCATCGAGTGTCGCGACAGACAGAGGACCGAGCGGAGCAGCCCGCATTCACCCACCCAGTGGGGATTGCCTTTTCCGGCATCGTCTCGAACGTCTCGGTCCAGGGAAGCGGCCGCACGATGCGCGCGCGAGCCTCGCCGGTCAGCGTGCCGACCGTCGCCTTGATGAGGCCGGCCTGTTCTATGGGGTCGGCAGCGACGGTAAATGCCCCGTCCGCCACTGTGCCTTTCAGACCGTCGAGCGACCACGTGGCTTTCTCTTCGCGCAGGAAGCGTCCCCGGCTGTCGAACGAGCGTGCCGTGAGCTTCACGGTCTTGCCCGGCTCGAGCACGAGCTCCGTCGGCGACACCTGCACGTATCCGGGGGCGCCTTCGCCGGTGACCGCCGGCTCGTCGACGGCCCAGCCGGTCAGCGTCTTCCGCTGCTTCGAGCCGATGGAGTAAATCGCATCGCTCGAGACAAAAAACACCCGGCCGCGCGAGATGGCTGCGCCGCCGAACACCTGTTCTTCGGTGCCTTCCGATCCGCCGATGCTGTCTTTGCTGACCGGCAAGAGCACTTCGCTGAGGATTTCGGCGCGATCAGCGTGGGGTCTGACGATGAAGAACTTGCCGTTCTCGGAGCCGACGTAGATTTTTCCATCGGCCATCACAGGCGGCGCCTTTTGCGACGTGCCGAGCGGCTGCGTCCACAGCTCTTTGCCACTCTCGATGTCGTACGCCTTCAGTCGCGATCCGTTCTCAATCTGGTAGAGGCGTGTGCCGTCGACGAGCGGCGACGAGAAGCCGAACTGCTCTCCGTAATGCACCCACTTCGTCGTTTTGATGTCGCCGGTCTGCGATCCGTCGATCGCGGCGATCATCCCCATCATGTTGCCTGTCAGGTTCTCGTCGCCATGGGAAATGAGCACCGTGCTTCCGCTGACGACAACACCTGTGTTGATCGCGCGCTTTGCAGCGACGTAGCTCCACACTTTCTCACCGGTCTGCGGCTTGATCGCGTGGATCCCGCCATCGCCGAGACCGACGATCAGGAGGCGCGTCCCGTTGATCGTGGCGATGTAGGGAGCGGCGTATGCCGTGTCGTACGGGCGGCCGCCCGGGTTCGACACATACACGATTTCGCCGGTGCGTTTGTTGAGCGCGATGATGCGATGCGAGCGCGGCGCCTGCGTGCCCCAGTTCGACACGGCCGCGCTCACGATTACCAGATCGCCGTCGACAATCGGCGACATCGTCCGGCCGCCGTGGGTCGTGAATGCCGCGAATTCTTCGCCGATCGATCGCTGCCAGAGCGGCTTGCCTTCGGCAGACAGCGCGACGAGCGTGGCTCCGACGCCGAGTGCGTACACATTGCCGGTCTCCGGATCGGCGGCAGGCGAGGCCCATCCCACGCGATGCGGCGGCACGTCACTCTGGAAAATACTGAATTTGTATTCCCAGAGTACTTTGCCTGTGTCGGCATCGAGCGCCATCACGCGCTCCTGCAGCGATGGCCCGCGTCCCGACGGGTTCTGCACGTAGACGCGATTGCCCATCACAATCGGCGCCGAGCGGCCGCCGAACGGAACGCGCCACAGCAGATTGGTTCCCTTAAGATCCCATGAAGACGGAAGGCCGGTTTCGGCAGACTTGCCGTCGCGATTCGCTCCACGCGCCTCGGGCCAATCACCGAGCGCGACCCGTCGGCCTGTGCCGAGCGCAGTCGAGGCAGGGCCCTGGGCCCTTGCGGGGGCAGCAAGGCTCGAGCACACCATGATGAGCGTCAAGAGCTTTTTCAGCATACGATTCTGGATGTTACTTGAATACGTGCCGATGGAAAAGGTCGCTTACGAGAGGGTTGTCGTGATGACTCACAAGGTGATGCAGGTGTTCGCGTGGACGCTCGTGCTGGTGGTCGGATTGAACGCGCAGAGCCATCGCGGTGCGATCCGCGGACGCGTGCTCGATGCGTCCGGTGCCGTTGTCGCGGGCGCTGCCGTCACCGCTGTCAACGAGGCGACCAACGAGACACGGGCGACGATGAGCGGCGAGGCCGGTGCGTTTACGCTCGCAGAGCTGGCGCCAGGCACCTGGCGGGTCGAAATTGGCGCACAAGGCCACAAGACGCACGTGGAGCGCGTCGTGCTCGCCGTCAACCAAGATCGGCGCGCTGATGCGCAGCTGGAAGTCGGCGCGTTGACCGATCGCGTCGAAGTGTCGGCACCGAACGTGGATCTGCGGCGCGATTCGCCAGCCATGGGCACCATCGTCGAGAATCGCCAGATCCTGGACATGCCGCTCGACGGCAGAAACTTTCTCGAGTTGACGTTGCTCGCGCCCGGCACCGCCCCCGCCGCGCAAGGATCCGCGGGATCTGTCCGCGGCGATTTTTCGTTCAGCGTCAACGGCGGCCGAGAAGATTTCAACAGTTTCCTGCTCGACGGCGCAGACAACGTCGATCCGAAGCTCAATACCACCGGCGTGCGTCCGCCCGTGGATGCGATTCAGGAATTCGAAGTGCTGTCGAGTACTCCCGAGGCTGCGCATGGCCGTCAGTCGGCGTCGCAAGTCAGCGTGGTGATGAAGTCGGGCACCAATCAGCTGCAGGGCACTGCTTATGCATTCTTCCGGAACGGCGCGCTCGACGCGACGAACTACTTCGCGCCGAAGGGCGAGCCCGATCCGGAATATCAGCGCACGCAGTCTGGATTCTCGATCGGCGGACCTATTGTGCGCGATCGGACGTTCTTCTTCGCCGACTACGAAGGCACGCGCGCCGACGAAGGCATCACCCGGATCAGCACAGTTCCCACCGACGCCGCGCGTAATGCGCTTCCCGCGTTCCTGACCCACCCTGTCGGCCGTGCAATTACGGATCTCTATCCGAGCCCCAACCGTTCGACGCAGGTCGGCAACTACGTGGCGTCGCCGGCGCAAGTCGATCACACGGATCACTTCGATGTCCGCAGCGACACCGCGTTTGGCGGCGCATTCGACTTGATGGGGCGCTACAGCTTCGCCGATCGGCGCCTGTTCGAACCTTTCAGCGGCCCCGGGTTTTCGTCGCTGCCCGGGTACGGCAGCGACGTCGCGCGGCGTGGCCAGAATGCCGTTGCAAGCGCGACGCACATTTTTTCGCCGAATGTACTCAACGAGACCCGTGTCGGCTTCAACCGCGTCTCGTCCAGCGTGTTCCCCCAGGACGGGAGCAGCGTCAACAGCAGCGTCGGACTTCCCGAGCCGTGGACGAACCCGCGCGATGCCGGTCTCAGCCTCATCACCGTTTCCGGCTACTCTCCGCTGGGCCACGAATACAACAACCCGCAGAGCGGCACGACCAACACTATTCATGTCGCAGACACGATGACGTGGACTCGCGACAATCATCTGGTGAAGGCGGGATTCGACGCCCGCATGATTCGCCAGGACGCGTTTCGCGACGTACAGGCACGTGGGTCGCTGACGTTTACGGGCGCACTGACCGGAAGCCCCCTCAACGATTTGCTTACAGGGCTGCCGACGTTCACGACGCTCGCACGTGTCGACAACCCGCAGCGGCTGAGAACGGAGTCGTATGCGTGGTTCGTCCAGGACAGCTACCGCGTGCGGCCGAACGTGACGATTTCGGCAGGTTTGCGGTACGACCTGACGTCGCCGCCGGTCGACGTGGACGATCGGGCGACCTTGTACAACACGGAGACCGGAACGTTGTCCCCGGTGGGCACCGATGGCCTGACGCGCGCCGGCTACGAGACCGACCGCAACAATTGGGCGCCGCGTATCGGCGCCGCCTGGACGGTTGACGAGGCCGCGACCACAGTGCTGCGGGGCGCGTACGGCATCCATTACAACCACTCGGCGCTCGCGCCCAGTGAAGGACTCTATTTCAGCGAACCGTATTTCAGCTTTTCCGCGTTCTTTCCCTCGCCGTTTGGTCTGGTGACGCTGAGCGATCCGTTTCCGAGCAACTTTCCAATTCCGACGCCGAATCCGGCGTTCGGGTTTCAACCCGATCTGCGGACCCCGTTTCTGCACGAATTCAACGTCACGGTGCAGCGGCAGCTTGGAGCGACGCGCGTCGCGGAGGTGGCGTATGTCGGATCCCGCGGCCGCAGTCTGATAGCCGCGAGAGACATCAATCAGCCGGCGCCGAGCACGGCGATGCCGAACCTGCGTCCCGATCCGCGCTTTGCGGACATCACGCTGATGGAGTCGCGCGCGCGATCGGAGTTCGACAGCCTGCAGGCCAGGTTCCAGCAGCGCTATGCGTTCGGCTGCACGATGCTCGTGGCCTACACGCTTGGCAAGTCGATGGACGATGCGTCGGGCTTCTTTACGAGCGCGGGCGATCCGAACTTTCCACAGGACAGCAACAATCCGGGCGTCGAGTGGGGGCGGTCGAACTTTGACGTGCGCCACCGGTTGTCGGTCAGCTTCTCGTACGACCTGCCGCTCGAGTTCACCATCAGCGGCATCGTGCAGATGCAGAGCGGCCGCCCATTTACCGTCGCGCTGCTGCCCGAGGTGGACAACAGCAACACAGGGCGCTCGTCGCTTGGTTTCGGTGCCAACGATCGTCCGAATGTCAGCGGCAACGCGACGGCGGGCAATCCCGGGCCGAATCAGTGGTTCAACACCGCAGCCTTCTCGATGCCCGCATACGGCACGTTCGGCAATGCCGGCCGGAACATTCTCGACGGCCCGGGCTATCAGAACGTCAATCTCGCGCTGCTCAAGCGCGTGAGGCTGGGAGGACGAACGAGCCTGCAACTACGCGCCGAGGCGTTCAATCTGCTGAACCGCGCGAACTTCGATATCCCCGACAACTTCTACGGATCGCCGACTTTCGGTCAGGTGCTGTCAGCGGGCGCCCCACGCCACATCCAGTTCGGGGCGAGGTTCCTCTTCTAGGGGACTACTCTAGGGACTAGGGATTGGGGATTGGGGATTAGAAGGGCGGCGGCGCTGATGGCGCTGACCGTCGCACCAAGAGTGTAGAACATCGCGGCGTAGCTACCTGTCGTCTCCACACACACCGCAAGCAACAGCGGCCCGACCGCGGACGCCAGCACAGTCATTGCTTGTGCGACCCCCTGGATACGGCCCAGTTGGCGTCGGCCATACACACGCGGCCAGACGCTGAAGAACAACACCATCACGAGACCGCCGCCGAGCCCCATCATCACGGCCCAGACCAGCGCCTGTGTCGTTGAGGTGACATGCGGAAGCGCGAGCAAGCCCGCCGCCAGGATCAGGAGCGACATCGCCATCAATCGGTTCAGCGGGACGGAGCGGGCGAGCCAGCCGCCGATGAAATTTCCGGCGAGGCCGGTTATTGCGGTCACGACCAACGTCTGGTAATAGACGTTCGGTCCGAGACCGCGCTCGGACAGGATCGATTCGTTGAACAAACCGATGCCCGATGCGACCAGACCGTAAAGGGCTGCGCCGACGGCAAACACCCAGAACGCGGGGGTGCGCAGGGCGTCGTGGAGTGTATAGCCGTGCGGTTCCAGGTTCTGGGTGCTGGGTTCCGGGTTCTGGTTCGGGGTTCTGGGTTCTGGGTTCGCACCATCTGCTGCGAGGCCGATCGATTCCGGACTGCGCCGCACGAACAACAGCGCGAACGGCATCAAGCCTGCCAGAATCGCCGCGCCGACGGCAAACCACGCGACGCGCCAGCCGCGCGACTGTACAAGCGAGCCCACCGCCGGGAACGCGATCATGAAACCGACGCTCAGTACGACGCTGTAGATCGCCATGGCCACGTCGATGCGTCGAACGAACCACTGTCCGACCATGGTGATGCTCACGACCGACAACGCGCTCTGGCCAAGCGCGCGCGTCAGCGTGACGGCCACAGCGAGCTCCGCGAATGTCGTGACGCGGCTCATCAGCACGACCGTCACACCGAGCGCCGCGGCTATAGTGCACAGCACGATCCTGCTTCCAAGTCGATCGATGAAACGGCCGACGCCGATTGCGCCCGCGGCGCCGATGAGCGTGGCCCAGAGATTGAGCTGCGCGTAATCAACGCGGCCGATGTCGAGGTCGGCGAGAAGAGGCTCGGTGATGAGCCCCAGCCCCTGTGTGCGCCCTGGCAGTGTGCCGACCATCGCGGCCGATGCCATCAACAGCACAACCCAGCCGTAGTAGACACGCTTCACGTGAGAGACGGCGGGTCTGGCCGGTTAGCGAGCGATCTGATGGGAATGGCGATGCCTTCGGCCGCGAAGCGCTTGTGCAGCCGCTTCACGAACTCGTGCTTGATGAGGAACTGGTCGACGAACTCCCGCGCGCGAAGATTCACAGAGAAGCCGACGCCGGGATCGCCGAACGTATGGAAGCGGACGAGCGGGTCGAAGCCCGGCACACCTCCCGGAACCGTGCGCATGACGTCGCGCGCCACTTCAGTGGTGATGGCTTCCACGCGATCGAGGTCGCTCCAATAATCGACACTGCCCTCGATCGTGACGACCATCTCGTGCTCGGGCGAGTGAAAGTTGGTGACGATTGACTGCGAGAACTTCGCATTCGGCACGAGCACGGTGTTGTTCGACAACTGCCGCAAACGGCTCGCACGCCAGTCGATGTCGACGAGATACCCTTCTTCGCCCGACGACAGCTTGATGTAATTGCCGATGCGGATGTGCTTTGCGACGGTCAGGTAGAAACCCGCAAACAGATTCGCGAGTGTATCCTGCAGCGCCAGTGCGACGGCCAGGCCTCCCACGCCAAGAGCGGTAATCATCGGCGCGATCGCAAGGCCCAGCCCATGGAGGACAACGGCCACGCCCACGATGAAGACGATGATTCGAACGAGGTTCTCGTTGAGCGTCGTCACCGGCATCGACGGATCGAGAACCGGACCGTGGATGCGTACGAGGTTGACGAGCACTTCCGAGGCCAGGAACGTGAAAGACCCGGCGGCGACGACGTACAGCCCCTTGTCCAGCGCGATTGCAGCGTTCCCTGCGAGACCCCAGTAGCTCGAAGCGATGTAGATGCCGACGAGGACGCTCCAAAACGGAACCCGTCGCGCCACCGGTGCCACAATCAGATCGATCCAACGGCTTCTCGTTCGTCGCGCGAGACGGGCAAGCTGGTTCGCGACGATGTGGCGCGCGACACGCCCAATCAGGTACGCGATGCCGATGATGATGATGGAGAGCGCTACGGTACGCGCCGAGGCGGGCCAGCCTTGGAAGTCCCAGGTCATGCGTAGACGATCATAAGTCTTTGGCGGCCGAACGGCGATGGCGGACGAGCACGACCGCGTAGATGGCGACGTTGATGGCGATCGCCAGGCCGCCGAGCATGAGTTGATCTCTGCGCGTCAGGCCGTTCGGGTAGAGCGCGGGCAGAATGTAACGAGCGATGAAATCGCCCTCATAGCCCGCTTCGCCGCCGGCGCGGCGCAAGCGGTTTTCGAGCGGTGTCAGCGGGCAGATCCAGCCGGTGAATTCGATGAGCGCGCCCCAGATGACTGCGGGGATGTGCAGCCAGATGACGCGCGGCCAGCGGAGCGCGAGCAGGCCGCCGAGTACGACGAATACGACGAACGCGAAGTGCAGCGCGACGACGATGTCGGCGCCCACGTGTTACTTGTCGGGTTGAATCGAAGCGAGCAGCTGCTCGAAATTCTTCTGCTCTGCCGCGATCGTCTTTGCCGGCCCCGTTAGTTTGAAAAACACGCTGCCGCCAGGACCCTCGACGATGGCGCCGACCAGGCGATAGGAGGCCGCCGGCTTCGACCCAGCCGACATCGGTCCACCCATGCCCGTGTAGGTGCCCGATGTGTCGATCATCGTGACCGGTACGCCACGAACGGTTCGCTTGTCGATTTTGGCAACGGCAGGCTTGCCATCGGCTCCGAGCATCTGCGCTCGCCAACGCTCGATGTTCGCGTCGACGCCGCCGCCTTGCCCTGGTCCGAAGTAATTCACGACGCACTCCGCGATGCCCTGATCGCCGGCGGCCAGTGGAATCGAGTACGTCGCCGCCCGCATCGGCCGCGGAGCTTCGGCCTTCCATGTCGCGGGCGCGGTCCAGCGTACACCGGCAGCCGATTCGGCAATCACGATTGCGGCAGACACGGCGAGTACCGCTACGAACAGAAGTTTGCGCATATTGATGAGTATATCGCCATGACTTGGAACAGGAGGGTAGGAGGATAGGAGGCGAGACCCAGCCCCATCAGTGCGGCGCCGCATCAAGAGAACGCGCGAGACATCCGAGTGACAGCGAGCCGGACCAAGACAACGAGGAACACAGATGACATCACGGAGGCACGGGCGCCGCGTCGAGCGGACGCCGAAGGCGTCTCGCGAGAAAACACAGACGAAAAAACAAGACTGCCTGGATATCGAACGGTCTTGCATTTTTCGTCTGTGTTTTCTTGCGAGGCCGGCCGCTTCACGGCCGGCCAGCTCGACGCGCCGCCGCAGAGCCGACTGACGCCGCCCACAGAGGAGCAGAATGCCTCCGCGCGTCCTCTGTGCCTTCGTGTTGAGACCAGGATCGTTGCGCGTGGTGCCGTCAATGAGGTTATGAAGCCGCTCTTAATCTTCGACGCTCCTGTTTTAGGTCTGAGAGCAGTTTGAGCCCTACTACTTCACCAGCGTGAATTTCTGCATACGTCGGCCTGTGTCGGTCTCCGCGATATAAAGATTGCCGCGCGAATCGACGGCGACGGCGTGCCCATGGGTGAAATTTCCGAGCCAGTGTCCCGGACGCCCGAAGCTCGACAGAATTTGTCCGGTTGCATGATCGAGGACATGCAGCTGTTCGTTACGGCCGTTCATGACGTACATGAATTTCTGTTCGGGATCGCGCGAGAACGCAATCCACCACACCGTGCCGCGCGGATCCGGCAGCGTCGGAGTGCCGGTCTTGATCCAGATGTTCCTGATGAATTTGCCGCTTTTGTCGAATACCTGGACGCGCTGGCCCTGGCGATCGCAGACGTAGATCAGCCCTGCTCGGCTCATCGCGATGCAGTGAACGATCTGCGCGAACGCGCCGCCTGCGCCCGCTTCGATCTCCGGCTGCGTCGCCTGCTTTCCCCACTGGCGAAGGAATGTTCCATTGCGATCGAAGACCGCCACCCGCCGGTTGCCGTATCCGTCGGCGACGTAGACATCGCCGTTGGCGGGATCGACGACTACGCCGGCGGGATTGAAGAATTGCGTGCGGCTGGAGTTGAGCAGTTGCCCCTTGGCCGTGCCGTCCGTGGTGTCGAAAACGCCGCGCTTCCCGATCTGGAGGAGGAGTTTTCCGTCATGAGACCACTTCTGGACGATACCGTCGCCATTGCCGGTAAGCCAGATGCTGTTTTCATGGTCGACGAAGCACCCGTGGATGACGCCGGGCACCGAGTTCGTGTCGCCGAACGAATGGACAAGGTTGCCGGCCAAATCGAATATCAACACCGACGGCGCCTGGATCGACGTCTCGGCTTCTTCTGCCGTGATGTCGCGCCGGTTGGTGACGACAAGATGATCGTGCGCGTCGGCGCAGATGCTGCCGGTGCGTCCGATGATCCATTTGTCGGGGAGGGGCTTCGGCCAGTACGGATCGATCTCGAACTTCTGCGTATTCTGTGCGACGAGCGATGCCGAGAAGCACGAGACCAGCGCAAACAAAATGGCGTTTCGCATTTATCCTCCGGTGTATCACGTACTCACAGAAGATCGGAAGGTCAAAAGATCAGAAGAGCGGCAGATGTTTTCGAAAAGACTCTCCTGATCTCCTGATCTTCTGTTCGACGTTGCGTCTAGTCCGGCAGGCCGTCGAAGAAATCGACGAGGCCTGTTTCGAGCGAGTACTCGGCGCCGACAACGGCAAGGCCCTGCTTGTCGATCAGCTCTTCGAGCACGTCCGAGCCATGGCGAAGATGGCCTGCCGAGATGCAGACGTTGGCGCGCACGGCGTCGCGGACGAGCGCTTCGGGATCGCGTTTCAGTTCCGCTCGCAACAACGGCTCGACCGCGGGCCGCACCCGGTCGACAATCGAATGAAGATTGCGCGACTGATTGATGGTGGGCCGTGTCAACTCGTCGATGGTGGCGAGAATCGCTCCGCATTGCGAGTGGCCGAGCACGACGACCAGTCGCGTCCCATAGCGCTCCGCCGCGAACTCGACGCTGCCGATCTGCGAGGGTGCGACGATATTGCCGGCGACCCGGATGACGAAGAGATCGCCGAGCCCCTGGTCGAAGATGATTTCGGCCGGCACGCGCGAGTCGGAGCAGCCCAGGATAATCGCGAACGGCTCCTGGCCGGCGGCCACCTCCGTGCGGCGCGCTTCGCTTGCCAGCGAATCGTGGCTGCGGACATTGGATACGAAACGACGGTTGCCGTCTCGCAGGCGTTGCAGGGCTTCGGGCGCTGGAATCATCGAGGCGTCATTGCAGTACGCTTCACTGCTCCGGAAATTTCACGAGCACGTAGGTGACGTGTTTGCCCTTCGGCACGAGAAACGCGTGCGGCACCGTTGCGGGAATATGGATGAGGTCGCCGGCGCCGAGCGGATGACGCGAGCCCCCTTCCAGCCGGGACCCGACGTACTCGCCAGGGCTCCCGGTCGCCTTCTTGTCGATCACCGTTCCGCCGAGCTGCAGCACCCCTTCGCCGCTCTGCACGAACACGAGATCGACGATGTTGTCGTGCTGCTCGGGAAAGCCGTCGGCATCGCGATACAGGAACCTGACGCGATGGTCTCCGAAGTCGGCGAGCGTCTCTCGTGCCGAATGATCGGCCCCGACCTTGTGCGACAGCGCCGCATCGCGCCGCTTCAGCTCGTCCGCCTTCCAAAGACGAAAGTCGGGATGATCCGCCGCAAAGACCGGAGCGACGAGTAGAACCACCGCCACCACACGAATCACGGCTCGCATGCGACACCTCCACGTCCGGCTGAAGCCGGACACTACTTTCTACGTTTCACTTTCTACGTTTCACTTTCCACTTTTTACTTTCTACTTTTCACTTTCGTCGTACTGCTTATACATGCCGCGCCTGAACAACCATCCGCCGAGCGGCCCGAACCAGTTGAGCACGTGATACATGTAGCCCAGATCCATCAGCTCGATCAGGTTGCCGTCGAAGTCTTTCACGAAGAAGAACGAGTGGCCGCGCGGAGATCGCTCGGGCTTGCTGACGATCTCGACGCCCTTGGCCTGCAGATAGTCGTGCCATTTCTGCAGGTTCTTCACGTTGAACGAAATGTGCGTCAGCCCCACTCCGTTCCAGGGCACCGGCCCCGGCGGGCGCTGTGGCTGGAACTCGAAAATCTCGAGGACGCCGCCTCCGGGTACGCGAATCCATCCGATCTTGCAGGTTGGCGAATCGTGCGCAACCCCGAAAAACGTGCGCACGCGATCGGGTGGTGTGTCGGCCACGCCAACCAGCGGACAGCCGAAGACGTCCCAGTAGAAGTTCACGGCCTTCTTGAAGTCCGACACCGTGATGCCGGCATGGCTGAACGATCGAGCTCTCAACGTCGCTCCATGCGCAACTGAAGTTGCGCCCTACCGAAACAAACCCTCCCCAACTGACGTTGCGCCCTACCGAAACGTCTCGCGAATGTGGTCGGCGACGCGCAGCGCTTGTGCCGCGATCGTCAGGGCCGGATTGACGGCCGCAGACGAGGGGAAGAACGACGCGTCGACCACGAACAGGTTCTCGACGTCGTGCGCGCGGCAGTACGGATCCAGCACCGACTCGCGCGGATTGTCGCCGAAGACCACCGTACCGCACTGGTGTGTCGTATTTTTCGGGCCGTGCGAATGCGTCATCACGACCCAGAACCCCAGCCGGTACAGAATGCGCCGCGTCTCGTTTACGAGCATCCTGTGGGCCTTCAGGTTGTTGGGACGATAGCGCAGCTGAATCCGGCCCTTCGAGTCGAGCGTCACGCGATTGCCGGCGTCCGGCAGGTCCTCCGACATCGCCAGCCAGTCGACGCCGCGCGCCACCCACCATTCGTACCACGACAACGGCAGCTGCGGCACCACGGTCTGCGCCATCACCCCATGTGTGCGCCCCTGCGACTGAATGTGGCCCAGTGGATACGGCGTCCGGGGCCCGCGGAAGTAGAAGTCGTTGATGGCGACCGTTTTCTGAAACACCGCCGCGTTTTTCCTGAACGGATGAAATCCCTGCATCATCGTCGCAAGGTGCGCCATGTAGCGGCGTCCGACGAGCCCCGATGAATTCGCGAGCCCGTCGGGGTGCCTGTCGTTCGCCGATCGCAGCAGCAGCGCGGCGGAATTGACCGCGCCGCACGAAACCACGACCACAGACGTTTCGACACGGACTGTTTCCTTACCGATCTCGACTTCCACCGCCTCTACTTTGTCGCCGGCCGGGTTTGTGACCAGGCGCCGCGCGTATGCGTTCGTCCATAGGTCGACATTCGGGCGCTCGATCGCTGGCTGCACGCAGCAGACGTCGGCCTCGCTCTTCGCGTGTACCTTGCACGCGAACGAGTTGCACGTGTTGCAGAACACGCAGCCGTCACGGATGCCGAGCGGCAGAGGCGAAGGGTGCAGGCCCCGCGCACGCAACTGCTCCACGATGGCCGCGATCGTTTCGGAGTGGGGAATGGGGGCGTGTGGAAACGCGCCGCGTTCCGGCTCCGTCGGATCGGCGCCAAGCTCGCCGTGCACGTGATAGAGCCGCTCGGCGCGTTCGTAGAACGGTGCAAGCGTGTCGTAATCGATCGGCCACCCGGGCGATACACCTTCCCTGTGCTCGAGCGGACGAAAGTCTTCGCGTCGAAGGCGATACAACACGCTGCCCCAGAACTTCGTGTTGCCGCCCACGTTGTAATGCGTGTACGGACGGAACTCGTTCCCGTGCTCGTCGATCCAGCGCTCCCCGGTTTGATAGCGAAGGTGCTTCCAGACCGCCTCGGGGTTCCAGTTGTCGTCCTCCTGCGGGACAAAGTCGCCGCGCTCGAGGACGAGAATGCGTGCCGGTGCGTCGGCCAGCCCGTAAGCCATCGTGCCGCCACCCGCGCCGCTGCCGATAATGACGATGTCGTAGCGTTCGGTCCGCATCAGGCAGTACGTCCAAGGCTCGAGTACACGTCGTCCATCAGCCGCTGGTCCGCGATCGCGCGCTCGAGGCTCATTTCGGGCGCGCGGCCCTCGGTGATGGCGGAATGGAAATCACGATACATCGCCTGGTAGCCGCGGATGTCGCGGAAGCCCGGAAATACGAGCCGCGGAACCCCCTGGCCTCTCGCAAACACGAACAGGCCGTTCGACTCGAACGTGATGATTCCATTGCGGCCGTACAGCTTCGACAGCCGCAAGCCCCTGAAGAGCGACGGGATCTCCCGCGAGTAGTAGAGCGAACCGACGGCATCGTTGTCGTACCGGAACGCGACCATCATGCTCTTGGCTCGCGTGTCGGGACCGCCGCGCGACACCGACGGGCGGTAACCGTCGATTGACACGATAGATGGACCGAGACTGCCGGCGATATGCAGCCAGTGAATGCCTTCCTCGAAGAACGCGTCGCCGCCGGCCATGGTCTCATCGTTGCGCCAGTCGCCGGCGGCCTTCAGTCGCTTCGCGATTGTCGTGAAATGCGCGAACACCATCTCGCCAACGGCGCCCTGGGCGATGAGTGTTCGCAGCACGCGCGCGAGCGGCTTGTAGTGGTCATTTTCGCCCACGAGCACCACGCGCGACGCCCGATCGCGCGCGTCTATCGCCGAACGGTAGTCCTCGATGCGCGGAAACGCCGGCTTTTCGACCAGCACGTGCTTGCCCGCCGCGAGCGCACGCAGTGTGAGGTCGAGATGAAAACTCGGCGGCACCGCCACGACGACAGCGTCGACGCCGGGATCGTTGATGGCCGCTGCGTAATCCGCATAACTTCCGGCACCCTTGTGCTGCCGGCAGTACGCGTCGGCCCTGGCACGGTCGCGGCTGGCATAGCTGCAGACGATGTCGGACTTGAAACCTTTCAGGTGACGGCTGTGAACATCGGTGATGAACCCGCAGCCGAGAAAGGCCAGGTGGAGGCGGTCGGGCATTCGCTCGAATTGTAATCCGTCCAGGGATTGGAGATTAGGGAGTGGGGATTAACGATTGGGGACTAGGAGTCGAAAAGTTTGAACCCCGCGGAGCCGAAATCGGGATCGAACGCGAACGCCGTCGTCACGCCTCGACGTCTCATGACGAGGAAGCTGATGTGATCGACCAGGCTCACGTGGCGTTTCTTCGATCGCTCCAGTTCGCGTATTCCCGACGCGTGCAGACCATCATCCACCCACTCCACGACGAACGCCGTTGAGTCCTTGGCCAGGTTCTGGGCTGCGGCGACGCCGAGCCGCGCCTGGAGCAACGCAAGGGATTCGACCAGCACGTAGTTGTGCGTCAGCAGCTCCTCACCGGCGTCCAGAACTGCCTGCAGGCGCCGAACTGCCGCGTGATGGTTCGGATCGGCGGCGTCCGCCCAGGCATAGATTGCGGAGGTGTCGAGGAAGATCATTTCCGAAACGCGTCCGCCAGTGCGTCGTCATGCTTCTCAGAGGCGGGCGCGTGCCGATCCTGTTTGGAGCGGCCCGCACTCACTGACGAGAACTGGGCCAGCGTGCGGCGTCGCGTGCGGCCGGCGCCTTCGCCGAGGCCCGAGGCGACCATCTCGCGTACGAGCGAGGCAATGGATCGCTCTTCGCGGAAGGCGCGCTGCCGCAGAGCGCGATAGACGTGGTCATCCAGCTGGATCAAAGTACGTTTCATGGCTACATGATATCATGATGCCATCGCCCTTCCCCCCGGTCTCCCGGTGAGCAGACACGATTTCATTTGACGCTCTAATGCACGCGATGCTATTCCATTAGCGTGTCTAATAGAGACCAGGCCAGGGCCGGTGTCCTGCAGGGCACGCTCGATCTCATGGTGCTGCAGACGCTCGACACACTCGGGTCGCTGCACGGCTATGCCGTCGCGTCGCGGCTCGAGCAGGTCTCGGGCGGCGCGCTGCAGCTCAACATGGGCACGTTGTATCCAGCCTTGATGCGCCTCGAGCAGCGCGGATGCGTGCGAGGCACGTGGGGAACGACCGACCACAATCGCAAAGCGCGATTCTACGCCCTCACGCCCGCCGGCCGGCGCCAGCTCGTGAAGGAAAGACAGGAGTGGGATCGGATGGCAGCCATCATTCACAGCCTGCTGCGGAGCGACGGGTAACACGAACCGTGCGTTGCCATGCATCTCCGAGAAGCGCTCCACCGCGTGTTGGGAATGCTGGGCCGCCGCCGGCCCGACCGCGAGCTCGAGCAGGAGCTCCGCCTCCACCTGGAACTCGCGGCAGAAGACGCGCAGCGTCGGGGCGACTCTCCGCAAGAGGCCGTCAGAACCGCCGGCATTCGGGCGGGCGGCGTTGCGGAGACGCTGGACGAGCTGCGCGATCAGCGCGGCCTGCCGTGGCTCGACGACGTGATGCGCGATGTGCGTCATGGAATGCGGATGCTGCGCCGCAGTCCCGGTTTCACGATCGTCGCGGTGCTCACCCTGGCACTCGGCATCGGCGCCAACACCGCGATCTTTTCCATCGTGAACGGCGTCATCCTTCGGCCGCTGGGCTATCCGCAGCCCGAACGGCTGATGTATCTCACCTCCCACTTCCCCGCAGCCGGGGCCACTGGGTTAGGGCTCTCGCACCCGGAGTACGTGGAATTCCGGCAGATGAATCGGTCCTTTGCGCACGTTGGGATATTCACGACCGGCAGAAGCAACACCACAGGCGGCGGCGCCGGTTCCTGGACCGGTGAAGTGAACCTCACCGCGGGCGATCGGCCGCTGCGCGCGCGTTCGGCTGCGGTGGACGATCACCTGCTCAAGGCGCTGGCAGTACAAGCGACGCAAGGACGTCTCTTCGGCTCGGGAGAAACCGACGCGATGGCCGCCCGACCGGGCTTGGGCGGGCCGCCAATTGCGATCCTCTCGCATGAGTTGTGGCAAACCGCGTTCGCCGGACGGCCGCTCGTCGGGCTGACCGTGAACGTGGATGGACGCCCTCACGACGTCATCGGCATCATGCCGCCCGGCGTAGATCTCATGGATAGCCGCCCCGAGGTCTGGCTGCCCATCGGCGTTCACCCGGCTATTCGTCAGATCCGCAATAGTCATGTGCTCAATGTCATCGGGCGGTTGAGGGACGGCGTCACGCCACAGGCGGCCCAGCGCGAGCTGAGCCTGTTCCTGGAGAACTGGGGCGAGCGTGCCGGCACGAAAGGCCATGTTCCGACGGCCCTGCCGTCGCGTGCCGAAGACCACACCCTTGAACTGCAGCCGCTCGGTGACGCGATTGTCGGAGACACGAGTCACGCGATCTGGGTATTGCAAGCCGCGGTCGGGCTCGTTCTTCTGATCAGCTGCGCGAATGTCGCGAGCCTGGCCATGGCGCGGGCCGAATCTCGCCGTCGTGAATTTGCGATGCGCAGCGCACTGGGCGCCACGCGCGGGCGGTTGCTTCGGCAGGCGATGACCGAGGGGGTGCTGTTGTCGGTCGTTGGCGGCGTGCTCGGGCTGTGGCTGGCTCGCGTGGGCGTGCGCGCGATGATCCTCGCATATCCAACCAGCCTGCCTCGCACCAGTGAGGTCGCCATTGACGTGCCGGTATTGGTGTTCACGCTTTTGGTGTCGATGGGGACCGGCCTTCTGTTCGGGCTCGTGCCCGTCGGGCAACGGCGAGTGCGCGATCTCATGACGGTCCTCAAGGAGAGCGGAGATCGGAGTTCGAGCGCCGGGGGTCGCCATCACATCCGCCGTGCGCTGGTGATGGCGGAGGTTGCGCTGGCGATGATGCTCGTCACCGGTGCGGGTTTGTTGCTTCGCACGGTCGACAACCTCACACGGGTCGATACGGGGTTCGATCGATCGCGCATGGTGACCTTCTCGATGACGTTGCCGCGAGCCACGCGTACGGCGGTGGGCGCGCGCAGCTGTACCAACGTATTCTCGACACGGTCCGTGCTGCACCTGGCGTAGAAGCTGCAACAGCCATGTCAGATCTGCCGCTGAATCGCGTCGTCCAGGGATTTGGCACGCGCATCGAGAGCGAGACGGCCGCGACGGGACAGACGTCCGAAATCGTCGACTATTACCAGTTCGTCATGTCCGACTATTTCGAAACGATGGGCGTCCCGATCGTCGCGGGGCGCGCCTTCGACCAGAGGGATACCGTGGCACCGGCGAGAGTGGCCATCGTCAATGAAACGCTGGCGGACAGGCTTTGGAAAGGACGCAACCCGATTGGGCAGCGCCTGAGGCCGAACTTATCCGCATCGATGGGCACGAACGACAATCCGTGGCATACGGTGATTGGCGTGGCGAAAGACGTCAAGGAGGGCGGCGTCGATCGGAAGGCAGGAACCGAGCTCTACTTGTTTATCGATCAGCCGGCGCCGCCCATCGACGGCACGACGAGCCCCTGGCGGACGAACGCTCCGCCTACGATGAACATCGCACTGAGAACGTCGCTGCCGTCCGAGGCCCTGGCGCAGACGCTCGAGGGCGCCGTGCGGGAAGTGGATCCGGCGGTGCCGATCGTGCGGCTTCGAGACATGGAGACGGTATTCGCCGAATCGATCCGCCGGCCGCGGCTGCTCGCGCAACTGCTCGGCGTGTTCGCGACCTTGGCGCTGCTGCTCGCCGCCATCGGCACGTACGGTGTGTTTACGTATATGGTTGCAGAGCGGCGCCGCGAAATCGGCATCCGAATGTCGCTCGGCGCTGGCCGCTCGAGAGTGCTCGCGCAGATCATGAAGCAGGGGCTCGTGCTTATCGCCATCGGCATCGCTGCAGGGCTCGCCGGCGCGCTCGGCCTGAACCGCCTGCTTTCATCGCTGCTCTTCGGCGTGCAGCCAACGGACGCGGCAACGTTGGGCGCCGTCACCGCGACGATCGTGATCGTTGGCGCTGTCGCCTGCGGCTTGCCCGCATGGCGGGCGTCGCGTCTCGACCCGAACGTGGTGTTGAGAGATGATTAGCTCCATGGGTCCGTGGCTCGACGACGTGATGCGCGATGTGCGTCATGGAATGCGGATGCTGCGCCGCAGTCCCGGTTTCACGACCGTCGCGGTGCTCACGCTGGCACTCGGCATCGGCGCCAACACCGCGATCTTTTCCATCGTGAACGGCGTCATCCTTCGGCCGCTGGGCTATCCGCAGCCCGAACGGCTGATGTATCTCAGCACGCAGTTTCCATCGCTCGGATTCACGGAATTCTGGGTCTCGCCGCCCGAGTACATCGAGTTTCGCGAGCTCAACCGGTCGTTTTCATCCGTGGGCGCATTCACGACAGGAGAGGTGAATCTCATCGCAGGCGATCGTCCTTTCCGCGTTCGTTCCGCATCTGTCGACGAGCATCTCTTAACGCGCTCGGCATTCAGCCCGCGCATGGCCGTCTGTTCGCCAAAGGGGAGACCGACATCACCGGCCCGCCGCCGACGCCTGGGCAACCCGCACCACCGCTCCCGCCAATTGTCATTCTGTCGCACGAGTTGTGGCAGACCGCATATGGCGGAGGCCCGATAGTCGGGCAGACGGTCGACGTGCAAGGTGTGCGCCGCGAAGTGATCGGCGTGATGCCGCCGGCGCGGACGTCATGGACAACCGCACCGAGATCTGGATGCCGCTCGGACTGAACCCCGGCAACCGCCAGAACCGCGGGAAGCCACTTCCTCTATCTCATCGGTCGTTTAAGAGACGGAGTGACGCCGCAGGCGGCGCGGAACCGAGCTCAACGCGCTCATTCGGAACTGGGGCGAGCGCACCGGAGCGAAGAATCATCTGTTCATTCCGCTCACGCAAACAGGGTGGCCACATCCTGCAGATGGAGCCGATGCGGGACGAGGTTCTTGGCGAGGCCGGTCAGGCGATCTGGGTGCTGCAGGTCGCCGTGGGCTTCGTGCTGCTCATCGCGTGCGCGAATCTTGCCAACCTGCTCCTGGCTCGTGCAGAAGCGCGCCATCGAGAATTTGCCGTGCGAACGGCGCTCGGAGCCGGCCGCGGCCGGCTGCTTCGGCAGTTCATGACCGAGGGTGTGCTGCTGTCGCTGGCAGGAGGCGCGTTTGGCTTGTTGCTGGCGCGACTCGGCGTGCGGGCGCTCGTCGACGCGTATCCGGCCAGCCTGCCGCGTACGAGCGAGGTCGCTGTCGATCCGCGCGTGCTGCTCTTTACGTTCGGCGTGTCCATCGCGACAGGGTTGATCTTCGGACTCGCGCCGCTCATGCATATCCGCATGAAAAGGATGGTGACCGCGCTCAAGGAAGGCGGAGCACGAGGTGCAACCCGATCCGCACGCCATCACATTCGCCGCGGGCTCGTCATGGCGGAGGTCGCGATTGCGGTCATGCTCGTCATCGGTGCGGGCTTGCTGTTGCGCACGGTGTACAACCTGACGACCATCAGACGCGGGGTTCGATCGTTCGCGCCTCGTAACCTTCTCGATGACGCTGCCCAACGTCAACTACCCGCAGCCCGCGGCCCGCGCGCAGGTATATCAAAGGCTCCTCGAGAAGCTTCGCGCCGTGCCGGGTGTTCAGGGTGCGACAGCCATGTCGGGGCTGCCGCCGAACCGTCCGCTCAACGCCAACGACACCGACATCGATGGTTACAAGGCTCCGCCGGAGGGGCCGTTCGAAAACGTCGACTACTACCAGAACGTCATGTCCGACTATTTCGAGACGATGGGCATTCCGATCGTGCAGGGGCGCAGCTTTCAGCCGGCCGACACTGCCTCGACGGGCATGGTGGCGGTCGTCAACGAAACACTCGCCAACACGTTCTGGAAGGGCCGCAATCCGATCGGCCTGCGTCTGCGACCCTGCTGCGGCGAGCAGGTGCCATGGTTCACCGTCATTGGCGTGGCGAAGGACGTCAAGCAGGGAGGCGTCGATCAGAAAACGGGAACCGAGTTCTATTTCTTCGTCGACCAGACGTCGCGCAGTCCCGTCGCCGCTCGCGATCGCGCCCGGAACGATGAACGTCGTGCTGCGCACGACGTTGCCGCCTGCGGCGTTGTCGCAGACGATCGAGCGCGTCGTTCGCGAGAGACGGATCGCACCGTGCCCGATCGTGCGGCTGCGCGACATGGATGCGGTGTTTGCCGAATCAATCCGGCGTCCAAGGCTGCTCGCACAACTGCTCGGGGCATTCGCCGGGCTTGCGCTGTTGCTCGCCGCCATCGGCACGTATGGCGTGCTCACATATATGGTTGCCGAGCGCCGCCGTGAAATCGGCATCCGCATGTCGCTCGGCGCCGATCGTGCGAGAGTGCTCGGGCAGATCATGAAGCAGGGGCTCCTGCTCACGGCCATCGGCGCGGCAGCAGGGCTCGCCGGCGCGCTCGGCCTGAACAGGCTGATTGCGTCGTTGCTTTTTGGCGTCCAGCCGACCGACACGGCGACCCTCGTCGCGGTAATCGCGACGATTGTGCTCGTGGCCGCCGTCGCGTGCGGGGTGCCCGCGTGGCGAGCGTCGCGCCTCGATCCGAACGTGGTACTGCGGGACGACTAGCGCGGCACGAAGCCTCACCGCAAAGGCGAAACGACGCAAAGGTTTTTCTTCGGAAAATGGGTTCGTAGCGCCTTCGCGTCGTAGCGGTGAGACTCCGCCTCGTTTAGAATCCCTCCATGGCGCGCAGCGTGGCTCCTCCTCATGTGCTCAACATTGCCGACCTCCGGCGCCTGGCGAAACGGCGCCTCCCGCGCGTGGTGTTCGACTACATCGACGGCGGCGCAGACGCGGAAGTGACGCTGCGCGACAACATGAAAGCCTACGAAGAGCTTACGTTTCGCCCGCGCGGCGCGGTGGCGATCCCGTCGTGCGATTTGAAGACGACGGTGCTCGGCGCCAAGCTCGAATTGCCGTTCATTCTTGCGCCCATCGGCAGCAGCCGCATGTTCTATCCGAACGGCGAGGTGTTGGCGGCGCGCGCTGCCGGGAAGGCGGGAACCGGATATATCCTGTCGACGCTGTCAGGTACGCCGATGGAGCAGGTGCGCGCCGCGACGAGCGGCCCCGCCTGGTATCAGGTGTATCTCTGCGGCGGCCGCGAAGCCTCGATCAACATGCTGAAGCGCGCCAAGGCCGCCGGCTTTACGGCGCTGGTCGTGACGATCGATACGGGCGTGCCGGGTTTGCGCGAGCGCGATTTGCGCAACGGGATCAAGGAGCTGCTCGGGCGTGGCGTCTCGGGCTTGCCGTATCTCGGTCAGATGATCGCGCGCCCCGTTGGGTCGCCGGCATGCTCTCGGATGGCGGTTTGATGTCGTTTCCAAATGTGCTGCTCCCAACCGGTCCGATGCCGTATGCGGATGTCGGCAAGACCCTCGAGGAGTCGGTCGTCTGCTGGGACGACCTCAAATGGATTCGCGATCTCTGGGACGGCAAGATCGTCGTCAAGGGGGTCCATACCGCTGAGGATGCGCAGCGCGTCGTCGAGGAAGGCGCCGATGCGCTCGTCGTTTCCAATCATGGCGGCCGGCAACTCGACGGCGTGCCCGGCAGCATTCGATCGCTGCCCGAAGTTCTGGCGGCCGCCGGCGGCAAGATCGAAGTGCTCGTCGACGGCGGAATCCGGAACGGCGGCGACGTCGTAAAAGCGCTGTCGCTCGGCGCCAGAGGCGTGCTTGTCGGCCGCGCCTATGCCTACGGCCTCGCAGCGGCGGGCGAGCCCGGCGTCGCGCGTTCGATAGAGATCCTTCGCACCGGTATCGTGCGGACGATGAAACTGCTTGGAGTATCCTCTGTCCGCGACCTGAACCGTTCATATATCGACGTGCCCGCAGGCTGGCTCCCGGGAGACGCTCGATGCTAGAAATTGGAATCTGGAATCTAAAAACTACAATCTGGAAACTACAACCTGGGATCGCACGTATAGCTCGAGGATTTCAGATTTTAAGGTTCCAGTTTCCAGTTTCAGATTCGCGAGGCCTCCTATGTCCACCATGGATCAGATTGATTACAAGATTTACGGCGACGACATGCAGTTCGTCGAAGTCGAGCTCGACCCGAACGAAGCCACGGTCGCCGAAGCCGGCGGCATGATGTACATGGACGACGGGATCGAGATGGAGACGGTGTTCGGGGACGGTTCGCAGCAGCAGACGCGGCGTCATGGGCGCCCTGATGGGAGCGGGCAAGCGCCTGCTGACCGGAGAGTCGCTGTTCATGACTGTCTTCTACAACCGCAGCAGCCAGAAACGGAAAGTGGCGTTCGGCGCGCCGTATCCGGGAAAGATCATCGCCATTCATCTGTCGGAACTCGGCGGCGAGCTCGTGACGCAGAAGGACTCGTTTCTTGCCGCGGCAAAGGGCGTGAGCATCGGCATCGCGTTTCAGCGCAAGCTCGGCGTGGGACTGTTCGGCGGCGAGGGCTTCATCATGCAGCGGTTGCAGGGAAACGGTTGGGCGTTCGTGCATGCCGGAGGCACGTTGCAGGAGCGCACGCTCGCGCCAGGCGAGCTCGTGCGCGTCGACACAGGCTGCATCGTCGCCCTGCAGCCGTCGGTGAATTACGAGATCGAGTACGTCGGGAAAATCAAGTCGGCGCTGTTCGGCGGCGAAGGACTGTTCTTCGCGACGCTGCGCGGTCCTGGGAAGAATCTGGCTGCAGTCCCTGCCGCTCAGCCGCCTTGCCAACCGGATTGTCTCTGCAGTGCCGGGCATCAGGCAGGGCGGCCGTGAAGAGGGTTCGATTCTGGGGCGCCTCGGCGGACTGATTGATGGGGATAATAGCTAGTGACACTCTGAGGTGCTGGGAGGTGGCGCTGGGGGCGCTAGGGGCGCTAGGGGCGCTGCGCTGGGTGCGAGAAGGGCGCTGGGCGCGATCGCCGTCATACTCCTGTGTCCGGTGCTTGTCTTCGCGCAGAGCGATCTCGAACGGGCGCGCACGCTCTACAACGCCGGGCAGTTCGACGAATCAATCGCAGCCGCGACGGCCGCGAAGGTCAAGCCGTCAGCCGCGCCGTCCGCGACCCTCATCGCGGCGCGCGCGCGCCTCGAGCGGTTCCGGCAGAAGAACGATCCCGAAGACCTGGGGGCTGCGCGGGCGGATCTCGTGTCGCTGAATCCCCGCTATCTCGCGCCACAGGAAATCATCGAGTGGCAGATTGGCCTCGGCACCGCCCTGTTTCTCGAAAATCAGCCCGGCCCGGCGGCCGAGATGTTCGCGACGGTTTTGCCGAGCGCCCGGGAGCGCCTTTCGCCGCCAGAGCTCGACAAGCTCGTGGAATGGTGGGCGAGCACGGCGGCTCGTGTCGCCGAGTCCCAGAATGGCCCGGCACGTAAGGAAGCGTACGCGGCCATGCTCTCAGAGGTTCGCAACGAGCTCGGACGCAATCCGCTGTCCTGGCCTGCTGCGTACTGGTCGGTCGTCGCCTCGCGCGGCGCGGGCGATCTCGACGGAGCCTGGAACGCGGCCGTCACTGCCTGGATTCGGGCAGCCTCGCAGCCCGAGGCGCAGCATCATCGCGACGATCTCGACCGCTTCGTCACGCAAACGCTGATTCCCGAGCGCGCACAGGCGCAAACCGGCCAGCGCCTGGACAGCAAGACCGCTCAGGCAGAAATCGCCACCATGACCGAGCAGTGGCGCGCACTCGCCCAGCACTGGCAGGCGCCGACGTAACGTCGCCGACGCGGCAGATCGCGCCACAAATTGCGACAACTCGCCCGCGGCCCCGCAGGTTATAATTTTCTCTTCTAACACGCTTATTCTGAAAGGATTAACGTCCATGCGTCTTCCGTGGCTTCGTGTCGGTGCGCCTATGCTGGCCATCCTGCTTCTGACGGTTTGGATTGGCGCGGGTCTCGTGTCGGCACAAGGCAAGCCTGTGCGCATCAACGGCGCCATCGACAAGCTCTCGCGGGGTAAGTCGCTTGCGGGCGCCATCATGTACGACTTCTCGCTCTACGCGGCGGCGCAATTTGCCTCGTCCGATCTCGACTTCATCATCGTCGACATGGAGCACCGTGGCCTCGACTTCGAGCGCCTTGAAACGTTCCTGCTCGGGACGACGAACAAGGCCGAGATTGCGAAACAAGGCAACCTGCAGGTGCGAGTGCCTCCCATCGTGCGCATCCCGACCTATGGCCGCGCGCCGAACGAAGCGATCGTCAAGCAGGTGCTCGACATGGGCGCGTTCGGAATCATGTTTCCGGCGATCGAGAACAAAGCACAGGCGCTCGAGGCGGTGTCCGCGTCGCGCTACCCGCAGATGAAGGGGTCGAAATATCCGGATCCTGTGGGCCGTCGCGGCAATGGCAACATGCCGGCGGCCTGGTTCTGGGGATTGAGCAGGCCCGAATACGGGATGCGCGCCGACGTGTGGCCGGCGAACCCTGATGGCGAGCTGCTGCTCTTCCTGCAGATCGAAACGGTCGAGGGCGTGAAGAACGTCGACGAGATTTTGTCGGTACCCGGCATCGGCGTCGTATTCGTCGGTCCGAACGATCTGTCGTGGTCGCTCGGCGTGCCGCAGGGCACGCCCGAACATAACGAGGCAGTGCAGACGGTGTTGAGCGCGGCGATGAAAAGAAACATCCCGGCGGCCATTACCGTGACAGAGGCCGACGTCGTCAGCAGGCTGAAGCAGGGATTCCGCATCGCGTCGCTTCCGAGCGGAGGACTGGAACAGCCAATGGACGCCACGCTGAAGATCGCGCGCACGGTGATCGGCAAATGACCCACCTTCGCCGTTCCGGCTTCGGTGGGCAAGCAGTGATTGCGATCGGTGCACTCGCTTTGCTGATGACGGCGGCGGGAACAGCGGCCGACGGAGATCTGCGGCTTGTCGAGGCCGCGCGCGCCCAGGATCAGCAGTCGATCCGCGCGCTGTTGAAACAGCGCGTCGACGTCAACATGAAAGGCCATGACGGCTCAACGGCGCTGTTGTGGGCCGCGCACTGGAACGATCTCGACACGGCCGATGTGCTGATTCGCGCCGGCGCCGATCCCAACGTCGCGAACGATCTTCGCGTCACGCCGTTATCGCTTGCGTGCACCAACGCCAACGCTGAGCTCGTCGATCGGCTGCTGAAAGCGGGCGCGCAGCCAAACACGGCTATCGCCACGGGCGAAACGCCGATCATGACGTGCGCGGGCACCGGCAGCGTCGAACGCGGTGCGGATGTTGATTGCCCGCGGCGCCGACGTGAACGCCGCGGAGCCCTCTCAGAACCAGACGGCGCTGATGTGGGCAGCATCGGAACGTCATCCCGAAGTCGTCAAGGTGCTCGTCGAGCATGGCGCCGACCTGCAGGCGCGCACCAGGAAGGGATTCACCGCGCTTCATTTCGCGGCGCGCGAAGGAGATCTCGAGTCGGCGAGGCTGTTGCTTGCGGCCGGTACCGATATCAACATCCGATCGCAGCCTGCGGCAGGCGCTGCCAAGCGGGCGCTTCAGGGCGGGCGGCCCGAGCTATGAGGCGACGGTGTCTGCGGGCAGCACGCCGCTGCTCGTGGCGACCGTCCGCGCACACGTGCCGTTCGCGCTGTTTCTGCTGGAGCGCGGCGCCGATCCCAACGCGAGCGACGCCGGCATGACGCCGCTCCACTGGGCCGTCGGCACGTGGGAGAGCGGCGAGGCCAATCCTGTGTTCGGGTTCACCGATGCGATGAGCGGCATCCCGCAACGGCAGGCAAAATTGCAGCTCGTCAAGGCGCTGCTGGCGAAGGGCGCGAATCCGAATACCGCAATGACGCAGCGTCCACCGGGATTTGCCGGTGGGCACACCGACGTGATCGGCGCGACGCCTTTCCTGCTCGCGGCGGCCGCCGCCGACATGGAAATGATGCGGATACTGCTCGACGCCGGCGCCGATCCGAAGGTGCCGACCAAGAGCAACATGACGGCGATTGCCGCGGCGACAGGCGTGAATCGCGTGCAGGGCGAAAGCAACGTGCCCGAAGCGCAGGCGCTCGAGATCGTCAAGTTTCTTCTGCAACTCGGCGTCGATCCGAAAGCGTCGGTGTCGACAGGCGAGAACGCGATTTTCGGTGCAGCGTATCGCGGCTGGAACTCGGTCGTGCAGCTGCTTGCCGAGCATGGCACCGACGTGAATGCCGTCAGCAAGTCGGGAACGACGCCATGGCGTGCGGCGTCAGGGCAGGGCGACAGGCTGGGCGGCGTGCTCTTCAATACACACACCGCCGAGCTGCTGGTGAAACTCGGGGCGGATCCGACTCTGGGCAAACCCTGTATGGCGCAGACGAGATGCAGATGATGGTTCAGAAAGCGCTTGCGGTTCTGGGTGCTGGGTGCTTGGTTCTAGGTGCCGGTTCCGGGTTCACGGTTCAAGGTTCGGGCACGCGCTACAGCGCTTTGCGAACCCAGAACCACCTCAGAACCCAGAACCCGAACCCCAGCACCCAGAACCCAGCACCGAGAACCGGTCCTTCCGGTTCTCCTGCTCGCGATCTCGTTTCGACATATTGCGTCTCCTGCCATAACCCGAAATTGAAAACGGGGAACCTGGTCCTCGACCCGGCCGGTGCCGAGAATGTCGGTCACTCGCCGGAAACGTGGGAGAAGGTGGTGTTGAAGCTGCGGTCTCGGGCGATGCCGCCGCCGCGCTCGCGCCGTCCCGACAACAAGACCTACGATGCCGTCGCCGGCTGGCTCGAGGCCGAGCTCGATCGTGCAGCGGCCGCGCACCCGAATCCGGGTCGGCCGGCAGATCTCCATCGCCTCAATCGCGCGGAATACGCCAACGCGGTGCGCGATCTGCTCGGCGTGCAGGTCGACGGCACGCTACTCCTTCCGCCTGATGAGCAGGCGCATGGCTTCGACACGAACGCCGATGCGCTGTCCGTCGTCCCGGCGCTGCTCGATCGCTATCTGACAGCGGCGGCAAAAATCTCGCGGCTCGCCGTCGGCGATCCGACTTTGCGGCCGGTTTTCGAACGCTACACGGCCGTAAGGAACAACTCGAACGAGCGGACGTGGCTGTGGCAGACCGAGCGCCTCGGTGAAGAGTTTCCGCTCGGGTCGCGGGGCGGCATCGCCGCACGGCATTACTTTCCGGTCGACGGCGAGTACGTGTTGAAGGTGCGGCTCGACAAGACCTATACGGGCATGGTGCGCGGCTTGAACGTGCCGAACGAGATCGAGTTCCGCGTCGACGGCAAGCGCGTCGGCCAGTTCACGCTCGGCGGACCCGAGTTCAGCGCGGCCGCGGCAAAGGTGACATCGGCCCGGACTATGCCGACGCAGGGAATCCGCTCTTCACGGCGGACGACGAAC
Source organism: Vicinamibacterales bacterium (assembly GCA_963744405.1). Taxonomy (GTDB): domain Bacteria; phylum Acidobacteriota; class Vicinamibacteria; order Vicinamibacterales; family JAMQPK01; genus JAMQPK01. Next base: position 104,960 of record CAVUTO010000020.1, read on the forward strand.
TCGAATTGCGTGTTCCTCTGAAGGCGGGCCTTCACGAAGTGACGGTGACCGCGTTGAAGGCGGACGCGTCGAAGCCCGAAGGACTGGGTCCCGACCGCATTCCGATTTGGGGCCACGACTACGACGGAGATATCCGCGCGCCGCTCGTCTTCTCGGTGCTGCTCATCGGTGGGCCGTACAACGGCGCAGACCCCGCAGGAGTCGCTGAGCCGCCGCAAGATTTTCGTCTGTCTACCCCGATGCGGCTCGAGAGGAAGCGGCTTGTGCGACCAAAATTCTGTCGAATCTGGCGCGGCGCGCATACCGCCGGCCCGCGACGAAAGAGGACGTCCAGACGCTGCTCGGCTTCTATAAAGCAGGGCGCGCGGAGGGGGACTTCGAAGCCGGCATTCGCGCGGCGCTCGAGCGGCTGCTCGTCAGCCCGGATTTCCTGTTCCGCATCGAAGCCGATCCCCCCTTCGCTAAAGCGAAGGAGGGCACCGCCTATCGCATTTCAGACGTCGAGCTGGCCTCGCGGCTCTCGTTCTTCCTCTGGAGCAGCATCCCGGACGAAGAGCTGCTCGATCTGGCGGTTAGAGAAAAGCTGCGCGATACGAAGGTCTTCGACCAGCAGGTGCGGCGCATGCTGGCCGATCCGCGCGCGCGCACGGCGCTCGTCCAGAACTTCTTCAGCCAGTGGCTGCAGGTGCGCAACGTCTGGCTGCTGACGCCCGACATCAGCCGCAAGCATCCGTGGTTCGACGACAACCTGCGCACTGCGTTCGTCAAGGAAATCGAGCTGTTCCTGGAAAGCCAGGTCGAGGAAGACCGCAGCATGCTCGAGCTGTTGACGGCGAACTACACGTTCGTCAACGAGCAGCTTGCGCGGCACTACGGCATACAGGATGTCTACGGCAGCCATTTCCGCCGAGTGGCGCTGGCCGATCAGAATCGCTGGGGACTTCTCGGCAAGGCGAGTATTCTCGCGGTCACCTCGTATCCCCACCGCACGTCGCCGACGATTCGCGGCAAGTGGCTGCTCGAAAATATTCTGGCGGCGCCCGTGCCGCCTCCGCCGCCCGACGTCAACACGACGCTCGACGAAACGAAGATGGTCAAGACGACGACGGTGCGCGAGATGCTCGAGCAGCACCGCACGAATCCTGCGTGCGCGAGCTGCCACGGCAACATGGATCCGCTCGGCTTCAGCCTCGAAAATTTCGACGCGATCGGCCAATGGCGCACGACAGACGGCGATTCGCCCATCGACGCGTCTGGCGTGCTGCTCGACGGCACGAAGGTCGATGGCCCGGCCGCGCTTCGCACGCGCGCTGCTGCAGCAGAAGGATCAATACGTGAAGGCGGTGACGAGCAAGCTGCTGATGTACGCGCTCGGCCGCGAGATCGATTACCACGACGCGCCGGCGATCCGCGCGATCGTGCGCGCGGCGGCGGCCGACGACTACCGCTGGTCGTCGACCATCCTCGCGATGGTGAAGAGCATGCCATTTCAGATGCGCAACACTAAGCAGGTCGATGGAAGATGAGGAAGTCATGATCGTGACCAGAAAAGCGATTTCGCGGCGGACCGTGCTCCGGGGTATGGGCGCCGCTGTGTCTTTGCCGCTCGTCGACGCGATGATTCCCGCCCTGACCGCTTCGCAGAAGACGCCGGCGAAGGCCGTACGCCGCCTCGCGGTCGTGTATCACCCGAACGGCGTCGTGTACGAGAACTGGCTGCCGAAGGGCGAGGGCGCCGGATTCGAATTCTCGCGCGTGCTCGCGCCGCTCGAGCCGTTCCGCGAGCCGCACGATCGTCATCACCGGGCTCGCCGATCGCCAGGCGGAAGCATTAGGCGACGGCGGCGGCGATCACTCGCGCGCGTCCGGCTCGTACCTGACGGGCGTGCACGTGAAGAAGTCGGACACGATCGTCCAGAACTCGGTGTCGATGGATCAGATTGCCGCGCGCGCCTTCGAGCGCGAGACCCAGCTGTCGTCGCTGCAGCTGACCGTGGACAACAACAACCTGGTGGGGTCGTGCGATGTCGGCTACAGCTGCGCCTACAGCAACACGCTGTCGTGGCTCACACCGACGCTCCCGTTGATGTCCGAAAACGATCCGCGCGTTGTGTTCGAGCGCCTGTTCGGATCGAGCGACAGCACCGATCCGCGCGTGCGCGCGATGCGGCTGCGCCAGGACAGGAGCATTCTCGACTCGGTCACCGAACGCGTGCGGCAGCTTCAGCGCCAGCTCGGCGCGGCAGACAACACCAAGGTGAGCGACTATCTCGAGTCGCTGCGCGACGTGGAGCGGCGCATTCTGAAAGCCGAAGAGCAGAGCGCGCGCGAGCTGCCGGAGGTCGAGCGGCCGGTCGGCATCCCGGACGCGTTCGACGAGCACGTGCGGCTGCTCTACGACCTCCAGGTGCTCGCGTTCCAATGCGATCTGACGCGCGTCACCACGTTCATGTACGGCCGCGAGCAGAGCGCTCGCACATATCCGCAGCTCGGCATCTCGGATCCGCATCATCAGATTACACACCACCAGAACGACCCCGAGAAGCTCGAGAAGTGCACGAAGATCCAGGTGCATCACACCGCGCTGTTCACCGCGTACCTCGAGAAGCTGAACGCGACTCGCGACGGCGAAGGATCGCTGCTCGACAACTCCGTCATCCTCTACGGCGCGGGGCTCAGCAATAGCGATCGCCATACTCACAGCCCGCTGCCGACGGTGGTCGTGGGCGGCGGTGCGGGCTCGATCAAGGGAGGGCGTCACCTCGTGTACCCGAGGGCACGCCGCTGACCAATCTCCACGTGACGCTGCTCGACAAGGTTGGAGTCCCCGTGGACAAGCTCGGCGACAGTACAGGCAAGTTCAGTGAACTGCTCGGCTAAATTTCTGACGGGAGGACATGTGATTAAGCGAACAGCGAGACTACTGTGCCTCTTTCTCGTCGCCCTCAGCATCCCCATCGACATCGAAGCGCAGGTCGCAGGAACAATCAGCGGATACGTCCGCGACGAAAGCGGGGCGGTCGTTCCGGGCGCCGACGTGCGGGCCACGATGGTCGGCCAGCAGGTAACCCGTTCGACGGTTACCGACACGACGGGTTTCTTCAACTTTCTCGCGATGCCGAGAGGCGACTACGAGATCACCGCGCAGCTGACCGGGTTCGCCACGCAGCAGACGAAGGCGGAGCTGACCGACCGGCGAGAACCTGCGCGTCGATTTCAGGATGACTCTCGGGCAGCTCGCCGAGACGGTGGTCGTCGCCGGCACCACAGCGCTGGTCGAGACCCGGAGCGCGACGATGTCGGGTCTGGTGGACGACCGCCGGGTCCAGGAGCTGCCGCTGAACGGCCGCAACGTCGTCGAGTTGGCGAGCACACTACCGGGCATTACCGACGTCAATGCGTCAGAAGAGATGGCCAGCACACGCGGCGGGCCGACGATGATCGTGCACGGTGCCTCTCGAGGCCAGAACAACTTCACGTTGAACGGCGCGAACTTCACCAACTACTCGCAGACCGCCGGGTTCAATCCGCCGCCGCCGGACGCGGTACAGGAAATCCGCGTGCAGACGTCGACGTTCTCGGCCGAGTTCGGAAACAACGCCGGCGCGCAGGTGACGATGGTCACCAAGGCCGGGAGCAACCAGTTCCATGGTTCGGCGTGGGAATTCCATCGCAACGCCAAGCTGAACGCGCGGAATTTCTTCGCGCCGCGGAAGCCCGAGCAGAAGCAGAACCAGTGGGGCGCGTCCGCCGGCGGGCGTATTATTCTGAACAAGCTCTTTTTCTTCGGGTCGTACCAGAACCTGACCAACCGTGCCGAGGCCGTGGCCTCGCAGGCCACGGTGCTGTCCGACGCCCAGCGCACTCGGCGATTTCACGGCCGGACCTCCAATCAGAAACGCTGTCGACGGCATCACCGGTCAGCCGTTTACGGCTCCATCGGGCGCGCCATGTGTGACGGCGAATATCATCCACCCGAACTGCATCAGCCCGGTCGCGAAGAATTATCTCGACCAGTTCATTCCGCGTTCGACCTCTCCGACAGGGACCGTTGTGAAGCTAGCGCCGTCGCCGCTCGACGCGTACAACCTCGTCGCGCGTATCGACTACACGGTCTCGTCGAAGAACAACCTGTACGGCCACTTCTTCAAGGACAACTACGAGCGGATCAGCTCGCCAGGCAACCTCGATTACGTCCCTGAGAGCAACGTAGCCGACATCCGGAACTACGGCATCACCGACACACACACATTCAGCCCGACGTTGCTGAACGAGTTGACCGTTTCGTACCTGGACACCGAGTCGTTCCGAACGGCGACCGAACGCGTGCCGCCCCGCGACATGGGCATCAACATCGACGAAGGCTACCTGGGCGTCGGCATGAGCATCAATGTCGGGAACGGCCAGATGAACCTGAGCTTCACGGGCCCGGAGCGGCAGGTCTACCGGAACTTGCACTGGAAAGACACGATGACGCTCGTGCGTAACGCGCACACGTTCAAGTGGGGCTACGAAGGGCAATACGTCAATTTCGACCTCATCCGCGGCAATGGCGCGCGCAGCGCGACCTTCACCAACACCCGGTCAGGTTCGGCGTTCGCCGATTTCATGCTGGGCGCGTTCGATCAGGTCAGCCATGGCTTCGGCGCAGCCGACAGCTTTCCGATCCTCTGGAAGCATCAGCTCTTCATTCAGGACGATTGGAAGCTGACGCCGCGCATCACGATGAACGTCGGGCTGCGCTACGAGCCCTGGTTCCCGTGGGAGCAGGAGTACGGCCGATACACGTCGTGGGAATACGGCACGCAGTCGACCGTGAAACCTGATGCGCCGCGCGGCATCCTGTTCCCTGGCGATCCGAACGTGCCGTTCAAAACGGTCGAGAACGACTTCAACAATTTCGCGCCTCGCCTGGGAGTGGCGTGGGACGTCAACGGCAACGGCCGGACCGTCGTGCGCGGCGGATATGGCATCTATTACAACCACATCAGCGGCACGTCCGTGCACGCCGCAGAGGCACCGTGGACCGGCACCCAGCAGCTGAGGAATGGCCGGATCGAGGATCCGCACGCGTCGCTGAACGTGACCGTGCCGCCTTCTGGCGTGCCTATCTCGGGCGAGTTCGGCTGCGTGCCCATCACTGCATATCCAGGGCTCAATTGCCCGCTGTATCCGCTGCCGCTCAACTTCGTCTACAACGATCTCGAGATGGCGACGCCCTATGTGCACCACTCGAACGTCTCGTTCCAGCGACAGCTGGGGAGCAACTTCGTGGTCGACGTGGCGTATGTCGGCCGGTTCGGTTTCAAGCTCGAGGGGCACCGCCACTTCAACCCGGCCGAGTTCAAGAACTCTCCGCGGACGGGGGCGCCGCCCAACGCGCAGAACATCTTCGAGCGTGTGATCTACGAGCCGGGCATCATCGGACCAACGTCGCGCGTGCTCGAAACGCGGTATCGCAGCTGGTACAACGGGCTCGAGTTCAAAGGCACCAAGCGCATGAGCAACGGATTCATGTTCTCGGGTTTCTATACGCTCTCGAAGGCCGAAGACGAGCTGCTCGATCAGGGCGCCGGGCTGACGGCCGGCGTCGCCAACCCATTCGACCTCACCGTGATGAGAGGGCGCTCGCAGTTCGATCGACGGCACGTGGTGGGTCTCTCGTGGATGTGGGAGCAGAGCCACCAGTTCGAGAACAGCGTCGTCAATGCGCTGCTCAGGGACTGGACAGTGAGCGGCGTGCACAACTGGTCGAGCGGCAACCCGCTGAACTTCGTCATGGGTGTAGACGTGGCCCTCGACGGAACGGGCGGCACGGGCCGGCAGCTGGCGATGTTCGCCAGCGGCAAGGGTGTCGACGATATCACGCGCGATCATGACAGTCAGGAGGACTTCATCAACGCGTTCTTCAACACCAGCGCGTTCATGCCGTCGAGCCAGGTTCCGCTCGGCAGCTACGGGAACGTGCCGAAGAGCGCGGCCAGCGGACCCGCGATTTCGAAGAGCGACATCGCCGTGTCGCGGTTCTTCAGCCTGCCCGGAAATCAGGGCATGCGGCTGCAGTTCCGAGGTGAATTGTTCAATGCGTTCAACCAGGTGAACTTCAACGCGCCGAATGCGACCGCCAACTCGCCGAACTTCGGCAGGATTACGAGTGCCGATGCACCGCGTATTGGACAGATCGCACTGAAACTGCTCTGGTAACCGAACACTGAGGTGAGGCCCGCCTTCGCGCGGAAGCGCTTCGGCGGGTCCGCCGTAGCCTTCGCGGAGGCGGAGATTAGGAGTGTTATGAGAATAGTGACTGCATTCGTTGCGGCGATCGTGATGACTGTGACGGTAACGGCGGCCGGGCCGGAAGACGGTGTCAAGGAAGCGGGCGCGGGCTGGCGGCAGGGCGCGATCAAGCAGGACAAGGCGCTGCTCGAGAAGTATCTCGCCGACGATCTCGTCTACACGCACGGCGGCGGGCAGACCGAGACGAAGGCGCAGTACATTGCGAACGTCACGAAGGGGCCGTCACACTATCTGGCAATGCAGCCGAGCGAGACCAGAGTGCGCCTCTACGGCAAGACGGCCGTGTTATGGGGGCTCGTGGACGTGACGCCTGCGAAAGGCGAGACTTATCGCACGCGGACACTCGAGGTCTACACGCAGAACAACAACGGCGTCTGGCAGATGTCGCAGAAAGAGTCGGTGCGGGTGCAGGTGAAATAGCAATTCGAATTGGGAGATTGGGAGATTGGAAGATTGGGAGATTAAGAAAGTGCGGTGTTTGGGTCGGAGGAACGTCGCAAGTTCCTCCGACTGTGCCTAAGGGCACACCCATATACGAACAATTTCCGCTGGCCGAAGCAGGCATGACATGTGCTCCCACGTCTGGAGCATGTCTGAAAAATCCGAACAACTCAGAGCACGGACTGAAGAGTTTGCTATAGCGGTCGTGAAGTTCTGCGACACGATGCCTACCAGCATGGCCGGGCGGCGTTTTGCGCAGCAACTACTGGATGCAGGCACGTCAATCGCTGCGAACTATCGGGCTGCTTGCCGAGCCTACACGAGCCCACTCTTTATTTCGAAGTTAGCCATCGTCGACGAAGAAGCAGATGAAAGCGAATTCTGGTTCAGAATAATTCGAAAGGCAGGGCTGCAAGTCGACGGTGCGGCCAGCAGGCTGGAGCAGGAAGCGCACGAACTCGCTTGTATTTTCAGTTCGTCTCTGCGGACTGCCCGCTCTAAGAGGGTGTCAGGAATTTCGTGTGTGGGGCATAAGATGAGGAGTGTCTATGCGCCACACACGGAAAAGTTTCACGCCTGAGGCGCCTTTGGCGCCGGTCCCGTCGGAGATCCTCGATCAGTTCGTTCGCCAAGGCCCACTCTCCCACGAAGAGCTAGACGCCGCGGTCCGTCGGTTCAAGAAAGCCATCATCGAGCGCGCGCTCGGGGGCGAGCTCACCCATCACCTCGGCTACGCGCCAGGCGGCACCAAGCCCGAGGCCACCACGAATCATCGCAACGGCACGGGTGGCAAAACGGTGCTGACCGACGACGGTCCGCTCGCGATCGACGTGCCGCGCGATCGCGAGGGCACTTTCGAGCCGCGTTTCATCGCCAAGCACGAGCGGCGGTTCACCGGCTTTGACGACAAGATCCTCGCGCTGTATGCGCGCGGGATGACGGTGCGCGAGATTCAAGGCTTCCTCGCGGACATGTACGCGGTGGAGGTTTCCCCCGATCTGATCAGCACCGTCACCGATGCCGTCATCGCTGAAGTCACGGCCTGGCAAAGCCGACCGCTCGAGCCGATGTATCCCGTGGTCTTCTTTGATGCGCTCCGCGTCAAAATCCGCGATGAGGCGACCGTGCGCAGCAAGGCGGTCTACCTCGCCTTGGCCGTGCTGCCTGATGGCAGCCGCGACATCCTCGGGCTCTGGATCGAGCAGACCGAAGGTGCCAAGTTCTGGATGAAGGTGTTCACCGATGTCAAGACGCGCGGCTGCCAGGACATCCTGATCGCGGTGACCGATGGCCTCAAAGGCATGAGTGAGGCTCTCGCCGCCGTCTTTCCCGCCACCACGCTGCAAACCTGCATCGTGCATCTGCTGCGTCATAGCCTCGACTTCGCCAATTGGAAGGAGCGAACGCCGCTCGCGGCGGCGCTTCGACCGATTGACGGCGCCGCGAGTGCGGACGCGGCGTCTGCCGCGCTCGACGCCTTTGCGTGCGGTCCGTGGGGCCAGAAGTTTCCGACGGTGGTCGCCTCCTGGCGGCGCGCGTGGACCCACGTGATTCCGTTCTTTGCCTTTCCGCCGACGGTGCGGCGGGTGATCTACACGACCAACGCGCTCGAAAGCGTCCACGCACAGCTGCGAAAGATTATCAAGACCCGTGGCCATTTTCCGAACGACGAGGCCGCGACGAAACTGATCTGGCTGGCGCTGCGCAACATCACGGCGAAATGGGAGCGCGGGCCCATTCATTGGAAAGCCGCGATGACGCAATTTGCGATTCTGTACGACGATCGCTTTACGACCGCACAGGCGTAAAATGCACGAGCGCATGGACGCTGCCGGAGCCGTGGACGCCCAGAACGCGCCCACCGCTCCTTGGAAAACCGCACAGAACGCGGTTTCCCACAGCGCCCACACGCATCATCGTTTTAGAAGGAAGAAAGAACAGAACGGACGCCGTCAATCCGCTTCACACACGAAATTCCGGACAGTCCCAAAGACGTCAACTCACCCCATGAGCAGTCCCGAAATTCCGTAATCTTCCAATCTCCCAATCTCCCAATCTCGCAATTCGTAATCTCCCAATCTTCCAATCCACCAATCTCCCAATGCATGGATCACCGAAGCCCATCCGCCAGTGTTTCCACCTTCTCGACAGACGACTCCGCCAGCAGCAGATTGTTCGCGTTCACCGCGCCCTCGGCCTGCGAGAGGAAGCGGCGCGCGGAATCGTAGTCTGTTTGTTGGCCGGCGTTGAGACGGCGTCGATCGATGAGAGCGAGCTTCTGTTTGGCACGCGCGACGCGGTCTCGCACCTGTGCGGTGGTTGGCGTGCGCCCGGCGGGGCCTGCAGGCCGGAGCTCAGGCGGTGGCGTCGTCCGTGGAGGCTCCACCGCGGTGACGACAGGGGGCGGCGTCGCAGGTGCGGGCACAGCCGTGGCTGATGCTGGTGGAGGAGGCGCGGGCTTGGTCGTCTGGGACGCCGGCGTCACCGGAGGCTTCTCAGGGGCCGCAGGCGTCTCGGCGACGACCGCAGGGACGGGATCCATTGCCACGCGAGGCGGCGGCTCCGGGATCTCGAGCGGCACCGTCACCGACGAACGCGCAGGGGTCGACGCGCACGCGCCCGTCAAAAGCGCCGCACCAAACACCATCGCTCGTCCCGTAATCATCTGTCCGCTCTATGCACTTCGCTCTCAGCCCTCAGCCCTTTGCCCTCAGCCCTTAGCCCTGTTTTGGTTTCCCCCATTATCACCCCAACGGCAAGAGCAGCCGGAATACTGTTCCACGCCCCTGGGATGACTGCACCTCGATCTCGCCTCCGTGAAGCTGGACGATTCTATAGACGATCGAGAGCCCTATTCCGCTGCCTTCGGGTTTCGTCGTGTAGTACAGGTCGAAAATCCGATCGAGCTGATCCGCCGATATCCCGGCTCCGGTGTCTTCGACGGTCAGCGCCAGCCGCCGGTCTTTCTCGACACGCGCCCCCATCGTCAGCCTGCCGCCATCGGTCATGGCCTGAGAGGCGTTCAGCGCGAGATTGAGCAGCGCTTGCCGCAGCAGCGCGGGATCGGCGCGGAGCTCGGGCAGCCCGTCCGGCGCGTCGGCCCGGCAGGTAATACCGTTGCGCTTCGCGTCGGGCTCGACAAGCGCGATGACCTCGGCGATGAGCAGTTGGACGTTGACCGGATTGAGCTGGAGCTCCTCGGGCCGGATGAACCGGACGAACCCGGTGATGACCTCGTCGAGCCGCTTGATCTCGGATCCGATTACGTCGAGATGTTCACGCGCTCCGCTCACCTCGGGCAGCGATTCATCGCGCCCATCGAGGCCGAGCACCGCGCCCACCGGGGCGTGCGCGTTGCGCTGCAGCCTGAGAAGGTGCTCGCGCACCAGTTCGAGGTGAATCGCCATGGCGTTCAGCGGGTTTCTGACCTCGTGCGTCACTCCCGCCATCAACCGGCCGAGCGAGCGCGCCGCCAGCTTCTCGCTGATGGCCCGGAACGATTCTCCGACGCCTTCCAGCTCTTCATCGGGGGGCAGGTCGATGCTGCCGACCTTCTCGCCGCGGCCCAACTTGATGAGGCCGCTGTTGATGACGTGAATGGGGCGGAGAATCCGGGTCGCCAGTACCAGACCGACGAGGAGTGCCGCCGCCGACAGGAGCACGGTCGTCAGCAGCATCGGCCGCAGCGCCTTCGTGAGATCGTCGCGAATCAGCACCGGCGACAGGCCGACCCGAATCGCCCCGAACGGCGCATCGCCGAGCTCCAGCGGCAGGACGACCTCGAGCGCGCGATCGGCGTAAATGGTGCGGATCTGCGCGCGCACGCCGCCATCGAGCACGGCTGCCAGATTTTCTCCGGCCTCGATTTTCTGTCCCTCCGCGGCGGGGAAGCTGTGGGCGATCGCACGACTCTCGTTGTCGACGACAGCCGCGTAGGTGACTGTGCGGCCGTATGCGGCGGTCGACTCGAGGATCGATCTGATGCCCTGATCCGTACGAAGGGCGGACTCTGGATCACCGCCGGCGGCAATGGCCTCGCGCGCGCGCTGGTAAATCATGCGGCCGACGAGGTCGCCGATGCCGCGGCTGTCTTCGAGCCCGACGCGCGCGAGGTTCGCCAGGTGCTGCACGCTCAAGGCGGTCATGGCGAGAGCAATCAGCAGCGTGACAGCGGCGGTTTGCCTGGCTCTCAGACTGACGCGCATATCGGATCAGGGCTTCTCTGCTTCGCGCCGAAACCGCTTCAACTTGTTGTGCAACGTCTTGACGGTGACCCCCAGAATCTCGGCCGCGCGCGTCTTGTTGTCGCGGGTATGCTCGAGCGTCAACTCGATGAGCCGCCGCTCGGCTTCGTCGACGGTCATCCCGGGTGTCAGGCCGACCGAGTGAATCGAGGGTGGCGGCGCTCCCGACAGGTCGCTCGGGAGGTAATCGGCTTCGACGAATTCGCCAGGACTGAGAATGACGGCGCGTTCGATCACGTTGCGGAGCTCGCGGATGTTGCCCGGCCATGAATATTTCTGAAGCACGCGCATGGCCTCGGGGGCGAGCGCCTTTACAGCCTTGTCGTTGCGCTCGTTGAACTCAGAGATGAACGACTCGACCAGCAGTGGAATGTCCTCCACGCGCTCGCGGAGCGGCGGCACGCAGATGCCGATGACATTGATGCGGTAGTACAGGTCTTCGCGCAGCTTACCTTGCTGAACGGCCTTCGCAGGATCGACGTTGGTCGCGGCAATCAACCGCACGTCGACAGCCTGCTCCTTCTGTCCGCCCAGGCGCCGAATCGTCCGCTCCTGGAGCACGCGCAGCAGCTTGGCCTGGATGCCGGGCGAGACCTCGGCGATCTCGTCGAGGAACAGCGTGCCGGTATGGGCCAGCTCGAAGCAGCCCGGGCGCCTGTCCATGGCGCCCGTAAACGCCCCGCGCTCGTGGCCGAAGATTTCGTTCTCGAGAAGCGACTCGGGAATAGCGGCGCAGTTGATGGCAATGAACGGATGCCTGCTGCGACCGCTGAGGTGGTGGATGGTCTTGGCGACGAGCTCTTTGCCCGTGCCGGACTCACCGTAGACGAGCACAGACGCTGCCGTCGGGGCGGCCTGCTCGATGACCCGATACACCGAGCGCACCACCGGCGCATTGCCGACCATTTCGCCGAAACGGCCGTGGTCCTGGAGCTGCCGGCGCAGACTGGCGACATCGCGCAGCGCGTTCTTGCGCTCCGCGACGTGAGAGAGGAGGGTGCGTAGGCGCTGCGGATCGACGGGCTTCGTCAGATAATCGTAGGCGCCTTCCTTCATGGCCGACACGGCCGTATCGACGCTGCCCTGCGCTGTAATAAGAACGAAGGTGAGATCGCCAAGCTGATCCTTGACACGGTGAAGCAGCTCGAGGCCGTCCATGCGCGGCATGACCATGTCGGCGAGGACCGCCGACGGCCGATAGGTGGTGATCTTGTCGAAGCCCTCCTGGCCGTCTGCAGCGCCTTCCGCCTCATGTCCCCACGCCCGCACGAGCTCGGTCAGCCCGCGTCGCGCCGAGGCGTCATCTTCGACAATGAGTACACGCATGAGGTGTCAGGATACAACGGGTTGGGACGGCAGGGGAGAGGGGTGAGGGGTGAGGGGTAAGGGGTGAGGGGTGAGGGGTGAGGGGTGAGGGGTGAGGGGTGAGGGGTGAGGGGTGAGGGGTGAGGAAAGGGGCAAGGGTGAATTGCCCCTCACCCCTCGCCCCTTGACCCTTGCCCCTTTTTGGTTACGCCAGTACGCGAATGACGACTCGACGATTCTGGGCGCGTCCGTCGCGCGTGTTGTTCGGGCTGACGGGCTTGTCTTCGCCCCAGCTGATGACGTTCATCTTGTGTAGCGGCACCTGATGCGTCTCGTAGAGATAGCGCTTCACAGCCTCGGCCCGCGCTTCACCGATGCGCTGGTTCACGACCTTGTCTCCGCTCGAATCGGTGTGCCCTTCGATCTCGACGAAGTTGCCGCGTGGGTTGGACTTGAGGTCGGCGACCATCTGGTCGATGCGCTGCTGAACGGCCTCTGGCAGCTCCGCCGATGCGAACTTGAACTGACCCTGGTCTTCGCTGATCACCACTTCGTACACGAGCCTCTTGTTTTGGGCATCAACGGTGTCAATCTTTGCCGAGGCGGCGGCCGCGGCGGAATTCGCCGTGCTGGCCGATGTCTGGGCTTCCTTCGCCCAGATGCCGACCTGATCGGCCTTCGCATCGACCTGAGTGATACGAGCCTGGTTCTGCTTCGTTTCCTGCTGGGTGGCTTCGAGCGACTGGGAAAGCGTCTCGACCCGCGTGCCGACGGTGTTGACTTCGTTGCGGACGAACTTTTTGGTGGCACAGGCGGCCGTAGTTCCAACCACGATCGCGGCGACGGCGAGCATATTGACGAGGCGTCTGACCTGCATACTCGATCTCCCTTCGTAATGTGAGGCGGGGCCTCACTTTCAATCCGTGCGTTAACACAGCATGAAGCGTGCCCGATTTTCTGTGCACGTGTTGGCGCGCCCGGGCGCGATTGGTGGTGCCTGGACCGGAAAAAAGTACAGAGACAGAGAAAAAATTACATGCCGCAATCGCCGAAAACGGCCATTTCAGGGGGATATTTTACGGCACGCGGTTTGCCACAGCAGGTCGCGCGTCGTCGGCTTAATCAAAAACACGGCAGGTCCGTGAGCTGGGGGAGCTGGGCCGGCAACGCATGTAGGGGCATCACCGTTCCATGGTGATGCCCCTACACATATTTTTGTCGCGGGGGTTCCTCCCCCGCTCCGCGTCGTTTCGGCTTGCGGGGACCCCAAACGCCCCGGGCCCGCTCGCGACGAGGGAGAACCCGATGAACAGCTTTGGCAGCCGGCTGCGCCTCGAGCGCGAGCACCGCCAGATCGCCCTTAAATCGATCGCCGAAAGCACCAAGATCAGCATCGCGCTCCTCGAGGGCCTGGAACGCGACGATGTATCACGCTGGCCGTCGGGTATCTTCAGAAAATCCTTCATCAGATCGTACGCCGAAGCGGTCGGACTCGAGCCCGACGCGGTCGTACGCGAGTTCGTCGAGCTCTATCCGGATCCGCTCGAGGTCGAAGTTGCCGCACCTGTCGCCGTCGCCGCTCGTGTACAACAACCGCAGTCCAGTTTTACCGATCCTGTCCGCCCAACGTCCTCAGGAAGTCCCCTTGCCGTCAAGCTCACCATCACCTGGAGCGGCTCGGTGCATCAAAGCATTGGTAGATTGGCGGATTGGAGGATTGCCAGAATTCCATCCTGGCTCCTTTCGAATCTTCCAATCTTCCAGTCTACCAATCTGCCAATGGTGCGAAGCTCCATCAACCCACATGAATCCGAGGGCGCAGTTCAGGATCAGATTCCGCCTGCCTGAGCACCTCGCGAGTGACCGGCGCGGTGTCTCCCTCGCCGAACGCCAGGAACTTCAATAGATACGCAATCGGGTTTCCCTCTGTCCACCCGAAGTACGCGTGGGGGATGGTGCGTGTCTGATCGCGGATGAAGAGCAGAAGCGCCGCGATGGCGTTCGGAATGGCCGGGCTCGCGCACCGCAGCACGCGATGTACTCCCACGTTCGCCCCTTCGACGACCAGCACTTCGCTGAACAGCGAAGCATCCGACGGCCTGACTTCGAGGAAGAGCACGCGGGCGTCGGGCGGCAGGTGATGAGACTCCTGCGCGTCTTTCAGCTTGCGCGCGTACTCCTCGGGCAAGCCGGTATCCGGCCGGTTCGCGATGATGCGAATCGGGGAGTTCGTGGCCTCCCGGAGAAATGCTTCGGCCACCGGATCGGGTCTCACTCCCTGAACGCGCAGCTCTGTCGATCTCAGCACACGCGAGATGAGCGAGGTGACGATGATCGTGACGATGAACCATGTCGCGATCTGAACGCCGTCGGGCCGCTCGATGACGTTCGTAATCGTCGTGTAGACGAAGATCAGCGTGATGGCAGCGAAGGCGATCCAGCTTCGTTCATGGCTTCGCGCGAGCCCGAGCGTTACTGCCAGTGCCGCCGACGTCATCAACATGAGCACTCCGGTCGCATAGGCGCCGCCCTGCGCCGCGACATCGGCATTGAAGATGATCGTGATGAGAAACGTAATGCCCGTGAACAGCGTCACAAGCGGCCGCGTGGCTCGAGTCCATTCAGGCGCCATCCCGTATCGCGGGAGATAGCGGGGCACGAGATTCAGCAGGCCGGCCATGGCGGACGCCCCGGCAAACCAGAGGATCGCGATGGTGCTGACGTCATAAATGGTGCCAAACAAATCGCCGAGATAGTGATGCGCGAGGTACGCGAGCGCGCGCCCGGACGCTTCGCCCCCTTCGCCGAACGCCTCGGTTGGAATCAGCAGTGTCGTGACGAAGGAGCTGCCGAGGAGCATCACGCTCATGATGAGCGCCGCGGTGCGCAGCAGCTTCCTGGTGTTTCGGATCCGGCCAATCGGCCGTTCGGGCGAATCGCCGGGGTCACCTTCTACGAGCGGCATGACCGCGACGCCGGTTTCGAATCCCGAGAGACCCAGGGCGAGCTTTGGAAACAACAGAAGGGCCACGAGCAGCATCGCCATGGGGTTGCCGTGCTGCGTTAAGAGCGCGTCCGTCCAGCGCGGCAGGTATTCGGGATGGGCGAGCACCTCGCGGATGCCGACCAGGAGCACCACGACGTTGAGCGCGAGATAAATGGCGACGATCAGCACCGCCAGCCCAATGGCTTCGCGAAAACCTTTCAGGAAGACCGCGCCGAGCCCGGTCAGCAGCACGATCGTGACGGCAATCGGGTGATCGAGCGCCGCCGGCACGAACGGGTTGTGGATAATGTGTTCGGTGGCGTCGGCCGCGGAGAGAGTAATCGTAATGACGAAGTCCGTTGCGGCGAATCCGAGCAGCACGAGGACGAATGCCTTGCCGCGCCAGCGCGGTAGAAGGTCTTCGAGCATCGAGATGCTGCCCTGGCCGTTCGGACTGGCCGCGGCGACCCGGCTGTAAACCGGCAAAGCGCCCACGAGCGTCAGGACGACGAGAATCAGCGTCGCGATGGGCGCGAGCGCGCCGGCCGCGAGAAACGCGATGCCCGGCTGGTACCCGAGGGTCGAGAAGTAATCGACGCCTGTCAGGCACATCACCTTCCACCACGGCGCCTGATGAATCGGCGATGCGTGAGGCCCTACTGGGGCCTGTCGTATGCCTTCGAAGAACCAGTCGCGAAGTCGAGTGCGGTCCGCCTGAGTGACGCCATACTGCATCAGCTACGGCTCCTCGCGCTCGAACTTGTATGCGTACGCGAAGGCGGCCGCCATTGCTACAAGGCAGTCCACCTGCCAGGGCAGCCACAGCATGAAGTTCCACAGCGCCGCCACGCTCGCGACGAGAACGACGAGCGCCGCCAGGCGAATCGTGACGATTGATGCGTGCGTACGTGTGCCCATAACGAGCCTTAGCGGGCGAGATGAAACGGCACGCTGGTGACGACGGTGTTTGGCTTGAACAGGAGCGCGCCTTTGATCAACAGGGCCCGCTGATTGTGGAAAAGATGGTGCCACCAACGGGCGGGAACGAATTCGGGCAGTACCACTGTAACGTAGTCATCCGGGTGATCCCGGTCGAGCTGCTCGATGTATTCGAGCAGCGGTTCCATCAGCGATCGGAACGGCGAGGGCAGCACGACGAGCGGCACCCCCCGGCCCCATTTGTCCCAGTCCTTTTGTATCTTCGCCGTCGACGCAGGATCCACATCAATGTACACGGCGCGCACGTCGGGGGACAACGTTCGTGCGTAGTCGAGCGCGCCGACGACCGCCCGCTGGACCCCGCTGATCGGGACGATCACCCGGTTTTCGTGCCTTCGCTCGGGTTGCCAGTCGGTCAGCGTCAACTGCTCCGCCACGTCGTCGTAATGCGCGCTGGTCATTCGGAAGAGCACAACCTGAATGGGAATCAGGAGCATGATGATCCACGCCCCCTCGTGCGCCTTCGTCACCGCTACAACGATCAGGACGATGCCCGTCACGAGCGCGCCGGTGCCGCTGATGGCCGCGCTGGTTCTCCACCCGGGACCGCCGAGCTTTTTCCAGTGCACGACCATGCCGGCCTGCGACAGCGTGAAGGACACGAAGACGCCGATCATGTACAGCGGGATGAGCGCGTGAGTGTCGCCGCGGAAAACGATGAGGAGGACGCCGGCGAGCGCGCTGAGGCCGAGAATCCCGTTGGAGAACGCGAGCCTGTCGCCCTGATTCATGAATTGCCGGGGAAGATGGCGATCGCGGGCCAGAATCGAGGCGAGGCGGGGAAAATCTGCGTACGCGGTATTGGCCGCCAGCACGAGGATCAGCATCGTCGCGGCCTGGACGAGATAGTAGGGGAGGCCGCGCCCCTCGAAGACACTGCGCGCCAGTTGAGAGATTACGGTTTCGTGCTCACTCGGGTGGATCAGGTACGCGTCCGATAGCAGCGTGATCCCGAGGAACATGGTGATCGCCAGTACCGCCATCATGACCATCGTCGCGGCGGCGTTGTGTGCTTCCGGCGGCCTGAAGGCCGGCACGCCGTTGGAGACGGCTTCGACGCCGGTCATGGCCGTGCACCCGTTGGAGAACGCCCTCAACAGTAACAGCAGAGTGAGCGGCTGGCCCATCGACTGCATCGGTTGAATCGGGTCGACGGGTACAATCGCTCCCGTCATAGCGCGCCATGTTCCAACGGCAATGAGCGCAAGCACGCTGAAGATGAAAAAGTAGGTAGGAGCGGCGAAGATGTTGCCCGACTCGCGAATCCCACGAAGGTTGCCGAGCATCAGAATCGCCAGAAATCCCAGCGCGAGCTCGACGCGCAGGTGAATCCAGTGTGGGAACGCCGATGTGAGGGCCGCCACCCCGGCGGCAATGCTGACCGCGACGGTGAGAATGTAGTCAATCAGCAGGGCAGAGGCGGCGACGAGGCTCGGAAGCTCACCAAGATTTTCGCGCGCGACGATGTAGGCGCCACCGCCGCTCGGATACGCATGCAGTGTCTGCCGGTACGAGAACACGACAATGGCCAGAATCGACGCGATGATCGCAGCGATGGGACTCGCGAACGCGAGCGCGGTCACGTCGACGAGTATCAGGACGCGCAAGATCTCCTCGGTGGCATACGCAACCGACGACAACGGATCGGACGACAGGACTGCGAGTCCCGTGACCCGGGAAAGACGCTCGTGATGTGCGAGATGTGACGGAATAGGTTCGCCGACGACGAACCGCTTGATCTGGCCGAGTAACCCTTCTGCAGGCACGGTCGGGCCTCTGAAGGCGCCTCCTGGTAGCCCGAAAAACAAAAAGCCGCAGCGCGCTGCGGCTTTCAACCAGAGAGTGCGCTTCCGTTAAGTGCCGACGGGGTTAGCTGCCGGGCTCGGACTCGGAAGTGTCCTATGGCGTGTCCGCCAATTCGCCCCTGAGACGCGCTGGCCTCCCTGGGTCCCCCGTGTTCCGCGCGTGACGCGGAACTTAGGCAATGGAAAGCTACGACTGTTGGACCGGCGTGTCAATAGCGTCACCCGGCGGGGGTCAGTGAGCGCTCCACTCGCGTGCCAGCAGCACCGCTTCATCAGCGAGCGAATCGATGGCGAGTAGATTGCCAGGCGGCAGCTGCGCGTGGCGAAACATATGGTTCATGAGCGCGCGCTCGGCTTGTTGCCGCCAGAACGCGCTGTCCAGCGGCTCCGTGCGGCCGCTCAGCTTTGAGATTCTCGACATTTCCGGCGCGCTGATCGTCACCAGCACCTCGCCGTGCGGCCCTTTGCCCGCGTGGCGGACGGTGAAGCGGTGCTCGTTCGACGGCGCGTCCTCGTCGGGCGGCAGCGCCCGGATGAAGAAGCCGTTGACCGTCCACACTTCGTGCGCGCCGGCAGGAATGGGCGGAGGCGGCGGCGCCGCAGGCGTGCCGGAGACCGTCGACGCTGCGGCGGCGCGCGTCGTATCCCGCAGCTCGCGTTTCGACAGCGCGGCGGCGATGGAGTCGCGGAGCAGCCGGGGCGTGAGCGGCTTCTTCAGAAAATCCCGAGCGCCGGCTTTCATGGCTTCCACGGCGAGGTCTATGGATCCGAATGCCGTCGCCATCACGATGGTCGCATCGGGCGAGCGTTGCCGCATCTTCTGTAGCGTCTCGATGCCGTCCATGCCAGGCATCTTCTGGTCGAGGACCACCGCATCGAACCGCGAGCCGTCGCCGAAGAGCTCCAGGCCTTTCATACCGTCCGGCGCGTCTTCGACTTCATAACCGTCGGCCTCGAGTGCGAGCCGCATCATGCGACGGATATTCGTTTCGTCGTCCACGATCAGGACGCGCCGGCTCATATCGACTCCTTTGTCGATTCCGCTGATCGGCTGCCGGCCACCGGCAGTGTGAAGGTGAAGGTGGCGCCGCGGCCGGGCTCGGATGCCGCCCGAATTTCGCCGCCGTGCACACTGACAATCTGTCGAGAAATAGCCAGCCCCAGGCCGGCGCTGCCCGTGGCGCTCCCGGGCACCTGCGTGAACTTGCCGAAGAGGCGGGGCAGATACTCGCGCGGGATGCCGCGTCCCGTGTCGCGCACCGACACCTCGACGCGGTCATCCACACGGTGCGCGGCGATGGTAATTCTGCCGCCTCGTGGCGTCGCATTTACCGCGTTCGCGATCAGATTCGTAATGACACGTTCGATCTGCGACGGATCGGCCATCACCGGCGGAAGCCCTTCGTCAATCTGCACGTCAAGCGTGATGCCGCCCGCGTCGATGCGAGGGCGGCTGCCCTCGAGGGCGCCTCGCAGCAATCGAGCTGCCGGGATGGCTGACGCACTTGCCCTCATGCGCCCGGATTCGATTTTCGACAAATCGAGCAGGTCGGTGACGAGCCGTTCCAGCCGGGCCGCGTCCTCGCGGCACATCGCGAGAATCTCACGCTGGCGCGGCGTTGCCTGGCCCGCTATTTGCTCATCGAGCAAATCTATCCCCATCTGCAGCGTGTTCAGCGGTGTGCGCAGCTCGTGTGACGCGATGCCGACGAACTCCGACTTCAGCCGATCGGCATCCCTGTCGATTTGCGTCGAGAAACGGACGGCGAAACCCACGCCCGCGAGAACGAACGCGGCGGACACGATCAGGGTCATCAGGATCGATCGGCCGGTGACGCGCTGCGCGTCGGCAGACTTCTGCAGCATCGCCGCCTGATTCAGCTGGAGCAAGCGGTCGACCTCGGCGCGCAGCGTGTTGAACTGCGGTTCGATGCGCTCGAAGTAATCGGCGCGGCCATCCAATACGCGATAGTACTCATCGCGATCGCGGCGAATCGCCTCGATCACTTCGCTCTCGCCAGGCTCGGTGATGTTGCCTGCCGCGCGCGCGAACGCCGCGTCGAATCGCGTGCGGTGTTCATCTATTTGCCGCCGCGCCCGCTCGGTGCGCCCCAGCTCGGCGAAGAGCGTCGCCGAATCCTGCCGCTCGAGGCTTTCCTTCATTGCCTGCGCTGCGACGACAGACTCGTAGTTCTCCGAGAGTATGCGCTCGGATACGTAGCTGGCCTGTTCGAGCCTCCACGCGCTCCACGCCCCGAGTGCGGCGAGCGCGGCGACGAACGTCAAGTAGGTTGCGAGCAGCTTCGCGCGGAGAGACATCGTCCTAGCATCCTTACGGGTAGCGTCATCCTGAGGTGGTGCTGTGCCGCCGCTTGAGCGGAATCGCATCCATCGCCAGGCTATCCATCGTTCAATGGCACGACCTGGACGGCCGCATCGGGTACCGCGCTCAGGAACCGGTCGAGCGTCGATCCGCGCCAGAGCAGCTCCAGGCGCGTCCGCGCGCTCTGGCCGAAGATGACGTGCGTGACGCCTTCGCGCTGCGCGAAGGCGACCAGGCCGTCTGACGGCCTGGTCGCTTTCACCCTCACGACCGTCGCGCCCAGGCTTTCCGCCAGCCTGATGTTCTGTTGCAGCGCGTCTGCGTCCTGAGCCTTGATGTGGTCGGGCCGCTCCCGCGGAGTCTCAACATAGACCGCATACCACTTCGAGCCCAGGCGGCCGGCGATTCGGGCGCCTGTCCGGATAACTCGTGGCGCGAGGGCATTTGAGCTCATACACACCATCACGCGCTCTGGGATCAGCGCCGGCTCCAGACCTTCGCGTGCGCGATAACTCGCCGCTTTCTCGCCGACTTCGTCGGCGACTGCGCGCAGCGCGAGCTCACGCAGCGTCGAGAGATTGCCCTTCCGGAAGAAGTTGGTCAACGCCTGTTCGACTTTTTCGGGCTTGTAGATCTTGCCTTCGCGCAGCCGGCTGCGGAGTTCTTCGACGGTCACGTCGACGTTGATGACTTCGTCTGCGCGATCGAGGAACGTGTCGGGGACCGTTTCGCGCACCCGGACCCCGGTCGCGCGAGCGACGGCATCGTTGAGCGTCTCGAGGTGTTGGATGTTCACCGCCGTCAGCACGTGAATGCCGGCGTCGAGGATCTCGAGCACGTCTTCGTAACGCTTCGAGTGGCGGCTGCCTGGCACATTCGTGTGCGCCAGTTCGTCGACGACCGAGACCTCCGGCTTGCGGCGGAGGATGGCGTCGACATCCATCTCTTCCATGGTGACCGCTCGATATTCGACTTTGCGCCGCGGGATCACCTCGAGGTCTTTGAGCTGGGCTTCCGTGTCGCGGCGCCCGTAGGTCTCGACGAAGGCCACGACGACGTCGAGCCCTCTGGCGCGAAGGGCGTGCGCCTCGTTGAGCATTTCGTACGTCTTGCCCACGCCGGGCGCCGCGCCGACGTAGATCCGCAGCCGCGCGCGATCCTTGTCTTTGATGCGCGCCAGCAGGGCGTCGGCCGTCGGGCGCTGATTAGCCATCACTCATGCGAGGCCGACGGCGATCAGGACAACGTCGATCGCTTTGATGCCGATGAAGGGCAGAAAGACGCCGCCAAGGCCGTACACGAGCATGTTGCGGCGAAGGAGCGCCGCGGCACCAATCGGCTTGTATTTGATACCCTTTAGCGCGAGCGGAATCAACGCAATGATGATGACCGCGTTGAAAATGACGGCCGACAGAATCGCCGATGACGGCGTCCCGAGACGCATCACGTTGAGCATGCCGAGCTGCGGGAACGCGATGATGAACATCGCCGGAATGATGGCGAAGTACTTCGCGACGTCGTTGGCAATCGAAAATGTGGTCAACGCGCCGCGCGTCATCAGGAGCTGCTTGCCGATCTCGACAATCTCGATCAGCTTGGTCGGATTCGAATCGAGGTCGACCATGTTGCCGGCCTCTTTGGCGGCGCTGGTGCCCGTGTTCATGGCGACGCCGACGTCGGCCTGCGCCAGTGCGGGTGCGTCGTTCGTGCCGTCGCCCGTCATCGCGACGAGCTTGCCGGCCCCCTGCTCGCGTCTGATGAGCGCCATCTTGTCTTCCGGCGTGGCCTGCGCCAGAAAATCGTCGACGCCGGCCTCCTGCGCGATCGAGGCGGCGGTCAGCGGATTGTCGCCGGTAATCATGACGGTCTTGATGCCCATCGCGCGGAGCGCGGCGAACCGCTGCTGCATGCCGCCTTTGACGATGTCTTTCAGGTGAATGACACCGAGCGCGCGCGAGCATTCGGCGACGACGAGCGGCGTGCCGCCCGCACGCGCGATACGCTCGACGATCTGGTGGAGCTCGGGGGTGATGCCGCCGCCGCTCGCTTTGACATATTCGGCAATCGCATCGGACGCCCCCTTTCGGATTTCCCGTCCGTCCAGGTTGACGCCCGACATGCGCGTCTGCGCCGTGAAAGGAACAAATGCCGCGGTCTTGTCAGCCAGATCGCGTCCCCTGATGTGATATTTCTCCTTCGCGAGCACCACGATCGATCGTCCCTCCGGGGTCTCGTCGGCAAGCGACGAGAGCTGAGCCGCGTCGGCGAGCTCTCCTTCTGTGACTCCCGCCAGCGGCACGAACTCCGTAGCCTGCCGGTTACCCAGGGTAATCGTTCCCGTTTTGTCCAGAAGCAACGTGTCGATGTCGCCGGCGGCTTCAACCGCCCGCCCTGACATGGCGAGCACGTTGTGCTGCACGAGCCGATCCATGCCGGCGATACCGATCGCCGAAATCAGCGCGCCGATGGTGGTGGGAATCAGGCAGACCAGCAGCGACACGAGAACGGGAATCGGGATCTCCGTGCCTGCATAGTAGGCGAACGGCTGAAGTGTGACGACGACGAGCAGGAACACGAGCGTCAGCACTGCCAGCAGGATGTTCAGCGCAATCTCATTCGGTGTCTTCTGGCGCTCCGCGCCTTCGACGAGCGCGATCATCCGATCTATGAAGGTATGACCGGGATCGGACGTCACGCGCACCTTGATCCAGTCAGAGATGACGCGCGTGCCGCCGGTGACGGCGGACCGATCGCCGCCCGATTCCCGGATCACCGGGGCCGACTCTCCTGTGATGGCCGACTCGTCCACCGATGCGACGCCTTCGATGATTTCGCCATCGGCGGGAATGAACTCACCCGCGTGCACCATCACCACGTCACCTTTACGGAGGCTCGCGGCGGGCACCTTTTCGATCCGATCGCCTGTTGTAATGCGGTTGGCGATCGTCTCGGTCTTCGTTTTCCGAAGCGTGTCGGCCTGCGCCTTGCCGCGCCCTTCGGCCATCGCCTCGGCGAAGTTGGCAAACAGCACGGTGAACCACAGCCAGAACGCCACCTGTCCGGTGAATAGCGGCTGGCCGCTGCCCGTGGCGAGCTCCCGCATGAAAATGATCGTCGTCAGAACGCTGCCGACCTCGACGATGAACATGACGGGGTTCTTCACCTGGATCCGCGGATCGAGCTTGCGGAACGAGTCGGAAATCGCGTGCGTCACGATGCCCGGATCCCAAATCGAGATTGTGCGTGCGCGTGTCAGACATGATTTCCTCACTCGCCCTCCGGCGCGACTTCAGTCGCGCGCCAACCCTTCGTCGAGCGCCAGGTTGAGCTCGAGCACGTTGACGCGCGCCCGACCGAGAAATCCGAACGTCGGCGGCTCGGTGTTCGCGCGAATCAGATCGAGCACACGCTCGACCGGCGCGTGCCGGGCTGCCGCCACGCGCGGTGCCTGCAGCTCCGCCGCGGCAGGCGGAATATGCGGGTCGAGCCCTGCGCCGCTGGCCGTGATCATCTCCGACGGCACTTCACCGGGCGTCACGCTGTCCTGCTTCGTCACCGCGTCCAGCCGTTCTTGAACAGCCTTGAGATGGTCCGGATTCGACGGCCCGTAGTTCGTGCCGCCTGTCGAGGCG
Organism: Vicinamibacterales bacterium; assembly: GCA_963744405.1. Taxonomy (GTDB): domain Bacteria; phylum Acidobacteriota; class Vicinamibacteria; order Vicinamibacterales; family JAMQPK01; genus JAMQPK01. Next base: position 128,992 of record CAVUTO010000020.1, read on the forward strand.
GCGTTGTAGTCGACGCCCGAAGGACGCGGCTGGAAATACTCCGGCCGCGTGAACTTCTGCGCGACGAGACGCGATCCCACGACGGTGCCGTCGGCACGCCGGATCAGGCTGCCTTCCGCTTGTGCCGGAAACGCCACGCGGCCGATCCCCCAGAGCAGCACGTGGTACGCGCCGCCGAGGAGGATCATCGTGACCAACGTGAACAGGATGCCTTGTTTGATTTCTTTGAACATGATCGTCGCCTCCGCCGGGTCTAAAGACCCGGCGCTACGAGGGCCAGGTGCTCGGCAATCGGCCCGAGCACGGCCACGGGCATGAACATCAACAGTCCCAGAATGACAATGACCGCCCACAACGTGAACCCGAACGTGCCGCTGTCGGCATGCAGCGACCCAGCTGTTTCGGGCGCGGCCGGCTTCGCCGCCAGCGCCGCGGCGAGCCCGAGCGGCGCAATGATCGGGATGTAGCGTCCCAGCAGCATCGCGAGGCCCGTCGCGATATTCCAGAACGGCGTGTTGTCTCCGAGCCCCTCGAATCCCGAGCCGTTGTTGGCCGTGGCCGAGCTGAACTCGTAGAGCATCTCCGAGAATCCGTGAGGGCCGGGGTTCTTTAGCCACGCCAGCGCCGTTCCCGGATCGGCCGTGGTCGCCCACACGTAACAGGCGATGGCCGTGCCGACGAGGATGGACAGCGGATGCCAGAGCAGCGCCAGGCTCGCCAGCTTCATCTCCTTTGCCTCGACCTTCTTACCCAGGAATTCGGGCGTGCGGCCTATCATCATGCCGGCGACGAACACGGCGACGATGACGAAGATGAGCATGTTGATGAAGCCGACGCCGACGCCGCCGAAGATGTTGCTCAGCCACACGCCGATGAGCGGCATCAGGCCCCCGAGTGGCGTCCACGAATCGTGCATCGAGTTGACCGAACCATTCGACGTCACCGTCGTCGTCACGCCCCACAGGGCCGACAGGCCGGCGCCGAAGCGGACCTCCTTGCCCTCCATGGACCCGGTGGACTGGTCGACGCCCATCCGCGCAATCGCCGGATTGCCCCCGGCTTCCTGTGCGACGCCGATGACGACCATCGGGAGATAGATCGCGAGCATCGTCGCGAAGATGACGACCGAAAGTTTTCTGCGATTCAGCATGATCCCGAGCATCACCACCATGGACATCGGGATGATCGTGATCGACCAGGTTTCGACGAAATTGGAGAGCGGCGTCGGGTTCTCGAACGGATGTGCCGAGTTCGGACCGAAGTACCCGCCGCCGTTGGTACCAAGCTGCTTGATCGACACGACGCCTGCCGTCACGCCACGTGCGATCGCCTGCGTCGGCCCTTCGAGCGTCGTCGCCTGGGCCGCGCCTTCGAAGGTCATCGTCGTGCCCTGCCACATCAGGATGACCGATACCAGCAGTGCCAGTGGTAGAAACAGGCGTATTGTCGCGCGCGTCATGTCGACGTAGAAGTTGCCGAGCTCGCGAAGACGGTTGCCGCCGAGCCCGCGGATGACGGCGACGGCGGCCGCGACGCCGGTCGCGGCCGTCACGAACTGCAGAAACGTGATCACGAACATCTGCGAGAAATAGGAGAGCCCCGTCTCGCCGCTGTAGTGCTGCAGGTTCGTGTTGGTCGTGAAGCTCGAGATCGTGTTGAACGCGAGGGTCGGCTCCATGGCGGCGATGCCGTCGGGATTGAGCGGCAGCACCTTCTGCAGCGTCACGATCGCGAACGTCGCCAGCCACATGAAGATGTTCGACACCACGAGGGACACGGAGTACTGCTTCCAGTCTTGCTGCGCGCTCGTGTCGACGCCGGCCAGACGAAGCACGAGCCGTTCAATCGGGAGGAACAGCGGGTCCAGAAACGTTCGCTTCCCTGTGAACACCTTCCCCATGTAGCCACCGAGCAGGGCGCTGGTGGCGATGGTGAAGAGGATGGTGAAGCCGACTGCAATGTATTCCGTGCTCATTAGGGGCCTCAGAATTTCTCAGGGCGCAGCATCGCGTACACGAGGTACACGAAGGCTGCGACGCTCAGCAACAAAGACAGAACAGTCATGGGTTCACCTATACGCGATCGCAAAGGGTGATGAACCCCAGCATCGCGGCGAACGTGACGAGCCCGAGCAGAAGCATTCCGAGGAACAGCATGAAACCGTCTCCTTCCATCAGCCAGCATAGGAAGTGCCGCCTGAATTCGGGCCTAAAAGTGCCTGAAAAGTTCCTGAGGAACGACGTAAACCCGTGGAATGTCTCGCTGTTGCGGGGATTCTTCGGGGACTAGTTGTCGCCCGCCGCGAACCGGTATCCCACCCAGGGCTCGCTCAACAGGTACCGCGGGTTTGAGGGGTCCGGTTCGATCTTCTTGCGGAGCTGCGCGACGAGCGTCCAGAGGTGTTCGGTCTGCTCGATCGCGTTTGGCCCCCAGATGGCCTTGAGAATGGCGCGGTGCGTGAGGACGCGTTCGTGATTATGCGCGAGCAGCGACAGCAGCTCGAACTCTTTCGGCGTCAGACGAATCTCCGCGTCGCCTCTGAGAACCCGCCGCCGGTCGTAGTCGATGGTGAGATCGCCGGCACGCAGACGCCCTGTTTCTTCGCGCTCCTCCTGGGCGATGCGCCGAAGCGCCACGCGAATGCGCGCGAGCAGTTCGTCAGGACCAAATGGTTTCGTGACGTAGTCGTCGGCGCCGAGATCGAGCGCGTTCACCTTGTCCGCTTCGGCACCGCGCGCCGAGAGGACGACGATCGGTACCTGCGACGCCGCGCGGATTCGCCGACAGACTTCCGTGCCTTCGAGGTCGGGCAGTCCCAGATCGAGCACGACAAGGTCGGGAGGCTGTGCGGACAGCATCGCAAGCGCCTCGGCGCCGGTGCCGGCAATTTGCACATCGTATCCGCGAGCGCGCAGCAGCAACCCGACCGACCGTTGAATGGCGGGCTCATCGTCGACAAGAAGGATGCGCGCCTGCTGCGTCATAGCACCGGCGATCCGGCCGGCTCGGGACCTTTGGCAGTGACGGGGACGACAATCGTAAAATCGGCCCCGCCGTCAGGATGGTTCTTCGCCCAGAGGCGTCCGTGCTCGGCCGCAAGAAGACCGCGCGCGATCCAGAGACCCATCCCCGTTCCCGACGTGCGGTTCCTCGCTGCGACGCCTCTATAGAAGCGATCGAAGAGATGAGGAAGATCTGCCTGCGCGATGCCGGGGCCGTGGTCACGGACATGAACCACCAGTTCGTTGCGCGCCACACGCGTGCTGATCTCGATTGGAGATCCAGCGGGTGAGTATTGAGCGGCGTTTTCCAGCACGTGCGCGATCGCAGTGGCGGTCAGACGGGGGTCGAGGCGGACGAGCACGTCCCCTTCGACGTTCACCTCAATCGGATGGGGCCGCAGCGTGTGTTCCACCTGGTCTCGCGCGGCCGCGATGATCTCCGTGGGGTGCGACCATAGCGATTCGGCGGCAATCGCACCCGTATCGATGCGCGCCATCTCGAGGATGTTCTGAAACAGCCGCGTCAGGCGCTCGACTTCAGCCAGAATCACATCGCTCTGCTCCAGCCGGTCCTCCGCAGACAGCATGGATGTCTTGAGGTTGCTGGCCGCCACGCGGATGGCCGTCAACGGCGTGCGAAGGTCGTGGCCGAGGGATGCGAGCAGGGCGGTTTTCAGCTCCTCGCTTTGGCGTGTGAGTTCCGCACTCTTGCGTTCCTCCAGAAATTGCGCGCGCTCAATCGCAATGGCGACGACACCCCCGAGCGTGTCGAGCGTGCCGGCCTCGATTGGGCGGCCCGAGGCGGCCAGGATGCCGATCGGCTTGGTCCCGACACGCAGCGGAACGAGCCGCACGGTCCTGTCGTCGACCGTCATGTCGCGATGGCCCGCATAGGTTCGCGCGTACGCGTCGAACTCGAGCGAGGTCTGGGCGGTCGCAAACGCGGCGGCGAGCTGTTTCGTGTCGAGCGCAACGGTACGGGCGCCCGCTTCGAAAATGTCCCATTCGCCGGCGCGGGGCAGCGCAATGGCGGCGAAATCGAGGTCGAATCGTCTCGCGAGTGAACGGGCCAGGATGGGGATGGCCTCGCGGCTCTCGGTGACCACCAGAATGTCGCGGCTCAAGTCGAACAGCCGAGCCAGCTCATCGCGGCGCCCAACCGCTTCCTGCGTGCGGGTTCGCGCTACCGCCGACAAGTTGCTGGCGACGAGGCTGACCGCAAGGAAGGCAAATAACGCCACCCAGTTGTGTGGATCCGCGATCGTCAAGGTGCCGACGGGAGGCAGGAAGAAGAAATTGAAAGCCAGGACGGCCACGAGCGACGTGACGACGGCGACCCACAGCCGTGCCGTGGCGGCGGTCACGAGGACGACCACCAGGAACGTCATCGAAACCGTCGTCGGATTCGATACGTGGAGCCACCTTACATAAATGAAGGTGATTGCGGCAGTACTAAGGAGTGCCAGAGCAAGCCGTATCGCGTCGCGCGACATGGGCCAGCATCATAGTCCGATCACGGGTGCTGCTACTTCACACTCGTCCTGCGCTCGGTCGTGGCCGGCCTCCACGCCGGCGTCGCATCTTCCCACTGGTTGTCGGTCAGCTGGCGCAGCCCTGTTCCATCCGGGCGGACGGCGAAGAGCTCGCCGTAGGGTTGGGGAATCGTTTCCGCAAGCGCCCGTTCGTCCTTGAATCCCATGCGCGCGCTGCTGAAAACCACCCACTCGCCATCGGGCGACCAGATCGAATGCGCGTCACCGGGAGAATCGGTGAGCTTGCGCAACCCCGTCCCGTCAGGCCGAATCAGGTACAGGCGAAAATCCTCATCGCCGTCACGATCGCTGGTGAACATGATCCAGTCGCCTTTCGGTGACCACTGTGGAAAGTTGTCGCGCTGCGGACCAGGCTCGGTGAGATTTTTCGAGGCGCCCGTCGCGAGTGTCAGGACGACGAGATGCCCGTCCTTCTTATAAACGATGCGGCCGCCGTCGGGCGACCAGCTCGGGAAGCCGTTGTTCGCGTCGTTGGACACCAGCGAGCGGAATCCTGTGCCGTCTGCGTTGATCAGCCCTACCTCTGCGCGTGGACGATCCTCCGCACGGAAGTACACGCCCAGTGAAAACGCTATTTGCTTGCCGTCGGGCGACCACGCAGGAGCGAACGCGCTCAAGCCCGGACGCTCGACAAGGGTTGTCTGTCCTGTGCCGTCCGCGTTCATCATAACCAGAAGACGCGAGCCCTTCGCATTGACACCCAGTGTCATTCGAGTGCCATCCGGCGAGAAGGCAGGAAAATTTCCTCCGTGGATTTTCGTGAACTCGAACTCGGGATCGCGGCTGAAGGTCGGGCCGATCGTGAAGCCGCCGGGGGACACCTTGTAATAGACGACCTGCGCTCCATCAGCGGACCACGAAGGATTCCTCAGCTGACCGCGTGGACCATCAGTCGTCTGGCCGTTGGCGTTGACCACCCGCAGATGGGCTTCGCCGCCGGCAAACTTCATCAGGTATCCGAGCCCACCAGTGGCAAGCGGCTGCGGCCACAGGCGAACGCCCTTTCCAGCGGTATGCAATTTGTGGACGCCCGTGGCAACGTCGATCGAAGAGATGTAGGTCCCCTCGGTTGTCGCATCCCCGCGTTGGGCGTCCCACGCTCCGATCGCTGTCGTCTCATAGAAGAAGATCTGCGCGCCATCCGCCGACCATCGCGGCGTACCGACCACGCCGCGGCCGCGCGACAACGACTTCAGACCGGAGCCGTCGCGGCGAACGATGTAGAGACGCGTCGACTGCAGGTGCTCCCACTGTCCGGGAACGCGTCCCGCTTCGGTGTTGCGATCGGACGTAAACGCGATCCATTCGCCGTTCGGCGACCACGAGGGACGAAAGTCGTTGCCCGTTCCGGCAGTGAGGACGCGCGTCTGTTTTGTTTTGACGTCGAGCAGCCAGATGTTCGTTCGGCCATTCGCGCGCGAAGACACAAACGCGATTGACTGACCGTCAGGGGACGGCGCCGCCTGGTCGTCGTACGACGGGTGGTCGGTGAGCCGCTCGAGCCCCGATCCGTCAAGCCGCACTCGATAAATGTCTGCGGTTCCTCCCCGTTCGGACGTGAAGACCACCCAACCTCCCGCGCTCAAAGCGGGCGAGTAATCGAGGCCTGGTGGGAGAAGAGCGCGCTCGCCGCTACCGTCGCCGTTGGCGACGAAAAGCTGCGTTTGCGCAGGCCCGATGCGGGCGAACGTCATCTTGTGAGGAGGCGCAGCGATGTATAGGGCCGGCGCCGCAAAGACGACGACCGCAACGAGAAAAACGCGCTTCATCGTGGCTCCTTTGCAAGAAAGGCGTGGGATGTGTGGCGCGATTCTACTACTACGCGGACATAGGGCGCACTCTGGCATTGCCTTTGCTCAACTTCGCCGGCAGGGAGGCGTTATGAACAAGGAAAAGGGAGCGATCGGCTACATCCTGATGTGGCTGATGGGTGTGCCTGCGACAGTGCTGTTTCTAATTTTCCTGCTGCGCGGCTGCACGTAGTGCTCGGTAGGGCTCAACGAATGCTTGGTAGGGCTCAACTGAATCCGTAGGGCTCAACTGAATCCGTAGGGCTCAACTTAAGTTGAGCACTACTGATATCGCACTACTTGAGCTTAAATTCCAGAACGGATCCCGGGTTCGCGAACGTGCGAACGCTCGCGCCCGATGGATCCGTCGTTCGTCCGAGTCCGTTGTTATCGGTCACCAGATAGAACGTGCGCTGGTCGCGGCCGATGGCGATGTCCCGATAGCGATTCGCGGTTCGGAACAGCTCTTCGTTCTCGCCGACGGCCGACCGCCCGTCCTCGCTCAGCTTCACCCGATACACACGTCCCATCGTCATGCCTGTCTGCAGTACGGAATTCGCCCAGCCCGCAATGCCGTTGGCTCGTGCCGAATAGATGCTGAGGCCGCCCGCGGCGATCGTCGCGCCGCCGGATTTCTGGAAGTCATAATCCGCCGGCACTGTGAAGAACGCGCGCATCGGCGGCACGAAGGTGTCCTTCCATTCACTTTCCCTCTGCCGCGGCACCGAGGCAGGTACCTCGCCTAGCTCCTGAAACTTCAACGCAGCGCAGGCCACACCCTTCGACTGCGACCAGTTCGCATAGATGTAACCACGGTCATCGCGATAGCCCGCGATGTGCGGCCATCCGTAATTGCTGCCCGCGACAATCAGGTTGAGCTCGTCGTCTGTGCCCGGGCCATGTTCCGACGAATACAGCAACCCGTTCGGGCCGAACTCCAGACCCTGCGGGTTGCGATGGCCGTATGTGTAGATGTGACTGCGGACGCCGTTGAGCGACGGGTTGTCGGGTGGAATGGAGCCGTCGAGGTTGAGCCGGAGGATCTTTCCGACGTAGGTCGTCCAGTCGCGCGCGGTCACCTGAGCCGCAGTGGGCAGGTCCTGGGATACGTTCGGCGTGCAGTAATTCGCCAGCCAGTTGCCGCCGTTGTCGCCGCGCGTCAGGTACAGCTTCTGGTCTGGGCCGAATACCAGCCGTCCTCCTCCGTGATCGTCGTGCGCAGGGAGGTTCGTGATCAAGTCGAGCGGGTTGGTGAGCGCAGATTTCGCCGCGTCGTACGTGTACCGGCGCACTTTCAACCTGCGTGAGAGACCCGGTCCCTGATCGACGTCGTACGTGTATGCGACGTACACGAAATCGCGGCCGGCGCCTTTCAGAAGATCCGGATGAAGGGCGAGACCGAGCACGCCTTCGTGCCAGCTCTCACCCGGATCGTAACTTTCGTCGATGCCGACAGCAGGCGTCACAGCACCCGTCGATGGATTGACTCGAATGACACGGCGGCCCGTGCGTTCGGTCACCCAGAGCTGATCGTCGGGTCCCCATATGACTTCCCACGGCATGCTTAATCCGGAAGCCACGACGCGGAACGAAAACGACGGCTGCGCGGCGACGGTCTGGAGAACGATCGGCGCGACCGCGAAGACGGCGAGTAACGCTCTAATGCTGGTGCTTGTGTTCAATTTGAACTCTCTGCTTGTCCGGCTCCTGCTTCGCGTTCAGCTTGTTGTTGTACTTGTAGGCTGCCGCGGTGCTGGCCTGCCGCGTTGAATCCGAGCTGACCGCAAACATCGAAAACATTCGCTCCACCGCATCGCTGGCACATGACGGGCAGGCGATGGGCTGCGATGCCCTCAGGATGAGCAACTCGAACTGGTTGCCGCATCCTGTGCACTTATACTCATACAACGGCATGTATACCTCACGTTATACACCATCGCTCATCGCGACGATGCTCGGCTTCGCGTTGGCCGGATGCGGAGCTGAACGGCCGGCGCCTGCACCTGCGTCCCGGCCGGCAAGCCCGTTCGAGTCGGATCTGGCGTTTCTCCGGGAAAACACCGAGGTCGTGGTGCTGTCCGATGCGGCCGGCGCGGCTCAGGTCGTGGTTGCACCGGATAACCAGGGCCGCGTCATGACGAGCACCACCGGCGGGGCCGATTCGCCGAGCTTCGGGTGGATTGGACGCGCCGCCATCGCCGCGCGCCAGAAGCAGCCGCACATCAACGTGTTTGGAGGCGAGGACCGTTTCTGGCTCGGTCCCGAGGGCGGACAGTTCTCGTTGTATTTCAAGCAAGGGGATCCCTTCGATCTCGATCACTGGCAGGTGCCCGAGGCGATTGACTGGGGCAAATGGGATGTCGACAGCCAGTCGGCAGACGCCGTGCGCTTCCGCAAGCGCATGTCGCTCGTCAACTACTCGGGCGCGCCGTTCGACATCGAAGTCGATCGCACCATCCGATTGCTGGACGTGAGCGACTTCGCCACGCTTCTCGGCGTGCGTCCCGATCCGGGCACGCGGATGGTCGGATTCGAGTCATCCAACACCGTGACCAATGCCGGCCGCGAGCCGTGGCAGACGAAATCGGGGCTCGTGTCGATTTGGATCCTCGGCATGTTCATGCCGACGCCCGACACCACGATCGCAATTCCATTCGTGCCCGGGCCTGAATCGGCGTTGGGCCCCGTCGTCAACGACGCGTACTTCGGGAAAGTCCCTAACGATCGGCTGCGCGTGAAGGACTCCGTCATCTTCTTTCGCGGCGACGGGCAATATCGCAGCAAGATCGGGTTGTCGCCGTCGCGCGTTCGACCTGTGGCCGGCAGTTACGACGGACAGCGCCGCGTGTTGACGCTCGTCCAGTACACACGTCCCGAAGGCGCAAGCGCGTACGTGAACTCCATGTGGGAAGTGCAGCGCGAGCCGTTCAAGGGCGATGTCGTGAACAGCTATAACGACGGTCCGCCGGCGCCAGGGGTGCCGCCGCTCGGCCCATTCTACGAACTGGAAACCTCGTCCCCCGCCCTGAGTCTTGCTCCGGCAGATGCAGCACACGCACACCCATCGCACCTTCCACATCGTCGGCTCAGAGGCAGATCTCGATCGCATCGCGAAGGCCATTCTGGGCGTAGGCCTCGCCGACCTCGCCAATGCCTTCAATTGAGAGTTCATCTAAGTTCGTAGCCATTTCAGACACCCCGGCTTCCTGGGACCGTTCACCTGCCTAGAAATACGAACAGTCGGCATGGTGCAAGACTTGCACAGCTCATTCACACGACCTCTGCACAGGAAGGGGACATGGAGAAGCGAGCGCCAATCTACGACCATCACCACGCCGTCCAGTTCTACGGAGATGAGAACAGCCTCTTCACGACCGTGACTGCCTTTCTCGGCCGGGGCTTTGTCGACGGCCATCCGGCCATTGTCATCGCCACCGAAAGCCATCGGTCGTCGATTCTCGAGTACCTTCGCGGGCGGCTCATCGACGTCGAGCAAGCACAGCGGACGGGCAGTCTCGTCATGCTCGATGCCCAGCAGACCCTCGACCGGTTCATGCACCGGGGGATGCCCGACCCCGTTCGGTTCGAGGAAAGTGTTGGAAAGCTCATCGGCAGCGTGCTCGAGGGGCGCGAAGACCGCATTCTGATTCGCGCGTATGGCGAAATGGTCGACGTGTTGTGGAAGGAAGGAAAATCGGAAGCCGCCATCCGGCTCGAGATGCTCTGGAACAGGCTGGCGCAGCGATTCGGCTTTGCCTTGCTGTGCGGCTATTCGATGGGCAACTTCTACAAACAGACGAAGGGCTTCGAAGCCATCTGCCGCGAGCATACGCACGTGGTTGCTCCGCTTGCCGAGACGGCCGCCGCCGGCACGCGCACAACTAATTAGCTCGTCTGGTCCGGCGCGTTCGCCGGGGCGGTAGCCACTCTCCGAATCGTCAAGAACGGTGCTCTCGTGACTGTTATCAACTAGGATATTCAGTCTATGAGAGCTTTTGGGTGCGTCGCCGCCGCTGCCGTCGTGCTGATCACGGGCTCCGTCTCGAGTGCGCAGGAGCAGGGTGAAAAGCCATCGGCTCCCAAGACGGTGTTCGAGCGTAACACGCAGCCGATCGAGATCTACAAGACCGGCCTGGGCACATTTACCCGTCCCATCTCCTCTTCTAATAAGGATGCGCAGGCGTTCTTCGACCAGGGCTTTCAGATGATGTACGCGTTCGCCAAGCCCGAGGCGATCCGCTCGTTCCGCGAGGCATGGAAGCGCGACGCGAACTGCGCCATCTGCTACTGGGGCGAGGCGTGGGCGTGGGGGTCGTACTTGAACGGTCCGATGAGCGCCGACGAGGCTCCGCACGCTTATGCGGCGATTCAGAAAGCGCTGGCGCTGAAGGGGCACGCGTCGGCGAAAGAACGGGCGTTCATAGATGCGATGGCCGTGCGATACGTCGAGAAGTTCGATCCCGAGAAGCGGGTCGATCAGGACAAGGCGTACGCTGAGGCCATTGGGCGAGTGGCCGACACGTATCCGGACGATCTCGAGGCGGCGACGCTGCACGCCGAGGCGCTGTTTCTGCTGGAACCGCGACGGGGCACGCGCGACGTCAAGAGTCCGAGCGTCCAGCGGCTGCACCGAGCGCTCGAGCGCATTCTCGCCAAAGACGTGCGGCATCCCGGCGCTTGTCATCTGTACGTTCATGCGACCGAATCGACGGTTGTCCCAGAGCGTGCAACGGCGTGCGCCGAATTCCTGGGCAAGTCGATTCCTGGCGCCAGCCACATCAACCATATGCCGTCGCACACCTGGAACGAAGTCGGACGGTGGGGCGATTCGGTGCGCGCCAACATCGAGGCATGGCACTCGGATTTGAAGGCGGCGATCGGCGAGGGGTTCGCGATCTATCCGGCGCACAACCTGCACATGCTGTTGTACGCGGCATCGATGGACGGTCAGGGCGCGATCGCGATGCAGGCGGGGAAGGACTACGCGAAGCTCACCGGCGATTCGTTCTACCAGGTGCTGACGATGATCCGCTTCGGCCGGTTCGACGAGGTGATCGACGTGAAGAGTCGCCCGGGTGCCGACATTCCGGGCGGGTTATGGGACTTCTCGCAGGGCTACGCGCAGTTGAAGACCGGCAACGCCGATTTCGCGAAGGTCTATCTCGAGCGCGTGAAGAAGACCGCGACCACGTCGAAGGCGACCTTCCGCTTCCACTCGGCGAAAGACCTGCTCGGGACGGTGGCGGGCATTCTCGAAGGGGAGATTCTGTGGAGCGCCGGTGACCTTCCCGGAGCCATCACGGTGTTCGAGCAGGCGGCGGCGGTCGAGGACCAGCTCGCCTACGACGAGCCCGAGGCTCTGCCCTTTGCGGTGCGCCACTGGCTCGGGGCGGCGCTGCTCGAAGCGAAGCGCTACGCCGACGCCGAGCGCGTCTATCGCGAGGAGCTCGCCGACCACCCGCACAACGGGTGGTCGTTGATTGGGCTGCAGAAAGCGCTCGCCGGCCGGGGTGTCACGTCTGGCCGAGGTGGACGCCGACCTGGCGAAGAGCTGGTCGCGCGCGGACACGTGGATTCGCACGTCGCGGTTCTGAGAGGCGCGCGCTCACCGCCGCGGCGATTTCCCAAGCGGAATCCGCAGGCGCACCTGCGTGCCTTCGCCGTGTGCGCTCATGATGTTGAATTCGCCGCCGAGGTGCTCTACACGCTCGCGCATGCCGACGAGCCCGTAGTGCTGCGACCGTTCAGATTGATCGATTGACGAGTCGAACCCCACGCCGTTGTCCCGGATCGACAGGTGGAGCTCTCCCGGCTCGAAGCGCAGCGAGATCCACAAGCGGCGCGGAGCCGCGTGCCGGATGGCGTTCTGAAGCGCCTCGCGGATGAGCAGGATCAGACTTCGCTCGGTCTCTCCACCAACCGCGACCGGCGTACCGGAGACCTCCACCTCGACGTCGACGCCGGCGTCCAGGCCAATACGATGCGCCAGTTGAGAGACGGCTGGCACGAGCCGATCGCCGTTGGAGGAGCCGTGGCGAAGATTCCACACGGCGAGTCTCGCCTCGTCGACTGCCGCACGCACTTCAGCGCGCGCCCGGTCGACCAGATCGTGGCCCAGCTCGGGAGAGACGTCTTTGGCATGTGACGCAGCCTCGAGCAGCGTGGATACACCGACGCAGCCTTGAATGAGCGTGTCGTGCATCTCTCGAGCCAAGCGGTTGCGCTCCTCGAGAACCGCGGCAAACTGCCGGCGAATGTTGCGCACGTGCAGCCGGTACGCGCCGAACCCCGCGGTCGCCGCAGCGACACCGCACAGAAAGAGGAACCATCTCGTTTGATACAAGTAAGGTTGCAGGCGAATGGCGAGGATCTTTTCCGTGGCGTTCTGCGGCGCATTCATGTCATACGCGACCACATGGAACTTGTATTCGCCCGCTGGAAGATTGGTGTAGTACGCAACGCGGCGCTGTCCGGCCGCGGTCCATTCGCGCTCGAATCCCTCCATCCAGTATCGGAAGCGCAGCCGCTCCGGCGCCGCGAGGCGCAGCGACGTGTACTGAATCTCGAGTTTGCCTTCACCAGGCGGCAGCTCGAGCGTAGTCGGGAAGGGAATCGGTGGACCACTCGCGATTGCCTGTTCGATGACCACGGGCAGGCGATTTGGACGCTCCGGTTCGTCGGGCACGATGATGACGGCGCCTTTCGTGCCAGGCAGCCAGATCTCGCCGGTTGTCGTGACCACTCCAGCCGGCTGAACGCCGCCTCTCAATCGATTCGTGTCGAGTCCCTCAGTCGTGTCGTACAGCCGCATCGGTACGTCCCTGGACGTATGCGGCGGACGTGATTCGAGATCGCGCCGCGCCACGGAGACGACGCCGCTCGGGCCGCTCAACCACAGATTGCCCGTCCGATCCTCGCCGACAAAATGGATCTTGTTGCTCGGCAGGCCGTGCTCTACGGTGAACTGTTCCAATCGTCCCGACTTCAACAGGAACAGCCCGGCGCCCTGCGTTCCGATCCAGAGTCCCCGTTCGGAATCCTGGTGGAGCGCCCAGACTTTCGTGCCGCGAAGGCGTTCGAGCAGCGGATCGTGAACGAACGTACCAGATCGAAGCTGCGTCAATCCCCGCTCTGTCGCTACCCAGACACTGTCGTCATCGTCGAGCTGCAAAGCGCGAATGCTGCCGTAGATAAGACCCGTCGCGGGGGTGAAGCTGCTGAAGGTTCCATCGCGCCAATAACTGAGTCCGCCGTCCGTGCCAATCCAGACACCACCCTTGCGATCTTCGCAGAAGGCTCGGACGAAATCGTTGACGAGGCCGTCTTTCATCGTGAACGTGACAACGGTGGAGCCGTCGATTCGTGCGATGCCCTGACCGTCGGTGCCGATCCACAACCGTCCTTTGCTGTCGCGAAAAACGTTGCGCACGACGAGCCCGGCGAGCGGCCGAGGTAAATCAACCGGCACGAGCGTTTGGCGCGCGACCTGGAACAGCCGTCCATCCAAGCGCGGCGACGAAGACAGGCCCACGCGGATCCTGGTAAATCGTGTTGATGCTCAATGGCGCGCCGTCGATCGGCGTCACGGTGTTTGCTGCGCCAGGCTGGAGCCGGAGCATGCCTCCCTGCGTTCCGACCCACACGTTCTGCTCGGCGTCTTCGAAAACGGCCAGCACGTTGTTGTGCGGGATGGAGACGGGCGCCGACATCGTGACCAGGCGCCCATTCCCCGAGCGCATCAACCCGCGACCGTACGTGCCGACCCACACGTGACCGCTCTGGCCTTCCCACAGCACGCTGATATTGGTGTCGTCGACGAGCTTGGGAGCCGCGAAGGGATCGCGCGGATGCCGCCATCGATCCGCCGCAGGCCGGCGATCGTTCCGATCCAGACGGCACCGTCCCGCGTTTCGCGGATGGTTCGAATGCTGTTGTCGGCGCGGCTTTCGGTTGAACTGTAATGCGACGACCCGCGCGCCGTCGAGGATGAGGAGTCCCACGCCGCCGACGAGAAGACGCCCCTCGCGATCTTCGCAGATCGCATGGACGCTCATCGACGGTGCGCCATTGCGGTCGTCGACACGATGAAGAGTCTCGCCGTCCAGCCGGAACAGGCCGCGGTCCGTTCCGACCCACAGGCGTCCGGCGCGGTCCTCGAACAGCACGCGAACGAAGGGGTTCGTCAGCCCCTGTGCCGCTCCGAAAGCGCGGAAGGTGCCTTGCTGATAGCGAATCAGGCCGCCGCCATCAGTTCCTGCCCAGAGCGTGCCGTCGCGAGTCGTCAGCAGCGAATAGACGCTGTCGTCGCCGAACGCGGCCTCGTTGCTGCTATTGAATACGGCGAAGCGCACACCGTCGAAGCGCGCCAGGCCGCCACTCGTGCCGATCCAGAGATAGCCGTCCGGAGTTTGCGCGAATGCCTGCGTGAAGTCTTCGGGTAGCCCCTCGGAGCTCTGCCAGACGCGGCGGCTGTAAAAATCAGGCCGCACGTCGGGAGGTGCAGGCTGGGCAATGACCTGCGCAACGCACAGGAGAGAGGCGCCGGCGCAAAACGCGGCCTGGAATGTCACGATAGGTGGATGATGCCGCGCTGAAGCGCGGCGACGATGGCCGCCGTACGATCGGCGACGTCGAGTCTGTTGAGAATCAGGTTGACGTGCCACTTGACGGTCGCTTCGGTGATGCCGAGTGCGCGGCCGATTTCCTTGTTGCTGCAACCGCCGGCGATCAGCTCCAGTACCTCGATCTCGCGGGGGCTCAACTGCGATTGGGGAGGCCGCTCGGCGAGCGTTCTGGATACCAATTGAGGAATCACGCGCGCGCCGGAATGCACTTTTCGGATGGCTGCGGTGACCTCCACATGTGACATGGCCTTGAGCAGATAGGCCTGCGCGCCCGCATCGAGCGCCCGCCGGATGTCTTCGTCGCCGTCGTAGGTCGTGAGCACGATGAAGCGAACGCTCGGAGTCGTCTGGCGAATTGTCCTGATTGACTGCACTCCGCTCAAGCCCGGAAGGCGGAGATCCATGAGCACGACATCTGGCGCCTGCTCGATGCATATCCGGCAGGCCTCTTCGCCGGTGCCGGCTTCGCCGATCACCTCCATATCCGGCTGGAGCCGGATAATCGCGGCCAGCCCGAAGCGGACCACAGGGTGATCGTCGACGATGAGAACCCGAACCATGGCCTGGTCGGTCATCTATCTTCCTCGAGCGGGATCACCGGCCCGCCCCAACTTTCGGTTGGTGACACGGCCCATCCGCCCCCCATAGCATCCGCAGTATCCGGTAAGGCCAGAGGCTAACACAGGCGGGATCTCTTTTAGTGTGGAGGTAGCATGCGGATTGCGAAGACGCTCCCGTTCGCCCTCGCGCTCGTTATTGCCGTTCAGTCGTTTCTCGCGCCGGCGCCCGCCGCGGCGCAAAGCGATCGCGGCGCGATCACAGGCAGAGTCTCCGATCAGCAAGACGCCATCGTCATCGGCGCGATTGTCGTTGCCCGCAACGCTGAGACCGGCACCGAGTACCGAGCCGTGACGACGAAAACCGGCGACTACACGATCGGCTCGCTGCCCGCGCGCACCTACGACCTCACGATAGAAAATCCCCGGATTCAAGACGTTCGTATCGACCGGAGTGCGGGTGCAGGTCGCGCAGACCACTCAAGTGGACGCGGTGCTCGAGGTCGGCACGGCGGCCGAGACAGTCAGCGTCACCGCCGAGGCGGCGATCTTGAAGACCGACAACGCCGAACAGGGCATCAACGTCAGCGGCGATCGGATCAACGCCCTTCCGTTGAACTTCGGCGGCGGCGGCGGAAACGTCGGCGCAATCCGCAGCTGGCTCAGCTTTATCGTGCTTGCGCCCGGCGTGTCGGGCACCAACGAGCGCGCGAGCGTGAACGGCGCGCCGGGCGGCGGCATTCAAGATTTACCTCGAAGGGCAGGACATCACGAGCTCGAACGACACCGTGTGGACGAGCACCGTGGCCGCGGCGTCGGTCGAGACGATCGGCGAGTTCTCGATGCAGACATCGAATTTCGCGGCCGAGTACGGCCAGGTGCTCGGCGGCCTTTTCAACTTCACGACCAAGTCGGGGACGAACCAGCTGCACGGCAGCCTCTACGAGTACATGACCAACGAGGCGCTCGACGCCAAGCGGCCGTTCACCGGCGCGCGGCCCATCAGCCGCAAGCACAACTACGGGTTCAGCATGGGCGGCCCGGTCCGTATTCCGGGATTCTACGAAGGACGCAACAAGACATTCTTCTTCGCCAATCTCGAATCGTTCCGCAACAAGACCGATTCTCCCGGCGTTCGGGCGACCGTGCCGACCATGGCGTATCGAGCCGGCGATTTCAGCGGCGCCCTGACGGGCCGGGTTCTCGGCACCGATCCGCTCGGCAGACCGATCATGGAGAACGCGATCTACGACCCGCGCACGACACGCACCGTCAACGGACAGGTTGTTCGCGATCCATTCCCCAACAACAGAATTCCTGCGGAGATGCTCGATCCGGTCGCGCTGAAGATTCAGGCGCTCATTCCCGCGCCCGACAACAACGAGCGCCTCAACAACTTCGGCCCGGATGTCGAGAACCACCGGTATCAATCGATCCCGACCGTCAAGATCGATCACAACCTCGGTATCGCGACGAAGCTGTCCGGTTACTATTCGGCACAGTTCACCGACCAGATTACCGGCCCGGACGGGATGCCGATTCCGATTACGGCGAGGCGCGATCAGAAGATCTACGGTCACACCGTTCGAGTGAACGTCGATCGGACGCTGAGCTCGACGCTCCTGTTCCACGGCGGCGTGGGCCTGCTGCGCTTTCACAATCCCGACAGCTCGCCTGACGCGGTGCTCGAGTACGACGCGGAGAGCGAACTTGGATTTATCGGCAGCGCCACGTCCACCATCGGATTCCCGAGAATCACCGGCCTCAACAGCGCGAGCGGAGGCGGCTACAGCATCAGCGGCGGCAACATGGGACCCGGCAACGCGAACAAGTATTACAACGACAAGCTGACCGCTGTCGGCAACATCACCTACGTTCGCGACCGGCACATGTTCAAGTTCGGCGGTGAGTACAAACAGGAAGTGTGGGAAGACATCAACCAGACCTACTCACAGGGTCAGCTCGCGTTCAACGCGCGCCAGTCGGGCCTTCCCTCTACGCAGGGACAAAACCTCGGCGGCGGGAATGTGGGCCTGCCATATGCGAGCTTCCTGCTCGGGATGGTGGATCAGGCAGGAGTCACCGCCGTGCGCGATCCAGAGTGGCGGAAATCGGCGTGGAGCTTTTACGGACAGGATAACTGGCGCGTGAGCCAGAGGCTGACGCTGGATGTCGGGTTGCGCTGGGATTACGGCGGCCAGGGCCACGAGCGGGAATATCGCAGCAGTCAGGTCGGCCTCACCACGCCCAATCCTGCGGCCGGCGGACTTCCTGGCGGGTTCATGTACGAAGGATACGGCGATGGCCGATGCAACTGCGTGTTCACCAAGGCCTATCCGTATGCGTTCGGACCGCGGTTCGGCGCGAGCTACAAGTTGGACGAGAAGACCGTGCTGCGCGGAGGCTGGGGCATCACCTACGGCGCCGTGTCGAACTGGTGGTACGTGACGGGCGGCTCGTCCACGCTCGGTGTCGGTTTCAACTCCGTTGACTGGACCACTCCGGCGTTCGGCGAAGCCGCGGTGCTGCTCCGCGACGGTCTCCATTACAATCCGTCGCTCTTGTATGCCGCGTCGTACGACCCCGGCATCAGGCCGTCCCCGGGACAGCTGGACGTCCCGCCGGCGTGGGGCGCGCAGATCAATCATCCGGACGGCGGCAAGCCCGCGCGCGTCAACCAATGGAACGTCAGTATTCAGCGCGAGGTGATGAGCAGGACGACCGTTGAAGTGTCGTACGTCGGCAACCGTGGCACCGGGCTCGAGGCGAACAACCTCATCAGCTACAACGCCACTCCGCTGGAGCGATTCGCGGAGCGCGGCCTCGATCTCAACAACGCGGCCGACCGGACCTTGTTGACCTCGCGGATCGATTCTCCGCTTGCGGCATCTCGAGGATTCGGCAAGCCGTATGCCGAGTTACCCGGGCAGCGCGACCGTCGCACAGAGTCTGCGGCCGTTTCCGCAGTTTGCCGACGGGCTCGCGGTGCGCTGGGCGCCGCTGGGGCAGACCTGGTACGACGCGCTGCACGTCAACGTGACCAAGCGCCAGTGGCGGAACCTCGACCTTACTGCCGCGTTCACCTATCAGAAGGAAAGGGCTCTCGGAAGCGGCGGCAATCCGAGCGCCGGCGGTGGACCGACCAACAACGTCTTCGATCGGACCGCGCAGAAAGGACTGGCGGCGAATTCGCAGCCGCTCATTTTTGTGACGAGCTTCAACTATCGGACGCCGCGCACTGAGGGCGTGATGGGGGCGATCCTCGGCGACTGGACCGTGGCGGGCCTCTTGCGTTACTCCAGCGGCGCACTGATTCCGGTTCCCGGATCCGCAAAACAATCTGGCGTCGCTCGTTTTCCAGAACACGCGCATGAACCGCGTGGAAGGTCAGCCGCTGTTCTTGAAAGATCCGAACTGCGACTGCATCGATCCCCGCAAGGATTTCGTGCTGAACCCCGCGGCCTGGTCCGATCCCGCGCCGGGGCAGTTCGGCACATCTGCTGCGTTTTATGACGACTACCGGTGGCAGACGCCAGGTGCAGGAAAACATGAGCGTGGGGCGCCGTTTCTCGGCCGTGGGCAGTTCCGTATTCGAGATCCGCGCCGAGTTTTTCAACGTGTTCAACCGAACCTACCTGGTGACGCCGTCGAACAATAACCCGCTCGCGACACGCACATTCAACGCCCTGGGCGAGCCAACCGGCGGCTTCGGCTACGTCAACCCGACCGCGACGCCGCCGCAACTGCCGCGCAGCGGGCAAATCGTCGCACGGTTCGAGTTCTGATCGCGGACACATCCCGCCTGATGAGCGTTCGCCGGCCTTACGCCGGCGAACGCCTCTTAAACGCTCATTTCGCCGCATCGCGCGTCTGGTGATTTCGCGCGACATGCGGTACTGTTGCCGCGTCCTGAGGAGCCGGAGGCGGCGTGAAACTACTAAAAATTGTCGGCTGGATCTTCGCAGCGCTCATCGTGCTGCTCGTCGTCGCCATCACGGCGACAATCGGGTGGCGTCCGTTCATCGGTCCCAGCGCCCGTGCGCTGACCGATCGCAGGTTTGCCTCGACGCCCGAACGGATGGATCGCGGGCGCTACCTCACCGAGAACCTCCTGAACTGCTTTGCGTGCCATAGCGATCGAGACTGGGCTCAGCACGACGCGCCGCTCAAAGCGGGCACGCACGGGGCCGGTTCGCCGACGTTTCCCCTGCTCGACCTCCCAGGAGAGGTGTATCCGCCGAACATCACACCGGACAAGGAAACGGGAGCGGGGAACTGGACCGACGACCAGCTCGCGCGGGCTATTCGCGAAGGAATCGGCTACGACGGCCGCGCGCTGTTTCCGTTCATGCCCTACGAAAACTTCCGTTACCTGTCCGATGAAGACCTCGCGTCGGTCGTCGTGTACCTGCGGTCTCTGGCGCCCGTGCGTCGAGTGGTTCCGAAAACAGAGCTCATCTTTCCTGTGAAGTACCTGATTCGAAGCGCGCCCCATCCGATCGAAGGGGAAGTGCCGGCGCCCGATGTGTCCACGCCGGCGAAACGGGGCGATTACCTGGTGACGATCGGCGGCTGCCGCGACTGTCATACGCCGCAGCACGACGGACAGCGCATGATGGAGCTCGATCTCGCCGGCGGCTTCTTTATCCGCGGCCCATGGGGCGAGGTGGCGAGCGCCAACATCACGCCTGCGCCCTCCGGGATTCCTTACTATGACGAGCGTCTGTTCATGGACACCATCCGCACGGGCTGGGTGAAAGCGAGAAAGCTGTCGCAGATCATGCCCTGGTGGGTGTACCGCGGCCTGACGGATGAAGACCTGAAAAGCATGTTTGCGTATGTGCGCACCGTTCCAGCTGTGGCGCATCGCGTAGACAACAGCAAGCCGCCGACGGCGTGTAAGTTGTGCGGCTTCTCTCATGGCGCAGGTGACCAGAATTAGCCGCTCGCGGTCACGAGAGATGACAATATCTGAATGGGGAAACTCACTGCTGCCATCAGAGTGGCCGACGAAGTGTGGATCGCTACGGCGCTGCTGCATCTCGAGCGACCTCGCGAAACAGATTTCAGCCTGAAGGACATCAAAGCGCGCATCGAGCGTGAAGGATTGACGGACGATCCGCGCGCCGGAATCTCTCCGCATCTGTCGGTCCATTGCGTCGCAAATCGGCCGCCCAATGGCGGCACCTATCGGATGCTGTTCGAAACGGCTCCGTCGCGACGACGGCTTTTCCGCCGTGGCGACCCATACCATCCGAAACGCGATCGCGGCAAGACGACGCCGGAGCGCGACCACATTCCGGGGAAGTACCACCGCTTGCTCGATTGGTACGAACGCGAGTGGGCGCGGGCGCAGCCCGCCGATCCCCTGATTGCACTGGCCGGCCGCCATCAAGATCTCTGGAAGGGCATCGACGCCGACGCATATGTCCGGTCTCTGCGCGAGGGCTTCGAGTGACGCGCGTGTTCAGGGACACGAACCGCTTCGTGTATCTGCTCGAAGGAGGAACATCTTCGGGGCGCGTGAGAGATATCAGTCCCGGATGCTCGATCGCGGAGATCAACTGGTGACGTCTGCGCTGACGTTGGGCGAGCTGCTGGTGAAACCGCGAGAGAGGGGAATCAGTGGTTCGCGATCACGAAGCCACGATTCGACAGATTGCCACGATCCTCGCGTTCGATGTGTCGTGTGCGCCGCGTTATGCCGCGATCCGTTCCGACCGCGGCATCAAGGCGCCCGACGCCATCCAACTCGCATGTGCCGCCGCAGCTGGCGTCGATCTCTTCATTACCAACGACGATCGCCTGTCGAGAAAACATGTGCCGGACGTGAAGTTCATCACGTCGCTCGCGCGTGCGTATCTGTAGCTCACGCTGCCGGCGCTAGCCGTAGGTCTCCAAAAGAATGATTGCAGCGACTGCTGGACCAGACTGCACTAGCGGCCTCGATTGCAGTGGCAACTTCGGGACGATTGCAGCGGGCAACCTGCTGAATGTGAGATGAGGTGACGTCGCCTGCGTTTCACCTCCGCACTAATCAGTCCGCTTCCGAGCAGCAGGAGCGTCGTCGGCTCGGGCACTGCGGTGACCTCCGGCGTGTACGGCGCCTCGCTCCACGCCGCTTCAGCGGCGAATCCCACTCCGTTCGGGGTGTTCTGGATTTCCCAGAGCGACGGACCAATGGGAGACTTGAACGACACGCCGCCAACGTTACCGAAGCAGCAATCCTCGACGAAGTCGAACCCGCAACCGCCCGCCAGATTCGCACCCAAGAGAAAGCCAGTCAGCGTGCCATAACTCACACTTGGGAGCGGATACTCTGCGGTGGGTGGATTGGTTTGCTGCGTCACCATCCGAATGTCGCCCTCGATGGTCAGGTTCACATCTCGAATCGCTTGAAGATTCCCATCGAATGCAACGAAACCCAGAAAGAAAGTGCTAAAGCCGCCGAAGCCACCACCATCAGCAAGGGCCACAGTGAGGGTGAGGTCGTTCAACGGCTCCCCATCCTCACAATTCAGGCACGCGGTGTTGCGTGCCAGTCTCCACGAACCGTGTTTCCAGGTACCGTCCACTCAATAGTGTCGGGCATGAATGGGAGCGCAGCGGCGATGGACGGTAAGCGCAGTAACAACCCGGCGCAGAGCAGCGCTTTCAACACAGGCAAGCTCCTTGTGAGTGGGGGCCGCAATACTAGGCGAATCGCGGGCCAAACGCAATGCGATCGTCTGGTCGCACTCCGTCAACAAGGGGCGTTGACAGAAGAACCGGCAATCTCTCGCCGAGGCAATCGCGAAACACATGAAGGATGAAGTGTTCAGCGATTAGTAGCTGGCTTGAGCTAAGCTGTTCCGGGCGCTGCTCAGAACGGCTGGTCGGCGCTAACTGCTCTCGACAGGCGACCGACTTCGGAGCACGCGAAACTGCCCGCACCAGTCCTCGCGAGCAATCTGGATTGAATTGGAAGGGGCGGTCGGCCGCGAGCGCATCCAGCAGTGTCTCCTGAACTTTCAAATAAATCGGGTGATGATCGGGTATGACACCTCGAAAGCGGTGCAAACGCGCAACAAACGAGGCACGACCGAGCGGCTGACCCCGAGCGCCTGGGCGGCCTCCGCGAGTCCATGCGACGATCGGACGAGAGCGAGAAAAGTTTGCAAACCGTTTGCAAAATGGGGTCTGAAGCAGCCGAGGCCCCGCCACACGACACGGAGCCAAATGACCAGAAATCATTGATAAACTAGGGCCTTCCACGATTCAACGCGCCCGTAGCTCAGTGGATAGAGCACCGGCCTTCTAAGCCGGGGGTCGCAGGTTCGAGACCTGCCGGGCGCGCCACTTTTTTAAGTGCCGACTGACAAATGACTGACAATCGGTAGCGCCTCAAGTTCACTTACTGGCCCCTACTGGCTGACCGCCCGGAGCTGGCGGCGGCGTTCCCACACGCCGGTCATGGCTTTCCGCAGTTCTTCGTCCGTGATGTTCAAGTACCGCTGCGTCTGCTTGATGTCGGCGTGGCCGAGCATCAGTTGGATCGTGCGGATGTCCACTCCGTCGCTCAGGAGCCGACATGCGCCTTCGTGACGGAGGTCGTGCCAGTGCAGGTCGATTTGCCGTAGCCTGACGCGATCGACGCGAGCACCGGGTTTCGTGCGCTTGGTGTCATGGCCGTTGGCGAGCAGGAGCAGGGATTCCCACGCTGTCTTGAAGCTGGCCACGAACTCGCCGGCGGGCGAGCCGAACACGAACGCACTTGGGCCGAGGGTCGTGCGGCGTTTGAGGATCGGTGTCAGGCGTCCTTGCGGGTCGAACGGAATACGGCGGTTCTCCGCATCTTTCGCGTGGCGGCCAGGAATGGCGATCTGGTGCCGCTCCCAGTCCACGTGCCTGTTCTGGATACGTAGCATCTCGCCCTGACGACAGCAGGTCTCAAGCGCGCCGATGACGCGATCGTGCATGGATGAGCCGACGTATTTGTGCTCGGCGTTGCTCATCTCTCCGCATGCGGCCAGAAGCGCCTGCTCCTCCTGGAGTCCGATTCGACGGTCGCGTTTCGTTTCCTCCTTTGTCTTGATGTTCACGCCGAATCGGTGGAACGGCGTCGTCGTCAGGTACGGTGGATCCTGGAACCGGCCCCAGTTGATCGCCGCACGCAGTGTGCTCAAGGCACGATTCACGGTTGCGACCTCCCGTCCTTTGCGATACGCCGCCTTGAATCGAAGGATGTCGCTCGGCTTCTCCAGTGCGGTGACCGGTAGATCGCCCAACACCGCCTTGATTGCCTTTAGTCGGCCTCTGATCGTCGCCGGATCTCGCAATCCTTCGGCCTCGACGTAGTTGGTGTAGTAGAGGTCGAGGAAGTCGGCGATGGTCAGACCAACCGCAGCCCTCGGTACGTTCGGCGGTATGCGCGGATCGCGTCCGCCGATGATCTCCGCGAGAAACTTCGGCTCCCAGAGCTTCTCCGCAGTCTGCTTCACCGTGACCGCGTCTGTGGCACCTCGCGCCAGCGCGAAATCATCTACCCGCATGCGCCAGCGCTTGCGTTCATGCATCACATCGAACCACCAAGGGTGTTCGCACCGCGGGCAGGCTCGACAGCCCTTTTGCTGACAGATTTTTCTAACGGCCATTCGATCCTCCTCTTCGTTTACGAGACTCTCGTCGGTATTCCTCGTCGAATCCAGTCCAGCACATCGCTGGGATGAAACCTCCTTCCTCTTACGCCAAACCGTTGTGAGATCAGCAGACCGCGCAAGTACGCGCGGCGTACGTCTCTTCGTGGCAGCCGATAAACTCGGCAACCTCGAGCGCAGTCATTAGGTGATTCGGCAGCCCGCCTGTCGCCGACGTGGCATCTGCGACGAATTGCGAGTTGCTCGAAGTATGCTCCGACTCCCGGTAGACCTGTTTTCCCATGCCCATTCCTCCACGCAGCTGTGGCGCCGAAACGGGTTCCGACGCCGGATTCTTCGTGTTGACATCTCGAGCTGGTGATTGCCGCGGGGTGATCGCCCTGAAGACGATCACCGTCGAAGCCAGCTCGGTGGGTGGGGACTCAGGCCGGAAGCGCTGAGCGTCCGGTCCGATCAGCCGCTGAACGGATGTCGGTGCGTTGCGATGGTCGCGAGCGCATCGAGCCTCCGAATGGCAATGCTGGCGACAGCTCGTGGCGAGGATGGCGCGCGCAGACGCCGCTTTATGGGTGTCCGGTCTTCGGTCGGTTGCGCTTCAGTGCGGCAGGCCCTTTGCCGAACCGCAGTAACGAGCGCGAAGTCGCGTTGTGTGCCGTTGCCTCGAGTGTCCTCAGACCGTCTCGGGTTTTCTATTCGGCTGCGATCCTAAACAACCGTTTCGGTGTTGCTCCTTGCTGTGCCCTGAGGGCGAGCAGTTCGAAAGACGCTCCACGTAACCTAAGGCCGTCATGGAGGAGTGGCGATTGATCGCCACGCGAGATAAACCGAACTTACGCCCGTCGGTAAGGACGTGTCAAGAGGCTATTTCGCACCGAAGTCGAGAGGTTGCCTGCGCTCGATTCTAGAACGCTAAATGCGATTCAGCCGCGACCGCGGGTTTCACAACTTGGGACGAGACGACGGTCCTTCATAGTAGCGGGCATTGTTCGCACCAATTCACCTTGACATTCTATGTGAGTGGTCTTAGGCTCCGCCTAGAATTGTCTACTGAAGATCGCGTCGAACTGCTCCAAGGCACCTTGGATCTCCTGATCCTCCGCACCCTGCAGTTCGGACCGGCTCACGGTCACGCCATCGCCAAGGCAATCGAACACAGCTCCGAGGATGTGTTGCTCGTCGAGGAGGGATCGCTTTACCCAGCTCTTCATCGCCTGATCAAGCGCGGGTGGGTCGTCTTCGAGGGGGGCATCTCGGAGAACAATCGAAAGGCAAAGTTCTATCGGCTCACGCCCAAAGGCAAGAAGCAGCTCGCGCTCGAAACATCTAAGTGGGAGAAGTTCGTCCGGGCAATGGCTCGCGTGCTGAGACCCGCATGAAGAAGCAACATCCGCTCTCTGATCTTGACGCCGACATCCGCGATCACATCGAGCGGGAGACGCAGGACAACATTGAGCGAGGGATGTCGCCTGAGGAGGCACGGTCCGCGGCCTTGCGGAAGTTCGGCAATGTCACATTGGCCAGCGAGGAGACACGTGCAGTGTGGATTCCCGTGTGGCTGGATCAGCTTCGACAAGATGTCCGCAATGCTCTGCGGTTAGCGCGGCGTTCGCCAACGTTTGCCGTCACCGCAGTTCTCACGCTAGCCATTGGTCTCAGTCTCACAATTGCGATTTTTGCCATTGCTAACTGGGTCCTGTTGCGACCGATACCTGGTTTGACCGACCCAGACAACGTCTCGATCGTAGGGGTTGGCACATGGATGGCGAACGGATCTCTCGCGTCACGGGCGTCTCGTACCCGAACTATCGCGACATTGCCACTCGTCTCAAATCCGCCGCGATTGGCGGATATCAACCAGAGACCCTGATCGTGATGCGAGAGGGCCATGGCCCGCGGCAGATGAGCGGGCAATTCGTTACGGCGTCCTTCTTCGAGGTCTTAGGGGTCAGAATGGCTGCCGGACGGCCGTTCACATCCCAGGAGGACATCCCGGGTGCGGTGACCCCTGTCGTCGTGATTAGCGAACGGCTCTGGGCATCCGCGTTCAATCGCGATCCTGCAGTGCTCGGGCGATCGTTACGCATCAACGGCCATCCCTTTACGATCATCGGTGTAACGGGAGGCGGATTTCGTGGACTCGACCGGGTCGCACAAAACGACGTTTGGTTGCCGGGTGCTACCTATCCGCTCGTCAATCAGCACAAGCTCACCTTCGCCGAACGCAACCGCGGCTTCCTGTACCAGTTTGTCGTTCGATTGTCGCCAGGTGCGACTTGGCAGCAAGTGGAATCCGAGCTGCAATCATTTGGCCCCTGGCTTGCGGCGCAATATCCGAAGGAGAACGAACTCTTCAAGACTTCCGGCTTCCATCTGGTCGGACGTCTCGGGGCCTCGTTCTTTTCCGGTCGGCAGCGCCTGGTCACGCTGACGGGAGTGATGATGGGGATCAGCGCGCTCGTGATGCTCATCGCGTGTGCGAATGTCGCCGGCTTACTGATGACGAGGGGTATGGGTCGGGCACACGAAGTTGCGCTTCGCAAGGTACTGGGCGGCGGCAACTGGAGGCAATTGCAACAACATCTCATCGAAGGGGTGGTGTTGTGGCTCGCTGGCGGCGCGGTGGCGATTCTGTTGGTGTGGGGAGCGAGCCGACTGGTTGCTGGTACGCCCATTCCATGGCTGCGCATTCGGGAAGCCGACATCGCGTTGGACTGGCGGGTGGTCATGTTTTCGACCGGCGTGTCACTGTCGTGTGGGCTATTGTTCTCGGTTTTACCGGCGCTTCGGACACTTCGCGCCGAACCCGCGGACACGCTACGAAATACCAGCCCGACAATGAGCCGCCCGACGTTCACAACGGGAATCGTGCTGGCCGTCTTTCAATTGTCGGCCTCGCTGACGCTCCTCGTCGGCGCTGTGCTACTCGTGGCCACGCTGCGGCATTTGGCCGCGGTCAATCTCGGCTTCGTGCCCTCCAATGTATGGGCGTTCGAAGTCACGCCAGGCAGCGTTGGATACTCCGAGGAAAGAGCCTTCGCTTACTACCAGGAATTCAGCAATCGGCTTTCACGGAACGCCGGGGTTGCGTCGATGGCGATGGCGAGCTCCGGTCCGCTTTTCATGGCCACGCGCTTGACAACGCGTCTCAGACGATACGGCGATTTCACCAATCAATCGCTCCACGCGCCGGTCACGAGCATCTCGTCCTTTCACCGGCGTACTTCGAAACGCTGAGCATTCGCCTCGTTCGTGGCCGTGATTTCTCTCAAGCGGACATGGGCGCTCCCGGCCGCGCCGCCGCCCCGGTCGTCGTGCTCAGCGAATCGCTGGCGCTCAGCCTCTTTGGCACGATTGAGGTGATCGGCGAGTCTGTCGAGTTTCCGACCCTTGCACGCAAAGACCAGCGCCATGAAGTGATTGGCGTGGTCGACGATGTCCACCAGTTCGACATTGCGGAGATTCCCCCCAACTCGTCTACGTTCTCCGGGGCTCAAAGGAGCCCATCCCGACCAGCGCGATGATGCTGATCCGAACGCCTGCCCCGCGAGATATGACCGCGGAAGTCAGAGCAGTGGCTGCATCACTGAATGCATCGCTGCCAATCGCGGACGTAAACCCATTGACCGTCGCCGTGAAAAACGCCAGAGCCGAGTGGGACGCCCTGGCAAAGTCGATCGGTTTCGTTGCGGCGGTTGCTAGCTTTCTTGCCGCGTGTGGCTGAACGGTGTCGTGGCATTCGGC
>CAVUTO010000021.1:0-82287 GCA_963744405.1 Vicinamibacterales bacterium
CGTTCGTGCTCGTGTCCTGGGTAGCCGGAAAATGACTGAGTTAATCGCGCTGTTGTGCGCGCCTGCTTCTGTTCTCGCGCAGTCAACAGGAGAGCTTTGAACAAGCCTCAGTGCCTTCTCTTTAATCTTCCAATCTCCCAATCTCCCAATGCAGGGATCATTTAGTGCGCCCGTATCTGTCCTCCAGCCTTACCACGTCATCGAGCTCGGGCGTGGAGACTTCGAAGATATCGCTGTCCTCGATCGCCGTCATGCGATGAATCGTGTGCGGTGTGATGTGCACGCTCTCGCCGGGGAGCATCTCTCGCTTGACGAGCTCTTCCCCCTGCTGAATTTCGAAGAGCAGCTTCCCCGTCCATAGAAAGATCGTCTCGTCCTTGACGTTGTGGTATTGCAGGCTGAGCGCGTGCCCCGCCTTCACGTGCAGGACCTTTCCCACGTAGCGCTCGGTGATGGCCCAATGCAGCTCGTGGCCCCACGGTTTGTCGACTTTAGTGACGCTCAAGCATCCTCCGCTTCGTCAGCGCGTCGGTGAGGAACTGCTCGATCTCCGGCGCGGTCTCGAATTTTAGCGCGCGCGCCGCGACGATGCGCATCTCGCGTGCGTCGATATCCTGAATGACCCGCCGCGCGACGGGAATCGCGGCAGGCGTCATGCTGAATTGCGAGAGCCCCATGCCGACGAGCAGCGCCAGCACCGCCGGATCCGAGGCCATTTCGCCGCACACCGACAGCGGCACCTTCTGCTTCGCCGCGGCACGGCGAATATGCCGGATGAGTCGAAGGATCGCCGGATGAAGCGGCTCGTAGAGATGCGAAACGCGTTCGTCGGTGCGATCGACCGCGAGGCAGCACTGAATCAGATCGTTGGTGCCGATCGTCAGGAAATCGGACTCGGCTGCCAGCAGGTCGGCCGTAAACGCGGCGGATGGGACTTCGATCATCACGCCGACCTGGAGCGTCCCCAGCGGCGCTCCGCGCACCTGAATTTCCTGTCGCGCCTCGGCCAGCACGCTTCGCGCCTCGCGCAGTTCTTCGATGCCCGACACGAACGGGAACATGACCCGCAAGTCGCCGTGCGCCGAGGCCCGCACGAGCGCGCGCAGCTGCGAACGCAGAAGCTCGCGACGCTTCAGCGTGAGGCGAATCGAGCGCAGCCCGAGCCTGCTGCGAGGCACCTCGTATCCTGCGGCCCATAACGTGTCGCGGCGGTGCTCTCCGCTCGCCAGCTGGTCTTCGTCGATGTCGAACGTCCGCACGGTAACCGGCGCGGGCCGAATGTCCTCGAGGAGCCGGCGGTACATCTCGTATTGCATGTCCTCGGTCAGCTCGTCCGCGGGGCGGCCGGCAAGAAGAAGCTCCGATCGGAACAGGCCGATTCCTTCGGCGCCCTGTGACACGGCGAACGCCGCATCGCCCAGAAGATCCACATTCGCCTCTACACGTATCTCCTTGCCGTCGGACGTTTTCAGGGGAATGCCCACGGTCGTGTCCGCTTTCCCGCCTCCGCCGTGTCTACGGCGGGTCTCGCCAGAGCTCGAATGGATCGAGCGAGCAACGGCGGACAGGCGGACCACATCGGACGGCGGATCGATTGAGACCGCACCTTCGTCGCCGTCGACGAGAATCATTGTGCCGGGTGTGATGCGGGCGGTGGCGTCATGCAACCCGACGACGGCCGGCACGTGCAACGACCGCGCCAGGATGGCCGTGTGATACGTGCGGCTGCCCGCGTCTGTGATGAAGGCCTGGAATTTGTCCCAGTCGAGCTGCGCAGCGATAGAGGGCGGCAGCTCGTCGGCGACGAGCACGCAGGGCGCCTCGCACTCGCCGAGAATGTCGCGGAATCCCGCGCCGCCCGGCGTGAGATTCATCCGCAAACGGCCGATGACGTCGGCAAGGTCGCCTTTGCGTTCGCGCAGATACGGATCTTCGACCCCGTCGAACACGGCGCCGAGTTGATCGAATACCTGCTGCAGGGCCCACTCGGCGTTTACGCGCTGCTCGCTGATGATCGAGGCCGCCCTGGGCACCAGCATCGGGTCGTCCACCATCAGCCGCTGCGCCTCGAAGAGCGAACCCAGGTCCCGTCCTGGCAGGCGGAGCTGAATCCGATCGAGCTGCTGCCCTGATCGCAGGCGCGCGCTCTCGAGTCTCGCGATCTCGGCGTCGATTCTCGAGGCCGCGATGGAAAATCGGAGGACCTGGGCCCGCTGAATCAACACGACCGCGCGCCCTGCGCCCACACCGCCCGACACGCCGACGCCGCTTAGACGCTGCACGTATCCTCGCCAAATCCCGTCTCGACAAAGCCGCAAAGGGCGTCCAGCGCCGCCTGTTCGTCTTCGCCGTCAGTTGAAAGTGTCAGCACCGTGCCGTTCGCCGCCGCCAGAAGAAGAATGCCCATGATGCTCTTGCCGTCCATCGTCTGAGTGCCTCGCGTCACTTTGACGTGCGACTGAAATCGCGAGGCGAGGTGTACGAATCGCGCAGCGGCGCGCGCATGCAATCCCAGCCGATTTGCGACCGTCACAGATCGTGAGAGCATCGCCCCTAGCGCCCCCAACGCACCTGTCGCCCCCAGCGCCCCTAGCGCACCTAGCGTTCCTAGCGCACTTCAGCGTGCAGCAGATCGGACGCCACCCAGATGGCGTTTCGCCCGACTTCTCGTATCTCGCGCGCCACGGCCAGCAGATCGGACGAGCTTTGAAGATGCGGCAGCTTGATCAGCATCGGCAGGTTGACTCCCGTGATGATCTCTATGCGATTGGTTTCGAGGAACGTGAGACCCAGGTTCGAGGGTGTCCCGCCAAACATGTCCGTGAGTATCAGCACTCCGTCCGGACTCTGAAGCCGCGCAATCGCGTTCGAGATCGCCTCGCGGGCGACCGTCGGGTCGTCGTGCCACCCGATCGACACCGCAACCAGTCGCGGCAACTCTCCAGCGATCGTTTGCGCCGCATTCACCAGTTCGTTCGCGAGCTGCCCGTGGGTAACGACAATGACGCCAATCATATGTGCCTCAATGGAAGGGGGAAGGGGGAAGGGGTAAGGGGTAAGGGGTGAGGGAAAAGTTGCGCCTCACCCCTTACCCCTTGCCCCTTGCCCCTTACCCCTTACCGCTCACCCTTACCCCTTGCCCTTTGCCCCTGCCAGGTTCTATTCGTGCGTAATATCGCGATGGTGCACCCGCACTCGCGCGCCAGGCACACCACCAAGTGTTTTCTTCAGCGCTTCCGCGATCATCACCGAGCGATGTCGCCCTCCGGTACAGCCGATCGCGATCGCCAGGTAGCTCTTCCCCTCTGCAACGTACTGCGGCACCAGAAATTTCAGCAGATCATTGAGCCGCGTCAGCAACTCTCCAGTCGCGCGATTGTCCTCCATGAACTTGATCACCGCGCGATCGCGGCCGGTCTTCGGGCGCAGCCGCGACACGAAATGGGGATTCGGCAGGAAGCGCACGTCGAAGACGAGATCCGCG
The DNA here is from genome assembly GCA_963744405.1 of Vicinamibacterales bacterium. GTDB lineage: Bacteria > Acidobacteriota > Vicinamibacteria > Vicinamibacterales > JAMQPK01 > JAMQPK01. The sequence goes on from CAVUTO010000021.1 coordinate 3,485, forward strand.
TCCATCGGAATGCCGTGCTTGAAGCCGAAGCTCACCAGCGTGACCGCGAGCCTGCCGCCCTGCGCTTTTCCGTCGCCCGAGGAGAACGCGAACGTCTTGAAGGCCTGCCTCAGCTGATGCACCGTCAAATCGGACGTGTCGATGATGTGATCGGCCATCGCTCGGATGCTGTTCATCCGCCGGCGTTCGGTCTTGATCCCCTCGGACGCCGACGAGTCCGGCGCCAGAGGATGCGGCCGCCGCGTCTCGCTGAACCTGCGCACCAGCGTGGCGTGCGTCGCCTCGAGGAAGATGAGCGCCGGATTCAGCCCCTTCATGCTGCGCAGCTTGCGGTACGCCTTCGGGAACTCCGCGAGGAAGTTCTTTTCGCGGATGTCCACGACGATCGCGACGCGGGCGATGCCTTCACGGCGCACCAGTTCGGCCAGCGTCGGAATGAGCGTCGTCGGAATGTTGTCGACGCAGAAGTAGCCGAGATCTTCGAGTGCGCGAATTGCCTGCGATTTACCCGAGCCGGAGAGCCCTGTCAGGACGATGAACCGTGCCTGATGAGCCTTCGTACGGGCAGGAGCCGCGCGCGATCTCAATGTTCTTCTCCAGCGTCGGGTAGATCCTCGATCTCCGATTCGTCCATCTCGTCGAGACCGGCGAGCTGCAGCTGATGCTCGAGCTTGTCGGCGAGCTTCCTGGCGGCGTGGTGCCCCCGCGCGCGCAGCAGCTGGTTGCGCGCCGCGATCTCCACGAGAATGGCGAGGTTGCGGCCCGGCGCGACGGGCATGCGGATGAGCGGCAGCGGAAGATTCAAAATCTGGTATCGCTCTTCGGCCAGGCCGAGCCGGTCGTCCGCCTCCGCCCAGGCTTCGGCGAGACCTCGCCGTAGCGCTTCGCGCGAAGGCGGGTAATCGCGGCGGGCCTCCCAGCGCTCGAGCTGCACGACCAGCTCGACGCGCTTCGAGTTGCGGGTCGAGGCAATGCCGAACAGGTCCTGGATGTTGATGACGCCGAGTCCTCGTATCTCCATATGATGGCGAGTCAGCTCGGGACACGTGCCAATCAGGATGGTCTCGGCGCGCCGCCTCACCTCGACGGTGTCGTCGGCGACGAGACGATGACCGCGCACGATCAAATCGATGGCGCATTCGCTCTTGCCGATGCCGCTCTCGCCGACGATGAGGACCCCGAGTCCGAGAATGTCGAGAAGCACACCGTGCAGCAGATCGCGAACGACGAAACTGTCCTCGAGGATGGCGGTGACTTTCGCAACCGCTACCGGCGTGGGAACCAGCGTCCGGAGGACCGGAAGGCCGCGGCGCTCGGCCTCGAAGATGATTTCACCGAAAACCCGGAGGCCGCCGGTGATGAGGATGCAGGGCACTTCGTCGTGCTCGCACACCTTGCGCATCGTGTCGGTGCGATCGGCGGGGTTCAGGCTCTCGAGGTAGCGCATTTCGCTGTTGCCGAACACGAGGACGCGGCCCTCACGGAGATATTCGTGGAATCCTGCCAGGGCGAGACCGGTCTTCTGTGTGTAGGGGCTCAGGATGCGTCGATCGAGGCCGAGAGTGCCGGCGAGTATTTCGAGATCGAGGCCCAGCGTTTCGGGACGGCTCTGAAGGAGTTTGCCGACCGTCACGCCCACGGCGACACTCATGCCTGCCGTCGCGTCGCGTTGGCGAGGCTCGCGACTGCGCCGGCCGAGGCGCTCATGCCCGCTTGCGCGACCGTGGCGCATGGACCGGCGCCGCAGGCGGCATCGTGCGGACAGATGCGGCCGAGCGCTTCCGCTGCTGCCACTTGCCTTTGACCGTTTCGGCCTGCTGCAGGACCTTCTTCACCGCGGCGGTGAGCGAGGTGCCCCATGCCGACGTCGTGCCGACGCCCTTCAGGATGTGGTCCTGGCGCGCGTGAACGACGACTTCCGCGACGAAACGGTTCTTTTCCTGCGACAACACGACCTGCTCCGAGACGAGCGCTTCGGCGAACCGGCGCTCCAGCTTTGCCAGCCTTGCCTCGACGAGCCGCCTGAGACTGGGAGTGATTGTGACTTGTCGGCCGGTCAACAGTAGACGCATGGATCCGATCAGTACAGCACCTTACGCTGATTGGAAGTGGGGATCTTCAGCTCTTCGCGATACTTCGCGATCGTGCGCCGCGCCAGCACGAGCCCTTCGTGCTGCAGGATGCTCACGATCTTCGAATCGCTCAGCGGCTTGCGCGGGTCCTCGGCCTCGATGATCTTGCGGATGCGCTGCTTGATCGTGACCGATGAGACGCTCTCGCCGTAGGAGCTGCTGATACCGCTGTGGAAAAAGTACTTCATCTCGAACACGCCCTGGGGCGTGTGCATGTACTTGTTCGTCACGACGCGGCTGACGGTCGACTCGTGCATGCCGATGTCGCTGGCGACATCGCGCAGGACGAGCGGCTTGAGATATTCGATGCCGTGATCGAGGAAATCGCGCTGGAAGTTGATGATGCTCGTCGCGACCTTGTGAATCGTCTTCTGGCGCTGCTCGACCGACTTGATGAGCCACAGCGCGGAGCGGAACTTGTCTTTCACGTAGGCGCGCGTCTCGGTGGTGTTGTCGGCGTTCTTGTCGAGCAGCCGGCGATACACGGGGCTGATCCGCAGCTGCGGCAGCCCTTCCTCGTTCAGCACGGCGACGTACTGATCCTCGACCTTGACGACGTAGACATCGGGGATGACGTAGTGCGACTGCGACGGGTTGTACCTGCTGCCGGGCTTGGGGTCGAGGTGCCGGATGATCTCGACATGCTCCTTGAGATCCTCAATCGACATGCCCAGACGTTTGGCAATCTCGGGCACCTGATGATTCTGCAGAAGCCGGAGATGCTCCGTGACGATCCGTTCAGTCGGCGTGCCCTCGAGCCCGATGTGCCTGAGCTGCAGCAGAAGACATTCCTGGAGATCGCGCGCCGCGACGCCGATAGGGTCGAAGCCCTGAACGATCTTCAGCGTACGCTCGACCGCTTCGACGGGCCACGGGCCCATGGCGGCAATCTCGTCGAGCGACGCGACGAGCATCCCGTCGTCATTCAGGTTGCCGACAATTGCAGTGCCGATATCGCGCACCTGGTCGTCGTCGGGCAGCAGCGAGAGCTGCCACAGCATGTGATCGGACAGCGATGACGACGTGGCGAGCGTGTTTTCGATCGGCGGCAGTTCCTTGACTTCCTGCGGCGTGTGCGGCCGGTAGCCGTCGTCGAGATAATCGCCGAAGAAGTATTCGTAGTCGCTGTCGTCCCAGGCGTCCCCCTTTTCTTTGGTCTCGGCCTCGGCTTTTTCGACTTGTGGAGCGGCTTCAGTCGGCTGAAGGTCCTCGGTGGGGACCTCTTCGAGCATCGGGTTTTCGACGACTTCCTGGTTCAACAGGTCCGCAAGCTCGAGCGTCGACATCGGCAGCAGTTTGATCGCCTGCTGCAGCGAAGGCGTCAGAATGAGCTTCTGAACGAGCTTGGTGTGAAGTTTCTGCTGAATCGCCATATCGTCAGGGTCCGCCTGAAGGCGGACACTACCGAGACCGATCGCGGCCCCGTCACGGTGCACGTTTCGACACCGGTAGTGTCCGGCTTCAGCCGGACGATCATTGGATCCATCTTAAGTCACTTTTCGCTTTTCAGTCGAGACGGAACTCCGTGCCGAGATAAATGCGCCGCACCTCTTCGTCGGCCGCCAGCGCATCGGGTGTCCCACTGTGAAAAATGCCGCCGTCATGCACGATATAGGCGCGATCGGTGATGCGAAGCGTCTCTCGCACATTGTGGTCGGTTATCAGCACACCAATTCCGCGATCTTTCAAGTGAAAAATAATCTTCTGAATATCGGTGATGGCGATCGGATCGATGCCCGCGAACGGCTCGTCGAGCAGCAGAAATTTCGGCGAGATGACGAGCGCGCGCGTAATCTCGGCGCGCCGGCGCTCGCCGCCCGACAGCGTGTAGGCCGGCGACGATGCGAGCGACGTCAGGTTGAGCTCGGCGAGCAGCTCTCTGCAGCGCGCGCGGCGGCCGGCGGGATCGAGATCGAGCGTCTCGAGAATCGCCATGATGTTCTGCTCGACGGTGAGACCGCGGAAGATCGACGGCTCCTGCGGCAGATAGCCGATGCCCTTCCGGGCCCGCGCGTACATGGGCAGATCGGTGACGTCTTCGCCATTGAATATCACGCGCCCTGAATCGGGCGATGTGAGGCCCACGGTCATGTAGAACGTCGTCGTTTTGCCGGCGCCGTTGGGACCGAGAAGACCGACGACCTCTCCCGACTGCACGTCGAGGCTGACGCCGCGAACAACAGTACGTCCTCCGTACGATTTCGTGAGCTCTTCGGTGCGAAGCGTGGCCATTCAGCGTTTCAGCGGTGGGGGGCAGGACGTGTCGGCCGCAGGCTGCGTCGCGGTCTGCGTTCGTGTGTCGGCTTTGCCTTCGAGCTGAAGAGTATCAGCGGCTCTGGAGAACGTCAAAAGGCTGCCTTCGCTCCGCTGGCACGTTCCGTCTTCGCTTCGCTTGAAAGTCCGGACCAGCTTGCCTTTGCCGACGACGGTGTAGTTCTCCGTTGCCGCAAGATAGGTGAGCTGCTCACCGAACGTGATACGGTCGATTTGTGTCAGCTTGACCTCGCCCGAGGCGTCGAGCCGCTCGATGTCCTGGCTGTTCGTGCCGAGCGTGAGCGCGATCGTGTCGCCGGTCACATCCCCGTGAGGTCCGATGAGATGCGCCTTGGTCGTGTAGGTGACCTTGCGCAGCGCGTCTTCGTACTGCATCTGCTGGCCGAACGCCGTCGATCGCGTCGTCTCGAGTTGCTTGGTCGTCGGGTTGGTGTCCTGCACCACCATCTGCGAGATCACCGACCCCTGGGCAAGCAGGTTTCCCGTCTTGCCATCGATCGCAACTTTGTCGCCCTTGATCTGCGTTTCGCTCTTCTCGCCCTGCACGAGCATCACCGTTCCCGTCAGTTCAGTCGACCCGTTCTCGCCCCCGGCGTACACAAGTTCGCGGCTCACGCCATTCACAGGTTGATCCTGCTTCATCAGGCCCGGCGTGCGCGCCGCATCCTTCGCGCCCGGCTTTGCCGGAAACATGATCGACTGGACGCGCCTCGACTCGCCGTACGCCCGCATCTTCGAGCCTTCCACGTTCATGTCGATGTTCGTCGCGTCCACCTGAATCTGCTCGTTGACGACGCGCGGAACCGGTTCGCCGGGCGCGCCGGTCAGCGCCACCTGACCGGTGTCCATGTTGTAGCGCATCGTCGATCCAGCTGCCTGCGTCTTTTCGTCGCGGAATCGCGCCGAGCCGATGAAGGTCGCTTCCTCGAATCTGGCCGAGACCTCCCTTGAGAGACGTATCGAGCGTGCGCGAGGTGACTGTGCGCTTTACCGGCGGGGTGCCGCCCATCTCCTGGTACTCCACGCCTTCGGTGAAGGACGCAGCCGTCAACCCCTTGCCGGCGGCGCCGCTCGCCACCAGCGCGTTCGCCGTCACTTTCTTCGCCGGCTGACCCTGGGCGGAGGCCAGATCGAACACCACGTGGTCCCGTGCATTCAGCGACGTGAGCGTGGTTCCATCCGGCGCCATGCCTATGTCGATGTTGTCGGCGTGCAGAACGCTGTCCTCTATGCCCTTTTCTGCCGCAATCCGCAACGCGGCGCCGCCGGTGACGATGGCGCTTTGCAGAAGGTCGCTGTTTTCGTAGTAGGTCAGGTTGATGATGTCGCCCGACATCAGCTTGAGATCGCCCTGCTGCGCGTTCGGCGTCTGAATGCGCGCGCCGCCCTGGAGTTCCAGCCCGGTCAAGTGTTCGTCGTTCTCGCTCAACTCGCCGAGGGCGCTCTCGGCGTCGATCACCTGGGTGCCGCGCACGATGTGTACCGCTCTCTCGAAGCTGACGAAATTGTCGGTGCGCGCCAGCACCGCCGCGCCGGACGTGATGTCCGTGGCGTCGCCCCCGGGCTTGTCCGGGGCGATCGTCACCTTGGTCTGGTCTGACAATCCCAGAAGATCGTTGGTTTCGTCGTAGGTAAAGTCGATGCCGCTGCCGCGCATGCGCCCGCGTTTGAACGTGACCGGACCTGGCGCTCGCACGATGCCGCCGCTCTGACTGTAGGTGGCGCTCCCCGCTCTGGCCTCGAGCCCGTCGCTCGACGTCATCACGACATTCCCCTTCATGTCGAGGTTGGTCTGGTTCTCGCCGACCCTGGCTTCGTCGCCTGTGGCGGTGAAGGTCTTGCCCTGACGCACCGACGTCACTTTCACGTTGATGAGACGGTTGCTGCCATCGGGATAGGAATACTGCTTCCCGGCCTCGACGCGAACCGTCTCGCGCTCCCCTTTCATCTGCACGAGGAACGCGCCGGAACTTTCGATGGTCGCGGCAGGGTCGCCACGCTCGACAGGGGCAGGTGGAGGCGGCTCTTCCCGTCGCCGCGTCGTGAAGAAGACCACCGCGACGACGCACACGGCGATCGCCAGGAGGAACAGCCTCGCGCGTTTCTGCCAGAGCATGTTCAGTCGCGTCCTTCGACAGGCTCAGGACGCTCCGAGCTCGTCGAGGGGTGAGGGCCTGCGGTCCGCGGCTCTACGGCCGCCGCCCGCAGGTCGCTGATGGAGAGCTCGAGATACTCGTTGCCCTCGTACCTGTTGTGTTCGACGGAAAACGCGAGATCCAGCGACGCGCGGTTCTCCGTGATGAACTGCTCGCGCTCGGCCGCGCGCCACGCAATCGCGCGAAAGATGCGTCCGTTCTGTTTCAACGCCATCTTCAGATGCCTGTCCTTGAGCCGCCGCGGTCCATCGACAACTTCCACGCCGCGCGCCTCGAAGAGCGGGCGCGGATTACCAGTGCCGAAAGGCGCGAGCATGGCCATCTCGCCGGCGAAGTCGCCGTTGATATCACGAAAGCCCAGGCAGCCGTCGATGCGCAGGCGCGGCTTCAGATCATCCGGCCCCAGCAGGTTATCGGCGTACTCCGCAATCGTCTCACGGAACGCGCTGACGCCCGCAGACGGCAGCGTCAGCCCCGCGGCCTGCTTATGGCCGCCGAAACGGCTCAAATGCGCCGCGCTGTGCTCGAGGGCCGCCAGCACGTTGAACCCGCGAATGCTGCGGCACGATCCATGAGCCAACTCCCCCTCCATCGATATGACGATGGCGGGGCGATGAAAGGCGTCGACGAGCTTCGAGGCTACGATCCCGATGACGCCACGGTGCCAGCCCTCGCCGGCGACAACGAGTATGCTGCGTGCGCCAACGGCGGGGTCGGATTCGACTATCTTCTTCGCGCAAGCGAGGATTCCCGCTTCTTCCTGCTGACGCCGCACGTTTTCGCCGTCGAGTTGACGCGCGAGGTCCAGCGCCTCTGCCGCCATGGTCTCGTCCGCTGCCAGGAGCAGACGGGCCGCGATATCGGGGCTTGCCATCCTGCCCGCGGCGTTCATCCGGGGCGCAATCTGAAACGCCACGTGCCCGCTGTCGATCGGCTTGCCGGCCAGACCCGCCACCTCGATCAGCGCGCGCAGGCCGACCTTGTGGGGTCCCTCCGACAGCAGTTCGAGGCCGAGCTTCGCGATGACGCGATTCTCTCCGACGAGCGGTACGACGTCGGCCAACGTTCCAATGGCCGCGACCTTGATGAACGCGGGAAGCCATCGCTCGCGATCCCGTTTACGGCAGAGGGCCTGCACCAGCTTCAGGGCCACGCCCACACCCGCGAGATTCTTGTCGGGATAGTCGCAGTCGTGGCGCCGCGGGTTGATGACCGCGACGGCAACCGGCAGATCCGCATCCGGCTCGTGGTGATCGGTGATGATCAGATCGATGCGCAGCTCGCGCGCTCGCTTCGCCGCCTCGATGCCGCGAATGCCACAGTCCACCGAAATGACGAGCGTGACGCCATCGGCCTGCAGGCGATCGAAGGTCTCCGGCTGAAGCCCGTAGCCGTCCTTGAGGCGATCGGGAAGGAAATGGACGACATTGGCCCCGAACAACTCCAGCGCTCGGCGAAGAATGACCGTCGAGGTGATGCCGTCGCAGTCGTAGTCGCCGTGAACCGCGATGCGCTCCTTCCGCTCGATCGCCGCGAAAATCCGCTCGATGGCGACCGACATGTCCATCAACCTGAAGGGGTCGTGCAGATGATCGATCGAGGGGTGGAGAAATCGCTGTGCGCTCTCCGGCTCGTCGATTCCACGAATCGCCAGCAACCTCGCGATGGCCGGGCTGATCTTCAGCTCGCGCGCGAGCACCGCCACGGCCTCGTCATTGCAAGTGAGGCGTTCCCAGAGGAAAGGAATAGGCATTATTTTCTATGTCTCACCGCAAAGACGCAGGGACGCAGAGTCCGGATCGCGAGACGCTCGACAAAACCACATCTCTGATCATCGAGAAAGCGATAGTGGTCCACTCAAAACTCGGACCGGGGTTGCTTGAGAGCGTGTACAGAACGTGCCTCGCATACGAATTGCGCAAGTCCGGCGCAACGGTGGCCACGGAGCAAATCGTACCGGTGTTCTATGACGACCTCCAAATGGACGACGGGTATCGGCTCGATATGCTTGTGAACGACTCCGTAATCGTTGAAATAAAGACAGTTGAGCGACTCCTGCCCGTGCATGAAGCGCAGCTGCTTTCATACTTGAAGCTTCTGGACAAGCGGGTGGGCTTGCTGCTGAATTTCAAAGTTCCGGTCTTGACTCAGGGGATCAAGCGTAAGGTCAACAATTTTTGAGGCCCTGCGTCTCCGCGCCCCTGCGGTGAGACATAGAAGAAACTGCGACGTCACGAGCTCTCGTCGTCCGTAAAATCTGCGCCCAGCCTGCCCATGTCGCGGAACTTGTCGTAGCGGCGCGCGAGGCGCGCTTCGATGTCGGGTGTGCTTGCGGATTCGAGCGCGGCGCGTAGCGGGCCGTCGAGCAGGGTGGCAGCTTCGTCGAGGCTGGTGTGGGCGCCGCCGACGGGTTCGCGGACGATGTCGTCGATGATCCCTCTGGCCAGCAGATCGGCCGCGGTCAGCTTCAGCGCGGTGGCGGCCTCGATCTTTTTCCCCGCGTCGCGCCACAGAATAGCGGCACAGCCTTCGGGAGGGATCACGCTGTAGATGGCGTACTCCTGCATCAGGATGCGGTCGCCGATCGCGATGCCGAGCGCGCCGCCGCTGCCCCCTTCTCCAGTGATGATCACGACGATCGGCACCTTCAGCACCGACATTTCGCGCAGGTTAAAGGCGATCGCCTCGGCCACGCCGCGCTCTTCGGATTCGACGCCCGGGTACGCCGCAGGCGTGTCGACGAAGACGACAATGGGCCGGCGAAACTTTTCTGCCGTGCGCATCAGCCGAATGGCCTTGCGATAGCCTTCGGGCCTCGCGTAGCCGAAGTTCCGGTAGATCTTCTGCTTCGTGTCGCCGCCCTTGTGATGACCGACGACCATCACCGGCTCCCCCTTGTAGCAGGCGGTGCCCGCCACGATCGCATGGTCGTCCGCGAAGCGGCGATCGCCGTGGAGCTCGACGAAATCGGTAAACAGCCGCACCACGTAGTGGAGCATGTCCGGCCGGCTCGGATGCCGCGACACGAGCACGTGCTGCCAGGGCGTCAGCTTGCCGTAGATCTCGGCGCGGGCGGCGCGCAGCTTCTGATTGAGGCGCTCGAGCTCGCGCTCGCGCGCGTCGGTGCGCGGCAGCGCGGACAGGGCATCCACTTCCTTCAACAGCGGCACGAGCGATTCTTCGAACTCTAACGTCTCAGTAGGCATTCTTTTCTATGTCTCACCGCCGAGACGCCGAGGACGCAGGGTATTTGATTATGAGTCTCTGCGTCACGGCGACTCCGCGGTGAAGCTTAGCGAAGCACAACCGTTCCTGCCCCGCAGATGCGCTCGACTTCGGTCGCCAGCTGCTCGGACGGCCGGACGCGCACGGCGGCCGCGAGCGGCGCACGCAGGCGCAGCGGCGGCTGCTGGCCGCGCAGCTCGAGCTCCAGCACGACCCGCCGGTCGCCGCGGTGGCGCGCGAAGAGATCGGCGAGCGCCTCAAATGTCTGGCGTCCATGCGGCGGCGACGTCAGCTTGATCGACAGCTCGCGCGACATCTTCTGCCGCATGGCTTCGATGGGCAGCACTTCGTCGGCCGTCATGCGGATCGTCTCCTCGTCCAGCTCGACTTTTCCCTTTACGACCACCATCGCCCCGGTTGCGAGCACCGAGGCACATTTGCCGTACGCTTCAGGGAATACCACGACCTCGACGCTGCCGTGTGGATCTTCGAGCATGATCACGGCCATGCGATCGCCTTTGCGGGTCTTCAGCTGCCGAACCGACGCGATGATGCCGCCAACGGCGACCTCAACACCCTTCTCGCGCCGGTAATCCGCCTTCGCAGGAGCTGTAGCAGCCTGCTTCGGCGAGACAGGCCCGTCCGCACCTGGCGCCCCTAGCGCACCCGTCGCACCTAGCGCACCTGTCGCCCCCAGCGCACCTGTCGCACCTAGCGCCCCCAGCGCACCTGTCGCACCCAGCGCACCTAGCGCACCTGTCGCACCTAGCGCCCCCAGCTCCGCCGTCGTCTTCGCGCCGAAGCCCTTCAACTCTGCGGCCACGCGATCGATGGGATGGCCGCTGAAGTAGAGGCCAAGCGATTCCTTTTCGTAGGCGAGCTGCTGGACCTCCGTCCAGGGCTCGACGTTCGCGGGGCCCGTGGCGACCTCGTCGGCGCCGCCTTCGTCCTGCGAGGCTCCGCCGAACAGCTGCGCCTGCCCGAGCGCGCGATCGCGCTGCCGGCGCGCGCCGTATTCACACGCCAGATCGACGGTCGCCATCAGGCGCGCGCGCAGCTCGCCGAGCGAGGCTTCCTTGCCGGTCGCGAACCCATCGAAGGCACCTGCCTTCACCAGACTCTCGAGCACGCGTTTGTTTACCAGGCGCAGATCGAGCTCGTCGCACAGCGCGTGCAGCGACGTGATTCTGCCCTGCGCCGCGCGCACGCCAAGGATCGACGCGATGGCCCCCTCGCCGACGTTCTTCACCGCCGTCAGGCCGAATCGCACGCCCTCCGGTGTCACGGTGAACGCAAGCTGGCTCTTGTTGATGTCGGGCGGCAGGACCGGAATGCCGCGGTCCCGGCACTCCTGGAGATAGACCGCAAGCTTGTCGGTATTCTGCGCTTCGATCGTCAACAGAGCCGCGGCGAAGTGCCACGGATAGTTCGCCTTCAGATACGCCGTCTGATACGCGAGCAGCGCGTAGGCGGTCGAGTGCGACTTGTTGAAGCCATAGCCGGCGAAGTACTCCATCAGCTCGAAAATCTTCGCGGCTTTCTTTTCGTTGATGCCTTTGACCTTCGCGCCCTCCATGAAGGCTTCGCGCTGCTTTGCCATGACCTTGGGATCTTTCTTTCCCATGGCCTTGCGCAGCATGTCGGCTTGTCCCATCGTGAAGCCGGCGAGCGACTGCGCGATGCGCATGACCTGTTCCTGATAGGCGATGACGCCATACGTGTCGGCCAGGATCGGCTCGAGCTCTTTGACCTCGTAGCTGACCTTGACGCGGCCGTGCTTGCGGGCGATGAAGTCGTCGACCATGCCGCTGCGCAGCGGGCCAGGACGATAGAGCGCGTTCAGCGCGATGAGATCGTCGAGACGCTGCGGCTTCGCCTTGCGCAGGATGTCGCGCATTCCCGAGCTCTCGAACTGGAAGATGCCGTACGCGGCCCCGTCGCCGAACAGCTGATAGGTCTTCGCGTCATCCAGCGGAATGGTGTCGAGGTCGACCACGGTGCCGGTCGTCGCCCGGATCTCCTCGACCGCGTCGTTCAGCAGCGTCAGCGTGCTCAGTCCGAGAAAATCCATCTTCAGGAGACCGATGCGCTCGATCTCCTTCATGGCCCACTGCGTCGTGATTTCGTCGTTCTTGCCTTTGTACAGCGGCGCGAACTCCGAAATCGCTCGCGGCGCAATCACGACGCCTGCAGCGTGCACCGATGCGTGCCGCGTCATCCCCTCGAGCCGCCGCGCCACCGCAATCAGCTCCTTCACCCGCTCGTCCTGATCGTTCAGCTGTTTGAGCTGCGGCACTTCCTCGAGCGCCTTGTCGAGCGTCATGTCGAGCGCTGGCGGAATCAGCTTGGCGACGCGATCGACGTCGGCGAACGGAATATCCAGCGAGCGGCCGACGTCGCGCACCACGGCGCGCGCCTTCATCGTGCCGAACGTGATGATCTGCGCGACGTTCTCGCGGCCGTACTTCTGCGTGACGTATTCGATGACCTCGCCGCGGCGCCGCTCGCAGAAGTCGATGTCGATATCGGGCAGCGATACGCGCTCGGGATTGAGGAATCGCTCGAAGATGAGGTCGTAGTCGAGCGGATCGACGTCGGTGATCCGCAGACAATACGCGACGAGGCTGCCCGCCGCCGATCCGCGGCCCGGCCCGACCGGAATGCTCTTCTCGCGCGCATAGCGGATGAAATCCCAGACGATGAGGAAGTAGCCGGGATATTCCATCCGCTTGATCATCTCGATCTCGTAGGACAGCCGATTCTCGTAGTCCTCGATCGGATGGCGCAGCGCGCCCGACGCGTGCAGCGCTTTCAAGCGGACGAGCCGCTGGGCGAACCCTTCTCGCACGACGTGCTCGAAGTAGTCGTTCAGCGTGTAGGGCGCCGGCACCGCGAAATTCGGCAGGTAGTTCCTGTCCGTCGGGATGTCGACGTCGCACCGCTCGGCGATGCGCATCGTGTTCGCCAGCGCGTCGGGCAGCTCGCCGAAGACCTTCTGCATTTCCGCCGCGGTCTTCAGATAGAACTGATCGCCGTGGTAGCGCAGTCGATCGCGGTCGTTGACGTTCTTGCCCGTGCCGATGCAGAGCAGGATGTCGTGCGGGCGATGATCGCCGTGCATCAGATAGTGCACGTCGTTGGTCGCAACGAGCGGCATGTTCAGCTCGCGCGCGATCGGCGCCAGCCCCTTGTTGACGACCAGCTGCTCTTCGATGCCCTGATACTGCATCTCGAGGAAGAAGTTGCCCGCGCCCGAGAATGTCGCGAAACTGCGCGGCGGCCTCGAGCGCCTTCCGCTCGCGCCCGGTCCGGATTTCGGTCGCCACCTCTCCCTTCAGGCAGCTGCTCAGCCCAATCAGTCCTTTCGAATGCTGCGCGAGCAGGTCTTTGTCGATGCGGGGCTTGTAATAGAACCCTTCCGTGTAGCCGGAGGACACCAGCTTGATGAGGTTCTGGTAGCCCTCGTTGGTCTCGGCCAGCAAAACCAGGTGGTTCGCCGTCTCACCGATATTGCCGCTCTTCGTCAGCCGGCTGCCGGGGGCGACGTAGACCTCGCATCCGAGAATTGGCTTCACGCCCCGCTGTTTGGCGTGGTCGTGGAAAATTACCGACGAAAACATGTTGCCGTGTTCGGTCACCGCCAACGCGGGCATCTTCAGACGCGCCGCCTGATCGAGCAGCTCGTCGATGCGGCACGCGCCGTCGAGCAGGGAAAACTCGGTGTGACAATGTAGGTGAACGAAGTTTTGATCAGCCACTGGGTTTTTTTGGGAGCCTGTCTCGCCGAAGCGTGGTGCGCACGGCAGACGCGAAGGCGGAATTACACGCTATTATAGCGGGGTGCCGTTCAGTCGCACCACCATATCTTGTGTGGCCGTGGCATTTTTTGTTCTCGCAGCGTGCCCTCGCGCGTCGACGGCTGCGCTCACGTTTCCACTCGAAGCGAAGTGGAGCGCGAGCCTTCCCGCGCCGCCTGCGTTCCCGCCGGCGTTCGACGACAACCGAATCTACGTCGCGCTGAAGACGAATCAGCTCGTCGCGCTGATGATCAAGGACGGCAGCGTGGCATGGTCGGTCGAATGCCCGATGAGCGCGCCACCTGCCGCTGGCGGCGGACTCGTCTACGCCGGCAGCGACGGACTGATCGAAGCACGAGCCGAAAGAGACGGCAGCGCGCAATGGCGCCGCCCGGTACCGGGCCGCGTGGTTTCCCTGCATTGGGATGCGGGCTGGCTGATCGCGCAGACCGAGCCGGGCCCGCTGCTCGCGATGCGTGCGGCCGACGGCGAAATCCTCTGGCAGAAGGATTTCGGATCGCCGTTGAGCGCTGCCCGCCGGCGCCGGCCGGCGATCGCCTCTACCTGCCGCTCAAGGACGGCAGGGTCGTCGCGCTCTCGCTGCAGGCCGGCGAGGAGATCTGGACGCACAAGTTCGCCGAGTCGGCCGCGGGCATTCTGCCGGTCGGCGATCGCGTCTTCATCGGCGGGCGCGACAATCAATTTCATTCGCTGAGTGCCGAAGACGCCGACGCCGATTGGCGGTGGCCGACCGGCGCCGACCTGCTCGGCCTGCCCGTGCTCGACGACAAGCGCGTGTATTTCATCGCGCTCGACAACGTCCTGCGGGGACACAATCGCAACAACGGCACCATGGATGTGGAAGCAGGTGCTTCCGGTCAGGCCATTCACCGGTCCGCTGTTGAGCGGCGAGACGCTGATCGTGTCTGGCGTCGCCGCCGAGTTGCACGCCTACAACACACGCGACGGGAAACCGTCAGGGAACCTTCTCCCTGAAGGGCGCGGAGAACGAGGAGATGCTGCTCGCGGCGCCACCTCATCTCACGGCGCAGGACTCGCTGATTCTCGTCACCAAAGGCGGCCAGGTCCGTGCGCTCGGCAGCACCGGCGGCTCCCGCCGAAGGCACCCTGCACCGCCTGCTCCCGAGTCCGCCACCCGCTGCCGCACCAGCCGACGGCGCGGGCAGCCACAGCTGCCCCGGCAGCCGCACCGTGAGCCGAGTTGCAGTCGCGCGCCCGCTTCGCCGCATCTATCTGACCGGCCTGGTGTGCGCGGCGCTCGCGGCGATGGCCGGCATCGCGCTCGAGCGAACGCGGTTCGGACCGAACGACCAGAACGAGGCGCTGGCGCGCGTCGAGCGATCGGTGCGCGCGGAAATCGACGCCGTCGCCTCAGCGCTCAATGACATCGCATCGTCGGTCGCGCGAGAGCCGGCGCTCTTCGATACCGCCGCCGCCGATCCGGCAGGCGCGCGGCCGCTGCTCGATCGCGCCGACCAGGCGCTGCAGGGGCGCACCGCCGGAGTCTTCGCGGTCACGGCGTATCGCCCCAGCGGCGCATGGCCGCTCGCGTGGAGCGGCGTGCCCTCGGAAATCGGGGTCGAGCGGATAGCCGGTCCCGAAACGTTTTTTGTCGCGCGCGGGCCGCTCGGCCTTCGGCTCATCTACATCAAGCCCGTGCTCGATCCCGTCACCGGCCATCGCGTCGGCGTCATCGCCGCCGAACGCCTCGTTTCGTCGTCGCGCGGCATCCGCACCGTCGCGCCCGAAGAGGGAATCCTGTCGTTGCCGACGCTGGTTCCTGCGACCGTGCGCCCGCACGATCCACGAGCGAGCGCCTCCGGCTTCGTCATCCAGTCGCCGCTCGGACAACCTCTGCTCGTCGCGCGCGTGACGGCCGAGGCGATTGAGGAAACACGCGCACGCTGGCGCGGCAACATCTCCGCCGTCGTCCTCGGGATTCTCGCCCTCACGCTCATCGTCGCCATGCCGCCGCTGCTGCGGATGGCGCGAGTCGTTTCCGACGCTGAAAGATCACCTCAAAGCAATCGGCGTGATTCTCGCGCTGCTGGCCGCCGCGCGGCTTCTGCTGTGGTTCGCGCCGACAGTGCGGTGGACCGATCAGGTGTTTCGCACGGCGGCGCTGGGCCCGGGACTTCGCACGCTGCTTCGCACGCCGATGGACTTCCTGCTGACGATGGCGGCCATCGCCGCCCTCGTCGTGCTGACATTCGATCTCGTCGAACGGCTGCGGCGAACGCATTCGTCATCGCCTGCCGCCGCCGGAAAGCCGGCAGGACTGGGCGATGTTCTGCGGTCACGCAGCTTGGCGCCGGCGCGGCCGTCGCCTTGCTGCTCGTCGGCTACGAAGTGCTGCTCGGCAACGCGATCTCGGCGACGTCGGTCGATGCGCTGCATTTTTCGCTGCACCCGCTCGTCTCGGCGCGTCTCGCGTTTGCCCTCGGGCTGCTTCTGGCGCAGGCAGTCGTCTTCTGGTCAGGCATCGTCATCGTCATGCTGATGACGCTGCCATGGCGCGTGCCGCGCAGTGGCGGCGTCGCGCTTGCCGGGTTCGCGCTGCAGGCGCTGCCCGTCCTGGCCATCTCGATCTTCCCGCGCGTCATCGGCGCCGCACCGTCAACAGTGCCCGCGCTGCCGACGGCTTTCGCGGGACTTGCCTGCCTGGCGCTCGCGTGGGGGATGGTGTGGGTGCGGCCGCGCTACCGCCATGCCTCGCAGGCGCTGCGCCTTTTCGCCGGCGCGCTGGTGCTGCTGATTCCGGCTTTCGTGCTGTACCCGTCGGTGCATCACTTCGCCGACCGGGGCCTGCGCCGACTGGTCGAAGAAGAGTACGCGCGCCAGGCCAAAGATCAGCGGCCCGAGCTGCAAGGCCAAGCTGCGGACCGTCCTGCAGCAGATCGACGCGCTCGACATTCCGAACCTCTCGAGCGCCAGCGCGCGCGCAGGCGACCTCAGTCGAATGTCGCGTTCGAAATGTGGGCGAACACCAATCTCGCGACAGAGCGCCTCGCGTCATCGCTGGAGCTTTATGATGCCGATGGCCGGCTGGACGGGCGGCGGTTCGCGCTGAATCTGCCCGACTATGTCTCGACGACGCAGGGCTGGCGCGAGCCCAGCTGCGACTGGGAGATCTTCGAGGAAGCGTCGCTGTTCGGATCCGAAGAGCGCCGGCTGTTCCATGCCGGGCGCGGCATCTGCGAGCCGGGACTCAGACACGCCGACCGGCGGCTCGATCGTCGTCAACGTCATGCTCGACTACGAGACGCTGCCGTTCATCACGGCGCGAAACCCCTACAACGAGCTGATTCGTCCGGCCGACTCGCTGCCGCCTGAAGGATCTGCCGGGCGCTCGGTGCAGTTCGTCGTGTACGGGTGGGGGCGCGGATCGCTCTATTCGTCGAACACGCGCGCGTTTCCGCTGGACGATTCGCTGCTCGGACTCATCGCCCAGTCGCGCCGGCCGTTCTGGACGACGATGAGCGACGGCGAGCGGGATTACTCGACCTACATTCAGAACGATCGCGTCGGCATTTACGTCATCGGCTTCCCTGTCGTCACCAGGACCGATCACTTGATCAATCTTGCCGAGCTGGCCACGCTGGTCGGACTGACCTACGCCGTGCTGCTCGCGCTGGCGTGGTCGGTGTCGGCGCTCGGGGGCACGACGGCCGCGTCGGGCCGCGCGCTGCTGCGCGAGGTGCGCGCCAGCTTCTACCGCAAGCTGTTCCTCGCGTTTCTCGCGGCGTCCGTGCTGCCGGTCATGGTGCTCGCGCTGGCCACGCGCACGTTTTTCGAGCTGCAGCTGGAGTCGAGCGTGCAATCCGACGCCGTCCGTATTGCCGCCGTGGCGCAGCGCGTCATCGAGGAATACGTGGCGTTGCAGGAGCGCGACGCAGGCGCCTCGCAGCCGAGCGACGACATCATGGTGTGGCTCAGCCGCGCGATCGATCAGGACGTGAACATCTATCAAGGTCCAACGCTGCGCGCGACCAGCGAGCGCGATTTGTTCGACTCCGGCCTGCTGCCCGAGCGAACGCCGGGCCACGTGTACCGCGCGATCGAGATCGACCGGCTCTCGAGCCATGTCGGCCAGGAGGTCATCGGTTCGGTGCCGCACGTGCTCGCGGCGGCGCCCGTGCGGCTCGAAGACGGGCGCGCGATTCTCACGGTGCCGCTGGCGCTGCGGCAGCAGGAGGTCGACCGCGAAATCGACACGCTCGATCGCCGCGTGCTGCTCGCGGCCGTTCTGTTCGCTCTGCTGGGCGCCGCGATCGGCTACTCGATGGCCGAGCGCATCGGCGATCCGGTGAATCGCCTCACGCGCGCCACACGCCGCATCGCGCGCGGCGACTTCAGCGCCCGCGTCGCGGAAACCTCGTCTGACGAGCTCCGCAGGCTTGTCGCCGACTTCAATCGAATGGCTGCCGACCTCGAACGGCAGCGCAACGAGCTGCAGCGCACGCATCGCCTCGAGGCGTGGGCCGAAATGGCGCGCCAGGTGGCGCACGAAATCAAGAATCCGCTGACGCCGATTCAGTTGTCGTCGGAGCACCTGGTGCGCGTGAACAAGGACAAGGGAGAGCCGCTGACGCCGGTGCTCGAAGAATGCGTCACGTCGATTCTGTCGCAGGTGAAGCTGCTGCGGCAGATTTCGGCCGAGTTCTCGAGCTTCGCGTCGCGCCCCACGCCGCACCCGGCTCCGACGTCGCTGGCCGAACTGATTCCGTCCGTCGTCGAGCCGTACATCACCGGGCTCGCCGGGCGGGTATCGATCGACGTCGACGTGCCCGCGTCGCTGCCGATGGTCGTGATCGATCGCGTCCTGCTGGCGCGCGCCATCACGAACATGATCGAAAACGCGCTTCATGCCATGCCGGGCGGCGGCACGCTGACGATCCGGGCAGAAGCCGCGCCCTCCACCATACGGCTGTCCGTTGCCGACACCGGCACCGGCATGGATCCGGAGGCACTCCGGCGCATCTTCGAACCGTACTTCTCGACAAAGGCGACCGGGACCGGGCTGGGCTTGACGATTGCGAAGAGGAATGTGGAACTGCAGGGTGGACAGATATACGTTCAATCGTCACCGGGCAAAGGCACGACGGTGACGATAGAGCTTCCAATCGGTGAAAGCAGTAACGAAAAAGGTAAAACGAAAAACGAATAGAGAACGCGCGTGTCACGCGTTATTCGTTGTTCGCTCTTCGTTTTTCGTTATCGGATACACATTCGACCCAGCGCCTGCGGCGCCTCTGCCTTCCCATGATGCCACCGCGCCATGATCATCTCTATAAACGCCGACGACATGTACCCGTACGACAGCGTGACGAGCGCGAGCGCAGGGTGGGCCGAGACAAACGCGATGAGCCAGCGCGATGACCAGCAGCACCGTGTACGACCGGCGCGCCTGCAGATCGAACGTCTTGAAGCTGCGGAACTTGACCGTGCTCACCATGAGGAACGCCGGCACCAGCACCAGCGCGAGCACCGGGATGGCGCCGATCGGCTCCTGAAATCCCGATGGATAGGCAAAGATGGTCGAGGCAGGGACCGTTGCGGCCGCGGGGCTGGGCATCCCGACGAAGTACCGCTTGTCGACCGAACCCGCCTGAATGTTGAAGCGCGCGAGGCGCATGGCCGCCGCAGTCACGTACACGAAGCCGGCAGCCCATCCCCAGTTGCCGAGCGATGTCAGTCCCCACGAGAACGTCAGAATCGCAGGCGCGATGCCGAACGAAATGATGTCGGCAAGCGAATCGAATTGCAGGCCGAACTCGCTGGTCGTCCCCGTCAGCCGCGCGATGCGGCCGTCGAGCGTGTCGAGCACCATCGCGATGCCGACAAACGGCGCCGCAACCGCGTACTCGCCGCGCATGGCGTAGATGACACAGGCATACCCGCAGAACAGGTTGCCCAGCGTCATCAGGCTGGGCAGCAGGTACACCCCGCGTCTGCAGCCGCCGCTGCGGGACGTCGGTGTGCCGCCGCTGGGGACCTAACATCATGCTGAGACTATCGCACGAATCAGCTATTTCAGCACGGCGATAACCGTAACGCCCCCCACGACGGCATCACCCTCGGCGACGCGCAATTCTGCGGACGGCGGCAGGAACACGTCCATGCGCGAGCCGAACTTCATGATGCCGAAACGCTCCCCCGCTTTCAGCTCTGCGCCCGGCTGGACGCGGCAGACGACGCGCCGCGCAAGGATGCCGACGATCTGACGAAAGACGACGGCCAGGCCGCCGTGATCGACCCATACTTCGCTGCGCTCGTTCGTCGACGCGGCATCGTGATGGTACGCGGGCAGGAATGTGCCCTTGCGAAAGTCCACCTTCGTGACGCGCCCCGAAACCGGCGCTGCGATTGACGTGCACGTCCATCGGCGACAGGAAAATACTGATCTGCTTCCACTCGCCCGGGGGCGCCGCCCGTTCGTCAGCGGGCCCGGCTACGAGCACCCGCCCGTCAGCCGGCGACAAGCACGAGGCTCGGATCCTGCGGAGAGACGCGGTCGGGGTCGCGGAAGAAGTAGAGAAAGAACGCGGCGAGGAGAATCAGTGGCACGGCGCCGGCGGAGCCGACGGTCAAAGCCGCCGCAATCGCAAGAGCGGCCGTGCCACCGATGAAGGGGTACCCGGAGCGATCGATCGTCACGCGACGATCTTAATCCCGATCAAATTAATGCGAGATTGCTTGCCTCGACGGAAACGAACCTGATGGCTCGCTGCGGTGGCGGCGCAGTATATCTTCCATCTTGTCTTTCAACTGGAGCTTGCGTTTCTTGAGTGTGATTTCTTCGACTTGCTCGGGCTCTGACAGGTACGGCTTGCCAGAAAGTTGGTGGAGGCGATCGTCGAGTTCGTGATGCTGGGTGGCGAGTTGTCGGAACTCCTCGTCAGTCTTGAGCAGAAGCTCCTTCAACTCCTGGACATTCCCGGTTTGCATGCCCGGCCTCCTTCTTGAGAGGAATAGTTGGACTCATTAGAAGCGAACCGTAACACAAGCGCACGGCCCGTTCAAGGCGTCATCGTGTCGTTTTTAACGCTCCTCTCCATAGGATAAGCGCATCTTCCGGCGGGCTGAGGTAATAATTCGGCCGCGTGGCGGCCACTTCGAATCCCAGGCGCTCGTACAGGCGACGGGCCGGGGCGTTTGACCGGCGCACTTCGAGCGTCGCGCGGTCGGCCCCACGGCTCGCACCCGCCTGAATGACGTGCTCGAGGAGCGCTGTCCCGACTCCCCGTCCGCGAAAATCCCCCCGAACCGCGAGATTGTTGATGTGGACCTCGTCGAGGACGAGCCAGAACGAACAAAATGCGACAACCCCGTCGCCCGGCATGCGGAGGACGTACAGAAAGGACACATCGGGGTTTTGCAGCTCGCGGATGTACATCTCTCGCGTCCACGGGTTGCTGAACGACGCCTGCTCGATGGCGACAATGGCGTCGAGGTCGCGGTCCGACAGAGTGCGTTCGATGATCCACTTCATGGTCTGGACCATGGCCTTCCGCGTCGCGGGTCAACTCTGCGTCGGACCGCCTGATGTAGAAGGGCCTGATGGCATCGGGCGAGGACGCCCCGTGCTGTCGGACGTGCGCCTCGGCCAGCCTCGCGATGCTCGGGGCAAGCGGCGGCATCGGCTCGACAATATGCGCACCGGGATCCGCGGCACTCACGAGATGTTGATAGGCGAGCGCGCCGTCGCCCGCAAACAGCGTCGGCCGCATGCCCTCGCGCGCCCACCGCTCGAGGATCGCCGACGGCGCGTCGACGAGAGCGGTCTCGACGGCGACACCGTTTCCGTAGACGGCAGAAAATACCTGGCCCCGCAGGGCGTCCATCCATACGGCGACTTCGCTGGCAGGGCTGGGGGTTGAAGGCTGAGGGCTGAGTGGAGCGCTGGAGCTGAAAGCTGAGAGCTGACTGCGTCGTGAATCGCGTCCAGCGCGGATATGCCGGCGAGCGGCCTGTCGTTCGCCAGCGCGAGTCCTTGCATCGTCGCGATACCGATCCGCAATCCGGTGAACGATCCGGGACCCGACGCCACGGCAAACAGGTCGACATCGGCGATGCGGAGACCGTGCGCGTCGAGCAGCACGCATCAGATCCCCAGGCAAACGCTCGCCGTGTGTGATTGCCGCGTCGCCGACGTACGTCGCAAGCACGCCGCCATCGCGGGCGAGCGCCACGCTCCCCTGCCGGGTTGTCGTGTCGAGGGCGAGCACCAGCATGTAAAATTCAATTCTACATGCCTACCACCGCCCTTCGACGGAGCTCAGGGCGCCCCGAGCGTGAGTCGAGGGGCGCGTTCGGCGTCTCCCGCAGGGCACGCTCCGAGCGTTACGCCTGCGATGCGGCAATATCTCGACGCGAAGCAGCAGTATCGTGACGCGATTCTGTTCTTTCGCATGGGCGACTTTTACGAGATGTTCTACGAAGACGCGCTCGTGGCAGCGCGCGCCCTCGATTTGACGCTGACGTCGCGCTCGAAAGATGGGCAAGGCACCTCGATTCCGATGTGCGGCGTACCGCATCACGCGCTGGATACTTATCTCGCGCGCCTTGTCGCGCAAGGGCTTTCGCGTCGCCATTTGCGATCAAGTCGAAGATCCGAAAAAAGCCAAGGGCATCGTCAAGCGTGAAATCGTCAGGGTTGTGTCTCCCGGCACGCTGACGGATTCCCAGCACCTCGACGAACGCGCCCCAGCCTTTCTGCTCTCGCTGTCGTTGGGGTCTGACCCCCGTACAGACGGAGCTCTGACCCGGTACGGTACGGGGTCAGACCCCATCGTGGGGGTGGCGCTGCTGGACCTGACGACGGGCGAGTTCTCGTGCGCCGAATACGCAGGCCAGGCGGGGCTGCAGGCCCTGGCAGACGAGGTGATGGTGCTGCGGCCCCGCGAAATCGTCGCAGCGGTCGATCTCGACATCAACAGCGTGCTGCTTGATGGCTCTGGCGACCGACTACCAGTCACGCGTGTCGATCCCTGGACGTTCGAGCACGAGGCCGCGCGGCGTGATGCTGATCGATCAATTTCGCACGAACGGCCTCGAAGGCTTCGGCCTCGATGGGCATTCGACCGCGGTGTGCGCGGCCGGGGCGCTCCTCCATTACCTGCGCGACACGCAAAAAGCAGACCTCGCGCACGTCCGCAACATCGCCTACAAGACCTCGGCCGACTGCCTGCTCATCGACGCAGTCACGCTGAAACATCTCGAGATCGTCGAGTCGGTGGAGGGCGGCAAAGACGACTCGCTGCTCCACGAGATTGATCGGACCATCACCGCGATGGCGGGGCGGCTGCTGCGCTCGTGGCTGCTGAGGCCGCTCGTCGTGCTCGATCGAATCCGCGATCGCCTGGATGCCGTCGAGGAATTTGCCTTCCGCAGTACAGACCGCGGCAAGTTCCGCGAAGTCTTGAAAAATGTGCAGGATATCGAGCGCCTCGTCGCGCGCGCGGCGCTCGGCAATGCCGGCCCGCGCGACCTGGTCGGTCTGAAACAGTCGATTGCCGCCGTGCCGCGCGTGCGTCTCGTGCTGGATGCATGCGAAGCGCCGCTCACACGGTCGCTCATCAGCGCGCTCGACGATCTCATCGACGTCCGCGACGATATCGACCGCACGCTCGTCGACGACCCCGGCGCCCTGGTACGCGATGGCGGGTACATCCGCGACGGTCTCGACGCCGAGCTCGACGACCTGCGGCGCATCAGCCGATCGGGAAAACAGGTCATCGCCGAGCTCGAAGAGCGCGAGCGCGCTCGTACCGGCATCAACTCTCTGAAGGTTCGCTACAACCGCGTATTCGGCTACTACATCGAGATATCCAAATCGAACCTGCATGCGGTGCCGGCCGATTACCACCGCAAGCAGACCATCGCCGGTGGCGAGCGGTACATCACGCCCGCGCTGAAGGAATACGAGGAGAAAGTGCTCGGCGCCGACGAGCGGATCCTCGGGCGCGAGGTCGAGCTGTTCGAGCAGCTGCGCGTCCGGGTGGCAGCCGAATCGACGCGCATACAGGAAACGGCGCGCGCGCTGGCTACGCTCGACGTTCTTGCCGGCCTCGCGGAAACCGCGTCGCTTTCGAACTACATCAAGCCACACGTGCACGACAGCGACGAGATCTCGGTCGTCGACGGGCGTCACCCTGTTGTCGAGCGCCGTTGCAGCGGCGCCTTCGTGCCGAACGACACAACGCTGGACGGCAACGCGAGCCAGCTCGTGATCCTGACCGGCCCCAACATGGGCGGCAAGTCCACGTACCTGCGTCAAACGGCGCTCATCTGCCTGATGGCGCAGTCGGGATCGTTCGTACCGGCCACCCGCGCGAAAATCGGGATCGTCGATCGCATCTACGCGCGCGTCGGGGCGTCGGACAACATCACGCGTGGACAGTCGACATTCATGGTGGAGATGCAGGAAACGGCGAACATCCTGCACGGCGCCACCTCGCGGAGCCTTGTCGTGCTCGACGAGATCGGGCGTGGCACGGCCACCTTCGATGGCCTGAGCATCGCGTGGGCGGTTGCGGAGTACCTCGCGACGAACCGGCGGGGTCGCCCCAAGACCCTCTTTGCGACCCACTACCATGAGTTGACCGATCTGGCCGACGCCCTGCCCGGCGTCGTCAACGCCCACGTCGCCGCGCGAGAGTGGCAGGATGACATCGTATTTCTGCACAAGATCGTGCCGGGACGATCGGACCGCAGCTACGGGATTCAGGTCGCGCGCCTCGCGGGCATGCCGGCGCCGGTCATCACTCGCGCGCGCGCGATTCTCGGAGCGCTCGAGCATGACGAGCTGACGCGCGGCGGCCGCCCGTCGATCAGCGGAACGCCATCCGAGCCGCAACAGCAACTGGGACTGTTTCAAACGGCGCCTTCGGATCCGGCAGCCGAGAGGCTCGCGCAGCGCTTACGCGGCACCGATACGGATAATCTGACGCCCTTGCAGGCGCTGCTGTTGCTGGCAGAGTTGAAGAAGGAACTGGAATAATGAACACGTGGGTCCGGCTGAAGCCGGACACTACCGAAACGGCGCCGAACGACAACCGTTTGCGGTGCCACACTGTTGTAGCCCTGTCGCTGCTGCTGGCCTTCGGCTGCTCTCAGCCTGCGCCAGAGCCCGGCATCATCACGGTCGCGATGTATACGTCCGTCAACAGCCTCGACCCGCGCTATGCGACCGACGCAGTCTCGTCGCGGGCGCATCGCCTGATTTTCAACAGCCTGCTCAATCTCGACAACAACATGCGCCTCGCGCCCGAGCTCGCTGAGACGTGGGAGTCGGCCGACTATCAAACCTACGTCTTCAAGCTGCGCGGGGGCGTCCGATTTCATGACGGCCACGAATTGACCTCCGACGACGTCGTCTATACCTTCAACAGCATTCTCGATCCGAAATCCAGCTCGCCCATCCGGGGCGCGGTTCGGCTGGTCGATTCCGTCAGAGCCCTCGACCAGGCCACGGTCGAATTCAGGCTGACCGAGCCGTCCGGCTCGTTTCTGATCAATCTCGTCGCCGTCCAGATCGTGCCGAACGGAGCCGGACGCACGCTGCGCGATCATCCTGTCGGCACGGGCCCGTATAGGTTCGTCAGCCACGCCGTCGACGACCGGATTGTGCTCGGCGCCTTCCGCGAGTATTACGACGGGCTGCCCCGAAACCTCGGAATCGTGTTGAAAGTAGTACCCGACGACATCATGCGGGCGCTCGAGCTGCGGAAAGGCACGGTTGACCTGGTCGTGAACGACATTCCGCCCGACATGGCATACCAGCTGCGGAAGGAAGGGCTCGCGCTCGCGACGTCGCTGGGCGCGAACTACCAATACCTGGGGTTCAACATGCGCGATCCGATCCTGTCGGATGTGCGGGTCCGTCACGCGGTGGGATACGCGATCGATCGGCAGTCGCTCATTGATTACCTGCGCCGCGGCCTCGCGACGCCGTCGGTCGGAATCATCTCGCCTGCCAACTGGGCTTTCGAACCCGATGTCTTCGACTTCTCCTACGATCCTGAGCGCGCCAGACAGCTCCTCGACGAAGCCGGTTATCCCGATCCCGACGGCGACGGCCCGCGACCCCGCATGCTGCTGTCGTTGAAAGTGTCGAGCACCGAGTACAACCGGCTGCAGTCGGCGGTGCTGCAGCAGAATCTCCACGACGTGGGCATCGAAACGGACGTGCGGGTCTTCGAGTTTGCCACGCTGTACGCGGATATCCTCCAAGGCAACTTCCAGATGTACACGTTGCAGTGGGCGGGTGGCGCCACGGCAGATCCCGATATCCTCAGCCGCGCCTTCCACTCGCGGCAAGTGCCCCCGGCGGGATTCAATCGCGGCCACCTGAGCGATCTCGAACTGGACAGACTCATCGACCAGGCGACGCTTGCGACGACGCCCGATGAACGCCGCGCGCGCTACGGCGAAGTGCAACAACGAGTCGCTCAACTCGCGCCTTACATCAGCCTCTGGCACGAGACGAACATTGCCGTGGCGCAGCCGGAAATCACCGGCATCCGTCTGGCGCCGCAGCTCGATTACAGCTTTCTGAGAAACGTCTCGCGGTAGAATCGTCTCCGCATGAAAAAGCGGTCCCGCTTCCTGCAGGTGCCGATCGAACCCTTCACGGTTGATCCGGAGTTGAAGGCCGACCAGCTTCTCGAAAAGATGGAGCGCATTTCATTTCAGGGGCGCTCCCTCGGCATCGCGCATCGCGTCTGGCAGAAAATGCTCGCCGACGACGTCACGATCTTCATGGGCATGGCCGGCGCGCTCAGCGCCGGCGGCCTTCGCATGGTCGTCGCGTATTTGATCGAACATCGCTACATCGACTGCCTCGTGTCCACGGGCGCAAACCTGTATCACGATCTGCACGAGACGCGCGGCCGCCATCACTATCTCGGCTCGGCTCGTGTCAACGACGCGGCGCTCGCCGACGATCGCATCGACCGCGTCTACGACACCTACGCCAGCGAAGAGGAATTCTGCGACAACGACGTGTGGATTGGCGATTTCGTCGCAACGCTCGATCAGCGGCCTTATACGTCGCGCGAGTTTCTCAATCGTCTTGGCGGTCACCTCTGGAAGGAAACGGAGCAGAACGGCATTCTCACCGCGGCGCATCGCGCCGGCGTGCCGATTTTCTGCCCGGCGATTGCGGATTCCTCGATCGGCATGGGCCTCTCGCAAGGGCGCCACAAGAGGCCCGGATCTGGCCATATCGACGTGATCGGCGACATCATCGAGTCGGCCAACCTCGTAATTCGCAGGCCGCGCACCGCCACGGTCGTGCTGGGCGGAGGGACGCCAAAGAACTTCATCAATCAGGCCAGCGTCCAGGCCGAATTTTTCAGCCCGGCCGTCGGCGGGCACCGATACGCGCTCCAGATCGTCACCGACGTGCCGCACTTCGGCGGAGCTTCGGGCTCGACGCTCGAGGAGGCGCAAAGCTGGGGCAAGCTGGCGACCGACGCGGCACAGGTGACCGTGCACGCCGACGCCACCATCGCGCTGCCGATTCTCGCGACTGCGCTGGCGCGCAGTTCCTCTGAGCTTGCCGCGAAACGCAGCCGGCCCAACATCGACCCGAGCCAATGCGAGATGCTCATCGACGGCAAGACGGTCTCGCGCGAGGCATTTCAGGAGACCGAATGAGTAAGGGTCCGGTCCAATACGACCACATCGAGCCGCTCGCGTTCGGCGGCACGCTGCCGAACGCGCCGACCTTCGAAGACGCGAAAGCCGTGATCCTGCCCGTTCCGCTCGAAAGCACCACGTCCTACGTGCCTGGCACGCGGAACGGTCCGCGCGAGATTCTCGTCGCCTCGTCGCACCTCGAGTTGTGGGACGAGGAAACGAACGCGGACATTCATCCGATAGGCATCTACACGCTGCCGGAGATGGAGCTGCCCTTCGACGACATGAAAGAGATCATGGCCGAGATCGGCCGTGTCACGGCGGCCATCCTCGATCACGACAAGTTTCCCATCGTCCTTGGCGGCGAACATTCGATTACGTCGCCGGTGGTCGGCGCCGTCGCGGCGAAATATCCGGGCGTGTCCGTCCTTCAGATCGACGCGCATGCCGATTTGCGCGACAGCTACATGGGCACGCGCTTCAACCACGCGTGCGCCATGCGGCGCGTCCTCGAGCATGCGCGCTGCACCCAGGTCGGCATCCGCAGCCTTTCCACCGAAGAGGCGAAGGCGGCGCCGGCGCTGCCGACGACGATCTTCTACGACGTCAACATGCGCCAGGACAAGGACTGGATAGCGAAGGTCGTCGCGTCACTTGGCGAGACGGTATACGTGACGATCGATGTGGATGGCCTGGACCCCGCCATCATGCCGGCGACAGGTACGCCGGAACCGGGCGGGTTGAGCTGGTACGAGCTGTTGTCGCTGCTGCGCGCCGTCATTTCCGCGCGCACCGTCGTGGGGTGCGATATCGTCGAGCTGTCGCCGCTGCCCGGCGTCGCCGCGCCGAACTTCCTGTGCGCGAAGCTGATCTACAAAATCCTCACGTACCAATTCACAAAAACAAACAGGAGACTAGGAGAATAGGAGAAATCTTTCAAAGAAAAGGATTCCTCCTAAGCTCCTAATCTCCTGTTAGAATGTTTTTACGTGAGCTCGGCCAACATCCGCTTCGCCTCTTCGATGTAAGGCGATCCGGGGAAATCGGCAATCATTTTGTCGAGCGTCTGTTTGGCTTCGGCCTTCTTGCCTGCCGCGGCCTGCACCCGGCCCAGCTCGATCAGCAGCGCGTCGCGAGGAATTGTGTCGTCGCTCGTGTTGTTGACGAGCGCCTGTGCCGCGCTGATGGCTTCGTCGTACTTCTTCGCCTGAGCGTTGGCCTCGACGACGCCGAGTCTGGCCATGCGACCGTAGAAGCTGGTCTGCCCCGCACGATCGACCGTTTCCTGAAAGCGGGCGGCAGCCTCGGCGTGGCGGCCGAGCATCGACAGCGCCGATGCGGCGTAATAACGCGCCGCAATGCCGGCGTCGGTCGACGGATACGCGTTGTAGACCTCGGCGAACTTTGCGAGACGCGGCTTCAGCGCGGGCCTGCACCGTCGGATATCCTGCGACAGCAGGCTTGGCCCCGGGCTTCGGATCCTCAACCGGCGCCTGCATGATGACGATGGCATCGCCCAGCAGGGCCTGGGCGCGGTTCTCGCTGCGCGTCGTCCATGCCCAGTACCCGACACCTGCAACGAGCACCAGGGCAACGATGCCGGCCGCAAGGCCTACAGTGCTGCGATTCTCCTGCAAACGCGCGGACGCGTCGCTCAGGACGTGGGATAGTTCGTTTTCCTTGAGCCGGTGGCGTTCAGAACCCTTCATAAGCAGCATGATTATATATCCCCTATAGAGAGGATGTCCCCATGGCGGTGTTCCCGGATAGGATCAGGTCAGTGACCGAACATCATCTGGCGGGAGTCGGCCGGATGCGTTTTCGGACGTGGCCGGTCGTGGCCCTCGCGCTGCTGGGGCTCCTGGCGCTGATAGTGGTATCGATTCTGGCCGCGCAGCGGAAGGCAGACGCGGCATACGCGCACCTCGACAGCCTGAACACTCGCTATCGCGATGTTGAAACGCGCCTGCGGCGCGTGCGTTCGAATCTGCATCTCTCCGGCATACTGGCGCGCGATTATCTGCTCGACACGGCGACCCCGGCCTCCGAATACCGCTCGAGGCTGGTCGCCTACCATCTCGAAAGCGAACAGATGATCGGCGAGCTGGAACCGCTGCTGCGCGAACCCGATCCGGAACAGTATCGCGAGCTGCGGCGCCAACTCGACGAGTACTGGCACGCGTATGCGCCGCTCTTCGACGGCACGACCAAAATCGATCGATACGGTTTTCTGCGCCGGGAGATCGTGCCGCGCCGCGATGCAGTCATGCGGATCTCGGCCGAAATCGAAGCGATCAACAACCGCACGTTGCACGCGCAGCAGGAGGCGGCGGCCGCGCGCCAGCGAGAGCTGCATCAGTACTTCACGGCGACGCTCGCGGCGAGCCTGACTCTGGGCCTGGCGGTGGCGATCATCGCCGTCATCCGGATACGCGTGCTCGAAGGCCGCTCCGAAGCAACAGCACGGCCGCACGCAGCAGGCCGAGCAGGAGCTGCGGCGGCTCTCGAACCAGCTCGTGCGGACGCAGGAGGAAGAGCGCAAGATCCTTTCCCGCGAGCTGCACGACGAGCTCGGGCAGATGCTGACGGCGCTGCGCATGGAAATCGGCCGCGCGGAGCGCGCGCAGGCGCTCGGCAGCCCGGCGTTCGCGCAGACGGTTGCCGAGAGCAAGGCGCTGGTCGATCGCATGATGCGCATGGTGCGCGATCTCGCCATGGGGCTGCGCCCCAGCATGCTCGACGACCTCGGCCTCGAGCCGGCGCTGGCGTGGCAGGCGCGCGAGTTTTCGCGCCGCTACAACGTGCCGGTCGATCTCAGCGTCGATGGCGATCTCGAGCGGCTGCCCGATCCGCAGCGGACGTGCGTGTATCGCGTCGTCCAGGAGGCGCTCACGAACTGCGCCAAACATTCCGCCGCCACCGAGATACAGGTGAAGGTGGTGCGGCAACGCACGCGGCTCGACGTGTCGGTGCGCGACAACGGCGTCGGCATGGAATCGACCACCAATCCACAAGGGGCTCGGGCTGACCGGCATCAAGGAGCGGGTCAAAGACATCAACGGCGCGGCATCCATCGAAACCAGGCCTGGAGGCGGGACCGTCGTTCACATCACGCTGCCCGTGCCCGCTTCGGAAAGCAGCAAGGAGGATTTCGTTGCGAATAGTGCTCGGTGACGATCATGGCATTGTGCGGCGCGGACTTAAAGGCGCTGCTGGACACGGAAGACGACATCGAAGTGGTCGGCGAAGCGGGCGACGGGCTCGAAGCGCTGCGGATGTGCGAGACCCACCGCCCCGACGTGGCGATTCTCGACATCGCGATGCCGAGGCTCAACGGCATCGACGTGGCCGAGCGCGCCATCAAGCATCAGCCGCAGTTGAAGGTCGTCTTTCTCAGCATGTACGCCGACGAATCGTACGTGCTGCGCGCGCTCTCGGCCGGCGCACGCGGGTATCTCCTGAAGGAGTCAACCGAACAGGATCTGCTTCCCGCGCTGCGAACGATCAGCCAGGGACGGCCGTATTTCAGCCCGACGATCTCGGCGATGCTGCTCTCCGACTACATGCGGCATCTGCAGCAGCGGGGCCAGGAAGATTCCTACCGGCTGCTGACCGATCGCGAGAAGGAAGTGCTGCAGCTGCTCGCAGAGGGGCGCACGAACAAGGAAGTGGCGAGCATTCTCGAAGTCGGCGTCTCGACCGTCGAAACGCACCGGGCGAATCTCATGCAGAAGCTGGGTCTGCACAACACCGCCGAGATCGTGCTGTACGCGGTGCGGAAGAGCCTCGTCTCCTAGGTCGATCGCCGATCGCCCATCGGCGCCGGACGAAGCAGCCCTTCCAGCTCTTCCGCGTGCCCGGTGCGCGTGCGCGCGTCGTCTGCCGAAATCAGACCCTTGTGGACGAGCTGCGCCAGCGACTCCTCGAGAGTGATTGAGCCGCTGCGCTTCGTGATGGTGATCTCCTGGTGCAGATGCTGCAGCGCATTCTTCCGGATGTGCTGGCGCGCGCCATATCCCACCATCAGCAGCTCTGCGGCGGGCACGCGGCCGCCGGCCGTGCGCGGCAGCAGCGTCTGCGTGAGCACCGCGCCCAGCGCCATCGAAAGATCCTGGCGGATCGTCGGTTGGCGCTCCGGCGGAAACGAATCGGCGACACGAGCCACGGTCGACGTGACGTCCGTCGTGTGGAGGGTCGAAAAGACCAGATGCCCTGTCTCGCCCGCCGTCAGCGCGATCTTCATGGTTTCCGGATCCCGCATCTCGCCAATCACGATGACATCGGGCGCCTGACGGAGAGCGGCGCGGAGCGCCGTCGGAAAGTCCGGCGCGTCGATGCCGATTTCGACCTGCTCGACCACGCTCTGTTGATGCGCGTGCTCGTACTCGATCGGATCCTCGATCGTGATGATGTGCTTGGCGTCGCGCCGGTTGATCTCGTTCACGAGTGCCGCAACCGTCGTCGTCTTTCCGGAGCCGGTGGCGCCGCCGACGAGCACCAGGCCGTGATGCAGCCGCGTGAGCTGCTCGACTTGCTGCGGGAGGCCGAGCTCGGCGAGCAGCGGCGGTTGCGACCGGGAGGGCGCGAATCGTCGCAGCCGCGTGCCCGCGTTCGCGATGGAGATTGACGCGAAAGCGTCCGAGCCCGAGCCGGCGCAGGGAGACATCTGCCGATCCGTCGTTCCTGTAGCGCTCCAGCGCCTGCGGATGCAGCAGCGGAAGCATCGCGGCTTCGATCGTCCTCGCCTTCGAGCGGCGGTTCCGCCATCGGCGTGACGACGCCATTCAACCGAATTGCCGGCGCAAAGCCGGCAACCAGAAAGAGATCGGCCGCGCCGCGCGAGACCAGCTCCCGCAGCCAATGTTCAAGCCGAGTCAGAGGTCTTCATGCGCGCAGCACTTTATCAGGAGACGCGGCCATGCGGCCAAACAATGGCGACCGCAGTCTAAACAGCCATATGGAGGCGAACATGCGACGGATATTACTGGCGGCGGTCGTGGCGTGTGTTCTCGCGGGCGGCGGCTGGGTCGCAGGGCAGCAGGCTCAACCGTATAAGGCGCCGGTCGACCCGGGCATTCTGAGCGGGGCCGACATCGGCTTCCGCGTCGAAGGCAAGTCACCGGAGGGCTTAGTCATTGGAACGTGGATGGTTCGCCTGAATACCAGTGAATGGGTCGAAGCCCATTCTTCGTCAAGGCGCGGCCGGCTCGTTCCGCTCGAAACGAGATAGCGACCTCAGGTGTCATCGAATTTGCGTCGGGCGGTAGGGAGTTGCAATGACTCTGAAGAAGCCTCGACCGAAGCGTGACATACGTAAGGCAAATGCGAACAAGGAATTGCCGGCGGCCACTGCAATGTATTGCCTACCGTCACCGAATAGCTCATGGGGCCGCTTCGGATGTCGCCGCCGAGATGCGTCTTCCAAAGCTGTCCTCCCTGAAGCATCGAGGGCGTAGAAATACCCATCCGCCACGTTCCCGGATGGTGATCTGCGGAGCCCAGGACTCTCGTATCGAAACGTGCCACTGAACAACAGGTCTGATGCAGTGCTCAACACACCTGCTGCGTGTGTCGTTCGGGCAGTCCACGCCCACTTCTCTCGCCGTTCTCGGATCGAGCCTGCATGGCACCAAGATCAACGTCCAATCTCGAGGGGACGTAAAACAAGCCAGTCCGTGGACTATAGGAAGGCGGATACCAGTTAGTTCCACCGAACGGCTTGACGGGTCTTTTCCCTTCGCGGCACGCGGATGGCCGGCCTTCGCATCGAAACCGTTCATCCAGTTGATCTCGACGAAGGGCTTCCCCTGATCAGAAACTCGCCCGTGCTGCGATCCAACACATACATCAGGCCATTCTTGTTGGCGAAGAGCATCACCTTCCGCGGTCGCCCCTGCCACTCGATGTCGGTCTAGCACGGGTGCCTGTCCGGCATCCCAGTCCTTGCTCGTCGTGTGGCGTGAACTGGTAGTGCCACTTCAGCTGTCCGGTACCGGCATCGAGCGCGACCACGGAATTGCTATAGAGGTTGTCGCCAAGGCTACCGGCTGGCGCTAGACGTCATCAGTGGTAAGCACGATTAGGATTCCCGATGCCCCAGTAGGTGAGATTCAGGTCAGCGGTCGTAAGTGCCCGTATTCCACACGCCAGCGCCTCCGGTCTTCCATGAATCACCCGACCAGCGTCTCGTGACCCGGTTCGACCGGCTGCAGGAATAGTGTAGAAGCGCCACGCCTCCTTTCCCAGTTGAGGCATCAGAAAGCTGCGATGAAACCGCGGATTGGGGGCGTCACCGCCGGCCGTCCCGACGATCACCTTGTCCTTCAGACTGTATTTCAGTGGGGCATGAAGTAATGGAATAGCAGTAGGAGGGCAGCACATGCAGGATCTACCAAGCTGGCAACACTTGTATTCTCACATGAAACTTGGCCCGTATGAGGCCTTGATCGCGATCAGCCGTGCGTCGAGTGTGCCCATGAACAACGTATCGCCGAGAATGGCGAGGCCGCGATTAACTCGCCCACAGCAGAAGTCGTTTGCGTGTCTGCTTTATGACATGACGATGATGTCCAACGGATGCGCCCCGTGGTTGCATCGACCGCAATCACATCGTTCGGCGGCTGGACCGTGTACAATACCGTCCACCGAACTGGAGTGGCGTTGCCTCAAACTTCTGCTTAGCCGACCCCGGATCGGGGCCGGCTCTCCCCGCCGCCACGCGAACGCACGGCCTTGCCAGATCCAGGCCTGCTCGAGCCTCTTCTCAACGTTCGACGGCGTAATCTGTGTAAGCCTGCTATAACGCAGGCCGGACACGTCTCCAGAGGATGTGTGAGCCAATTCTGCGCCTCCCGGTCTGCGCGCAGGATTCGCTCGAAGGTGACACCTGGCACAGTGGTCTGGCCAGAGAGGGACACCATCACGAACCCAAAGAATGCAATGCAAAATCCGATGCGTCACCGGCATGTAATCACACTCTGTCTAGCGATAAGGTCCCTCTGCGCGCGGATACTAACACGGGGAAGTCACCGGTGCGTCGACAGAAATCTAGACGCGTTTTACCTTGATGCCAAGCGTCGGTAATGCATTGAAATATTGCCGCGCCCGTGGGGATTCGCGAGTTTGCGCCCTCAGATTCCAAGGAATTGCGGCCTGAAAACACGCGGGACGCATCACGGGTTCGACTCCGAAAGGGCAAATCCAACGTTCATAAGTTGATGCGGGGTCAATTCCGGCGGGTGGCTTAGCATGCTGCCGTTTCCACGCCGACCCGAACGGGATCGCTGCGCGTGGCCTGTAACGTTCAGCGTTACGGCTGCTTGTGGTACACTTGAAGGTCGCTTCTCTTCTCACCCGCATACGTGGTCGTTCTAGTGAGGGTCTTCCCGTCCTGCGACACGACCGCACGCGTGGTACGAACGACCTTGCCACCCTCTGAAATCGTCGCAACGAACTCGCCCCAGTGCGATCCCGTTGCCTTTATGCTGTCTGCGATGCGACTGTAGTAGGGGTATTCCTTCCCGTCCAGACGGGTGCAGAAGGTCGTGACGGCCACCCTCCAATTCACATAGGTGGTTTCCACGTGAGTCCCGACGCCGCCACCCTCGCATGTCTTGTAGGACCGTAATTCGTCCAGCGGCGTGGCGTCATGCTGGTAGTTCGACTTCGGGAGATTCAGTTTCCATGCCCCGAGCAGTGGGTTCGACTGCGCCTGCACGCCAATGGCGTGAGCCAGTAATATCGCTCCGAGAACGACCAATCGCTGAGTCATGGGATGCCTCCTGATCGGTCGCATCCTACACCAACCATCCCGCGCTCGTGTCAGGATTCCTCCCGCATGGATCTCGCATCAAAAATTCGTCTGACGTCCTCCGCGCAGACTGTGCACGTTTGATCGGGGGCGCGAAGTCGGAATGGACACGCGCATGGCCGCAGTTGCGCATTTTGAAAATGAGTTGCCGCAGAAGAGGTGTGTGGAAGCGTCCGCCGGAGGCCGTTACTGCACGGCGAGCGTCACCAGAAGACGCTGTGCCTGAACGTTGGCGTGATTCACCTGGAACGAGCTAGGCGACGACTGAAGGAGGCACTGCTGCGAGCCTGGGCCGTACGCGCCGAGCAGCAACACCCTCACCGTGTGTCCCCGGTCGCTCCGCAGAGATTGTCGTGCCCACCCCGAAGGCCCCCCCTTGCTCCTCCACTGCCGGCGACACCGCAACTAAGGAGGCGCTCGACCCCATCGTCCCTGACGAGCAGGAATCCGGTATGCAGAAACTGACCGGAATGATTGGTGTAGTCGACTCGGAAATCGACCCTAGACCCGACACCGACGTTGGCGGTCGATCCAGGCTGGATGGTGACACCGTTGACCTTGAGATCAGGCGTCGCCATATCCAGATTGGACTGAATCGAACCCGGGGACGTGGGGCTGCCGCACGCTGACAGGACGAGGAGCACGGCGAGATACTGCAGGTGTCGTGACATATGTCTGGTGCGTGAGCATAGAGGAAGACGTTGATGGACGAAAGGAAACATTTGTGTGCGCCCGGCCTGCCTTCGCTCCTGCGGAGCTACGGCAAGGCACAAACACTCATGGACCAAACGTGATTCGCCACGCCGGCTTCCATCGCAGGCGTCACCCGCAGCGTCTGATTCGCAACGGGAACCGCGATAAGGTGGATTCTCGATTTTCAGGGATTGCGGCGCGAAAGGTTGGTCCTCAAATTCCAAGGAATTGCGGCCTGAAAGCGGAACTCATCCGTGACGCCGTTCATTGTGTAGTGTCTCAGCCCTCGTAAACACTTCGCTGAGCGGTTTCAGCCCCGTGCTATAGTCGGCCGCTCCAAACGCGCCCACAACTCACAACAACTGGAGGTATCTCGTGACGAAAAGACTCTGCATCGTCGTCGCCGCCCTCACACTCGCCGGCATCTCAATGCACGGTCAAGCCATGGATCCTGTGGTGGGAACTTGGGAACTGAATGTCAGCAAGTCGAAGATGACCCCCGGCCCGTTGCCAAAGAGTCAGACGCGCGTTTACCGCATCATGGGCACACAAGAGACATCGATTCAGAAAGGCGTTGATGCGGAGGGGAAACCAACACTTGTGGAGTTCACCGCCACCTACGACGGAAAGGAATACCCGTATAAGGGTTCTCCTCTCTGGGACACAATCGCGCTGACTCGCGTTGATGCGCACACGGTGTCCTTTACACAGAAGAAGGACGGCAAGATTGCGCTCACAGGAACCCGCGTCGTTTCCAAAGACGGAACAACCATGACCATCACCGGAAAAGGGAACGATGTGAAAGGGCAACCCACAACGCTATTGCTAGTCTTGGAAAAGCGATAGCCATTCGGTGACGGGTTGGTTTCTCTTCAGGGGATGAGGCTCTGAAGCTAATGCCTTAGGAAATAGCGCGCCCGGCCCGCCTTCGCAACAGCCGTTGCTTCGGTAAGGCACAACCCTCTCGCGCCATCTCGCCATAGCCCGCCCGCGAAGGAGCGCGGGCGGAGGCGGATGGTGCGCCCGGCAGGTCTCGAACCTGTGACCCCCGGTTTAGGAAACCGTCGGTACGACGCGACCGGGGGCAACGTGGAGCCGCTGCCCCCGTTTTCATTGGCGTTTTCGAACACCCGAAACTACCCCGACCCACCTTCAGCAGCTACCGATTGTCAGTCATTTGTCAGTCGTCTAGCGTCACACGGTCGACCACGATCACCACTCGCGCATCAACGCTTCCAGGTCCCGGCTGCCACGAACGATCCGCTGAATCACGGCGTCGTTACCTTCGATGCGATACAAGACGAGATAGTCGCCTACCGGGAATGCACGCATGCCGGGCCGCAGATCGTCGCGCTGCCGGCCAGCTCGTGGATGTGCGCCAAGCATGGCGAACCGTTCAGTTATGGAGTCGATCAGGCGATCGGCGATCTCCAGGCTGCCGCTCTCGACGAAGACGTAATAAGCGAGATCCTCTAGGTCCGCTTCGGCTTGCGGTGCGAGGCGATGCCCCATTAGCGGGACGTGGCGGAACGTTCGGCGGCGATCCGACGACGAAGACGCTGCTTAACTTCTTCGGCGAGAGCCTTCATCGATTCTTCGGTGATTTCTCTCCCTTCGCCGCGCTCCAGCGAGGCGTCTGCCTCGTCCAGCATCGCGAGGATCTCGAGCCGCCTGCGCTCACGTTCTTCCCACAGCGCCATCGCTTCCTGGATCGCTTCCTCTGCGCGGCTAAACCGACCGCTTTCGATGGCCTTCTGAACGAACGCGCGCTGGTCGGGGGTCAACTCGACGTTCATATGCGCATTGTAGCGTGCCCGGACGAGGCCGTGACCGATTTCACGGGAAGCAAAACTGGTCAGTATGCGAGACGGACAGGAAGCGGCTCAAGGTTCAGGCATGTGGCCATGAGCAGCAGAACCAAGCCGAGTCGGATGACCCACATGATCAGGGACCTGGTGAATGACATCATGCCCATGGTGTACCTTCGACTACGATCCCCAAACGCCGAGCTTACCTCGACGAGCCGCTGATGCGAGTGCCACAAACTGATCACGACGTGGGTGGGACCCCTGGCGATCCGCGTACCCGAAACCACGCTTGATCAACTCCGCATTGACGTGCGTCTTGTTCGTGCCGGCGCGATCAACCCATTCAGTTTGTGAATGATGGTGCGCCCGGAGGGTCTCGAACCCCCGACCCCCGGTTTAGGAAACCGGTGCTCTATCCTGCTGAGCTACGGGCGCACGACAGGAGCAAATTCTAGTTTATCTGAGGGTTATCGACTCTCGTTTGCAACAGGCTTGCAACGGATCCTTACGCCCCGTGCTGTTCAAGCAGGGCAAGTATCGCTGTGTGACCCTTCTTCTCCGCCCATCCCTTTGGCGTTGCCCAAGGCTCGGCATCCGCCTCAATACCATCTGCGCCCCGTTGTAAGAACAGGTTGACCAGCTCACTGCGTCCCCAACGGCATGCCCAACCCAACGGCGTGCTCTTTAGCACATCATCGCGCACATCGAGCCGCGCCCCTCGGTCCAGAAGGATTGTGGCAAACGCGATCCGCTCTTCGACGCCCATGGGTGAGGTTCGAGGCCAATTGGCTGTGACATCATGCAAGAGCGTCCGTCCGAACCGCGCGGGCAGATCGGCGCCCGACCGGGCAATGATCGTCCGAAAGCAAGCAACGTAACGATCACGATCTGAAGCCCCATGCTTGCCGAATGGCCGCATCAGCATCCCGTGCCAGCGAGCATCACCCGGCGCCCAATCGAGGTGGTCTAACGCCATGCGAACAAGATCGACGTGTCCACCGTCAGCGGCAGCTTCGAGCACCGCGTGCGCAATATTCGAGCCTGGCGAAACCGCACCGTCTGGCAGGTGCCCAGCCCACTCGTCCTCGAAGAACTGCCTTACTCGATCGGTAAGCCCAAGATAGGCGGCTGCTGTCGCGTTGATGATTCCACCGTGGTCTTCGAGGAGCCGTACCATCCGCAAATTGTTGCGGGCAAGGGCTTCGTACATGGCCGAGCTCGCGGCATACACGTTCGTATTCGGGCTCGCGCCATGCTGCAAGAGCATCTCCGCCATGACGATCTGGCCCGCGATCGCACACTCACGAAGTGGGGCACCCCATTGGTACACGACCTCCTCGAGCCCATCAACGCGTTCGCGCTCATCGGCATCAAGTCCAAGATCCAGGAGCAGAGCTACCATCTCCGGTCTCTCGGACCTGACCGCATGAGTGATCAACCCAGGCTGCCCCTGCAATCCGCCATCACCGTGGCGCCCACGAAGCCACTCCGCATTGCCCGTTGCGATGGCCCAACGCTCTGATCGTTCTGCACCACGCCGGAGCAACATCTCCGCGAATCGCATGACGACGCGCGACCTATCTGGGCTGCGACCTTCGCGTCGACAGCCGACAAGGTCTAACGCAGTGAGGCCAGCGGCGTTGCGCGCTTGCGTATCGGCACCGCGATCAAGGAGCCAGGCGCCCAGCCGCTCCCACAGATTGGCTGCTGCCCAATGCAGCGCCGTCATTCCACTCTCAGGATCTTGCTTGTGGATCAGTCCTGGATGGGCATCAAGCAAGTCGACCATCTCCGCTTCGTCCTCACGCTGAAATGCGTCGACGAGCTCGGCCGGCACCGGCACGTCCACGACGTTCGCGCGACGACTCTCCTCTTCTCTGATAATGGCGACAATGTCGTGGTACCCGCGTTCGGTGGCAATCGTGAGCGGACTCGTGGCATCACGGTGAGGCCAGATGCCTTTACGCGCGTCGGCTCCATGCTGCATCAACAGGCGAACCATTTCGGGCCGTCGCTGCAACACCGCAAAATGGAGCGCGCGACGCTCGTCGTTTTCTGAGAGATCGAGGTGAACCAGTTCAGGACGCACGGCCAACATCTGCCGCACGGCCGCGAAATCATCGGCTCTCACAGCCGCCGTCAGGCCCGTGACCGTGATCCCGTCTGCATACGCTTTCAGCTTCGGCCAACTCTCGAACCCGTACACGCGTGCAATGACGACCTGGGCGTCATCCAATGCGAACGTGCTTGGGTCTGCGCCGTGAAAATGCGCGTTCACCTCGGCGGCAGCATCGCCCGCGCCGGACACATATGCGTTCAAGAGTTGTTTCGCCTGTCGTCGGAGGTGATCGACGTCGGGCGGGTTTGGGAGGCTACGAGTGGGTACGGACCTTCGCGTCATGCTCTATCTTGGTAGCTCCGCGACGGGTTGCTCGCCCGTGAATCCTATGCGACGGCTCAGAACCTTGCCCTCCGGGAAGTCGAGAAACTCCAAATAGAATTGATCTGCAGCGTCGAGGATCAGCCGACCCACGACGCCTGTCTTCCGGTTGAGGAATCGAAGATAGGCTCCGCCATTTTGGTCGGCCACGATATTGATACGTTCGCGGTTCCGGTCGTCGCCTTTCCCCGGCGGCGCATCGAAGCCCATGCCCATACGATTGTCCCCGGTCAATCCAAGCCCGAATCGCTCGTACCCGTTGATGTCATTGATGACCATTCCGGTAGACGGATTGAGCCGCTTGCCTTCCCTTGGATCGGGCACTGGCGATCCGAGCACGATACGATCTCTGCCCTGCTCATCGACGATGATGAGGCCGCGTGCTCGAAGAACCTGTGGCTGGCCCTGCGCCGTCACAGAGGGCAATGTGACGGCTGACATCGCGACGATGCCCAATACGGCCGACAACACTCCGAGCACTCGCTGCCTTCGTTCGAGCCGATCGATTCGCGCCATCATCTGTCCGGATTCCTCGTTTGTCACCTGGCATCTCCCATCTCGAAGACGTATGCGCTTCGATGTCGTCCTCATACCGAATCGATGTTACACCCCGGATCGTGACGGGATTCAGGCTCAGTCTCACGATCAGTCACGATTCGATTAGCTATCCCGACGACACGGTCTCCCCGCCGCAGGGTGCACCTGCCTTCCCGACGTTTTCGACCACGAATACCCTCGTCTTGAGAGATGGCGAGACGGGACAGTTGACTGTCGCCGCAGACCCGATAACGGGAGAAGTGATTAGAGTGGATGTGACGCTGACTGTATTGAAATAAGCGCCCTTATCCGTTCTTTCTCTTCTCGGCCCACCGCTTCTTGGCCGCGGCGCGCATCTTGGCGCGTGTCGCGGCCGACAGGCGCCGTTTCTTCCTGCCCATCGCCAACTCGACGGGGTTCCCCGTCGGAGGTTGCGCGCGCTTTGCGTGCGCGGTTGCCCGCCTCTTGAACTGGCGCGGCTTTTTTCCCAAGAGCTCGTCGATCAAATCGGTCGCCTTCCCGCGAACGAGATGAAGCGCCTCGAGCATCGTGTTCCGCTGCTGCAACCATTTCCGGGCGTGCGCTTCGGTGGTGCCGAACAGGCGCCCGACTTCTCCCGCTATTTCTTCAAGACTCAGTGCTTTTCTCTTGGCCACGCTACCTCCAGGCCGCATGTTACTCAACTTGCCGTGGGTTCAGCACGTAGTTCGTCACACTGCAGATGGGCCGATAGCCAATCTTCTGATAGATGCTGTTGGCCGTAGGGTTGGAGAGGTCTGCATAGAGACAGCAGAACGCCCTCCCTTCCTCGAGCAGCTGTTGTGTGACCTGCGCGACGCACGCCGTCGCGTATCCGCGCCTTCGATGTGCGGGTGGCGTGTATACGAAATTCACCCGTACGCCGCGCGCGGTGCGTCCTGCCCAGCCGGCCATCGACACCGGCAGCCCATCCTCCCACACGAACACACTGCGTTCGTTGACGCGGCGCCTGGCGTGTTTTGCGGGATCCGTCGGCTCGCCTGGAAGCGCCTCGGCCATAAAAGCGGCGGTCCATGCGCTCACGAGCGGAAGATCGCGCTCGTCGGCCACCCGCAACCGGCCAGACGGCCACTCCTCCAACTTTGGCGCTTCACGAATTTCAAACATCCGCTGTCTCGTGCCCTGTGTCGGCACCACTCCGGTGTGCTGAGCCCACACCTCAGCGAAAGCGGTTACGTCGGGCTCGGGTCCAAGGACTCCTGGGAGGTCTGGATATCGCGCAACGAGATCGGCCACGAGGCATTCGATAGCAGGCCGCACGGCCCGCGTGATCATGGCTCTGTAGGGCGGCGTGCGTACGGCGCATGCGACCACGCCTTCGCCATCGACGACGGTTGCAAAATAGGCATCTGCGACCGACGCCATGTGCGCGGCGCCGAGCAGCACATTGTGCTCTGCTTCTGCGCGCAGCAGAAACGACTCGGCGCGCATCAGAAAGGACTGCGGATCGGAGAACCGCGTAATCTGCATAACTGCAACGTCGCAACGGTACCGCATTACACTAGCCCGATGGAAGACATCGCGCGCGGCTTCGTCGACAAATCACGCAGCCTGCTGACATCCGACTACGTGCCCAAGATCGAACGCTGCCTCGATCAACTCTCAGACGCCGACGTCTGGTGGCGTCCTAACGAGGCGTCGAACAGCATCGGCAATCTGATTCTGCATCTCTGTGGAAACGTCACGATGTGGATCGTGGGCGGAGTGGGCGCCTTACCCTTCGAGCGCAATCGCCAGCTCGAATTCGACGAGCGGCGACAGATTCCCGTTGCAGAGCTGCGAAACCGCCTCAAAAATACCGTGCAGCAGGCCGACGAGGTCCTGGCCGCGGTTGGTCCAATTGAGCTAGTTAGTCGCAGGAAGATACAGAATTACGACGTGACAGTGCTCGAGGCGATCTACCACGTCGTCGAGCACTTCGGCATGCATACAGGGCAGATCATCGTGTTGAGCAAGGCGCGCATTGGGCAGGACCTCACTCTTTGGGTGCCCCCAAAGGCGTAGCCCCAGGTTCGCTGCACCTCGATGTCTTCCTCTACACCAAGAAGTCCGCCCATTTTCTTGTCAGAATAGTGCTCGTGCACGTCGAGAGGTTGGATGACGACGACGCCGCCTTCCATCTCCCGTTCGATCATGTCGATTTCCGTGTCGCGTCCGCTCTGGAGCGGTTCCAGTCTGACAAGCACGGTCTTTCCCACGGCAGAATCGGTACGCAAGCAACAAGCCAGCTAGTCGGCAAACGGGAGCCGATCGTCGGATGCTGTTTGCGCTTCGATCGCCGTACAGAGGTTGTGAACGCTGACGCCGAGCAACCGCACGGACCTCTGCCCTGCGGCCGTCTTGTGCAGCAGGTTCAGGGCTCGCATGCAGAGATCCTCAGGGATCTCGGTTCGCGGCAGCCGTATGGCTGCGTGTGATCGTGGTGAAGTCGGAGTAGCTCACCTTGATGGTCACCGTGCGCGCGAGCAACTCTCGCCGCTCGAGCCACGCCGCGGATTGACGCGCCATCTCCTCGATCTCTGCACGGATCGCCTGAATGTCGATCAGATCCTCCGGATACGTATTCTCCGATCCCGAAGATTTCGTTTCGCCTGTGGGCGATGACGGGCCGATCGTCGATGCCGGCCGCGAGCTGCCTCAGCCAGTCGGCCATGTTGCCTACTGCCTCGCGCAGCACGCGGTCGTCGATCGCCCGCACGTCGACGAGGCGAGTGATGCCGCGCGCTCGAAGTTTCTTCGCGGTGACAGGGCCCACACCCCACAACGCATCAACCGGCAAACGCTGCAGGAACGGCTCTACTCGATCGGGCGGGATGACGGTGAGGCCGTCGGGCTTCTTCCATCCAGATGCGATCTTCGCCAGGAACTTGTTCGGCGCGACGCCGGCCGACGCCGTCAGGCCGGTCGTGTCACGGATCCTCTCCTTCAGCCGTTTCGCGACCGCGGTGGCAAGCGGTTCATTCCAGCTGTTCGTGGTGACGTCGAGGTACGCCTCGTCGAGCGATAACGGCTCGACCAGCGGTGTCACGTCACGGAAAATCTCGAAGATGATCGTCGAAGCGGCTTTGTAGCGCGCGAAATCCGGCGGAACGATGACGAGCGAGGGGCACAGCGTCACGGCCTTTGCCATCGACATGGCCGATCGCACGCCGAACGCCCGCGCCTCGTAGCTCGCCGCGGCGACGACGCCACGGCGATTCGCCTGCCCGCCGACCGCAACGGGCTTGCCGCGCAGGGACGGGTCGTCCCGCTGTTCCACCGACGCGTAGAACGCGTCCATGTCAACGTGCAGGATGCGGCGCATCGTTCAATACGTCACACCGGCAATTTTAGCCGCTGTTCCTGGCTCAGAGAGAGCTTGCCGGAGGGTCGGCGAATGCGGCGAGTGCCTTGGCGGTCTTGATGTACTCCTCGTAGCGCTGCTGATAGCGCTCGAGCTTTTGCTGTTCGAGGGCAGCGAGGCGTGTGCGCAGCAGAGGCGAAGCCTGCCCCTGTGCGCGATCGATCTCATCCTGCACCTGTGCCGCTCTTGACCGCGTACTCGGCATCATGAGCGCGCTCCCAGGCGAGCCACTCGGTGGTGCATCGTGCGTGCGCCGCCTTGAATTGCTCCT
Organism: Vicinamibacterales bacterium; assembly: GCA_963744405.1. Classification (GTDB taxonomy): domain Bacteria; phylum Acidobacteriota; class Vicinamibacteria; order Vicinamibacterales; family JAMQPK01; genus JAMQPK01. The sequence goes on from CAVUTO010000021.1 coordinate 47,675, forward strand.
TCGTGAACGGAAACGCTCCACCGGCAGCGGCATCCAGCTCCTTGAAGGCCTCAGGGAAGAGCTTCCGGCTGGTTTGCGGCGAGCGGATGCCACACGAGCATCTGCTCTGTGATCCTGCAGCGCCGCTGCGGCCGCAGGCGCAAAGATCGCCAGCAGGTGCTGGAGCGTAGTCTCTCGGCGCTGGCGCTGCAGTTGGTCACCGATGCGCCACAGCACATAGGCGAGCGCTGCCCCGACGAGGAGCGCGAATCATGCGGAATATTTGAGGACGCTGTACACCGTCTCGTTCGGAATCTTCGAACGGCCGTTGAGGAACTCCAGCTCGACGAGAAACGCGAGCGCCTGAATGTCTCCGCCGAGCTTGCGCACCAGCGCGGTCGTTGCCGCCGCCGTGCCTCCGGTCGCCAGCACGTCGTCGATGATGAGCACCCGCTGCCCCTTCTCCACGGCATCGGAGTGGATCTCGAGGCAATCGGTGCCGTACTCGAGATCGTAGGTCTCCTGCACCGTCTTCGACGGGAGTTTCCCTTTCTTGCGCACAGGTGCGAAGCCGGCGCCCAGCCGATCGGCAACCGCTCCGCCGAGAATGAAGCCCCTGCTCTCGACACCGACAACGACGTCAATCTCGCGGCCTTCGAACGGCTGTGCGAGCGCCTCGATGGTCATTCGAAATCCATCCCGATCGCCGAGCAGCGTCGTGATGTCGTAGAAGAGAATTCCTGCTTTGGGGAAATCCGGAACGCTTCGAATTTTCGACTTGAGTGATTCCATGTCTTGATTATCCCGTCACGCGAAAACCGGCGAAGCGGCTCGACGGCTCAAGCTCCATCATGTCGACTTCCTCTACGCGGGCGCCCGAAGGCCCTCGCCGCACGGCCATTTCGAAACGCTGCATCGCGTCGAGGTCTCCTTCGGCGACTACCTCGACGCTGCCGTCGTGCTGGTTGCGAACATAGCCCTGAATGCCCTCACGCTGCGCCGCGTTCTCCACGAAGAACCTGAACCCGACACGCTGCACGCGGCCCTTCACGACATACCGACGTCCGACGAGCACGCCGAATTATACAGGTACAAAAAAAGGGCGCCAGCAAGACCGGCGCCCTTCTACGACTTTCGACTGCCGACTGCCGACTACCTAGTTGTGATTCCCCTCCGGCTTCGCGACCGCGCCAAGACCCTTGTAGGTGAACTTCTGCAGCCTGGCGCCGGTGTATGTCTCAACCGTGTAGAGGTTGCCCTTCGAGTCGAGCGAGACGTTATGCGTTGCGTAGAACTGACCCGGATAACGGCCGCCGTTGCCAATGTGGTTGAGCACGAGCATCGGGTCGCGAAGCAGTTGCCACACGCGGTGGTTCGCGCCGTCGGCCACATACATCAACCGCTGCTGCGGATCCTTCGAAAACGCGATGTCGAAGGTGACGCCGTCGCCAAGCGTCCGCTTGGCGATCTGCGCTTCCTTCACGTACGTCCCGTCCTTGCGGAATACCTGAATGCGATCGTTCACGCGATCGCAGACATAGACGAGGCCGTCATTCGCGAGCGACGCGCAGTGCACCGTGCGCCAATTCTGAGACAACGGCTTCGTCGGATCGTACGGCTGCAACTCGTCCTTTGCCGGATCCGTTGGCGGCTTTCCGTAGGCGCCCCACATCCGCTTGAACGTGCCTTTGTCGGCGTCGTACACGATGACGCGGCGGTTGCCGTAACCATCGGCGACGTACACTTCGTTTGCCGCCATGTCAACTTCGACCTCTGCTGGACGATCGACATTGGCGGTGTCAAGGTTTCCTTTGCTGGCGCCGTTCTTGCCGATCTGCAGCAAGAACTTCCCATCCTTTGAAAACTTCAGGATGCTCTGTCCACCGTTGCCGGCAAGCCACACGTTGTCCTTGCCGTCGATCGTGATGCCGTGCATTGACGGCGGCCACTCGTAGCCGGGGCCCGGCGCGCCCCAGTGGCGGACAAGATTCCCCTCGGGATCGAACTCGAGCACCGGAGGCGCCGCGGAGCAGCACATTTCCGAAATCGGCTTCGACATGTCGCTGGGACCGTACCCGGCGACCGTGTTTCCGGCACTCGGCGCCGCGAAGCCGCCGCCTGCGGGAGGAGCCGCAGCACGCCCACCGCCACCGCCGCGCGGCGCCGCTGGAGCAAACGCCATCTGGCTCGCAAACTTCTGGTCGAGCGACGACTGGCCGCGGTGCACGATGAAGACATGATCGCGAGCGTCGATGGCAAGACCAACCGTCGATCCGAGCACCCAGTTGTTCGGAAGCGGCTTCGGCCACATGCGGTCGACTTCGTAAATGCCGGCTTGATTCGAGCTCCCGTTCTCCTGCGCGCGAGCGACCGTCTGCAATGTGTACTGCGCGATCGCCAGCACGGCGATCACCGCCGCGATGGTGATGCCAACATAGAAATTTCGAGTTCTCTTCATAGGGCCTCCTGGAAGGCTGCCTGGATTGGAAATGTGGCGCTAGATTACCTTCGCCCGCGGTCAAAGGCAAATAGATTGGCGGTTTGCCGCGCTTTACGAGGCTTGTCGCGCCGTTGATACAAATCCACCAGCATCGAGGCGGCCAGAAACGACGCGGTCATCCCGTTTCCGCCATAGCCCAGGGCAAACAAATGCCGCGGGTACCGGGAGTGCATCCCGATGTATGGAAGGCCGTCGGGCGTCTCCGCGAACAGCCCTTCCCAGGCATAGTCGAGGCTCTCGTCCGCCAGCTCCGGATAGAATCCTCGCCGAGATATGTCGTCAAACGTTCACGCGCCTTCGTAATTCGCCGGCGCGAACCCTTCGACGAACGATGGCGCGTATCTTCTCCACCGAGAAGCAATCGCCCGTCGTCGGTCCATCGCGCATAGTGGTACGGGCGATCGGTATCCCACGCCATGACGCGACGGCCGCGCTTGAGGGGCAACCTTTTCGTCGCGAGCACATACGTGTCGTTCATTTTGAATCGCCCGACCAGACCACGAAACTCGCGTGTCGCGTACCCGGTGGCGACGACGACGCGCGCCGCTCGGATGGTGCCGCCGGTGGTCCGCACTTCGACGCCGGATTCCAGTGCTTTGACGCCGCGTGCCGGCGATCTCTCGAAAATGCGGGCGCCCCGCCGGACGGCGGCGCCGAGAAATCCATGGCACGCCCGAATCGGGTTCACCTGCGCATTGCCCGACGTTGCGATTGCAGCTTCGGCGCGAATGCCTGCCCTGCGGAACAGCGCCGAACCCGACAGCCAGCGGCCTGGCAGCCCGGCAGCTTTTCTTGCATCGAACTCTTTCCGCAGCACGTTCACTTTGGCAGGATCGAGCGTGAAATAGATCGAATCGCACTCGCGCAGACCTGCATTCATTTTCAGCGCGCGCATCGTCTTCGCCACGTCGCGCGTGGCGCGCGCAAGCGACTTCCAAATCTCGCGCGCCGCCGCGCGTCCGAAACGCCTGGCGAGATCGCCGAAATCGCGATCTGGCTCCTGCATCAGCAGCGCCGTGCTCGCTGCGGTGCTGCCGTGCCCGACACGCTTCGATTCGACAAGCGCGACGCGCACACCCGTCTCGGCGAACAGGTACGCGCAGATGGCGCCGGTTATGCCCCCGCCGACAATAACGACGTCTGTTTCCAGTTTGCCTCGATGGCGGGGGTAAGAGCGCTTTGGCGAGGTGGGATGGTCAAGCCAAAGCGGACGACCGTGTCGAAGACGAGGCACGACGCTGATTGTGACAAGGAAAAACGAAAAACGGAAAAGGAATAGAGAGCGGAGCCGAGCGCCTTGGACTGCGTGACCCGCGTGCTTTATTCGTTTTTCGTTCTTCGCTTTTCGTTACTTCCCTCTGTACACCACCCGCCAGATTTTTCCTTTGACACTTTCGGTGATGTACATCGTCCCATCGGGACCGACGTAAGTGCCGTTGGGACGCGCCAGGGCATCGCCCGGGCTCTTCAGCGGTTCCATGCCTTTGAAGCCGTCAGCGAAAACCTCGTTGGCGCCGCTATTTTTTCCCTTCACGACCGGCTGAAACAGGATGTTGTACCCCGCCATCGGAAACGGCGCGCGGTTCCACGAGCCATGCGACGTCATGAACGCACCGCCACGATACTTCGCGGGAAAGTGCGTGTGCGTGTAGAACATGAGATCAACCGGCGCGTAGTGCGCAGGGAACTCGGCAAAGATGTCCTTGAACTGCGAGCAGCGGCCGACATTTTTGCCGTCGCCACCGTACTCGGGCGCCAGAATCATCTTGTCGAGGCGCGTGTCGTGATAGCAATACGGCCATCCGAAGACATCGCCCTCGGCGACCTGCAGCATCGGCTCGGTCGGACCCACGGCGTTGTCCTCGGCGGTGTATCCCTTTTCGGGAAACAGCGTGTCGAGAGAGTCGCGACTGTTCATGGCCACGTAGAGATGGCCATCGTGCCAGGCGACCGCGACTGGTTGCCGCATGCCCGACGCGAACCGGGCTTCCTTCGCGAACTTCTGCCCGACGACGTCGGCCTTGAAGCGCCAGATGCCGCCGCGATCCTCGAGCTGCGGACATGGGTCGATGCCGGGCGCGTTCGGCCGGCGATCGGGAATCTGGCAGGCGTTCGACGGAAGACCGATGTTGACGTACAACGTTGCCCGCGTTGTCGAACGCGAAGTCCTTTTCGGCGTGGCCGCCACCGACCGGGAAACCATCGACGACGATCTCTGCCGGACCCGCCGGCCTCAGCTCTCCAGGCGTCAACTTGAAGCGGCCGATATGCGTCGCCGCCCCGTAGTAGAGGTACCCGTTTCGTAACTCGAGCCCGGTGCCGCCCACCGTCCCGAACTTCTCGCTGACGACATCGGCCTTACCGTCGCCGTTCGTGTCGCGAAGCCCGACAATGCCACCGGCACTATACGGTTCTGTAGGACTCGGCCGCGGGCCGCGACGCAGGATGACGTAGATGTCGCCGTTGTCGTTGACGACGATGTGCCGCCCTTCGCCGATGCCGCCTTCGTGCACCACGAGAGCGCAGAATCCGGCAGGCAGCGTCAGGCCGCCGTTGTCGGCATCGCACGACGGCAGACCCGCCTTCGCCACCGGCGCTGCAGGCGGCTTCGGCGCGGCAGGTCCCTGACCACTCAGCGCGACCGATCCGGCCGCGCCGAAACACGTGAGCACAAGTGCAAGAAATATACGTTTCATGGCGATAAATTCTACTCGTTTTTACTTTCTACTTTTCACTTTCCACTTTCTACTTTCGTACGTATTTCTTGATCCCCTTCTGTCCCACTTCCGCCCCGTACACGTTGCCTTGCGCGTCAGCCGCCACGCCCTCTGGACCGCTTGTTCCGGCAAGCGGGCCTTCGTCGACGTTGGCGTTGTCATCTGGGATGAACGCCGTCACTTTGCCGTCGCGCGCGCTGCCGATCCGGATGCCCCGTTTCCACTCGCTGTGCTTGCGAGATTTGTTCGACTCGGAGTCGGCCACGTAGATGACGTCGTTCCTGTCGATGTATACGCCGCTCGGCCGGCTGAACTGGTGCCATTCGTCGAGGTACGGTGCCGTCCTGATCGAAAATTTGAATGCGGTTGTTGGCGCGATCGGCGACAAACAGCCGACCTTTCGAGTCCATTGCGAGCGCGTGCGGCGCATCGAGCTGGCCGCGCCCCGAACCTCGCGTGCCCCACGTCTTGATGAACTTTCCCGTCCTGTCGTATTTCACGATGCGCGCGTTGCTCTCTCCACCGTGGCCGTCGGCCACGAAGATGTCGCCATTCGACGCCGTGATGACATCGGACGGCTGATTGAAGTGCATCTCGTCGGCGCCCGTCATGCCGGGCATGCCAAGGCGCAGCAGCACTTTGCCGTCGGGGCTGAATTTGACGACGTGATGGCCGCCGGATGGCGCGGGTGCACCTGCGCGACCGGCCCCTGGAGGCAGCCCATCGACCACCCACACGTTTCCCTGTCCGTCGACGTGGATGCCGTGCGGAAACACGAACATGCCGGCGCCAAAGCTCGAGACGAGCTTGCCCGAGGGATCGAACTTCATGACGACGGGCAGATTCGATCCGACACACGAGTTGGCTCCGCAGCGATCGACGATCCAGATCGACTTGCCGTCGACGTCTGGCTCGACCGTGCTGATCGATCCCCAGACCCGGCCGGCGGGCAGCTGAAATGGATTCCCGACGGTCTTGTACGGATTCGGCGCGTCGTTGGTTGGCGCGGGCGGAGTTTGAGCCAGCAGAGACGGCACGGCCAGAAGCAAGACGAGAAGTATGTGTCTCATGCGCGGAGTATATTACGTTCAGGGATTGGGGATTAGGGATTTGGGATCGGGAGATGATCATGCGAACCCTGATGTTGCTCGTGATGGCGACTGCTGCCAACACACTAATTGATGGTGTCCTAATCGGTAGTGTCCGCCTTGAGGCGGACCAGACGGCACCGGCGCAGCAAACCCCCGCCAGCAGCCGGGGGCCCAGGTCACGATGTTCGCGCCCGAGCAACACGACCTGTATGACGGCCACTACGTGCTCTCGGCCAACCGCATCTATATGGTCGGCGGGCTGAACGACGCGCCTGGCTGGGATCATCTCGATAACGACGCCGTCAACGTCAAACCCGTCGCGGGCAGCGTCGAGATCGACGTGGACGAGCTGAAGAACACGGGCAAATTCGAGGTCCGCCTCAAGATTCCCGAAGGCGATCTAGTTCTCGCGATGGATCGTTTCCACGAGTTCAATCCGTGCCAGCACGGCGGCATCGCCGCCTTCCTTCACGAGCACGGCTCCGATTCGGGTTGCGGCGACAACAACTGGCCAAAAGCGTTCGGCTATCTGGCAGGCTGGGGGTACGGACACGCCACGCTGAGCGGCAAACCGCTCTACGACAACTACGAAATGCACTTCATGGTGACGCAGGGCATCCGCGATCGAAAGACGTTGAAGGTGAATTACCCGATGGCCGGCAAGAAGCTGCCCGGCGGCGAAGTGAACCCGGCCACGCAGCAGATCGATTTTTACATTCGCAGCCCGCAGACCAATCCGAAGAACAAGCCGAACCGCGACGTGTTCCTGCACTTCTTCGGCATGGAAGTGACTTGGAAATGATCGAACCCACGGACGTAGGGCTGGCCTTCAGGCCAGCTATCGATGCAGCAAATCGGCGCGGGGCATGGACCAGCCGGGGACGTTGGCCGGACAACCCTCGCGCCGTTCCAGGCGCATATGCGAGAACTCCTGGCCGAGGTCTGAGAATCGCAGATCGAATATCGTTCCTCTTTCGATGACCGGCGCACGTCCGAAGCGCAGCCACGCGCGCACCCAGCAGTCCCCCTCGGCGAGCGCGCGGAGCCGTTGCAGTGGCTGGTGCCGCGTGTCTCGCAGCGCCAGGTGGCCATCGCCGATGATCCGCGCGTTGCCGGCGCGGCTGAGCTGGTGAGAGGCGCAATCGGTCGGTGCTTTCCACGCCGGCTTCAGCGACAACGTTCCTCGCGACAACACGTACACTCCCTCGTTCTCGCGCAATTCGATTCCAATCACCGACCAACAGAGCGGTGACGTTGGATTGGGTGTCAGGATGACATCCACAATCCGACCGCGAAGCTCGGGCGTCAGCGCAGCCACTGCGGCACTTCGGGCCAGACGCGACGCGCCACTGAACCCGGCCACGATCAGCACGAACACGGCGAGCGCCACTGCGGCTCGCATGGGGGGCGACCAGCGAAACGCGGCCCAGGCAAACAGCGAGCCGCCGATCGCCAGCGCAGCCACCGCCTCGAGAGGAATGGCGCCGGTGGATGCGGTGGTGGAAAGAAGCACCAGCATCGGCAGCGCAACGGCAAGCCTCGCGGTGCGACTGCGACCGTTCAACGCCACAGCTACACCGAGTATCAGCCACAGCGACGGTTCCAGAATGAACACGGAATCCCCGAAGTACCAGTTGTTGTCCGCTGGGAAGAACGGATGAATGCCGTAGCTGTTCAGGCCGTCGAGCGCGAGATGGCTCGCGAGCGCAAGCGCGATGAGCAGCCAGAACCGCAGCTGTCCGGACAGGCGCATTTTGCGCACCGACGGAAAAAACCAGTAGGCCCCCACAAGCGCAAGCGCCAGCACCCCGAGACCGGCAACGGTGTGCGTGTGCCCGCGATGGTGCAGGAGATAGCCGAGCGGCGGCGGCGTAATGCGCGAATACGCAAAATCGAGATCCGGCAGATTTGCCGCGATGATGCCGGCTCCGACAAACAGCGGACGCTGTGCCTTCGTCGCCAGGCGACCCATTGAGAGATCGGCAAGAGCGACGCCGACCAGAGAATGGGTGATGTTGTCCAACTTAGGTGGTAAGTGGTTGGTGGTTGGTGGTTGGTGGTGGTTAGTGAGCCGTCGCGAGGAAGCGGAGACGGACGTAGTGCGCGGTCCAGTTTCCACGCGAATCGCAGATCTCTTCTCGCAGCAGGTCCTCGATCTCACGGACGAACGGCTCGCGCTGGTCGTCTGGGATGCGGTCGAGCGTCGCGCGTTCGAATGTCTGCAGCCACCCGCGTATGCCCGTTGGCAGTGGCGTCGGGCGCGGGATGAGCTCGATCTCCTTCACGGCGAAGCCGTGCGCTTGGAGACGCGTCTCGTATTCTGCTGGCGTGGCGTAAAAGCGGTGAATATTCGTTTCCCATCCATGACGGGCGAGCACGCTTCGTATGGCAACCTGGATGGCGGCGATGTTGCCGTGGCCACCGAACTCGGCGACGAATCGGCCGCCGCGCTTCAGCGCGCGATGCACGCCGGCGAGCATCGCATCGTGGTCGCGCACCCAGTGAAGCGCCGCATTGGAAAACACCGCGTCGAATTCGCGGTCGAACGGCAACTGCTCCGCGTCGATCAGCCGGGCGTCGAGACCGCGCGCCGTCGCGTCCGCGACCATCTCCTCGGACGTATCGACGCCGACGACGACCGCTCCGGCAGCTGCGATTCGTTCCGTGAGCGAGCCTTCGCCGCACCCGAGATCGAGTATCCGTTCCCCTGGCCTGGGATTCAGCAGCGCCAGGACGGCCGCGCCGAGTGCGGGAACATATGCGGCGTTGGTCCGGTAGGTGTCGCTCGTCCAGCGGTTCATGATGCTGTGCAATTGTAACCGCTGGCGCGAAGCCAACTACGGTACGCTACTGTGCCATCTGAGGACCGCTGCATGCCTGCATCGCTACAACACATTCATCCCGGCACGCCAATGGGCGCGACGCTCGTTGCAGACGGCGCGACGTTTCGTGTGTGGGCGCCGAACGCCCGCGAGGTTCACGTGCTGGGGGATTTCAACAATCACCAGCGAAACGACGCCAGCCTGCTCACGCGCGACGAGCACGGGCACTGGCGCGGATTCGTTCGCGGCGCCCGCGATCGCCAGCGCTACATGTTCTACGTCGTCGGTGACGGAAGCGAAGGTCCGAAGCGCGATCCGTACGCGCGCGAGCTTCAAACGCCGTTTCCCAGCGAGTGCATCATCCGGTCTGCGGACTTCCCCTGGCATGACCGCGGTTTCGTCACGCCGGCCTTTCACGATTTCGTTATCTACCAGCTTCATGTCGGCACGTTTTTCACGCCGAACCTCCCGGGCAAAGGCGGAACCTTTCTCGATGTCGCGTGCAAGCTTCCATATCTCGCGGCGCTTGGCGTGACGGCCGTGCAGTTGATGCCGATCCAGGAATTTCAGACCACCTTCAGCCTTGGATACAACGGCACGGACTATTTTTCGCCGGAAATGGACTTCGCCGTGGATGACGCCGCGCTGCCCCCATATGCCGGGACGGTCAATCGGCTGCTCGTGACAAAAGGCGCAGCGCCATATCGCGTCGAGGATCTCCACGGCGAGATGAACCAGCTGAAGGCGCTCGTCGATCTGGCTCATCTTCATGGGCTCGCCGTCATACTCGACCTCGTCTACAACCATGCGGGTGGCGATTTCGGCGACGAAAGCCTGTACTTCTTCGATCGGCAACGGAACGAAGGCGGGCACCGCAACTCGCTGTACTTCACAGACAAGGGGCACGCCGGCGGGTTGGTCTTCGACTTCGGAAAGCCTGAAGTGCGGGACTTCCTCATTCAGAACGCGAAGTTCTTTCTCGACGAGTATCGTGTCGACGGCTTCCGGCACGACCAGGTCAGCGTCATCGATCACGATGGCGCACCGCACGGCTGGCGTTTCTGCCAGGACCTGAACTCTACATTGCATGCGCATCTTCCCGGCTCGTTCGACAAGGCTGAATATTGGAACGTCAATCCGTACGTCGTGCGCTCGCCCCCCGAGGGTGCGGGGTTCGACACGTCGTTGACCGACGGTCTGCGCATCGCGATTCGTCGCGTCATTAGCGAAGCCAGCGCTCCTGACGAGCGGCCGCTCGACATGACCGGCCTCGCGCGCAGCTTGTGGCCCGACGGATTTTCTCGGCATTGGCAGTTCGTGCAGGGACCCGAGAATCACGACATCGTGTATCGCGGCCGCGAAGAGCGGGTGGCACGCCTCGGCGATCCCGGAGACGCCCGCTCCTGGTACGCCCGCAGCCGCGCACGCGTAGCGACCGGAATCAGCCTGACTGCGCCCGGGATTCCGATGCTCTTCATGGGGCAGGAGTTTCTCGAGGACAAGCAATGGTCGGACAATTTCGGCTTCCATGGCAACTTGCTGCTGCATTGGGCCGGGCTCGATCAGGGCGACAAGCACATGGCCGACCACCTTCGCTTCACGCGCGAACTGATTCAGCTTCGCTGGCGCTATCCGGGCTTGCGGGGGCAGGGTTTCCGCGTCGTGCACGTGCACGACGCGAACCGCGTCGTCGCTTTTCATCGGTGGAATGACGGCATCGGCGACGACGTCATCGTCGTGGTGCACCTCGCGTCGTTCAACCGGTTCGACTATCGGGTTGGCTTTCCCGGCGGGGGCGAGTGGCGCGAGATCTTCAATAGCGACGTGTACGAGCAGTGGGTCAATCCGCACGTCGCCGGCAACGGCGGCCGCGTGTTCGCGGACTCGCGGCCAATGCACGACTTCAGCCACTCTGCGGCGCTCACGCTGCCGGCAAACAGCGTGGTCGTGTTTGCGCGGTGAGCGGCGCAGTCACGCCTCCCGCTCCACCGGGGCGTCAGCCTCCTCTTCGCGAACTGCCTTCGCGGCCTCTTGAGAAGATGCGCCAGGCGAGGTGGCCGCGGCCAGCGCCCGGTCGAGTGGCCGGCGCTGACTGACTGTGCTCAGTTGCACCTCGTCTGTGAGATCGAGCCGCAACGGCGTCAGCGAAATCCAGTTCTGCTCCACAGCCCAGCGATCGGTGCCCTCTTCGGCCGGTTCGAGCGGCTTCACCGTAAACCAGAACAGATCGCGCCCCTTGGGATCTTTGGTGGGGACGATGCGGCCGTCGTACTGCCGGACGGACACGCGAGTCCACAGCAGGCCACGCGGTTCACGCGGCAGATTCACGTTGACGAGCGACAACGACCCTTCAGCAATCACGATTTCGAGCACGCGCCGAATCCAGGGCTTCACCGGCTCGAAATCCTCTGTCCCAGACGCCACACTTAACGCGACACCGCGCAAACCCAGCAGCACCGCCTGTTTCGCAGCAGCCAGCGTGCCAGAGTGCCAGATTGCATTCCCCAGGTTGAAACCGAGATTCAGGCCGGACAGCACGAGGTCGACGCTGTCCCAATGATGCGTGCCGAGCGCCACGCAGTCGGCGGGCGTACCGTTGACGCGATACGCCGACAGGCTGCCGACGCGCGTCGGTCTGTACGAGAGGGGAAAGCTCGCAGTAATGGCGTGACTTGCGGATGAACGTTCCACGTCGGGCGCAACCACTCGCACGGCGCCAAACTCGGATGCCACATCAGCAAGCGCCGCGATCCCCGGGCTGTAAATCCCATCGTCGTTCGAGACGAGAATTCGCACGTTGCAAAAGGTGCAAAGAAGCGGCCAAAGGCGGCCTCGATCTTGAATTGACCGCAGCCGTGGACGTCTGGATCCTTTGCAACGAAAACGCCGGCCGCAGCCTGTCGGCCGACGACCTGCGAGAGCTTGTCGCGCAGGCGGGCCACACGGTTCGAGGTGTCGCCAAACGATACGATGAGCGCACGCCGGTGCCTGCCAAATTGGATCTGATTGTGGCGGCGGGCGGTGACGGGACCGTAGCCACAGCCGCAGGCATTGCCGCCCGCACATCGACGCCGCTCGCCATTCTGCCGCTGGGCACGGCGAACAACGTCGCCACAAGCCTCGGCGTGAACGCGCCAGCGAGCGAGCTCGTCTCGTCGTGGTCGACCGCCCGCCACATGCCCTTCGATCTCGGCCGTGCGCGGACAGCGTCGAAGGAGTGGCTGGTCGTCGAGGGCGTGGGCGGCGGACTTGTGCCGGCTGGTATCGCACGGGCAAAGGCGCAGCAGAAAGAGCGAAGGGAGATGACGCCCGGCGCCAGGGTCGCTGCGTCCGTCCGCGCGTTCCGCGATGCGCTGGTCGACCTCGAACCACGCCCCTGGACCCTTTCCGTAGACGGCAAGCAGATCTCGGATGAGTTTCTGCTCGTCGAAGTACTCAACATCTCATCGGTTGGGCCGACCCTTGTCTTCGCACCCGATGCAACGCCTTTCGATGGCTATTTCGACGTCGTGACGGCGCAGGAGAGCCATCGCGAGGAGCTTCTCACCTATCTCGAACGCCGTGCCGAAGGGCGAGACACGCGGCTGTCGCTGCCGTGCCATCGCGCGCGCGAGGTTGCCGTCGATCGTTGCATGGAACTCCACATCGATGACGAGCGTGTGGACACGTGCGAGCTGGGACGGATATCGATCCACCTCGAGCCAGCGGCAATCACGGTGCTCATCTGATAGCCGCGGCGATCAATCGGCGTCGATGAGCTTGTCGACCAGGCTCGAAAAGCGGCGCCAACGCTCGATCTGTCCCGGCAGCGCGCGGCTTCCCGACTTCGTTATCGCGTAGTACTTCGCGTCGCGGTGAGTCTCGGTCCGTTGCCAGCTCCCCTTGATCCAACCCTTTCGCTCGAGCCTGACAAGCGCCGGATAGAGCGTGCCCTGGTTCAACATGAGCGGATAGTCCGCGACCTGTTCGAGGCGTGCGGCGAGCCCGTAGGAGTGCTGCGGACCCATGGTCCACAAGGAGCGCAGCACGATGAGGTCGAGCGTCCCCTGCAGCAGCTCGACCGGCTGTTCCTTGCGCGTTTTCTTTGCCATCACTAGACGCCCAAGTGGTCGCACGCATTCTGAGCCTTGCTTCACTTGGACGTCAAGTGCGCGGTGGATCCTCCTGCGGCGCGCAGCCGGGCGCGAGCCGGCCGACGAATTGACCGGGTTTCGCGTCCTCCTTCAACGGAGTATCAGCGTCCCAAATAAAGTACTTGCGCCCTGCCCCGCTCTTCTATACACAGGAGGCATGAAAACACACATCCTTGCGTTGATGGCGGCGTCGGTTATCTTTGGAGGCGTTCTTATGGCGGACACTGCGGCCGATCAGAAAGCGGTCATGGCCACGCTCGAGACCATGGCGAAGGCCACGATCGCGAAGGATGTGGCGACTCTCGAAAAGATCTACGGCGACGACGTCACCTACGCACACTCCTCGGCGCTGACCGAGACCAAGGCGCAAGTGTTGAAGAACATTCAGGGACCGAGCGTGGCGGAGTTCATGAAGTTCAGCGACATGACAATCCGCATTTACGGCGACACGGCGCTCGCGAAAGGCGTCGTCGATTTCCGCAACGGGCCTCCCGGAAAGCTGCTCGACAACCACCTGAATATCTTGTGGGTGATGGTGCGCCGTCCACAGGGTCCGCATGGCTGGCAGATTGTCGCCCGGCAGACGACCCGGATTGGGCCGTCGTCGGGAACGCCCGTACCGGCGAAATAGTCAGCACACGACGAAAAAGGCCCGAAGCCGAGCTTCGGGCCTTTCGTTTTTTAGATCCTTAGATCTCCAGCTCCCTTCCACAAAGCCGCACGTTCGATCTCTTGCCGGAAGAGTTCTGATTGGAACCATATTTTTTGTCTGGCGGTGCCAAGAGCCCTGCCGTGTGTGGCCCAGATGCGCCACTATTCCCAGATTTACAGATCACTTGAAGGCTGCCTGCGACTGGCACACAAGATGCTCCGGACGAAGGGCAACTATGGCTGTCAAGGATCTTCAGTCGCATTCGGAACCTTACGTAACCGTCGCAGAGCTGGCGGAGTATTGGCTCGTGGGCCGCAAACAGATTTACAAGCAGATCGACGCCGGTACTCTGCCTGCCATCCGGCTTGGCCCACGCTCGCTGAGAATCCGCACGTCCGATGCGCGGGCGTTCGAGAGAAGCGCCAAAATGGGCGGCAGCCAGGAAACCCGACTGGATCCGATGGTGAGCGCCATCGACGACCCTCGAACGGAGTACGTCACGCCACGCGCCCAGACGGCGTGACCGGCCGGATCACAAACCGCCGCAGCGGTTCATCGCAATTAGGGCTTGCTGCCTCTGCTGCTGCCCGAATCCTCTGACGCTCTGATTTCAGAAAAATCTACCCTCGACAGCACGTCTGCTCCCCGCCAGTCTTTTTGGGGCGGGGGCCACGCTATCTCGTTGCAAAAAGCACGACCACCTGATCACGGTTCTTGCACAGGGGATCAATCACGTGCGCGTGCAGGAAATGAAAGTCGTCGCCGCGCGGGGTCTTCTCGCGGTTCTCATCGTGCTGACGGTGTACGACCTCTTCGTGAAGCCGAACCCCGCACCCTTGGCTTCCGCGCCCGTCATGGAGCCTCCGGCGCCACGTGTCGTCGAGAGTTTCACGGTGATGGAGCCTCCGCCGCCGCTTGTCTTCGTCAGCGTGGCAGACGGCCATCGGCCCCAACCATCATTCACGGTGTCCGCCGTTCGTGGCGAGCACCAGTACGCCGCCTCCGACCAGCACATCCTCGTCTGGCAGTGCGCACCGATTTCTACGGGTCCGCGCGACTATCGCGGGTGGGTGGACCGCTTGCGCGTCCGCTTTAATTGGGATGCGGACATGCGCGTAACCGATCAGTGGAACCGCCTCGGCACCCGGTTCCACAGCACGATTGCCGTGGAGCACCGCTTCGGATCGGGACGTCTGGTCCAACAGACATGGGAAGCGGACGCTTCCTACTCCTCAAACTTTGGACTTCTGCCACTGGATGATGTCGCGGCGTTTACGAGGCACGCGCTGAGGGCCCAGTCGGTCATGCTGCGCGTGACGGGTCGTGATGGAGACGAGATAGCAGCCACATTCCCATTAGACGGTCTTGCGAAGGCATTGACGGTGCTGCCCTGCGCAGCCGGTGTGGTCCGAACATCACTCGGCGCAGGCGCCTCACTCCTCATCTCAGTGAAGGCCAAGAATCCTCGCGACAAAGAAATCCGCCTCGTCAAGCCTGGGTTCAACACCACATCGAACCGCATCGAGGAAGAGAAGAACGAGTAGACTAGGCACCGAATCACAGCCCACAACTCGGCGTTTACAAGTCAGCACAAGGCAGGAGACGACCATGCATGAAAGAATGCGTCAGGCTCTGTCCACGGCGGTCGCGATTACCTTGGCGGTCGCTCTGGGAGGCACGGCGCTCGCCCAGTCGGTCGGTACCTGGAAACTCAACCTCGCGAAATCGAAGTACGCCCAAGGACAGGCTCTCAAGAGTTCCACCCTCGTCTATGAGGCGGCGGGGGCAGGCATCAAGGTGACAGTGGACCAAGTGCCGGCGACCGGCCCCGCGGTCCATTACACTTTTACGGCGAACTATGACGGGAAAGATGTACCCCTCGTCGGCAGCCCATTCGGCGATACGGCCGCTCGAACTCGGGTAAACCCCACTACGACGAAGACGGTCAATAAGAAGGATGGACAGATTCTGTCCACCTTCACGATTGTCACCTCCGCCGATGGAAAGACGCTCACCGTCACCACCGCCGGCAAGAATGCCGCGGGGCAGAACATCGATAGCGTCGCGGTCTATGAAAAGCAGTAACTGCGCGGGCGGACTCGCATTTCCATAACCGCTGAATCCATGCCAACTCGGTCCGGTCCGGACCGAGTTGACATGGATCTCGCGCACGCTTATAGCGACGGGCGTTCAGCGAAACAGGCCCATCGAGGGCGGGCGGCTGCAAACGCTTGTTATTGGGCCTCGGCGTGGCCGTGTCCGCTAGGCACCCGGTGCGCGATACGGCACCGACTTCTTGCACGCCGCATCGATTTCTTCGGGCGTGATGAGCGGGATAGTCGAGAGACGAACCGCACCTGACGCGTTGACCGCTAGGCTGACCGCGAGCCCCGAAGTCGTATCAGGAACGTCGATGATCAGATACGCATCGTCTTCGCCATACGCGAAATAGAAAGCCTCGACTTTGCCTCCCTGACTCTCAATCAGTTTCTGGACTGCGGCGCGTCTTCCCGTTCCGCCCTCCTTTAGCAGTCCCCGAGTCCCCTCCGTCGTGTACGACGCCTTGACCATGAACTTCGGCACGGCAGCCTCCTCTCTTCGTTGATGGGTTGCTCACATCTCCAATGTGATGCAGCCGATCCTAGCGCACAACGCAAACGGTCCCAATGCTTCGGCGCGTCCAGTCCAGTCGGACGATGGCTTGACAGCGCCGCGGCTGGGACCAGGCGTATACTCGGCCCATCACGGCGTTCGTCAACGCGGATGTTTGCTGACGGAGGCGACATGCAGGCTCTTGCTCGACGGTCGGTGCTCGTGCTGGTGATGACCGCGCTGCTTGGGAGTGCCACAGGTCTGCGGGCGGAGGATCCGGTTGTCTCTCCAGAGTCGGTCGGCTTCTCGACCGATGGGTTGAAGACGTTGCAGCGGACGATGCGCGCGCTGGTGGACGACGGCAAGCTCGCTGGGGTTACTACGCTGGTCGCACGCCACGGCAAAGTCGTGTACCTCGATGCCTACGGTGTCCAAGACCTGGCGACCAGGAAGCCCGTGACCAAAGAGACGATTTTTCGCATCGCGTCGATGACGAAGCCGATCGTGGGCGTCGCCATGATGATGCTCTGGGAAGAGGGCAAGTGGACGCTCGATGACCCGGTCGCCAAACACATCCCGGAGTTCGCCGGCCTCAAGGTGGCGACACCGAATGGTGAGGTGCCGCAGGCCAGGCCGATGACGATGCGCCAGCTGATGAGCCATACAGCCGGCTTCGACGTGAGCGCTGGATACGCGAAAACCGGCCTCAGAGATTCCGACCTCCAGGGGATGATCAACAAGCTGGCGAGGCTGCCCCTCAGCACGCAGCCGGGGACCGACTGGCAGTACGGCCCGAGCGTCGACATCCAGGGCTACATCGTCGAAAAGTTGTCGGGTCAGCCGCTGGACGTCTTCCTGCGAACGAAGATCCTCGAGCCGCTCGAGATGAAGGACACCGGTTTCTGGGTGGACGGCTCGAAGGCGGATCGCGTCACGCAGATGTTCACGTACGATTCCGACAAGCGAATCACGGCAGCACCGGAGCAGCGAAACTCCACGCTGAAACCGGTGTTTCTTTCCGGCGGCGGGGGGCTGCTCTCCACCACCGACGACTACTTCCGGTTCGCGCAGATGATGCTGAACGGCGGCGCGACCAACAGCAAGCGGTTCCTCAAATCGTCAACTGTCGAGCTGATGCGGACCAACGTGCTCGCCGAGGGAGTCAGCGTTGAGTCTGGGGGTCGCCCAAGCCCAGGCATTGGGTTCGGGCTCGACTTCGCGATCGTGATGGATCCGGTCGCCGCGAAGACTCCTGTCGGCAGAAACACGTTCTACTGGGGTGGTGCGTTTGGCACCTGGTTCTGGATCGATCCGACGAGCGATGTTGTCGTCGTGGGCATGATCCAGAACGTCAGCGGCTCGCCGACCAGCGGTACGCCCGATGTCCGGTCACTGTCCCGACAACTCGTGCATCAGGCGTTGGTGGATCCGAAGAAGTAAGGAACCTATTCCGCTCGTAGCGCCACGACTGGGTCCACTCGCGTCGCGCGGAGGGCCGGAATGCAAATTGCCAGCATCGCTGTAGCCGTCAGGATGATCGGAACCGTCGCGAACGTGAGCAGGTCGGTTGTACTGACGCCGAAGAGCAGGGTGGCCATAACCCGTGTGACCCCATACGCACCGAACAGACCGATCACGACGCCCCCGAGCGTCAGCACGAGGCCCTGCCGCAGCACCATCAAGAGAATGCTCCGCCCCTCGGCGCCGAGCGCCATACGCACGCCGATGTCGTGAGCACCCTGGGTCACTAGATGTGACATCACGCCGTAGATACCGACAATGGCGAGGAGCAGCGCGAACGCGGCGAACGAACTGAGCATCAGCGTCGAGAACCGCTGACGCGCCATCGACGCGCTCATTCGATCCGTCATCGTCTGGACGTCGACGACGGTGTTCGTCGGGTCCAGCTCGCGAATCTTGCGTACGATCGTGGCCCCCATGGCCTCGGGATCACCGGTGACTCGGGCAACATGCCACGGCGCATCGATCGTCGGCATATACACGACGATGCGACCTTCGATGTCGAGACCGGTACTGCTTGACCGACCCGACAACGCCAACGATTCTGATTCGCTGCTTAGGATCGAACCAGAGATGCTTCCCGATCGCGTCGCCATTTGGCCAGAAACGCCGAGCGAACTTCTCGTCGATGATTGCGACCTGAGCGGCGTTCGCCGGCAAGTCGATCTCTTCAAAGAAACGGCCTTGCTCGAGCGGGATCCTCATCGTCTGAAAGTAGTCGAGCGTCACACCACGGAGATCGACCTGCAGCTCCTGACCGGGCGCCGGTATCCACCCTTCAACGTTGATCGATCCCCAGCCGACCGACGAGGTGAAGGGCAGCGACGTGACTGCCCCTCTCATCGTCACGCCGGGCAAGGCGGCGAGTGCGTCACCCATCGGACGGAAATAGGCCAGATAATCGTCGCGGTTCTGAAACTGCCGGCCGGCCGCGCCGAGTCGCCCGCCGAGTCGCATCGAGATCACCCCTTCGGGCTCGAAGCCTGGCGCCATGCTCTGGAGCCGCACGAAACTCCTGCCGAGCAGGCCAGCGCCGATGAGCAACATCAGCGAAATCGCCACTTCAGCGACGACGAGCAAGCCGCGCAGGCGGATCCGCGTCGTCCCGAAGCCGCCTTCTCCCTGCGTGTTTCGACCACCCGCCTTGAGCGACGTGTTCACGTCGACGCGCGCGGCCCACACGGCGGGGGCAAGACCGAAGAGAATGCCGGTGAACACCGACACGCCAAACGTAAACGCGAGCACCGTCCCGTCCAGGCTGATTGCCTCGAGCCGCGGGATGTTGCCGGGATTGATGGTCCGCACGATCTGTAATGCGGCTAGAGCCACCAACAGTCCAGCGGCTCCACCGAGCAGACCCAACAGCGTACTTTCGGTAAGCAACTGGGCACCCAGCCGCTTCCAGCTCGCGCCAAGGGCTATTCGGACGGCTACCTCTTTTTGCCGGCTGCTGGCCCGGGTCAGGAGGAGATTGGCGACGTTCGCGCAAGCAATGAGCAGCACCAGGGCTACCGACCCCAGCAACACCAGAACCGCCAGGCGCACGTTGCCAACGACGGACTCCACGAGCGGCACGACCTCGAGCGTAAACGCGCGATCGCGCTTGTCGCTGTCACGAATCTTTCCCGCGATTCCGAAAACGTCGTTTCTCGCCTGCTCCATCGTTACGTCCGGCTTCAACCGGACCATGACGTTGAAGTTCTCGTCGAACCGGCGCGCAGTCACGGCGTCGGCCGCAAATGGCAGCGGCACAAAGATGTCCATCTGCCGATTGCTCGAGACCGTCGGCATGATCTCTTCGTTCAGAAGAAAGTCCTGCGGCAGCACGCCGACGACTTCGTACTGTCCCTTCTCGCCCGAACCCGCACCGAGGCCGTTCAACGAAATGGTCTTGCCAATGATGGAGGGATCCCCGTTGAAGACACGGGACCAGAACCGGTAGCTCAGGATCACCACCGCCGGCTGGCCCGGCCTATCCTCCTCCGCGCGGAACAGCCGGCCGTAGAGCGGCCTGGCGCCAAGCAATGGAAACAGGCCGGACGACGTCTCGAGCGTGTCCACGCTCTGCGCGTTCTCGGTGTTGACCAGCGGATTCCCGCTGCGGCCGAGAAGCGTCGTGACGCGGCCGCGGGATATCGACATTTGCTCAAACGAGCGTTGCTGGTTCTGGATGTCGAAGTACTGCCCCGGCGACGGCCAGTCCTGCGGAATACTTATGCCCGGATTCCTGATCCAGATGACCGCGAGTCGCTCGGGATCCGGGTACGGCAGCGGCTTGAGCAGCAGCGCGTTGATGACGCTGAATATGGCGGTGTTGGCGCCGATGCCCACAGCGAGCGACGCCACGATGACGAACGTCAAGCCGGGCGATCCACGCATGGCGCGGAGCGCGTAGCGGATGTCTTGAAGAATGCCACTCATCGAGCCCGAGTTCCTTTAGTAAGTCGTCCGCCCGCCCGATGTATCGAAGGTCGCCGCCGTCGAGAACGAACACTCGTCGCTGGCGAGCCAGCAAGCCATCGCGGTCGTCTCATGGATTTCGCCAAGCCGGCCCATCGGGATCCTCGAACGCATGTATTCCACCTGGCTTTGCGGTAGCTGTTCCAGAATCGGGCTCTGAAACGTCGCCGGCGTGATGCAGTTCACGAGCACCCCCTTGGTTGCGAGTTCCTTTCCGAGCGACTTGGTCAGGCCAATCACTCCCGCCTTCGACGCCGAATAGGCCGACGCGTTGGGATTGCCTTCCTTTCCGGCGACGGACGCGATGTTCACCACGCGGCCGTACCCTGAGGCGAGCATGAATGGGACAACCGCACGGCAACAGTAAAAGGTGCCGTGGAGATTGACCTCAATGACACGAATCCAGTTTTCCACTGGGAACTCATGCACCGGCGCTGTCGCGCCGGTGATGCCCGCGCTGTTCACCAGCACGTCGATCCGGCCGAGCGCATTGTGCGCCGACACAGCCGCCTCTGAGACAGCGCGATAATCGGCAACGTCGAGAATGGCCACATGGCTCGCGCCGATCGCGTGCGACGCGTCGGCAACGAGATCGGCGTTGAGATCCCAGATCGAGACGCGTCCGCCTTCCGCGACGATTCGCCGCGCGACGTCGCGGCCAAGGCCGGAAGCTCCCCCAGTGACAACAGCCGTGCGGCCGGCGAATCGGCCCTCGAAAATCTTCATTGCCAGCTCTTCATTATTAACGTGGATAGGGACGGTGCAGCTTGCACTCGGGATTGAGCCGCACGCCGAAACCCGGAGCGTCGAGGGCGGAGGCTTTCATGCGGCCATTGACGGGCACCGGCTCGTCGAGCAGCTGCGGACTGAACATCGGCACCACCGTGTCGGCTTCGGGCGCCATCATCAGGAACTCGGCGAACGGGCTATTGTGGCGCGTGATCACGAAATGATAGCTGTAGACCGACGAGCCGTGCGGCACCACCAGCCTACCGTGGGCATCCGCCAGCGCGGAGATCTTCAGCAGCTCGGTGATGCCGCCGCACCAGCCGACGTCGGGCTGCAGGATGTCGCAGCATTCCATCTCGAGCAGCATGCGAAAGCCCCAGCGAGTGGCCTCGTGCTCGCCGGTGGTGACCAGCAATCCCCGCGGCACGTTCCGGCGCAGTTCCGCGTAACCCCAGTAGTCATCGGGCGGCAGGGCCTCCTCAATCCACTTCAGGCCGTACTCTTCGCGCGCCGCGCGTGCCAGACGGGTGGCGTAATCCACGTCCAGGCTCATCCAGCAGTCGTACATCAGCCAGAAGTCGTCACCGACCTTGCTGCGCATAGAGCTGAGCAGGTCGAGATTTTTCTTCAGTCCTTCTTCGCGCTCGGCCGGCCCGTGGTGCAGCGGCAGCTTGCCGCCGATGAAACCCATCTGCTTGGCGAGGTCGGGTCGAGCGCCAGTCGCATAAAACGTCAATTCGTCGCGCACCGGGCCGCCCAGCAGCGCGTGCACCGGCTCCTTGCGCACCTTGGCCAGCAAGTCCCACAGCGCCAGGTCGACACCTGAGATCGTGTTGATGACGATGCCCTTGCGGCCGTAGAACAGCGTGGCGTTGAACATCTGGTCCCAAATCTTCTCGATGTCTGTGACCCGCGCACCCTCGATGAATCGCGCCAGATGCTTTTCAATAATCCAGCAGCCCAGCTCACCACCGGTCGTGACCGAGAAGCCTACAGTGCCGTCGCTCGCCTCGATCTCGACCACCAGAGTGCCGAGCACGTTGAGGCCGAAGCTCTGCCGACTCTGGCGGTAGTCCTCGTATTTGCTCATCGGCGTGGCGATGTGGTCGTCGATCCAGTGCCCAGCGGACTGGTCGTGGTAGTCGGCACCGCCCCCACGGAGGATAAAGGCACGAACGTATTTGATGGTGGGCATGCTCACGGTCATATACTCCGCCGTTCAACTCCATCCAATCCGGGCAGCATGACGCCGACGATCGCGATCAGGATGGCGCCGATGAAGGCAGCGAGCCCGAGCACATACAGGCCGGCGAGTGGCCAGCCGAACGATTGCTCCGCCCATGTCCTGACGATCGGTCCAGTAAAGCCGCCCGCCGCCCCAAACGAATTCACGAGCGCGATGCCGCCCGCTGCCGCGGCCCCCGACAAGTAGCCGGTCGGGAACGTCCAGAATATCGGCTGAACCGCAATGAAGCCAGACGCCGCGAAGCATAATGCGATCAGCGCCAGCAGCGGACTATCACTTGCTGCAGCCGAGACCGCAATGCCCGCACCAGCGACGGCGAGGGTGAAGGCGGCCGTCCAGCGGCGCTCGCCCGTTCTGTCCGAGTAGCGCGGGATCAGGTACGCGGCGATCAACGCGCAGATCCAGGGAATCGCCGTCACGAGGCCCACCTCGAGTCCCACTTTCTTGCCAAGGAGTTGAGCCACCTGGGTTGGCAGATAGAACACCACGCCGTACACCGCGACTTGGATCAGGAAATAGATCGCGCTGAGGTAGAGGACACCCGGATTCCAGAGCGCCGAAAGCACGCCGTGGGGACCGTGGACGCGTTTGTCCTGATCCTCGGCTATCACGGCCGCGTTCAACAGGCGCTTTTCCTCGGCGTCGAGCCACACAGCATCAGCGGGCTTGTCGTCGATATAAAAGTAGGCCCAGATCCCGGTGGCCGTTGCGAGAAGTCCCTCCACCATGAACATCCATTGCCATCCCTTCAGGCCCAGCACGCCGTCCATTTCGAGCAAGAGGCCCGAGATGGGGCTACCGAGAATGAACGCCAGCGGCGCCCCGAAGTAGAAAAGCCCCATGACTTTGGCGCGCGCGTACGAGGGGAACCAGTACGTCAGATACAGGATGACACCGGGGAAGAACCCCGCTTCCGCGATTCCCAGAAGGAGGCGGAGCACGTAGAACGTCGTCGCGGTATGGGCGAACATCATGGCCGCCGAGACGAGGCCCCAGGTCACCATGATGCGGGCCATCCAGATGCGGGCGCCCACCCTGTGCATGATGAGGTTGCTCGGCACCTCCAGGAGCGCATAGCCCGCGAAGAACACGCCGGCGCCGAAGGCGTAGGCCGCCTCACTGATCCCGGTGTCGAGCTGGAATGACTCTTTCGCAAATCCCACGTTCGCGCGATCGAGGAACGCGAGGATGTACATCAGCAGCAGGAAGGGCACGAGGCGCCAAGTGGCCTTGCTGATGGTCTTCGCCAACGCGACTGCGGAACCGCTCTCGATAGCGATCTCCGGTAATGCACGGGATTGAGCGTCCATGAATTTCTGAAGCGTAGTCTCGCTCAATCAGCGAACACAAGACCACCTGACAAACGCGGAGAGGGCGGACGCTGCGGACGCGACTCCCCCACCGCCGCCGGTCTTCAGTCCCGGTTCAGATCGGATTCAGTGATGCCGGATGAGGAGTAGCCGCTCGCGCTCGATTGGGCGGTTCTGTGTTCGGTTTTCCTTCTCGCACCGTTGATCCCGTGACGGTCGGCCCGGCTTAACGGAGCCACCGGAACAGGAGTGAAGTCATGAACAGACTCAGAAGGCTCGCGATAGCATTGCTCGCGGCGTCCACGGTTGCAGTCGGCAGCCTCGCCGGTCCCGCGACGGCGTCGGCGATGCCGATATCCTGCGCCGCAAGGTATCAACTCTCCCTCTCGTACTATGCGTTGGGCCAAGTCTATTATGCACTCGGCAACGATGCAGATGCGTACTTCTGGTGGGGCAAGTCCTACGGCATCCTCGAAGGGTGCTAAGCGACCCGGCTGGCGGTCCTACCCTTAACCGCCTCTCGTTCGGGCTTCGTTATTTGCTTCGCGGTTTCTTCCGCCGTTGCTTGATGGCTTCAGTTGTGGGTGCCGGTAGTGGATCAGTTTGAGATTCCGGGACTACTCTGGACTATTCGTTCGGTCCATCAGTTACGGGATTTGCCTTTCCGAGGGGCTCGTCTCGATTGAGCACTATCCGTTCATTGCCCACCCGCTTGACATATAACGACGGCTTGTTGGCGTAAGCCGTGCGTGGTACTGTGGTCACGTGACGTTTAAGGCTCGCGTGAAGGCTGGACGGCTCGTCATTGATGAACCCACGGACCTTCCCGAAGGAACGGAAGTCGAGCTCTTGCCGCTCGACCCCGGTGACTGGCTCGACGAGGAAGACCGCGCCGCGTTGCATAAGGCCTTGAGCGACTCCGAAGAGGACGTGAAGGCCGGCCGCCTTGTCGACGCCGATGCGCTCCTCCGTGAGCTTCGTTCACGTTGAAACAACGACATGTTAGCGTCACGCTAACCGCCCAGCAGCACGTCGCACACGAAAAAGCGTGGTGGCTGGCGAATCGCAGCCATCCTGAAGTCTTCGCCGAGGAACTCGAGCAAGCCCTCACAATCGTTGATTTGAACCTCCGACCCCTCGGTCCCGAACCAAACGACCACGCTGCTAGGTTCGAACAATTCTGCGAAGTTTCGCCAGTCGGGTAGCACGCGGGTAGCCCTGGTCCTTGCCGCAATCGCGACGCCAGCACAGCGACGCTGTTCAATGCCGTTCGAAGAGCACGTGGATTCGGCCAGGGCGGAGTGCCTCCGCACTATCAAACTCGAAGTCCTCATGCTGCTGGAGAAACGGCACTTCCCCGCATCCGTGTACTCGACACTCGGGCTTGTGCTTCGGACATTCATTGAAGTGACAGAGGCGCCCGATGTACGTTCCCGTCGCATCGAAGAGGAAGATGTCCACCTGATGATGCGCGACACCGAGCTCTTTTTCCTGCCACAGCCGCTGCAACGCCTTCGCGGATAGCTTCCGCAGCTCATTGAGGCCGGTGACTGGATCGAGCCACACGGCCAAATCGGTGTCTTTCGGCTCGTGCAGGTGAACGCTGCGCCGACGGCTAGTCTCAACGGTTGGCGCCGAAGCAACTGAGCCAAAGAGGGCGACGCGTCTCACCGAAGGCTGGCCCGCGAATGCGCTAGCGACGTCACTCCGCCGCGGCCTGAAACGCTTCATAGCGCTTCAGGGTGTAGTAATCGTCATCATTCAATGGCCGCTGGCTCCGCAGCATTTCTTGTACTTGCGTCCGCTGCCACAGGGACACGGATCGTTTCGACCGCTCTTAGCATGAAGCCACGCGACCATTGCCCGAGTGGCGCTTCGGCATCCAGGTTCGCGAGCACGTCGTCACGGAAGACACAATCCGCCGGCAATGCTGCCGTCTCTGCGCGGCGGCAACTTCGGCCGCGGTGGCGTCGGCCTCGTCGAGCGCGATGACGAGCGGTCCGACGCGGCCGACCCGACGCACGACCGCAAGTCGGGCCGCTGATGCGGCGCGGCCGGGCCTCAGCGCTTGAGGACGCGCAGCTCTCGCTTGGCGTCCGCGACGTACAAGATGTCGTTGTTCGTCGGGTCGACCGCGACGCCGCTCAGGAAGCCGAACGGCGGGGCAAACCCGTTGGTGTAGCCGACGTCGAGGTTGTCCTCGACGGTGACGACGTTGGCCCCCGGAGTTCCCTGAAGATCGACCGACACCAGCCGCCGGGCGCCGACCTCCATGACCAGCAGGTGCTGGCCGTCGGTGTCGAGCGCGATGCCTTCGGGCTGGGACAGCCCGAAGGCGACGACGGTCGTCGTGGCGCCGTCGAACCGTCGAATCGTGCCGCTGACCCAGTCGGCGAACCAGACGTCGGTGCCGTTGGTGGCGAGCCCGGTCACGGCTGCGAACGGGAGCGACGGGAGGAGGGTCGTCTTGGTCTGGAAGCCCGGGCCCGTGTTCGCGACCAGCGTCGACGTGAGGAAGGGGCTGGTATTGAACTCGGCCGACAGGATTCCACCCTGGTAGGCGATCGCGTTCACCGGCGTATTACCCGGGGCGGGAGCGATCAGGGCCAGGGGAACGCCATTCGTCGGGTCCCACAGCTGGATACGCCGGGCGAACCAGTCGGTGACGATCACGTTCGTCCCGAACGGCGCCACCATGAGCGGCCGGATGATCGACTGGCCGGCGAGATCGATGTGGTTCGTCGTCGACGCGACGATCTTGTGGTTCGGGACGTTCACGGTGCGCACCGAGAGGTAATCACCCAGGAAGGTCTTGCCGTCGGACGTGATCGCGATGCCGGTCGGCAACACCGGGCCACCCGTCTTGAGGTAGTCGATGACGCCGCCGGTGTTCGGATCGATCATGATGATGTAGCCATCGGCACCGCTACTGACGTGGATCCGGTCCCCGTTTGTCTGGTCGATGGCAATGTTGTCGACGCCCGACCCACCCGGTAGCGTTCTGACGAGCACCGGGATCTGGCCGTTCAGCTCGGGATGGTCCACTCGGTAGAGCTTGTTGACCGCCGAGTCGATCACCCACAGGCGGCCCTGGGAGTCGAACTCGACCGCCGATGGATTGATGAGCGTGCCGCTGTTTACGACGATGTCCTTCGTGCCCGTGTTCGGATCGACGCGGAAGATCTGCCCGGTAATGACCTGGGGGCCGTAGATGTGGTCATCGTGGTAGTCGAACGAGTTCAACGAGCAGAATAATCCGAACGAGTCAGTGATCAGCTGCGGTGCCGCGCCGGGGTGCTGGAAATCGATCTCGTAGAGCCCGTTGGTGAACGGGGGCGGGAGGAAGCACTGACCGGCGAACAGGCGCGTGCCGTCGGTCGAGAACCGAATCGAGTTGACCAGCGGCAGGCTCGCCAGCGGCACGGTGGCGTCGGTGGCGGGATCGAGCCGACCGACGAAGCCGCCGAGCGTGTCGGTGTAGTACACGTATCCATCGCTTCCGACGGCGAGGTCGTCCGGGCCGATCACCGGGCCGGCCGGGCCGGCAACGTAGACCGTATCTCCGGTGGCGGCGTCGAGGACGAAGATCTTGCTGTCGACGGTCGACACGCCATACAGCTTGCCGTCGGCGACGAAGCGATTGAAGTCGATACCGGTCACGCTCCCGGCTGGCCCGCCGCTCCCCTTGAGGATGCGATTGCTGCCGGCCACCGCCGTCGAGCCAAGTGACGCCAACGCCGCCCCCACGATGAGGCTCGCGAGGAGCCCGTCATGCGCTCGAATAACCCGCATAACACGATACGTGAGTTCCATGGATCCCCCTGCTGGTTGTGTGAGGGTAGTCGGCATAAAGCCCCTTCTCGGTCGGGTCCCATGGGGGCTGGCGGACAACGCTCGCCCTGCGTGACGGCCTCACGCGACCCCAATCCTGCGCGTCGGCGCGGAGAGTGTCAAGAACGGCACGGGGTGTCAGGGCGCGATGGCGGACGCACCAGGCGGCGGGCCGGGCTCGATCGCCGACCGCGTTTTCCTCATCTCGTGCGTCGCAATGGAGGGGCGGCTCGGTGGATCAGCGTGGGTGCCCGTGGTCCTAAACGGATCGTCTGCGGTGAGTAGACAACACTTCGGCATCTATCGTGGGTTAACGTTCCGCATCAGCCGCGGCATACTCGATTCAGCGACGCCGACGGCAGCATGCGGATGTTAGCCGGCGTGCCTGGCCGCTCGGCAAGAATCTTTAAAGAGCCATTGGGAACGTCATACCTACGACAATCATCCACCGGTGGTCCGAGCTACGCTGCAGGCGAAAGACGGGTGCACAACTTGGCGCCCCGCCCGGAAGCTACCTGAGCGCGGCGGCGAGCCCGTCGAGCGCGAACTCGGCAATCCGCCGGGGCTGGCACTCACGCGCAGCAGGAGGGTCTGAGTCTTCAACGGTTCGCTCTGCGAACTGTCCGTCTCCGCTCCCTCCCGCGTTGCCCGTTTTATTTCAGATGCCATGATGCGTTTTGCGCGACATGACGCCAGTCCGTACGACGAGCGGCACTGGCGCCATCAGCGTGTTCATCATCGTTCGCTCGTCATGAGCCAGGCGCCCGACAAAGCCTTTACCGCAGCCCGACCCTCTTCCGTAAGGATGAAACCGTGGTGCGTGGGACGGCCGGGACTCCTGATGGACCGTCGTTTGATTAGACCCGTGCGCTCCAGTCCGCGCAGCGCCCGCGCGAGAGCACGCACGCCTTGGGTCCAATCCCGGTATCCGCTTTCCCATGCCCAGCACAAGAACAGCCAACTGAGGTCACAGGGCTGGGTGGGAACGCCGGTGGCGGTCCCCCTTGGCCCGCCGATGAATATGACCTCGACGAACTGGTCATCATCGCTGTTGTCGTCGCCGTTACGATCGAGTGGGTTCGAGATTGGGTCGTCGGAATTCTGCGAGTAGTCAGTCACGGTACCTCCACGGGAAGGCACCCAGAGGCCGAGGGATGCTCGGCTGGACCTGCGTTGCCGCTCGTCACGGCCACATCTGCGCGTGGGTTGCGCAATGGCACCTTGCCGGTCCGGGGCAGGTTGCCGAGCGCGCCGCCAATCGGGCGCGCCACTCTGGATGTCACGACAGATTATATAGGGTTGCTGCATTCCTTGCGTCGAATGTGAAGCGGATGATTCGAGTTTCTTGACCGGCGGCTTCAACGGTTACCGGTGTGGGTGAAGCTAATCTTCCTCCTGTTAGACCATGCGTGCTTGTCGGACAAAGATCCGGAAGGCGTAGTCGGTCCCGGCAAACGTCCGTATATCGCAGAGGCCGAGATGGCCGGGCCACCGCTTCTTCAGGGCTTCGAGGTGCCCGCACACTCTCGCGCGCACCATGAGGCGGGTCGTGTCAATCAGCTGGCCATGCTTACCGTTACCCTGACGGGCGCAAACGACGCTGAAGAAACCGTGTTTCGTGAAGAGCCACATAATCCCTCTCAGGGCCAGAGTCGCAGCTCAAAACAAAGAGCGACTTCATTTTGCCAAGGACACCCTGTCCGTTACCTCACAATGACGGCAAACGGGGCGAACAGAACAGCAAGGACTCCCTCACGGTCACGTGCTCAGCACCATTGCGAGCGTCTTCTCAGCTCCATCGTCGGTCACGACACCTCCTTCCGGAAGGCGCAGTGCTGCCAGGCTTCCTTCGTACGTCCCGGAAAACGACTTCTGCTTGCGCTCTTTCCATCGCGAGGCCACGGCGAAGTCAACACAGATCGCGCGCGATGACGTGCTCGTTTGCTCACGCCCGTTCGAGTAGTGACCGAACACGCACAGCTGTGGGTCTTTGTAGCTCTCCCACCATTTGACTCGCTGTTCGCATCGTGTCTCGCCACCAGCCTCAAACGGCGTGTCGGTCCGACTCTCTTTTCCCGAGGTGAGCACCTTCACGGGATTTCCGTTCTGGTGGACGAGCTTCCGATCCGTCGAATCTAGTTTTGGCAGTTCCGTGAGGTCAGCTTCAATCCGATCGTGATAATGAGTGTAGAGCGTCACCGTATCCGACGCGCGACGAGCGATCTCGACCATCGAATCATCCCAGCACGCATGAACCACTCGAACATCGTCTCGTTCTAGGACAAGCGGCAGAGAACGGAGAAAGTCCACGACCCAATGTCTGGTCTGCTCGTCCGCGAGCACTGCCGGCGTTGGCTCAGTGTTGTCGAGCGACCATTCCTCCCCGAAGAACCAATGATTATCGTGTTTGCGGCTCTTTCCGAACGGGTGCTTGGAGCCGTTGTGCTGTTCCGCGAGATTGCACAGCAGCAAGTTCAGATCGTGGTTGCCGAGCACACACTGGGCGCGGAGCGATTCCACGAACTGCTTGACCAGGCGAACAACAGCAGGGCTATCGGGGCCTCGATCGGTCAGATCGCCGACAAAGACAAGTCTCCGCCCCTCCGAGTGCGAACCATCCGCACCGTATCCAAGCCGCGTCAGCAGA
This sequence comes from Vicinamibacterales bacterium, assembly GCA_963744405.1. Classification (GTDB taxonomy): domain Bacteria; phylum Acidobacteriota; class Vicinamibacteria; order Vicinamibacterales; family JAMQPK01; genus JAMQPK01. The sequence goes on from CAVUTO010000021.1 coordinate 77,905, forward strand.
TTCTGCAGCGCATCAATTTCACCGTGGATGTCACCCACCACATCGATCGGGCCGGTGAAGAGATTCTGTACGAGCGAGCTGGTTCTGACCGACATGGTTCTCCCTTCGGGCTCCCTCATGCTACGTCTGCGTTAAAGGCCATGGCGCGAAGGATCACCTTCGCGATTGCCCCATCCTTCGCGAGCAGCATCGCCCGAGCCCCCGGCGGGAAGCAGTGTCCGTAGGTGCGTCACGACGTCGGGCTCCCCTTGGGTATAGGCACCGTTATCGAAGATCGAGTCACCCAGCAGGACGATGTGAGCCGCAGTCTGCGTCATCGTGTGCGCCCGATCGCTCTTAAAGTCGTGCGCTTCGGCGGTTCGGCCGCTCGAACAACCGTAGCATTAGTCTACGAGGCAGGTAGGACAGGTGTGGTCACGGACTCACGACGACCTGATCCTCGTAGTGTCCAGGCATTGGGAGCCTGAAACGGCGTCTGCACCACATGCACGCCGGCATCCTCCAGCATCTGTCGCGCGTCGCCGCTCCACTTGTGATCACGATCACAAATCAGCACGCGATGGGCGCTCAACAGGCCGTCTGTCGCGGTCAGCGTGCGACTGACCTGTCGCATGAACAGACCGTCGGGATGCGGTGTGCACCCGACGATCTGGACGCGTCGTGATGCGAGGTCGATCACGAACACGCTGTAGTACGTCACCAATCCGCGCCAGGTCCAGACTTCGGTGGTGAAGAAATCCGCCCCGGCGATCACCCCCCAGTGCGCGCGCACGAATGTCTGCCAGGAGGTCGGCCGCTCGGGTTGAGGTGGCACGCCGGCGGCTTTCAACATCCGGGCAATCGTCGAGCGGCCCACGCGATGCCCGACGTTCTTCAAGGCTCCTTGAATGCGTGTGTAGCCCCAGGTGGGGTTCTCTTCCGCCATCCGTATCGTCAGACGCCGAATCTCCGTCAGCACTCCTCGACGACTCATGCAGCGTCTGGCATACGTCCACTTCCGGGCGATGAGCTGCCGATGCCAGCGAAGCAACGTGTCCGGAGTCACGACGGTCGCGATCTCCCGCAATCGTCCGCGGCTCAGCCGATACGCGCGCACGGCGAGCCGGCGGCGATCGTCGTCGGTCAACTGCAGGCGTCGCCCCGCAGCTGACGCCGAAGCACACGATTCTCTTCGAGCAAATAACGAAGGACATCTCGCTCCGGATGGTCCAGCCACCCGGTGAGGAGTGTGAGCAGCAACTGGAACGCGGAGATGTCGATCACGGCCGGAGTCTATATCACCGGCCGTAAGTCCTGCCCTCGCCTGTCGATCCAGTCGTGGGACACTACGGGCTTCCGCACGTTCACATCGATCATAGAAGCTCGCAATGTCCATTTCCTCCACGTCGCACAGCCTTGCCTCGCCGCGTCCGGGCGGGTATTCTCTCCGCGATGCGTAAATGGAGGCTCCCATAAAGGTCACAGACAGCGACACGGGACGCCGCTCGGTTGAAATCGACTGCATCGCGGTGGTGTGAACATGACAGCCCAAGGGGCATTCTCGAGGCCCGGCAAGCAACGGGTGGGCGGTCCCATCCGCTCGGGGAATCTCGCGTTCGTCGGCGGCATCGGGGGCTGGTATCCCGAACGGCGTCCCGAAGGGCCGGGCAACGCGCGGCAGCAGTTCAGCGATGCGCTAGAGATGATGAAGGAAAGCCTGGAAAAAGCCGGTACGTCAATGGCCAACGTACTCAGGATCAAGGTTTCTCTCGTGGACCCTGCGAAGAACTGGGGCGCCGTGTACGAGGTCTTCCAGGAGCGCTTTCCCGAGCCGAGACCCGTCTGCTCCTGTTTCGGCGCCACTGGCTTTCGCCGGGGCCCCGGCCAGTTGCTCCAGGTGGAGTGCATTGCCTACATCGATTGAGGGCCGCGCCGTCGGCATCATCGTCCTTCTGGCGCTGCTCGCCGGTCTTCCGCTCACCGCCCAGCAGGATTCGTACGACCTGCTCCTGACCGGCGGTCACGTCATCGATCCTGCCAACGAGATCGACGGCGTTCGGGATGTGGCCATCCGCAATGGACGGATCGCGCGCGTGGCCGCGAGCATCCCCGCCGACTCCGCCAAACGGAGGGTGGACCTGAAGGGACTCTACGTGGTCCCTGGGCTCGTGGACATTCACAGCCACCACTACGGGTACAGCGGCGCCCTCTTCCCCGACGACGTGGCGCTGCCCGCGGGCACGACGACGGTGGTGGATGCGGGCGGCCCCGGCTGGCGCAACTTCGAGGACTACCGTGAGAAGATCCTTCGCCGATCCAAGACTCGCGTGCTCACATTCATCAACATCGTCGGCCTTGGGATGGGCGGGAACGAGAGCAGCGTCGAGGACATGGACTCGCAGGCGACGGCGCGCAAGATTCTCGAGTATCCCGATCTCATTGTCGGTATCAAGAACGCGCATTTCGGCGGTCAGGGATTCATCTCTGTCGAGCGGGCCGTGGAAGCCGGCCGTCTTTCGAATCGTCCGGTCATCCTGGACAACAACATCCTGAGCTGGACCGGGCGGGATACGCGCACCAAGGTGCTGGAGAAGATGCGGCCCGGCGATCTGCACACCCATTTCTACAACGACCGGCACGTGGAGGTGCTCGACCGGCGAACGGGGCAGATCCAGCCCTTCATGCACGAGGCCCGCAAGCGGGGCGTCCTCTTCGACCTCGGGCACGGCGGCGGGAGCTTCCTGTGGACTGTGGCGGATCGCGCCATGAGTCTCGGCTTTCCGCCGGACATCATCAGCACCGACATCCATGCTTCGAGCATTCTCACTACGCAGTCGGACATGCCCAACTGCATGTCCAAGATGATGACGCTCGGCATGGAGCTGAAGGAGATCATCTACCGCTCCACCGTCACTCCGGCGCGCGCTGTCCGGCGTTTTCCCGAGATCGGCACGCTCGGCGACGGCCGGGAGGCCGACGTCGCCGTCCTGGAGATCGAGGAAGGCGTATTTGCCTATCACGACGCTTGGGAAAAGAAGCGCCTGGGGACGCGTCGCATCGTGAACCTTCTCACGATCCGGGCCGGAGAGATCGTCTACGACCGCGACGGCCGCGCGTTTGCCGACTGGGGCAATACCCGCGGCAGCGCAAGCGTTCCTCCGCTCGAACCGACAAAGCAGCCGACGGGACCGTCAGGCGTGGTCGCGTCAGCGGACCCGATCTACGACCTGCTGCTCAAGAACGGCATCGTGATCGATCCGTCGAGCGGCCGGCACGGGCGCTTCGACGTTGCGATCGTGGGAGAGCGCATCGCGCGCATCGCGGTCAACCTGCCGGCGCACCGGGCCAGAACCACCGTGGACGTCAGCGCCTACTACGTCACACCGGGCCTGATCGACCTTCATGCGTACGTCAATGCCCAAGCCGTCTTCCGCCAGGGAGATCCCCGCACCGGCTGGCGCAACGTCAACCCCGATCACAACACCCTCCGCCATGGCGTGACAACCGTCGTGGACGCCGGCAGCACCGGCTGGAAAAACTTCGAGTCGTTCAAGCAACTGGTGATCGACCGTTCGCAGGTTCGCGTGCTGGCCTTCCTCAACATCGTGGGCAGCGGCATGCTGGAAGGAGAAACGGCAGCGGATCTCTCCGATCTCGAGGTCGAGAAGGCCGTCGACACGGCTCGCAAACATCCCGAGACGATCGTGGGAATCCGGAGTCCGCACCTGCGAGGAGCCGGTCCCGACGCTGTGGAGCGCAGCATCCGCGCCGCCGCATCGATGGGGGGCGTGGCGCTGGTGGAGTACCTGGAGAAGGAGGGATTGGACTATCGACAGTTGGTGCTCGAGCGACTGCGCGCCGGCGATCTGATCACGCACACCTTCGGACTCACCACGCCCGTGCTCGATTCGAACGGCAATCTGACCAACACCCTGACCGCGGCGCGGAAGCGTGGGGTTCTTTTCGATCTTGGACACGGCACCCAGGGCTTCTGGTTCCGCAACGCCATTCCCGCCGCGCGGATGGGATTTCTTCCCGACGTCCTCTCGACGGCCATGGACAAAACCAGCCTCCTGCTACCTCGTGCCGACATGATGACGACGCTTTCCAAGTTCCTGAACATGGGCGTCCCGATCGAGCAGTTGGTGGAGCGCGTCACAATGCGCGCGGCCCGTGCGATCAAGCGCCCGGAGCTCGCCACCTTTCACGAAGGCGGGCTCGCCGACATCGCCGTCATCGAGCTGCAGACGGGACGCTTTGGCTTCCTGGACGCCGGTCACGGCCGGCTGCAGGGCGACCGCCGCCTCCGCGCGGTGCTCACCATCCGGGAAGGCGAAGTCGTGTGGGACAGCGAGGGCCTGAGCCACACCGACTGGTCGAAGGCCGGACCGTATACGAACTACC
>CAVUTO010000022.1:0-346304 GCA_963744405.1 Vicinamibacterales bacterium
GTTACTCGAGAATGACGATCTGCAGCCGGTCCAATTGACGAACGTGAAACGCGAACGAGTCAGTCAGTAAGGAAGGCCGGCCGGATAAAGGCGGTCAAAGTTGCGTCGTGCGTTCCGAAGCTGTGGGATCGGGCGCTTCGATCGCGCGACGCGGCGTGTGCCCCCGATCACCGAGCAAAGACGAGGTCGGCGCTCGCCGCCACGTCGATGTCCCCCATGTGGACGTGGTCAGAATTGCCGACGCTTCCGCGGCGGTCACCGCCACCTTCGCGCGGACGAACTTCGTCGCACGGCGACGCTCCGCGAGCAGCAACGCCATGCCGATGAACGCTGTTGCCCACGCTACCCAATACACGGCGGCCGGCAAGTGACGGCCGACTGCGGTCATCAACTGCAACGGCATGAGGATCCCCAACATATAAATCTGGAAGATACCGCGATAGAGGCGAAAGCGCCGGAGCTGGTGCGGGAGACGGTTCCATACGTCGCCGCGCCGTCGAAGGGCCCGCGGGTACCACGATCGCCACCGTCGCGGCTGCTGGAAGGCCTTCATGAGAATGCTCCTGCCGTCCAGGCCTTCCGAACGCAGCCCTATCGTCGCGACAAGAGCCAAGATCACCATCGGCACGGCCGGTCCCACGAGCAGTCCAATACCCCTGAGCGGCAACCGGAAATTGGGATTGAGGGCCGAATAAACCGATACATATCCAAAGGCGAGCACACTGAGCAACCCGATCGTCACGCTGGTCCGAAGCAGCCTCCCGGAAAGCGAATCCTCGGATTCCTCATCAGACGGCAGAAGCGCCTCGCGCAGGCTCTTCGCATCGGGCCACCGCTTCGTCACGTCCCGCTGGAGGCAGCGATCGACGGCGAGCGCGAGATCGGGCGGGACCTCTGACGCCGCCGATCCGAGCGATCTCGGGTCGCGCGTCAGACGCTGCGTCAGCGCATCCATCGGACTCTCGGCGTCGAACGGACGGCGACCCGAGACCATCTCGTACGCCACGACGCCAAGCGAGTACAGGTCCGAGCGTGCGTCGACGTCCGCCCGGCCGACTGCCTGTTCCGGCGACATGTAGTGCGGCGTCCCAATCAGATGTCCCGTCGTCGTCAGCTGGGCCTCTGCGAGCGCCCGTTTGGCAATCCCGAAATCGGTCAGGAGCGGCGCGCCCGACACTGTATCGATCAGGATGTTGTCGGGTTTAATATCGCGGTGCACGATACCCTGGCGATGCGCGTAGTCCAGCGCGTCACAAATCGCCACGAGCAGCGTGCGCGCCTCTTCCGGCGGGAACGGTCCCTGGCGTTTCAGCCGCGATGCGAGCGACTCGCCGGCAATGTAGCCCATCACGAAATAGACGAGGCCCGACACCTCACCGAACGTATGCAGCGGGACGATGTGCGGGTGACTCAGGCGGGCGGCGGTGCGCGCCTCGCGCCGGAAGCGCTCCCGCATCTGGGGCGTACTCGCCTGCTCGGGAGGCAGGACCTTGATCGCGACGTCGCGGTCGAGCGCGAGCTCGTGCGCGAGGTAGACGGCACCCATCCCACCGCGGCCAAGCAGCCGCTCGATGCGATACTGGAAACCGATCGCCTTCTTGAGGGTTTCGAAAAGCGGATCGACCGTCGAGTCTGGCGCGTCCGGTTCGACGCGGGCGCCACACGAGAGGCAAAACCGCGCCTCCGGCGGCAACACGGCATCGCATTCACGGCATTGCATCGGATTTGCTGACCTCGAAGCGGGTGAATTATAGCAGGCGCGCAATCGGAAATGATGACCCTAGCGGCGATTCAGCGCCGCCAGCAGCGCTTCGAGCCGCTGCAGCAGCCGCGCACGATCGACCGTCACGGCCGACGTCGAAACGGCGCCGCTCGTCCCCACGGAAGCCGCCGTCGTATCCGTGAGGATGCGATCGAGCTCCTGCTGGATATCCACGACGCGTCCCGTCGTGTGACGTCGAGTCCTCGTCAGGATGGCCACTCCCACCGCCGGCTGCGCTACACTCCACCGCCGCGCTTTCGGACCATACCGCATGCGGCGCGGTCGTTGGGAATCGCTTTTCAGCGGCTTGGCAAACAGCGCAGCCTGTCGACATCCGGCGTGCTGGCCCGCGCTGCTTGAGGCCGTTCACTTTCGCGGCGGAGCCGATCCCGCTCACCCTCAAGCCGCTCGACTTCCTGTCGCAGTCGTTCGGTTTCCTGATCTTTGTTCGTGACGTTTCCATGCGAGCCATTGACCTGTATCGATCGATCCGTGCGATCGTTCACGTCCCTGTTATTCGAAATCTGTGAGCGACGTACAAGGACAAATGATGGTCGCGCCACCCGGTCCGCGACTATTCCCGTCTTGAATGCTGCCTGTGCGTCTCGAATTCCCAATTCTCTCGCGGAATCCAGGGTTGAGATCACGTTGCGCGGTGCCTGATGTCTCAACTACGCTGTCTCGCGCATGAAGGACCTCTTGCTGACCCTGCTTCACCTGGCCGTCATGACCGCGACGCTGTGTGGCCAGGGTGGCGTGCGCGCGGTGATCGCGGAGAATCTCCTGCTCAAACAGCAACTGATCGTTCTGCGCCGTGCGCGCCAGCGGGCGCCGAACCTGACGCTGAGCGACCGGTTGCTCTTCGGATTCGGGTCGCTCTTCGTCAGTCCAGGACGCTTCCAAAAGGTCGCCATCGGCGTACGCCCCTCGACGCTCTTGGCGTTTCATCAGGCGTTGGTGCGTCGCAAGTACCGCCGACTGTTCTCGTCAAGCCCGTGCTCGAAGAAGCCCGGACCGAAGAGGCCGAGCGAGGCCCTTATCTAGGCCATCGTCGAGATCAAGTCGCGAAATCCTCGGTTCGGCTGTCCACGGATCGCGCGCATCATCTCGCAAACGTTCGGGGTCGAGGTCGACAAGAACGTCGTGTACCGCGTGCTGTCGAAACACTATCGCCCCACTCCGGGCGGAATCGGGCCCTCGTGGTTGTCGTTCATCGGACACACCACAGACAGCCTCTGGAGCGTGGACCTCTTTCGATGCGAGTCCATCGTGCTCCGCAGCTACTGGGTGCTCGTGGTCATGGACCAGTTCACGCGTCGCCTTATCGGCGTCGGCGTGCACCGGGGTGCGATCACTGGCGCCGACGTCTGTCGCATGTTCAACGCTGCCATCCATGCTCGGGGCACACCCCGCCATCTCAGTACCGATCATGATCCGCTGTTCGAGGCGCACCGTTGGACGGCGAACCTTCGGATTCTGGAGATCGACGAAATCAAGACCGTGCCTCACGTGCCCGTCTCACACCCATTCGTGGAGCGCCTGATCGGGACGATGCGGCGAGAATTTCTCGACCATGTGCTGTTCTGGAATGCCCGCGATCTTGAACGGAAGCTCACCGATTTCCAGGCCTACTACAACGCGGCACGCAGCCATGCGTCGTTGGAGGGCCACACGCCGTTGACCTTCGCCTCCGGACACACGGTCGCCCGTGCAGAACTGAACAATGTGCGTTGGGTCTCCCACTGCCGGGACTTGGTCCAGCTCCCGGCGGCGGCCTGACAACGAATTCGAGACGGACAGGTCTTAATTTGCGGTGCGCATCCTCACTCGACCTCCATGCGACGTTCACATCCTGCTAAGCCCGACCCGCCCGTAGGCGCGGCAATGCGGTCTGCTCCTCGATGAATGGACCGAGATCATCCCCGGGCGATTTCCTGTCGGATCGCGTACACTGCCCGATATTTCAAACTCAACAGGATAACTTGAAAACAAGTGCCCACAACCAGTGCCCTGGGCAACAAGGAAGGGCGTTCAAATGAAGGTTACGCTCGATTTCGAAAAGGCTGGCAAGTTCACGGCTGAATCGCTTTCGGCCATGGTGAAGCTCGGCGACTCGCTTTTTGCTGGTGGCGACGAGGGCGTAAAAATCGTCCGGCTTGAAGAGCGAGATGGCGGCGAGCGCTATGAGAAGACGGACATGCTCGATTTGAGCAAGTGGTTCGATCTCCCTAAACCGCCGCCGGCCGATCCGACAAAAAAGGTGAAGGAAATCGATCTCGAGGGAATAGACTTCGATCCCGAACGCCGGCTGCTGTGGATGGTTGGCTCACACAGTTTGAAGCGAAGCAAAGCCGAGTCGGGCGTCGACGACGCGGAAAATCTCGCCGAGCTTGCACAGGTGAAGTCCGACGCGAATCGGTTCTTTCTCGGATGCATACCTATTGGTGGAAGCGAGCAAAAGCCGCGTATCGCAGAAGATGGCCCATCGGAAAGTGAAGCGCGCGCCGCACAGCTACGTGGTAGCGATCAAACGAGCGATTTGCTCGATGCGATTCGTCGCGATGAACTCTTCGCACGTTTTCAAGATATTCCGGGCAAAGACAACGGCATCGACATTGAGGGACTCGCGTGCGCGCCGAGGGGGCGCCTGCTCGTTGGTTTGCGCGCACCAGTGCTGCGTGGAATTGCCGTCGTGCTGGAAATCAGACCCGTGCCCGTTGATCCCCGGGGAAAACACGCCGACCGGTTGAAGTTGGAACCGATTGGTCCAGGAGGACAGCTCTACCGCCGGCATTTCCTCGATCTTGCGGGAAATGGCATTCGCGATCTGTGTTGGGACGGCAACGACGATCTGCTCGTACTCGCCGGACCGAGCGCATCACTCGACGCGCCGCCGATAGTCTTCCGCTGGCGCAATGCTGCCAAAGCCCTGAACGCGGCTGCCGACGCAAACGAGCGATTCTTTTGGCTCGACGAAGACGGTGATCTCGAGATTGAACCCTTGAACATCGATTTCAAGCAAACCGAGGTAGGCTGCGATCACGCTGAGACGATTACCTTCATCAAGAAGAAGAAGCTCGCCATTGGCTACGATGCTCCCAGCAGCGCGTATCTGAAGGAGTCGAAGCTGAAAAGCGACGTCGCGGAGATCGGGTAGGAACCAGCCTCTGAGACCGGGAAGCGTAGGAAAATCGAACGCGGTTTTCCATGGAGTGTGCTGAGTTGCCGCACCCTCGTTGCACAAAACTGGTATTTGGGGTTGTTTGAAGGCGACCCGCTTGCATTGTCATCACAAACGCAATCATCGAGGGCTGGGCAATATGTTGATCGATGGGATCATAACCAGTCGAAGTCAGCGTCGGATCCGTGGGCGTTCACGACTTGGGGTCTCCTGAATTATTATGAGCGGGCCGCGTGATGTGGACATCCGTCGAGGTGAATTGGCTCGGCGACGTGATGGGACACGACAGGTTCCCTATCGGTCGAACGAAGGCAACGATTTCAGAGATCGCTGCCTGCCGCAGTGGACGATAGTTATGCTGTACCTGTTTTGTACCTGATACTCAGGTTTTGAGCGTTTCTAGCGATTTGAGCAATTGAAAACTGGCCTAAATTGTTGATGTGAGCGGGTTCGACGGGAACGAATCCCACCCTCTCCGCCAAATATAACTATTTATAAATGAAAGACTTAATGTTCGCATCTGGCGGCTGTCTACCAGTTTTCAGCCAGACTTCAGATGGCGGCACTGCTACGCTCGATCTTCGGTGCGTCCTTTACGCGCTAGAGGGCGGACACCGGCATCGCCTGGAAATCGAATTGCAAAAGTCCGCGCGCGTCGCAACGCATCCATCTCCTGCGGACTGCGTTTCCCTTACGCACCTCCCTCTAGGGCAGGACTTGAAAAGCCCCATCATCGGGGGGTGTGCGCTTTGGAACACCCTCTCGTGCAGCTCATGCATTACCATCGCGCGCGACTCGCTGGAGATCTCCAATGCTCCATGAATTCATTACCGTAAACCGCGAAGAGATCATCAAGCGGTGCAGGGCGAAGGTGGCCGCGAGGTCGGTTCCACCGCCCACCGAAGCGGAGATCGATCACGGCGTGCCCGTGTTCTTGGATCAACTGGTAAATACGTTGCGCCTCGGCCTCATATCAAGCCCCGAGATTGGCAAGAGCGCGATCCAACACGGGCACGACCTTCTGCTTCAGGGGTTCACCGTCTCGCAGGTCGTGCACGACTATGGCGACGTCTGTCAGTCGATCACCGAGCTGGCGGTGGAAATGGATGCGCCCGTCAGCACGGATGACTTTCGCAGGCTGAACCGATGTCTCGATGACGCCATCGCGGGCGCGGTCACCGAGTACGGGCGCGAACGAAATCAGTCCACCCTCGATGGAGAAACGGCGCGCGGGAGCGAGCGCCTCGGGTTCTTGGCTCATGAGCTGCGGAACTTGACCAACACCGCGATCTTCGCGTTCGAGGTTCTGAAGACGGGGAATGTCGGAGTCGCAGGGAGCACCGGGACCGTGCTCCATCGCAGCCTTATGGGCATACGCGCACTGACTGGTCGCTCGCTCGCCGAGGTCCGTCTCACCCAGGGCATCCAAAATCGAGAGCGATTCCCGGTGTCCGGATTCATCCAGGAACTCGAGCCGGCTGCAACATTGGAAGCAAACGCACGGGGCATCAGACTCATCGTGATGCCCGTCGAGGATGGAATGGCGATCGAAGCCGACCGCCAAGTGCTGGCATCGGTGGTGGGAAACCTACTCCAGAACGCATTCAAGTTCACCAGACCTTGTACCACGGTCACGCTGCGGGTCGGCGCGAGCGCCGAGCGCGTGCTCATCGAGATCCAAGACGAATGCGGCGGGCTTCCGGGTGAGGACGTCAACGTACTGTTCCGCCCGTTCGAGCAACGCAGCGCCGATCGAACCGGCGTAGGTCTCGGCCTCGCCTTCAGCCGATGGGGCGTCGAAGCAAATGATGGCCGGATCTATGCGCGCAACTTGCCTGATAGGGGATGCGTCTTCACCGTCGACTTGCCGCGGCTCCCGGTTCCCGCCATCGCGATCGTGTCGTCTCGAAGCTCTTGAGCGAGATGACTGTCCATCTGGTCAATCCCAGCCATCTGTCGTTCGGCGTCGGTGTGATCACGCCGCGATGGCTGTTCGTCCTCGCTGGAGCGACTCCGGCTTCACATGGCCGCCCACGTATTACGGACGAAACCTTGGAGCCCTTCGACCTTGATACCGTTCAACCCGGCGACGTCGTGGGAGTGGGTATACACACTGGCAACGCGCTTCGGGGATACGAAATTGGCACCCTCGCAAGGTCCCGAGGGGCGGTGGTTGTCTTCGGCGGCATCCACGCCACGCTGTACCCGGAGGAGGCGCACAATCTCGGCGGTGCCCACGCGGTTGTCAAGGGCGACGGCGACGTGATCTGGCCGCTCGTGCTCGGCGACGTGGCGCGCGGCACACTAAAGGCGACTTATGAGGCCGGACGTGTCGATGCCGATCGGTTCGTCCCCGCGCGCTGGGAGCTGCTGCCCCACGGGCGCTACATGTGGGGCTCGGTGCAGACGGTTCGCGGCTGTCCGAAGCACTGCTCGTTCTGTTCGGTATGGCGCACCGACGGGCAGAAGCCGCGACAGCGTCGTGTGGACGCGGTCGTCGAGGAGATTGTGGAGCTCCGCCGACGCGGCTTTCGTTTCGTCGCGCTTGCCGACGACAACTTCTACCCGGTGACGTTGGCCGATCTCGCGATGGCCGAGCGGCAGTGCAACGCGGTCCGGCTCGAAGAGCTGCGGGCGCTGCGCTCGGAGCGATTCGAGTTGATGGACCGTCTGGCGCAACTTCCACCGGACATGGTGTTCTTCACCCAAATCACCATGGAAGCCGCCGAGGATGAAACGTTCCTCGCAGCGATGCGGCGCGCCAAGATCAAGGGTGCACTCGTCGGCGTAGAGGCTGTCACGCCGGAAGGCCTCAAGGACGTGTACAAGAGTTTTAACGACGTCGGCGAGGCGTTGGTCACGCGCCTGCGTACGTTCCGCGATCACGGCGTGCATGTCCTCGGCTCCTTCATCTTCGGACTCCCGAGCGATCGCCCGTCAACGTTTGCGGCCACGGCCGACATCGCCGATCGCGCGGGGCTGGCCTTCGCACAGTTCGTGATGCTGACCCCCTATCCAGGCACCCTTGATTTCAACGAGTGGGAGAAGAGGCTGGGGAGCGATGCCACGCGAATTGCGGGCGTCCCCATCACGCGTCACTGGTTGATCCCACAGGCGCAACGTCCGAAGGTGTATACGCCACATCCCGCCATGTCCCCCGAGGAGATCCGCACGAGGACACAGGCGGTGTGGGATCAGTTCTACAGCCTTCGGCGGATCTGGGCGCGATCCCGCTGCACGCCGACTCTGCGGGCGCGGCTCGCGTTCGTGTTGATTTCGAAGTTATACAGGCAGATGTACGCGAACACGGGAATTGCCACAGACAGCGCGCGTGTGAGTCGTGCTAACCGGTGGGCACGCCTGATCGCCAGACCATGCCGGCACCTGTTTGCCGCACGTCCGCTGCCAGGTCTATCCATCCCCAGGCCTGGCGCCTGGAATTGACAGCAGAACGCATTCAAGTGTGGGAACGTCAACGAACTGTTCCGCGCGTCGAGCGCGCCAGCCGGTCCGAACTGGCTTGGGCGCGTTTTCTGTCATCTGCGGAACACCGCGTTTGTGGCACAATAATTTGCGATGGGCAAGTCGAAGCGCGCACCGAAACCGGCCGACGCAGTCGATTGGACCGGCGTGCGAACAGACCGCGTCGAGTTCGAAGCCGCGGCGAGGATCTTTGCTCAGGGGGATCCGGCCACGAGCGTCATGTACGTCGAGAAGGGCGCCGTTCGGCTGACGGTGTTGTCGCATGCGGGAAAAGAGGCCGTAGTCGCCGTGCTCGATGGAGGCTATTTCTTCGGCGAGGGCTGCCTTGCGGGCCAGTCGCAACGGATGGCAACCGCGTCGGCGATGGGCCCGTGCACCATCCTCACCGTCGAGAAAAAGGAAATGGTGCAGCAGCTGCACGCTCGGCCTGCATTCGCGGATCGTTTCCTTACTCACATGCTGACGAGAAACATCCGAATCGAGGAAGATCTGATCGACCAGATGTTCAACTCCAGCGAGAAGCGGCTTGCGCGCACGCTTCTGCTGCTCGCGCGTTACGGTGAACCCGAGACGTCTCACCGCGCACTTCCGAGAGTGTCTCAGGAGGTCCTCGCCGAAATGGTCGGGACGACACGCTCGCGTGTCAACTTCTTCATGAACAAGTTTCGGAAGCTCGGGTTCATCGACTACAACGGCGGCTTGAAGATTAACAACGCTCTCCTAACCGTCGTCCTCCGCGACTGACCTCATCAGGGAAGTCGCCGGGTAGCCCTGCGGCGCGCCGGCGAACGCTCCTCAACGCCGCGCACCTCCGTCGCTCGATCGCACGAGACCGTGAACACGGCCTCACGCTCACGCGCACTCGCCTACGCGTGCTTGCGAACGCCGGCGAGCAGAAGGGCGACACCCCCCGCCACGGCCGCGATTCCCAACACCGGAGGAAGCGGGAACGTTCGCTCTCGTTCCGTCGTGGCGTGGATCGGCCCGACATCCAAGACTGTTTCCCGAGTCGTATACGTGATTCCCTGATAAGCGAGCGCTGCCAGACCAATCACGATCAGCGCGATGCCGACAATTGCGATGGTTTTCATGTGCGAATCCTTACAGTAAGTCGGATCGGACGATTCGATCGCTCATGACGATTGACCCCTGTCCTCATGACGAGCGGCGCGCAGCAGGGGCGGCGCTTTGATCGAGTTCGCTCCGGGCCTCGGTAGCCCGCTCCTTGACATCCTCCGCGCCGCGTACGACCGCGCTCAGTGCTTTCCCATAGACTGCTCGGCCCTTCTGCTGAAGATCGTCAACCGCGTCGCCGACGCGCGTCGTGGCCTCTCGATATTTTTCCGCCGCGGCGTCGCTGGCTCCCGCAGCGGTGTCCGTCAACTGCCGTCGAATGTTGCGTAGCGCAGCATTGATCTGAGGGGCGAAGAGCACGCCTGCGGCGGTCCCAATGAGTGCGCCACCCACAAGGCCCGTCAGAAACCGGCTCCTATGACCGGCGGCGGCCTCGAAGTCGTGGCTCGGCAATTTCTTCATGTCTCGTTTCGTCCATGTGATCTCCTGTAACGGTTCCAGAATGAATTCAGCAGCAGACAACACTAGTCGCTAAGGCGGATCGATTGCGCCACGCGCTGGAACGATCGTTCGTACGCCTGATACTCGTCTTGCGGCGCGACGCCGATGCAATAAAAGAGATTGCCATCGCGGAGCAGCGTCGTGAAGACCGTGACCGTTTCTCCCCGGCCGGTCACTTCCGAGACGTTGCTGAATGTGCCTACGAGCCCCTTGCGACCGGACAGTTTCGTGTTCTGAAGACCGCCGTGCGCGCGCAGCGAGGGGTTGGACTGCGCGAGGCCGTCAATGAATTCCTGGGTCGCTTCCTGAAGCGAGTGGACTTCGTTGCGAATAAACCCAAGCTCCGCGCCATGGGTAAAGACCGTGTGGCCCTGCACCTGGCCGTAGGCGCCGTCGGGCACGAATTTCACTGAGGAGCTCGTCGCCACCTCGCGCCAGTTGTCGGGTACGCTGACGCGAAACAGGTCCCCCTCCGTATAGCTCTTGAACCGCGATGACGGCGAGCGCCACGCGAGTGCCGATGGTGCGCGCGTCGGGCGGCGGTTGTCCTGACCGAGTAGGCGTCTGCTTGGCCTGACGTGTCACCTGTTCGGTCGTCGGCGCCTGGGGCATGCTCCGCAGCCGATCCTGCACGCGCGCGAATTCGCGGGAGTCGCCGGCCCGACCCTCGATTCGCAGATGCGAGGCTTCCTGGGTGATGTAGGCCTCCCGGTTTCCAGGATTGGGATGGTCGCTCATGAACTGCGGACCGCCGCCACCGCCCTGTTTCTCGATCGTCTGAAACATGTGCATCAGATCGAGCGGGTCGTATCCGGCGCGCGCCATCAGCTGAACGCCCAGCAAGTCGGCCTGCTTCTGGTACTCGCGACTGTAACGAAGGAAGTAGGTGCCCAAACCAAACTGGGTGCCCTGCGCGACGACTTGCCCGACGTTGCCGCCAATGATGGCTCCCGCAATCGCGCCGGCAATGGCGCCAATCTGGAAGGGCTGCTGTTTGGTCGCCCCGGCGGTCCCGTGTCGCAGAATCACGTGGCTGAGCTCGTGTGCCATGACGCCGGCAACCTCGCCCTCGACCCCTGCGGCCTGAATCATGCCGCGGTTGATGTACATGGGCCCGCCCGGCAAGGCAAACGCATTGATCTCGCGCACGTTGATGACTTTGAAGGAGTATCGGAACTCGCGGTGCTCCATTTCGGACGGTATCACCTGTACCAGGCGCCGACCGATTCGATCCACGAAGGACTCGATGCCGTCATCTCGCAGCAGCGGCAACTGCTGCTCGACTTCCTTTGCCGCCTGCTGACCGAGTTCCACATCCTGTGCCGGTGTGTACTTGTTATTCGGCGGTGTGATGACGGTCTGCCCCCCAACCGCGCTCACCGACAGCAGTACGCCAACGGCGACCACACCCGCGAGGCGCGCAAGGCGTGCGTTCAAAGCACACACAGACTCATCGCCGCGGCGATGACAATTCTTTTCATCTAGCACTTCCTTCTGGAATGACGACTCGGAGGTCCGTTGCGGGAGGACGGCCGACGGGTTCGATCGTATACGCGTTGTGCGATCGCGGTGTGTGCTCCATTGCACACCCGGTACCTGTTTGGACGGGCGGCGGTCGTGTGTCCACAACTGAACAGCGGGCCACGGTGCCAATCGCAGATAGTTGCACTCAGCATGGGCGAGGTTCGCAGAGCCGACGGCTTCACGAACCGATAGTCCGTGCGAGGGCGGCGCATGGTCGCCGTCCTCGTTGTCAAACACGGGGCCGAGACCTCGCCGGAGAATTCACATGCTGTACACCGTCGCCGTCATTCTGTTGATCGCGTGGCTACTCGGGATCGTTGGGACCTACACGATTGGCGCGTTCATCCATGTGCTCTTGGTTGTGGCGATCGTGCTGTTCCTTGTCGGGCTGCTGAGCGGGCGACGCCTGGCATAGCGGCGCCAGATCGAGTCTCGGCGGATTGCCGACGAGCAGCGCACACCTGCCCCTGCCTGCGACGATGATTTGTTAGGTGGCGACTGTCATTCCCGCCGAAGGGCTCATTCTCGAGCGCATTCTAGAGGCGACGTACCCCATTTGGCACGAAGGCCTGAGTCGTCAGGCGTATGCCAAATTTGACGCCGCCCAGATGAAGACCGTTTGGGGACGCCGTCATCAGCGACGCTTTGCGCTGGTGGAGGGTGCCAACGTGCTTGCGAGCGCCACGCAGTACGACTTTCCGGCGGTCCTCGATCAACGGCCGGTACGCGTGTGCGGAATCGGCGCGATGTTGACCCACCGTGCGCATCGCGCCGGGGGTCATGCGCGGGAGCTGGTGGAGCGGCTGCTCGACCAAGCCGCGCGCGACGGAGCTGCGATGGTGCTCCTCTTTTCAGACATGAGCCACGAAGATCAGCCAACCGGCTTCGACTTGGTTGCCATGACGGAGGCTGAACTCACTGTGGCGGAATCGTCCCGTCGCGGCGCTCCCATGACGCTCATCCGTGGCGGCGAGGAACGAGACTTGGCCGCCATCGTCGCCATGGGGCAGGTCAGGGCCGGGTCAGTCCGGTTCCACCTTGATCGAGACGTGGACTTCGTGCAGTACGCGATCACAAAGAAGCGATTGCTCGCCGGACTCGGTCCGGCAACGACGCGCCAACTGCATTTCTTCATTGCCGAAGAAGGCATCACGGCCGCTGCCTATGTCGTCGTCAGCATCGTCGGACGCACCTGGACCCTTGAGGAGTGCGGCGACCGTGATCCCTCTGGTGCTCGTGTCGGCGCCATTCTCCAGGCGCTCATCGCGCGGGAACCAGTCGAGAGTCGTCCGTCAATCCGCGCCTGGCTGCCTCCAGGCTTCCTGCCTCCGCAGGTCACGATCGTGTCGACGAAGCCTTCGACCGAGGTAATGATGGTGCGGTCCCTCGGATGCACGGTGGTGCGGCCGCCGTTGTCTGGCGATGAGGTGCTTTATTGGCGCAGCGACATCTTCTGACGCGCGCGAGGCCCTACGCCGTGTATAAGTGGCTGCTCGGTCCGCTCCGTCGCTGCGCGAGACACTTGGCGGCGACGGCGCCGGTTGTACTGTTGGTGGCGCTGGTAAATGCACCGCTGTCGCGGTGCTGGTGGCAGGCTGTTGAATGCGGGGCCTGCGAAGGGAGGATGAGATGTCGGTAGCGAAGGTGTCTGAGATCAGCGCAACGTCGACCAAGAGCTTTGAGGCCGCGATCAAGGAAGGCATCACCAGGGCGAATAAGACGCTCCGCAACGTCCGCAGCGCGTGGATCAAGGAGCAGCAGGTGCGGGTAAGCAAAGGGTCGATCACTGAGTATCAGGTCAACATGATGGTCACCTTCGTCATCGACGAGTAACACTCGTTACTCGGTCGCGAACACGAAACTGATCACGAGGAAAAACCTGGCCGTGTTTCGATCAAAGACACCTCTACCTGCAGGACTTAAGACAACGAGCAGAATAGTGAGCGTCGTCCTCCTTTGCGCGGGATGATCGTCGGCGACCTAAGGCCTCGACAGTATCAAGTCGAGCGGTGATCCGTCTGTGCACAAACGCACGTTGTGCCGAGCCGCCGCCACGATGCAGGCGATCAGAGCGACTTCAGATACTCAACGAGCTCTCGCTGTTGCTCGGCGGTGAGACCAAGTTTGCGAACCCGGTTGTAATGCGCCACGACGTCGGCGAGCGTGGCCGCGCTGCCGTCGTGGAAGTACGGCGGGTGCTGCCACAGCGCGCGCAGAGGAGTTGTGCGGTACGCCTTGTTTGCGGTGCGCGCCGCATACGCTCCGTCGACGCCAGTGTCCGCCGGGGGGTGCAATGTCCCACCGTTGTTATCCGTGCCGGACCCGCCAACGTGGCAGCTCGCGCACGTCCGGTCAAAGACGCTGCGTCCACGCTCAGCGATGGCCGCATCGAAGCTTCCGGCCGGAGGTGGAGGCGCCGGCAGACTATGCTGGTACGCGCGCAGTGCCGGGAGTTTGGACGTCACCATGTCCGGCGAATGCTTGACGTCAATCCCGAGCCGCGGGTCGGAGAAGTTGCCTTGACCGCCCATCTGGGTGACGGCGACGTAAGCATTCCAGTACGAGATTGGTCCTTCCGCCGTGTACGTTTCGTTCGTCACTTGAGCCAAGCCATACGCAGGAGGGAGGACGAGCGGCGTGCTCTTTCCGTCCTGGTTGTAGCGCGGGTCGTATTTGCCGGGGCCCCACGACTGGTACACCGCTTTTTTGTCTGCAGCCAGCGCGGGTGACAGGGCGATGATCGCCCCCACATTAAGATCGCGGTTCGGCCAGCCGTCCTTGCGTCGACCGATGCCTGCCATGACTGAATTGTCCACGGTGGAATGACAGAGCGCGCAGGTGACGCCAAGCCGCGTGATGTGATTGTTAGCATCCACCGTGGCTTGCAGACCCACGACCGCATTCATCTTGAGCAGCGCGACTGTCGTTGCCGGACTCTTGAGATCGACCTTCTCGAGGATGCCGGCCGGCAGTACGTCGGCGTCCACCTTGAGCCCGACCTTGAGCGCAGTCGTCGGATCCACGTTCTTCTCAACAACCTCGTTCAGGCGGAGCTTGTCGGTCCAGAGCTGTTCGTCACCGAACGTCTCGAAGCGAAAAATGCGCTGGCCCTCGGCGATCTCGGTTGCTGATGACTCCTGCTTGGCTTGGGGCGCCGCAGTGGCTACTGGCGGCGTGCCTTCGGCAGCCGGCTTCGTCGTTCCGCAAGCGCTGAGTGCTGTTCCCGCGGTGAACATGATGAAGACCAACGCTGCCGAGCGAACCTGCGTCTTTCGCTGCGTCGGATCCGTCATGTGTGTTGCTTCGATTGCCATGTCTCCTGCCTCCGCTGGGAAAAAAGGCCACGAATGTCGACGGTGGCCAGCTGTTCATAGGTCACGACATCGGCTGGAGCCACCGCGGCCACACACTGTCGGCCACCGAGGTCACGCTCACCGCGTCACATCTCTTCTCTTTACGTGAAGCCCCAATGCGGCGAACGACGCTTAAAGCCGGCCCGACAACATCAAGATGACCAGAACCAACAAGACGAGACCGAGGCCGCCGCTTGGGTAGTAGCCCCATCCGCGGCTGTGTGGCCAGGATGGAATCGCTCCCAACAGCATCAGAACAACGACAACGAGCAGAATGGTGAGCATCGCTCCTCCTTAAGGGGATGAACTCGCGACCTACGGCCTCGACAGTAGCAGGCCGAGAGGCCATCCGTGTGTGCACAAACGCACGCATGTCGTCCCCACACCTCGAGTGGTCGGCTATGGCGTGCTTAGTGGCAAAACGAACTTCGCGACCACGAGTCTCACTCTTCAGGTCTGGGCCTCAGCGATCGATCCCGTAGTGCTCCTTCACCTTCGCGATGATCTGCGGATCGGTCAGCTTGTCCGTGGTCTCGATTCCGACAATACGGTCAGACAGCGCCTTGGATCGGCTGAGACGCTCCTTGAGTTGCAGCTTGGCCTCGCCCGGCCCGAAGATCAAAAGAGCCTCCGGTTGCCCCAGCTGGGTGATGACCTCGTCGTAGTACCGGTCAAGATGCTGGCCGTGGCGGTCCTCGTATTTCTTCTCGCCTCCGCCGTCCTGCGGGCCTGAATAACGCGTGTGCGGTCCGACCTCAGATTCCAGGGTCTTGGCGGTGACGCCACTCGCTGAGGCGGACACGACGACCGCCTTCTTGTGGTCGATCCAAATGCCTACTTTGTGGTTCATAGCACCTCGTCCAGGGCAGTCTTCTCTGTGAC
This sequence comes from Vicinamibacterales bacterium, assembly GCA_963744405.1. Lineage (GTDB taxonomy): Bacteria > Acidobacteriota > Vicinamibacteria > Vicinamibacterales > JAMQPK01 > JAMQPK01. The sequence continues at coordinate 15,761 of CAVUTO010000022.1, forward strand.
AATCTCCAGCTACGCAGCCTGCACGCCGGTTGTTTCCGGAAGTGGGATCCGCGGGATCTCCACGAGTCCGCCTAGGTACGTCCGGCTTTCCAGCAGCGTCGAGGCCACGAGATTCGCCCCGGTATCCCGCAGAACCTGCGTGCTCTCATCCGCCAGCGCTGGCGGTGCCCACCGCCCGACCAGGACTCGCACTTCGGGCAATGCGGCGCGGAGCCTCTTGACGAGATACCGCGTCTTTGACGCGGGGCTGGGTGGCAGATCGGCGATGCACACAACCGTGAACCCCCGTTCGTGCACGAGCGACACGAGCTCCGAAGCCTGCATGCGCGTCCTGGTAATTTCGACGGCGATTGGCAAATCGTCCAGAACGTGGGCGAGCATCGCGAGCGCGAGTTCGTCGGCGACACCGTTGGCTGCGTAGCCCAGCACGCGGAGCGGCTCGCGCGGGCCGGGGAGTGATTGTTGATCGGGCGCTTCGAGTGGCGCCGGATTCAGGCGCCGAATCGACTCCGCGGCGTCCGACAGCAGCTCCCGCGTCGCATCGATGACGGCCGTTTCTTCCTCCGGCGACAGCCGCTGCTCCAAACGGTCGCGTTCGGCGTAATTGAGCGCCGGCAGCAGCAGGGCGTCATAGACCGAGCGGTGTGGCTCGGTCTTAATGTGCCGTTCGATGAGGTCGGCCGCCTCCGCCTGATCGCGCGCCAGCAGGCGCTGATAATAGCCATGCTCGGGGGCAAGTGCAGGCGTGTCGGCCATCAGCGTCCCGACGAACTCAAGCCCCGGGACGTGCTTGCCGAGCACGACGAGGCACACGGTCAGCGGTGTCGCCATGAGCAGGCCGAGTGGTCCCCAGAGCCACGTCCAGAACGCCACGGACGCGAGTAGCGCCACCTGCGAGACCCCGGCCGCCCCGGCATACAGCACCGTTTCGAGCACGAGATTCGTGAATAACTCGAGTACGACAAACAAACCGACCACCCAGAGCGGACCGGCCCAGCCCTCGAGCGCCGCAAGGCTGACCATGATCGGCGCGCCCGCGCCGAGTACCGGCCCAACGTACGGGATGAATCGGAGAGCCGCACCTAGCGCCGCCCAGACCAAGGGGTACGGTACGCCAAGGAAGTGAAGCCCGATGCCGACCGCGATGCCGTAAATGAGATTGACCAGGGACTGCATCAACAGCTGCCGGCTGACGCGCGTGCCCGCCTCGTCAAACGCCTTGGTTGTGATGGCCAGCTGGCCATGCCCGACCAGCCCGATCAGCCGGTCGCGCAGATCCCGGCGTTCGAGCAACATGAAGATGACCATGGCCAGTACGAACGCCGCCGTTCCCAACTGGCCGACGATCGGCGCCAGCCAGGCAAATCCGGCGAAACCCGTGACCTGCTCAGAGGTGACCACCACAGGCCGCGCGATCGTCCCCTTGGGCGCATCGGATCTTCCAAGGTCGGTCTTGATGTCTTTGATCGTCTCCTGCAGTTTCTCAACCGACCCCCCTTTGCCTGCGCCGCGCACATCCGCGATCTTCGCCAGGATGTTGGTGCGGTAGCGAGGAAGGTCGTCGGCTAGGTAGTCCATCTGCCGCGTGAGACCCCAGCCAGTGAGACCGAGAACCGCAAACACCAGTGTGACCACTAAGAGAACGGCCGGGACGCGGCCAACCCAACGCTGAAGCCAGGTGACAGGAGGAGTCACCACGAACGTGAGAAGGATGGCGACTGCGAACGGCACGAGTACGGCCTGTGCCCAGTACAGGACGACAACCACGAGCACACAACCGGCGAACGTTACCCACGGTTTCAAGGTGCGTGACGTGTCATCCATGGAGTCCCACGCTTGTACTGTATTGCGCAAGCCCGTCTGGGTCTGTTCACACTTGAACAGCCTGGGTTTGGCCAAGTGGCGCACACTAGCGGCCACTCGAGGGGACAGAGGTCCGGAGGACTCGGAGGGTTGATGTCATGCGCGCACCGGTGATCCTTCCAATATTCGGGACCGCACTCAGGGCCTGGTGGGATGACGATGCACCGCGGCTCGGCGCGTCCCTTGCCTACTACACGTTGTTTGCGATCGCGCCGGTACCTGCTCGTCGCCACCGCGATCGCGGGAATGGTCTTCGGCGCCGACGCCGTCCGCGGGGAAATTGTCGGCCAGCTCGATCAGCTCGTGGGACGCGAAGGCGCGCGGGCGGTGCAGAGTCTTCTTGAGGGAGCGAGTCAACGACGAGGTGGGATCATCGCCACCGTTGTCGGCAGCATCGCCTTCGTCGTCGCTGCCACCGGAGCATTCCTCGAACTCCAGGCGGCGCTGAATACGATCTGGCGCGTGAAGCCGAACCCGGGTATGAATCTCAAGGCTTTCGTGCTCGATCGTCTGCGCTCGTTCGGCTTGGTGGTGGCAATCGGTTTTCTGCTGATGGTGTCACTCGCGGTAACGGCCGCTCTGGCTGCGCTAAACGGATGGCTCTCTGCGCGCGCCCCCAGCGTCCCGCTCGTGTGGAGCGGGGTCACTGTGCTGGTGTCGCTCATCGTGACCACGGCGCTGTTCGCCCTCCTATATCGCGTCCTGCCCGACGTGCATCTGCGCTGGCGCGATGTGACGACGGGCGCATGTGTGACCGCCGTGCTCTTCACGATCGGCCAACAGTTAATCGGACTCTATCTCGGTCAGAGCAGCGTGGCCTCCAGCTACGGCGCCACCGGATCGGTGATGATTCTCTTGTTGTGGGTCTACTACTCCTGCCAAATCCTGTTGCTCGGGGCCGAGTTCACTCGCGCGTACGCGATGCGCCACGGGACTCAGCCCGCCCCTGAATCTTTCGCCGAAAGGGACCTGGTCGCACTCAGCGAGGCGACTTGAGGACAGCGTCGCAGACGACCATCGGAGCGTAAGCCGCGCGCGCGCTGAGTCAAGCGATGGGCCGCAGGCGCGCAGCGCCGTCGCGGCAGCGAATGCCATCCGGCACTCGACTGAGATCGACAGAGCCGCTATCGCGCCGCAGTCGACGCGTTGCGGGCAGCTTTCTTCTGGAGCACGTCGACAAGACGACGACCGGAGTCGGGAACGGCGTTGCTCGTGCCTCGCACGATTTCTCGCGCCGTGACCTTATGTCCGTAGATCTCCGCACTGGCGTCGTCGTCCGGACGCAGCGACGTGCCTTCGAGCGATACCCCCGCAAACAGACCGCGTGAGCGGGAATAACTGAGCATCTCGGCCCGCAGCGACGCATCGGTGGAAGCGCCGGTGTCACGTCCTTTGGGTCCGGCAGCCGCCGACATGTTGGCGCCGAGTTGAACCTTGGTGCTGAGGAGCGCCTCCACGCCCGTAGTGTCCCTTCACTCGGCCGAACCGGTCCCGTTGATGAGCTTTGCCGCGATGCGGACCGTTCTTAGCAATTCAACAGACCGCCCAACCGGGCACGCCGACGGATCCGGCCCTCGGCTTGAACACGTCTAGCACTCTCAGATCAGCCGATTCCCAGCCCCTGATGGTGCCACTCACGATGAGCCACGAAATCCGAGACAACTCGTCGAAAGTGGCCCTCGCCCAATCGGAATGATCCGATCGAGGTACTCCTCTTTGATCGATCGCGCGAAGCGTTTCGATCTACAGCGGGACCTAGGCGGAGTGCGAGGATCTCGAGGTGCAGCGAGGCTCGTGACCGGACCAGGAATCGAAACGAGTGGAGCAGCGAGACGACCACAGAACACACGAATGAAGGCTAGCTAGCTGGGAACGGCCGTAAGCTTAATCGTCGCAACATGTACGGTGTTTGTGGTAGGCACAGGTACTCAACCCACTCAGCAGCATCAACCGTCGGTGTGACTAGCCCCGTCTTGACGCTGACCCTGGTGTCTTTAACAAGAGAGAGCTGCTGATATCTGAGGGATCCGATCCGACAGATCGATGTAATTGACAACCGACGTCGTATCAGCGTACCGCTTCGGTCAATCGCCGGGGACGTCAGACGCGCCCCACGAGTAGTCGAGTTCTTCGTCCTCCGCTTTTTGGGTGACAAACTTTAGCTTAAACTGCAGCTTGAAGGCTTCGTGGGACGCTTGGCTCTGGGCGATCTCGAGAGCCCGAGCAAGAACGAGCGCCGCATCCTTGTAGCGGCTGTAAACGAAGAGAGCTTGAGCCAGTTGGTCCAGCAGGCGGATCGCGGTCTCTGGCTCCGGAACGGGGGGGACCAAGTGCTGCGCGACAGCAGACGCTAAATGGATGTAGGACTCCTCGTCGCTAATGAACGTCAGGACCGTGCCAGGCTTCAGCCCCAAGACAGCTAGGGTCATGCGGACGGCGGCGCCTAGCCACGTCATGCGTTCTTCCGGCGCGAGTCGGTCGCGCGTGACCGTTAGAACGAGCCGATGAGCGACCAGGATGTCGCCCGTACGACTGAGCAGAGAGTATCGGCACAGCGCCGCCACAAGCCTGTTCAACCTCAATTCGTCGCCGACAACTTCTGCAAGCGGCGCAGGCAGCTGATCCCGCCCTTGTCGAACCAGAGCCATGGGTGTGCCCTCGGGTGCCAGGAAAGCGAGAATAGCGAGCAGGCCAAGCGCCGCCGGTTCGCTCTCGCGCAGCTTGTCCATGGCCACGGTCCAGGTAGTAGCAATGGTGCCGGGGTAATCCGGCGGAGGCCCTTCTTCCTGCCACAGATCCTGACGGCGCGTGAGGAACAGGTCGAGGTAGCTTGCGATCGGCGTCGCGGTTGTCTCGATGTAGCCCGCTGCCTGGTCTAGCGCGAGTGGCAGGTCGCCCAGCTCCTGCGCGAGCGCGTCGGCGGCGTCCTGATGGGTTTCCCCGGTGCGCTCAATGATGAAGTGCACGGCGGTCGGGCGCAGCCAGAGGCCCACCTCGACCCGCTCCGCTCGCGGCCAGTTCGGGTTGCGCGAGGTGACCAGCGTGGCCCCGCTCTGGCCAGGGATCAATCCTTCAAGGCTTTTCGGATCGGCATCGTCGAATATGAGCAACCAGCGCTGCAGCTGGCCGAGCGCCTGCTGCACCTTAATCGCGATCTGCCTCGGCGTCTCGCCGCTAGCCACAGTGACATGGAGGTGGGGGGCCAGAGCATTGTAGGCGATGAGGAGCGCCGCCCGATCGGTCGCTGGAAGCCACCAGACCAGGTCCAGCGCCTCGAGGCGACGATAGGCATATTCCACCGCTGTCTGCGTTTTGCCGATTCCGCCGAGCCCGTGAAGCACAGTTAGCGCCGCCCGGCCGGATACCAGCTTCTTGTGCAGCTCGTCGAGCAGGTCGTCGCGGCCCGTGAAATGTGGGTTGCGGAGGAAAGGGATGTTCCAGACTGGAGGCAGGGTGCCGGGGAAGCGCGGCGCTGAGGCGACGGTCGGCGGATGGGGATGCACTTGGCCCGGAAATTGGGGCTCGACGAGGGGCTCCACCGGCCCGACCTTGATCCCATCAAGAAGACGGCGGCGCGCCTCGTCCTGATCGACCCCGACCAGATCGATGTAGGCGATGGCTCTTAGCAAGCCGGTGAGCTCGACCGCCTCGATCTTTACAGGGATCAATCGGCGCTTGGTCCCTTGTGGGTCCTCGGCCAGGGCGGCGGCCCATTCCGGCGCCGTGTAGGTCGCGGCCAGATAACTCGGAGAGATTACTGCGAGAGTATGGCGGGTCCGGCTAGCCGCGTCCTGCATCTTGAGGATGAAGTTCTCCCCCGGCCGGAAATGCCAGTCCTGCAGGTCGACCGAATAGCCTTCGCTCTTGACCTGCCAGGCAATCCACTCGGCCCAGGCTCTATCGGTCCCGGTACGGCTGATGAAGAAGTCTTTTAGTTCCTCGGGCATTTCTTCAGGGCGGGTAGACAGTAGGCAAGGTTACCCTACGCGGCTGCGTATCCTCCGGAAATCTCGACTGTCACAAATCCTGCTCCTCCGCCATTTCTCGGTCAAGACGATAGATCCTATGTAGGCTGCTGCGTGATGGGGCGGCTGAAACAACACGGCTGCCGCAGTAAGCTCCCGCAAAACGTGCTTGAGCGGCACACCGCAAGGAGGAGCTGAATGACTGCAACGACCCCGTAGTGTCCCAGATGTGGGCCGAGCGGTGCGGCCGGCTGGTGCTGATCATCACGCCGCTCGCTCGTAGTAGTTCACAAGCCGCCGAGCCCGTAAATGTCCCAAGTTGGCCGCGCGATGCGTATGGCCGCGCCCGTTGTCACGCCCGTTCGTGGTCGTTCAACAGGCCGCCGGCCGCGGACGCCGATGGATCCCGCCGTCACGTCGCCCCGTCGCACTCCTATCGATCAGCCGATTCTCAAGTCCTTGGTGATTCCGCTCCCGATGGCCGACCGCACATGCTGCCGGTCCGTCGATCCAGTCATGGGACATTACGGGGTAACACCGGTTGGGCAGAAGAACTATGGCGCGGCTCTGGTAAATGCACAAGACCGGGGTGCCGAGTGCGACCCCCGGCCTTGTGAGAGCGAGAACCTATTGCAGTGCGGTGACGGTGCCGAGCGCACCTGGACGATACACCGCCAGACTCAACCGAACTTAGTCGGGCGGATCTGAATCGAAGTGACAAGACGTGGCGCAGGGCTCAGCCTTCTCGTGACAGTAAGACCTGACCGCACGGCCACGCTGACGACGCACGGGTTCAGGAGTTCGTTTGTGCCGCATTCAGAGCAGGGGCCTTTCACGTTGTTACGTCCCTTAACGTGATACGGTGGTCGTCGCTCATCTCATTCCCTCCGTGAGCGTCCAACCTTCCGCTTCCAGCAGCGTGCGCAACTCCTCCACGCGCCGATTGAACGCCACGCGCTCCTTGTGGATGTCCGCGAGCAACTCGCCGAGAGCGTCGCCCAGCGCGAGGGCTTGGCCTCCCGGTCTCGGCCGCAATCACGTACTCGATCAACGCACTGCGATGGAGAATGCGCTGTTGCTCATGCGTCAAGGCATCGAGCTGATCGCGCGCAAAACACCGGCGGACGCTGCTGAGAGACTACCGGGCGAAGACCTCGGTTGGCAGCCTCATTGTCCAGCGCTGTGACGGGTTTCCGTTGCAGCCGAGGATCTGAAGGGGCGTCCCTTCATACGAAGGCGACCCCGAAGTCGTGAACGCGGGCGGCGCATCGACACAACTATCCCAATTAGTCTCAAGGCGGAGGTAGGGCTCCGTAGTCAGGTTGAAACGTGCGTTTACGCCGGACGTGGTGCAGGTCGTCACCTGCATAAGTCCATAGGGGTAAGGGGACCGGTTCAGACAGAGGAGCGGATTAACCTGCGAGCGGATCATGCCCGAGGGCAGAAGAGACCAGCCCTGGCTCCACGACGACTTCGAGCAGGTCCGGAGCTGGACAGGGCTTCCGCTGGTCGTGCCCATAGCCGTCATGCACATGTTTCCGAGCCCGATGAGCTCGGCCCAGCCGCGCGAGGACAGGTTGCACTGCTGATACCTCCATCCACCCCAAGAGAGCGCGCGGCAGTCGTGGTGGTACGGAGTGGACTGACCCACCGAGGCGAGGGTGCTGAGGACCCAAACGAGGTTCGTCTCCAGCAGGGCGGCGTGCTCCGTGAAGGTCGTAACGTAAGGGGGAGTGAAAAGGTTGTAATTGGTCGATTGGCCCTTGTACACGGCGAACAGCATGAACTCGCGTCCACTGGCGGTGCTCCCGCGACGCAACATCCAGGGCGCGCCGCTGTCCCTGTGGCACCCATGCGTGTAGACGTCGCTGCTCGCGGTTGCATAGGCCGAGTCGCTGTCGTAGTCCACCTCGAAAGTGGCTTGACGGTGGGTCCACGCCCTCCCGTTATCGCAGTTGGAGGTACCCCCTGGATCTGAACCTAGTCCCCAGGCTGACATGGCAAATTCGTCTGGTTCACTGTCATCCCGCCAGGGGCGGCGGCTGTCCGTGAAGAGCTTGGCCTGCCGCGCCCGCGAGATGTCAAGGGGCCTCTCCTGCAGGTAGACCAGCCCCACGTCATTTGCCGTCTCGTCTTCGTCGAACTGTGGATGGCGGTAGAACCTCGCTCTTCCCGCACCTCCGCCCGAATTGTGACGCGTCTCGAAATAGGATGAGCCTGCACCATGCAAGCAGTGAGCAGACGTCAGAATCCACCGCTCGTTGAGCACGCTGCCGGTGCACTCCACGTTCTTGTCGCCCTCCGGATAGAGGATTTTCACGACCCACGATGGGTCAGTCGCCTCCGGGCTCTGGGTCAAAGCGTCCGCTTGGGGGCCGCCACAGACGAAGAAAAGAACGACGGGCACCACGGCCAGCAAGCTGGCGTTTCTGGGCAGATGGATTTTCGAGAGAAGTGAGGCGGCTGTCGCGGTCCGGATAAGATGCTTGACGGTCATAGTGCTCCTTTGAACAGTTGTCGTCCAGGGTCTCTGACGTAACGCAGAATGTACGCAGAACGAACGCCGAAACTACAACCCGGTTTCAGCGCATCTCGCTGTTGGGGTTCCTGCCGGACCGAGTGCGTTGGAATCGGCGGATTTCGTCGGCGACAGCATCACCGGCCTCTATCGCAGCCGCCGTTTCAAACGCAGAGAACGCAGAGAATGATCTGCCGCCGCTACGGTCGCTGTGGATCGAGTAAAAGAAATACATGCTCGAGTAGTCCCTCACTCCAGCTGTGCCCAGCACTTCGACTGCATGCTGCAGTTCGTGACCGATCGATGCCATGAGCGCATGGTCCGCTTTTCCCATATCGACCCTCACGAAAAGAAAGCGATGCCCGCCCGCAGATGTCACGCTCACGAGACAGGCGCGCACGCCGCGGCGACACGTCCCTGGGTCGATGTAAACAATGCCGTCGCTCGCGTTGATCGTGTGCACCATGCGGTGGAAGGTCGGTGACTGCACTTCCGCTCGCGCGATCAGCTCCTGCAACGCCGGGTGACGCGCTCGGACACGAAGCAGTTCCGTCGAGGCTGGGTCGCCGTCGAGCGGTTGCGCCACCACTGTTCCTGGAATCGCCGCCAGCCCGATTGCCATCAATGTTCCGCATGTCCACTTCCGCATCTCGTCCCCTTTTTGCGCTCCGGTTGGAACGCGCTTGGGAGGGGAAGCGAAAAGCGCGGTGAAACTGCCTCATGTGCCTTGACGGTCAGGGGCCGGCAGCGTATAAAGTGACTCGTATCTTCTAGAAAAGCAGGGACTTAGATATGCCCCCCGTCCCCGGCGGCGTCAGTCAGCTGCTCCAAGCGTGGGGACGTGGAGACGTGCAGGCAGGCGAAGATCTGATGCCCATCGTGTACCGCGAGCTGCGACGGCGGGCCGCCGCGTATCTGCGTGGGGAGCGCCGAGACCATACCCTTCAGCCCACGGCGCTCGTCCACGAGGCGTATGTCCGTCTGGTCGGGAAACAGCGCATCGCCTGGCAGAACCGCGCGCATTTCTTCGGCGTGGCATCGCAAATGATGCGACGCATCCTCGTCGACCATGCCCGGCAGCATCGGGCCGCGAAGCGCCCTGGCGCCCGCGTGAAGGTCACGCTGGACGATCACATCGGTGCAGCGCAGCCGCCTGACTGCGAGATTCTGCTCCTCGATAGGGCGCTCACCGATCTCAGTCTCATCGATCCCCGTCAGGCGCAAATCGTCGAGCTGCGCTACTTCGGCGGACTGTCCGAGCAGGAAGTGGCCACGTTGTTGTCACTGTCGCGGGCGACGGTGACGCGCGAATGGCAAACCGCGCGGGCGTGGATGTACCAAAGGATAACGAAGACTGTAACTAGCGACTAGGGATTGGGAATGAATCACTGGCCTCGCGTGAAGGAGATCTTTCAATCGGCGCTGGATCGGGCGCCGGAGGAGAGGACTGCGTTCGTGCGCGAGGCATGCGGTGAGGATCGCGACCTTCGCGCAGAAGTTGAGTCGCTCCTGCTGGCGCATCGGCAGGCGGGCACTTTCGCTGAGGCGGGATTGGGGATGACGGATGTGGGATTGGATTTGATCGGGCGCGAGATCGGCGCGTATCGGATTCTCTCGCTTCTCGGCGCCGGCGGAATGGGCGAGGTCTATCGCGCCCGTGATACCAAACTCGGCCGCGATGTCGCGATCAAGGTGCTGCCGCCGGCTTTCACCGCAGATCCCGAACGGGTGGCACGCTTCGAGCGCGAAGCGCGCACGCTCGCCATGCTGAACCACCCGCACATCGGCGCGATCTACGGCCTCGAAGAGCACGACGGCGTCCGAGTCCTCGTACTCGAGATCGTTGAAGGATCGACGCTTGCCAATCGACTCGCGGTACGTCCAGTGCCGCTGATGGAGGCGCTGGGATTTGCGCGCCAGATCGCAGAGGCACTCGAGGCCGCCCATGATAGGGGTATTGTCCATCGCGATCTGAAGCCGGCCAACATCAGCATCACACCCGACGGCAGCGCGAAAGTGCTCGATTTCGGACTCGCGAAGGTGCTTACCGGCGACGGCTCGACTCTCGACTTGACAGAGTCTCCGAAGATGACCGGAACGCGAGAGGGGATGATCCTGGGCACTGCGGCCTATATGAGCCCCGAGCAGGCGCGAGGCAAGCCGGTCGACAAGCGAAGTGATATCTGGTCGTTCGGCTGCGTGTTATACGAAATGCTGGCGGGCCGGACGCCGTTTCCTGGAGAGACGCTATCCGACACGATCGCCGCTGTTCTGGAGCGGGAGCCGGACTGGAGCGCTCTGCCAGAAAAGACCCCTCCGCGCATTCGGCAATTGCTGCACCGGTGCCTCGAAAAAGATCCGAAGGCTCGCTTACGCGATATCGGTGAGGCGCGGATTGAATTGACGCCAAAGCCCGAGGTCTCGGCGCTGTTCGTGCTGCGGCGGGGCTTCACCCAACCTGCTGCGATCATCGGCGTGGTGCTGCTGCTTGTGGCAGCGGGTGTTGCGATGTTCTATCCAAGGACACCTGTGGCGCCGATTCGATCGATCGCCGTACTCCCACTGGAGAACCTGTCCGGTGAGTCCGAGCAGGAGTACTTTGTCGATGGTATGACCGAGGAGTTGACAGCAGAGCTCTCTTCAATCGCGTCGTTGCGAGTGATCTCGCGCACGTCGGTAATGCAGTACAAGAAGGCGCGCAGGCCGCTGTCAGCCATCGCGCGGGAATTGAAGGTCGACGCCGTCGTCGAAGGCTCGGTTGTACGCGTAGGGGAGAAGGTGCGAATCACAGCCAAGCTGATCAGGACCGCTACAGAAGACACGTTGTGGGCGCAGAGCTATGAGCGTGAGCTTCGTGACGTCCTGGCTATGCAGAGCGCAGTGGCGAGAAGCATCGCCAGCGAAGTCGGTATCACGCTGACGTCGCAGGAGCAGGCGCGTCTGGCAAGTGCCCGGCCCGTCAACCCAGAAGCCCATCAACAGGTCCTCTTGGGCCGCTTCCACTTGAACAAGGGCGCTGAGGAGGGACTGAAGAAGGCCATTCAGTATTTCGAGCTGGCCATCACCAAGGATCCTGGCGATGCTTTGGCGTATGCGGGCCTGGCCGAAGCCTACATCAGCCTTTCCAGCATGTATGTGCACCCACGAGAAGCGATGCCGAAGGCGAAAACGGCCGCCCTCACCGCGTTGAAGCAGGATGAGTCACTCGCGGACGCGCACGCCGCGCTGGGTTACATCCATCTCATCTACGATTGGGATGGGCCGGCGGCCGAGCGAGAACTACAGCGTGCCATCCAGCTCAATCCCAGCCTGGCGACGGCGCGGTTGAACTACTCGGCTTACCTGAGCACCCAGGGACGGCACGACGAGGCCGTCCTGGAGATTCGGCGTGCAGTCGAGCTCGATCCGCTGTCCCTGCGGACACACTGGGACGGCGCGAGTCTTTTGATGTTCGCCCGGCGGTACGACGAGGCGGTTGAGCTGGCTCGAAAGGGACTAGAGTTGGAGCCCAATTCCGCCTTCTGCCTTGTCTTCCAAGGGGTGGCGTACGCGGAGCAGGGGCGGTTCCAAGAGGCCGTGAGCAATGTGCAGAAGGCCGCACGGCTTGACAAGAGCCCGACCATTCTGGCGTTGGGAGCCCATGTTCATGCCGTCGCGGGCAACAAGAGCGAAGCCCGGAAGGTAATACAAGAAGTGGAAGAGGGCGCCAAACACCGCTATTTCTGCCCGTTCGAAATCGGCACCGCATACGTGAGCATGGGAGAGCCCGATACCGCCTACAAGTGGTTCCGCAAGGGCGTCGAAGATCGCGCCGACTGCATGGCCTGGCTGGGCGTTGAACCCTGGATTGAACCGTTCCGCTCGGATCCCCGCTACGCGCAGCTGTTGCGAGACATCGGACTTGCGCCCCGCGCGTCTCGCTGACGTTCGTCACTCCGTCGGCTTCGCGCGTTGGAATCGTCGGATTTCATCGTCGATTGGCCTTCCGCGTAATGTCCCATGACTGGATCGACGGACGACGGCAGGACTTTCGGCCCGTGATATAGGCTCCGCCCGTGTTCGCCGCCTCCGCGTTCCAGGTGCTGCTCATGCTCCTCACGAAGTGGTTGGATCGCCAAGAACGAGACGTCCTTCGTTATCTGCTTGAAGAGAATCGTGTGCTTCGCCGCCAGCTACGGGGGCCGACGCCTGCAGTTGACCGACGACGATCGGCGCCGACCGCCATACGTGCGTATCCGTTGGGCCGTGCACGATTGTGGCAGATCGCGAACCGTCGTGACGCCGGACACGCTGTTGCGTTGGCATCGGCAGCTCATCGCGCGAAAGTGGACGTACGCCAGACGGTGCGTGAGTCGTCGTGGCGTGCTGACGGAGATTCGGCGTCTGACAGTTCGGCGTACATGTCGTGCAGACGCCGTTTCAGGCGCCCAATGCGAACGCGCACGCCGAGCGCTTCGTCCGGTCCATCAAACAGGAATGTCTCGATCGCGTCATTCCGCTCGGCGAGCGGCATTTCCGGCAGACCCTGTCCGAGTACGTCGCGCACTATCATTGCGAACGCAATCATAAGGGATTGGAGAATACGTTGATCGACGGGATCGTAGCCAAGCGATGTCAGGGTCGGATCCGGCGCCGTTCACGACTCGGTGGCCTCCTCAATTATTACGAGGCTGGCCGCGTGATGCGCTCGTCCGTCGACATGAATCGGCTCGGGAGTGATGGGACATTACGGGCTTCGCCGCCAGGCCGCCGCGTTTCTCCGCCGGGAACGTCGCGACCACTCGCTTCAACCGACAGCGCTGGTTCACGAAGCGTACCTGCGCATGGTCGATCAGGAGAGCGCTGGTTGGCAGAACCGCGCGGACTTCATCGGAATCGCCGTGCAGATGATGCGGCGCGTCCTCATCGATCATGCACGCGCACAGCAGCGAAAGAAGCGCGGTGGCCATGCGGTGCGGGTGACGCTGGATGAGGGCGTTGGTCAGGCGGCGCCGCCGGACTGCGACGTCCTACTGCTCGATCAGGCGCTCTCCGAACTCGCCGACGCCGCTCCCCGCCACGCTCGCATCGTGGAGATTCGCTATTTCGGCGGACTGACAGAGGAGGAGGTCGCCGATGCGCTCGCCGTGTCGCGATCGACAATCTCACGAGAATGGCAGACGGTTCGAACGTGGTTGTATCGACGGATGACCTGGGGAAGGTGACGCGTCATGCGCTGCGCCGGTGCGTGCTTTGCTGTCGGTCCGAGGGAGAGACTTGTGTTCCCGGCCTCACGTGCGAGGTGCTCGCCGGCATGTCATAAATCGTCTGTGGGTTTCAGTTTCTATGGTTGATCTGCGCGAGGTGGTGGCGGCTCTTCTGATGCGTGATGAGTGACGATTGATTGTACTTGCGCGACGACATCGTCACGGTCGGCGAGGTACCCTACCGCGAGCCGTCGCATTTGTCTGCTGAAAGCTCATCACGCATCACCAGCGCCTGCTCGTCTGTGAAGAGCAACCACCCAAGTCTTGCCTTCTGGTAATCGGACTGAGTCCATTCTTTTCGCATGATCCCATCGCGGGAATGTGAGTTGAAGGGTAGTAACAGGTGGGCTACCTCGTGCGCCATTGTCATGCCGAGAATGAGATGGAAAGAGATGCCCAGCTCGCTCGACCTGTTCCTTATGCGATCGGCGAGCACAAATGCCAGACGGCTGCGCTGGCCTTTGTTGCTGGGCGTGTATCCGAGCGCGAAGCTGGAAACGCGCACCGCGGGAGGTGGCCGGAATATGACGTAGACCGTGAAGTCTGCGCCCGCAGTAGTCCATTGCACATCGATTCCGGCGGCGTTGTAAATCTGTGTCAGCACCTTCTTCGCCTCGGCCAGCACAGCTGTGGAGACCTCCGCGGTATTCCGAAGGTCCAGAGTAAGGCTAGGCTGCTGAAGACGTATCTGAGGATTCAGCGCTCCGGCGGTACCGCTTTGAGTCGAACCAGTCACGCCGATTGTGACCATTAGAGTCAGCGTCCAGCCCCTCATCTCGTCCTCCTTCGGGCGCTCCAGTTCGGACCGCGGTTAGGACGAGACGCGTCAAGGCGGCGCAAACTGCGTCATCAAGACTGCTGAACGCCTGAAAGTGACTTAGGGCTTGGGGATCGCCGAGTCGATCGAATCTGCATCGAGATGAGGTCGATTGGGGAGTGAAGGCGGGCGGCAAATGCAGCGCGCGCTCAGCCTCCCCTTGCATGCCGCTAATCCGTGTGTTATATACTGAACCACATGGTTCAGTATACCCGAACCGGCTTCGATGCCTCGTTCGCCGCGCTCTCGGACGCCACCCGACGCGGCGTGCTGGAGCAGCTCTGGCGTACAGACGCTTCGATCACGCACCTTGCCGAGAAGTTCCACATGACTCTCACGGGCATGAAGAAGCACGTCGGCGTCTTGGAGCAGGCGGGGCTCGTCACCACGGAGAAGGTCGGGCGCGTGCGGACCTGCACGCTCGGCCTGCGCCGGCTGGAGGAAGAGGCGGCATGGATTGAGAGGTACCGCCAGCTCTGGGACGCACGCTTCGACGAGTTGGACAAGGTTGTCCAGGAATTGAAACGGAAGGAGAAGGTCGATGGACGCAAGAAGAGGAAGTGAGCCCACACCCATGAAGAACCGCACAACGGTGGAACGGAAGTCCGAGCGTGAGCTCGTCGTGACGCGAACTGTCAACGGCCCGGCGCGCATCGTGTTCGAGGCGTGGACCAAGCCCGGGCTGTTCAAGCAGTGGTGGGCGCCGAAGTCGATGGGCATGTTCCTGCGTTCCTGCGAGATGGATGTTCGTGTCGGGGGCGGGTACCGTTTGGTGTTCGGCCACGATGCCTCAAACCCTGACGAGTTCTTCGGTAGGTATATCGAAGTGACACCGCACTCGCGCCTCGTCTGGACCAATGACGAAGGTGGTGACGGTGGACCTGTCACCACGGTGACCTTCGAGGAAAGAGGTGGCAAGACGCTGCTGGTCCTGCACGAGCTCTATCCCTCGAAGGAAGCTCTCGACGCTGCCGGCACCGGGGCGGCGGATGCGATGGCCGAGCAGTTCGAGCAACTGGACGAGCTTCTCGTCACCCTTGGCGCGAGCGTGGGACGGTCATGAAGTCGTCGATCTCGCGGTCGGCCGCCTGGCTCTTTACTACGCGGAAGAGACCCCGACGAGGTCCTCGCCGCCCTCGACGACAAGACCGAGGCTGTGATCCGCGAGCTCGAAGCCCAGCACAAGGAGGCGCGCCGTTCGCTGCGCCGTAGACGGGATCGTGCCCGAGGGCCACCTTCGCTCCCTAGAGAAGACGTGCCAGGATCTCATGTCCTGGCTCGAACGTCTCAGCACCGGGCAGGTCGCGAGCGTGGAAAGCCCGACGCTAGCGTTCCCGCTGCCGGAGGAAACCTCGCAAGGGATCGACAGGATGAGGCCGACGTGATCTACGGTCGATATGGGCGCTAGCGCGGAGAAGGTGCTTCGCCAGAAGTGGTGCCTGTTGCAGGCGACTATGGACGAGCGCGCGCGTCGACTGTGTTTCGGCACGGGGGCGGGTGCGATCGGCTGGGGAGGCGCGGCCGCAGTGGCGCGCGCAACCGGCATGGCGGTCGGCTGGCATTGTCAACTTAAGAGGAGACCGCCTGGCGCGGCAGCCGAGAAGTCCGTGTCGGAGAAGCGTGGTGTGCGTGGGCCTCACGCGGCTGTCAACAGCCAGTTGCGAAACTCGTCCCAGACACTCCGCCAAATTGAACTTTTAGAATCAATAAGTTACGTGCGGCTACGGCCGGGCTGTACCTGTTTTGTACCTGACAGGCCGGTACGTGGGTGGGATTTCCACCCACCTCACGCGCCGAGCGGTCCAGCAAAAAAGGAAGATCGTCAGAAGGATAGGTTCTGATATCGAAGGCCCTAATCAACGAGATCCGTCGGGGCCACCCGATCGGCTGTATTCGCGAACGCGACTCCCCGCCGGAAAGTGGCGCGCGGCGCATTGCGTCACTCCCCGGATCGCGCCTACAATCGCGGGCGCGTACAGGACGCGCCCCGTCCGCGGGAAGGGCTGAGCCCACCTGTCAGACTTCGATCACAATTCGCGATCTTCTTTCAGCCCGTCGAGCGGACGCGGGCGATATCCGAAAGGAGATCGTCGTGTCGCTCACCCCCTCCCGTCATCTGCCGGAACGCCCGTCGCTCGAACAGCTGCGCAAGCAGGCCAGAGAACACCTCGACACGCTGCGCGTCGCCGATCCGGCGGTGACGCTCGCCGCCGCGCAGCACGCGCTGGCGCGCGAGTACCGGCTTCGAGAGCTGGCCGACGCTCGTACTCCACGTCGAGTCGCTCCAGCCGGCAAGTCGCATGCTGCGACCCGCCGCGCTGCGATCCGATGAAAAGCTGCTGTGGTCGGCGGGCCGCGGAACCGACCTCTGGGCGCTGATCCAGGCCTGCGTCTCCGGTGATCTCGACGCCGTTCGCGCGCTCATCGCCAGGGATCGGTCGCTGGCGCGCGCCCACTACACCTATCGCAAGCCC
Organism: Vicinamibacterales bacterium; assembly: GCA_963744405.1. Classification (GTDB taxonomy): domain Bacteria; phylum Acidobacteriota; class Vicinamibacteria; order Vicinamibacterales; family JAMQPK01; genus JAMQPK01. Next base: position 32,644 of record CAVUTO010000022.1, read on the forward strand.
CTCTACTTCGCCGTTCGCGAGAATCGCGTCGACATCGCGCGATTTCTGCTCGAGCACGATCACAACCCGATGGATCTGTGGCTCGACGACAGCCCGCTGGAGATTGCGCGCGATCGCGGCTACGTGGAGATGGAGCGGCTGCTGACCGAGACGCTCGACACGAAGTTCAACGCTTCGTCGAAGGGCGAACCGATTGCGCTCGCGCTGCGGGAGCACGATCTGACGCGGATGCGCGAGCTGCTTGATGCCGAGCCCGCGCTCCTCTCGAAGGGCGACGGCCGATCCAACCAGCCAATCCACTGGGCGACGATGACGCGGCAGCTCGAGGCGATCGACGAGCTGCTGCAACGCGGCGCCGACATCGATGCTCGACGCATGGACGGCGCACAGCCGATTCATCTGACCAACGGCGACTATTTCTATCGCGGCTGGCGCGACGTCCCGCGCGACTGGCCGGCGTCGGCGGCACAGGTGATGGCGTACCTGCGGTCACGCGGCGCCATCGTCGATCTGCCGACCGCGTGTCACACCGGCGATCTCGATCGCGTGCGCGAGCTGCTTGGCCAGGATCCGTCGCTGGCCAACCGGCTCGGTGGTCACGAGGGTTGCTATCTCGGCGCCGGCGCCCCGCTCGCCAACGCCGCGGCAGCCGGTCGGCTCGACATCGTGCAGCTGCTCCTCGATCACGGCGCCGATCCCAACCTGCCCGAGGAACAGATCGCGCCGCGAGGCAAGGCGCTCTACGCGGCGGTCTTCAACGGCCACTACGAGATCGCAAAGCTCCTGCTCGAACGCGGCGCGTTTCCGAATCCGCCGGTCGAGAGCTCGGGGGATGCGCTCTGGATCTCGCGCGAACGGCGGCCCGATGCGCGCATGGAGCAGCTGCTCCTCTCCTACGGCGCGACACCGACGCGCGAGGATGCCGACGAGGCGTGGCCGGCAGTCGCGCACAACTGGCTGCGCATCACGCCGCTCCACGAAGCGGCCCGCACCGGCGACCTCGAGAAGGCGAAGGCGCTGCTCGACGCGGGCGCCGATCTGACCGCGCGCGACGAGCACCTTCGGTCCACGCCGCTGGCGTGGGCGGCGAAGTTCGGACAACGCGAGATGGTCACGCTGCTGCTCGAGCGCGGGGCGCCGCGCAGTCTGCCGGACGATCCGGCGTGGGCGACGCCGCTCGCCTGGGCGAAGAAGCGCGGGCACGAGGAGATCGCCCGACTGTTGCAGCAATAGAGCACGTCGGGAAGATCTGATGCCTGACACGACCCTGCCGGACCGACGGCCTAATCAGATCTCGGTTCCGCTTTCCGAACCCGAGTGAAGCAGATAGCAGCCGGTGCGTAGAATGGGCCACGCAGGAGCCGTTGTGCTGGTCTAGTTCTGCTACGTTCGTGCTGCGTGGGCTTCTCCAACTCGCTGCCTTGCGCGTTCGGTCGCACGACTTCAAAGAGCTGGAAATTGTCGTCCTCCGGCACGAGCTCGCCATTCTGCGTCGACAGCGTCAGCGTCCCGCGTTGGCACAAGCGATCCGTGCCTATACGACGCTTCGCAAGAGGGCGGACCAAGAAGATCGGCGCGGCCCAGGCCGCTCGACGGGCCGTGCGTGTCCTGCGCGGAGGATGGCTGAATATGAGCGCCCGTGAGCCGCCCGACTGCTCGGGCTGTCTCATCAGCGCGTGCACCAGCTTACACAGGACGAGTGCGGTTCGACGGCCTGGCGGGTGAGTTTTCGCAGCACGATTTCGGCGAGGTATGGGTCACCTATCAACAGCACCGACATAAAGGTTCTCGATTGTTTTCGGTACTGCTGGGTGCTGTGCACGACAGACGGCATCACAATGCTGTGGGCCGCCGAGTGGCTGCGCAGCTTGTCTGTGATGAGACGCCTCGGCGTGCGGCCCTGTCCTTTCAATAGCTTGCGGAAAAAGCGTTCGGCCGCTCGCCGATCGGGCCTGGGCTGGACGAGGATGTCGATGATGTCACCGTCTTGGTCGATGGCCCGCCAGAGATACTGCTGGCGACCTTGTATTCACGAAGAGTTCGTCCAGGTGCCAGGTGTCAGGTGTCGCCCCAGCCGTTCCCTGTCGGCGCTGGAGACTGCGAGCATAAGCAGAACCGAACGTCCGACACCACTGTCGGATCGCCTCGTAGGACACGGTGATTCCCCGTTGGGCCAGGAGATCAGTACGCGGAAGCTCAAACAGAACTCATCAGTGATACCAGACATGCTTGCAATCTGCGATTCATAGCTGCGACTCCTTTTGACTGACTGTCTTATCCGTGGTTTCCGTCCCTGTCGCGCCGCCTCCGGTCAATCGCTGCTGCTGAAGAGCGGCTGCACCCATTAGTCCGCCCATCCCCATCGACTCGACCGCGCTGCTCGGGATCAGCATGAGCGCGCCCTTCTCCTTTAGCCCTTCGTACAGCATGTTCATCGCGCGTAGATGAAGGGCTGTCGGGTTGTGTTGGTACGATTTGGCCGCCTCCTCGAACGAGTGAGCAATCTCCATTTCTGCCTGACCGAGGATGATGCGCGCCTGCTTCTCCCGCGCGGCCTGCGCTTCGCGCGACATCGCATCTTGGAGGGCGCCTGGGATCACAATGTCCCGCATCTCGACGGAGGACACCGTCACACCCCATGGGTTCGACCGCTGGTCGATGAGATGCTGCAGATCAGCCTCGATCCGCTCCCGGCCGCGCAGCAGCTCCGTCAAGGTGGTCCGACCGATGATGTCGCGCAGCGCGGTCTGCGCCGCCCAACTCACGGCTTGCGCGTAGTCCTGCACCTCGAGCGCCGCCTTCTGTACGTCGTGCACCATCCAGAAGAGCACGGCATCAACGTTTACTGGCACCGTATCTGCTGTAAGCGTTTGCTCGGCGGCGAAACTGGTCGTAATCGTTCGCTGGTCGATCCATGACGAAACGGTGTCGACAAAGGGCGTGATCCAGAACAATCCAGGCCCACGCAACCCGACGAACCGGCCGAGGCGGAGCACGACGGCTCGTTCCCATTGCTTCGCGATACGAGGCGCCTGCATCAGGACCATGCCGACGAGGACGAGCACTACTAGCGAAATTGGATTGCCGGATGCCATGAAGCCGATGACCCCGATTCCGATCGAGCCGAGCAGCACCGCGATCGCCACGATATTGACACGCGGGACATTGCCGCCGGGGGCTTCTGAACGACGGCCGAAGAGAACGGGGACCATTTATGCTCCTCCTTGTCGATGCGCACGAAGCGCACCAATCACATCGTCGATGGTGAAACCCGCTGCATCAGCGTCAGCCAGCACGCGCGTCGCGAAGGTACGTAGCCGACGTTCGTGCTCACGCGGTGGGTGGGCCTGCGCAGGCGTGGCGTTGATGAACGATCCGACGCCGCGCTTCGTTTCTATGACGCCGGCACGCTCGAGCTCCGCATAGACCCGCGCGACGGTGTTGGCATTGACCTGGAGATCAACCGCCAGCTGGCGCACGGTCGGCAGCTGGTCACCTGGGCGTAAGCGGCTTGTGGCAATCGCCGCGCGCAACCCGCGCTCGAGTTGCGCGTAGATTGGGGTCGGGTCGTGTTGGTCGATGGATACGATGCCCATTACTCTATTGATCTAGTTAAATATTATACTAGTGTAATAGTACAATATGGTCAAGAGGAATTTCGACGTCTTCATCAGTGATCTCGCATCCCGGCGCGTGGAGATCCTCGGCTCAACGCCGCATCCGGACGCGCTGTTCATGCAGCAGATCGTCCGGACGCTGACGATGGCAGAGGCGGGTGTCGTGGGCGTACCGCAGGTTTTGATCTGCGATCGGGATCGGAAATGGAGCCATGATGTCCGGCATCGACTCCGAGACGCGGGCATCCGCATGGTGCTGATCCCGAAGCGCGCGCCTAACGCGAACGCCTACGCTGAGCGATTCGTCAGGTCGATCAAGGAAGAATGTCTCGGTCGCATCATTCCCATCGGTGAGCGGTACTTCCGGCAGGTAATCGCGGAGTTCGTCGAGCACTATCATCGCGAGCGGAATCATCAGGGTCTCGACAATCGCCTGATCGCGGGCACGCCGGTGAGCGACCGGACGGGCCGCGTGCGGTGCCGGCGGCGGCTTGGCGGCCTGCTCAACTTTTGCTGCGAACGCTGGACAGGTGGATCGACCGGAATGGACCCTCTAACCGCCAGACGTTGACAATGCTCTAAAGCCCGCGCTGGAGGCAAAGGCATCGTCTACAACGACGAACGACGGGTCCCTCTCCCCGCCATCTCATCGTTGCGCTCGTTGGCGTCGACGATGCCCGTAACACGACTGCTCGATTACTTCGGTCCCGACAATAAGACGGCCCGCAGCCGCCGCGTGAGCGCTTCGGTCCGCGCCCTGTCCAGGTGCATCGGGTTGATGACCAGCGTTTCCTGCTCCAGCAACCGCTCGTTGACGAACACGCCAGGGTCGCCGCGCTTCAATTCGCGCGCGATGTCGAAAGCCGATCGGCCGAGAACTTGCCGGTTGAGGACAAGTTGCAGCGACGGCATTCCGGTTCTGTCGCGCGGCAGGGTCAGGCGAGGTTCGACGGGCAGTCCTTTCAGGCCGTTCACGATTGATTCAAGATGCCGCCGCGAAGAATCCGCATCCGCCTCGCTCGCGGCTCCCTCGGATAGCCTGAGTGCCATCAACAGGCCAATCACTTCTTCCTTGCCGACCTTGAACCCTCGCCCGATGCCGTGTCGCGGGAGACCCGGTAGACGCGACTTCGGGATGAGATCCTCCGGCGGATCCCGAGATCTCGAAGTACTCGTCCATGTCGAGACTCTGCAGCGCCACCGACGCGATGTAGTCGGCCCGTCCGCAGAGGATACCGGTGGACTGCGGACCCCTGAGCGCTTTGCCACCGCTGGAGCTGACGAGAGCCGCGCCGGACGCGATGAGCCGACGCAGGGCGGCCGGAAGCTGACCCGCCGCGTCCACCAACACCGGCAACCCGTGTTTCCGGGCGACCGCCACCACCTGCTCTAGTGGCGGCTGGCTGTTCCCGGTGAACACGTAGGCAATGCCCGCGGTTTTGTCTGTAATGGCCGCCTCGAATTCCCATGCTTCGGTGCGCCGCACGCCCGCGCCGGCCAGTTGCTCGTTCATGCCGACTTCGACCAGCTTCGCGCCGGCGACACGAATCGCGTGGTCATACCCGTTGCGATGTTCTCGCGAGATGATGAACTCGTTTTTCATGCCGGTGGTATCCGGCAGCCGCTCCATCCTCGCCAGGTCAAGTTCTGCCAGGATCGCAGCCGTTCCAAGGGTCAAGCCTGCGGACGCTCCTGACGTCACGAAGCCCGCCTCGGCGCCCGTTGCCGCGGCAATGCGACGGCTGGCGGCTGCTTGAAGCTCCATCATCGACACGGAATCCAGAGCCGCATCGGCCATCGCTCGCAGGACCGCCGGCGGCATCTGGGCCCCACCCACTCTCGTCGCGCTGCCGGCGACGTTGATGATGGTTCTGACACCGAAGTCCGTATATACACTGCGGGGCGTTCCGGTTGCGACGTCTCCGCTGCCATCGGCAGAACGTGTCTGGCCGACCAGGACGCCAGTCCATATCATCGTCGCCAGGCAAACACCGGCGGTCGTGGAACGCCTCATTGTCGCCTCCTCGTGGTTCAGGAGAGTGTAGCCCGAAGGTTTCGTCCGCGCGCAGGACTTTCCGCGTCAAACCGGGAGGCGCGGTACGCGCCGGTTGTGCTCCGCAGAAATTCCATCCGGCCCAGATCTGGTTAGGTCTACTGTGCCCATGTCGACCACTGTGAATCGCTTACCATGACCGGGACAGTATTTTCTCCGAAAGCGTCGATGCGACGCTCGCCGCGATGGGTCTAACGGTTCTCAAAACGCCGGTGCGTGCGCCTCAAGGGAACGCCTTCTGCGAACGATTGATTGGAACGATTCGCCGTGCGTGCTTGGATTTCGTGGTCCTGTTCAACGAACCTAGGTGCGTGACGAGCTCCGCCAATGGGTAAAGCATGACAACTCCGGCCGCCCTTGCGAGTCTCGGACCGGGTATTCCCCATCCACCGCTCAATCGGCTTGCACCACCGGCGAACGGCCATCGGGTCCGCGCCGGTTATCGCGTGCTCGTTCACAATTGTCTGAAATCCGTGGACCCATCCACGTTCGTGTCGATTTCTGCCTCCATTGGTCCGCAGCGAAAGAACCGCTAAGTAGTTCCAGAGATAACACTTCCAAGACTCTCTACGGCGCGAGCCTTGAGGCACGCTGCTTGCTCAACGGCAGTTGGCCAGACCCACCTATTCATTGACACAAGGTGCAGCCGGATGCTTATCTTGGTGCCGATTCACTCCATTTGCTGGTCCGTCCATTGTCTTGGCTCACGGGGGGATTCCATGCCACGTTTCTTCTGCTTCTCGAAAGCGGTGCTGCTTGGCGCTCTGCTTGTAGCGGGAATGGTAGACACCCTCAGCGCCCAATCGTTTCAAGGAGGTCTTCGGGGGGCCGTCAAGGACGCCAACAGCGTCATTCCCGGCGCAACGGTCTCGCTGACGAACGAAGCCACCGACGTGGCGCGGAACACCGTCAGCAATGCCGTTGGCGAGTACGTATTTGCCGCTGTCGCGCCCGGAACCTACACTGTTCGCGCGGTCCTCGCAGGCTTCAAGACGTTCGAGCGCAAGGGCATCACGATCGGCACGCAACAGTTCATCACGCTCGATCTGATGATGGAAATCGGCAGCATCGAGGAATCGGTCGTCGTCACGGGCGAAGCACCGCTCATCGAGACGTCCAACGCGTCTCACGGCCAGGTGCTCACCAAGGAAACGATCGACGATCTACCGGCCCTGAACCGTAATGCGTACATGTCGGCGGCCACGACTGTGCCGACGGTGGTGGCCTCTGGCGACCCGTACTTCAGCCGGATGGAAGATCAGACCAACGGATCGCTTGTGTCGCTCGGCGGCGGGCCCCGGCGAGCGAACAACTATCTTCTCGATGGCGTGTCGACGACAGACTTGCAGAACCGATCGTCCGTGTTCGTCAGCTCCGAAGCCATCAGCGAAGTGAAGATTCAGGTGCACACCTACGACGCCGAGATGGGGCGGTCGGGAGGCGGGGTCTTCAACACCACCGGGCGATCAGGCAGCAACAACTTCCATGGCACCGTATTCGGTCAGTCGCGACCCTATTCGCTCACCGCGGCAGATTTCTTTGCCGCACGCGCCGGCCGGGAAAAGCTGGACGGGCCGTACTACCGGTATTGGGGAGGATCATTCGGCGGCCCGATTCAACACAACCGCACGTTTTTCTGGGCGGCGCACGAAGGTTACCGCACCAACTCGAGCGCGACGACCTTGCTGAGCCTGCCGACCGAACGGGAGCTCGCAGGTGATTTCAGCCAGACCTTCGATCGCACCGGCAGTCTCGTGGTCATCACCGACCCGCTGACGACACGGGCAGCGGGCACCGGATTCACCCGCGATCCGTTCCCGAACAACCGGATTCCCGCGGATCGGATCAGGTACTGTCGCCAAGAACATCGCCGGCTTCATGCCCAAAGCCATGGAGCAGCGGAGCGCAGCCGACGGTGTTGCGAACTTTTCCTCGACCGTTCAAGTCCCGACACAAGCCGAACAGTACAGCTTCAAGGGTGAGCACAAGCTCAACGACAAGATGTCGGCGACCGGTCTCTACCTGTACCAGAACACCGACGAGCTTCAAGCGCATCAGTGGGGTGAAATCAACCTGTTCGCCGGTCCCGGTGTCGGCGCCGAAAAACGGCGCGTTCACGTGCTGGCGCTCAATCACCTGACCGTGCCCAACTCGTCGACGACTATTGCGCTGCGATTCGGATGGACGATGTTCCGGGACGGCGTGTTTGGCACGCCGTATGACCTCAATCAGCTCGGCTTTCCGGCGAGCTACGCGGATGCCGTGCAATTCGAGAGGTTTCCTAACGGAACGATTGCCGGGTACACGAGCTTTGGAAACCGCACCGAGAACTCCGCGAACTACAAATCCTGGGCGGTCAACGGCAGCGTGACGAAGCTCGTCGGCCGCCACACAATCAAGTACGGCGCCGACTTCCGCCGTGTCGGTGCGGATTCGACCACGCTGGGCGCATCGGGAGGCACCTTCGGATTTACCGCTGGCTGGACGCAGCAGGATCCGTTTGTGGCGAGAAGCAATCAGGGCAATTCGTTTGCCAGCTTCCTGCTCGGTTATCCCACCTCTGGCTCGGTTCCCATCACGACGCCGGTGAACGTGTTGACCAACTATTCCGCCGGATACATCCAGGACGATCTTCGCGTGAACTCGCGAATGACGGTGAACTTCGGACTGCGATACGAGTACGAAACCGGGTTGCGAGAGGAGGAAGACCGGTTCACCGTCGCGTTCGACCCCGATGTCGCGAGCCCCCTCGCCGCGCTGACAGGCCTGAATATCAAAGGCGGGTTGAGATACGCGGGAGAGGCTGGGTTCCCGGACCATCAGGGCAATCCGTCGGCCAAGAAATTCTCGCCTCGCGTTGGCGTCGTGTATTCGATCACACCGGAAACCGTTGCGCGTGCAGGATACGGGCTCTATTGGTCTCCATGGATGTACCCGGGATCGGGTACGGCCAACTGGGGCCAGATCGGATATACGCAGACCACATTCATCGACACGTCGAATACGCTCGTGCCGACCACGCGCTTCGACAATCCGTTCCCGAACGGTCTGCTGCAGCCGATCGGGAACAGCCAGGGACTTGTGACCGGAACCGGCGGCAACGTGACGTTTGTCGATCAGAACAGGACGTCCCCTTACGTTCAACAGTATTCGGTCGACGTCCAGCGGCAATTGCCGGGGAACATGGTCGTGGCTGTCGGTTATGTCGGGGCACGCGGAGATAAACTGGGTTACGGCGGCAACATCAACATCAATCAGCTGAGGCCCGATCAGCTTGCGCTTGGTTCGACGCTCGCGCAGCAGGTGCCGAATCCATTCTTCGGGATCCCGGAGGCGGGTGCGTTTGCGACACAGTCCACCATCGCGCGCGGGCAGCTGCTTCGGCCGTTCCCGCAATTCCTCAACGTGCTGAGCAATCAGTCGAACGGGGCGCGATCGCGCTATCACGCCTTCGTGCTGCAGTTCGAGCGGCGCGTCTCTAACGGTGTCGGCGGGCGAGCCAGCTACACCTGGAGCCGCCAGGGCGACAACGTCCTCGGCGAATCGAGCTTCTATAACGGCGGAACGACCACTCCGGTCAACAACTACGATCTCGAGGCGGAGTACGGACGCAGTCTGCTCGACATGCCGCACCGGCTGATCATTGCGCCCATCATCAATCTGCCCTTTGGTGAGGGGCATCGATGGGCAAACGAGGGTTGGGCCGACTGGCTGGCCGGCGGATGGACGTTCTCGATGATTGCCACCTTCGAAAGCGGTTTTCCGCTCAACATCACGCAAACGGACAACTCGAGCTCGTTCAGCGGCTCGCAGCGGCCGAACCTCGCGGATCCCGATCCTGTGACCGAGGGAAGCACGGTCGATCGCCTGAATGGGTACATCAACCCTGCGGCGTATACGCAAGCGGCGCCGTTCACGTTCGGAAACGCTCCACGGGCCGACATCAGAATTCGGAGCCCGTTCCGTACCAACTACGACATGGTGCTTGCGAAGAGCCTCCCCGTGTCGGGCTCCATGCGGGCGCAAATCCGCTTCGAAGCGCTGAATGCGACCAACAACCCGAAGTTCCAACCGCCGGGCCGGCAGACCAACGGGACCGGCTTCGGCGTCATTTCCGCCCAGGCGGGATTTCCCCGGACAATTCAGATACTCTTCCGCTTGTCCTGGTGACATCGGGGGCGTTTACCACGTCACGATAGGAGAGACACATGAAATCAGAGAATGCTGGATCGACCCGTCGAGGCTTCCTGTCCGGCGCGCTGGCCGCCTCCGCCTATGTCTGGATCCCCAAACGCGTGAACGGCTACAACGCAGTGGAGATGCGGTCGACCGCCGTGAACAACCGCGCAAAAACGGGCATTTCGAAATGGGAGCTCGATACGCCGGCGCTGCTGGTCGATCTCGACAAGATGGAAGCGAACATCGCGAAGATGCAGTCGACGCTCAAGAAGAACAATCTTCCGAGCCGCCCGCACGCGAAGACGCACAAGACGGCAGCCATCGCGAAGTATCAGATCGAGACCGGTTCGATCGGCATCTGCTGCGCGAAGCTGACGGAAGCCGAAGCGATGGTGGCCAACGGCGTCGACAGGATCATGATGACCACGGCCAACCCGTCGGTCAGTAAGATCAAGCGAGCGATGGCCATCCGCAAGGCACATCCGAATTTCATCCAGGCCGTGGACTACGAGCCGAACGCGCGCGATCTGAACGACGCCGCGAAAGCCGCCGGCGTCGTTGCGGACGTCGTCATTGACGTCGCTGTCGGAAGTCGCAGCGGGATCCCCCCGGGAACAGGTGCGCTGGCTCTTGGACAGCTCATCGACAAGTTGCCGAACCTCAAGCTGCGAGGCATGCTCTCCTACGACGGAGGAGTGCAGCACGCCAAAGGTTTCGAGAATCGCAAGGCGCGCGCGCTGAAAACGATCGAGCCGAACGTCGAAACCCACGACATGATGAAGAAGGCCGGTCTCAACATGGAGATCTTCAGCGGTGGCGGAAGCGGCACCTACAACATCATGCACCTGGTCCCGACGTTCACGGACATCCAGGTCGGCAGCTACCTGTTCATGGACATGCAGTACTTGGCTATCGGAAGCGAGACAGGCGAAGAGGTCTACACCGACTTCGCGCCCTCTCTCACGGTCGTGACGACGGTCCTCAACAACCGGTTCCCTGAGAGATTGACGACCGACGCCGGATCGAAGGCGCTGACGCTCAATACACCGACGCCTGCGGTGATCGGCGAGCCCGCAATGGCTTACAACGCGGGATCGGATGAGTTTGGCAGCATCCGTTTCACACAGCCGCCTTCTAAGGAATACAAGATCGGCGACAAGCTCGAGCTGATCGTTCCTCACTGCGATCCGGTCGTGAACGAGTACAACCAGATTTACGGCATTCGCAAAGGCAATGTCGAGGTTGTCTGGGACGTCACGGGACGAGGGTGTTCGCAATGATGAGTTGCCGTTGACCATGTAGGTCATCGGATTCCCGCACGTGTTCGCCCGGCAGCTCGAGCTCGTGCACGACGTGAAGGGTGCATAAATTCGGATCTGGTCCTTTCGAACGCGGAGGGAGCAGATGGGAGCCGGTGCGTAGAATGGTTACGCAGGAGGCCTCGTGGTTGTCTCGTTCTCGTTGTCCCTACCAATAACTCCATCGGAATTGTGAAAACCACTTGCGATCCTGTCGGCGATGCTTCCGGCAGCACTCGCTCGCGTTTGAAATCGCGAAGCGCGAAGTGTCCCATCACTGGATCGACGGACGACGGCAGCATGTGCGGCCGGTGACATAGACTCCGGCCGCGATCGACACCTCCGCGTTCCGGGTGGCTGGATCGCAAAGAGCGAGATGTCCTTCGGTATCTGCTCGAAGAGAATCGTGCGCTGCGCCGCCAGCTCGGGGAACGTACCGCAGCCGAACTCTCAAGCTGCAGGGCGCCAGAGCTGCAGAATAATGTTGGTTGCGAGCCCGCGATATGAACCCGCCTGCGTTCACGCCGCACTGATGAGGTAGTTGCGGAAATCGTCCAGTGTGGTGAGCCAACTTCCTAAGTTCATTGGTGCAATCTGGTGCAAGGCCACGGCATCGCTGGTGTTTACGGCAATGGCGGCACTTTAGGGGGCAGGAGTCCGAGTCAGCGGCTGCGACACCGCTCGGCGGGTCCGACTACAGGCTGTGGCGGTGGAACGCGACGGTCTCTCGAAGTTTGCGCGCGCGAGATCGGCAGTTACACAAGGGGGACGACAACGCCTTCTGACGCCGGGCCGTAGGTCTTGGACTCCACGACGGCGCCGAGCGGATCGAGCAGCAGGATCGTGCCGCCGTTGTTCGTGAGAGGGAGCGGACGCCCCCGCCGCGTGACGACGGTCGTTTGCAGAGCAGGGGCGATGCCGTCGGCGTTGTCGAGCAACCAGAACAGCGTGCCCGCAGGGTTGCTGATTTTCCAGCCGGCCAGCACGATGGTTGCGAGGCCGTCGTTGCGGAGATGCACTTCCTCCAGCTGCACATCGTCTCCAGCCGGGTTCGGCATCGCCGCCACCATGTGGAATGACGCGAGCGCCACGCCCGCCGTCACGCTGACCGGCGCCGTCCGCACGACGCCAGCGAGCGTTGCGCTCACGGTGTAGTCGCCTGTGACTGCTGCTGCCGGCACGACGACCGTTGCGGTTGCGTCCTTCTGTCCTTGCGGAATGGTGATCGGCGTCAGGACAAGGCTGCCAGGCTGATCGGCAAGGCTGGCCGCTAGCTGTACGGTCGCGGCCGCGGTCGCCGGCCCTGAAAGCGCGACGGTGATCGTGATAGTCCCGCCTTGCGGCACCGTTGCCGGAGACACGACGACCGACGCGATCCCCGCGTCCGCCGCCGGCTGTTCCCACGTATCGCCCAGCAGCGCGCCGGCGTTCAACGGCGGGCGGGAGCTTCGTGCGCCACCGAAGAGGACGATGCGGCGGCGCACGCTGTCGAACGCAAGTGCGTGCTCGGTCCGCCCCGGTGGTCCAAAGACCAGGCGCCTCGTCCAGAACGGCTCCCGCCAGTCCCACGTGTCGTCACGGCCAGGCTGGCCCCCTCCTGCCGCCCCGACGCCGCCGAACAACATGAGGCCGCGTCCGTCGAATGCTGTCGTGCCGCCCTCGGCGCTCGGCGGGCCGAACTGGGCGATCTGAGTCCAGAGAACGCCGTTCCATGTCCATGTGTCGTCGACCGTGCCGAGCGCTGTGAGGCCGCCGAACAGAACCACTCGCGCGCTGGCCAGATCGTAAGCGAGCGCGTGGTTGCGCCGCGCGACGGGGCCAGTCTGTTGCTGCTGCGTCCACGCCGTGCCGTCCCATTCCCACGTGTCGGCGAACTCCACCTGGTCCCATCCGCCGAAGAGCGTCACGACCTTGCGCCCTTCGTCGTACGCAGCGGCATGGTCGGTGCGGGCCGCCGGACCCGTTTCCGCGACCTGGGTCCAGCTGACACCGTCCCACGTCCAGGTGTCGGCGAACTGCGTGGCGCCGTCGTTGCCGCCGAAGAGCGCGATCTCCTGATGAACTGCGTCGTACGCCGTACTGTGTCCTTCGCGCGCCGAGGGGCCGGTCTCGGCGACCTGCGTCCAGTAGCTCCCGTCCCAGACCCAGGTGTCGCCGAGCGAACTACCGTTGCCGTCCACGCCGCCAAACACGACCACCCGTTGCCTGGCCGCGTCGTAGGCCATCGAGTGGTTGATCCGTGGGGGTGGTCCGAAATGAAGCCGCTGGGTCCAGTGGGTGCGATGCATCGCGCCTCATCATAGGCGGGATCACTTTCGACTGTCCCTACCAATAAATCGATCCGAATCCTGACAACGGCTTTCGACTGGTCAGGCGAACTGACGAGACTACGCGGCGCGGCGCTCGTAACGGTGGTGCAAGCCCCTGACCTGCGGGATGACGATCACGCACTCAGCTGTCGGCGGCATGATAGGACGCGGGACTGGTGCATCCTTATTCAGGCTCAGATGTGTTCGTGAGTAGTGAGGACGGTCTACACCATTGAAATCGTCGAACCGCTCGCCAAACGTGCAAGCGGCACGTTGAGAGACCTGGGCTCCACGAACGTGAATGTCCGCACTGGCAACGGCCATCACGGGTGGCCTGAACACGCGCCATTCGATCGCATCATCGTGACGGCCGCTCCCGATGAGGTGCCCCAATCGCTCATCGAACAGCTGAAGGTCGCTGGCCGCATGGCGATTCCTGTTGGAACTGTGGCACAGGAGTGGCGCATTCTGCGGCGAACCGCCAGGGCGGGATGGAAACGCTCGACACGCTTTCCAGTCCGGTTCGTGCCGATGACCGGAAAGCCGGCGCCGTAACGACACAGTCACTCGGATGCGACAGCGTCCCACCTCCGTGAAACAGCTCGTCGTCACTCAAGCTACGCGTGCTCCAGCGGTAGGAGGTGGATGTTCCCACCCGCGTCCCCAGCAACGATCACACGGGCCGTTGCGTACGAGTGACGACATAAAATTTGAAGCCATGGCTGTTGCCGACGTGATGAGTCCGCCACGATCGGTTCGTGTTCGAGTCGCTTCCGCCGCAATGTGGCCGGCACGATCGTCCACCTCATCGAGCGTCAACTGAACGACGCGGCGCGAGCTAAGCGGCGCTGCGGCTCGGAGACGATTTTCCATCTCAAGTATCGATGAACGCCCGTTGGATGATCAGATCGCGTTCTTGCGGAGTCAACCTGAAGTCCAGTCGCTGTCCAGGCTTGATCCGCTTCGGCAGCATTGCGAAGGACCGTCTGATTGGTGCCGGCTATTCGGCTCTCGCGCGAGGACGACGAACAGGAAGCGTCCAGTTCTCGAGCGTCAGGCCTTTCACGCGGCCGAACTCCGTGGTGTTATTCGTCACGAGCCTGAGCCCCAGACTGCGTGCGTGAGCGGCAATGAAGAGATCGTTCGCGCCGATCATCTGGCCCCGTTTCTTCAGGTCAGCCCGTATCTGGGCATAGTGGGTGGCGGCGTTGTCTGAAAACTCAAGGACCTCAACGTACGGAAGGAACGCCTGCAGCGCCGTGGCGTCCTGCGGACGTCGCGGCGACACTTCAACACCGTAGAGCAGCTCCGATTTGGTTATGACCGATATACAGACGTCCGTGACCGGGACGACGCGCAACCGTTTCACGACGGTCTCGCTGGATCGCTTCATGATGTAGGAGCACGTGTCCGTGTCCAGCATGTAGCGGACCATCAGGGCTCGCGCTCCTGGACCGGCAGATCCTCGACGTTCTCCATGAATGCGTCGGACGCCACCGGACCAGTATCGAGATAAAGTTCCCAATCCATTGGGCGGGGCGACAGGATCACATCCTCACCCTCTTTGCGGATGAAGACTTCGTCGGTGCTGAACTGAAACTCCTTCGGCAACCGCACGGCTTGGCTGCGATTGTTCATGAACACCTTGGCTCGTCGCTGCATGGTCGGATTCCTCTCGTCGGTCTACGCCGTATACATAAGTATATGCCACCAGCGGATGCGGGACTGGCAGCGGCAGGCGCGCCGTCAGAATCTCGCGTGCTCAATACGTGTTTCTATCAGGGTTTTCGCGCGGATCGAGCGGATCGTGAGGAATTGTGATGAGCGGTCTTGCTCAGGTGGGCTCTGCCCTGCCCGCGGACGGGATGCGCCGTGGAGCGCAAAGGCATATTACGACATTCTTGCCTATTGCTGCCGAAGCGTGCGCGCCGGATCGAGGCGCGCCGCTCGAGTGGCCGGAATTGACGCGGCCACCAGGCAGGCGGCGATGATGATGAGCAGACTGCCGGTGTAGGCGATCGGATCGAGGACGTGAACAATGTTGCCGATGGTTGCGGCGGCCGGTGTGGAGAGCAGCAACGCGGCGAGGCCTGCCGCCGCCCCGCCGCCGACGGCGAGTCCGAAGCCGACAGGGCGAATCGACTGCAACAGCACCAGCCGCGCAATATCCCCTGTGGTCGCGCCGAGCGCCATCCGCACGCCGATTTCCCGCGCGCGTTGCTCGACGAGGTACGACAACACGCTGAACAAGCCTGACAGCGTGAGCACGAGCGCCAACCCGCCGAGGACGACCGTCAACCAGAACGCCATCTCGAGGAAGTACGTCTCTGCACCGGCGATCGTCCGCGCAAGCGACACTGAGCGCGCCATGTCGGGGTCGATAATCGTCAATCGATCGAGCAGGGTTTGCCGCGCTATTTGTGGATCGCCGCGGACGCGTGTGACGAGCGTCGTGCCCGCCGTCGCGGCGTTCGTCGGTGCGTAGACCACGGTTTTGTTGAAGGGTGCAAACCGGAATCCTGCGACGTCCCGGACGATCCCGACGACCGTGAACGTTCGAGACTCCGGCGCGTCGACACGTATGACTTGCCCTATCGGATCGCCATTCGGCCACAGCGTCCGAACGGCCGTTTCCGACACCATCGCCACCGATGCATCTGGCGTGCGCTCATCCGGTGTAAACGTCCGTCCTCGGACGATGCCGATATCGAGCACGCTGAAGAGGTCACGTGATACGAGCGCGTAACCGACTGCTGCCTTGGCGCCGCCTGCTTCCGCGAATGCCGCCCGGGGTGCGGCCGCCGCCATCGCAGCGACAGACGGCTCAGCCGTCAGCGCCTGTACGATCGCCGTTCGATGCTCCTCGTTCGCGATGTTGACGGCGGCGATATCGGAGGTCCGGAGCCCGGGATCGGCCGTCGCCGCGGCATACGCGCTCCTCAGGAACGTCGCGGCGCAGATCAGCAGGAGCGCCGATGCGCTCACTTGCAGGCCGACGAGAAAATTTCGCGCTCGTCCTGGACGCGCGTCGTTGCTCAGCGGGACCACCTCGCCTCGAATCATCCCGATAGGGTCGATACGCGCGGCGTGCAGCGCGGGGGCGAGTCCGAAAATCATGGTGGAGATGCCCGCACCAATAATGAGAAACAGCGTCACGCGCCAGTCCGCGTCTGGGACCCAGAGCCGGATGTCTCCGAAATCGGGCGCCACGCTCGTCATCACGGCGTCGATGATCGTGTGGAGAACCAGGCGCGAGATCACGAAGCCGAGCGCAGCGGCTGCGAGCGCCAGCAGCACGTTCTCCGTCAACAACTGGCGCACGATGCGGCGGCCGGTGGCGCCAAGCGACAGCCGAATGCCAATTTCACGCTGTCGCGCCACGGCCCTCGCGAGGAGAAGGTTCGTGACGTTGGCGCAGCCAATCAGAAGGATAAGCCCGAACGCGAAGAACAGCGGTGCGACCACGAGCATCGCTTCAAGAGGCTGCGGAACGGTGCCGCGCCTCGGTTCGAGCGTGATGCTCGGAGTACCCCGCTCGATCGCGCTGCCGCTCGACCGGACGGAATCCCAGACGGCGAGTCCCGCCTGTGCCGTTTGCAGGGACATGCCCGGCTTCAGACGTCCGATGATGGCGAGGCCGGCCTCGCGGCCACGACGAATCGGGCTGACGCTTCCGAGCATCGAGAGCGGCGCCCAGTAGTCGTCGGGCGCGAGGGCCAGTCCGCGAAATTCTTCGGGCATGACGCCGACGATCTCGAACGTGACCCCGTTAATGAGCAGGCGGCGGCCGAGAATGGCCGGGTCGCGCGCAAACAACCGGTCCCATCCGCGGTGACTGAGCACCATGACCGGTTGTCCCAAGGGTGGCCCGTCGTCGGTAGGCGTCAGCGCGCGTCCCATCGCGGCGCCGACGCGGAGTACCTGAAAGAAATTTCCCGTGACGAACGTGCCGAACATCAATTGGCCGTCGACGCGATTGTCGATATCTGCCACCTGCGCGAACGCGTCAGCGAAGACGTTGGTCTCACGACGCAGCGCATCGAACTCGGCGCGTGTGAAAGGCTGGGGCACACCGCCGGCGGTTTCCGGCCGTTTGAGGCCGACCATCTCGTGCACGTCGGGCACCGCGTCGACGCGAAACGCCATCGCGTTGAACACCGTAAACCCCACGGCGACAAGGCCCAGCCCGAGCGCGACCGTAGACACGATGGTGAGAGCGACGAGAGGAGCGCGCCAGAAGGTGCGCAGCGCGTAGAGAATGTCCCGGGCCGTATCTTCAACGAAGGCTTGCACAGGGGAACAGACGGAGGTGGGGGAAGAAAAGTTCACCTCGGGCTAATCGGCCTCCCCGAGGTCCAGACGCTCGACGACCACAAGGCTTCCTTGCGACACGAGGTACACGTTACTCGATGTGGCCTCGATCCTGGACGAAATCAGAACCACTAATACCCACCGGGATTGAGCTCATTTGCCGCGCTCCCTGGCTCCAGATGAGTCGCGCTCTTGAGCGAGACTGGCCCAGACACCATCGAGCGAGATGCGGGTGTCAGGAAGCAGCGGTTGTCTCACTTCGTACTCGGCCCGAAGCATTCCGAACACGAGTCCATCTCGCCACTCGTTCTTCCAGATGTTCTCCCGCATGACACCTTCTCTCCGAAAGCCCAACCGCTCGAGCAATCGTATTGCTCGCTCGTTGAAGTCATAGACCTCGCCAACGACACGATGCAGAGCCAGCGGTCCGAATGCGAACGAGAGAAGGCCCACAAGCGTGTGGTGTCCGTACGCCATACCCCAGTACTTGCGATCGAGGGTAATTGCCAGTCGGCACCGTTCGTGCAGCAAATCAACCAAGGCCAATGCGGCGAATCCGATGAGCACATCGTCAGCGGCCGAGCACACAGCAAAATATAGAGAGTGCGAACGGCGCTCGTGAGACAAGATCCATCGCTCGAGATGCTCTTTCGTCTGGTCAACAGACCATTCAGACTCGGTCTCGCTGTTGAGGAACAACAGCTCGGGATCGTTCTGCCAGCGATGGATCTTGTCAAGGTCGGACGCCACGTGGCGTCTCAAGCGAATGGGCCCACTTGTGATCTCAATCATCAGGCAGGTCGGGAAGCATCAGTTAGGCTCGCGTGTCCTTCGTTGTATGTGCAAGCTTTTTTTGAACAACGATTCCTGCAAAATCACGCCTGATTCCGCGTGTCGATCGCGAGTGATGTCCGCGTTCCACCCTCCCACCTGGGCGATCATCGTAGGCGCGATCTGATCTATGTCGCGATCTTCGTGTGGGGAGCGCTTCTAAACCTGTTCAACCCGCAGCTGCGCGCGGTGCCCACCGGCCGCTGACCTGCGCGATCATCGCGTCTGTTCCGCGAACGCGTCCCCAACTCGCAGCGCCAGCGAGGACGTGTTCGCGTGCGCCATGTTTGACGTGACAGCGATGACGATGCCGCTGTCGCGCTCCGTCATCAGCGACATCACCATGCCGCCGGCGAGGTCACCGTTGACGCTGCCGGGGTTCGTCGCCAGCGCGAAGCGCACGAGATCGGACGGCGTGGAATAGAACGCCATCCCGTTCGTGCAACAGGCCAGGTCGCGCATGTACATCAGTCGTCGTCCACGGGCGGGATTGTCATCGGATCTCGGGACATAGAACGTCGCGCGATCGCCCGGCAATGGGTACTCCATGGGCATGAGCCCGAGCGGCTGCCAGATGACGTGGCGGAGGAGCGTGAGGGGCGGAAAGTCCTCTCCCTCCTCGCCGATCGCTTCAGGGCTCCATTCTTTCGCCGCATCAGCGCCGGTATTGGTCAGCCCGAGCGGCGCGACGGCGCCGGTGACCGCGGACGCCGCCGTGCCGATGTTGAATCGTGTATTCGGCGTGACCGGCGTCCGCGTTTCAACGTCCCTCCAGCCGAATCCTTCCGCCCAGACGATCGTGCCGCCGGCACCGACCGCCACCGAGACCCCTGGCAGGTTCTGCTCCAGGACGGCCGCGCGCACGAGCTCCCGCGCGCGCTCGACGGCCGCCGCATATTGCGGCGACGGCGCCGAATCGATGACCGACGGCACGTCCTGCGGCTGCGGGAAGAGAGGCGTTGTCACAACGACCCGGTGGGTCAGAAATGCCGCGAACGCGGCGACGACGACGCCGACGGCAAGCGCCGTGCGGGCAGCCCACAACGGCAGCCGGTTGCGCGCCGCCCTCACACCGAGCACGACTCCGACCACCATCAGCAGCATGCCGATGACCGCGGCGCCTGGCGCGTCGTCGGCGTCGGCCACATAGATTCCCATGGCCGCAATGGCCAGGCCGAGGGCAAAAAGGGTGAATGCCTTCACGGGGTTCATCACGGTGGTTTTCATGCCCGCAGTGTGACCGAGGCCGGCCGCGGAGTCCTCACCAAACCGTGAGCGGCCGCTGAGATTCGAATGAGATGTCGCGAAAGCCCCCTATTGCTTTCGGAGCTAGATGCCGCCGTCTCCGGCGAAACGAGCCTGGACCATGAATCCGCGGCCCGAGAGGGCGGTGACCGTCCGCGAGCGGATTTGGCGGATCGTTACCCTCTCCGCCAAATCGCTATCCTTGGTTTTCAGTAAGTTAGCTGGCTACGTGGGTTCTTCGCGTGCAGCGCGGGCGGATTTCGCCTGGATTTTCGGCTCAACACCAGTCTGAAACAGGTCTGTTTTCAGCCACGCGGGTGTTCGCCAGAACTATCAGTCGACCGTAACGAACGCCGATATTCTAGATGGAGCGCTTGAAAACAGCCATAATAGTTGCGACATGTTTGAAGTGCCATTATTGTAGCCTAGTAACGTTATTCAGACTAGAATAACTGCACTATGCCGCGCACCGTGTCTCCGCTGTTGCCCTCGACAGACGACCGCCTCCGCCAGCTCGGCGAACGCTTGCGTTTGGCGCGCCTGCGGCGGCGGCTGTCGGCCAAACACGTGGCTGAGCGGGCCGGGATGGCCCCGATGACGTTGCGTAGTGTCGAGCGTGGAGGAGCGGGCGTGACGATCGGAGCCTACGCTGCAGTGATGCAAGTGCTCGGCGTCGAGAAAGATCTCGATCTGCTGGCCCAGGCTGACCCGATGGGCCGTGCCCTGCAGGACGCTCGATTGTTGACGAAGGGACGTGGTCTACCAGACGGACCAGCACGACCTGCGCAGGAATTTGCT
The DNA here is from genome assembly GCA_963744405.1 of Vicinamibacterales bacterium. GTDB lineage: Bacteria > Acidobacteriota > Vicinamibacteria > Vicinamibacterales > JAMQPK01 > JAMQPK01. Next base: position 53,285 of record CAVUTO010000022.1, read on the forward strand.
CCTCAGCCGCTGAAAAAACAGCGTGTCGCACGAGCGCGCCTCGGCACGATGCGGCCCAACACCAGTGGCTCGCGGGATCGAGTCCAGAATAGCCGATTCGCCAGCGCACAAGCGTTGGCAGCGTTGCTCAAGGCTCCGTCTGACCGGCGCGGACCGGCCAAGCGCCGCTGAACGACATGACCGCCGTGATCGCCGTCTACGGCGACTGGGACGGACTGCCCGAGCCGCTTCGACTGGGGCGGCTCCACACCCATCGCATGCGAGGCCGCGAAGTCTTCGAGTTCGAGTTCGATACGGCGGCGCTGGAGTCGCCTGCGCTCACGAATGTGCAGCTCGATCCCCGACTCGGACTCTACGAAGGACGCCAGCACCCAGGGCAGGGCAGCGACACGTTCGGCGTCTTCGCCGACGCCAGCCCCGACCGCTGGGGACGACTGCTGATGCAGCGTCGGCTGGAGCGCGAGCAGCGGGCGGGGCATGTGGCACGCGGCGTTCGCTTGTACGAATCGGATTACTTGCTCGGCGTCCACGACGCGTTCCGCGTCGGGGCGCTTCGTTTCCGACTCGACGACGCTGGTGAGTTCCTTGACAACCGGCACGAGGTCGCAGCGCCGCCGTTTGTGAGCCTGCGCGAGCTCGAGGCGGCCAGCCTCGCCATCGAGCGCGACGAGGACAACACCGAGGATGAGGCCGACGCGTGGCTACGCATGCTGATCGCCCCGGGCGGCGCTCTCGGAGGGGCACGCCCGAAGGCGAGCGTCGTCGATCCGAATGGCCACTTATGGATCGCGAAGTTTCCCAGCGTTCTTGACGAGCACGACGTCGGGGCCTGGGAATTGGTGGTGCAGACGCTGGCAATTGGCTGCGGGCTGCGCGTTTCTGAGAGCCAAGCTCGCCGCTTCGCGCACGCCCACCACACCTTTCTCGTCAGACGCTTCGACCGCACTGACGCCGGACGGCGGTTGCATTTCGCGTCAGCGATGACGCTTACGGGGCACAAGGACGGCGACGATGCGTCGACAGGCGTGAGCTATCTGGAGATCGCACGAGTCCTGATGGACCACGGCGCTCAGACCAACGAGGATCTCCGAGAACTGTGGTCGCGCATCGTCTTCAACGTATTGGTATCAAACACCGATGATCATTTGAGGAATCACGGCTTCATCCTGGTGCCAGGCACAGGGTGGCGACTCTCTGGGGCCTTCGACATGAACCCCGTGCCAGGGTCCGCTGACCTCACGCTGAACATCAGCGAGGCAGACAACTCGCTCGACCTTGACTTGGTGCGTTCCGTCGCGCCGTTCTTCCGCGTGAAGTCGAAGGCTGCAGACGAGATCATCAAGGGCAGCCAAGCCGTCGTCCAGCAATGGCGGAAGATCGCCCGTCGTTTGGCACTCTCAGCGCGTGCCTGTGATCAGATGGCCCCAGCCTTTCGCCGCGCCGGCTGAGAATCTGACGGCGGTTCGGCACGCCGCGAATGGGCGAGATCCCCCGCCTTGACAATGATTCGACGACGATGCCATCGTCGTCGTCACGAGAATTCGCGTCCTATGAAGGTGGAACGATGGCTCAGATCACCATCAATGAGGGGCTTGCGTGGCTCAAGACGCTCAAGAAGCGTCACGAAGAACTTCTGGCACTTCGGAACGACAACGCGCATCGCGAGCGGCGCTTCTACGGCGCGTCGGCCGACAGGGAAATCGTCAAGGAACCCGTGTACGACGTGAAAGTGCTCGACCGCCTTGTGACTCGCGTCGCGCGAGAGATTCGTCTGCTCGAACAGGCGCTCAAGACGACGAACGCCAGAACGGCGGTCGAAGCTTACGATCAGGACGACGCCGTGTTGGGCGAGCTGTCCTGAGCCGAGGGCGGTTTGTGGGGAAGGCCTGAGGAGCGTGCGGCCAGGTGGGTCTGGCTCTCAGCCCACTTTAAACATTGATGAGACTCCAACCGTCTTGAAAACGGACCCTCGCGTTGATTGTTTCACCGAACCGTGGACCTTGGGCTTTTCCCTCCAGACGTGTCCAATCCCGATGTCGTCGGTGTCGTGGAACGTGTTGGTGCGACGACGGTAGGACGACGCGATCGAGCTGTACGTCACGAGCTTCGGGATCTACGGTTCGGCTCGAGGCCGCGCCCGAGTCGCCGTGCGAACGCGCCGGAGCTAAGAGAGTTGTTTTCAATCTGTCTCCCGTGAGCGCTGCAGACGAGCGCTGAGATTGCGCTGACAACCTTGACACAGGGTCCGCGGCTCCTTCTTACCGAGGGCATGCAGTCAGTGCTTCCGCCGGCGGGAGCTGCGCTTGATGTCAATGACTCTAAGGCCAGATGCCTTCGCTACCGCGAGCTGACGATCGTCGGCTGAGACGAACCTCGTGCAGCTCGCCGCATGCGCGGCGGCGACATGTAACAAATCGAGGCTGCGAGCGAGGTGCTTCGCAGCGTAGCGCTTGGAGAGCTCGGCGGCGTGGGTAAATACGTCCTCCAAATCAAGCGAAACTCGTATCAGTCGCCGGCTGTCAAGGTCGTCTTGCAACTGTTGCTGCACAGAGTCAGATTCTTCTCGAGTCATCAGGTCACGGCCGACGAGGCGCTCGAACGCGTTCGGAACCTCGAGTTGATGAAGGACGGTGAACGGAATCTGGCCTGCGCGCCGCAGCACGGCCTCGGCCGACTCAGAGAACCGCTCGTTGACGTACAGCGGAATCAGCGCGCTCGAATCCGCGTACGTCGTCAACGGTCGTCTCGACCCTCGATGACCACGTCTGAACCGCCGGGTTCAATAATCCGATCACCAAATACTGCGCGTCTTCGGGCCTTTAGATCGGGCCATGGGTCGGCGGGGCCGGTCGGCCCAGCCGGGCCCAAGCGCGCGACCGGTTTCCGACGCCGGGTTACTTCGATGGTCTCGCCGCGCTCCACGCGTGCCATGACGCGTTTGAGGTTCTGCTGGAGTTCGCGCACTGACACTGACGGTTTAGCCATGTACGACATTTTGTCGGACAGGACCGGTGGACGTCAAATGGTACAAGTGCGCAGATGCGGTGCTGGGGAAGCGACCACCGGCTGCCGCTCCGCAGCACTTCCGTCCCGCAACAGTGCTGCGGAGGATCGGACACTGGACCCATCACGTCGCCGCCCTTGTCATTGGCGACCGTCATGTGACCACTCCTGTCACAGCGGTCGTGTACTCTGATCGCGTCCGATGCAGTTCTCATGACCACGAATGGGCACAGGCACGACCCCGCAGCGGTCATTCATGTCCCGCACGCTTCGACCATCATTCCCCCGGATGTGCGGGAGCAATTCGTGCTGACTGATGATCAGATTGCGCGCGAAATCCGCTTGATGACCGATCATCTGACCGATGAACTGTTCGCCGTCTCACACGATGTGGCGGCGAGCGTGAAGTTCCCGATCAGCCGCCTCGTGGTTGATCCCGAACGCTTCGAATCGGACGCACAGGAGAGCATGGCAGCCCGAGGGATGGGTGTCGTGTACGCGCAGACGTCCGACCGACGACCGCTGCGGCGGCCGCTGATGCCTGCGGAGCGCGAACGCCTTCTCGAGCAGTGGTATCGACCGCATCATGCGACGTTGAGGGCTGCCGTTTCCGCCGTGCTCGATGCGCGAGGCACGTGCCTGATCATCGATGCTCACAGCTTTCCGTCTGTCCCCCTCCCGTACGAGGTGCATCAGGATGCGGACAGACCAGACATCTGCATCGGCACGGACGACTTCCACACGCCCACGGAACTGTCGGAGACGGTGGTGAGGCTCTGCCGAAACGCCGGATGGACCATCGCGGTGAACAAGCCGTTCGCTGGTGCTCTTGTCCCTATGCCCTACTTCAGAGCGGATTCACGAGTGCGCGCCGTCATGATTGAGGTGAATCGCCGCTTGTACCTGAACGAAGCTTCGGCGACAAGGGGACCACATTTTGACTCTTGTCGATCGAAGCTCCGTACAGTCATGCACTATCTGATCGAGGAGAGCTTTGTACGTCGCGACTCGTGAAACTGGCTCAGTCGAGGCCGGATGGCGCGGTCCTCGTCTGGCTCGTCTATCGCTTCCGACGCGACGGAAGCGTCCAGTTCTCGGTTGTCAGGCCTTTCACCCGCGCGAACTCGGTCGTGTTGTTCATTACACTCCTCATTTTCCTGTCGCTCGTTGAAACCGGCGGATTTCGTCGGCGATGGCATTGCCGGCCTCTATCGCAGCTGACGTTTCAAACGCAGAGAACGCAGAGAATGATCTGCCGCCACGGTCGTTGTTGACCATGTAAAAGAGATACATGCTCGAGCAGTCCCTCACTTCAGTTGTGCTCAGCACTTCGACTGCATGCTGCAGTTCGTGACCGATCGATGCCATGAGCGCATGGTCCGCTTTTCCCATATCGACCCTCACGAAGAGAAAGCGATGCCCGCCCGCAGATGTCACGCTCACGAGACAGGCGCGCACGCCGCGGCGACACGTCCCTGGGTCGATGTAGACAATGCCGTCGCTCGCATTGATCGTTTGCACCATGCGGTGGAAGGTTGGTGACTGCACTTCCGCTCGCGCGATCAGCGCCTGCAAGGCCGGGTGACGCGATCGGACACGAAGCAGTTCCGTCGAGGCTGGGTCGCCATCGAGCGGTTGCGCCACCGCTGTCCCTGGAATCGCCACCAGCCCGATTGCCATCACTATTCCGAATGTCCACTTCCGCATGTCGTCCCCCTCTTCCGCCCCGGTTGGAACGCGCTTGGACGGGAAGCGGAAAGCGCGGTGAAAATGCCTCATGTGCCTTGACGGTTAGCGGCCGCCGACACACTCAACTCGCCTTGCCTTCTTCCGATTTCTTCGACCACATTTGCGCCGGATCTCTCCGCTACGGACGTACGGTGACGCCGTGGATTGCACATCCCCCTTGCCCGGTCGGCGGCTGCGGCAGGGGCGGGCCGCACGTAGCGGGGTTGAACGGCGCGGGCGGAGAGAGTTGAAGGAACGTTGCGGTTTGCTGGTTGACCTTCACGATCGCGAGCTGACCAGATGCGCGAAGCGATACGAAGAGGGTGTTTCCGCGCACGCTCAGGGCGTCCGGCTCATCGTTCCCCATACCCGGCGTCGGGTCGAGCGGCAGCGCGGCGATCGGGCTGGCAACCGGACCAGTGAGGTCCGCCACGATTATCTCGTCACTATGTGGCGATGTTCCGAACCCCACTTTCTCGTTCGGGCTCATGTTGAAGCTGTGCCAATCTGCAGCGCCGACCGTGCCAGCGTCGACGAGCGTGTCAGTCGTGGTATCCAGGCGATAGAAGTGGCCTCCTCCACCGCTGGATGCCACGGTGACGGTCCGGCCTCGCTTGGACTTGATCATGCCGCAGGCCACGAATCCATCCGTATTGAGCGTGCCGATGAGCTGCATTGTCGGCACATCGACGATGGCGATCCCGCTCGGCCGCAACGAGACATACGCACGTTCGCCGTCGTCTCGGAACACGGAGCAGACCGGGGCTCCCAAAGAGCCCAAGAGGAGGCTCCCGACCACCTGCCAGGACTCCGCCGCCTCATCCGAGGCAACCTTGATCAGACTCGACGATGCCAACTGAGCGACAAGGAGCACCGATCCATCCGGCGATGGTTTCGCCTGGTGCGTCAGCGTGGGACCCAGATGCAGCGTCTGTACGACCTGGCGGTCGTCCGCGCGGAGGATGGACAGGTCGCCGTTTCTCATTCCTGACACGTAGGCGTAGTCGCCAAGCGGCGAGAACGTGATGATGTGCGGGCCGATGCCGGGAACCGGAATCGTCTCGATTGAGGAACCTTGTCCGTGGACGATGAACAGACGATCTGTGCCTTGACTGGTGACCCAGAGCTCCCCAGAGTCGGATTGCTGGGCTGTCCCTGCGACGACCGACGCGCTGAACCCGATCGCCAACACGATCGCAAGCCGTCCCATTACACGAATCATGCTTACCTCCTGGAATTTCGAACAGCAGTCACGGTATGCGCAGGGGAAGTCCGGCGGAAGTGCAACGATGGGACTAATCCGGTTCAATTTTTGGACTGGCACGGGCGAATCGGGCGTGCCAGGATGCGACATGCAGAAATACAAGCAGTACTGTCCCGTCGCGCGGGCGTCTGAGATCCTGGCGGATCGATGGACGCCGCTCATCGTGCGCGAGCTCATCCTCGGCAGTCATCGTTTCAACGAGATCGAGCGAGGGCTGCCCGGAATCTCGCGCTCGCTGCTGGCGTCGCGCCTCCGCGACCTGGAAGACGCGGGCGTCATCGAGCGCCTACCCGGTGCGCAACCGAAGGCAATGGCGTATCACCTTTCGGAGGCTGGAAGAGATCTCAAGACGGTCATCGAGACACTTGGCGCCTGGGGCGTCCGCTGGGCCTTCGGCGAGCCGAGGCCGGAGGAGTTGGACGCGGGGTTACTGATCTGGAGAATTCACCAGCGCATCAATCGCGAGCTCTTGCCGGAACGGCGTACGGTCGTGGAGTTCGACTTCACCGGTCCTCGCGGACGACGAGTGTGGTTGCTCCTCGAGCCACGGGAGGTGTCGGTCTGTGTGACGCCGCCTGGGTTCGATTCCGATCTCATCGTCCGTTCGGATCTGGCGTTCTTTTACCGTGTCTGGTTGGGACACATCGAGTACAACTCCGCCATTCGCTGTCGCTCCGTGGTTGTCGAAGGGCTTCCCGCTCTTGCGAAGCAGCTTCCGCGTTGGTTTATGTGGAGCCCGATGGCGCGTTTCGTTCGGGAACGTGAGCACCCCGTGGCGCAAGCCTCGGCCCCAGTCGCTGCCACCTAACGCCGCTGAAACGCGCGTGCTTCGAATTCATCGGGACGCTCCTTGCGATCAGCTCTACGTAAGCAGGCGATGCAGCCGCACGGCGGCGCGCAACACGCGCGCGTCCTGACCGCGATCGGCAGTGAGCTGTAAGCCAAGAGGGAGTCCGCTGACTGGCATTGGAATCGAGACGGCGGGTGTGCCAAGCCCCGTCCACGGCGCATTTATTCGCGGGTCACCGGTGTTCGAGAGGCCGCGGGGAGCGGGGCCCGTAGCTGCAGGAACCAGGATTACCTGCGTCGTTTGGTACAGCTCGCTCAGTCGCGACTGTCCTTCCCGGATCTCCCGTAGTGCTCGCTCGTACTGCTCGACCGGCATCCTCAGGCCCTTCTCAACCAGACCTGCTAATTCGAGCAGCCTCGCCCCATGCTCTTTCCACCGTTGCTCATGAAACCGCGCACCTTCGTAGAACGCAACGTCGTTGGTTGCCGAATCGATGTTCTTCAGAAGGCCTGCGATGTCAACCGAGCGCATGACGATGCCGGCTCGTCGAAGCGTGTCGATCGCATTCTGAACCGCCGTTGCCATCTCGACGTCGACCTCTGGCATCGGATCGGGCACACCGAAGGTCAGTGTTTCGTCGCGTCCGGACGAATGTCCCATCGCCTCCCAGAGCGCCAACATGTCGGCCGGCGTGTGCGTGAAGAAGCCAACGGTATCCAGGCTCTTTGCGTATGGCAGCACACCCTCGACAGATACAAGGCCGTAGCTTGGCTTGAAGCCAGTGACGCCGCAATACGATGCAGGCCTGAGAATCGAACCCCGCGTCTGCGTGCCGAGCGCGAACGGCACCATGCCGCCAGCCACCGCCGCCGCCGAACCGCTGGAGCTGCCGCCCGGTGTGTGCTCGAGGTTGCGCGGATTGCGCGTTGGAGCCGGCGTGCGGTAGGCGAAGGCGGTCGTGTGGGTCTTGCCGAGCAGGATTGCCCCGCGGCGCCGCAATGACGTCACGATGGCCGCGTCAGTGCTGCCGAGACGGCCCTTGTAGATCGGCGAGCCGTACTCCGTAGAAAGCCCGCGCGTTTCCATGATGTCCTTCGCACCGAATGGAATGCCGCTGAGCGGGCCGTCGCCGAGCGCCGGCTGCGGCGCCACCTGCACCCACGCTTGAATCTTCGGGTCCATATCGCGGATGCGATCGAGGCAGGCCTTGACGGCGGCAGCGCGCTCCGCCGGCGAGGCGTTCATCCACTGCGTAACGGTTTCGAGACGCGGACTCTGTGCGGACGCGTCCGCACGCCAACCGACGACCGCCGCCGAGATGCCGGCCAGGAAGCTGCGGCGAGTCACCGTCGTGTTCTCAGGTGGAATTTGCATTTTGGATATCCGGATGAGAACTTTTATACACCCATCCCTTGTCCGGTCGGCCTGGATCTGTTCCAGCGCCGGGTTTAAGTCGGAGGGCGTTGACTTCGTGAGGAGATCTGATGCGAACGCGTATTCGCCGTGTTCGGCGAGGTTGTGTTGCCGTGCTGATGCTGCTCGTCGTCATCACTGCTGCTTCCCGGCATACGGCAGCACAAAGCCAGGTCGTCTTTACTGGAACCGTCGTCGCACGCGCCACGGGTCAAGCGATCGTGGATGCGACGGTTACCGTCGAGGGATCGGCTGCCGCAGCCACGACAAACGGTGTCGGTCGCTTTGAGCTGACCCGTCAACCGGGGCCCGTGACGCTCATCGTCAGAGCGCCGGGCTATCTCGAAATGCGCGTCCCCAACGTCACGGCGCAAGCCACGGTCACAATCGAGCTCGAAGTGGCCCCCAACTTCATGGAGCGCGTGCAGGTAACAGCGACCAAGACGCCACTGAGCGTCGGCGACGTCCCCGCAGCTCCCACGACGATCATCGGCCGAGAAACAATCGACCGCCGTGGCGATCAGCGATTGACGGAAGCGGTAGAGCATGTGCCGGGGGCCCTCGTCACGACCGAGCTCGGCATTTTCGAGTCGGTGCTTTTCCGCGGCATGCCTCGTGTCGGCAATGAGTTCACCAATACGCTGCTCCTCATCGACGGCGTGCCGCAAACCAACGCAGGCAATGACGCCCGGGTCGTTGCCCTGCCCATTTACGACGCCAGCAGCATTGAGGTCGTGCGCGGGCCGAGCTCGGCCTTGTATGGACGGACGGCCATCGGGGGCACGATCAATATCATGACTGCCGATCCCACTGCGCAGCCCGAGGTCAAAGTCGAGCTCACGGGTGGTGAGTTCGGCACGGCGAAGGGCGTGGTCACCGCGTCCGGTCCACTTCAGCGGTGGGGCGGCTACTACGCGTCGGTGGGAAAGACCCGGAGCGGCGGTTACTACAAGAACCTGCTCGACACCGACTTCGACATCGGCAACACGTCGTTCTTCGGCAAGCTCACGTTCGTGCCCGATCGAAGCAGCTTCGCAAGCATCACGATCAACCGCGTCACGTCGGACAACAGCACTCCGACCAACGAGCCGATCATCGACGGCCGGCTGCTGCACGAGCTCGATCCCGACTATGAGCGCCTCACCAGCTTCAACTTGCCCGGGCCGAACTATCACCAGGCTGAGACGCCGATTTACGATCAACTACACGCGACAGCTGGCGAACTGGGCGCGCGTCGTGGAGACATTCGGCTACCGTGACGTGCAGCGCGACTTCATCGAGGACGGCGACTTCATCGGCGAGCCCTACAGCCTCGAGAACCAGACCGTCACGATGTATCCGTTCAACCAGCAGACCGAGGATCACAACTACTACCAGGAGGCGAGACTGGAGCTTGGCGCTAACCGGGCGGGGATGAAGCACGCCCTCATTTTCGGCGGCAGTTATGAGCGCAACAAGGGCAGCTCGGTGTACGACGGTCTCCTGACCGACGAGGAGACGTTCGGCTTTCCCAACTTCAGCTACGTCAACCCGGTCATTCCCGACAGAAGCCTCTGGATGCATGACACAAGCTCGGTAGCGTTCAACGTCGGGATCACCGGCCTGTTCGGTCAATACTTGATCGAACCTGCCCGACGCCTTGTCGTGACGCTGGGGGGACGCTACGACCGGCTCGCGCTCGACGCCACGCAGGGGACTGCAGAGAGGGTTGAGCAGACGGTTGATGCGTTCAGCCCGAAGGTCGGCGCTACGGTCAGACTGCTCGGCACCGACCTCCCATCCGCTGGCACCACGCTGAACGCATTCGGCTCGTACTCGCAGGCGTTCTTGCCACCGCGGCGACCGAGCGCCCTTCAGGCGTCCGACACCGCGCTCAATTTGGAGCCAGAGGACATCGAGAACTACGAAGCCGGGCTGAAAGGAAGCATCCTTGGCGGGCGCGTGGCGCTCGAGGCATCGTACTTTTACATGACTGAGGACGGGGTCGTCATCAACCGCTTCGTGAACAATCGTTTCGTTCCGAGCAACGCGGGAGAGCTCACGTTCAAGGGCTTCGAAAGCGGTGTGACCTGGACTGCCTTCTCAAAAGGCGACTGCGTATGCGAACGGCGCGTTCTATCGCAATCGCTATGGGGACTTTGTCATTCAAAGCTCTGACGGCGACAGGACGTTGACCGGCAACCGCCTGATTCTGTCTCCCGATTACATTGTGAACTGGGGTCTCAGTGTGCTTCCGGTCCCTGCAGTCAACCTCACCTTCGATGTGAAACACGTCAGCTCGACATTCGGGAACGACAGCAACACGGCCAGGATCGATGGATACACTCTTTTCGATGTCGGCCGCGACCTGGCAGCGCGGTTCGCTCCGGGTCACCCTATCCGGGCGCAACCTCTTTAACCAGGAGTTCTATTTCGACGCGGGCAGCGAATCGGCCGATCCGGGTCCGCCGCGCCAAGTGCTCCTGAGCACGACGATTCGCTTACGCCGATGACACGGCAACAGGTGGACCCTGCGCGGTCCGCTTCTCAGCAAAACACGACGATCTCGGTATCGCGTCAGTCCGCATTCGTCAAGCGGTCGCTCATTTTCGTACATAGGTGGCTGGGTGTCGCGCTCTCGGTCATTTTCCTGATGTGGTTCGTGTCAGGGATCGTAATGATGTACTGGAGCTTCCCGGGTATCGGCTCACGCGACCGATTGCAACGTGCGCCGACGCTTGATCCCACACGAATTCTGGTATCGCCCGAACAGGCATTCGCCGCGATCAGTCGCGATCCGAGTAGCGCGCAGCTGCGCCTGAGCAGCTTCGACGGCCGACCTGTCTATCGTTTCGGCGGTGGAGGGGATCGAGGCGGCGCCGACGGCGCGATGGTCTATGCGGACAATGGCACCGTGCACCAGAGCGTCGACGCTGCGATGATCGATCGGGCCGCGGCCGCGTGGGCGGCGCGGCCGCTGGCCGAGGCGACAAAGCAGGCGATCGAAGAGGTCGACCAATGGACGGTCGGCGGCCTTCGGACGGTGCGGCCGCTGTTCAAGTACTCCTGGCCCGACGGCCAGCAGGTGTATGTGAACGGGAACACCGCTGAAGTCGTGCAATACACCACCAGCACATCACGGTTCTGGGCGTATCTTGGTGCGATTCCCCATTGGCTCTATTTCACTCCGCTTCGTAAGCATCAGCCGGAATGGTTCTCGTTCGTGGTGTGGTCATCGCTCGTCGGCACTGTCGCCGCGCTAATAGGCGCCGTGATCATCATCTGGATGTTTTCACCGAAAAAGCGGTATCGCCACGCGGGGACTTTTACCAGCATTCCGTATCGCGGGTGGAAACGGTGGCACGCGATCTGCGGGCTTTTCTTCGGCGTCGTCACGATCACTTGGACGTTCAGCGGCCTGCTGTCGATGGGACCGTTTTCCATCGTGAATCGCTTGACAGACCTGACCGTACCGGCATCGGTGGAAGGGAGCAGCGATAGCCGAGGGAGAGACGGCGTACCGAGCGTGGCAAACGCGCTACGCGGCGACCGGAGAATGCCACCATCAGCGTACGCAGCCAGGCCTCCGCGCGACGCGATTGCCGCCGTTCAGGGTTTCGAGGTGAAGGAGCTCGAGTGGACGTCCTTTGCGGGCGAACCGCTCTACCTGGTCACCAACGGACACGGACAGACTCGTCTCGTCCCGCTTCATGGCAACCCCATGACGTCACTCGATCCCGAAGACGTGTTGCGAGTCGTGCGCAACGCCGTCGGGGCGAATCTCGCCGATCTGCGCGTCATGGACGAATACGACGCCTACTACCTCGATCGGCGCCGAGAGCGTCCTCTGCCCGTCATCTACGCACGCCAGAACGATGCGGTGGGCACGCGGTACTACATCGATCCGAAAACGGCAGCCATCGTCGGCCATTACAGCGCGCGCGGCTGGGTGAATCGCTGGCTTTACCATGGTCTGCATTCACTCGATTTTCCGTGGCTCTATAAGCATCGCCCGCTGTGGGACATCGTGGTGATCATCCTGATGCTCGGCGGAACGGCATTGAGCGTCACGTCGCTGGTTCTCACCTGGCGCGTTCTGGCTCGTAAGATTGCCATCCTCATTCGAACCCAACTGAATCAACCCAGCGAGGATCTCGATACTGCCTGAGATTTGATTCGTTGGAATCGGCGGATTTCATCGGCGACAGCATCGCCGGCCTCTATCGCCGACTGTGGTTTCAAATGCTGTAGATGATCTGCCGCCCCGGACGTTGTTGACCAAGGACGTGTTAGGGACGATTTTCGAACTTGGTTCGTGCAGAACGCAGCCGGATTGACGAGCTCGGCGCATCATGAAATCATCAAATTCGATGCGAATTTAATGAGGAGTATTCCATGCTGGATCTCGCCAACGACATTCGCTCGCTCAGTGATTTCAAGCGCAACACCGTCGAACTGCTGGATCGCCTGCGCGAGACCGGGCATCCACTCGTCCTGACGGTGAACGGAAAAGCGGAGCTGGTGGTGCAGGACGCGGCCGCGTACCAGGCGCTTCTCGACCGCGTGGAGGCCATCGAAGGAATTAAGCGCGGGCTGGCGGACGTGAAGGCCGGCCGCACGAAGGCGGCACGGCAGGTATTCGATCGGCTGCGCCGCAAGCATGGCATACCGCGTTGAGATCGCGAGGAATGCGGAGACCGAGCTCGAGGAGCTGTACCTGTGGGTCGTGGAACGCGCTCCGCAGCGAGGTGCGGCCTGGTTCAACGGTCTCGATAAGAGGCTTAGTCGGCGGCATCGCGCCTCACTTTGCGTTCTTCCGAACATTCTTATTGACCCAATTCAGCAGAATGTCGGCGATCTCGAGATTCCTGCGGTCGAGCATCATCATGTGCGTCACTCCGAGCATCCCCATCTCATCGAGTTTGAGATAGTCGGCCCTTGCCGTCCCTTGTTTCATCGCGCGGCGGGCGGCGATCGCATTCACCGTGTCCTGGCACCCCGTGCTGGCCGGCGTGTAGTCCCCTTTGAGCGCGAGATACGGAATCTCGTCGAAGTCCGCTGCGGTCAATCCACTGTTCGTGAGCGAGCAGGATCCCTCGATCGTGATCAGTCCCTTGAGCAAATCCAGATGACCGCGCTCCTTGAGTATGCGGGCCATGTGGAGACCCATGATGCCCGACTGCGAGTGCGTGGCGACGATGGCGCCGCCCAGGCGCTCGACCAGCAAGGCGAGGTTCCGCGGGGTCCACGTATTGGCGGGCGACAACTCCTTCGGATCGCATGTGCTGCAACTCGAGCCGGGCAGCGTGACCTCCGCGTTCGGAACCAGTTGCTTGTAGTACTCGAGGCCGTAATGAGAAAGCGGTCCCGCTGGCGCCGGACCAAGAGCGCCGTCCCGCGAGACGCTGTTCGTGTCCACGGCTTCGATCGGAAACAACGGCGCAACGTGCCGAAAGCTGTCAGGGTTTGGATTGGGATCGTTGAGTGCGCCATGCGGAATCAACGTTCCGGTGAGAATCGTCGAGTCCGGTGGCATCAAGTGACCGAACCAGCCGGTCCATGCGCTGTTGTCGGTGATTCTTCCGAAGCTGGGGATGAGAGCCAGCGCGCCGTTTGCGTCGCCGCCCTCGATGCGCGACTTGGCCTCGTGAAGCACCGAATGGTCGAACCCCGATCGGCCGCGACCAGCCTGATCGACCACATACGTTGAAACTCCTTTGCGCACGAAGTAGGGATACCAGCCCTCTCGGCCATCCGGTGTCGATTCCAGGCACGCTGCGGTGTGTGCTGATCCATGAACCATGATGACGGGCCAGCCCGGTCCGCTCTTTTTCGCAGGAGTCTGGAACTGCACGTACATCTGGCCGATGGTGATTTGATGCGGGCTGCGCGTGAATGGCTGCGCCGGTGGCGTGGTGCCAGGGCCGCTGGCAGGACGCACGGCATCCTCGGTGATCTTCGGCACGCCGCCTATGAAGAAGCTTCCCTGGTCTTCAATCGTCAGAGGGCCCGTAAGAAACCTCTTTGATCGCTGCGCTTGTCCCGACACGCCGATCGACTGCGCGAGTAGCAGCATCGCCACCGAAACAGTCGAACACACGATACGTCGCAATCTGGTTCGATATCTCATCGTCGCCTCTCTTGAGCTATTGTAACGGGATGGACTCAAGCGACAGCCTTTTCGAATCAGAACCGGTAAGCTGCCGTCAAGCGCGCCGTGTGGAAATCGAACTGATCGGAGCGCCGTAGATCGGTGCCTGCCGCGTTGGTCAGGATGAACGGATTGGTTGCGGGCGCCGGCCCCTGCACGCGGACTGTGTACTCGTCTTTGTCGTCGAGGCTCGTCATCAGGTATTCGGCGCCGAACGTCCAGCGTTAGCCAACGCGAATCTCCAGCCCTCCACCCGCCTGGTATCCCCACACACCCTGTTCGCCTGCGGGAACAAACGTGTTCACCACGTTGCTGGTCGTGAAGCTGTGTTCGACGCTGGCTCTCGCCAGACCACCGGTTCCATACACCAGAAGTCGGCCGGGCCCGTAGCCAGCTCGTCCGCGGAAACCTCCGAGCCATTTCAGCTCTCGCGTGAGCGTGTAGAAGGCCGGGGTCGTGCTGAAGGCACTGACGCTGCCGGTCTGTTCCATCCACGCGAACTCGCCGACGCCACCGAGGACGAAGCGGCCGGCCTGCCAGTCGTAACCCCCGCGCACACCGTAATCAGCCTCGCTGTAGTCTTTCGTGCATCCGCTCGCCGGCAGAGCATTGACGGCGGCGCCGTCACAGAATCCCGGTGAGAACGCGCTCGCGCCCGTCACAGTTGTCACGGTGTCGTTGAAAATCCTGTCGAGGTTCTTGTCGAAGAGAACGATCCTGTTGTCGCCCTCGGGCTGCATGCCGCCACCGATCGTGCCGCTGATGTACGCACCAGTCCAGGTTTGCGCCTGCGCGTCCTGAACCGCGCCACAGAGCATCAACACAGCTGCACACACCGCCAGTTTCTGAATCTTCATCATCCTCCTCCTTCTAGCTCCTACGGATGAATCGACTGGCTGGATTGAGGGAGGCGCTCAGCAGATCGCGCTGTCAGAAATCCACAGGCTGAATCGCGGTAGGACTGTCACACTGTCACGCTGCCACACGCACCGAATAACCACGAACACGAAGACTCGAAGAGCGCGAAGACGCGACGTCTGATCGGGGAACTGGGCGCACACTGGCAACGGTGTTCTGCGACGCGGGCGAGCCGGCGAGGCGCGCTTGCTGAAGCAAACCATCGCGAGCGACGCGACGTATTCCATGGCCGGAAACGCACCGGAAGGCGTGGGATCCGCGTGGCCGGTGCGAAGGCCAGACTCCTCGACCGTCGGCGACACCTCGCCGGGAGGTGCCCTCCGCGGGAAACGTCACGCGGTGACGTTTCCATGCGCACTTAGCGCGAATCCGAGTGTGTTCCAACCGGGGAGACACGCTTCCTGAAGCGAACCATCGCGAGCGACGCGACGCGCGGCGCAGCCGGAAACGCATCGGGAGGCGTGGGATCCGCGTGGCGACAGCGAAGCAACGGACTCCTCGACCGGCGGCGACGCCTCGCCGGGAGATGCGTTTCCCGCGTCGTCGAGCTGGTTCGCGGAAGGAAGTGAGTCTCCCCGGCTGGAAGAGGATCGTGCGCGCTAAGTGCGAAGCGGAGCCTCTCCCGCGTCGTCGAGCTGGTTTGCGGAAGCAAGTGTGACTCGCTGGCGAGTCGGCCGACCTGAAGGCGGGCACTACGGCTGGCAGGGCGCAAGCTGCGCCACCGACACATTCTGCAGGCGGTGATATTGAAATCCGGCTAAAGCCGGACACTACCGACGTTGCGTCGACGTGTTAACGACGCGCGCGAGCCGGCGAGGCGCGCTTAACGTTTTCGCCGCAAAGCTGGCCCTCGCGTTGTCAGAAATCAACACGCAGGCTGACTCGCGCCGTGCGCGGAGCTACGGGATGGGTGTGGACATCTTCGACGCCAACTACGGGCTCCCCGGGAAGGCGTGACGGATAGTAGTAGTCGATGTCGCTGGCTCGCGCATCTGACAGATTCAGCAGGTCGAGCACCAGGTGCGTGCCGGGCGCGACTCGGTACGCGGCTTCAGCATTGAAGAGCAGCGAGCGCTTCGCCTGCACGCTCGCATCCTCGACAATCGGCCGCGGACCGAGGTACCGGAGCCGCAGCCCGCCCGAGAATCGGCGCAGCTCGCTGATGGATACTCCCGCAGACGCCACCTGACGAACGGCGCCGGGAATGTGCCAGCCAACTGGATCGGCGTCGGTGAAGCGCGCAGAAGACCAGGAGATGTCGGCATCCATCAAGAGCCATGGCCGTGGACTGTAATAGTTGGCCCACTCCACGCCGAAGCGGCGGCTGGGCCGTCCGGCTTCCGTCGTGCCGGCATCGCCGACGAAGACGAGCTCCGAGTCCAGGGTCAGCCCCCACACAGCGACCGTCGTCTGCACTTTCGGGATGAGGATCGAACGCATGCCGATCTCACCTCCTCGTGTGCGCACGAGCGGCGTCACCCTGTTGGCCGGGTTGCCCGTCGCTGGATCGACTGAGATCGTCGTCCCTCTGGCATCGTTGCTGTGATAGCCGAATCCGAAGTTGCCGTAGAGCTCGATCTTCGTTGATGGCGCAAACACGACACCAAGCTTCGGGCTCAGTAGACCGGCCGAATCGGTGCCTGCGTTCTCCGGCATGTTGCTGCGCACATCGAAGTGATAGAGATCTCCACGAAGACCGGCCGCTACTCTGAATCTGTCCGTGAGCTCGAGCTCGCCCTGGTAGTAAACGCCCGTTGAGGTCTGATTGACGCGATCCTCTCGAGTTGCCGAGAGTCGCTGCCGCTTTCGTGTGCTGAACAGCCCGAGGGGTCCAATGCGGTCGTGGCGCGCCTGCAGGCCGAAGCTGTGTTCGATCGCGCGGCCCAGCACGCGCCCTCGGCGCCGATGGCTCGCGCGGACGCCGAAGACACGGCGGTTGTCTACCTGTTCGAACTGGTCTCCATTAGCCGGATCGTTCAACGCGTAGGTGAAGTTCGAGAACAGATCCAGTCCGTAGTTCATCGCAAACCCGAGCACTTTCGTCGTGCTCGCGGTCCCGGATCGCTGGACCTCGGCAGAAAGCGTGTAGCGATGCGTCTCGCCGCCGTCTGAAGCATCGATCGCTCCGAACCTCGAGATGAGCCCTTCGCTGATGGCACGTTCGGGAACCTGATCGGTCGCCGTCCATTTCGCGTCGTACCCCATGAAGGCGACGGCGAGTCCCTGCCGCGTATCTCCACGGCTGTAGCGCACCACGCCATTGAGACGGCGGTAGTTCTCCGGGTTTTCCCACGGGCCGTCGGCACTCCCCGTCTCGACGGCGACCAGAAGATTCCCGGCAGCCAGCTTTGGCGATGCTGCGGCGAGCAGCCGCCCGAAGCGGTTGCTGCCGGCTGTGAGCCGCAGCAACGGTCGCTCCAGCGTATTCACATAGTTGATGTTGGCGGCGCCGGCGGTGGAGAAGTCTCCTTCTTCCGCGTAGTAGGGTCCCTTCTTGAACTGCACGCCGCTCACCAGCTCGGGAATCAGGAAATTGACGTCCGACCATCCTTGACCGTGGCCGTGCGTCGGCATGTTGACCGGAATTCCGGCAACGCTCACGGCGAAATCGGTTCCGTGATCCAGGTTGAACCCGCGCAGGTAGTACTGATTCGCCTTGCCCTCGCCGCTGTGCTGACTGACCACGAGCCCCGGCACGGTCTCCAGAACCTCACCCGGTCTCGATAACGGTCGTCCTTCGAGCTGCCTCGCCGTAATTGCGCCCTCCGACGCTGCGTCGGCGATTCCAATCAGGCTCTGCGAGGGATTTTCGACTTCGGCAAGATTTCTAAACGTGCGGCGCCCGGTCACGGTCACTTCAGCGGTCAACGCAAGCGCAAGAACAACGTCGATGACCGCAGGTCGATCGGGTCCGAGCGTCACGGGCTTCGTGACGCTGCTGAAATTGATCAATGAAAAGCGAACGTCGTGCCGCCCCGAATGCTGGGTTTGCAGTTCGTATCGACCAAGCGCATCGGTGATCGTCCTGGCGACCTCCGTATACGTACTTGTCTGGAGCTGCACCAGAACACCGGGAAGGACCGCGCCCGTTTCATCACTCACTCGGCCCGAAACGCCGAGTGACTGGCCCACAACTGTCTGCGGTACGAGCGCGACAACAAGCAGCAAGACGGCAATGCGAGTCATGAGCGACCTTATTTGCCATCTACGCACGGAACCACCGATTGGATTTCGGCATGCCCTACATCCATTCGCACATCAGGCCCGTAGTAGGACATGTGACTGCGGAGGTGCGTATGAAGCCAGTCTTGTCCGTCATGACGTTCGCGCTAATCCTTTCTTCCATTGCTGCATGTAATCCAGCCGCGGTTCCTCAATCTGGACGCCCCAACCTCGATCGCGCCTGCACTGTTGCGATCGCCGCCGATTCGCGGAACGACGCCGAGATCGCAAAGCTGCAACAGGAGCTGAGCGAGCAGCGTGCGCCGGCGCGTGCCGCCGAACATCTTGGCTATCGCTTTGTCTCAATGGCACGCCTGTCGAACGACCCTGGCTACTACAAGGTGGCGGAGCAGGCAGCCGCGTGCCTCGAGTCGATCACTCCGAAGGAACCGGCCGCCCTGTTGCTCCGCGGTCATGTGCTGCACCAGTTGCACCGCTTCAGCGAGGCGGAGGCGATCGCGCGGCAGCTGGTGACGAAGCGTGAGTTCGTGCTCGACTACGGCCTCCTCGGCGATGCGCTGTTGGAGCAGGGCCGTGTCACGGAGGCGGCTGAGGAGTATCAGAAAATGATGAACCTTAAGCCGTTCTACCAGTCCTACACCCGTGCATCACACCTGCGGTGGCTCAAGGGCGACCTCAGCGGTGCGATCATGATGATGCATTCGGCGGTCAGATCTGCGAGCCCGCGCGATCGCGAGGCTGTCGCATGGGCGTATTCGCGACTCGCGACGTACGAGCTGCAGCGTGGTCGCCTCGCCGAGGCCGGCCGCATGGCCGACGCGTCGCTGCAATACGTACCCGACTACGCGGCGGCGCTGCTCGCGAGAGGTCGCGTCCAGCTCGCACAGAAGAAGAATGCCGACGCCGCCGAAACGCTGAAGCGCGCTGCCCGCCTCAACCCTCTGCCCGAATACCAGTGGACGCTTGCCGACGCGCTCCGCTTGCTGAACCGCACGGAGGAAGCGGCTGCACTCGAGAACCAGCTGGTGCGAGATGGCCTGTCCGCAGACCCGCGCACGCTTGCCCTCTATTTGTCGACGCGTCGTGAGGACGGCGGAAAGGCAGTCGATCTCGCCAGACGTGAAGCCGAACGTCGAAGTGACGTCTTCACGCTGGATGCACTGGCGTGGGCACTGGTTTCCGCCGGCCAGGTGCGGGAGGCATCGGCGCTCATGGACCGGGCGCTCGCAGAAGGAACTGAGGATGCCCGCTTGTTTCTTCACGCGGCGGTGATCGCCGCGGCCGACGGCCGTCC
This sequence comes from Vicinamibacterales bacterium, assembly GCA_963744405.1. GTDB lineage: Bacteria > Acidobacteriota > Vicinamibacteria > Vicinamibacterales > JAMQPK01 > JAMQPK01. Next base: position 73,008 of record CAVUTO010000022.1, read on the forward strand.
CGAAGACGCCGCGCGCTGGTCGCGCAAGGCTCGATCGCTGCGCTTCACACTTCTCCCTTCCGAGCTCGGGGTGCTCCGGAAGGGAATCGTGCCACCACCCCATGCATGAGGTTACCGAGATGAAGAAGACACTCCGATGCGGGCTGCAGCTGATGGCTGCAGCGGGACTCCTGCTGCTGCCAACGGCGGCCGCGCGGGCATCCAGTCACATGGATGCGCCGCTCATCACGCTGGACGATGCGGCGAATACGACCGACGTCTATGCATTCGTCTCCCAGAGGTTCGGCCGGAAATATCTCACGACTGCGCTCGCGGTATACCCACACGAGGAGCCGGGCATTGGCCCCAACAAGTACAACTTCGATGACGACGTGCTCTACGAAATCCGTGTGGCGACCGGAAACGACGTGGCGAAAGGGCGAACGACATACTCCTATCAGTTCACGTTCAACACGACCTACAGGAACCGCAACACGATTCTGCAGTCGTACCTCGGCGTGATTAACGACGTCGGCGATGCCTCGCAGAATCTGATTCAGAGGTACACGGTAGACAAAGTCGACTGGCGCAACGGCGGAAGAACCCGGCTCGGGACCGGCATCGTGCCGCCCAACAACCAGGGGAACGCCACGCCGAAGTACAACCGGAACAACGACGGCGAACAGCCGGCCCAGGATGGAGTCGCAACCGAAGCCGAGCTGGACGTGTATACGTCGCAATCGATCGCCGAGCTCCAAGATGGGTATATCGCCTTTGCCGGTCAGCGCGACGACGGGTTCTACGCCGACGTTCAAGCCGTTTTCGATCTGCTGAAGCTGCGGGGGGGACCAGGCCAGGCCGTCTTCGATTCGCAGGGGGGGTTCAACGTCCACACGATTGCTCTCAACATTCCGATCGAGGACATCGGCGGCGACAAGCAGGTCGTTGGCGTCTACGCCACGACCAGCCGGCGTAAAGCCAGGATTCTCGGCAGCGACCAGGACTTCGGTGTTGGCGATTTCACCCAGGTTGCACGTCAAGGCAATCCGCTGTTCAACGAGGGTCTGGTGGCGATCAAGGACAAGGATCTCTACAGCCGCAGCACACCCGAGGTGGACGCCCGCCTGTTCCGCAAGTACGCAGTCACGCCGGAACTGGCAGCGCTCATCAACGCGCTCGTCTTCGGATCGAACGTCGCGCCGACAACGAACCGTACTGACATCGCCGGAATCTTCATCCCCGACCTCATCAAGGTCGACCTCTCGACCGGGCCGGCGCGGCTGGCCGGCGGAGGACCCAATCACCTGACCAACCCCGATGACGCAGGCTTCTCGCGTCTCAGCATCTTCGGCGGCGACACGCTCAAGAGCACGGTGCAGCCTGGCTTTGGCGGCGGTACTGTGCCGGGCGGGTGGCCGAATGGCCGCAGATTCGGTGATGACGTGCTCGACATCGCCGTTACGGCCCTCATCAGCGATCTGCGCGTGAGTCCCCCCAAGATCGTCGGTCCCGCAGGCGACAACGTGGACAAGAACGATATTGCCTACAACAAAGTGTTCCCGTACGCGGCTACGCCGTTAAACGGTCGCAACCACACCCACTAGTCGCGACATGCCATTCCTCAAGCGGACCCGGCGCAGGCCGGGTCCGCTCCTCCTCATCCTCATCGCGCTTGCCTGGATGGCTTTGACCAGCTCGGTGGTTCGCGCGCACGATCCGGGTTTGAGTGCTCTGGACATCAATGTGAGCGATGGCGCTATCTCAGCATCGCTTTCGATCGCGGCGCCCGACGTGGCGCTGCTCACAGGCGGCGAATCCGACGCGCGAAGGAAACTGAGCGAGCTGGCACACGACGCGGTTCGCCTCTCCGTCGATGGCAAAGCTGTCCCGCCAGTGATTGACCACGTTTCTCTCGAAGACGGCGCCGCGCAAGTGCGGTTGTCATTTGCGATCGCGCCTTCGCGAAGTCGAGCCCGGCGCCTGGAGGTCACCTCCGATGTGCCGCAGCACATCGCACCCGGCCATCGCGAGCTGATGGTGGTGAGCGTGAACGATCGCGTGGTGGCAGAGAGGCTGCTGGACGCCGGATCTGGTCCGGTAGCGATCGACATCGACGCGGCCTCGCCTTCAGCCGCTCGCACCGTGTGGCACTTCCTTGAGCTGGGCATGCGCCACATTCTGTCCGGCTACGACCATCTGGTCTTTGTGGCAGGCCTTCTCCTCGCGGCGCGCAGCCTGCGCGAACTGGCGATCGCACTCACGGCGTTCACGGCTGCGCATTCCGTATCGCTCGCGCTCGTGGTATTAGGCGGATTTCACGCAGCGCCGTCGATCGCCGAGCCGCTGATCGCCGTCTCGATTGCATGGGTCGGGCTTGAAAATCTGGTGCGGAGGCAGCACGGCGCCCGCTGGTTCGTGGTCTTCGGGTTTGGACTCGTCCACGGGTTCGGGTTCGCAGGGGCGCTGATGGAGCTCGGGTTCGGGTCTACTGCCACTGAGATCGCGCTCGCGCTGGTCTCTTTCAACGCCGGCGTCGAAGCGGGGCAGCTTGCGGTGGCGTCGGCTCTGTTGCCGCTGGTGTGGGCAATGCGATCGCGGCCTGTGTGGCAGCGCAGAATGCTGCCGGTATGTTCCGTGATGATTGTGATGGCGGGAGCGTACTGGTTGATAGAGCGCCTGTCCTGATTCTCACGCAGGAAACGTGTAACCCGCCACGATGGCGGTGATATTGTCGCGCCCTCCACGATCGAGCGCGAGCTGAACGAGCGCCGCGCACGCTTCGTTCGATGTCCGTGCGGCGGTCAGCGTTGTCGCAATCGTGTCATCGTTCACGAGATCGGTCAGCCCGTCGCTGCAGAGCAGCAGGCGATCACCGTCTTCGATGCGCAGCAGGTCGACGTCGACCTCGACGCGGTCTTCGGAACCGCCCAGCGCGTTCGTAAGTATGTGACGCACGCCCGAACTGGCGACGTCGCAAGGCAGGAGGTCTCCGGCATTGACCAGCATTTGAGCGTAAGTGTGGTCCCTGGTCAGGCACCGCAAACGGCCAGCGCGGAACAAGTAGGCTCGAGAGTCTCCGACGTGGACGATCAGGAGGTGGCGCCCGAAGCTGCGAGCCGCGGTGAGCGTCGATCCCATTCCGCGCAGCGTGGCGTCCTGGCGCCCCCGTTCGATCAGCACTGAGCCGACCTGTTCGACGATGTGGCGGGCCCGGCGCTCGAGCTCCGGTGCACTCTTGTTGTCGATCTTGAAGATCCAGTCGGGTACTTCCAGGGACAGGCTGATGAGGGCGCTGATGGCTAGCCGGCTCGCAACCTCTCCTGCAGCGTGGCCCCCCATACCGTCGGCGACGACCAACGCGTAGTTGATCTCCTCTGCTCGATCCGGCACGTCACCGGGCGGAAGACTCGAGAGCATCGTCTCGAGCGAGCGCGTCAGCTTTGTGACGAAGAACTGGTCCTCGTTGTTGGGCCGCACGTGGCCTGGATGAGAGAGGGCGCTCACATCAATGCCGACCAGCGAGGAAAACGCTCGAAACGGTCTGACCGCGACCCTGGCCGAACGCTGCGTCGTTGCCGATGAGATATCTGTCACGATGCGCTCCTGACTCTTTCTACAAGGTCCCGACCAGATATCTGTCGCCGGTCGGTGCCGGCACTCCGCCTGCCGGCTCTATGGTTACCGCCATCGCAACCGGCTGAGGAATGTCGGGCGGCGTGCTGAAATAATCGCTGACGCTTCCAGTGGCGTCCGGTGTGAGCAGCCCGGCGCTGATTGGCGCCTGGGTGGCGGTCACGACCCATAACTGATACGTCCGGCCTGCGGGAAGAGGCGGCAGGTTCGAGGCGTTGAACACCATGCCGCGCGAGCGGCTCCAGAAGGCGCGAGCCGATGCGTTGGGCGACACAGGTTGTCCGCCGAGATCGACGCGCGCGACATCTGGTGCGGTAAGAACTCCGAGAGCAGTTTGCGCGCCCGCCGCCGTTCTCTGCGCGACAACCATCTGCTGCTGCACCGCATCGGCGCGCGCGCGCGCGTCTCGCAGCTCGGTCTCGAGACCGGCGACTCGGGTACGGAGCTGGGTGGTGTAGACGGTGAGACCGGCTGCAAGCGCGAGCGAGGCGGCCGTCGCCAGCCACCACGGGAGGGGACGCGGCGCGCTGATGGCGGCCGCCGGCGAGCGCGACACCGCGGCGTTCAGCACGCGCGCACGCAACTCGAACGGCGGATCGACCTGCGGCACCACCTGCCCGAGTCCCTGCAGGATGGGCGGCCCCAGCTCCCCGCGCTCGTCGTCTGTAGCAGTCGAATCCATCAAAAATAGCCTTACTGTGCCAGCGCTTCCCGCAGTCTGATCACGGCCTGGCGAATCCGTGTCTTCACCGTGCCGAGCGGCTCGGATAGCCGTTCGGCGATTTCCGCGTGCGTGAGACCTTCGTAGTAAGCGAGCTCCACCGCCACGCGCTGTGCCACGGGGAGCTCGTTCAAGGCGCCCCTCAGAATCTCTACCTGTTCGGCCGACAGCAGCTGCAGATCCTGCTGCGCGGCCCCGTCGGGCATGTCTTCAACAACACGCGCTTCCGAGGCCGTCTCCGGCCGCGCGCTTCTCGACCGCAGCCTATCGATCGCGCGGCTGCGGGTCATCGTCAGCATCCATGCAGCGACGGCCCCGCGGGCGGTGTCATAGCGGCTCGCCTGCGCCCAGACCTGCACGAAGACCTCCTGGACGATATCTTCGGCGTCTGCCCGATTCTGCAGAATTCGAAGCGCGAGCGAGAAGACGAGGCGAGCGTGGCGGTCGTACAGCTCCGCAAGCGCGCCCTGATCGCCCCGAGCCATGCGCGCAAGCGCCGCCTGATCTGCAAGGCGCTCCTCGTTAGACGGTGACGCCGATCGCCCTAGAACCGCGAGCAAGACCCACATAAGTGTCTACGGCCAAGACACGAAGAAAGATGGCAGCAGGCCATGTTACCAGAACACCAATCCATGCGGCGGCTTCGTGCGTAGTGTCTTGCAGACGGATTTCTACTAACCGAACCTCCGCCCGCTATAGCCCCAGCAAACCACGGAGCCGCTCGCGCACATCGGTAACCACATCGGCGGAAGCCTTCGCTTCGAACCCGGAGGCAACGGCACCTCGAAGATGACAGTCAGAACCTGAAGATGACGCCCGCTTGCGCGTTCACGAACACCGGCTCGAAGCGGACGGGCGCCAGGCCGGCAAGCAGCTCGTCGAGGATGTCCGCGCCGTTCTCGGTCTCGAACCGCAACTCGTACTCGCGGAAGTAAAAGACCCGGACCTCGCCCATCAGCGCCACGCGTCCGCCGATGCGCAGGCCCGCGCCGCCGTTTACACCCCAGCGGTGATCCGACTGGCCGGGCACTGCGACGAGCCTCAGCTTCGGGTCGACGGGGAGCGAGGGGATGCCCGGTATCTCCACGCGCAGCGGAATGGACCCGGTCACGCTGACGTCGGGCAGATAGCTCAGGCCTCCGGAGACGACCAGCGCAACTGGACCGGGCGTGCGGAGTCTCGCGTTCACCGACAGGAGTGGGATGCGATCGGCGTCGAATCTCCCATCGGAAATGGTGATGCTCGCTGTGAGGTCCTCGAAGGGCGGCTGAGTGCCGCGGAGGTTGTAGTGCGCGCCGGTGAAGGCAAACCCCACTTCGGTGGCATCGAGCCGCCCCTCGATACCGAGCACCCCAAACTCGAATGCGAGCGCGCCGCCGAACACCGGCCCGCCGTCCGCCTCGAGCAGCGGCAATCCCACCACCCCGATGTCCACGCCCGGCACCGCCGGAGTCGACGGTCGGAGCGACAGCCGCTCGTCATAGATCGGGAACGCCCCGCCGACGAAGAACGTGAGGTCCACCCCTTGTGCTTCGGCGCGCCCGCCAATCGCCAGCACAACGCTCACGGCACAGGCTGCACGCGCAACGGTGATGACGTTAACCACGTCCACTCCCTGTTTAGACGACGATGCATACAAAGACCAGCGACGATTGTAGCCACCGAGAGCGGCCCTGCATCGCCGTACTTGGCGAGTGTATCGCGGCGGCGTGCTTTGCTGTTCGTGCAGCGGCTGGAGGGGTATGCTGTAAGAAGGCGCAGAAAGGAATTCATATGATTCGTCTCCCTGTTGTCGTGTTGATGGCCGTCCTGAGTGCCTCCCTCGTCGTGCGTGCACAGGAACCGATCAGTCCGCAGGCCCATTTCGACGCGGGCCGCTACCAGGACGCGATCAATGCCATCGCGGCGCAGACGCCAACCCCGTCACCGGAGTTGATTTTCCTTGCAGGACGAAGCCACCTCCATCTGAGTCGCCCGGACGAAGCCCGGGCGCAGTTTGCGCGGCTTTCGGCAGGCGTCGATCCCGCCACGGCCTGGTCGCTCGTCGGCGAATCTGCAAGCGCGCTCATCGACGCCAATCCTCCATTGGCGATCGAGAAGGCAACCCAGGCTGTGGCGCTGGCGCCGGATCAGTTTCATCCCAACTATCAGCTCGGCCTCGCACAGAGCGCGGCAGAACGGTGGGAACCGGCCGCAGCTGCATTCGAGAAGGCGTCAAGCATCGATCCGGCGTCTGCCTACGCCCATTACTATGCTGGCCTTGCGTATTCGAGGCTCAAGCAGATCGACCGGATGGCGACGCACCTCGAATATTTTCTGAAGCTTGCACCGAACGCGCCGGAGCAGCCGGCGGTGATGTCGCTGATGCGAAGTGTGCGCGGCCGCTGAGCGTTTTTCACAACGCGGTAGTGTCCGCCTTCAGGCGGACCCTCGGCAGGTCCGGCTAAAGCCGGACACTACATGATCAAGGGCAGGGTTAGAAGGAGTGCCCGATGCCGAAGTACCAACGGCCCGATGACTGACGCCGGCGGTTGGTCAGCGGCACGCCGAAGTCGACGCGCAGCAGGGCGAACGGCGAGTTGATACGGAGCCCGCCGCCGGCTCCTGCTTCCAAGTTGGTCAGTGAGAACTCGCTCGCTTTTTCGAACACGTTGCCGGCATCGATGAAAGCAACGCCGTGCACCCACCCGAACATGGGCACGCGGGCTTCCTGGTTGAGAACCAGCATGCCGTTGCCCCCGCGGGGATCGCCGAAGAAATCAACTCCACCGAGCCCGTCTTCGGCGAAGCCGCGCACGGTCGTTCCTCCTCCGGCATAGAACCGTTCGCTGGGAATCAGTTCCTGATCGAAGCCGCGGCCAAGTCCAAGCCTGAGTGCCGATGCCAGCACGATGCGACGCGCAACGGTCCTGTAGTAATGCTGCTGCGCCAGATATCTGACGAAGCGCAGGTCCGAGCCCAGAGCCTTCGCGCCCAGCTCGACGCCAGACGAGTGGAACCACCCGTCCTGCGGGTTGAATGGATCGTTGCGCCTGTCCCAGGCGTAGGTGCCTGTCAGCCGCGCAATATTTGCCCGCAGATCGAGAGCGGGAATTCCCGGCAAAGGCTCGAGCTCGAAAATGTGCGACCGTGAGTAGTCGTAGCCGTACGTCACAGCCATCCGCGGTGAAGGCGCAAATCGCTGCTCGGCGGTCACACCGGAGTCGTCCTCCACGAACGGCGTCGCTCCCTCGGGAGTGAAGTCCTCACGCGATGTCGTGGCAAAGAAATTCGTCGTCACCGGCAGTCCGAAAAAGCGCGGGAATGTCACGACGCCACGGAGGAGGCGGCGGTCTGCCTCCAACTGTCCCGCTGCGCCGGCGGAGATGGCGTGGCCGAACAGGTTGCGCCTCAGGATGTCAACGACGAGAGCTGGACGCAGCTCGCGATCGATCTCGACCGGCGTGACCGTGTCGTTCACCCTGAACCCATAACGGAACCGATATGGCGAAAGCTCCTGCAGCGTGACCTCGGCGCGCACCCGTTCGATGGGATTGCTCGTCTCGGTTTCGAGCGGCACAAGGGCGATATCGGCTGTTCGAAACGCCCCCGTGTCGTAAAGGCGCGTTTCGGCGCGGAAGAACTCCGCCTGGTTGGCGGGCTGACCAGGCTCGACGTCGAGCGCCCGATCGATGACGCTGCGCCGCGTAATCGACGCGCCCTTCACCTCGACGCCGGCGAGTACTTGCTGACGTCCCTCGTCGACGACGAGCACCAGATGGACTTGCCCCGCGGTTTCATCAACTGTTGTGGTCGCGGTAACCCGTACGTTGTTGTAGCCGTCGCGGAGGTAGTCGAGCTCGACGGCGCGGCGAGCAGGCTCGAGCGCCGCCGGCTGGAACACCGATCCGACTGCGACGCCAAACGCGCCGATCACCTGCTCGGTGGTGCGCGATTTCGCGCCTTCGACGTCGAGTCCGGCAATGGTGTATTGCCGGCCCTCGGTGATCTGCACCGGCAGCTCGGCGGATTGCTCAGTGAAGACCGGTGCCTGCACCTTGACGCCAGCTTCGAGATATCCGCGCAGTCGATACTGCTGCACGACTGCCGTCTGCAGGCCCGCCGGTTCGTGCCACATCGATGCATCGACGCCCTGTGCGCGAACGGCGGCATCGAGCGCGGCGGCTGGAATCGCCTGCTGACCTGAAAAGACGATCTGCCGGCTGGTGTAGCGCGTACCCGGATCGACGCGTATCGTGATCTCTTTGATGGCGGAGTCCGGCTCGGACACAACCGCCGCCTGAATGTCTGCGCGGAGATATCCTTCCCGCGTCAGCTGCTCGCGCGCCAGGCTCGTGAGGTCGTCGAGGAGAAAGCCATCGAAAACGGCCCAGACCCAGGCGTCTTTCATCTGCTCGATGAGGTCGCGTGGCATCGAGTGTCCTTCGATCGTGAGCCGTGTCTCGGGTCCTCGGTCGATCTGGTACTCGAGCGCCACCCCACCCCCGCCACTCGCGGTTGCTCCGGCGAGCGTTCGCCGGGCCGAGACTCGGGCCTCGAGGAATTCCCGCTCGCGGTAGAAACGTTGAAGGCGATCGCGATCCTGCTGCCAGCGATAGAAGTCGAAGCGCTCACCCGCCCCGAGGCTGAGCCTCTCGCGAATGTCTGCTTCCGCATAACCAGGCGTGCCGGCAATGCGCACGTCCGTCACCCGCACGACCGCCCGCTCGACGGGCTCGCTTTGAGGCGGCCCGTCCGTGGCGGCTCGGCGCCGACATTGACCTCGTGTCGAAACTCGTACGATCGGCTTCCGTCATCCTGCGTGGCCCCGCGCAGTTCGATGTTCCGAACCGGACGATAGATGGCGATCCAGGTGACGTCGCCGGTCTCGCTGAGGGCCTGCGAGAACACCACCTCCACGTTACGGCTCAGATGCTTGCCGATGGTGAGACGCGCACTCGGATCGGTGTCGGTGGCCAGCAGGTCGAAATCCGATGACGCGGCGCCAAGGCCCTGGCCGACCTGCGCGCTGTCGAGTCCAACCGCGCGGCCCGCGAAGCCCAGCAGCTCTCCCGAGAGCAGCGTCAGCAGCTGCCCCCGCGCAACGTCGGCTTGCACAATCGAACTGGTGTCGCCGGGCCGTCCGGTGAGCAGTAGCGATATGAGCTCGTTCTGGCTGACCCCATCAGGACTTCTGAGACTCACCTTCAGCGTCTCGGGCGTTCCGCTCACCTGAAGGGTGATGTCATAGCGCTGGACGCGCGTCTGCAGCGCGAGATCGACGGTGGGCTCGATGCGCGTGGTGCTCGTGAAGTCGATGGTGCCGCGCACGACTTCGTAAGTGCGGCCTCCGAGGAAAACATCGCCGCCTTCTCCAATCGTCAGGCGCCCTGTTGGAACAGGCTCGGCAATCGTACCGACGATCCGGAAGATTTGCGGCTATGTCGAGACGGCCGTAGTTGTTGTCGACAACGACCTCTTCCGCCGTTTTGACGTCGATGTTGACGAGGACGCGATCGAAGAAGCCGGCGTCGGCGGCCGAGGCCGCAACGGCCGGTTGCGTCTGGACGCCGGTCAGAAGCTGGGCGACAAGGCTCACCGGCTCGCGGTACGAGCCGCGCAAAACGGTGATGCTTCCGGTCAGCGCGGGCGCCTTGTCCGAGAGGTCGAGCCGGAGGTCGGCATCGATCTCGCTGCGCAGGTCTTCGGGCACTTCGACCGCAAGTCCGCGTCCGCTAATCGCAATGGATCCACCGGTGATGGCGAATTTCGGATACTGAATGCTGCCCGTCACGCTCAGCGTGCCGCCGTTTGCGTTCGCGGTGATGTCTCCAATCTGCAGCGCATCGCGGGCGAACGTCACCGTTCCCTGCAAATCCGTGACGGCGAGGCGCGGCTCGCGCACGACGAGGCCCCCGTTTTCGAACGACATCCGGCCATCGAGGAGCGGCTGGTCGGCGAGGCCGGTGACCTTGACGTCGAGCGTCGCGCGCCCAGTAGTGGCCACGTCGGGCGAGAACGCGCCCAGCATGCGCAGGTCGAGCGTTCCGTCGAGCATGAAATCGAGCGCCGGCGAGTCGCCGGTCAACGAGCGCGCCGCCGGAGACGTTAATGCGATTTCCTGCACCTGCCCACGTCCACTCGAGCACCTGCAGCCGGCCGGCGGCGAGCCGCAACCGGGTCGGGCCGCTCTGGTTGAGCGGGACCCGCGCGAGCGAGAACTCCGCGCGCTCGAGCGTCAGGTCCGCCTCGATGTCTCGTACGTCGAGCGAGGTTGCCGTCAGCGCGACGACTGCATCCACTCGTGCGGTCACGTCGGCAAGAGCGCCCTCCTCGACAAACGGCGCGAGCGTCGACGTTGTGATCGAGCCCAATCGAAGAATAGCGCGCGCGGGCTCGCGCGTCTTGGGCAGGCTCTTGACGTACCACTCGGGAAGCGAGTCTGCGAGCACGGTCGCCGGCACTCGGCCAGACGCCGTGACGGTTGCATCCTGCCAGGTGGCCCGTGCCTCGCGAAGTTCGAGCACGCCGGCTTCGAACGACGCCTGCAGGTTGATGTCGGTGGCCGGTGGAACGTCGCCGAAGCGGCCCGAGGCGGACGCGAGCGAGATGTCGGCGTGTATCTCGGGCGATCGCGGATGGCCCGAGACTCGCACCTGGAGATCGATGGCGCCGGACGCATCGAAGGTGTCTGGAGTCGCCACTCGAACGAGCGGTATGAGATCGGCGACGGCCCCTGTCAGCGAGACGTGCAGCGCCTCACTTGCAGCCGTCCCCTGCGCCAGCCTGCCTTTCGCCACGAGCGTCGTGTCGCCGACCCGCAACTCCAGGTCGTCGGCGACCACAGCATCACTCGAGTAGCGCAGCCGGGCCGGGCGCACGAGACGTACCGGTGCGCCGTTGACTGACGCGTCGGCCAGGCGCAGATCGAGATCTGCTGTTGCGTCCGCGATAGCGTCGAGCCGGCCGGCTGCCAGAGCGCGAAGCGAAACGGTTCCTTCAAGAGCAACGGCTTCCGCCTGTCCCGAACGGCCCACGAGATTGGCAAGGCTGGCCGCGTCGAGTGTGGCATCGGCCGTAAACGTCCGCGGGAGCGGAAAGTGCGACGCGAGCCTGAACAGCCGCGCTCAACTCCGGCGCGCGGGCCGTCAGCTCGAGCATGTGCCCGACGGTGTCGATGTCCATCCGCGTGGGGCCCACATCGTAGCCTTCCCACACAAGTCGGGAGAACTGCACGAAGCCTTGTGCCTCGGGCGCTGCCAACGTGCCCTCGCCCTTCAACTCGACGTCGAACCTCGCATCGATGGGGAGATTCGCTGCGTCGGATGCCGACAGGGAGAGACTCTTGCCGCTCATCCCGGCTGAGAATCGTCCGGTCGTCAGCGCGTACGTGCCGGTGGCTTCGAGTGCGCCTTCGCCCTGCAGCAGATTGAGGCCTTCGACTGTGAGTATTCGATTCGAGACGTGCAGCGTCGATCGCAATCGCCGCACAGCCTGTCCCGCGACCTGGAATCCGTCAGACGCAACTTCGCCGGCAATAGTTGGGTTGTCGAGCGTGCCCGATATGCGTGCGTCGAAGATTGCCGATCCGGCTGGGCGCCACTCTGCGGGAACATCGGCTGCGACGAGGTCCAGCTGCGCCAGCTCTCCCTTCAACTGTCCCTGAATGGCGCGGGTGTCAAGATCGACCGAGGACTGGCCCGACATGGTATTCGCGCCGACGACGACTTGCAGCGGCTCGACAACGATGCGCCGCGGGCTGGCAGAGTACCGACCGGTTACGACGCCTGGCCCGGCGTTGCCGTAGCGGAGGTTCGCGATGTCGATCGTGCCCGCCGCTGTCGGTGCCGCGACAGTACCAGCGAGATCTGCGGTGATCGACGCGTTGCCGGCGAGGCTGGACAGGTTGCCGGCATTGCCCACTATGCCCGCCTTCGTCGCAAGCGCGACCGCGTCAGAAATGCTTCCGACGCGAAGCTCTGCGCTCCCACTCAACGTCGAAGAGGCCGGCGTCTGCGGATCGATCCGGCCTTCGGCGTGCCCCGTCAACGCCACCGCTGCGCCAACGCGGTGATCGTGCGACAGTTGCCAGATGCCGTCGTGCAGTCTCAGCGTTGCGCGGCCCGTCAACGGAAGCTCGCCACGGGAGGCCGTTGTCGCGCCAAGCACGTTTTCGATCGTGCCACGACCGGTCAGAAGCGTCTGGCCGGTCCAGTTGAGCGTGGCAGACCCTTCCGCAACGGATGTAAAGCCCGGGACCGTATCACCAGCCAGGGCACTGACGAGCGGACGAACCCGGAGACTCCGCCAGTTCAGCCGGGCGTGGCCAGGCGAGCGATCGTCGAACGGCACGCGGGCATCGCCGACAACCTCTCCGCCCGCAGCCGTGACGCGAAGCGACTCGATTGCTGCAGCCGAGCCTGAGAGTACGGCGTGGGTTCTCAGGGTGATCTCGTGCACGTCGGACCATTGAAGGTTGTCGCAAGCAACATCGACCGTCGTTGTCAGGCTGTCAATCGGACCTGCGGCGGTGCCCGAAAACGAGACCAACCCTGTGGGAGTAGGATCGGCGCCGATCCATGGCGCCATTCGGGCCAGGTCGAGGTGTCCTTGATACCGCAGTCCATCGAGTGCGAACGCCGGCAGGACGCCCAGCTTCCCGTCAATACGCAGCCGGCCCTGCGGTGCTTCGACCGCAAGATCTTCGAGGGCGAGCGCGGTTCCGTCGAAGGCGAGTCGTCCATCGAGCTTCGAAAGTCCGGTCTCGTGCTCGGAGATACGGACTGCGATCTCTCGGCCGGAGAGCCGTCCGTTCAGAAGTGACCCGGGCGGCCGCTGGAGATTGAGGTCGATCTCGCGGGCGTCGACGAGCACCCCGGCGGGTCCATCCTCGTAGCGGACCCGAAGACCCCGAATGACGAATCGGCCAACGTCAATCGACCCAGGCGCGGGGTCCGAGGCAGCTCCCGAGCTTGTCGGGAGGTTGAGCGTTCCATCCGCCTCGCGTACGATCGTCACGCTGGGGTTGTCGATTTCAAGCGATTCGACGGCGATACGCCCGCGCACGATCGTCCACGGCAGATCCACCCGGACCGCCTCAGTAGAAAAAAATGGAGTGCTCGAACCCTCGGCGGCAAGCGTAACGTTGCCGGCACTGAACGTCAGGGTGAACAGGTTGTAGTCGAGGCGGGCGATGGTGGCTCGCACGCCCGCGGCCGACTGGAGCCTCGTGACAACCCACGAGTTTACGGCCGAGCGCGCGGGCGACGTATGAATGGCCACGGCGACGAGCACGACAAGCGCCGGGACTGCTGAGCCGAGAATGAGCCGACGCGACATCATGTCCCACGTGCCATCACAATGATTCTGACACTTGCGTGTCGAATCTAGAATCTAGAATCTGGAAACGGCCGTGGCCTGAGGTTCGGAAGGGTTCAACGAGCCGAAGACGTAACCCGCGTCACTTCGAACGCGAAGCGCAACGCCGGAATGCGGTTCCCAGGATGATCGTCGGCATAGGTGAGTTGCGGCAACCGATACAGCTGCTGACCACCTTCAGGTCCCTGGTAGATGCCCGGATAGAAATCGATCAGGTGCACTCCTGGCGAGCCGGCCGCCGTGAAATTCACGACAACGTCTCCCTGACTGTTGAACCCGCACGCATATCCCATGTACGCGTTGTCGTAAGTCACCACGTAGATGTTGTCGTAGTCGGTCCACCCGACGCCTTTAAGGTGAATCGTGACGGGTGTTCCCACCGGACCCGATGTTGGCGAGATGCCGACGACGCTCGTTTCGATGACGAAATGTGTGCGCGCGAGCGTCTTGTCGCCGCTCCGGATCGAAATTGCGTGAAGGCCTCCGAGATCGTCGGGAACAGTGAGAGGGATATCGATTCGCCCGTCTGCACGCACGGTCAGCTTCGTGATCTCGTTGTCCTGAGGAGCAAACCCTGCACCCGACACCCGATTGCCCGACTGCGTTTCCCAGACGAGCGATACGAGCGCGTTTGCGGGAAGACCGCTTCCTTTGAGTGACGCGCGTGTCAGCACCGGACCCTGGCTGGGGCTGATACTCAGGCTTCCGCCGCCGCTGGTGGTGGCTGCCACTGGTACCGGCTGCTTCTGATACGGCTCTGCGAACGCCGGGGCGGCGACGTTCCCTGGCGTGATGCGGAACACGAATCCGGGTCTCGGCAAGTATGAGTTCGGGGCTTGCTCATGATTCAAATAGCCCTGACCCATGTACCCGGTGTAGAGCTTGACTTGATGCTCGCCGATGGCGCCCGCAGCGCGGAACCGGGCAACAGACGAGCCACGCGTGTCGGTCGCAGAGACCCACCCGACCTCCTGGTTGTCCCAGTTCACCACCCACGTGCTCTCAAGTGTCCGCCATCCAAGTCCTTTGACTCGAATTTCAATCGGAGTGCCGACTGGACCTTCAGTTGGGTGCATCTCGAACGTCTGGCTCACATCGACCCCACCTTGGGCAAGGGGCACGCCGTTTTCCGAGAGGAACACCTCGTGCACGCCGCCATAGTCTTCGGGAATCCTGAAGGGGATCGATACTCGGCCATCAGAGCCCACCTGCACCTGCGCGAGATCCCTGGTTGTATTCGTGAATCGCTTCCCACGAAACCGGTAATACTCCTCGACCACCCATCCTCCGCTCACCGTTCCCCAGACCAAATCGATCTTTCGATTAGGCGGCAGGCCTTCAGCGCTCGCTTCGACCTCAGCGCCTGCGACGAGCTTTGCGTTCTTGGGATACGTGAATGTGAGCTTCTTCAGTGCTGCAGAGGTGGACTTCGGCGCAGTCAGGTCGCTGGCGGCTCGAGAAGAGGCGATCGGCTGCGAGACGTCGCGCCCGCACGCGGGCGCGTTCACCAGCGCGAGCAGTGTGATGAGGAAACGCGTGGCGCCTACTCCACGATCGTCACTTGGGAGTCTTCGACAACGAAGGGCTTGAATTCTCCCGTGCGGCCGTACTTGTCCGTCGCGGTCACCGTATAACGGACGATGCCTATCGGTGCGGTGTCTGGCACGACCCACTTGGCAACCCAGAATTCACGTTCCGGCTGCTTGACCGTTCCCCGATATCGCATCGGGAGATCCTGCGTCATGCCGCCATAAGTGAGGTGAACAACGAACTGGGCAGAGGTTTCCCGTTGGCCGGTTACAGGATCGATCGCCGTCATCCGGAATCCGACCGGGTCGCCGCGCTTGAAGCGGCTTTGCAACGCGCAATTGCCCGCCCCTCCGGGCTTGCCGAGGAACAACGTCACATCGCCGAACACAATCAACTTTCCCTGTCCGGCGGCGGGGGACGCGGGCGCCTGAAACGCTGCGACCGACGGGCTCTCGAAAGCGAGGAGCGCAACGGCCGCCAGACCCAGGATGGCTCTGATCGCTGGATTCATGGGCGGAGTCTAGCCGATTTGCGAGCGCCATTACAATGCACTGCAACCCGGCTCCTTATCATGCAGCTCCTTCTTGCCCTTCTCTTCAACGGCGCCGCGCTCATCCAATTGCCAGGCCTCATTTCCGGAGCAGTCGTGGATCCGTCAGGAGCGGCCGTCCCCAATGCGACCGTACGCCTCGAGATGTCTGGGCGCACGGTCGACGAATTCCGGACAGGCAGCGACGGGCGATTCCAGTTGAAAGCAGAAGCCTCCGGATCCCTGCGCGTGGTTGTCACCGCTGCGGGATTCGCTGAATTCATCGTACCGATCTCACTCGACTCGCGCTACCTGCAGGTCACGCTGCAGCCAGCGCCTTTCTTTGAAGCCGTGAACGTCACGTCTTCGCGCACTGAGCTGCCGCGGGCGGATCCCGCGGTGACAATGACGGTTCTCCCGTCAGTCGAGCTGCTGATCAGCGCCGCGCTGACGCTCGATGACGCGCTCAAGATGGTTCCTGGCTTCACGCTGTTCCGTCGAACATCCTCTCGAGTGTCGAATCCTACGGCACAGGGTGTTACGCTGCGCGGCCTTGGCGGCACCGGCGCAAGCCGTTCGCTGGTGCTGACCGACGGTGTGCCGTTGAACGACGCATTCGGAGGATGGGTGTACTGGGACAAGGTTCCGCAGGTGGCGATCGAACGCGTCGAAGTACTTCGCGGCAGCGGAAGCGATCTGTATGGCGCAGATGCCGTTGGCGGCGTCGTGCAGATCCTGACATGGCATCCAAACCAACTCGCTCTCCGCGCGCTGGTCGAAGGCGGCGGCATGCAGACGGCCCGCGTCTCGATGTTTGGTGGCGGTCGCTCCCGTGGCTGGAACTACACGGCCGGGGGAGAGTGGTTCACCACGGATGGCTACATTGCTGTGGCCGAGGAGCAGGAACCTGGAATCCCCCCGCGCGGTCCGATCGATTCCGAAATTGCCTCGAAGCACGAATCTGGTGTTGCATCGATTGGCTACCAGGCGGGTAATGGCTGGCGCTTCGATACCACCGGCAGCGTGTTTACCGACAATCGCCTGAATGGCACCCCCGCGGTCATCAACGACACCGCTTCACGACAGGGAACCAGTGAAGTTGCCGGTGGACTAGCCGGCGGGCTGCTGTCTGCCCGCGCATTCGCCGGCACTCAGGGTTACGACCAGACGTTTTCGTCGGTGTCGCCCGACCGGACGAGCGAGGATCTCAATCGACGGCAGCGTGTGCCGACGAGGTTCAGCGGTGCAGCGGCGCAGTGGGCCCGGCCAGCCGGAAGGCACACGGTGCTCGTCGGAGCCGAAGCCAAGTCCATCAAAGGAGAGACGCAAGAGACACAGCTTGCAGCAGGGCGCGTGCTGGCGTCCTTCAGCAGCGGCGGTACACAGGATGTATGGTCCGCGTTCGTGCAGGACACCTTTCTCCTCAACGATCGGCTGACGGTGGTGATGGGCGCCCACGGAGACCGTTGGCACACGCAATCGCAGAACACCAGCTACGACAAGACGCTGGGATCGTTCAGTCCGCGGGCGTCGTTCGCCTACCGTATGGGTAGCGGCATCTCCGTGCGCGGTTCCGCCTACAAAGGTTTTCGTGCGCCAACGCTGAATGAGCTCTACCGGGGATTCAGAGCCGGCAACACCCAGACGAATCCGAATGAGGCGCTCGCACCGGAAAGGCTGACGGGTGCTGACGCCGGTGTGCTCGCAACACGCGGCCGGCTGTCGGCACGAGTGACTGGCTTCTGGAACGTCCTGGATGACGTCATTACCAACGTCACGCTGTCGAGCACGCCACAGCTCATTATCAAGCAGCGAGCGAACGCGGACAAGATGCGGACAGCAGGGGTCGAATTCGAAACCAGCGTGCGCGTGCGGGCCTCATGGTTTGTGGCCTTTTCGAGCGCGATCGTGGACGCGCGTTTCAAGGGCGAGACGAGCCTGCGCGACAATCGCGTGCCGCAGGTGCCGGAGTACAACCTCGGCCTGAACGTTCGTTACAGCCACAACGCGTGGATGGCGTCAGGACAGCTTCGGGTGACGGGAGCGCAATTCGAGGACGACCTGAACGTGTACACGCTTCGCCCTGCGACGGTCGTGGACATGTTCGGCAGCCGGAGCTTTGGCAAGGTCAGCGCCTTTGTCGCGGTGGAGAACGCGTTCAACAGCGCGTATGACGTGGGCCGGACGCCGATCCTGACGACTGGAGTGCCACGCGCCGCGCGCGCCGGCGTGCAGATCTCACTGCCGTGAACTTCGAGGCGCTTGCCAACCCCGAAGCGCTGGAGTATTTTCTCGGCCGGACGGAGTTGCGCACGTGACAGGCGGAACAAAAGGGACTTCTTATGGATCACCGAATCTTCAGAATCGTGTGTGTAATGGGCGCGCTCGGCGCTCTCATCACGAACGTTGACGCGCAGCGTCGTGCGCCGGGACAAACGCAGGCGAATCAAGCCATCCAGATTGCCCTGAAGGTTGGCGGCGCGACGTATCAATCCAGTCAAGCCGGAAAATGCACACATGCCCCTATGGCGTCGATTTATAAAACCGTCGCCGAGCTGTGGAGCGTGCAGCAGAACGGTGAGGGGCATTCGCTCTCTCTCACGCTTTGGAGGCCGAAGGACGGATCCGGCGACATGGTGACGCTGTCGGTCACGAGCGGCAACGTCGCGCACCAGGTGAACACCGTGCGTGGCGGGACGACGACTGGATCGGGCAAGGTCACATTGGAAAAGGCGGGCAACGGCGGCACCTTCAGTGTCGATGCGAAAAGCAGCAGCGGTGCCTCGATCAGCGGCACCATCAAGTGCGATGCCTTCGCTCCGCACATGGCAGAAGGTGGATAGCGGTCGGAGACTCGCGGCTACACTCCAGACCGCGCCGCGGCTTTCACGCGGGGCGCTGAGTCGGCCTGCGGTGTCTCCGGTTCCTGCTGCGTCGTACGGAGCGAGAGATCAGTCCGCTGGCGAGTACGCCACACGTGATCAAGTACATCAGACCGGCCGTGTACCCGCCGGTGACGTCTGCCAGGTAGCCAATCAAGTACGGTCCGGCGAAGCCCCCGAGGTTGCCGGTGGCGTTGATGAGGGCGATGCTCGCAGCCGCTGCAGGTCCGCTGAGAAAGAGCGTGGGCAGCGCCCAGAAGGGCGACGGGAACGAGTAGAGTGCCATGGTCGCCGCCGAGAAAGCGGCGATCGCCAGCACCAGATTGTTCCCGGCTGCAATACTCAGCGACAGCGCAATCCCGACGAGAAACAGCGGGATCGCCGTGTGCCATCGCCGCTCGCGCGTCCTGTCCGAGTGCCACGCGGTGAGGAACATCACTGGAATCGCGCAGAGCCACGGAATGCCCGAGATGAGAATCACCTGAGTCGTGCTCAGACCCGAGATGCGCCGCACGATCGTCGGCAGCCACGAGCTGAGGCCGACGCTGTTGGTGATATAGCAGAAGCAGGCGAGGGCGAGGATGATCACCTGTGGGTGGCGAAGCGCCTCCCACGTGCTCAGCTTGTGGGCGCTCTTCTTCCGTTCCCGTTCGCGTTCGAGCTCGCCGGTAATCCACTCGCGTTCGTCCTCGGCCAGCCAGCTCGCGTCCTTCGGCCGGTCAGTCAAATAGAAGAACGCCACCACTCCGAGCACGACCGTTGGCAGACCCTCGAGAATCAGCAGCCAGCGCCATCCGTTCATGCCGAGCCAGTCGATGCGCATCAACACCGCCGAGATGCCCGCGCCCACCATGTTCGACGTCGGGATGGCCATCATGAACATGGCCACAGCCTTGGCGCGGTCCTCATAGCGGAACCAATGCGTGAGGTACACGATGATGCCGGGGAAGAAGCCGGCCTGCGCGATGCCCAGGAAGAAGCGGACCCAGTAGAACTGCTGCGCCGTGTTGACGAGTCCGCAGAGCGCGGCGAGCGCCCCCCACACGACGAGGCTCAGCGTGATGAACTTGCGCGCGCTCCACAGCTCGGTCATGAGCGTCGAGGGGATCTGCAGAAGGAAGTATCCGATGAAGAAGATCCCGGCGCCGAAGCCGAAGACGGTGTTCGAGAAGCCGAGGTCGCCGGTCATCTGCAGCGCCGCGTAGCCGACGTTGACGCGGTTCAGGTAGTTGAACACGTACAGCACGAACAGAAACGGCATCAGCCGGCGGATGATGTGCCGGCGCGTCCGTGCAGCAAGGTCGTCCGGGTTGCTGGCGTTCGTCATCGGGGAGTCGGCCGTATCATACCGGCTGGAGTGCTGCCCGCGTTGGCGATTCCGCAGTATCAGCCCGCGAGCAACGCGACGATCACTGCGCCCCACAGCGCGATCAGCACGTTGCCCACGGCGTATGACACGCCATAGCCAAGGGTCGGCACAGTACTTTTCGCGGCTTCCTGGATCGCCGCGAGCGCTGGCGTTGCCGTTCCGGCGCCCGCGCAGACTCCCAGCAGCACGCCAGGCGGCATCTTGAAGACCCAGTATCCGACAACCACGCCGACAAGATGCGGGACGAGGACCGTAATCGAGCCTGCCAGCAGGAGGCTCGGGCCGCTCGTTTGGAGCCCGACGATAAAGTCCGGTCCGGCATCGAGCCCGACGACGGCGACGAAGCCGGCCAGGCCGATTGACTCGAACACCCAGAGCGTAGGACCGGGGATGCGGCCGAAGAAGCGCGGCCACATGGATCGCAGCCAGCCGCAGACCAGGCCACCGAGCAGAACGCCTACACTCAAGCTCAATCCGATTTCGAGTCCTCCGATCATCACCGCGGGAATGCCAATCATGGCGCCGGCCACGATGCCAAATGCGACGAGCACCATATCGGTGGCGTCGGTCGCGCGATCAGGCACTCCGATGCGGCTTGCGGCGTCTGCGAGACGGCGCGTCGGGCCCACGAGCGTGACCACGTCGCCGCGCTGCACTTTGGTGCCTGGAAAAGTGGCCACAGGCGTACCGGCGCGCGTCAGCCGGCGCAGGTAGACGCTGCGAACGGCTTCTTCGCTGGAGAGATCAGCGAGCGTGCGCCCGTCGATGTCCGCACGCGTAACCACCACATCCAGCACTGCCGCCGGGACGTCGAGGAGATCCCTGTCGTCGACTTCGCGCACTCCGAGCATCTGCTCATCAAGCTTTGCGATCAGCAGCTCACGACGGCCCGTAGTCGCCAGCGTGTCACCGCTCAGCACTGTGGTCGTCTCGTCGGTCTCGAGAATCTGATCGCCGCGTCTGATTCGCTCGACGAAGAGGCGCGCAGCTTTTGTCTGCTGCTCGATTTCGTACACGCGCCTCCCGACGAGCGGCGAACCAGGCTGGACCGTGTAGGCTCGAAATTCGATGGCCCGTCGCGCTGTGGATTCTTTTTCGTGCCCGCCGTGCAGTTCGCGTTCGAAGCGGCGGCATTCCTCCTCGAGGTCGACGCCCATGAGTCGTGGAGCAAGTTGAGCAAGAAACCATGCGGCGCCTACGACCCCAACCAGGTACGTGACGGCAAACGCGACGGGGATGCGATTGATCATCGCTGCCCGGTCGGCGGCCGACAGGCCGAGCCGGGAAATTGCATCGCTCGCGGTTCCGATGGTCGCGGATTCGGTGAGCGAGCCCGCGATGACGCCGGCGGCAGTGCCCGCATCGTAGGAGAGAAGGCGGCTCACCAGGTAAGCCACGACGAGCCCGGTCGTCGCAACAATCGCCGCCAGCGCCGCCTGCTGCAGGCCGTCGCTCTTCAGACCACGGAAGAATTGCGGCCCCGTCCTGAATCCTATTGAGAACAGGAACAGCAGGAAGAAAGACTGCCTGACCTCACCCGACACGTGAACCCCAAGTTGTCCTACCGCGACTCCCGCGAGGAGCGTACCGGTAACCGCGCCGAGGCTGAAGCTGCCGACTTTCAGCTTGCCGAGCGCGTAGCCGATTCCAAGGACCAGGAAGAATGTGATCTCGGGATGCGCGCGGAGAATCGCGCTGAGGTCCTGAATCATGGCGCCATTAAACCATGGCCATAAGTGAGCGATGGCAACGCTCGAAGGGCCAGTCGCTGACCGACGGTGAGGTTGGCGACCGGAAGACCGTCGGCAACGCCGAGGCCTCCCGTCGCCCACACGTGACTGATTACTGGGTACTGTCTGCCGACTTCGCGGGTGGACGCAGGATGAACGTGACCCGCAGGTTGACCCCGCCCGTCGGATTGAAGCCGAGAAAGGTCTGCCGCTGCTCACCAACCCAGCCGGCGTAATTTCCGGTGCCGCCTGTGACGACGCGCGTGAGCGTCCCGCTCCCTTCCAGGCCTTCGGTCGTCAGCTGCTCTTTGGCCTGCCGCCCGAGGACGAACAACTGCGTCGTCTCGACCCACCACGAAGCCGCAGGTATCTCATTCGCCGCGACGAGATGCGTACCGCGGCAGATCCACACACCAATGTGGCCGCTGCGGTTGGGATTGAAAGTCGCGCCGTCGCCCTCGATGGTGCCGGCCGGAAAAATCCGGCCCCCGGTGACGAAGAAAGAGCCGCGCTCGGGCTGCGTATGCTCCGGCTTGACGAAGGTCGGCCGGAACTTGCCGGCGAGGTCTTCGGCAACGTCGACGGTGAAGGTGTAGAGAACGGGTTCGCGCTTCCGGTCGGCGCCGGCCTCTTGCGCGTGCCCTGGCGCGGCGAACGTCACTGCAACGCCGGTGATGGCCGCGACGCGGAACAAATGCCGAACGAACGTGCGAGCGATAGCGACCGTGGATGAGCGAGCGATCATGGTGACATCTCCATTCGGATGAGCGGTGAGCTCAGTGGGATCGGGTTTCCCCGACGAGGCGTCCGGTGCTCCCACGAGCGGTATCCGGACACACTCAGTGCGCGCGCAACCGATAGAGGCGGAAGAAGCCGCCATCGACCGGTAAGACTTCGAAGCGGGTCAGCCCGGCTGAAGACGCGAGGGCACGCACCGTCTCCGTGCGGATTACCGTGCCAATCGCAGCCGATGGCTGCTCGGCCATCGACACCGGGAGACAATGCACGATGCTCCAACCGTACATGAGCCTTTCGATGTCGTCAGCCGGCGCGTGGAAGTGTTCGCCGACTTTCTCATCGGCAACGAGTACGCTGGCCCCCGGGGCAAGGGCATCCCGCATCGATCGCAGGGCCTCATCTGGGCGCGCCATGTCATGGAGCGCTTCTAGTACCAGTACCGATCGAACGGGCCTTCCTTCGCCAGCGACGCCGCGTCGCGAATTTCGAAGCGCGCGCGCGCACCGTGCGCGGCGGCATTCTCCCTGGCGTCACGCACCGAGGCTTCGTCGGCGTCGAATCCGACGACCTCGGCCTTCGGGAAGGCGCCCGCCAACGCGATGGTCGACCACCCGGCGCCACAGCCGACGTCGGCAACGCGCACGCGCGACGACGCCAGTGCGGCATGGATATCAGGCGCAGCGGGGATCCAGCGCGTGACGAGATCGGTGAGGAACGCCGGGCGGTTGATCCCGGCCTGGCCTTTACGAAAGGCGGCTCCAAAGTGCGGATATGCCACACCTTCCCCCGTGCGATAGGCTGCGACGACCCGCTCGAGGGCGCCACCGATGCCTGCCACCATCTGTGCGAGCGGAGCGAGGTGAGAGGGGTGATCGTCGTCCGCCAGAACGTTTTCGTGTTCTGCTGGGAGCGAGTACGGCCGCGCATCGGCAGAAGCGACCGATGCGTCGACGTGTAAGAGGCCAGCGACGGCCTGCTGCTCCAGCCACTCGCGCGCATAACGTGGGGCAATTCCTGCAGCCTGCGCCAGCTCGGGTGGAGTGAGCTGGCCCCCGGATTTCAGCGCCGTGTAGAGGCCGAGCTCTTTGCCGAGGTAGATCCCATACAACTCGAGCGCCTGCATCGTCGATTGGAGTAGACGCGCTGTGAGCGCCTCTTCCGTGGTCGGAACAACCTTGCACAACATCGGGCACCTCCTCAGATGCACCCAATGGGCGTAAGGTCCGGCCCTCACAATGGAAGGCAGATGGCAGCGGTCGTGTAGTGTCTGGCTTCAGCCAGGCTTCAGCCAGACCGTGCTCGGTCCGCCTGAAGGCGGACACTACCGCACGTCCCAGTCGATCGGGCGTTCAGGCTGGTAGGAGCAGTACGTCCCTGTGCGGACGCTGTTCTCGAGGTGGCGGCCGAGAGAGGGATGGACCGTCGCGATCTTGCGGACGGCGCTCCGGATTCGCCACGTCACGGCCGAACGCGCGCGCTCGGCGGCGCTCCCGAGAGATCGTGACCGGCCGCCCAGGCCCAGTGCGCCGGCGAGTGCTTCGACCAGCGCATCCATCTCCTCGCGCGCACGGCTGCCGCGGGCCGGATCGCTGTCGCGCTCGGCCTCATCGATCTCGCGTTGCAGGTCGGCAAGCCGTATCCTGTACTCTCTCCGGGCACGGTCGTCCAGCACAGCGTCTTCCCCGCCGGTTTCCGCCGGACGCCCGGCGACCTCGAGACAATGCCGCTCTTCGCCGGGCGAGGCCAGAAGGCTGGCGAGATCGCGCACGCCCTTCGCGTCGGAGATCACGACCGAAGTGCCGTCGAAGACGAGATGCCAGCGATCGTCCTGCAGACGAAATTTCGCCCGTGGAAGAGCCTCGCCGATTGTCGCGACAACGGTTTCGGCGACGAGATCGCTGTCCGGGTCGACCGTCAAACCTGCCAGGCGCAGTCCCGTCGTGAAGCGCTCGACGTCTTCCGGGCGCCGGAAGGGATTCACGTGCAGCAGCCACCGCAGTTGTTCGCCAGGGTCCGGAGTGCGACCGAAGGTGATTTTCTCTTCGAAGTCGACAAGGAAACTCCGGAGATATGTCGTCGCCCGGTCGTGATCGCCCACGAGTGCGAGTGCGGCGGCCAGAAACGCCGGACCGTCGACAGTGACGTGGGGCATCCGGACGCCAAACCCGACGGATTCTTCGTATCGTCCCATGACGAACAGCGACAGGGTCATGGCCCCGATGTACCAATCGCCAGACACGGGGTTGAGCCGCATCGCCTTGGTCGCGAGTTCCACGCCTGAAGCGCCGTCGCCGAGGAATGCACGGCACAGTGCGCTATGCGCCAGCACGTCGGCATCGTTGGGATTCAACACGAGCGCGCGCGCCACGTGTTCAGCCGCCTCGTCGAACCGACGGCGATACAGCGTGATGCGACCGAGCACGATCTCCACCATTGCGTCACCGCTATCGAGATCGGCGGCCCGTTTGGCGAACTCGTACGCCAGGCGCTCTTTTTCGTCCCACCGCACCCACGCCTGGCAGCTCCAGTCGTTGAAGTGGGACAGCGACATGCCCGAGTAGGCACGAGCCAGTTGCGGGTCCAACTCGAGGGCGCGCGAGAAGAACGCGCGTGCCTCGGCGTCGCCTTCCACCGTGCCTTTCCGGAGACTTTCACGTCCGCGCAACCAGCATTCATACGCTTCGAGACTGACCAGCGGCTTGCGGCGCGCCAAAGCCAGTCTGGCCTGATCGGACCGGAGGGCCAGCGCGGCCGCCACCCGCGCGACGATTTCGTCCTGAACGGCGAGAATCTCATCAGCGTTGCTGTCGAAGCGGTCAGCCCAGATTTGGCGGGGCCCCTGTGTAAGCTGCACGGAAATGCGAATCCGGTCTTGCAGTCGCCGCACGCCACCGTTCAGTACAAAAAAGCGGTGAGCTGTCGCCGTCGCTCCTGGCCAACACACGCGCGGCAGACGTTGATGGAATCACCTCCAGCGTGGCAAACCGCGCCAGCTCGGTCGCGAGGTCGAAGCCGAGTCCTCGAGCCAGGACGTCCTGCAACGGATCATCTGACAGGTTTTCAAACGGTTGGAGCGCAATTCTCGTCGCAGACATCTAACGCAGAAATCTAGCAGATGTACGTCACCTCACGCTGATCTTCAGTGTCCCGACACAGAGACACAGAGACGCAGAGGTGAGTTTCGATGGCGCGCCGTCGGCGCCGCCGAGAGAGCATCAGCCAAAACATGAATCGATGGATCACTAGCAATTCATGTTTTTGCTGACGCTCTTTCGACGGCCGGCTTGCTCCGCAAAGCCGGCGCAATCGAAGCCATACCTTCGTTGTATTACTCTGTGACTCTGTGACTCTGTGTCGAGTGCGCGCAGCCCTCCCCCGTAATTCTTCCAGGAGGCCTGAGATCATACTCTGCCGAGTTTCACGCCTTCGGTCGTACCTTGAGCCCGGCCTCCGGAGGGCGTATCCCGGCCCCACCCGAACACCACATCCGAAGCCCGCAGCAGAATCCGAAGAACCGGCCAGACCGGGAGGTCATGAGTCTCGCGATTTGAATGTGACGTGACAGTTTTCATCGTCGCTTCCCGCCTCTCCAACTGGGGGCCGATGCGACATGAACCTCACGTCATATGCCAGTGCCGTTCTCATCATGGCGACCCTGCTCGCTCGCGAGGTCTCGGGCGCCGATTTGCCTGCCTTTTGCGTCATTCTCCGAAATGAGGCCGCCGTACCCGGCGCGTAGCAGATCTTGCTCAAAAGCATCACGTGACCTTGGCTACGCTGTTGGGACATGTCATGGCCCACGAGATCGGCCATCTGCTGGATGAATATGATGTGAACGCCGACGGGTCACGATTTCTTGTCAACCGCATGGTGTCGGCGGCGGACCCAAGTATGGCGATCATCCTCGACTGGAATCCCTCCCGGTGAGGCTTGAGCCTTGGTGCGGGGGAGCGTATCCTGAGTCCTTCCCGCAGTTGTAGGGCGGGTCTTGCAGTTCAAGACCCGCCCTACGTGGTACATCCCTCGAAAGGCTGATGCTGATGGCAGGCAGGAGTCCACTGACCGATTGCGGCGTCTCGCGGCGCGACATGATCCGGATCGGCGCCGGCGGCCTCGGCTTTGGCCTCCTCGGCGGCATCGGCCCTGTCCCATTCGTCTTGAACCGCGCCACTCTTCAAGCCGCGGCGGAGGAGTCGGGGAAGATCCTCGTGGTCTTCGAGTGGTTCGGCGGCAACGACGGATTGAACACCATCGTGCCGTACGGCGACCCGATGTACTACAAGCATCGGCCGACCATCGGCATCAAGGAACGCGACCTGCTGAAGATCGACGCCCAGTTCGGCTGGCACAGGTCGATGCGCGGGATCAAGCAACTGTACGACGAGGGCAAGGTTGCGATCGTGCAAGGCGTGGGATACGACCAGCCGTCGTTCTCGCATTTCACATCCGTGTCGTTCTGGCACACGGCGGCTCCCAACAGCGGCAACGAGTACGGCTGGCTGGGACGGGCCGCTTCCGCACTCGATCCCGACGGCACGCGCGCCAACCTGATCGTGAACATCTCCGACAGCCAGACTCTGGCGGTCAAGGGCGAGCATCATGTGCCGCTGGTCTTCATCGACCCCACGAGGTTTCAGCGCGGCGTGTTCGCCCAGGAGAAGGCGGCGCTCGACGCGCTGGGCGCGCCGCACGAACCGGTCGGCGACGCGCACAAGTACGTGTTGGAAGTCACCAGAAGCGCGGCTCAAGCATCCGAGTTGGTGCGTGCGGCCTGGAGCTGGTACCGAGGCAAAGATAATCCCGACCTGCGCCTGCTGGATCTCGACAAAGTAGCGGCGCTCATCGAAGCGGATTTCCCGACGAAGCTCTATTACGTGCCGCTTCGCAACAGCCTGTTCGACACACACGTGAACCAGGCCTCCCCGCACGATCGACAGCTCGAATACTGTGCCGACGCCGTGGCCGGATTCTTCCAGGAGCTGGAGCGGATCGGGCGCGCAGACGAAGTCGTCATGTACATCCACAGCGAGTTCGGCCGGCGCGTGCCGGAGAACACCAGCCTGGGCACCGACCACGGCACGGCGCAGGTGAACTTCGTCATCGGCAACGGCGTGAAGGGCGGCCTCTACGGCACGCCGCCAAGTCTCACCAACCTCGTGCTCGGCGACAACCTCGAAACCACCACCGACTTCCGCCAGGTCTATGCGACGTTGATCGAGGGATGGCTGGGCGCCGACGCCACGAAAGTGCTGGGACAGAAGTTCGAGACGTTGAAGATATTCCGCGCGTAGCGCGCGGCGGGGAGAGAGACGTGGCCAATCGCATCGGCTGGTCTCCGGGACCGGCGAACTGGAAGGAAGACCTCGCGCCGATCACCAGCGCCGACTGGAATTACGATCGCGCCGCGCATCTGCTGGCCCACGCGGGGTTCGGCGGTTCGCCGGCGGAGATCCAGCAACTGGCTGACCTTGGCCTCGAGCGCGCGATCCGCTCGCTCGTCCACTACGAAAAAATACCGAATCCAAAGATGCAGCCGTTTGTCGAATCCGGACTGTGGGATTCGGCACTGAACGGATTCCCCGAGAGTCGTCCCGAAGCGACGGATCGCGCGCTGAAATCCGGCGCCTCGATGGGCGTGGATGTCAAGCCTTCTGGCAACCGTCCCGTGCAGCCAGTGTCGGATCGCTTCTTCTACTGGTTGCGGGCGACGATGCTCGAGACCCGGCGGCTGGGGTACTGGTGGGCGAACCGGATGGTGCAGACGTCGCACCCGCTCGAGCAGAAGATGGCGCTGCTGTGGCACGGCCACTTCGCGACTCACGAGAACAAGGTCCGCGACTACCGCAAGATGATGCAGCAGATCGATCTGTTCGAACGGGGCGCCACGGGCAACCTGCGCGATCTGACAATCAATGTCGCCCAGAACCCGGCGATGCTGTACTTCCTCGACGCGCAGTACAACGTCAAAGGGGCGCCGAACGAAAACTTCGCCCGCGAGGTGATGGAGCTCTTCACCATGGGCGTGGGCAACTACTCCGAGAAAGACGTGCGCGAGTGCGCGCGAGCGTTCACGGGATGGTACTTCGACAACCTCACGTTCAAGATCGACCCCGGGAAGCACGACGGCGGCGTGAAAACATTCCTCGGCCGGACCGGCAACTTCGACGGCGTGGAGGTGATCAAGATCATCTTCGAGCAGCCGGTGACCGCGGAATATCTGGCCGCGAAGATCTATCGCTTCCTGGTGCGCGACGACCTGTCACCAGACCTGCGAAAGAAACTGGGCGAGGTCCTGCGCACGAACAACTACGAAGTGAAGCCGCTGCTGACGGTGATCTTGTCGTCGAAAGACTTCTACAGCCAGGCGAGCTACGGCGGTCACATCAAGGGGCCGGTCGAGCATCTGATCTCGATGATGAAGCACCTGGGCGTTGACGCGGTCCCGGGTGTGCCCGATTTCAACCAATCGACCATCACCATGGGCCAGCATCTGCTGAACCCGCCATCGGTGGCGGGCTGGGCCGGCGGTAAGGCGTGGATCACGCCTGGCCTGCTGATCGCACGCGGCAACGTCGCCCGCGAAGTGCTCGTCCCCGACATGACAGGCTTCCGCGACTGGAATTTCGCAGCCGGCAGCGACGGCATGCTCGGCAGCCGGTTGCGCGATGGCTACGACATCGGAGCGGCCACCGCCGTCAGCGATCCCTCACGGATGAGCACGTTCGACATGGTCGCCCTGGAGCGTGACGAACAGTTCAACACGCGCATCTCGGGCTACATCGGGTGGCAGCAGGCGGCACGTAAGCTGATTCCCACGCCGCGCCACGCCGCGCAGTTCGACCTCACCGAGATGGTGCTGCAGAGCGAAGCGAAGACGACTGCGGAGGCCGTGGACTATCTCCTGTGGCGGATGCTCCGCGTGCCGACGGCGAAGGCGACTCGCGATGCTCTGGTGGACTTTCTGACCAAGGAGCTCGGAACAGAAACCATCGGCAAAGCCAGGACCTACATGGAAGACGCGCTGCGGATGACCGTTCACCTGATCATGAGCACGCCCGAATATCAGCTGGCCTAAGGCAATCGGCGGCCGGACGTAAAGGCACATGTAACGAACAGCGAACAGCGAAAAACGAATAGACGCCAAAAACAGGAGGCCAGAAGGTCAGGAGCATTCTTTCAAGAAAAACTCCTGATCTGCGGAGCACATTGAGAGGATGCACGTGAAATGAACCGTAGAAACGTCATGACCTTCGCACTATGCGTCTCGATCGGCATCGGCGCTGCTATTGGAGAGATGCGTGACGCGTCGGCACAGGCCGCGCCCAAAATGGGCTTCTTCATCACGAGCACAGGTTCGGGGAACGGCGCGAACCTGGGCGGATTGGCCGGCGCGGACAAGCACTGCCAGACGCTGGCGGCTGCCGCCGGCGCGGGCGACCGGACGTGGCGGGCGTATCTCAGCGCCACGAGCGACGGGAAGCAGCCTGCCGTGAACGCGCGCGATCGCATCGGCAAGGGCCCTTGGTACAACGTCAAAGGGATGCTGGCGGCGCAGAGCGTCGCCGATCTCCACAGCGACAAGAGCCAGCTGTCCAAAGAGGTGTCGCTTTCAGAAAAAGGGGCGATGATCAACGGACGAGGCGACAACCCGAACCGGCACGACATCCTTACGGGTTCTCAAGCCGATGGCTCGGCGCTCACGGGTGATCCGGCCACGACGACCTGCGGCAACTGGACCAGCAGCGGCGACGGGAGTGCACAGGTCGGTCACCACGATCGGCAGGGCGGCGGTGCAAGTCCGACGTCGTGGAACGCCTCGCACATGTCGAAAGGCTGCAGTCAGGCAAACCTGCAGGGAACCGGCGGCGACGGGCTTATCTACTGCTTCGCGCAGTAACGGTACGCGGAGCGCGGCGGCGCAGCGCTGCGCGTGGTGCGCCTACCGGCGCAGAATCGACGCGGTACCCGCAAAGCATACTTACGCAGTCCGCAGAGAAGACTGTTCTCCTTGCAGTGGTTCCGTGCTCTGCGGCTCCGCGTCTCTGCGTCGAGACGACGAGTCCTGCGGCAGCGGTTCAGCAGCGTAGAGCCAGCGCGTATTTCCGTCGATCAGAAGTTCAACTCGAGGTTGATGTGGAACACCTGGCCCCTGGCGCCAACCGGCATGGGATAGGCCGTGTATCCCACCGGTGAATGGTCGACGTACATCCACTCGCCGTTGAGGCGAATCCCGCGCTCTTTCATCGGGTACCAGTTTTGTCCGGCTCGCACTTCCCACTGGTCGCCGAAGCGGCCGAACACCTGCGAAGTTGCCGAAATACAGCTGAAGAGCCTTTGGAACGGCCATCGCCGACGCCTGCAGCTGATAGCCGGTGTCGTTGATGTCGGCAATGCCGCTTGTGTTGACGCCGGTGAAGTTTCTCAGCCAGCGCCAGTAGTACTCGCCCTCGAGGGACATGCCCTTGTACTTGACGCCCGCATCGACGCTCATCATGTTGTAGTCAACCTCGTTGACGGTGATGCCATCTCCAAACAGATTCGGCGTGAAGATGATGCTGCCGTCCGTCAGTCTGATCTGGCTGTTCTCGATGCCTTCGGTGCCCGGCTGGCTTTGCTTTTCCTCGAGGCTGTGTGGCGGAGGAAATCCAGATGTCCCTCGGCATGAACGTGCTGACCGGCTTGGGAGACGAGCGTGTGGCTTATGTATCAAGGGACGATCCGGCCGCTTCCGCTGGGGCGCTCCTCGGGGACGGACACGCCGGCGCGATCTACAACGGGACCGGTCCGGCCATCGTGAACGACCCTGACAAGGCCACCACAACGCCGGCTTGAAGATCTTGCCGACGGCCGTCACGGGCATGGCGCCAATCACGACCACATCGATGGGAACCGCCGCGCGCTCCGGCACCTCACGCTGGCAGAGCGCGAGCAGTTCATCCACATCGACCCGACTACCCGGTCTTAATTGAACATACGCGAGCGGCATCTCGCCTTTGAGAGCGCAGGGATCGCCGCCGACCGCCGCCACTTGCACCGCCGGATGACAGCTGAGCACGTCCTCCACGGGACCAGGGTCCAGACTGTGGCCGCCACGGATGATGACGTCTTTTTCGCGGCCGAAGAGCCAGACCCTGTCATGATCAGAAGTTCATCTCGAGATTGAGGTGGAGGATGTTGCCGTTTGCGCCAACCGGCATCGGGTACGCTGTGTAACCGACCGGGCTCTTGTTGGCATGAATGAATTCGGCGTTGACGCGAATGCCGCGCTGCTTCAGGAAGTACCAGTTCTGGCCCACACGCCAGTCCGATGGATCGCCGTAGTTGCCGAAAATCTGCGACCAGCTGCCGTACAGCTGGAGGACCTTAGGAACCGCCATCACCGAAGTCTGCATCTGGTAACCGTTGTCGCTGATGTTGGGGATGCCCCCGGTGTTCACACCGACGTAGTCGGTCAACCAGCGGCGGTAGTACTCGCCCTCGACCGACATGCCGAGATATTTGAAGCCCGCGTCAACGCTCATCATCCGGTAGTTAACCTGATTCACCGAAACGCCGGGACCGAACAGATTGGGAGTGAAGATAACGCTGCCGTCGGTGAGCCGGATTTGGCTGTTCTCGATCCCGTCGGTTCCAGGCTGACTCTGCTTTTCTTCGACGCTATGGGTGTAGTGCCAGCCGACCCTGGTGGCGAGCTTCTGGTGATAATCGTAGTCGCCGTAGGTACCGAACAGGCCGAACTCGCCCGTTGTCGGCAGCCACTGGAGCGCGTAGGACTGGGTGTTGAACTGGTTGTCGAGTTGCGCGGCGCTGACGCCCAGCGTGCTCAGGTTGTTGGCGAGCATCACGTGGTACTTCAGGTTGGACTCGATCTCGCCCTTCAGCCAGACGCCAGTCGTGTACGAACCGCGGAAGAACTCGTCGGCTATCAGGCGGGTATCCACGCCGAGCCAGTACCGGGAACTGGCCTTCGGTGCTCCGCGTCGACGGCAGCGATGTGATGCCGAAGCCTGCCGTGACGAAGCGGTTCCAGGTCCAGCTGATGTTGCCGGCGCCAACCACCTGCGCCGGATCGCCCTGTGACGGGTTCGAGGACCAGACGTACAGGTAGTAACGGAACCGCGGATCGAGGAACCAGCCCGAAAACGGCGCAAAGAACTTCTGCAGCTGCATGTCCTGGCGACGCTGCACCGATTTCGTGTTGCCGAAGGCGTCCTCGTACGTCTCATCGAGGTTCCGCTGATTCAGGTAGCGCGCGTAGGTGAACAGCCGGAGGTACATTTGTCCCTTTTCACCGTTGAACAGCAGAAACCCCCCGTTCGGCACGTACGCAGGTGCGCCCTGCGTGACTTCAGTCACCTGCACCTGCGCCACCCCGCCGACGAGAAACACGCCGCTGCAGCCGTCGGAGACCCAGATACCGGCAGCGTCGAAGCCCCAGGTGTCGCCGTAGAGGCACGGAGCGGCGCCCCTTGATCGAACCAGCGCGACGCCCGCCGACGTATCGACCGCGCACTGGATGCGCTGGCCGAGTTGCGACGAGCAGGTCACGAGGTTTGCCGACTGACCGCCCGCAGGTGCAGTCTGATCGGGCGCAGAAGGAGACGATTGATCAGCCGCGGGTGGAGCCGCCCGGTCGCCAGCGTCCGAAGATTGTGCGCGCGCCGTTCCCGTCAGCAGCAGGACGCACAGACTCACAGTCTGGAGGCATCTCCAGTTCGACATAGTCAAGCGCTTCTCCTTGATGAGCGCTCAAGCGCTCGATGGTCGTCCGATCAGGGGATGAGCAGAGTCCGTGCCGTTTGCCGACGTGTCCGCCGGGCACTGCGTCCGTTCACCCAATGCGGATGAACATGTCATCTTCGTCAGACGGAGCTGTGCGGTGCCTGGAGCGGGAAGGAGAGGATGGAGTCTGATCTGCAGTCTTGGGCGGCGACTGAAGCCGCCGAGATCATCCCGAAGAGGAGCACCGCCACCAGGCTGGTCAGAAGAGGTTTTTTCGACTCGCGTGCTGTTGCTTCTTGACTAAGAGACGATGTCATTGGGCAAGCCTGGAGCACGTCGGGTGCCACGCTGCTCCGCGAAGATTCCTGCGACAAGTCGTTGAAAGCGAACAGGTGATGCGCTGCACGATCAGCAGTAGTACTCGCGGCCGTCTCCGGCATTTCGGAGGGCCTCCGGCGCGTGAGAGGCGACCGATCTGCGGCTCGGCTACCCACTAGAAACCAACCGAGCCGGAGATTTGCGTGGAGTACCCCTGGAATGTCGACCGATTCGCGAATTCCTTGAAATATTTGAGGCCCAGACTGACCCCGCGCTGCGGCCACACGACACTTGCGGTCAAACCGATGGCGTTGACCGAGTAGCGGGTCTGTGCATCGTCGAGTGTCACGGAAGGCCCGCTCTTGCTCGGTCGTCTGCCACTGACCGTAGCCCACGAGACCGACCTGGAGTCTGGCATCGGCGCTCACCGAAATCATCTGCATCACTGAGTAGTCGAGATCCAGATTTTGGCCAGGGTGAATGTTCGTGCCTGCCTGACTCATGTGAAATTCGTACATCTGGAAAGCGGAGATGGACGTCGCGCGGTTCGGGGTGAGGTACCACGTCTGACCCGACGCCACCACGTGAGTCCAGTAACCCGACCCCACGTTCGTGTTAGCGCCCGGTTCGAAGCTCCCCGTCGGCGCGAGGAATCCGTAAACCGCTCGAATCGCCACGCGCTCCTGGTTCCAGCCGAGAATGAACGGTTGATAGTAGGAGTCGCCGAATCCACCGCCCCCGCTGATCGCCCCCGCCGCGCTCGAACTGAGCGAGTTGTTGGCGATCGGCAACGTCGCCGACATGGAGAAGCGCGCGCCGCCCAGCACTTCTCTCTGACTGACCCAGACGAACGAGTTCATCGACAGGATGACGGAGTTGTTGCCCGTCGCCAGCGGCTCGCCTTCAGCACCGCGCGATTCGTTCCGCGCGTAGAACAACAATTGGTTGACGTAGCTGAACCCCGGTTCAGGCGTGACGCCGGAATTAGTGGCGCTCATCCCGAGTGGATACACGCCGCGGTTCTGCGCTGCTGCAGAATTGGCGATGAGGAGTACGGTAACCGTACAGAGAACGCATGTTCTCATCTCGCTGTTACAAGGTTCTTCCAGAAACGCTTCAAGCTGTCGTCTGCGCCAAACAGCGTGCTGAATACCGTGGAGTCGGCGAGCAGCACTTCCCCGCCGCGCGCGCCGCCCGGCGGCATCCACACAAACGAGTTGAACTCGCTGTTGCCGGCTTCGGTAAACGGATGCGGCTTGGAGAGATCAATCGGCTGGCAGCCGAGGACGTGAAGCGAGTTGCCGTTGGTCGTGACCGCATAATGCGGAAGGTGCTTGTGGAAGCTGAAGTGCGTTACGCCCTCGAGCCAGCCACGCGTGTCCAGATCGCGATTGATAGTGAGTGGCGCGATTTGCCTCGTTCCCTCGACAACGCCTGGACGTAAGCCGTATCGATTCTCGACCGGCACGCCGAGACCTTTCATCAAGGAGCGAGTGTATTTGCCAAAGCGCTGCTGACGCGGCACCAGGGCATCACCGTGATGCGCATACTCCATGGCGCGCTCGTTCATGTCTGCCGAGATGCCGACATCATGGTGCGGCCCGAGAACCAGCACAGTGCCCTCGCGCGCGAGCCAACGTTGGACCGCGTCGATCTCCTCCGGTGAGGCCTCCTGCTCCGTCAACAAATGATCGAGTCCGAAGACGAGCAGCGTGTCCGTGTCCTCGAGCACGCGCTCGTCGAGCGGCAGCCGGTAGCCCGCCTGATCGACACGCTGGAATACCGGGACCACATTGTCGGTCGCCTCCGCCGCGAGTTGCTGAAACGGCATCCACGCACGGAAGAACAGCTCCAGGGCACCCGCGATGCCCTGCTGGAACATCGTCGGATCCGACCATTCGGGTCCCTCCCAGAAAGGCCATTCCACCCGGCGGACCTCAGTCATGGTCGAAAAGCGATTGTCCAGTTCGGACGTATCCCGGTTCACTTCGCCGGGGAAGCTCCAGCACACGTAGATGCTCACCCGCCTCCGTCCGCGTATGTACTTACGGGGCCGGTGCACTTGGTTGTACGTCCGCGCCGGGGCTCTCGCCTCCGTCGGCGGCACATAGATCTTTGCTTCGGCCATGGAAGTCTCCTTAATCCTTTTCTTATGCCGACGCTGAATCCGACCCCGCGAGGAACCGGAGCGCCTTGATGCCGGGAAGGAAGAAATAGGCGCCGCCTCTCACCGTTGTGAAGGACGGCAAGCCCACGATTCGTTTCCTAATCGGCCGCTTCGGGATCTTGTATTCGAGTGTGCCGTCCTGCGTGCCGATGATGGGATCGTGTTCGTTGCGAAGTTCGTGAAACGACCGATCGTTAACCCACACGTTCTGCGCGAACTCGAACTGTCGGACGAGACTCGCACAACCGATGAAGGCGGCGATGCCCCGTTCCACTCCGTCATCCGGCGCGCCTTCAGGGAGCGGCGGACCGTATGTGCCGCCGCGACGGATCATGCGGCGGCGGTTCATGTTCGAGGCTGTGTCTCTCGGATTCATACGGCGTATGTGCGAACCCAGCGGAACGGCATACCCATGCGGATCCATCTGAGCATAGTTGAAGTCATTGTTACGCTGGGGATCGGCACCGAGCGCCGGATCGTCCTTCTCGGGAGCAAGAACCAACGGAGCGCCGCTCCGCCAGCGTCCCATCAGTTTCGCCGCCACCAGTTCCTGCTCTTCGGGTGTGTCGCCATTCTGTCGCAGGAACTCGCGGAACCGGCCGACTTGCTCCTCCATGCGCCTGTAGGCGAGAAAACTGCCGTTACGAGAAAGGATCTCCGGCTTCGGCAACGGTACTGTGACGCCGCCCTCGTCGAGATAGCCAAGAAAAAACTCCCCTGGCTTCAGCGGTGCACCCGAGCCCGGCGTCGGCACATCGCCTGTTCCCTCGATCGCCGGCTGTGACAATCGATCGCGGTATCCGAAATGGTCGTGCGCATGGTCGAGCGGCGGTGTCGCTTGCAAGTCGAGTGTTGAGATCAATTCGACGCCGGGGAACGCCGCCGCATATTGCTCATGCTCCTTGACACATCGTTCACGTTCCGCGACATCCCGCGCGAAGAGGATGACGATGGCATGGAGATCGGGCGATGTCAGACCATCGACCCAGTGGTCCGGATGATTGGCGCCCGTGTCGCCCAGAACTGCGGCGCGGGCGGCCATGCCTTGACGGAACTCTTCCGGGAAGGTCGCGAGTGACGCGTCATCCACGCCAAGCGCTCCGAGCCCGTTGAAGGTGAAAGCGATTGTGACCCAGCGGCTGTCGGTTGGCTGCGATGCGTCGATAGACGTGCCACGCCCGACCTTGTCAACCAGTCCTCGGAGCCACCGCCGGCCGGATGACAGGTCCCGAAAGCTGAGGAACCCATAACGTGCCGCCATTGCCGGTGGCCGTGTCAGCAAGAAGTGCTGGATGTCGTCGAGCTCGAGCATGTCATGGCCTCGATGCATCACTGCATCAGAGCGCGAAGAAGCCTTCCTTCGGAATGGCGAGTGCTGCGGGCGTCGTCCAGTCGTTCTGCTTGTCGAGCTCTGACATGTTTGGCCTCCTGCCTCGTGAATCCTCAACACTGTGTTGTGTGTGAATGGGCCGGACACGAGCCGCCGGAGGTCCTACGGCACTTCGGGGTTTCCGGCGGGACGGCCTTCAGGCCGACGGGCCCATGGTAAGGAAGGATCCTCTTTGTGGATGCCTGCTACTGCGGCTGCTCCCGGATTTCTCTGACGTAGTCGAGTCCGCGTGAGAGCGCATGAAAGTCGAAGCGAATTTCCGGCTGTTCTTCGGCTCCTTCCATGACGGCGAGCAGCCACGTGAACAGGTCGGACCGGACGCGCCGTTCCATATCCCGCTCGGTTGCCCATTCCTCGACGTACCGGACGGTTGAATCCAAATCAAGCCAGACGGTGCACGTGAGGCATGCGGGATCGACACGCGTCCGCATCATCAGAGAGCGCAGTGCCTGGACGAGATGATCGGCGCGAGGTTGCGAAGCCACGAGGACAACGGTCATTCGCACCATGCGGAAGGGTGTAAAGCAGAACCTGTTCCAAATACGTTTCGGAAACCGGCTGTGCGAACCTCATGTAAATCGGCGAGTTCCGGCTCCAAGAGCTTCTCCCGCTCCGGTACGGGCGACACCGGCACGTCGTCAAACGCGCTGT
Organism: Vicinamibacterales bacterium; assembly: GCA_963744405.1. GTDB lineage: Bacteria > Acidobacteriota > Vicinamibacteria > Vicinamibacterales > JAMQPK01 > JAMQPK01. Next base: position 110,724 of record CAVUTO010000022.1, read on the forward strand.
GGGGTCGGAGGCAGTCCGAGATTTCGGAGGGAGTGCTTCAGGTTGAATCAGCCAGCCGGACACTCGCTCCTTGCGCTAGAACAACTTAGCGTACCGACCCGCTGAATTTTCGGCGGCACCTGCTGTGCTCATGATGTTAGCGATGGTTCCCCGTCTCCGTCTGCTTATTCCGATCCACCCAGCCGGATCGCGTTCAAGACGTTGGCGGCCGCTTTTTCGGTGTTCTCTTGGGCAGGGAAAGAAAGGATGACAGGCCAGCAACATCTTGTCCGGCTGACAGCGGCAATCGCCGGCTGCACGCTCGCTGGATGGGCGGTGTTCGTGTCGACGCAGGGCCCGGCCGACGCCACGCAGTTCAACGATTCCCACTTTCATTTGACGAACTACGTCCAGGAGGGCATAACCGGCCCGCAGTTCCTGAACATCATGGGTAACCGCGTCAGTCGATCGACGTTGTTCGGCATTCCGCTGCAGCAGCAGTGGTCGTTTGCGAACTCGGGCGAATTCGCGCCCACCTACTACCTTCAGACTGATGCCCCTCTTTATTACTACTCGTTCACCGACGCCCATATTGCCAGCGTGTATCGCTCACTGTCGAAGGATCAACAGGCGCGATTCGATCCGATGATTACCGGCTTCAATCCGGCCGATATGTATGCGGTCGATCATATCCGGCGTGTCCTGAAGACGTTTCCTGGGGTCTTCACCGGGCTCGGCGAGTTCACGATTCACAAGGAATTCGTCTCATCCAAGATCTCGGGCGAAACCGCCAGCCTGACGAATCCCGCACTCGATCGCATTCTGGATCTTGCCGGGGAGGCCGGCCTTGTCTGCATCCTTCATAACGACGTCGACATGCCGTTCGCCAAGACGGACGCAGATCCGGTCTATCTCGCGCAGATGAAAGCCCTCCTGAAGCGGCATCCGAAAACGTCAATCATCTGGGCGCACGTCGGACTCGGACGAATCGTGCATCCGATCCGCGTGTCGGCGGAAGCGGCTGAGCGGAACCCGACACACGTGAGCATCGTGGAAGCGATGCTGCAGGACCCGGCGCTCAGCCACGTGAACTTCGATATCTCCTGGGATGAGGTCGCCAAATATGCAGTGGCAAGTCCGGAGGCGATTCGGCGCGTGTCTTCGATGTTGAACCGGTTCCCCGATCGTTTCCTCTTCGGCACCGACACCGTGGCGCCGGCAGGTCCTGCGCCCTATTTCGCGGTGTTCGACATGTGGGCGCCGGTCTGGAAACAGCTCACGCCCGACGCGAGCTTGAAAGTACGCAAAGGCAACTACGAACGTATCTTCGACGCGGCTCGGACGCGCGTGCGCGCGTGGGAAAAAGCGAACGTCAAATGACGCGCGCTCACACAGAAGGAGAGATGCTCATGACACCGACAGATCGACAGGCTCGCCACGCAACGCGTCGCAGCCCAATTGCATGGCGGCTGGCAATGGCGTTCGCGCTGTTGCTCGGAACCGCGCCTTACGCGATGGCCCAGCCCGCCTCCATCGAGGTCTATGGCTTCGCCATGCTCGACATGGGCATCAACCTGAACACCATCGATCCGAACTGGTTCGACACGATGCGTCTCAACAAGCTGCCCTCCTTCGACGGGGAGTTTGGCGAGGATGGCGTCGCGTTCGCCGGAGTACGCCAGAGCCGGCTGGGCGTGAGAGGGTTCACACCCACGGCAATGGGCGAGTTGCGGACCACCTTCGAGTTCGAATTGTTCGGAACAGGCGTGGACGAGGGGCAGACGACCTTCCGCTTGCGCCATGCGTATGGCGAGCTCGGCAAGATCGGCGCGGGGCAGTACTGGAGCCCGTTCATGGACCCCGACGTGTTCCCGAACTCAATCGAGTACTGGGGACCGGCGGGCATGGTCTTCTTCCGCAACGTCCAGGTGCGCTATATGCCGATTCAGGGCAACACGCGGCTTACCCTGGCGGTCGAGCGGCCTGGCGCATCAGGCGATGCCGGCGTGCTGGCCGATCGCAACGAGCTCCAGAACGTGAAGGGACGCAGCCCGTTACCCGACTTCACCGGGGAGTACCGCTTTGGCGGCTCGCGCGGCTACTTCGAAGTGGCTGGCATATTGGGCAAAATGAGCTGGGATGACATGCTCGCCGATCAATTCGACCTGTCCGGCGACGCGACGCGGTGGGGCATCAACCTGAGCTCGAACGTCAAGCTGGGGTCACGCACGACCCTTCGGTTGCAATATGCGTACGGCGAGGGCATCCAGAACTACATGAACGATGCCCCGGTCGATGTCGGCATCGTCCCCAATCCCGGAAATGCCCGCACGCCGATCTTAGGCAAGGCTATTCCCATTACCGGAACCGTGTTCTTCGTCGATCACAATTGGAACGACCACTGGTCGAGTTCAGCTGGTTATTCGGGCACGTACATCGACAACCTCGAAGGGCAGGCCGACAACGCGTATAAGACAGGGCACTATGCGCTGGGGAATCTTCTGTACAGCCCCGTCCCGGGCGTGATGATGGGCGGCGAGCTGCAGTGGGGCAAGCGCGAGATGTTCCGGAACCCGTATGTCGGCGAGAGCGTCAAGATCCAGTTTTCGTTCAGGTACAACTTCTCGGTAAAGGCAGGAGGCTAGTAATGGTCATGAAATCTCTCTCGGCACCACGACGAGTAGCTACGGGAATCCTCGCCGGCGTGGCCGTTTTCGGTCTCGCGGTGAGCGCCCAACAGAAGACAGATCCGCAAGCGGCGGTGGACAGCGCGTTCAAGCAGTTCCAGAACCTCAAGGAGGGAAAAAACGCCGATTACATTCCAGCGCTTGCCAAAGTCGATCCCAATCTGTTCGGCATCGCGCTGGTCACCGTCGATGGCAAGGTCTTCACGGCCGGCGATGTAAAGACTGAAGTCTCGATCCAGTCGATCTCGAAGGTCTTCACGATGGCGCAGGTGATCCAGGAGCAGGGACTCGAAGCCATCGAGAAGCGGATCGGTGTCGATGCCACCGGCGCGAGGTTCAATTCCATCATCGCGATCGAAGGGGTCCGCTCGGTAGTGGGAACCGGTGCGCCGGAGATGAACGCGCTCGTGAACCCCGGCGCGATCTCGTCCACCAGCATGGTGCTCGGTTCGAACGCCGATGCGATATGGGCGAAGATCCTCGGCTTCCACAACGACGCGGCCGGCCGAACGCTGACAGTGCTGCAGGACGTCTACAAGTCGGAGTCCGACTCAAACCAGCGCAACCAGGCCATCGGGGCGTTGATGTTCGCCTATGGCTACATCAAGACAGACTGGAGAATGGCGGTCGATCTCTACACCCGTCAGTGTTCGATCGGTGTGAACGCCAGAGACCTCGCAATGATGGCGGCGACGCTGGCCGCAGGCGGCAAGAACCCCGCGACCAGTAAACAGGTCATGGATGCCGCCAAGGTGCCAGGCGTGCTGGCAGTGATGGCAACCGCCGGTCTGTATGACGATTCCGGAAAGTGGCTGTATCATACTGGTCTCCCGGCGAAGAGCGGCGTTGGCGGCGGACTCATCGCTGTGTCACCGGGAAAATTCGGCATCGCCGTTGTTGCGCCGCCTCTCGACGACGCAGGCAACAGCGTGAAGGGCCAGCGGGCAATTACGGCTGTCTCGAATGCGCTTGGCGGCAATCCGCTGTCTGCGAGCCGATAGATCGTCAAAAGAGCCGATAGATCATCAAAGAAAGGAGACGAATAATGCCGAGACTTCTCTTCGCGCTGACACTTGCAGCACTCCTCACTGGAGCGACCGGCGCTTTCGCGCAGGACGTGCGCTACAACTTCGACAAGGAGGCGCAGTTCGCGAATTTCAAGACCTACAAATGGGTTGAGATCAAAGGCGCCGAACAGCCACCCAATCAGATCGTGAATGGCCAAATCCAGGCTGCCGTCGATACCGAGCTCGCCACGAAGGGCCTGACGAGAACGGAGTCTGACGGCGCCGATCTCTACATCGGGTATCAGTTGGCAGTCTCGACCGAGAAGCAGTACACGTCGTTCGACAGCGGCTGGGGGTACGGCCCAGGGTGGGGTGGCGGCGGCTGGTATGGCGGCGGCGGCGGCGGCATGACGACTGGAACGACCTCGACGATCTACATCGGTCAGATTGCAGTGGACATGTATCAGCCTACGGCGAAGAAGCTCGTGTGGCGCGGGACCGCGAGCAAGACGATCGACACGCGAGCGAAACCCGACAAGCAGCAGAAGAACCTGCAGAAAGCGATGGCGAAGCTTCTCAAGAACTTCCCACCGCCCGTGAAGAAGTAGCGCTCCGGCATTCCAGGCGCCGCGCTCAGATCTGCGTGCAGCGCGCGCCTGGTTCTCTTTTTCCCAGACTTTCAAGACATGATGTTCGGTTCGCATTCAGCTCGCGCATTTTGCTCCGACATGTCAGAGGGCCTCCGAAGCCGTGGAGGAATGAGGATCGGGCGGCTGCCAGCGGTCGAAATTGGCCTGAATTCGGCTGTTTTCCGCCCCGCAACAGCGCCGCGTCAGGCATGGACCATGCTCAGCGAGCGGCATGACTGGCGTTCGTGTATGGAGAATTTTGATTACCTAAGGAGACTGTCATGTTGAAACGTGTTCTGGTGTGGACGGGATTGCTCGTAATTGCCGCAGGCCATCCAGCCTTTGCGCAGGCTCGCGTGGAAATCAGCGGCTTCGCAGGCTTTGTCTTCTCGGACGGCGTAAGTGGAGATGCCACCCTCGGCTTAGATGGGAACATCTACGACCGCATCGATCCGAAGGATGGTGCCAATTTCGGGTTCAGCGCCGGCGTGCTCGTGAACGACAACGCAGAGGTCGGCTTCATATATGCTCGCCAGCTTTCGAATCTTGTTGCCGGCGGAACTACCGATCGTGAGGTCGGTGACATGGCCGTGAGCACCTATCACGGATACTTCGGTTATAACTGGGGCGAGGCTGATGCCGTTGTGCGCCCGTTCTTCTTCGGGGGTCTTGGGGCGACGACTTTCGGCGAGGTGACTGGCGTGCTTGCCGGCCAGACGCGCACGATCACAAGCGAGACGCAGTTCTCGACGACCTGGGGAGCAGGGGTCAAGATCTTTCCCGCGCCGGGCTTCGGACTACGCGTCGGTATGCACTGGACGCCGACTTACATCAAGACCGACGCAGGCGGATGGTGGTGCGATCCGTGGTATGGATGCTATCTCGTCGGCAACTCTCAGTATTCCCACCAGTGGCAATTCAACGGGGGCATCACCGTCAGGTTCTGAGAGCGGCTCGAGCGATTACGGCTTTGGTCGACTAAGCCCGAGTTTCGCCATGCGACTCTCGAGCGTAGTCGGTCGAAGCCCGAGCCGCTCGGCGGCTCCGCCCGTGCCGCGGATCCGCCACATGGTCGTCTCGAGCACGGTACGAATATGCTCCTTTTCAACGTCGATCAGCCGGCCGCCGCACCGTTTCGAGGTACTTGCGGTGCCCGACGGGGTGGGCAGACAAATGGTCAGCTGGTGGCCCGTTGCGACGATCATGGCCCGCTCCACGACGTTGCGGAGCTCGCGGATGTTGCCAGGCCACGAGTACCTGCTGCAGCGCCAGCATATTCTCCCGCGGAATCGCGTCGATCTGCTTGCCGAACGCCTTCGAGAACTCGTCGACGAAACGCCACACGAGGAGCGGGATGTCTTCGGCGCGATCGCGTAGCGCTGGGACATGTATCGGGAACACGTTGAGCCGATAGAAGAGATCCTCGCGGAAGGCATTTTCGCCGATCCGCTGCTCGAGGTTCCGGTGCGTGGCCGCGATTATCCGCAGATCCACGTCGATCACTTTCGTGCTTCCGAGCCGCTCGATCTGCCGCTCCTCCAGCACGCGAAGGAGCTTCACCTGGAGGTCTGCGGACAAGTCGCCGATCTCATCGAGGAAAATGGTGGAGCGGTGGGCCAATTCGAAGCGGCCGATCTCTCGTGCAAGAGCACCCGTGAAGGCGCCCCTCTCCCGGCCGAACAGCTCGCTTTCCATGAGGGTCGCGGGAATTGCCGCACAGTTCACGCGAACCATGGCCCGGCCGCGCCGCGCGCTCAGTCCGTGAAGGTGTGTCGCGAGCAGCTCTTTGCCGGTGCCCGTCTCGCCCAGCATTAACACTGTCGAATCTGTGGCCGCAACCTGCTGCAGCTGCGCGAGAACCTGGCGGATTGCAGCGCTTCTCCCGATGATGCGGGGGTCAGGGGACTCGAGATTCTCACGACGGCGGCACAGGTTGTCTGGATTCAGCCCCGCGCGCAGGCGCGACTCGCGCAATACCCTGGCGTCGGCGCCGGTTTCATTGTCCTCGGTTACGCTCTCCTGCAGTTTCTGAAGGTCGTCGAGCGCGCCTTGCAGCGCGGTCACGTTTGCCTTGCGGGCCAGGGCCTGGGCGATGACCGCCGCGACGAGACGCAGCTGTTCGACGATCGTATGTGGCCACTCGCGCTCTGCCGTGGAGCCGAAGAAGAGGGCACTCCGAGCGGCGCCTGGGGCTGACGCAACGGGAACGACAATTGCCGATCGAAGCCCGAGCCTGAGGAATACGTCGCGGTCGTCCTGATTGGGCACCTCGGCCAGTTGCATGAATGATGCGACTTCGCCCGCCTCGAGCTTCGACGCAATGAACTGAACCGACACCAGCTCCAACAGCAGCTCGTGATGTGACGATTGCGGGTACCCGATCGCGTAATCTGAGGGCCCCGTGGTCGTGTCGGCCGGAGCCTTGCGCCATAGAATCGCCCGATCGACCCGCAGTGCTTTTGCGATTTCACGCAGGCTTTCACCGATGTTCTCGTCCACGGAGTGAGGCTCGATCGTGACCAGTCGCGTGGCCATGTCTGCCGTCACGCGTTGCAGGTCTGTGGTGCTGGCAGCTTCGATGAGACCAGGACCCGGTCTGAGACCACCATTTACTCCGCCGACGTACGTGACGACGTAGCGCACTGGCCCTTCGACGACGGGGGCGATCTCGATATCGAGCGGCACCGCAGCGCCGTCGCTTCGCACGCCCGCGGCAGGGCGGCGCCTCCACGGCTCGGCTTTGATGCGAGGTGACCAGCCCGGCATCAGTCGCTCGAGCGATTGCCCCACCATCTGTCCTGGCGCGTACCCGAACAGCCGTTCAGCCGCGCGGTTCGCCACCAGGACCCCGCCCGTGTCTCCAGAGATCAGCACTGCGTTGGGCAGGTCCTCGATGGCGAGACGGAAAATGCGGTCGGTTCCACCGCCTCTGCGTTCCGACTCGATTGTGGGCAAGGCCGAGACCCAACGAGCGGGATCGGCCGGGTTGTTCACCGCTGTATCGCGAGTTCGCGCAAACATGGTGGTGCCTTTCGTTCCTGAATTGTGTGGGTGCCCTGCTTCCAACGAGCAGGGCAGGACGAGCGGCCTAAACGTACGTCTACGGCGGGAGTTGGAGAACTGGGCAAATTCGCAGGGTAGGCCAGCAAAACTGACAGGCTGCACGCAAGGATGTACTAGTTTGGGGGTCCGGCGGCCCCGCCGGACCAGGTACCCGCCATTATGAGGCTCCTGGCGCGGTCTGCGGGGGCTGCTTGGACGCCTACCCGGGGCGACAGCCATTTCGCGAACCAGTCCGCCATCACGAGCTCGGCGACCGGCGTGAAGACGTGGCCGGCGTTCGGTTGGAGATAGAGACCGAGCTTGTCTTCGACACCCATCGTTCTATATACGGGACGCGCGGCGGCGACTGCTTCCTGCACGCCTGCAAGCGGCGTGCGCGGATCCGAGTCGCCATTGATGACGAGGACGGGCCGCGGTGCAATGAGTGCGAGCATCGAGCCGGCGTCGTAGTCGCCGTAGATGCCGGGCGCAACGCGATCGTAAAAGCGGCGTACGAATGCGGCGTCAATCTTCGGTACACGAGCGTCGCGTGCCGCGGCTTCGACTGGAGGTGCAAACGTGCTGACGCGCGCCTGCCACTGGTCGTTGTCGAGCGCCCACCGGAATCCCTGGACGCCGATGATGGGCACTGCTGCTGCGATGCGCGGGTCGACCGCAGCGGCGAGATACGCCTCGGTCCCGCCTTTCGAGATACCCATCACCCCAATGCGCTTCGAGTCGACGTCGTGACGCGTCTCGAGATAGTCGACGAGCCGCATGACGTCCCACACCGTATCGTACAAGTAAGGATGTCCCTTGCCGGTGCGATACGTCTCGAGCATCGCGGCAAAATACTGCGCGTTGGAACCGTCCTTCGATTTGATGCGAGAGCCGTGATGGCGCGCGTCGATTGCCGCCGTGGCAAATCCACGATCGGCCAACGTTCGCATGAGCGCCAGGAACTCCTCTTTCCGGCTTCCGGTTCCGTGCAGGAGAATCACAACAGGCCTGGCGATTGCTCGCAGCCACCGCCTTCAGGAACATGCCGGGCACGCGCTCGCCGGCTTCAGAGGAGAAGGTGAAGTTCTCGGACCGATACGCGCCCGCGTCAATCCGCGGCTGCACCTGAGGCGCGAGCGGCACACGCGGCCGCTCGATCATCCGGAGGAACGTCGCGCGAATCCGTGCCGCATCGGGTGCCTGAGCCGATACGCTCGCGAGCGCGACCGCGGCGATGATCGCGGCGGCGAGCAGCAGCCGAGACATTATTCGTTTTTCCCTCTTCGCTTTTCCTTGAAGAACTCCTGCATCAGACCCCTGCACTCGTCCGCCATCACGCCCGCCACCACTGTAATCCGGTGGTTCCAGCTTGGATCATCGATCAGGCTCATCGTCGAACACACCGCGCCGGTCTTGGGTTCGGGCGCGCCGTAGATGAGCGTGCCGATACGGGCGTGCATCATCGCACCGACGCACATCGCGCAGGGCTCGACGGTGACGCACAGCGTCGCACCAGTGAGCCGATAATTGCTGATTGCCCGCGCGGCCGTCCGAAGCGCTCCAATCTCGGCGTGGGCGGTAGGATCGGCCATCGAAATCGGCTGATTGAACGCCGCCGCGACGATTTCATCGCCCACCGCGACGACCGCCCCAATGGGCACCTCGTTGCCGGCCATCGCCTTACGCGCTTCCACGAGCGCAGCGTGCATGAGCTCTTCGTCCGAAATCGACAAGATTCGGGCAGGTTAACACGGGGCGCCTTGCGGGCACGGCCTCATCGGCGGCGTCCGCAAGGCGGTTCGATTAGCACATCAGTTACTATGGGCCATGAGAATTCCTGCCTTCGCACTCGCCATCTCGGCTGCGGTCCTGTGCGGCTCCGGCTTTCCTCTGGCACAGTCGTCGACGTCGCGCGCCGTGGGCCCCGTGACGGCAAATGTCCGCATCGACGTCTTCAGCGACTTCGAGTGCCCTGGGTGCAAGGCTGCTGCACGAGCAGACGGTGAAGCGAGTGAAGGAAGAGTTCGCGATGAAGGGGAAGCTGCGGCTCGTCCATCACGATTTTCCGCTGCCTCAGCACAAGCATGCGAGGCAGGCCGCGATCCTCGCAGCGGCGGCGGATCGCCTCGGAAAGTTCGACGCGGTTGCCGACGCCCTTTTCCACCAGCAGGAATCGTGGAGTCAGTCCGGCAATGTCGACGCCGTCGTCGACAGCGTCCTCACGCCTGAAGAGCGGAAGAAGGTGCGCGAAATCGCCAAGGACCCGGCGATTCTTGCGAACATCGAACGCGACGTTCAACTTGGCCAGCGCATGAAGATCAGCTCGACGCCGACGATGATCGTCACCCACGACGGCAAGCCGAATCCCGTCGTCGGTCTGGTCACCTACGCCGTGTTCAGCAAGTACCTCAACACGATCGTCAAGTGATACGACGCGCTGCGCTCGCGCTCAGAGTGCTGCTTGGCGCGGTGTTCATCTACGCCGCGTACACGAAGCTGCGCCAGTCGTGGCTGCTCTTCGCGCTCTCGATCGACTCCTATCAGTTGCTGCCCGAATGGGCAGTGTACGCGCTCGCGAGGACTCTTCCCGCACTCGAATTGATGCTCGGTGTTCTCTTGATTGCCGGTGTGTGGCTGCGCTACCTGTCGATCGTCGCAGTTGCTATCCTTGCCCTGTTTTTTTCGGTGATGGTCGTCTCGTACTTCCGCGGCGCGGGCATCGACTGCGGATGCTTCGGCGTTGGCGAGCCGCTGTCAGCGAAGACGCTCGCACGCGATGGCGTGCTGCTGGCAGCCGCCATCGCTCTGGCTGCCAGCGCACGCCGCACACCAATCCCTAATCCCTAATCCCGAATCCCTAGTCTCCCTAGTCCCGATCGGGTTTGTCCGGATGCTCGTCGTCTACCGCGGGTGGATTGTCGTGGGTAAAGTGATCGTGCTTGGGAGGCGTACCCGGCTTCCAGTCGTGCCATGGCCGCTCGGAATAAATCGTGTTCATCCGGCCGAGCTCTTCGATGCGTTCGCGGTGGGGATTCTTGGGTTCTGCCATCGCTTCTCCTGAACGAAAGCATACCAAAACCCTGGTTCGATTCCGCTGGATGTCGTGAACGTCCATCCGGCCGGAGCGGTCGTTGTGCTGGGAGGACTGCTTTACGCGCTTCGGTAGGCGGGCGGTTGCGGGGCAACCCCTTCGTCCGCAGGCGTGACCGGCTGCGCAGAATCCTCTTCGAGCGCGGTGACCGACGCGGTGTCGTAAATGGCCCTGAGCTCGTCGATCAGCTTGTCTCGGCGAAGGCGCGCGTCGGCAACGCTAAGGGCTCCGTCGTGCAGGTCCGAGAGCAGCGACCGATATCGCTCGCGCAAACCCCAGAGCTGAGCACCGCTTGCGGCGTGGGCACGCGCCGATGCGTCGAAGTCGAAGGCCAGATTGACCAGGAGAACGATCAGTGCGACCCCGGCCATGGACGCGGCGGCGATCGCGAGCGGCTGACCATGGCCGAACGCCGCCCCGACCGATGCGATGGCGGCGCCGCCCACCAGCACGGCTTCGCCGCCGCGCAAACGGCGGCCCCATCGCGCGCGCGACTGGGCTTTTGCCGCGTGCGCGTGGTGGCGCTTGATGATTTCGGTGAACGTCAGCTGGAGATGATCGCGCAGCGTGAGATTGAACATGGGCTGCCCTGCTTCCAGCGTTGCGTCGCTGGCGTGCCCGTCGCGGAACTGGGGAGTCCGGAACTTCTATTTTACCCGATCAGGACGGCGCGCTCTACCCATTCGTGCGCCGATCGGGTTTGGGTCGCATCAAAGCGAGCGCGGGCTTCTTGGGCGCACCACTCAACAGCGCTTCAAGCCGCATTCTACGCCGCTCGCTATCGCGTCGCCGCTCGGGAGCGAACTGATTCTCCACGGACCAGTCCAGATTGCAGCGGCCGCAGTAGTATGCCTTCGTCACGCGGCGCCCAGAGATGATCTGCTCGGCGCGCACAAAGAGATTGTCCTGGCAGCGCGGACACGACGGCTGGCTCGTCGCCATGATGAAATCGGTTGTGGAGAAGATGAACCGCGCGAGTCGCGCGACGAAGCGAGGATTATGCGCCCCGCACGCACAGCCGTCAAGCAGACGTCGGGATTTTGTGGAAGAAGATTGGCTTGCCAGCCGAAGCTCAGGTCGGGCGATAAAGCCCGCCTTCGCCAAGGGCTACGGCGGGCAACCTTCGCCTGAATCATGAGCGAAGGTTGGTGCGCCCAGCACGACTCGAACGTGCGACCTCCTGGTTCGTAGCCAGACGCTCTATCCAACTGAGCTATGGGCGCGCAACAAACCGACCCTTGAGTCTAACATAGGGGACGTAATCCCTTTATGAGCCACATCGATCACAAGGCGACGTCGCCAACGTCCGTGCGCTGCTACGTGCTCACGATCAGCGACACGCGCAAGCCTGCGACGGACACGAGCGGAATCGCGATCGCGGAGCTGCTCGAGGCCAACGGCCACGAAGTGGCAGGGCGCTCGATCGTCCGCGACGATCCCGAGGCGATCCGCGACGGCAATCCAGCAGCAGCTGGACGAGGGAGCGACCCAGGTGATCATCACGACAGGCGGCACCGGAATCACCTCGCGCGATTCCACCTACGAAGTCGTCAGCAACCTTCTCGAAAAGCGCCTCGAGGGATTCGGCGAGCTCTTCCGCATGCTGAGCTATCAGGAGATCGGGCCGTCGGCGATGATGAGCCGCGCATGCGCGGGAACGGCGCAGGGCAAGATCATCGTGTCGCTGCCCGGGTCGGAGAATGCCGTGCGCCTCGGTATGAACAAGCTGCTGCTGCCCGAACTGGGCCACCTCGTACGCGAGCTCTCACGCTAACATGGCTCACGCCCGCATGCGGCCGTTCGGCGACGTCATCTCGCTCGAGACCGCGCGCGCCATCCTGGACACGACGGGCGTCCCCATCGATCGTACCGAAGACATCGCGCTCTCGGACGCGAACGGGCGCGTGCTGGCAGCCGACATCGTCGCGCGCCGGGACGTTCCGCCATTTTCGCGTGCCGGTATGGACGGCTACGCCGTACGCGCGCGCGACATCCAGGGCGCGTCGCGCGCGCATCCTCGCACGTTGACGAAGGTCGGAACCGTGTATACCGGCGAGCTCTCTGCGGTGCCGGTGCTCGACGGCCAGTGCGTCGAGATTTCTACAGGCGCGCCGATGCCCGATGGTGCAGACGCGGTTGTGATGGTCGAAGAGACCGATTCCGGCTCAGGTGCTGCCGTGACCATCTTCGCCGAGGTGCAGCCACAGCAGAATGTCGGCGCGCGCGGCGCAGACATTCAATCGGGGCAGGTCGTGGTCGCTCGTGGCGAAACTCTGAACTCGAGCCGCATCGGAGCGCTCGCAGCCATCGGTGCTGTCGTCTGTTCAGGTCTATCGCGCGTCCGCGTGTCGCGATTCTTGTCGACAGGCAATGAAATCGTCGAGCCCGGACGGGAATTGCTGCCCGGCCAGATTTACGACATCAACCGGTTCACGATATCGGCGGTCGTCGCCGAAAACGGCGGCATTCCCGTCCCCCATCCTCCCGCGCCGGACACGCTCGACGCGCTTCTCGCCACGCTCGACGCCCTCACCACCTGCGACATCGTCGTCTTCTCAGGCGGCAGTTCAGTCGGCGAGCGCGATTTGATTCGCGATGCGATTGCGGCCAGAGGCACGCTGCTCTTCCACGGTGTCGCCGTGAAACCCGGCAAGCCTACTGGTCTCGGGATCGTCAACGGCAAGCCTGTGTTCGCCATGCCCGGCTATCCCACGTCTTGCCTCTCCAACGCCCACATGCTGCTCGTCCCAGATGCTTCGCCGCATGGCGCGCCTCGGCCCCAAAATCAACAAGACGCTGCGCGTTCCGCTCGCCAGGCGCATCACATCGGCGGCTGGCCGCCATCAGTTCTATACCGTTCGAATTGAAAATGGGACCGCGGTGCCGGCGTTCAAGGCGTCGGGCGACATCACGAGCATGTCGCGTGCGGATGGCTATATCGAGATTCCCGCCAACGTGGACGCCGTTGAAGCGGGAACCCCGGTCGATGTGACGTTTTTCTAGCTCGGCTGAAGCCCTACTTCTTTATGGCGTCGCCGACGTCCTTGATGGCGTTGCCGACTGCGCGACGGGCCTTGCCGAATCCTTTCTGCACCTTGCCGCCGACCTCTTGCGCCTCCCCTTCCGCGCGCAAGATTCTCATCATCGGTAAGATCGCCGGCCGCCTGTTTCGCTTTGCCCTTCACTTCTTCGGCTTTGCCTTTCACTTCGTCTTCATTCCACATTAGATAAACCTCCGCAGGTGGAGGTGCACAACGCATACCCGCTTTTTCTCCGAATTGAACGGTGTTTGTCGAGCAGTTAGCCGAGGCTGGTGATTCGAACACATACATGCCCGGGCTCGTTCCTTCGCTAGCGGCGGCCGATCTTCCGCTCGTATTCCTGCTCCAGGACGTCCGCAGTGTGGAGATCGAAGTGTGTCGCTCGGCGCTGGTACTTCCCGCGGAACTCGCTGTGGCAGCGATAGCAGACGGTGACATCGCCCAGACGGCCGTAAACAAACAGATCGAGGAGCGCAGCGCCGCCAAGGATGCTGTAAGCAATCAGATCTTCCCCGAACCAGTAGAAGACTGCGCTAATCAGAGCGCCGATGATGACGACCGTGAGCCCGACTTTGGGATCGAAGTCCTTACGTATGTAGAAGTCGGCGCCGCGGCAGACGGGACACACATCCACACGCGCGTCACCGCGAATCGACTCGCTAAAGGCCAGCGCCAGCACGTGTCCGCAGCGGCCGCATTTGATCGTGTCTGTGGCCTCCGACGCGCTACACGGGCAACCCCGCATCGCATTTCGGGCAATGGGCGATGAGCCGCATCAGACAGGGACTTTGGTGGACAGCAGTAGGTATTTGGCGAGCACTTCACCCACGATGACGGTGAAAAAATCCACGTAGAGGATGCCGGTCGCCGACTGCGTCGACTGAATTTTCGCAGTCTCCCACGTCAGGTATGACAGGACCGCGGGTCCACCGAGGCCGAACAGGACTCGCTGCCAGAAGAAGATGCCGTCGACCGAGAAAATGTACCGCTCGAAATTTGGCACGCCGGGCTCCCACGTGACGATCGCGATCATCACCGCGGCGGCGACCACCACGACGCGTACGACTGTGGACCCGATGTGCAGCCTGACGATCGACTGCAGGTGCGCCACGTCGAGCGAAGGAACGACGAGATACCAGTGGCCGAGCACCATTGCGCCGCATGCGCCGCCGAGCAGCGCGACGGAGCTGAGAAAGCTCGCCACGGTCAGGAGCGGCATCAGTCCCGGCGCATCGCGCGACACGTCGAAGGCCTGCAGAGTGACGGATACCAGTCCCGCGCCGACCGCGGTCCAGAGAAGCGCCGGCCGGATCCTGGCGAGCATCCGGCCGATGGTGGCCCAGTAGATGACCAGCGCCGCCTCGGCTATCAGAAGCGCCGCGATGGCGGCTGTGTGAAGCGTGCCTGGGTTCGCTGCGTCAGGTCTCAGCGCGAAACCGATCGCGATGAGCAACGCGGCCGTGCCGGCGTTGAAACGAAAGAACTTCACTCCCGCCTCGCGGCCAACCCAGGCCAGCACCAGCGTGATGCCGATCCCGAGGTGGACAAGGAACAGAAACAGGATGGCTGATAAAGACATGGGACTTGGGACTAGGGATTAGGGATTAGGCGTGAGCGTGATCCGCGTGACGGATCTAATCCCCAATCCCAAGTCCCCAATCCCTGAGAAGTGCTATTTGCCGAGCCGCGAAGCGACTTCTGACCAGTTCACCACGTTCCACCACGCCGCGAGATAGTCCGGACGGCGGTTCTGATATTTCAGGTAGTAGGCGTGCTCCCATACGTCGACGCCGAGAATCGCGTGTTTGCCTTCCATGATCGGCTGATCCTGGTTCGCGGTGCTCTCGATGCTGAGCTTGCCGTTCTGCTCGATCAGCCACGCCCAGCCGCTGCCGAAACGCGTGACACCGGCCTTCGTCATCTGTTCTTTGAATCCGTCGAAGCTGCCGAACGTCGACTTGATGGCGTCGCCCAGCGCGCCGGTCGGCGCGCCGCCGGCCTTCGGTCCCATCCATTTCCAGAACGCCGAATGGTTCATGTGGCCGCCGCCGTTGTTGCGAACGGCCGTGCGGACATCTTCGGGCACCTTGCTGATGTCGCGCAGCAGGTCTTCGATGCTCTTCGACTGCAGCTCCGGATACTTCTCGAGCGCCGCATTCAGGTTCGTCACATACGCGTTGTGATGTTTGCCATGATGGATCTCCATCGTCTTGGCATCGATATGCGGCTCGAGCGCGTCGAACGCATACGGAAGCGGCGGAAGTGTGTGTGCCACGTAGTCCTCCTGTGAGCTTGCGCGCAGGGCGGGTCTTGAACTGCAAGACCCGCCCTACCAAGCTGGGTTAACGAACGGAAAGCATCCGATCGAGCGCGACCTTCGTCCAGTGCTTCTGCTCGTCGGACACGACAATTCGGTTGTGCACCTGGCCTTCGATCAGCCCTTCGAGAATCCAGAGCAGATGGTTCGGCGAGACGCGGAACATCGTCGAGCACAGACACCCGAACTGGTCGAGTGACAGCACGGTCTTCTCCGGCGCGACACTCTGCGCGAGCCGGTTGACCAGGTGAATCTCGGTGCCGACGGCCCAGATCGATCCCGGGGCGCCCTCGGTGACTTGCCTGATGATGTATTCCGTCGAGCCGCTGTCGTCGGCGGCCTGCACGACATCCCACGGCACCTCTGGGTGCACGATGACGCGCACGCCTGGATGCTGTGCGCGGATGCGCCCGATCTGCGCGACCGTAAAGCGCTCGTGAACCGAACAGTGCCCCTTCCACAGAATCATGCGCGCATCGAGCAGCTGCCCGACGGTCTGGCCGCCATACATCTCGTGCGGATCCCACACGACCATCTTGTCGAGCGCGACACCCATCTTGTACGCGGTGTTCCGGCCGAGATGCTGGTCGGGCAGAAACAGAATGCGCTCGCCGCGCTCCCACGCCCACCGCAGCGTCGCCGCGCAGTTGGTCGACGTGCAGACGATGCCTCCGCGCTCGCCGACGAAAGCCTTGATGGCCGCGGAAGAGTTGATGTAGGTGATCGGGATGACGCTGCCGACACCCATCAGCGACAGCTCTTCCCAGCAGGTCTCGAGCTGATCGATCGCAGCCATGTCGGCCATCGAACAGCCGGCGGCGAGGTCGGGCAGAATCACCTTCTGATGCGGCCGAGACAGCACGTCCGCGCTCTCGGCCATGAAATGCACGCCGCAGAAGACGATGAACTCGGCCTCCGGGTGCTTCGCAACCTCACCCGAGAGGCGGAAGGAGTCGCCGGTGTAATCGGCGAACTTGATCACCTCGTCGCGCTGGTAGTGGTGGCCCAGGATGATCAGCCGGGGACCGAGCGCGGCTTTCGCGGCCGTAATGCGACGATCGAGCTCGTCATCGGACAGACCGAGATAACGCTCGGGAAGCGGCTGGCGCTCCGAGATGTGCGACTTTTCGAACTCCGTCAGGACAGGAAGCAACGTCGACATCTGAACTTTCAATTATAGCGGTTTCTGCGGCGGGTCCATAGAACAGGACCCGCCCTACGTACACCGCGCGGACGGTACGTAGGCCGGGTCTTGCTTTCCAGACCCGGCGTTCGGCACGACGTTGTAGAACGTGTCGCGCTCGACTGGCGTGCGACCGGCCGCGCGGATAATGCGCTCGATATCGCTGGTCGTCAACGCCTCCGGTGTGCGAGAGCCCGCCATGTGGTAAATCTTCTCTTCCTGCACGGTGCCGTCGAGATCGTCGACGCCGAACCACAGTGCCGTCTGCGCCAGCTCGACTCCGGTCGCAATCCAGAACGCCTTCACGTGGGGAATGTTGTCGAGCATCAGTCTCGAAACCGCGTGCACGCGAAGCGTGTCCGACCCGGTAGGCGCCGGCAGCTTGCGCATCTGGTTGTTGTCGGGATGAAACGCGAGCGGAATGAACGCCTGAAAGCCGCCGGTCTCGTCCTGCAGCTCGCGGGCGCGCAACATGTGATCGACGCGTTCCTCGTTGGTCTCGATGTGGCCGTACAGCATCGTGACGTTCGACTTCATGCCAAGGCGGTGCGCGGTCCTGTGAATCGACAACCATCGATCGGCGTCCGCCTTGTCGTGGCAGATTTTCCGCCGCACGCGCTCGGCGAACACTTCGGCGCCGCCGCCCGGCAGCGACGCGAGGCCGGCGTCCATCAGCTCGCGCAGCACTTGTTCGTCGGTCATTCCGTATAGCTCTGCGAAGAACGCAATCTCGACGGCGGTAAAACACTTCAGATGAATTTCAGGACGGATGCGTTTGAAGCCCCGCAGCATCTCAAGGTAGTACTCGAACGGCAGATCGGGATGCAGACCGTTGACGACGTGTACCTCGGTGAGCGGCTGGTCGTGCCGCACGCGAAGCTTCTCCCACGCGTTCTCGAGCGACATCGTGTACCGAACCGGGATCGCCCGGACGAAGGCGCGCAAACGAGCAGAACAGACAGCTCGCCACGCACACGTTCGTCGCTTCGATGCGGATGTTGTAGTTGTAGTAGGTCAGATCGCCATGGCGCCGCTCTCGCTCCCGGTTGGCGAGCGCCGCTACTTCCAGCAGGCTGGGATGCTCGAACAGCCGCACCCCATCCTCGAGCGTCAGCCGCTCGCGCCGATCGAGCTTTGCCGCAATGTCACGCAACATCGACCTTCGATCGTATCCCAACACTCTCGACACTCTCAAATAACTAAGCCTTCAGCCCTTAGCCGTCAGCCCTGCGGCGAATGTATACTCGCCCGGCTAACCGACGTTTCCCGGTGACTACGCGAAGTGGGTGGAAAGCCCACACGGTCACGCCACTGTAAGCGGGGAGCGGCTCTTCTACGCACGCCACTGCATCCTTGACGGATGTGGGAAGGCAGGAGGGCCGCTGCGATCCGCGAGTCAGGATACCTAGGCATCGGGACGTCCCTACTCTCGCCTTCAGGCGGGTCTGGCGCGAAAGACGCCAGAGGAGGGCTCATGTTCGCTCGGCTTCGTCTCCACGCTGCTGTACTTCTCTTCTTTTCAACCCCGACGGCCCTCTCCGCGCAGAGCGCTCCTGCGCAGACCGCGCCCACGATTCACGAATCGGTGGTCGTCACGGCGACCGGGCGCGACATGCCCGAAACGAAAGTCGGCGCGTCGATCACGGTGCTGAATCGCGACCAGATCGACGAGCGGCATGCGCTCAGCACGATCGACCTGCTCAGAACGATACCCGGAGTCGTCGCCGTCCGCTCGGGCGGCGTCGGCAACCTGACAGGCGTCTTCGTCCGCGGCGGCGAATCGACCTACAACAAAGTGCTGATCGACGGCATGCCCCTGAACGAGCCTGGCGGCGCATTCAATTTCGCGACGCTGTCGCCGGAGAACATCGAGCGCATCGAAGTGCTGCGCGGCGCGCATTCGGCGCTGTTCGGATCGGATGCGATGGCCAGCGTCATTCAGCTCTTCTCGGTGCGCCCCGACACGGCACGGCCGCAAGTGAACCTGACCGTCGACGGCGGCACCTTCAGCACGCTGCACCTCGCGGCAGGCGTCGGTCGGCGGACGGGCGGCATCGAATATTCGGTGTTCGGCTCGCACCTCCAGACAGACAACGAAGAGCCGAACAACGAGAACACCACATCGACAGTGTCGGGCGGCGTCACCCGGTTGCTGAAGTCAGGTGCGTCGGCGCGCTTTCTCGGACGCGGCGAGTTCGGCCGCACCGGCACGCCGGGCGCAACGGCGTTCGGCTGCACCGACATGGATGCCTACTTCCGCCATCGTGACGGTAGCCTCCTCGGAGGATGGAACCAGCCGCTCGGATCGCGTGTAACCCAGCAGGCCAGCTACTCGTACATCATCACGAAATACCGATCGACGAATCTGATCGCGGATCCGCGTACACGCCGAGTTCGGCAACTCGTCGCGACTTTCCTTCCTCGGATTTTCCCTATGATTCGGAAACCGAGCTCCAGCGCCACCACGTCGAATATCGCGCTGACGCAGTGGTGGCACGTAACCAGACGTTGACGGCGGCGTTCGCATATGACGGAGAGCGCGGGGTGTTGACGAATCATCGATCGACGGCAGCACCCCAACGGCCCTAGCGCAACAACACTGGAACCACCATCCAGTACGAGGCGACGGCCGAACGCGCGTCGCTCGTCGGCGGCATCCGGTTCGAAAACAACGGCAGCTTCGGCTTTTACGCGGCGCCGCGCCTTGCCGTGTCGTGGGTAGTCAGCTCCGGCGCCGGCGCGTTCGGCGCCACACGCCTCCGTGGAAGCGTCGGACGCGGCATCAAGGAGCCGCTGTTCATCCAGTCGTACAGCACGTCGCCGAGCTTCCTCGGCAATCCGGATTTGAAGCCCGAGCGGTCGCGCGGGTTCGATCTCGGCGTCGAACAGCGCCTTGCCGGCGATCGCGCTGCTATCGAGTTGACCTACTACGCAAATCATTTCGACGATCTGATCAGCCTCGGGCCGTTCGACCCCGTCACGTTCGACGCGCAATACGAGAACATCGGCGAAACGCGCGCGTCCGGCATCGAGCTGTCCGGCACCGCCATCGTCCGAAGGGGCTTCGGTTGAGCGGCGGATATACCCTACTCGATTCGGAGGTGATTAGCAGCAACAGCAGCAGCCCGATCTTCGCGCCTGGCCGGCAGCTGTATCGGCGGCCGCGTCACTCGGGATCGCTGCAGGCATCGGTACTCGCGCGCACGCCTGAGCCTGGCGCTCGGCGGCGTGTTCGTCGGATAGCGCGTCGACAGCGATTTCAACGTCCCCACGATTTCATCGAACGACGGCTACGCATTGTGGAATGCGAGCGGCGAGGTTCGCATCACGGCACGAACGGGTGCGTTCATCACGATCGACAATCTGGCTGGCGGCGACCACATGGAGCCGCTCGGCTACCCTGTCCTTGGCCGCAGCGCGCGCGCCGGTATTCGTACGAGGTTTTGATGGCGCGCCCGAAGGCTGCCATCTCCTGGAGCGGTGGAAAGGACTCGTGCGCGGCATACCATCGCGCACGAGATGCCTTCGATTTCGTCGCCGCGATCACCATGTTCAACGAAGACGGCACGCGCAGTCGATCGCACGGCTTGCGGCCCGAGATTCTCGAGGCGCAGGTCAAGCGGCTCGGCCTCACATCGATCACGAGGACGGTGCGGGTGGGACACCTACGACGCGGCGTTCGATCGCGCGCTGGCCGAAGCGGCCGCGATGGGGATTACCCACGTGGTGTTCGGCGACATTCTCTTCGACGAACATCGCGAGTGGGCGGAGCGCCTGAGCGTCGGACGCGGCCTGACCGCGGTAGAGCCGCTCTGGAAGCAGTCGACGACCGACCTGTACCGAAGCTTCCTCGCGTCTGGCACCCGCGCGCGAATTGTCACGGTGCGGTCGAGCAAGCTCGAGGAGTCGTTCCTCGGCCGGGACCTTGCCGAAGATCTTCTCGAAGAGTTCGTCGCGCGGGACGTCGATCCCTGTGGCGAACGCGGCGAATACCACACTGTGGTCACCGCCTGTGAGGCGTTCTCAAAGCCCCTTCGTGTGCGTGCGTTGGGACGTGCCACGCACAGCGGATGCGTAGCCGAAGACCTGGTGCTCGATGAACCGTGAGCCGGGCCTCGTCGCCGACAGGGTCTCGTTCGCGTACGCGGCACGCAGGCGCGCCGGGCGCTTCCGCTTTCGCGCCGGTGGCGCTATGGCGGGACAAGATGGCGAGGCACGCGATGTGGTGCTGAACGACGTGAGCGCCCGGATTCCGCGCGGCGGGTTGGTCGGCATCCTCGGTCCGAACGGCTCGGGAAAGACCACATTGCTTCGGCTGCTTAGCGGGCTGCTGCCACCCTCTGCTGGAACCGTCTTGCTCGACGGCGTCGATCTTCGCGCGATCCCCCGCGCCACGATGGCGCGGCGCCTTGCGCTTGTGCCTCAGGAGACGCAAATGGCCTTCGAGTACACAGTGCTCGAAATGGCAACGATGGGCCGCTATCCGCACCTTGGCGCGTTCGAGATGGAAGGGCCTGACGATCTCGCGATTGCGCGTGAGTCATTGCGCGCAACCGGCACCGAGCATTTCGCCTCCCGTCTGTTCAACACGCTGTCCGGCGGGGAAAAGCAGCGGGTCGTCATCGCGGGCGCGCTCGCGCAGTTAGAGAAAAGGGTTCGGGAGGGTTCCCGGCCCCTTTTCTCGGAAATCCTGTTGCTCGACGAGCCGACGGCGTCGCTCGATCTGGCCTACCAGCTCGAAATTCGTTCGATTCTCGAGAGGCTGAATCGCGAGCGCAACATGACGATCGTCGTCTCGACGCACGATCTGAACTTTGCCGCCGGCCTCTGCCACGAGCTCGTGCTGCTCCACCAGGGGCGTGTCCTGGCTGCCGGCCCGACCACGACGATGCTCGAGCCGGCGCTGATTCGCAGGCTGTACGGGGTCGACGTCGATATCACCGCGAACCCGAGAACAGGACAGCTCACGGTGATTCCTGTCGGGCGGGCTCACGAGTCGCCTCGCGCATGAGCATCGCGCGCCGGATCGCGATCACCTGGCTGCTCTTCGGCGTGGCCGCCGTGGTTGTCTGCCTTCTTGCGCCGCTGGTAGGTTCGACGTCGATTAGCCTCCGGCGGGTCTTCGATTCGTCGGTGCCGTTCGCGGACAACGCTGATGCGCAGATTTTTTTCGTCGCACGATTGCCTCGAGTCCTTGCAGGTGCACTGGTCGGGTCGTCTCTGGCGGCATCCGGGGTCGTGCTGCAGGCGCTGCTCCGCAACCCGCTCGCCACGCCCTTCACGCTGGGCGTGTCGGCGGGCGCCGCACTCGGCGCGATGCTGGCAATCACGTTCGACTTTTCGTCCGGTATTGCGGGATTCTCGGCGGTGCCGATTGCGAGCTTCGCCGGATCGCTCGGAGCCGTCGCCATCGTGTACGGGCTCGCCCGTGCCAGGCGCAGCGGGCTTTCGACCAACGTGCTCCTGCTCGCCGGTGTGACGCTCAATTCCTTTTTCTCGGCGCTGATTCTGTTCGTGCAGTTCCTGTCGGACTTCACGCAGACGTTTCGCACGGTCCGCTGGCTGATGGGAGACCTCGACGTGAGCAGCTATGCGCCGCTAATCGCGGCGGCGCCGCCGATCGCGCTGTCGTTCGCCGCCTTCGCGGTGCTGCCACGGCGGATGAACCTGTTGTCGATCAGCGACGAAAGCGCCTCCAGCCGCGGCGTCGACGTCCATCGCACGCAGCGGCTGGCATTTCTCAGCGCCTCGCTCGCGACGGGCGCTGCGGTGTCGCTTGGCGGACCCGTTGGGTTCATCGGGATCGTCGTGCCCCACTTGATTCGATTGATCGTAGGCGCCGATCATCGCCTGGTGCTGCCGGCGTCGGCCTTCGGCGGCGCGGCATTTCTGGTGGCATGCGACACGGTCTCGCGCACCGCGCTCGCGCCCCTCGAGATTCCCGTTGGCGTGGTCACCGCCATTATCGGAGGTCCGTTTTTTCTATGGCTGCTCATACGAAACCGCTGATTCGGGTCGCGCGGCTGCTCGCCGCCGTCTCGGTGGCCGTAGTGTCGGTGTCGGTAGGGCTCGGCTTCAGCCGAGCTGTCTCCGCACAATCCACGCCAAACCGCATCATCTCCGTCATTCCTTCGACGACCGAGATGCTGTTCGCGATGGGCGCGGGCCCTCGCGTGATCGGCGTGGGCAACTTCGACAGATATCCACCTGAGGCGCTCACGCGCACGAAGGTCGGCGGCCTCATCGACCCCGATGTCGAGCGAATCATCTCGCTGAAGCCCGATCTGGTCGTCGTCTATGGAACGCAGAACGATCTGCGCACGCAGATCGAGCGCGCGAAGATTCCGATGTTCCTGTACCAACATGCCGGCCTTCCGGACATTACCGCCACGATTCGCCAGCTCGGCGCGCGCATCGGCAACGAAAAGGAGAGCAATGCACTGGCTGGCCGCATCGAGGCAGAGATTGCGGACGTCAAGAGACGCGTCGCGGGGAGACCGCGCCCACGCACAATGCTCGTATTCGGACGCGACGCCGAAACACTGCGGGGCATTTACGCGAGCGGAGCGGTCGGGTTTCTGCACGACATGCTCGAGGCGGCGGGAGGGACAAACGTGTTTGCGGACGTCGCCCGGCAGAGCATCCAGACGACGAGCGAGCTGGTCGTCGCGCGCGCACCAGATGTCATCATCGAGATCGGCGTCGATACCTCGAGCGCCGCCGGCCGCAATCTTCGCGCGTGGGAATCGCTGCCGTCAGTCCCGGCGGTGCGCAACAAGCGAATCTACCAGCTCCGAGGCGACGGCATGATGAACCCTGGACCGAGGATCTCCGCGTCAGTGCGTCGGGTCGCCGAGGTGCTCCATGCTGAGGCGTTTGAAAGTAGAAAGTGAAAAGTAGAAAGTAAAAGGTATGAAAACTCTGGTTTCGTGGAGCTCGGGTAAAGACAGTGCGTGGATGCTGCATGTGCTCAAACAGGATCAGGCCGTCGAGATCGGCGGGTTGCTGACGACGATGAATGAGCAGTTCGATCGGGTGGCGATGCATGCCGTGCGGAGGCGGCTGCTCGAGGCGCAAGCGACCGTGGCGGGCGTGCCGCTGCGCACTGTGCCCCTGCCCTGGCCGTGCAGCAACG
This sequence comes from Vicinamibacterales bacterium, assembly GCA_963744405.1. Taxonomy (GTDB): domain Bacteria; phylum Acidobacteriota; class Vicinamibacteria; order Vicinamibacterales; family JAMQPK01; genus JAMQPK01. The sequence continues at coordinate 134,835 of CAVUTO010000022.1, forward strand.
AGCAGTATGAAGAACGCATGCGCGCGGCGGTGTCGCAAGCCGTGGCCGAGGGGTTCACCCATGTGGCCTTCGGCGACTTGTTCCTCGAGGACGTGCAGAAAGTATCGCGAGGAGAAGCTGACAGGCACCGGCCTCACTCCGCTCTTCCCCATCTGGGGCATTCCAACCGATCGGCTGGCCCTGCAGATGGTCGAAAGCGGGCTGCGATCGGTCCTGACGTGCGTCAATCCAAAGCACCTGGATCGATCGTTTGCGGGTCGCCAGTTCGATCGCGCGTTGCTCGACGATCTGCCAGCCGGAGTCGACAAGTGCGGCGAGCGCGGCGAGTTCCACTCGTTCGCCTGGGATGGGCCGATGTTCAACCGGCACGTCGACATCGAGGTCGGCGAGGTCGTCGATCGGGATGGGTTCGTCTTTGCCGACGTATCCTGAGCGGATCGTCTGTCTTACAGAAGAGACGACCGAGACGTTGTACCTTCTCGGTGAAGGACATCGCGTCGTAGGTATATCGGGTTACACGCTCCGCCCGCCCGAGGCGCGCAGCTAAGCCGAAAGTGTCGTCCTTCATCTCCGCGCGCTTCGACAAAATCGAGGCGCTCGAGCCCGACCTGGTACTGACGTTCTCGGATTTGCAGGCCAACATCGCGTCGGAGCTCGTCAGGCGCGGCCTTCCGGTGTTCGCATTCAATCAGCGCTCGGTGGCCGACATCCTTCAGATGATCCGCGTACTCGCGGGCATCGTGGGATGCGAGACAAAGGGACATGCGCTGGCCGCACTGCTCGAGCGAGGGCTCGAGGACATTCGCGAGGCTGGCGGCCGGTTTCCGCGGCGGCCTCGCGTCTTCTTCGAAGAATGGGACAGCCCGCTGATTTCCGGCATTCAATGGGTCGAAGAGCTCGTGGAGATTGCGGGCGGCGACCCGATCTTTCCGGAGCTGAGGCAGAAGCGGCTCGCGAAAGATCGAATCATCCAGGAAGACGAAGCAGCCCGACGAAGACCCGACGTCATTTTTGCCTCGTGGTGCGGAAAGAAAATGAAGAAGCGCACGATCGTGTCGCGGCCGGGATGGACGGATGTGCCTGCCGTCCGAGACGATCGTATCTACGAAATTCCATCGACCTACATCCTGCAACCCGGGCCTGCCGCGCTGACCGACGGCATCCGGCTGATCTACGAGCGCCTGGCGTCGATGTATCCTGAGTAGCCCCATGGCCGTCGATCTTCTGCTGTGCGTCGCGACAGAGCTCGAGGGCACGCTCCTGCGCGAACGCCTCGAAGGCATCGCCGGCGTCGGTTGCGATCGTTCGCACGGGCGTCGGGCCGGTGAACGCCGCGCACGCCGTGACGCTGTTTCTCGCTCGGGCCGACGCAGGCGCAATCGTCGTCTGCGGCGTCGGTGGCGCATACCCAGCGTCCGGCCTTCACGTCGGCGCCGTCGTGTGCGCGGCGAGCGAGTGTTACGGCGATCTTGGCGCCACGAGCCCTTCGGGATTTCTCGACATGAAGGCGCTGGGCTTTCCCGTTGTGGAAGCCCCGACAAGTTTGTTCAACGATCTTCCGATGCAGGTGTTCCCCGTCGATCATCGCGTTCCGTTCGTGACGGTATCGACCTGTACGGGTACGGAAGGAGCCGCGCGCGAAATCGAGAAACGAACGGGCGGTGCGGTGGAAAGCATGGAAGGCGCGGCGATCGCCCATGTCGCGCATCTGCACGGCGTGCCGGTCGGCGAAGTGCGGGGCATCAGCAACATCGTGACCAATCGCGACACCAGCCAGTGGCGCTTGAAGGAAGCGGCCGCGGCAGCTCAGGAAGCCGTCCTATCGTGGATCGCGCACCGCTGAACTTCGCTTTTTCCTCGTGCCCGAACGACACGTTCGCGTTTCACGCGATCGTCCATGGCCTCGTGCCAGGACCTGCCGTCGTTCCGCATATCGACGACGTTGAAGCGTTGAACGCGCGCGCAGAGCGAAGCGACGCGGAGGTGACGAAGATTTCCATCGCCGCGTACTCGCGCGTACGCGATAGGTACGCGCTCTTGCGAGCCGGCGGCGCGGCCGGATTCGGTGTGGGACCAATCGTTGTTGCCAAGTGCGCGCGCGAGGTTGGCGGCAGGATAGCCATTCCGGGCGAGCGAACGACGGCGGCATTGCTGCTCAACCTGCTTGGCCGCTTCGAGACCGTGCCCATGCGATTCGATCGTATCGAGCAAGCTGTGCTTCGCGGCGAAGTCGATTGCGGCGTGCTGATCCACGAGGGGCGGTTCACATATCAGGCGAAGGGTCTTGCGCTACTGGAAGACCTGGGCACGATGTGGGAAAAGCGGATGAAGTGCCCGCTCCCACTTGCGGCAATCGCGATTCGGCGCGATCTCGTCGCCGCCCATGGGTCCGATATTGACCGGGCCATTCGCGCGAGCGTCGAATACGCCTTCGCGCATCCCGATGCCAGCCGCGAATATGTCCGCGAACACGCGCAGGAAATGGATCCTGCCGTCGCCGCAAAGCACATCCAGCTCTACGTGAACGAGTACACCGTTGCACTCGACGAACGCGCGGTCCAGGCGCTTCTCGACTGGCAGAAACAGCAGGGCGGCCTCTCCGCCGCTTCGTCCTCGTCGCCCGTCTTCGTCTGACTTTCTACTTTCTACTTTTCACTTTCCACTTTTTACTTTCCAAGTTCAGATATCGTCGTCTTCGGGCACTGCATACGCGCTTGGCACGCGCTTCACGACGATGGTGAGACCGAAAAGGACCAGAACGATCGCTGCAACTACTCCAAGATAGATGCCCGGGCCAACGGTGGTTTCCGGCGCCGCACCAGCGGGGACGCCGCTCACAATCGCGCTTGCCTGCGCCCGAGCCCACGAAGCATCACGGACGGTCCGCGACATCCACTGGTAGCCGAGAAACATGATGGCGAAAGCCGCGAGCCCCACGAGCAGCAGCGGATGGCGTGAATTCTTCCGCGTCCAGATACTCAAGCCCGCAAGAAGCACCGCCAGAGAGCCAAGCCCGAGAATCCACAGGCTCGCCGTCTCGGGAACGCCGCCCAGCGGCACGTCGCCGATGTGCATCCATGGCAGAAACGCGCTGACGACCATCAGCGCACCAGCCGATGCCGGTATGTAGTACGCTCGCACCTTCAGCCGCTGAGTTTAGCATCGCGTTCCGGGCGCAGGTCAGACGTGGCGCCTTCGGAGTTGCCGCGCCGCGCCGATCACGATGCCCGCAGCCGTGTCGATCTCCTGCTCGGTGGTGAACCGGCCGAGCCCAAACCTGATCGACGCGCGCGCCTGTTCGTCGTTCAACCCCAGTGCGCGAAGTACATGCGACGGCTCGGCGCTGGCTGTCGCGCACGCCGCCCCCGACGAGACTGCCACATCGCCGGCAACCGCTTTGAGCAACGACTCACCGTGCACATCGTCAAAGCGCACGTTGAGGTTGTTCGTGAGGCGCGGTTCCAGGGGACCGTTGAGATGAGCGCCGTCGAGATTCGACAGCGACACCCACAGGCGATCGCGCAACACGCGCAATCGCGCGGCATCGGCGGCCGCTTCGTGACGGCACAGCTCCGCCGCCTTTCCAAAGCCGGTGATCGCAGGCACATTGAGCGTGCCCGAGCGATAGCCGCGCTCGTGTCCGCCTCCGTCGATGAGCGGCTCGAGATCCATCTTCCCCCTGGTCCGGCTAAAGCCGGACACGACCGACGTGATGTAGAGTGCGCCGATCCCTTTCGGACCGTAGATCTTGTGCGCGCTCAGCGAGGCGAGATCGACGCCGAGCTCCCTGACGTTGAGAGGAACGACGCCGGCAGATTGCGCGGCATCGCAGTGGAACAGCGCGCCTTGCGTGTGGGCGATGTCGGCGATCTCCGCGAGCGGGTGAAGCACCCCGATTTCGTTGTTCGCAGACATCGCGCTGACAAGGAGCGTATCGGGGCGAACGGCGTCACGCAGCAGGTCGAGATCGATGACGCCTTCACGATCGACGTCGAGGTACGTGACTCGAAATCCATCGCGCTCGAGCGCGCGGCATGGATCGAGGACGGCGCGATGCTCCGTTGCAATGGTGACGACGTGGCGGCGGCCGGCAGCGGCACACCCGGCTATCCCCTTGATGGCCAGGTTGTTCGACTCGGTCGCGCCGCTCGTAAACACGACGTCGCGGAACCGCGCGCCGATGAGCGCCGCGACCTGCTCGCGCGCCTGTTCCACGGCCTTGCCCGCCTTCCAGCCGAACGGATGGTTGCGGCTCGAGGCGTTTCCGAAGTGCTCGGTGAAAAACGGCAGCATCACCTCGAGCACGCGTGGATCGACCGGAGTCGTCGCGTGCGAATCCAGGTAGATCGTTCGGTTCAAGGTTCTGGGTGCTGGGTTCTGCGGTTCCGGTTCCAGGTTCCAGGTTCCGGTTCTAGATTCTAGATTCTAGATGTCAGCTTCGCTAGCTGTGTGTCTGCAGAACGCCCGGGCGGGAAATCGAGATCAGCGCCGGCTCGGCGCCCTCCATCGCGAGCTCGGTAATCGAGCAGGTCTGCAGAGCAACGAGAATCCGTTCTTTGATCTTCCAAAGCGGGTCGCGGACGCTGCACTTCGAGTACCTGATCGCAGTTCTCTTCTTCCGTCGAGCAAGCGGTGACGGTCAATGGTCCGTCGACGGCCTGGATGACGTCGGCAACCGAAATATTGGACGGAGACCGGCTGAGCTGATATCCACCGCGCGTGCCCTGATGCGACGCGAGCAGCCCCTCGCGGGCGAGGCGCTGCAGAATCTTCGCCATCAGCTCGACGGGAATGTCGTACTGCTCCGCGATTTCGCGCGCACTCGAGGCGGCCTGGTCGGGCCGCAGCGCCAAGTGCTTCATCGCGATGAGCGCGTAGTCAGCCTTCTTCGATAGCCTCAACATGTTGTCAAATGATTGGTAGAGCGTAACTTAAGTTGCGCCTACAACAGTCTATCAGAACCTCAATATTTCGGCACGCTCGGGTCGATTTTGTCCGACCAGTCGAGAATGCCCCCTTTCAGGTTCTTCACGTTCGCGTATCCCTGCTGCCGCAGGAACGCCGCCGCACTGGCGCTGCGGGCTCCCATCTTGCAGTGCACGATGATTTCCTTGTCGCGCGGAATCTCGCTCACCCGCTGCGGCACTTCTCCCAACGGAATCAGCGTCGACCCTGGAATCTTGCCGATCCGGTACTCGTTGGGCTCGCGCACGTCGAGCAGGAAGAAGTCCTCCCTGGCGTCGATCTTCCGCTTGAGCTCCTTGACGTCCGTTTCGGTTTCGTTGCTGCTCGAAGAACTCACTGCGACCTCCGTTGCTGCCGGCGCGATGCCGCAGAACTGTTCATAGTCAATCAGCTCGGTTACGGTCGGATTGGTTCCGCACACCGGGCAGTCGGGATCCTTTTTCAGCTTGAGCTCGCGGAATTTCATCCGCAGCGCGTCGTAAATCAGGAACCGGCCTATCAACGGCTCGCCGATGCCCATGATCAGCTTGATCGCCTCCGTGGCCTGAATCGTACCCACTACGCCCGGGAGCACGCCGAGCACGCCACCTTCGGCGCAGCTTGGCACCAGGCCCGGCGGCGGCGGCTCCGGATACAGGCAGCGATAGCACGGCCCGCCCTTGGTGGCGAACACCGACGCCTGCCCTTCGAACCGGAAGATGCTGCCGTACGCGTTCGGCTTCCCGAGAATGACGCAGGCGTCGTTGGTGAGATAACGCGTCGGAAAGTTGTCGGTGCCGTCGAGAATCACGTCGTACGGCTTGAACAGGTCGAGCGCGTTCTTCGACGACAGCGCCGTCTCGTACGTCTCGATGTTGATGTGCGGGTTCAGCTCGAGCAATCGATCCTTCGCCGATGCAAGCTTCGATCGTCCCACGTCGGACGTGCCGTGAATCACCTGCCGCTGGAGGTTGCTGTAATCGACCACGTCGAAATCGACGATGCCGATCGTGCCGACGCCGGCCGCGGCGAGATAGAGGGCCGCCGGCGAGCCGAGACCGCCAGCGCCGATGCAGAGCACACTGCCCTTCTTGAGCTTTTCCTGCCCCTCGACGCCGACCTCCGGCATGATGAGATGCCGGCTGTACCGCTTGACTTCTTCGTTCGAGAGAGCCATTTACCTGCCACCCGCCACTGAGGGAATGATGCTGATCGTGTCTCCCGCTTTCACGGCCGTGTTCTCCTTCTGCAGATAGCGGATGTCTTCGTCGTTGAGATAGACGTTGACGAAACTGCGAAGTTTGCCCTGCTCGTTGTAGAGATGGGGCTTCAGCCCCGCATATTTCGTCGTCAGGTTGGCGAGCAGCTCGCCGATCGTCGCGCCGTCGACCTCGACGGCATCCTGCTTTCCGGTGAACGGCCGAAGGGGAGTCGGAATCAGAATCTTGTTTGCCATCGTCTCTCTCTGTAGGGCTCAACTTAGTTGAGCCCTACTCCTGTTAAGTTGAGCCCTACTCCTGTTAAGTTGAGCCCTACTCCTGTTAAGTTGAGGCCTACTCCTGAAGTTGCGCCTCGCGGAACTGCGAGCGATCGTCTGCCAGCTGCCATACCGTCATCTTCTCGGGCCTGGCCTCTTGTATGGACACGATCACGTACCAGAAAAACGGAAACGCGTGATCGAGATCATATTGCGAAGGCCGCGCCGGATGGTCGGGATGCGAGTGATAGAAACCAAGCAACTCCCGGTTCAGGCGCGTGGCCTCCTCTTCAACGAACTTGTAGTCCGACGGTCTAATCAGAAACCTCCGCCGCGCCCCCTCTTCGGTCGTATTCGCTAGAGGCGCGACATGCTCGACGACGCCGTCAGCACCAATCAGCGCACCGCAACACTCGTTCGGGTACGTCTCGACGCCGTGCCGCCGGATGGCTTCCGCGATACCAGGCATGAGCCTCAATGATTCAGACATGAATTCAGGGCCGTTGGATCCCTACGCAGGCGCATTCCAGAAACGCTCGGACATGTACTTGTCGGCACTATCTGGGAAAATGGTGACAATTACGGCATTTCTGGCGGTTTTTGCTACTTTCAGCGCGCCAGCCAGAGCCGCACCGCCCGAGATGCCCACGAGCAGGCCCTCTTCTCTCGCCAGCCGCTTGACCATCGTATATGCGTCCTCGGTGCTGACGCGCATGTCTTCGTCGGCCAGCGACGGGTCGTAGATGCCGGGCACGATCGCGGTTTCCATGTGCTTGAGACCTTCGAGGCCATGGAGCGGCGAGTCGGGCTGGAAGGAAATCAGCTTGACGGACGCGTTCACTTCGCGGAGCCGCCGCCCCGTGCCCATGAACGTGCCGCTCGTCCCGAGACCCGCCACGAAATGCGTGATGCGCCCATCGGTCTGAGCGAGGATCTCCGGGGCCGTCGTGTCGTAGTGCGCGCGCCAGTTGGCGTCGTTGTTGTATTGGTCGGGGTAGAAGTAGATATCGGGACTGGCGGCGACCTGCTTGCGCGCCTCGCGAATCGCGCCGTCTGAGCCGTCCATCGGATCGGTGAAGATCAGCTCGGCGCCGTAGGCGTGCAGGAGACGTTTCCGCTCGACGGTCACATTGGAAGGTACGCAGAGCTTGACGGGAAATCCTTGTGAGGCGCCAATCATCGCGTATGCGATGCCGGTGTTGCCCGAAGTCGCGTCGAGCAGAGTCTTGCCCGGCCGCAGGGCACCCGATCGCAGCCCCTCGCGTACCATGTTGGCTGCGGGTCGATCTTTGACGGATCCACCCGGATTGAACCACTCGGCTTTGCCATAAAGCTCGACCCCGTTGAGCCCGGTTTCGAATTTTTTCAGCCGAATCAGCGGAGTGTTGCCAATCAGGTCGAGCACTGTGTCTGCCCGCCTCGGCCCGCTGTCGGTTGTTTGGACGCCCATGAAAATCTGAATTATAGCGGTTCTGGGTTGCTGGGGTTCTGGGTGCTGTGTTCCCGGCTCAGTTCGCTCACAGAAGGCCAGAAGATCAAAAGATCAGAAGGAATTTCCTGCTTCTAATCTTCTGACCTTCTGATCTCCTGTTACCACATCACTTCACGGGCGTACCTTCGGCGTCCCTGATTTCCGCTTTCGTTCCGAGCTCTTTCTCGAGCGGCTCGAGAATCTTCGCGCGGTCGCCGACCGCCACGATCACGAACTTTTCGTGCAGAAGGTATTTCTTCGCGACATCCTGCACCGCCTGCGCGTCGACCACCGAGATCTGCTCGGACAGATTCGAGTAGTAGTTCAGCGGCAGCCCGTGCGTGAAGAGGGTCGAAAGGCTTGTCGCGGTGCGATCACTCGATTCGAACAGCGCCGGCAGCTGCAGCGTAATGGCGTCCTTGGCGAGCGTGAGCTCCTGTGGCGTCACACGCGTCTCGCTCATCTCCTTGAGCTCGAGCATCACTTCGTGCACCGCCGGCGCGGTGACGTCGGTCCGAACACCGGTGGCCACCGAAAACGGGCCGCCGCTTCGCCAGAAAGGAAACTGCGAATTCGCGCCGTATGTGTAGCCGTGCTCTTCGCGCAGATTCATGTTGATGCGGCTGGCAAACATGCCGCCGAGAATCGTGTTCATCACGCGCACCGGCACGTAGTCGGGACTGCTGCGCGGAACGCCGAAAGTCGCTACGCGCAGTTGCGTCTGCGGCGATCCGGGACGATCGACGATGACGAGGCGTGGCGGAGCGGCAGAGGGCACGCCAAGCTTCGCAGGCGTGGCAGTGCCCTTCGGCCAGCTGCCGAACGCGTTCTCCGCGAGCTTTCGCAGCTCGGGAACCGTAATGGCACCCGTGACGACCAGCGCCGCGTTGCCCGGTACGAAGTGCTGGCGCCAGAATGTATGGAGATCGTCACGCGTCAGCTGCTTGTTCGACTCCGGCGTTCCAATCTCGCTGAATCCATATTGATGCGTGCCATACAAGACCTTGCCGGTCACGACGCCTACTACTTGAACCGGATTGCCCTTCTGCTGGGCGAGATCGGCAATCCGCGTGGCCCGAACGCGCTCCACTTCTTCTGCCGGAAAGCTCGGACGAAGCGCGACGTCGGCCACGAGCGCCAGCGCGGCTGGAAAATTCCGGCTCAGGCTGCTCGTCGATACGGTTGTGGCGTCGCGCGATGTGCCGGTGCTGAGCGATGCGCCAATCTGCGCCACTTCTTCGGCGAGCTGCGTTGCCGATCGGGTCGTCGTGCCCTGATCGAGCACGGCGGCGGTAAAGCTCGCGAGCCCGGGCTTGTCGAGCGGATTGGTGTCGCCGCCGCTGCGCAGAACGAGGTTCGCCGACACCAACGGAACGCCACCTGTCTGCGGCAACGCAATCACTGTCAGCCCATTCGGCAGCTCGAATGACTGCGGAACGGGCACGCGCACCGCTTTCGCCGCTCCGGCGCCCGGCTGCTTCGCGCGCCATGGCTCGTCGGCATTGATCGAAACCGTCGTCACCGCACTCGTCGACGCTTGTTCCGCCGGCTTCGGCACTTCGGGACCGAGACTCTGTTTGCCCGGGATCCCGTGCACGACGACGCGCGCGTTCGGCGCGAGATAGCGCTGCGCAAACTGCCGCACCGACTCGGGCGTGACCCGGCGGCGACGCATGATGTCTTCGGTCAGGTAATCCGGCTTCCCGACGTAATGGTTGTACAGATTGAGCTGGTCGGCGACGCCGCCGAATCCGCCGACGAGCTGAAGGCCGTTGAAGATCTGCGTCTCCAGCACGTTGCGCGCGCGATCGACTTCGGCAGCCGTCGGGCCCTTGGAGCGCAGCAGCTCGATTTCTTCGTTGATGGCCTCTTCTATCTCCTTCAGGGTCCGCCCGGGTCTCGCGGTCGCCTCGATCCCGAAGATCGATCCCATCATCGTCGAGTTCTGATACGCGTTGACGTTCTGCGCGATCTGCTTTTCGTACTCGAGCTTCTTATAGAGACGGCTGACTCGTCCCTGTCCCAGGATGCTGCCGGCGATGTCGGCGTCGGCGTCCCCCTCTTTGAAAAAGGGCGGCGTGATCCACGCCATGTAGATCCGTGGGAGCTCGACGCGATCTTCGACAACAAGCCGGCGTTCCGGGGTGATGACGGGCGTCTCGACTTTCACTGGCGGAACCGCCGGCCCCCGTTTGAGCGAGCCGAAATACTTTTCGATCAGCTGCCTGGTCGCCGCCTTGTCGATGTCGCCGGCAATCGCAATCGTCGCGTTGTTCGGCGCGTAGTACTGCCGAAAGAACTCGCGTACGTCTTCGAGCTTGGCGGCCTGAATGTCCTCGTGCGATCCGATAACGACGCCGTGGTACGGATGACCCTTCGGAAACAGCGCCTGGAACATCGCCTCCTGGACCACGCCGTATGGACGGTTCTCTCTGCTCTCGCGCCGCTCGTTCCTGACGACGTCCTGCTGGTTCGACAGCTTCGCCTGATCGACGGTCTCGAGGAAGTACCCATCCGGTCCGATTCGAGCCACAACGCCAGCTCGAGCTGATTCGAGGGCATCGTCTCGAAGTAATTGGTGCGATCGAAACCCGTCGTGCCGTTGACGCCGGTCGCGCCCGCACCGGTGAGCAGCTTGAAGTGCGCGTCGCTCTCGATGTGCTTCGATCCCTGGAACATCATGTGCTCGAACAGGTGGGCGAAGCCCGTGCGGCCCGGCGCCTCGTGCGCGGGGCCGACGTGATACCAGACGTCGACACCGACGAGCGGCACGCGGTGATCTTCGGAGAGGATCACTTCTAGTCCGTTCGGCAGCGTGGTACTTCTCGACGTCGAGCTTCGGAATATCCCCCTGTGGCGCTTGCGCACCAAGCGTGAGCACGGACGTGACGACCGCCAGCAGCATCGCGAATGTTTTCTGCATGACTTTTTACTTTCTACTTTTCACTTTCCACTTTTCACTTTGTTCTCAAGACTGGCCCATAAATACCAGGACGCGACCGATCGGTACGGCCGCCATCGCTCGGCTATCGCTTCTAGTCGTTTGACGTCCGGCGCCTTTCGAAGGTTGTAAGCCCTCTGGACAGCCTTCACAATACCAAGATCGCCGGCCGGAAAGACATCGGGACGGGTCAGCCGGAAGATCAGCAGCATTTCGACCGTCCACCGGCCAATTCCCTTGATTTTCGTGAGCTCTGCGACGATCTCGTCGTCGCCCATGCCCGGCAGCCCGCCGGTGTCAATCGTTCCGTCGAGCATCTTGCGGCTGAGATCTCGCATGTATCCGAGCTTCTGCCGGCTCAGGCCGACCCCGCGCAGCGCTTCGTCCGAAAGTGCGAGCAGCGTATCAGGAGTCGGGATCCCGCCGTTCGGCAGCTGGGCGCGCAGTCGTCCGTAAATCGTCGCGGCGGCACGCGTCGAGAGCTGTTGCGAGACGATCGCTTCGACGAGGCCACAGAAGATGTCAGTCTCACGGCCGGTCTTGATGCCGCACGCGCCGTACTTTTTGATAATGGGCGCAAGCACCGGATCGCGCCGCATGAGCACGCGCCGTGCGCGCGCCATGTCGTCGGCCGTCATCGGGCGAAAAAGGAATCGGGATCCTTTTTCTTTTCGGCCACCCGAAAAAGGATCCCGATTCCTTTTTCTGGGTGTCTTCAACGGATCGACACCGTCAGCAACACGCGCGACTGGATCTCGATTGTGGCCGGCTCGACCGGCGTCACGGTGTCGCGCTCGACCGCTTGCGCGGCCATGCGCATCATCGGCCGCGGCGGCTCGTGGTGCGGTTCCTCTTCTATCCGCACGATCCGGTCGACACTTGCTCCTGCGCCGGCCGCAGCAGCTTCCGCGCGCGCACGCGCGTCGGCGACCGCCTGCCTCAGCGCGTCGCGTTCGAGCGCGGCGCGGTTGCGTACGTCGAATCTGATCCCGGTAATGGTCGTCGCGCCGCCGGCGGCCGACGCATCGATGACAAGGCCGACGCGATCGATGTCGTCGAGCCGAACCTCGACGGTGTTCCGCGCCAGGTAGTTGCGAAACGTCTGGCGGCCGTTGGCGTAATCGAACTCGGGCTGCAGTTCGTACGCCACCGTTCGGATCGCATCCTTCGGCACACCGGCCTGCTCGACCTTCTGCAGCACCGCCGTCATCGCGGCAGCGTTCTGCTTTTGCGCGTCGGCGGAATTGCGCGAGCGCGACTCCGCTGCGATGGTCACGAAGGCGCGGTCCGGCCGCGCGGTGACAATCGCATGACCGCGCGTGACGATCGACGGCTGAAGGGGCGAGACAATTGGCGGCGCGGTCTGCGCGAGGACCGGCGAAACGAGAGCGAGGGTGATGACAGCGGAAAAGAAGGACTTCACCTCTCTATTGTGACGCATGAACAACGACTCGTCAGCCATTCGTTCTGGGTACAATGTGCCTATCGTTCATGACGCGTCAGCTTGCCTCCATTGAAACGTCCGAGCTCCGCAAACGCCTTCGACTCGCCATCGAAGAGCGGCGCAAAGTCACCGCCGCCCGCCGCGCGGCGCTCGACGAAGCGGCCGCGGCATATGCGGATCTGCTCGAGATGACTGCCACACCGCTCGTGCAGAAGCTCGCCAACGCACTGCGCGCCGAGGGACATCACTTCACGGTCTTCACGCCCAACGGCGGCCTGCGGATGGCGCTCGCCAAGTCTGCCAACGACTTCATCGAGTTCACACTCGACACGTCGCAGGATGAGCCGTTCGCCGGCTTGCTGGTGAACCGCACCCGGGGGCGTCGCGTCGTCCAGCACGAGCGGCCCGTGAAAGGTCGAACGCCGGTGGACCGGTTGAGCGAAGAGGATGTCCTGCAGGCGCTACTCGAAGAGATCGCGCCGTTCGTGGAAAGGTAGTCCTCTACTTTATTGTGAAGATGACGCCGTGCTGTACCGGCAGAAAATCCAGCAGCTGATCGACGACAAATCCCATCGGCTCGATTTCGCGCCGGATTTCCTCGAAACTCATCTTGTGAAGGGGCGAGGCCGGCGCAATCTTGCTCTCCTTGGCATATTCGAGAATCACCACGCGTCCACCAGGCCTGAGCGCGCGCCGGATGGCCCCCATCATCGCCTCCGGATCGCCGAATTCATGGTACGCGTAGGCAACGAATACCAGGTCGACCGAGCTCTCGGGCAGGCGCGGACTTCTCTCAGTGGCGAGCACATACTCGACGTTGGCAAGCTTGCGTTCTGTCACCGCCGCCTTCGTCAGATCGAGCATCTCCTGCTGCACGTCCACCGCGTAGACCTTGCCCTGTGGTCCAACTTGCTGCGCGAGCCGCCACGTGAAGTAGCCGGTCCCTGAGCCGACGTCGGCCACGGTCGCACCGTGCCGAATCTGCAACGCGTTCATCAACAGCTCGGGGCGCTCTTCCTTGTCACGATCCGGTCTGTTGAAAAACGGCGCGTTCTCTGTCGCCGGCGCTATCTCTCGCCGCTCGGGTGCATCGGTGCCGAGCGTCCACAGCGCGCGCCGCATCCGCAGGTAGGCAACGAGAACATCGACTTCTGCCGGCGTGAAACGTGACGCGGCGGGATGCCAGGCCGGATTGGTGACCGCCGCGCGCAGCTTTTCAGGGGTCCGCAGCAACCCGATCCAGGCGAGATCGCGTGCCGTCCGGCCGCCGGTGTCTGCGAGCCTGTGGCACGAGAGGCACTGCGGCTTGCCTTCGAACAGCGCACGTCCGGCCTCCACGTCCGAAGCTGCAGGTGGCGGCAGCTGAGTCGACAAGGCGAGCATGAAAATGGCGCCCGCGGCCGTGAGAATCATGCTGACACTTTATCGCTGGACCGCTTCGCCGCCAACGGGTATAAGACAGCCACTATGCCAGGATTTTTTCGGAGGACGCTGGCCACGCTGTGCGCGACAGCGGGCCTCATGTGTTCCAACGCGGCGGCACAAACGCAGAATCCAACGCTGGAAGGCCACCCTGGCGATTACGGTCGCGCGGATATCGAGTACGGCGCGCGTCTGTATGCCCAACACTGCTCCAATTGCCACGGCAACGCCGGTGATGGGGTCGCGAACGTGGATCTGCGCAGCGGAAAGTTCCGTACCGCGAGGACCGACCTGCAGCTTCGCGCGGTGATCACGAATGGCTTTCCGAACGCCGGCATGCCGGCCTTCCGATCGCTCGACGCGGCTGAGCTCACCGGCCTCGTGGCCTATATCCGCAACATGAACACGTTCGACACCGGCTCGATGAAGCCAGGCGACGCGGCGCGCGGCCAGGCGGTCTTCGAGGGCAAGGGCGCGTGCCTGAGCTGTCATCGCGTCGACAACAGAGGCAGCCGCAAGGCGCCGGACCTGACCGACGTCGGCCTGGTGCGAAGCGCCGGATCGCTCGAGCGATCGCTCCGCGATCCGAACAGCCAGATGTTTCCTATCAACCGGCCCGTTCGCGCCGTGACGCGCGACGGCAAAGTGATCAACGGCCGCCGGCTGAACGAAGACACATACACCGTGCAGCTGACGGACGAAGAGGGGCGGTTGCACTCGCTGGTGAAAGCGGACCTGCGCGAGTACAACATTTCGACGAAGTCGAGCATGCCCTCCTACGAGAAGGAATTGACGCCGGCGGAAATCGCAGACGTCGTATCGTACCTGCTTTCATTGAAAGGCCGATGACCATGCGCCGCCACCGGATTCTGCTCGCCGCATCCCTCGTCCTCGTTGCTACGGCCTCGCTTCGCCTGGGCGCGCAAACGCCTGTCACGTACGAGCGCCTGCTGAACGCCGCGAAGGAACCGCAGAACTATTTGACGTACGGCGGCGACTACTTCAGCACGCGGTACAGCACGCTCTCGCAGATTACGCCCGAGAACGTCAAGAACCTGAACCTCGCATGGGTCTATCAAGCCAGCGTCACCGGAAGCTGGCAGCCGACGCCGCTCGTCGTCGAAGGCATCATGTACCTGACGCAGCGGCCGAACGACGTCGTCGCGCTGGATGCAACGACCGGGCGAGTCTTCTGGATCTATCGCTACAGCAACGAGACCGTCATTGCGTGCTGCGGATCGAACAACCGCGGCGTGGCCATCCTGGGCGAGCTGCTCTATATGGGCACGCTCGACGGACATCTCGTCGCGATTGACGCAAAAAGCGGGCGCCAGGTCTGGAAGACGAGGGTCGCCGACAGCAAGCAGGGCTATTCGATCACGGTCTCGCCGCTCGCGCTGAAAGACCGCATCGTCGTCGGCGTGGGCGGCGGCGAATATGGCATCCGCGGCTACATCACGGCGCACGACGCGCAGACGGGCACCGAAATGTGGCGCTTCTACACGATCCCAGGACCGGGCGAGCCGGGGCACGAGACGTGGGAAGCGTGCCCGCCAAATCCGAAGACCTATTGCGACCCCGAAGCGTGGAAACATGGCGGCGCATCTGTGTGGGTGACGGGATCCTTCGATCCCGATCTCAATCTGACGTACTGGGGCATCGGCAACGCCGGCCCCGATTACAACGCCGATCAGCGCCCCGGCGACAACCTTTACACGGCGTCGGTCGTCGCGCTGGACGCCGACACCGGCAAGCTCCGCTGGCACTACCAGTTCACGCCACACGATCACTACGATTACGACTCGGTGCAGGTCCCGGTTCTAGCCGACATCACCTGGAGCCACCCCAACGCGGCTGCCGCGTCGGGGGCCCCGGCGGGCGCGCCGGTGAAGGCGATGTTCTGGGCCAACCGCAACGGCAACTTTTACGTCTTTGATCGCGCCACCGGAAAATTCCTGCACGCGAAGCCGTTCGTGAGAGTGAACTGGATGAGCGGCTTCGACGCTAACGGCCGCCCGATTCAAACAAGACAGCCGCCCGGGCTGCCAACGTATCCTGGAATACAAGGCGGGACGAACTGGTACTCGCCGTCTTACAGCCCGCGAACGAAGTTGATGTACGTGTCGACATGGGAATCGAACGCTCACATCTTCGGCGGTACGCCGATCGTATACGAGCCGGGGCGTGACTTCGCCGGCCGCAACAATCAAACGTTCGTGCCGACACCGGGTGATCCGACACGGAACATTCCAGGCGCGCCCGGACTCCCGAATCTGCGGCGCGGCCCCATCAACAACTGGACCTCGGACGCCGGCCGCGGCGTTGTGCAGGCAATCGATCCGCTTACCGGGGACGCAAAGTGGAAGTTCGAGATGGTTGACGTTACTGACACTGGCATCTTCACGACCGCAACCGACCTGCTCGTGACCGGCGGCCGTGAAGGCTACCTGCAGGCATTCGACGCACGTACGGGAACCCTGCTGTGGAAGACGAATCTCGGCGCGCAGATGTTGAACAACCCGATCACGTATGCCGTGAATGGCAAGCAATACATCGCCGCCGCTGCGGGGTTGTCGCTGTTCGTCTTCGCGCTGCCGTGAGGTCCGGCTGAAGCCGGACACTACGGGGGGCCGGGTCCGGCTGAAGCCGGACACTACGGGGGCCGGGTCCGGCTGAAGCCGGACACTACCGTTTTCTCGACGCAGAGACGCAGAGGATCTATTTTGGTAGTGTCCGCCTTCAGGCGGACCTTGCCGTGCAAATCAAAACATACCCCGATCGGTTGACCTTGAGCGTGGCGGCAGCCGCGCATGCGGCGGACGCATTGCGCCGATGCATCGTCGAACACGGCCGCGCGCGCATCATCGCAGCTACAGGCGCCTCGCAGATCGATTTCATCGACGCGCTGACGTCATCGCCTGGCATTGACTGGTCGCGCATCGAGATGTTCCATCTGGATGAGTATGTCGGGTTGCCGGTGAGCCATCGCGCGAGCTTCCGTCGCTATCTGCTCGATCGACTCATCAATAAGGCCGGCATCGGCCGCTATCACCTGCTGAATGGCGAGCAGGATCCGTCTGACTCGGCCCGCACTGTGGGCAAACTCTTCGCGGAGCGTCCGGTCGATCTGGCGTTTGTCGGCATCGGTGAAAACTGCCATCTTGCCTTTAATGATCCTCCAGCCGATTTCACGACAGAAGATCCGTATCTGATCGTCACCCTCGACGAAGCATGCCGACGCCAGCAAGTCGGCGAAGGCTGGTTCGCCTCGATCGACGATGTTCCAGCTCGGGCGATATCGATGTCGGTGCGCCAGATTCTGAAGTCGAAGGAAATTATCGCGGTGATCCCGGATGCGCGAAAAGCTGCAGCGGTGAAAGCTTGCGTCGAAGGACCCGTCTCCCCGATGGCGCCTGCGTCGATCCTGCAGACGCACACGGACACGACGCTGTATCTGGACGAGGATTCAGCCGCGCTGCTGACGGAGAACACGAAGACCGGTACCTCGACGCAGAGCCGCGGAGGCGCAAAGATCTAGTTTCTTCTTCGTGTCTTCGTGTCTTCGTGTCTTCGTGGTTAAGTCTTCGCGGTCTTCGCTTCGTATATTCTCACCAACTCTACGAGCTTGTAACCCTTGGTCTGGTACGGCGGGATGACGCGTTCGGTGCGCAGGTACTGAATCATGCCTTCGTCGGCGTAGTCAGGCGGGCCGATGCCGTCTGATTCTTCCAGCAGCTTTGTGAGCACGGCGAACGTCATGGCTTTCACGTCGACACGCCGTCGGCTCGGGAACATGCCGGCGATCTTGAATGGCTCGTACCGCTCCTCGGTCGCGAACGTCACGAAGATCTCGTTTGCGATGAAGTTGTAGTCGGCCTCGGACCGCGTGGCCGGCGCGTCCTCGACTTTCACGAGGGCGACCTCGTCGATGGTGCGAAGCCGGTCGACAACGACCTGCGTGAAGGCCCCTTCACCAGACCAGCCCGCGTTATCGACGTCCATTCAGCACTCCGGAGATCTCCGCCGGCGTGTCGACGAGCGATTCGTCTCCGCGCAGCTCGGTCGCCGGAACATCCGCGAACCCGAAGCCGTACCGCGCAAGGCAGATGCGCACGCCGGCATTGCGAGACGTCTGCAGATCGATGGTGGAATCTCCGATGAGCAGACTGTCGCGCGGTGCCCACCCCGCTTCGCGCATCAGAAACCTCATGCCGTCGGGTGCGGGCTTGCGCGGCAAGGGGCCGTCGCCGCCGACAATCCACTGAAAGTATTTCGGCGAGGCCGAACGCATCGAGAATCCTGACAGACTGTTCGAGGGGCTTGTTCGTGAGCAGCGCCATCGCCGTGCGGCGCGACTGAAGCTCGTCGAGCAGCTCGGGAATGCCGTCGTACGGCCGGGTGTAATGCGTGAGCCGCTCGTCGTATGCAGCAAGAAAGCGCGGCAGCGCTTCCTCGACTGGCTCGTCGATGCCGGCGGCGGTCATGACGCGTTTCACGAGTGTGGGCGCGCCGCACCCGACCATGCCGGCAACATGGTCGTCGCCGAGCGGAGCCGCGCCGTACGCCGCGAGCATCGCGTTGGCGCTGTCGGCGAGGTCGCGGCGCGAGTCGATGAGCGTGCCGTCGAGATCGAACACGGCTAAACGGGTACCTGGCATTGGGAGATTCGCAGATCGGTGGATTGGAAGATTAAGACATATCGTAATCTGCCAATCTACCAATCCGCCAATCTTCCAATTCCGTTACTCGCCTATGCCGCTGAATGTCGCAAACGACGTGGGCGTTTCCCAGACGGTGACGCGCACGACCGGAAATCCCTGCGAATGCGTGTAGTCGTACAGCAGTTTGGCGATATGCTCCACCGTAGGATTGCTCTGCACCACGAAGATGGGCTCGCCCAGCTGCTTCAGCGGACCGACGAGCGGATCGTCTTCGCGAAGAATCATCTTGTGGTCGAGCTCGCGGTCAACCCATCCCTTGACGACGCGCTTGATGTCGGAGAAATCGCACACCATGTTGCGGTTGTCGAGCGAGCCGCTGCGAACTTCGATCTCCGCGACCGCATTGTGGCCGTGCGGGTGCTTGCAGATACCGTCGTAGTCGAGCAGCCGGTGGCCGTAGCAGAATTCAATTTTCTTCGTGACTGAATACATGCACTCACTCGTGATGTTGTCGGGCGGCCTGGACAGCGCCGTGCTCGCCGCCGAGGAAGCACGGACGTATATTGTCCATCCAGTTTATGTCGCCGGAGGGCTGGCGTGGGAAGAAGGTGAGCAGCGCGTTGTCCGGCAGCTGCTGGCCAGCGCGCCGTTCAGCCGCGCGCCGAACCAGGTTCAGCCGCTCGCACGCCTGGAGTTCAGCATGCGCGACGTGTACCCCGGAACGCACTGGGCCATCACGGGCACGCCGCCTGCCTACGACACACCCGACGAGGATGTCTATCTGCACGGGCGGAATATCGCGCTGCTGTCGAAAGCGGCCGTGTACGCGGCCAGCCGCAACATCTCGCGCATCGTCGTGGCTCCGCTGGCCGGAAACCCGTTTCCCGATGCTACCGCCCAGTTCTTCGCGGCGCTCAGCGCGGCGTTTTCACTCGGTCTCGCAGCGCCGATCGAGATAGCCGCGCCGTTCGCACAGCTGCATAAGGAGGACGTCGTGAAGCTCGGCGCTCGGCTGGGCGTGCCCTTCGAGCTGACACTCTCGTGCATGAATCCATCAGCGACGACGCATTGCGGGCTGTGCAGCAAGTGCCGCGAGCGGCGGGACGCCTTTCAGGCGGCTGGAATCGCAGACCCGACGACGTACGCCAACGTCAGCCCCAGATAGGACGTCCCACCGCAACGACGCCAAGGCGCAACGAGTTCATTTCAAGAAGAGATCTCTGCGTCGTGGCGTCTTTGCGGTGAGACAGCAATCTACGGCAGTTCGCCTTGCCAGTCCGTGTGCACGTGCAGTTTTCGGCCGAGCAACGGCATGCGAGAGGCGTCCACGCTGGTTCGTGTATCTGGAGAGGGTCGAAACAGCACGCGATCGACTTCCTTCAGGAGCCGCTCGAACTGCGCCTGGTGTGGTGCACTCATCACGAGAACGCCGCTGCCTTCCGCCGGGGGGAACAGAACATCGTCCAGATAATCCTTGTCGAGTGTCAGCAGCGTGCGGCGAAGCTGTGCCGCCATCCGGAAGTGCTCGATGTCGGACGCGCGTCGCAGATCGTCTTCTTCCATGACGAAAAACACATCCCAGCGGAGGCGCTCGCGCATGAAGCGTATGAGTCCGGCGGGCAGATTCGCATCACAATAAACGCGCGGCGCGTCGGTCAGCCCTTCGATGATCCCCCCGAGTCGTGACGCTAATGTATCCATATGAGGCTTCGCTGAAAGGACAATGGGCAGAGAGCAAAGCGCACTCTCTGCTCAATGCTCTCTGCTCTATGCTCTCTGCTCTTCCTTGCGTGCCGCGGACGCCTGCCGCTTCAGTTCGGCGACCAACGAGTCGCGCTTGTGCACGAGCTCCTTGCGCGTCCGCTTCCCGTACGGCGATCCGATCGCGTACTCGCAAAACAGCGGAAAGGCGATCGTCGAGTCGCAATACGCCACGACCGTATCCGGCAGCACGCCTGGATTCACCTTGCCCCAGCTGACCGCCTCGGCCGGCGTCGCTCCGGACAAGCCGCCCCATACGACCGAGTCGGTCGTGATCTGTATGAAGTAGTCGTTGCCGCCTTTGTGAATGCCGTAGACTTCCCAAAGCGTGGGCTGCCCCTGCAGGTAGAAGTTCTTCGGCGATCCGCCGCCGAGAATCACGCAGCCATTGCGCTTGCCGGCAAGAATGATCGCGCACACTTCGTTGACGTCCTTGTTCGGATCGATCATCAGCGTACTGCCGTTCAGCAGCTCGTGAAACGCGATGTTCATGCCGATCGAGCTGTCCCCGGGGGAGGACGTGTAAATCGGAACGCCGGCCTGAGCGGCCCGCGCGACCACGGAGTGCTCTTCGCATCCCGGGAACTTCTCGAGCAGGTCGAGCCCCATTCGATAGTGCAGCTCGGAAGTCGTTATCGGCCCTTCGAGCTTCGACCGCACGAGAAATTCGCGGATGTATGAATCGGTCTCGAGCAGGACCGTCGCCGGGAAAAGCACGTCGTAGATGCGGATGATCCCCTCCTCGTAAAGCGCCACGTCGTCGACGAAGGGAGAGCCGCGGTGCAGTGTGAAGTTCAGCGCGTGGTGCAGGTCGTGGTAGAGGTTCGCGCCGGTGCTGATGATGAAGTCGACGAGCCCCCGATCCATCATCTCGACCACGCAGCCGCCGATGCCGGCGGGCGTCATGGCGCCCGCAATGGTCAGCCCGATGGTCGTGTCTTCCGCGGGATCGAGCATTTTGTCCGAAAATATCCGGCACGCCTCCGACAAGCGGGCGGCATTGAACGCCTGAAAGCCCTCATCGATGAGGTGGCGGACCTCTTTGCTGCCTTGGGGCCGATAAAATGTGATGGGCTTGCCGGAGAGCGCGCTTTTGGAGGCTGGGGCGCCTGGATGGCGGTACGGCATAGAATGTAATCTTACATCCCGTGAACGAATTCTCGACCGACCCTCGGCTCTTGTGGACGGCCGCAGCGCTCGCGGGAATCGTCTGTATTCTTCTCTTCATCGTCTGGAGAAAGGGACGGCCGTTCGCACAAGGGGACGTGTTTCGCGCGAGCCGCTGGAGCTCGGGCAATCGGATGTTTCCGACGCAGGTAGCGATTTCGCAGAACAGCGTCATCCACTACACACCCGAGTGGTTCGGCCGGCTCGAACACTCGATGCACATGGCCCACGTGGCGTCGGTGCGCATCGATACGAACCTGATGTTCTCTGACATCTATATCGAGACGACCGGCGGCGCGAGCCCAATCAAGTGCCACGGCCACCGGAAGGCCGACGCCCTGAAGATGAAGGAGCTCATCGAGCGCTATCAAACGGAGTACTACCGTGCCCGACCAACCTAATTCCCGTTACGGTTCGGACAGGAACTGGAACCGGAACTGGAACCCCTATCCCTGTGGTTCGATTCAACAGCGTCCGATAATGAGACCGGTATCAATTCTGTGGATGATTTGACCTTTTCAGCTCGGCGCGCCACCACGGTCCGACCCGAGAACGAGAGCGATCTGGACACCCGGTTTCGAAACCTGGTGCAGAGTCCCCTCCGCGCGGGAATCCTTCGTTATCTGAGTGCCCGGCCAGAGGAGAGCTTCGACGCCGATTCTTTGATGCAGACGTTCGGCAGGCTCCGAATGGACGTCGAGAACTGCATCCGCGAACTCGTCGGCTTCGGTGTCGTCCGTGCGATGCCCGGGACGCCTCAGCGGTACTCCGTTACACGGCCGGACAACCCAGGAATCGAAAAGCTGCTCGACCGGTTCCTCGAGCGGCGCGCAACAATCAGCACCGAAGACCAGTCGCCTTCCGTTCAGCGCTTCCGCGAGATGATCGGGCGCGACGAAAAGATGCTGATCGTCTTCGAATGGATCCGAACCGCTGCGAAAGCAGATATCTCCGTGCTGATTCTCGGACCGACGGGCTCGGGCAAAGAGCTGGTCGCACGGATGATTCACGAGCTGAGCCGCAGGCAGACCGCGAAATTCCAGGCGGTCAACTGCGCGGCGCTGCCCGACACGCTGTTCGAATCGGAGATTTTTGGCTACGAAAGGGGCGCCTTCACCGGAGCGCACGATCGCAAGCCGGGACGTCTGGAACTGGCCAACGAAGGCACGCTCTTCCTCGACGAAATCGGCGACCTCTCGATCGTGGCGCAGGCAAAACTCTTGCGCGTGCTCGAAGAGAAGCGTTTCGAGCGTCTCGGCGGCAATAAATCGATTCACGTCGATTTCCGGCTGATTTCGGCAACCAACCGGCCGCTCGATCAGTTCGTGCGCGACAGCCGCTTCCGCGAAGACCTGTACTACCGCGTAAACGCGTTCTCGATTCGCCTGCCGTCGCTGCGCGAGCGGCAGGTCGACATCCCGGTCCTCGCCAACAGATTCCTCGCGCGATATTGCGCCTCCAACGGGCTGCCGCTCGACGCGAAGTCATTCGCGCGCGAAGCGCTCGAGCTGTTGCAGGTGTATCACTGGCCGGGAAACATCCGCGAGCTCGAGAGCACTGTCTCGCGCGCCGCGTTATCCGCTCCGGGACGTTCGATTCGCGCCGCCGATATCGAGTTCCTTCACGCAACCGAGCCGCCCGCCGAAGACACCGGTGAACGGCTGCCCTCACTTCGCGAGGCCGAGCGGGCGCACATCGTCCGCATCCTCGACGCTTGCACTTGGAACAAGAAAGAGGCCGCGCGGATTCTCGAGATCAGCCGTGGCACGCTCTACCGCAAAATCCTCGAATTCGGGCTGGAACCGCAGGCTCATGGCACTCCGTCCCGGAATAAGACACGCAGGCTCACCGCCGGTTAACGAAATCTCCCGCAAGCGCCGACAAGACTGTAATAAATAGGCCTGTTTTTGAAAGGCACACATTCTCTTTCTAGGCTATGTGCCTTAATTACATCGAAATGCCCCGTTATTGAAATCGAAGTGCCATTATGGAACATCGACGGAAGGCGATGCTCCGGGAGGTTTTAGTGATGTCGCCGTAGATATCTCAAAATATTCGACTTAGAGGTGACGCCACTACAAGTCCAGCAAGGCCAACGTTTTGCAAGTGCAGACGCAGACCCAGGTAATGAAACAGCATCCCATCGCTGCGCGGATTTACGTCGGTTCGGTCATCGCCGGCGGAGCTGTGCTTCTCTTGGCCTTTTTCCTGCTTGGGGGCTTCCGCCACCCTTATTGGTTTCTTGCGCTCCTCTTGCTCTCGTCGGCCACGTACCGCCGTTACAAGATCTACCTGGGCCGCATCGAAGACGAGCAGCGGCATGTGCAGGAAGTGTCGGACCTGCACCTGGCCACGATCGAAGCGCTGGCGCTCGCGATCGACGCGAAAGATCGCACAGGCAAATCGCACATCCGGCGCGTGCAGGTGTTTGCCGCGGGCCTCGCGAAAACGATCGGGATGTCCGAGAACGAGATTCAGGGCGTCAAGACGGCCGCACTGCTCCACGACATCGGCAAGCTCGCGGTGCCAGAGCACATCCTTTCGAAGCCGGGCCCGCTCACGCAGGAAGAGTTCCAGAAGATCCGCATCCACCCGCAGGTAGGCGCCGATATCATCGCGGGCGTTCGCTTTCCGTATCCGGTCGCGCCGCTCATCCTGAGCCACCACGAACGATGGGACGGCAAGGGATACCCTGCGGGCATGAAGGGCGACGAAATACCGGCCGGCGCGCGCATCCTCGCGGTGGTCGACTACTTTGATGCGCTCACATCGGAACGGCCATATCACAAGGCGATGAGCGACGAGGGCGCCGTCGGCCTGCTGCGCCAGGAAGCCGGCAAGGCGCTCGATCCGAACCTGGTGCTGATTTTCGTCGAGAACCTCGCGCGGTTCCGCGCCGAAGCCGATACGGCATCAGACACGGTGCGCATGCTTGCGCTGCCGACGGGCACCAGTGAGAAGGGGCGCCCGGCCGTGGGCCTGTTAACGGAGCCGTCGAACAAGAGCGTGTTCGACGACATTGCGCTCGCGCACCGCGAAATCTACGCCCTGTACGAAATTGCCCAGGCAATGGGGACCAGCCTCGGCGTCGCCGACACGATGGTGCTCATCTCGTCGAAGTTGTGCAACCTGGTGCCGTTTTCGTGCTGTGCGCTGTTCCTGTACAACGACGAGCTCGAGACGCTTCGTTGCCGGTTTGCCACCGGCATCGACGCCGAAGTGATTCAGCAGATTTCCGTGAAGAGCGGGCTAGGCTTGGCGGGGTGGGTGGCGCGCAATCGCCGTACGCTCGTCAATGCGCGACCGAGCGCCGACCTCGAAGCGGCCGGCATCGCCGGCACCACGTCGCTGCAGTCGGCGCTGGTCTGTCCTCTGGTCTTCAACGAGCGGTTCATCGGCACCCTGTCGGTCTATCACATCGACGCGGGTTGCTATACCGACGACCACCGCCGCCTGCTCGACCGCGTATGCGAACAGGCCGCTGCGGTCATCAACAATTCCATCGTGTTCGAGCAGACGCAAGAGGACTCGCTCACTGACCCGCTGACGGGTCTGCCGAATACCCGCTTCATGTTCATGCACCTCACGCGCGAGCTTGCGCGAGCCGAGCGGCTGAAGTCCGAGGTCTCGCTGCTCGTCATGGACCTCGATAACTTCAAGGAGATCAATGACAACCACGGTCATCACATCGGCGACCGCGCGTTGCGCGAGCTGGCAGGTGTCCTGCGCGCGGCCATCCGGCCGTACGACATCTGCGTACGCTACGCGGGCGATGAGTTCATCGTGGTGTTATCGGGCTGCGGTGCGGATGAGGCCGAGCGGAAGCGATTAGAGCTGCAGACAGTAATCGACGAAGTCGTCTTCGAGGCCCGTCCTGGCACCCGGCTGCAGCTCGGCATCAGCATCGGCGCCGCCATCTTCCCGCACGACGGCAACACGTACGAATCGCTGCTCTCCACGGCCGACAGCCGGATGTACCGCGACAAGACGTTGCGCAAGCGTGCCCTTTCCGCGAAGACGACGGACGAGCCGCTTCCCACGCTCGGCGATGCGACTCGTTCGATCAGCGAGATCGAGCGCGAGCGCGCCGCGTCGGGCGAGCTCTAGTCACTCAGGCTCTATCCAGTCCGGGCGCCGCCCGCCAATTCCCGCCAGCAGGAACGCTACGCCCGTGGCACCGAGAATGAGTCCGATTCCGTCAGACACCGGGCTTTCCCACGGAAGATCCTGAACCAGCAGCCACGCGGATGGCGCCACCAGCATCAGGCCAAGCGCAATCGCGGCCGGCCTTTTCAGGGCGAACCGAAGCACGGATCCGCGGAGGCGCTTGAGATGCATGAAATCTACAAACTGAAATCTATAAACTAGAATCTGAGTGGGAACTCTAATCGAAGATTCAAGATTTCAGATTCCAGATTGTAGTTTCCAGTTTCCCGTTCCTATATGCCTACCTTCACCATCCGCGAGGCGATCCCTGCGACGCCTCGCGCGCACATCGTCAAACTGGATCTTCACGGCCAGTCGTTTCTGTATCTCGCCGGACAGGCCGCCTACCTGCAGCCGCAAGGAGCCGACAAGCGGCGCCCGTACTCGATCGCGTCCGCACCGGAAGAGACGGCGCAGCACGGTCTGATTGAGTTTCTCGTCCAGACTGCGAGTAACGGGACATCGGGCCTGACACCCGATCTCCTTCGCCCCGGCACGCCGGTCGTGCTCGAAGGGCCGCTCGGATCGTTCACGTTTCCGCCGCACCCTCGCGAGCGCCGGTTTCTGTTCATTGCCGGCGGCACAGGCATCGCGCCGCTGCGCTCGATGTTATGGCATACGCTCCTCGCCGAGCGCGACGGTCACGCATCGCTCATCTACAGCGTGCGTGCGCCGGAAGAATTCGCGTACATGCAGGAATTTCAGCGGCTCGACGATGAGGGGCGAATCGACTTCCGTCACACGGTAACGCGGGGATCAGCCGAAGGCTGGCTGGGCCGGCAAGGGCGCATCGACGTGAAATGTCTGGATGGCTTGATACAGCCTGGTGAAACGCTGTGTTTCGTTTGCGGGCCGCCGTCTCTGATTGGTGAAATCCGCCCGCAGTTGATGGAACTCGGTGTCAGAGAGGATCAGATCCGCATCGAAAACTGGTCTGGCTGAATAAAGAATTGGCAGATCGGAAGATTGGAGGATTGGAAGATTGTTGGCAGATTGAAGATTGTGGATTGGTTATTGCGCGCGCAGCACCTCGATTGGATCCACGCGCATGGCTCGTCTCGCCGGCAACCATGTGGCCACAACGGCCGCACCAACCAGCACGAGCGCAGCAGTGCCGAGGCTCACGGGATCGAGCGGCTCCGTTTCGAACAGCAGCCCGTGCAGCGCGCGAGTAGCGGCGAATGCCAGCACCAGACCAGCGATGGCGCCAGCCACGGCTAACCTCACGCCCTCGCCGAGCACCAGCCGGCGCACGTCACCTGCGGTAGCGCCGAGCGCAAGGCGGACACCGATCTCGCTTTGACGCTGGCGCACGGATGCCGCCATCACACCGTAAAGGCCGATGGCCGAGAGCAGCAGCGCCGCCACTGCGAAGATGCTCAGGAGCAGCGCGTTGAAGCGCGGCCAAGCCAGTGGCATGCGCAGGTACTCGGCGTACGGCGCGACACGGGTCACGCGCACAGTCGGATCGGTCGCCCGGACCGCCTCGCCGACGACGCGGGCCACGAGCTCGGGCGCCGCGGCAGTGCGGATCGCCAACCGCCCCCCGGAAATAAATAGCTGCTCAACCGGTACATAGAGCGTCGGCCGAGGCGTGGCGAGCTCGCGGTATCGTGTCGTGCCTGCCACGCCGACCACGGTCAGCCACTCGTTGCGCGAGTCAAGCCCACCGAACTTGAGTCGCTTGCCGATGGGATCCTGGCCCGGCCACGTGGCCGCCGCCAACGCATCGCTGACGATCGCCACGCGCGGCGCACCGTCCCGGTCCGCGGACGTGAACTCGCGTCCACGTACGATCACCACGCCGAGTGTCGAGAAGTACGGTGTGTAGACGGCCTCGAAATTGAGCGAGGGATTGAGGGCGACCTGGTCGACCGTCTGTCCCTCGGCGGTGAACCGCGGCACATCCCACCCTGTTGCGCCGGCGAAGGGCTGGACGTTCAGTGGTGTAACCGACTCGATGCCAGGGGCGGCCCCGACGCGCGCCACCACCTCGTCGTGGAACGTTCGTCGGAGCGTCGTATCCGCGTAGCGCTCGCGCGGCAGATCGAGCTCGGCGAGGACGAGGCGATCGGCGGCAAGGCCCAGGTCGACGGCCTGCAGCCGCTGCACGCTGCGCGCGAGAAGACCCGCGGCCGCCACAACGGTCACCGCCAGCGCCACCTGAGCGGCCACGAGCAGCCGCCGCCCGCGGGCGCTCGCACCCGTCGTGCCGCGTCCTCCGGCGCGCAGGCAGCCGACGAGATCGAGCCGCGACGCGGTCAGCGCTGGTACCACACCAGCCAGCGCCGCAGAGACAAAGGCGACACCCGTTGTGAACGCCACCACGGCGACGTCGATGCGGATGGATTCCGGGCGCGGCAGGCCCTCGGGCACGAGCGTCACGACGGTCTCGAGGCCCCAGCGCGCCAGCCCGAGACCGACGGCGGCCGCGGCAAGCGCGACCACGAGGCTCTCGGCGAGAAGCTGGACGACCAGCCTGCCACGGCTGGCACCGAGCGCCGCCCGTACGACGAGCTCGGTCCGGCGACCTTCGCCGCGCATCAGGAGGAGGTTGGCGACGTTGGCACCGGCGATCGCCAGGATGAGGCCGACGGCCGCAAAGAGCACGCCGAGCGCGGTGTCGATCTCTCCGACAACCATGTCCTTGAAGGGACGAACCACCGGACGAAAGTTGACGAAACCAGCCCCGGGGGTCCGAGAATCCAGGTCCGTCATCATCGTGGCGAGCTCGTCGGTCGCCTGCGCGACGGTGATACCGTTGCGCAGCCGCCCCAGGATCTCGACGTTGTGCAGTACGTCGGTGCGGAACGCCTCATTAGGTTCAATCTCGGCCAGGGCGTTGAGCGTCGTCCAGATCTCCGACCCGCCAGGGTATTCGAAGTCTGCGGGCATCACCCCTGCCACAGTGAAGGCGCGGTTCTGCAGGTGCAGTGTCTGCCCGATCGCTTCGGGGGCTGCGGCGAACAGCCGCACCCACGCGCTGTGGGATAGCACGATCAGCCGCTCGGCGCCGCGGCGGTCATCCTCAACGGTCAACGCTCGGCCGATCTGAGGCCGCACGCCGGCCACGTCGAAGAACCCGCCCATCACGGCGACGGTCTTCGCGGTGATCCAGACGTCGCCGAGGCGCCAGTCCTCGTCGAACGCGCCGTTATAGCCGACACCCGTGACCTTCTCGAACAACCGGTTCGCGCGCCCGATTTCCTCGACGTCTGCGGATCGATAAGGTACGTGTGTGGCCAGGCCCGAGCGCGGCACGCGCCACGACACAACAAGGCGCTCCTCGTCCGGAACCGGCAACGGCCTGAGCAAAATGCCGCGAACCAGCGTGAACATCACCGTGGCGCCCGCGATGCCGAGCGCCAGCGTCAGGACGGCGCTGGCGTAGAACGCCTTGGCGCGTCCAGCGTGTCGTAGCGTGAGTCGGAAATCGTGGAGCGATGTGCGAAAGAGCATTGATGCATCTCCTCCGGACGATGGGCGGGTATCGCCTTCCTCTGAGCTCTTTGGCCCGATTGGGCCCGATGTCTCACGGACCGCTCGTGCGAAGGGGCCGAACGTAGGCTTCGCCTCATTCGCCTGAGGCTCACGTGGCGACGAGGTTACGTCGAATCAAGCACCGAGAAGGCCGCGGTCGTGGCACCGATGCCGAGAGCTAAGGTGAAGATCGCCATCGTGGCGAATCCCGGCGTCTTGGCGGACCTTCGAACGGGCATAGCGTAGATCCTGGAGGATGTTAGTCATCAGCGCACCTCATTCATCGAGCGCGATTACTCATCTCTCAGCGCGCGCACCGGATCGATGCGCAGCGCCCGCCGTGCTGGCAGCCAGGTCGCGCCAAGGCCAATTCCATACATCACGACAATCGCCGCCAACAGGACGACCGGATCGTGTGGGGTCGCTTGATACACCACATGCTGCAACACGCGGCTGGCCACGAGCCCGAGCAGAATGCCGGCGATCGATCCGATCGTGAGCAAGCCGCCCGTTCGGCCAAGAATATTCCCAAGAACCTGCGACGGTCGCGCGCCGATGGCCGAGCGGATGCTGATCTCGCGCGTTCGCCGGCTCACCGAGTACGCCGCCAAACCGTAGATGCCGGTGGCCGCGAGCATCGCCGCCAGAATACCAAACGCGTTGAGCGCAATCGTCGCGGCGTAGGCCGGCACGAAGACGAACGCTACTGCCTCGTCGAGCCCGCCCAACGAATACAGCGACAGATCGGGATCGAGGCGATGAATGACCTCACGCAAGGCGCCTGCGATCTCTGACTGCGGCCGTTCCGAACGAACCAGCATCATCGTCGTGAGCGTGTCACGCTGAAGAATCGGGAAGAAGATGACCGACCTGGGCTCTTCAGCAAGCGTTGCATACTTGCCGTCTTCGACGATCCCGATCACCTCGATTGGATCGCAGGTGGCGCAGCCCGTGCGTAGTTGCCATCCTGTTCCGCCGGCCGCGCCCACGCGCCGCGCCAGTGTTTCGTTGACAATCGCGACCCTCGGCGACCGGTCATCGTCCTGCCATGTGAAATCGCGGCCACGCCGCATGTGCGTACCAACTGTTGGAAAGAAGCCCGGTGACACCGCGTAGTATGCCGCCAGATGGGCCTCCGGTCGTGAAGGATCCGCGGTTCGCTCCGGAAAGACACTCGTCGACGAGTAGTCGATGTAAAGGGGCACCGAGCTACTAAACGCCACTGACGAGACACCAGGAATCGCCGACGCCTCGTCGAGCACACGCCGTCGAAAGTCGCGACCGGCGGCGTTCGTGTATCCGGCAAGACCGAGATCAAAGCCCGCAACGGTGACGTGATCGACATCCATCGCGACATCGGTCGACATCGCACCGGCGAGACCGCGAAGCGACACGAGGCTGGCGGTAATCAGCACCGCGCAGCACGCCACCTGTACGGCGAACAGCCCGTCGCGCATCGGCACACGCACCTTCATCCACGTTCCGACCCGGTATTCTGAGATGCTCTGCGACGGCCGGAGCGTCGCTTGCGGATCCGCACGCCAAATCCGCCAGAGCGGGCCTATAGATGCGAGCAGCCCGGCGCCAATAACAGCCAAGACTGCAAACACGAATACACCCAAGTCCGCCCGGACATCGAATTGAATTGGCACATCGATGGGAATGCGCCACTTCGTCAAATACGAAAGTGCTGCGTTTGCTATCACCAATCCGCCGAGGCCGCCTACAACGGAGAGACTCATGACTTCGATCACCATGTCGCGCGACAGCCGGGTCCGGCTGGCTCCCAACGCCAGCTTGATGCCGATCTCTCGCATGCGATCCAGTGAGCGTACGATGAACAGCGTCGCGAGATTCAGACAGGCCGCGAGCAGGACCAACGCGGCGAGGAACATAACTGCGCCCGTAAACGATTCGATTGGACTGCGCAGCATGTCACCGAACAACCCGGGAGTCGTGAGTGAGAATCGCGGGGCTCTATCTGCTCGTCCCAAGGCAGCCGGTTGCTCCTTAACGATGGCCGCGCCGGCGGCGTTCAGATTCGCCACCGCCTGATCCGTCGTCACGCCGCTTTTCGTACGACCGATCACACTTGTGTTGAGCGTGCCCCAGTTGTCGAGCCAGTTCCGTTCTTCGATATGGGGCTGCATCATCATGGGCACCCAGAGCTCGGGAACGAAGAACGCCTCGGTGCCACGAAAGCCTTCAGGGGCCACGCCGAGAACGGTGTACGTCCGCCCTTGGATACGAATCGTGCGACCGACAATGTCCGGATCTCCGCCGAAGCGGCTCTGCCACGAGGCATAGCTCAGCACCGCGTAGGGTGCCTGGGCGGGTACGACATCATCGCTGGCATGAAAGAAGCGTCCGAGCGCAGGCCGGATGTTGAGCATGTCGAAATAGTTGCCCGTGGCGAGATAGCCCCAGACCCGCTGAGCCCCTTGGTCGCCTTGGAGGGACATCGGCGACATGCGATAGCCCGCCAGTCCCTCGAACAGCGTGGCGCGATTGCCGAGCGCGCGATAGAACGGAAACGAATGGGTTCTGCCTGCGTCTCGCTGAACAAAAAACAGGCGGTCCGGATCGGGCACCGGCAGGGGACGGAGGATCAGGGCATTCAGTACTCCGAAGGCAACTGTATTGGCGGCGATGGCAAGCGCTAGTGACAGCGCGCCCGCGAGCGCAAAACCGGGACTTCTGAAGAGGGTTCGAATGGCCTGAACGCTACCAGTCATAAGAGACTCCCAGCTTGAGTTGAGACAGGATTCCCAGCAGCCCGCGCAGCGCGTATCGCACCTCTTGCAGCAAGCCGTTCATCGTCTCACCTCATTCATATCGCAGCGCAACTAATGGATCGACGCGGGACGCACGACGGGCCGGAATATAGCTGGCAAGGATCACGACCGCGATAACAACGACGGAGCCCGTCATGAATGTCATTGCATCGGTTCCTGTAAGGCCAAACAAGAATGTGGTGAGGACTTGCGATGCGCCCGCACTTAGTCCAAGGCCAATCAGCACCCCGATCAACGCAACCGTGACGCTCTCAGCTGCAAACATTCTTGACACATCGTTCGGCTGCGCACCGAATGCCATGCGGATACCGACTTCTCGTGTGCGCAGCGAGACAGCGTGAGCAGCCACAGCGTAAATCCCGACCGCCGCGAGCAGCAGTGCCATTCCGCCGAACACGGTGAGCAATGACGTCCCTGCACGTCGCAGCCTCGTCGTGCGCCGGACATCTTCCTGGAGCGTTTGCATATCGAAGAGCGGCAAAGCCGGGTCCAGACTACGTGCCACAGCCGTGAGCGACGTGAACATTTCGCGTTCATCGCCGTTATTGCGGACGAGTAATGATAAAGTGCCGCCCGGATCATCTTGAAGCAGAGGGAGGTAGTACGCGCCGACAGGCCTTTCAGTTAACGTCTGATATTTAGCGTCTCGAACAACCCCTACCACTTCCCGCCATACCTGGCTCGCGTTCGCATCGCGAAGCCGCTGTCCAATCGGATTGGCTGATGGCCATAACCGCCGTGCCAAGGTCTCGTTGACAATGGCGACTGGCGGCGCACTGATCGAATCGGTTAGGGAAAACTCGCGTCCCTGCACAAGCGGCAGACGCAACGTGTCGAAGTACCTGGGCGAGATCCTCGTAAAGACAACTGGAGCCGACGTTGATTCCGTGTGTGCGGTCGTCCCTGGCATGTCTCCACTGAGCGGTCGTGCGCTTGTGAATGCAACCGAAATCACACCCGGTAATGCGGATCCGCGCTCAGCAAAACCACGGATCAGCTGTTCCCGCCGCGAGACGGTATAGCCTTGCGGGTCCGGGTCAAACGATGCGATTACGACTCCACGAGGGTCGAACCCTGGATCGACGCGCATAGCCTTGGACAGGCTTTGAAAGAACAGCCCAGAAGTCACCAGTAGAGCGAGCGAGAGTGCGATCTGCGCGACAACGAATCCGCGAACTAAACGTCGGCGACCAGTCGTTGGAGTGGCGGTGAGGCCCTCCTGCTTTAATGCCAGGAGCAGGCCGACTCTCGTCGCCGTCAGAGCTGGCGCTAAGCCGAATATGAACGTTGTCGCCGTTGCGGCGATAACGGCCGCGATAAGCGCTCGCCGATCAGGTCTGACGAGTTCCACGACATCCGCAGGAACTTCGCCGTAGCGCGTGATAGCCGCAATCAGCAGGAACGACATGACAAATCCAGCGGCTGCCGAACACAGTGCCATCACGAACGCTTCGGCCATCAGCTGGCGGACAAGGCGGGCGCGAGTGGCGCCTATCGAAACCCGCAGTGCGAACTCCTTGGCACGAGCGACATGGCGAGCCATAAGGCCGTTCGCCACATTCGCGCACGCGACGAGCAGTACGAGCACCGGCACAACCGACATCAGCCCGAACACTGGCGCCAACGACGCTTGCTCCCCAGCCGTCAGGCCGCCGCGCAAAGGAACCACCTGCACCGTCTTTTCGCGATCCGGTGGAGCACCGGGAGCGTTCAATCGACGGGCGAGGACCCGCACCTCAGCGTCTGCCTGACTGATGGTCGTATCGTGTCTAAGCCGTCCGACAACTCGCAACCAGCTTACGTCCGACGCGCTCAGTAGATCGGCTTGCGCGCGCATAACAAGGCTCTGCATTCCCAAAGGAACCCACAGGCGCTCGGGGTTTGTCGCGTATGTGATTCCAGTGAATCCGGGCGGCGCTACGCCGATAATCGTGAACGACGTGCCGTTGATGGTTACGCTGGTGTTCAGGATCGCGGGGTCTGCGCCGAACTGTGTTCTCCAGAATTCATCGCTGAGGACAACAACAGGGTGCGCACCCAGCCGCTCCTCCTCTTCGGTAAACGTGCGACCACGTGCCGCACGAATCCCCACAGTGTCAAAATAGTTTGCCGATACCACTCCGGCAAGCGCTCGCTGCGGTGTTGCGCTTCCAACCGAGACGGAACCTCCCGAATACGCCAGGATTCCCGCGAAGGTGCTCGCCCGATCGCGGATGGTCACGTAATCTGGATGCGACATGCTTCCGCTACCTGAGGAGCGGCCGGTGGACGACGTGAGCCACACAAGGCGACCGTCGTGGCTCCAAGGCGACGGTTTAAACAGCATGACATCGACGAATGTGAACATCGCCACATTCGCCCCAATGCCGAGAGCCAGGACGAGTATGGCCACAGTAGTGAATCCAGGTTTCCTCCTGAGTCCTCGGAGTGCGTATCCCAGGTCCTGTCCGATCCCACTCATCTGTGGCTCCTTTGTTGGCGGAGGTCTATCGCCACCATATCAACCTGCGTGCCGTGAAAAGGAGCGGATCTTGGCAGTGCCAGCAGGTTTCTGGCCGTTGGTGGGATTGAGGTTCCCACGGGCGGACGGCCTGTTGACCGCCGTGAGAGAGTTGGTTGGAGCGGCGTTTCCTCGTGCCGCGAACAACGGGCTTCGTACGGTGTCTGATTGCTCGATAGGAGGCACCATGCGCTTAGGTTGGGTCGTTGCCTTACTCGTCGCGCTGAGTCTGACCGCAGTTTCAGCCGCCGACAACTGGCCGCATTTTCGACCGGACGCAGGCGTCGCCGCTGACGATCCCCGACTACCCGAGACGTGGGGCGCACAGGAAAACATCGCGTGGAAGGTCGCGGTGCCCGGACTCGGGTGGGGTTCTCCGATTGTGTGGGGAGAACACGTCTTTGTCACATCGGTCCTCGGAGATGACACGCTTCCCAAACCTGGGCTGGTCATCGAAGACGGGAAGATGCCGTCGACCCCCACCTACTGGCAGGTTCCGGCGAACGCCAACTACCGCTGGATGCTGTACGACTTCGACTTCAAAACAGGCAAGCTGCGTTGGGAACGAGAGCTCAAGCGGGGCGCGCCGCTGACACCGAGATATCACAAAAACTCGTACGCCACTGAAACGCCGGTGACCGATGGGCAGCGCGTGTATGTCTTTCACGCCCCGGCCGGACTGTTGGCCGCCGTCGATTTCAGCGGTCAAGTCGTATGGAGCCGGCAAGTTGATCAACCGGTCCTCAGCCCGCCCGAAGTCGGGCCCTTCGGACCAGGAGCGTCGCCCGCGATTCACCGGAATCGCATTTTCCTGGTGTCGGACGAGCATCCCAACCTGTGGTGGCTTGCGGCGTTCGAGACGCAAACCGGCAAGCCGCTGTGGCGAATCCAGGAGGCGAAAGAGCGTGGGTTCGGATGGTCGACGCCGTTCGTGTGGGAACACGGTGTGCGTACCGAATTAATCACGGTCAGCAAGCGGCGAGTTAGTTCCTACGATATCGATGGGAACCCGCTGTGGCATCTGAACGGGCTCTCAGGAAGCACGACCCCAACCCCATTTGCCGCGAATGGCTTGCTGTACGCGTCTTCGGGGTATCCGGGTGCCTTCCGTCCCGTGTATGTCATCCGGCCTGGTGCGAGCGGCGACATCACGCTCAAAGAAGGTCAGACGAGCAACGAGTTCGTCGCATGGTCGAATCCGGCGCTCGCCACGTATCTGCCGTCGCCGATCGTCTATCGCAATCAACTGTGCAGCCTCTTCGCACGCGGCCTCTTCACCTGCCACGACGCACAGACGGGCAAGGAAATTTATGGGCGTCAGCGAATCGATCCTCAGGCGAGCGGCTTCAGCACGTCCCCGTGGGCCTACAACGGGAAGATTTTCCTGGCGAGCGAGGATGGCGACGTGTACGTGCTCGAGGCCGGACCGCAATTCAAGATTCTCCACAAGAACTCGATGGGCGAGATGATTCATACGGCCAGCCCTGCGATTGTGCACGGTAGTCTGATCATTCGCACAGTGTCGTCCCTCTGGAAGATCGCACGGAGAACGCCATGAGTCTCAGCAGATTCCTCGTCATTGGCATAGTCCTTTTCTGCTCGGCGTCGACGTCCGCGCAGACACCGGACAAGCGGACACCTCAGCAGATGCAAGCCTCGTACGAGGCGCACAAAGGCGACTTCGACTACCTGCTCGGCGACTGGGAGTTCACGGCCGTGAGCCGTGAATATGGGAACTTCCGTGGTTACTGGAGCGCCGTGCGGCTCGATGGAGGGCAAATCCTCGACGAGTATCGAATCGTGGGCGACAAGAACGAGACGTTCTATGTCACCTCGACGCTGCGCAATTACAACAAAGCGCTCGATCGATGGGAACTGGTGGGGATGGATGCAGGAAACGGATTGCAGGATGTCGGCACCGCTCTCCGCGTGGGCACCGAAATGCACATTGAGCAGCGGTTCGGGGTGATGAGCGACCAGCCGTCGACGTGGAAGATTCGGTATTACGACATCCAGCCCGATCGATTTTCATGGATCGCCGACCGCTCGACCGACGGTGGCAAGACGTGGCAGGCGAAGCATCAGACGATCGACGCTCGCCGAATCGGACCGCCCCGCGCGCTCGGACCCCTCGCACCAGCCAAGAGCCGCGCGGCCATAGCGCGCTAGCCTACGTGGTCTGATACGGCGATACACGCAATCAATGAAATCGGAAACAGTTTCGTCGTCGCCCTCAACTGCCCGCGCTCTCGAAAAGCGTTTAGATGATCTCTGCGGCCGCGTCGCCCGGGCCGCTCGGCGCTTCCCGAACCGGTCTCGTTGCAGAGGGTAATGCGCGACGACATGAAGCGCGTTAAGCGGCAGCCCGGCGGACGCGCTCGATTTGACGGAGGTGCAGCAGATCGTGGCCCGCGTATAGTCTACAGAGATGCTCCAAGCTCTCTTCTCCGCGCTCGACATGCACGCCCACTCTTTGCCGCTCAGTTGGTGATGCGCCCTCCACCAGACGTAGATTCGCGCACCGAAGCACCGTAAACAGCTCAATTGCATCCGAAGGATCCGCATGGTCGTGCAGCCGCTCCGCCCACAGATCCTGGTCGTACCCCGTCAGCTGTGGTCGATCCTGCGCGAGGATCATGCGCATGCGCCACGCCCACACAATCTCCGAATCGGCCAAATGCTGGAGGATCTGGCCAATCGACCACTTGCCCGGACGTTCCGGCTGGCGTAGTTGCTGCAAGGACAACCCTTCGATCGAGCGTGGCAACGCCGTTGTCATCTCGCGCAGTACGGTTATAGGTTCGCGGTTGCCGAGCAGCTCCAGGACGGCACTGACGTAAGCGGCTGCGTGCTCCGCGGCTCCAGTGGCAGGATTCGTGAAAACGGACATCGAGGCCTCCAGTCTGGCGGGGCATAACGAGCTCGAACAACGGGACGCTCAGCTGAGTTCAGCACCAGCAAACATCTGTAGCGACTCCGCCTCCGTCGGAGGGTTCAGGATGTACCGTACCGCAAGCCTCTCGGCTTGCGGGTACGAGGTTGCCCGTATCTGCTCGGCGGCCCTCGCGAAATCGTAGTCTGTCCGTCGTAGTTGTACGTCTGGCCGGAGCAGCAGCCAATATGCGCCGGGAGGCGATTGAAAGGGCATGCCTACACTGCCAGCATTCACAACTCGCACACGTCCGACCATTTGATCAAACTGCATGTGTGTATGGCCGCAGACGACGACCGACGCAATGACATCGCCGAAGACTCTGGCAAGCCGCTCTTCGGCCGTCACTCGCGTGAAGATCTCACGGTCGTTGCGTGGCGTGGCATGACAGAAGAGCGTGTGCCCGAGATCGGGGATATCGATCTCGTCCGTGAACGGCCAGCTAGCTATGGCTTTGCGCTGTTCCGTCGTCAACTGCTGAGCAGTCCACTCGATAACGTCGCGATGTACCTCTGGCACCTCGCTGATGTCTCCGCCAGCAAGGTACGTGGTCACGATGCGGTCTCCATTGCCGTGGATGAACCGGACTGGAATTTCCGGCGCCATCAGGCACGCCAACGTCTCGCGAGGCACGGGACCAGGGAGCACGTCCCCACCCACCACGATCAGGTCGACGCGAGCGTCCCGCACTTCTCGGAGGGTGGCCTCCAACGCTGGAAGGTTCCCGTGAATGTCGTAAAGAGCTGCAACTTGCATAGGGATGAAGGTCGTCGTCGAAGTCTATCGCGCCGAAGGCTGTGGCCGAGAGTCATTCTGGGGGCCGGTTCCCTCCTCTAGTCACGATGCGATTACGGTGATGTTGCGGCGTGAAGACCAGCGGCTTGGCTCCAACGCAGACACGGAACACAATTTCGAGATGACCACACTCCACCAGGTTCACGACCGGAGTCTCTTGACCAGCGTGCTGAAGGGTGAAGGCGTCTATCTCAGTCCCGCCGCCATTCTCGACGGACTCACCGCCGACCACGCGCACGCGAAACCACACGGCCTTCCACATTCGATCGCGGAGATTGTGGCCCATATCTGTTACTGGCAGGAGTGGTTCAATGGGTGCGTCGTCGCTGGATTCACTGGAATCGCTCAGCATGCGGTCGACGGGTGGCCAGCCGTTCCAGCGGACGGCTGGGACGCGCTGCGCACGCGCTTTCTCCACTCCATCGACGAGGCGAAGCGCATCGCCGAGGAATCGGACTCACTTGGCGACCCGTTGCTGCCACCAGACGTCCATATTCCCAGCCTCTCCAAGGAATCGTGCGGCTCCGGTATCCTGCAAGCGGCCATGCACAGCGGCCATCATCTGGGCCAGATCATTACGATGCGTCAGTTGATGGGCCTCTGGCCACCACCGGGTGGAACGATCACGTGGTAGCAACGTTTCGTGACGTACGGACGATCGAGTCAGACAAGGAATTTCCGCACTAAACCCAACAACGCCGCATGCATCTCGTCATCAGCGGCCGCAATCAGTCCGGTTACGCCCTTTGCTTCAGTATCTGGGCAGTGAGCTTCGTTGGTTCGCTCGTATATGGGCTGGATCCTCAGAGCCCCTGGATCATCGCGGGAGCCGTGGTAACACTTGCAGCAACAGGTATGGTCGCCAGCTGGGTGCCAGCGATGAAGGTATCGCAAATTAGGCTGGCCGATGTGCTGAAGGCGAACTAAGTTAATGTTTTGCAAATCTGACTAGCCGCAGGATTTCGACTACCCGCGCGGCACGGACTTCTGGGTCCCTGTGGTTCCCGTTCTAACCGGCCCTGCCGGTGAGAGGGCCGCGAATTTGCGCGGCGTTGGCGTGCTGTTCGTGGTTGGGCGGCTGCGCAGCGGCGTCACGCCGAGATGGCGCGGGAAGAACTGGATCAGCTCAGCGCACAGCAGCAGACGGCCACGTCGAAGAACCCGCCCATCACGGCGACGGTCTTCGCGGTGATCCAGACGTCGCCGAGGCGCCAGTCCTCGTCGAACGCGCCGTTATAGCCGACACCCGTGACCTTCTCGAACAACCGGTTCGCGCGCCCGATTTCCTCGACGTCTGCGGATCGATAAGGTACGTGTGTGGCCAGGCCCGAGCGCGGCACGCGCCACGACACAACAAGGCGCTCCTCGTCCGGAACTGGCAACGGCCTGAGCAAAATGCCGCGAACCAGCGTGAACATCACCGTGGCGCCCGCGATGCCGAGCGCCAGCGTCAGGACGGCGCTGGCGTAGAACGCCTTGGCGCGTCCAGCGTGTCGTAGCGTGAGTCGGAGATCGTGGAGCGATGTGCGAAAGAGCATCGATGCATCTCCTTCGGCGACGGGAGGCTTGCGGATTCTTGCTGCGCCGAATCGCCGGATCGTCAGACCTCAATCAGTCGCGCAATCGTCATTCATCAATCAGACAACATTCTTCCAATCTGCCAATCTTCCAATCTGCCAATTCAGAAGCCCATTACCGAGAAACCTGAGTCGACCATCATGATCTCCGCCGTCACACCGCGCCCTGCGGGACTCAGCAGAAAGACCGCGGCATCCGCAACTTCTCCGAGCTCCGTGTTCTTCTGCAGCGGCGCATGCTCTCGATAGTGGCCGAGGATGCTCGAGAAGCCCGAAATTCCCATTGCGGCGAGGGTCTTGATCGGGCCTGACGATATCGCGTTGACGCGGATGTTCTCGGGGCCAAGCTCTGCCGCGAGATATCGCACGGACGACTCGAGCGCAGCCTTCGCCACCCCCATCACGTTGTAGTTCTTGAACACGCGCTCGCTGCCGAGATAGGTCAGCGTCAACATGCTGCCGCCGCCTCGCTTCTGCATGAGCGGCCGCATTTCTCGCGCAAGGGCGATAAACGAATACGCGCTCACGTCGAGCGCGATGCGGAACCCTTCGCGCGAGGTCTGTGTAAACGGCGCGGCGAGATCCTCGGATTTGGCAAATGCGGCGCCGTGGACGAAAAAGTCGAGGCCGCCGAATTCCTTGTCGAGCGATCGGCCGACTTCGGCAATCTGCTCGTCGCTCGAGACATCGCATGGCAGGATGACGGGATTGTCGAGCGTCGCGGCCAGTTCGCGCACGTTCTCTTCGAGGCGCGCACTCGGATAGGTCAGCGCGAGGCGCGCGCCTGCTTGCGCGAGCGCCTGGGCGATCGCCCATGAAATCGACCGTTTGTTGGCGACGCCGACGACGAGCCCGTACTTTCCCGAAAGATCAGGCATGGCGGTAGGCGGAATCTGGAAAGTGAAAAGTGAAAAGTAAAAAGTGCTATCGCGAGCGCTTCCGCGGCCCGCCGTGCCCTTGAGGACGTCCGCCGCCGGAGCGCATCGGTCCGCCATGCCCTTGAGGCCGGCCTCCGCCGTGACGCGCCCCCTGGCCACCCGAAGGCCCGCGCGAGTTGCCCCCCTGGCCGCCGCTCTTCGCGAATCGTCCTGGCCGTGAGTTGTTGTTCTGGAACCGTCCCTGGCGCTTGTTCGCCTGCCTGATCGTGAACTCGGGCACTGGACGCGCGGCCGGCTCGCGTTCGATGCGCGGCAGCTGCGCGCGAATCAAAGGACGATGCAGCCGCACTTCCTCGGGTGCCGCATTCGCGGGACCGTTGCCGTTGTCGTTGTGCGCCGGAACGTTCTGCGCGTCCTGCGGCGCATCATCACCGAGCGGCCCCAGCGGGGATTCGGGTTCCTCGGACTCGGGATTGGTTATCAGGACGGCTTGCGGCTGTTCCTGCTTCACTGACTCGAGCACCTCGTCGTAGGCCGCTTCCACCGACGTCTTTTTCTTGCGCAGGCGCGGCGCCTTGCCACCCTTGTAGGGATGTTCGGTATCGCACGTCGTGCAGCGGGTTAGTCGTACGTCGTTGCCGACCATTGCCACGATCGTGTGATTCGCGAGACGGCGCTCGCGCGGGCAATAGTCATCCAGAATGTCACCAAGCCGTAGCTGACGCTGTTGCATGAATCTCCCGAAAATACCTTTTTAGGCCGGGAATAATCGCGGGAATGCCAGTCTACTACGTCGCACCGATGCGCCGCAACCATCCATTCACCTCGGCCAGCGCGGCCGAAACCGCTCGAGGCTCAGTGGATTGCGGAGTCTTGCGTGCGCGAACGGACGCATCCGGAGTGACCACGCGCCGTACGGAATCGTCGAAAAGCTGGCTGTGACGCTGCCATTCCGCAGGCGTCAATGCGCCAAAATCGCGCCGCTCGGCGAGTAGCTGGCGCACCATGCCGCCGACCACCTCGTGGGCCTCGCGGAACGGCATTCCCTTGCCTACCAGAAAATCGGCGACGTCGGTCGCGAGCAGCAGCCCCGACGCCGCTGCCGCGGTCGCAGCCGGAAACATCTCCAGGCCGTCGACGACCCCGACAAGGGTCGCCAGCGCTCCAGACACGTTGGCTTCGGCGTCGAACACGGCTTCCTTGTCTTCCTGCAGGTCCTTGTTATATCCGCTCGGCAACCCCTTCATCGTCGCCATCCATCCGGTGAGATGGCCGATCAGTCGTCCGGACTTGCCGCGAATAAGCTCCAGCGGATCCGGGTTCTTTTTCTGCGGCATCATGCTGCTGCCGGTGCTCGATGCGTCCGACAGCTGGAAAAAGCCGTGTTCTTCGTCGCAGAAGATGATGAGGTCTTCGGAAAGCCGGCTCAGATGCACCATCAGCATGGCACACGCGTGCAGGAACCCTGCGACGAAATCGCGATCGGACGAAGCGTCGATGCTGTTGGCGACCACTCGTGAAAAGCCGAGCCGCGACGCAAGCATCGCCGTGTCCACAGCGTAGTTTGTGCCCGCAACGGCACCCGATCCGAGCGGCATGGCGTCGGCCTCCTGCGACGCCCAGCCTAGCCGGTCGTAATCGCGTCGCAGCGCGGCAACGTGCGCCAGAAAAAAGTGCGACACGAGCACGGGCATCGCGCGCCGAAGGTGCGTATAGGACGGCATGACGGCAGTGCCGGCCGATTCCGCCTTCCTCGCCAGCGCGCCGACCACAGCGGCAACCTGTCTCTGAAGACCTGGTATCTGCCTCCGGAGGTAGAGCCGGAGGTCGAGCGAAACCTGCTCGTTGCGCGAACGACCCGTATGCAGCCGCTTGCCCAGGTCGCCGACACGTTCCACGAGCTGTCGCTCGACAAATGCGTGCACGTCTTCGTCGGGACCGTCGACGAATGCGGGCTCGCGCCTGCCTCGATCGAGAATTTCTCTGAGGGCGGCGGACACCGTCTCCGCCTCGTCACTGTTGAAAACGCCGGCGCCGGCAAGTCCCTCAACCCACGCAAGGCTGCCTGTCACGTCGTCTTCGAACAAACGTCTGTCGAATCGGAATGACGACCCGAACTGGAAGGCAACGGGATCGGGCTCGCTGCTGAAACGTCCTGACCATAGATTCCCCATCAGCTACTTCGCCACCCCACCCCAACGCGGCTGCCGCGTTGGGGGCCCCGGCACCGGAGCCGCGGAACGATCTGCGTGTGTCGCCGAGCGGCGCCGCGCGTTCTTCGCCGCCGTTTCGACGGGAAGCCCCCAGATCTTGATGAAGCCTTCTGCGGCCGAGTGATCGAAGGTATCGCCG
Organism: Vicinamibacterales bacterium; assembly: GCA_963744405.1. Classification (GTDB taxonomy): domain Bacteria; phylum Acidobacteriota; class Vicinamibacteria; order Vicinamibacterales; family JAMQPK01; genus JAMQPK01. The sequence continues at coordinate 177,638 of CAVUTO010000022.1, forward strand.
GCGTCATAGGTCGCAAGGCCATATTCGTAGAGCGCGAAGTCCGACTTCCGGCCGACGACGCGGCAATCGCCCTTGTAAAGCTTCAGCCGGATCGTTCCCGTCACGCGCGGCTGGATGTTCTGCACGAAGGCGTCAATCGCCGATCGCGTCGGCGAGAACCAGAGGCCGTTGTAGACGATGTCGGCGTACTCCTGCGAGAGGCGCTGCTTCAAGCGCAGACAATCTCTCGGGATGACCAGGGTTTCGAGCTCGCGATGCGCCTGGTGCAGCAGGAATCCCGCCGGCGCTTCGTAAATCTCGCGCGACTTGATGCCGACCAGCCGATTTTCGACCATGTCGATGCGGCCGACGCCGTGGACACCAGCGATCGTTTCGATCGAATTGATGAGCTCGACGAGGGACATCTCGACGCCATTGACCGCGGTCGGCACGCCTCCTTGCCATTCAACCTCGACGTAAGCAGGCGCTGCGGGCGCGTCGGCCGGCGATTTCGTCAGCGTATAGATGTCGTCGGGTGGCTCGACCCACGGATCTTCCAGGACGCCGCACTCGATCGACCGCCCCCAGAGATTCTGGTCGGTGCTGTAGGGGCTGGCGACGGTCGTGGGCACGGACACGTGGCGCTCACGCGCGTACGCGATCTCTTCGGGACGCGTCATGCCCCACTCGCGTGCCGGCGCAATCACGCTGATGGCCGGATCGATGGCGCGGGCCGACACGTCGAGGCGCACCTGGTCGTTGCCCTTGCCCGTGCAGCCATGTGCGATGGCGGTGGCGTTTTCCATGTGCGCGATCTCGACGAGCTTCTTCGCGATCAGCGGCCGGCTGAGCGCGGTCGCGAGCGGATATCGCTCTTCGTACAGCGCGTCAGCCTGCAGCGCGGGCAGGATGTAGTCGCGCGCGAACTCCTCGCGCACGTCCAGCACGTGGCAGCGGATCGCGCCGGCCGACCTCGCGCGCTCGCGAATCTGATTGAGCTCCCGCCCCTGGCCCGAGGTCGAGGGTGACCGCGACGATCTCGGCGCCGTGCTTCTCCTTGAGCCAGGGAATGGCAACGGACGTGTCGAGCCCGCCGGAGTACGCAAGGACGATTCTGTGAATCGTGCGTGCCACTATTCCTTCTTCCTCTTTCGTTTTTCGTTAGGCAAACTGAGACCACGCCTCCAGCTGCTTCGCCAGCGCCTTGGCGTGGCGGGCATTCTGCGAAATAACCAGAATCGTGTCGTCTCCGGCCAGCGTCCCGACGACCTCATCGAGCCTGGCGCGGTCGATGGCGAGCGCAAGCGGCTGCGCCATGCCCGGGCCCGGTGCGCACGACGATGAGCTGCTGCACGCACGCAACGCCGCTGGCGTATTCGGCCATCGCGCGTTGCAGCGCGACGCCCGCCGCAGGCGCGACCTGCGGCTCGGCACCCTGCTGCTGATAGGCGCCATCCGACGACCGCTTCACCAGCGCCAGGTCGCGGATATCGCGCGACAGCGTGGCCTGCGTCACGTCGTAGCCGCGCGCCTTCAGCCGCGTGCGCAGCTGTTCCTGGCTCGTAATCTCTTCCTTCTGGACGAGCTCGAGCACGATCGCCTGCCGCGCGCGTCTTCATAACCATACAGAGTTGCGAATTATCATACACACTTCCTCGTGGAATATGGTGTATATTTATGCTTCGCGATGGATACTTCCTCAATCACCGAGCGGACGGCTGCGCCAGCGCGCGCAGCGCGCCGGACAGACCGTGAAGGTCGGCATCGCCGGCGCCAGCGGCTTCGCCGGCCAGGAACTGCTGCGCTGGCTCGCCGGGCCACCCGCACGTGCGCGTTACGGCGGCGATGTCGTCGTCGCCGGACGGCCCGGCGCGAACGCTGCCCGCGCTGGCGAGGATCTGGGACGGCGTCATCGAGCCGTTCTCGGCCGACAAGCTCGCCGAGCAAGTCCGACGTCGTGTTTCTGGCGCTTGCCGGAAGACGCGGCCGCCGCGATCGCACCGGCACTCGTCGAGCGCGGCATTCGCGTCATCGATCTGTCCGGCGCGTTCAGGCTGCGGGACGCCGCGGCGCGCGAGAAGTGGTATCCGGCGACGAAGCTCGGCGCGCTGAAGCCCGTATACGGCCTGACGGAGCGCGAACTACGGCGCCATCGCCGGCGCCGAGCTCATTACGAACCCCGGCTGCTATCCCACCGCCGCGCTGCTGGCGCTCGAGCCGCTGGCCGAGACCGGGCTGCTGGCCGGCGAGGTCGTCATCGACGCAAAGTCGGGCATCTCGGGAGCCGGCAAGAAGCCGAGCGACCGGACGCACTTTTCGGAAAACCACGGCAGCGTGTCGGCCTACGGCGTCTTCGGCCACCGGCATCAGCCCGAAATCGAGCAGGAGCTCGGCGCGCCGGTCACGTTCGTGCCGCACCTCGTCCCGCTCGATCGCGGCATTCTCGAAACGATTTACGCCCGGGTGCGGCCGGGCACGACATCGCGCGACGTGGCCGAAGCGATGGAGAGCGGCCTACAAGAACGCGCCATTCGTGCGGCTCACGGGCGAAACGCTGCCGGAGATCAAGCACGCGGCGTACACGAACTTCTGCGATATCGGCTGGCGCGTGGACGCGGCAGGGGGCCGCATCCTTCTTGTGGCTGTCATCGACAACCTCGTCAAGGGGGCGGCGGGCCAGGCCATCCAGAACATGAACGTCATGCTCGGCTACGACGAGCGGACGGGGTTGTTGCCGGCATGAAGCCGGTCGTCCTGAAATTCGGCGGCGAGCTGCTGGAAGAGCCGCAGCGCGTGGCGGCGCTGGCGGCGACAATCGCCCGAGCTGCGTCGGAAAACGCCGCTCGTCGTCGTTCACGGCGGCGGACGCGAAATCGACGCGTCGCTCGCGCGTGCCGGCATCGAGAAGCGGCAGGTCGACGGCCTGCGCATCACCGATGAGCCCACGCTCGAGGTTGTCGTCAGCGTGCTGGCGGGTCTCGTGAATACGCGATTCGTGGCGGCGCTGGACGCGGCAGGCGTCCAGGCGGTCGGCCTCACCGGAGCAGACGCGGGTGTCGGCCGGGTAAAGGCGGCGCCGCCGCACAAGTCGACGAGCGGCGCGACGGTCGATCTGGGCCGCGTGGGCGAGCCCGTCGGCAAGGACAAGCCGGCGCTGCTCGATCGATCTCTGCCGGAAGGGCTACGTGCCGGTCGTCTCGAGCATCGGCGCCTCGCGCGAGGGCGAGCTGTTCAACGTCAACGCCGACACGCTGGCGGCGCACCTGGCAGGCCGGCTGAAATCGCCGCGGCTGATCATCGCGGGCGCGACCTCGGGCGTGCTCGAGCGCGACGGGTCGACGATCGCCGACATGACGTTCGCCGGACGTGGACGAGCTGGTTGCCAGCGGCGGCGCGACAGCGGGAATGGTCGCGAAGCTCGCGGCCTGCCGCAGCGCCATCGACAACGGCGCGGGCGAGGTGTTCGTCGCCGACGGGAAGGATCTTGCGGGCCTTTCCGTGCTTGCGCGGCACGGGCGCGCGGCCGGTGCGGGAAAAAGCACGCGAATTCGTATTGGAAAGCCGGCGAAGAGCCGAAAACTCAGCAAAAGGGCGTCATGAATGGATAAGGTTCGCGAGCTCGAGTCGAAGCACGTCGTCCAAACCTACCAGCGCACGCCGATTGTGCTGGTCCGCGGCAAGGGTGTGCGCGTGTACGACGCCGAGGGCCGTGAGTATCTCGACCTGCTCGCCGGCATCGGCGTGGGGGCCCTCGGCCACGGTCACGAGGGGCTCGCCAACGCCATCGCCGAGCAGTCGCGCGAGATGATCCACTGCTCGAACCTGTTCTTTCACCCTCTGCAGGGGCAGGTTGCCGAGCGGCTGGCGAAGCTCTCGGGGCTGTCGCGCGCCTTCTTCTGCAACAGCGGCGCAGAGGCGGTCGAGGCGTGCCTGAAGTTTGCGCGGCGCTACTGGCATACGAAAGGCGTCCTCGATCGCACGCGGGATCATCGCGATGGAAGGCGACTTTCACGGCCGGACGATGGGCGCGCTGTCGACGACGTGGACCGAGCACTATCGGACGCCGTTCGAGCCGCTGCTGCCGAACGTGCGGTTCGTGCCGATGAACGCCGCGGCTCTTCGCGAGGCAGTGACGGACAAGACGGCGGCGATCATCCTCGAGCCGATTCAGGGCGAGGGCGGCGTGCGTCCGCTCACGCAGGAATTCGCGAACGCCGTCTCAGATATCTGCAAGCGGACGGGGACGCTGCTGATCGCCGACGAAGTGCAGTGCGGTCTTGGCCGCACCGGGCAGCCGTTCTACTTCCAGAAGCTCGGGATGAATCCCGACCTCGTGCCGGTAGGCAAAGCGCTGGCTGGCGGCGTGCCCATGGGCGCCGCGCTCGTCAAAGAAGACGTTGCGGCGGCCCTGGCCTTCGGCGACCATGGCACGACGTTCGGTGGAAACTTGCTCGCGTGCCGTGCCGCGCTGGTGTGCCTCGATCAGCTCACCGCCGGGCTCATGGAGCACGTGAAGAAAACCGGCGCGCATCTCGAAGCAAAGCTGCGCGAGATGCAGAAGAAACATCCGGCGATTGTCGAGGTTCGAGGCGCAGGGCTGATGTGGGGCCTCGAGCTGAATGTGGATGCCGCTCCGCGTGCACGAAGCCGCCATCCGGCAGGGCGTGCTGGTGAATCGCACGGCGGGAAAGGTCATCCGGTTGCTTCCTCCGCTGATTATCACGGAGGCCGAGCTGGATCGGGCGCTTGGATTGCTCGATGCCGCGTTCAGCGAAGTGTTCGCAGGAGTCACGACATGAAGAAGACCTCAAGTCGGCGAGGTACCGTCAGCTTCGGACCGCCGTCCGGAGCGATGCGAAGAGGATTCACGAGCTGGTTCAGCGCAATCAGCAGGCGGGTCATCTTCTGCCTCGCCAGCTGAGCGAGCTGACATCGCGGATCGATCGTTTCGTGGTCGGCGTCGATGGGCGCGGCTCGATCGTCGCGTGCGGCGAGCTTGCGCCGCTCAGCTCGTCGGTCGCCGAAATCCGCTCGCTGGTCGTCAGCGAGAAAAAGCGCGGACAGGGTCTCGGCCGCCGCATCGTCGACGAGCTGAAGGTTCGTGCCCGTGCGGCCGGCTACGACGACCTGTGTGTCTTCGCCCATCAGCCCGCATACTTTGCGCACATGGGTTTTTCGATTGTTCCGCACACCTGGCTGCCGGAGAAGATCATGGCCGACTGCCGGAGCTGCCCGCTGTTCAGGCGATGCGAACAATTCGCGATGGTGACCGACCTCGACGCGATGCCCGAGGTCCAGCCCGCGGCTCAGCTGCATGTCTAAGGCCGCCGCTCAAACGGAAACCAGAATCGAGACCATCGAAGGCGGTATCACGGCGCCGGCAGGCTTCAAGGCGGCCGGTGTCTATGCCGGCATCAAGCCGCCGACGCATGCCTGGCCGCTCGACGTGATGGTGCATGACGGCCGACCGCCCTGTGTCGGCGGCCGCGGTGTTCACGACGAACAAGACGCAGGCGGCGCCGGTGCTGGTCTCGCGCGCGAATCTCGAACAGTCGGGCGGCCGCGCGAAGGCGATTGTCTGCAACAGCGGATGCGCCAACGCTTGCACCGGTGACGCGGGCATGGCGGTCGCTCGCTCGACCGTGGAATTCGTCGCCCGCCTCGTGGGGTGCCGTCCCGAAGAAGTGCTCGTCGCATCGACCGGCGTGATCGGCGTCGATCTCAGCCTTCAGAAAGTTCAAGACGGCGTCACGAAGGCGCGTCGCGGCGCTCAGCCGCGACGCACATCACAACGCGATGCTGGCAATCATGACAACCGACCCGTTTCCAAAGGAGGCGGCGGTGAAGGTCGTGACCTCCGCAGGCGTTTTCCACGTCGGCGGCATGACGAAGGGCTCGGGCATGATCGAGCCGCTGATGGCGACGATGCTCGGATTTCTGACGTGTGACGCGCAGGTGGAGCCCGCGGTGTTGAGGAAGGCGCTGACAGCGGTGACTCGCGATACCTTCAACGCGATTACGGTCGACGGCGAGTGCTCGACGAACGACACGGTGTTCGCGATGGCGAACGGCGCGAGCGGCGTCGTGATAGACGACGCGCTCTATCCCGCCCTCGAGGCCGGCCTGCGCGCGGTCTCCAGGGAGCTGGCCATCGGCATCGTCCGTGGGGGTGAAGGGGCGACGAAGCTCGTCGCCGTTCGTGTCGTGGGCGCCAGGGAATGGGCGCACGCCGAGCGGGCTGCGCGAACGATTGCAAACTCGCTGCTCGTGAAGACGGCCATACACGGAGGTGATCCCAACTGGGGACGGCTCGTCGCCGCGGCGGGCCGGGCCGGGGTTCCGTTCGAGCTCGCGCGCGCGGCCGTCCGTATCGGCGGCATCGTCCTTTTCGACGAGGGACAGCCACACGACGAGAACGCCGAGAAGGCAGCCGCCTGTCTCTCGGGCAAGGAGATCGACATCGAAGTCGACCTCGGTACAGGTGGAACCGAGCAGGCGACGATCTGGACGTGCGATCTGAGTGCCGAGTACGTCAGAATCAACGCCGACTACCGCACATAAATAGATGCCTTTACAGGTTCGCGCCAAGGATTTCGTGTCGATCCTCGACTTCGTCCCCGAAGAGCTCGAGTCGTGCCTCGCCCTCGCGGCGCGCGTCAAACGCGAGCGCGCTCTCGGAAGGAAGGCGCCGACGGCGAATGCACTCGGCGGCGCCCACGTCGCTCTGCTGTTCGAGAAACCGTCGCTGCGCACCATCTCGACATTCGAGATTGCCGTGCGCGAGCTCGGCGGCGACGTCATCACGCCGTACCCGGTGGCAGCGCTCAGCGAGCGGGAACCCGCCGCCGACGTCGCGCGCAATCTCGAGCGCTGGGTCAAGTGCGTGGTGATGCGAACCTTCGCGCACTCGACGCTGCTCGAATTCGCGAAAGCCGCGCCGCGTCTTCATGTGATCAATGCGCTGAGCGACACCGAACATCCTTGCCAGGCGCTGGCCGATCTTCAGACGTTGAAAGAAGTGTGGGGCGATTGGGCGGGCCGCACCATCACGTTCGTCGGAGATGGCAACAACGTCGCGACATCGCTCGCACAGGGCGCCGTCATGCTCGGCACGACCTTTCACATCGCATCTCCCGAGGGCTATGAATTGCCGGCGTCTGTCGTGGAACAGGCGATGCAGGTTGCGCGGCATGGCGCACAGATTCGCTTGTTCCGCGATCCGAACGAAGCGGTCAAGGACTCGGACGCCGTGTACACCGACGTCTGGACGTCGATGGGGCAGGAAGCCGAGGCGGCAGAGCGGAAGCGTGCGTTCGACGGCTACCAGGTAACCAGACAGATGATGCGCCACGCGCGCGATCGCGCCGCGTTCATGCATTGCCTTCCTGCGCACCGCAACGAAGAGGTCGAGACCGACGTGTTCGAGTCGCCCGCGTCTGTGGTTTTCGATCAGGCTGAGAACCGTCTGCACAGCCAGAAAGCGCTGCTGCTGACCCTGATGGCGAGTCGCACGGACGACGCCTGAGTGCCGCCTCGTCCATATGGATGCTCCCTGGACGCGACACTACGATCCTCAAGTCCCGCCGAGCCTCGACCCGTATCCGGCCAGAACGCTGGTCGACTATATCCGCGAGACCGCTGAGGCCCTCCCGGACGCTCCCGCAGTTTTTTTCAAGGGGACAACGCTTTCGAACAGAGAACTCGATCGTCTGAGCGACAGGTTCGCCGCGTCTCTCCACCGGGCCGGCGTCGGGAGGAGCGATCGCGTCGCCCTCGTCCTCCCGAACTGCCCGCAGTTCCTGATCGCAGAAATCGGCGCGTGGAAAGCGGGCGCCACGATTCTGCCGTTGAACCCTCTGTACACCGGCGGCGAGCTCCGCGAGCCGCTCATGAACGCGGGCGTCAAGATCGTCGTCACGCTGACGCCGTTCTACAACCGCCTGAAGGACGTTCAACGCGAGACGCCGGTGAAGCGTATTATCGCGACGAGCATCAAGGAATATCTACCGCCGATGCTCCGCGTGCTGTTTGCACTTTTCAAGGAGAAAAAGGGCGGCCACCGTATCGAACTTGCCCCAGGCGATCTGTGGTTTCAGGATTGTTTGAAGGACTCCAAGTCGGTAGGGCGCGACTCTAGTCGCGCATCGGCCCCTTCCCCAGACGACCCCGCCATCATGCTGATGAGCGGCGGGACGACGGGCATGCCGAAGTCTGTCGTCGGACCACATCGATGTCTGGTCGCGGCGGGCTTGCAGCTTTCAGCGTGGCTTCATCGGCCGGAAGGCGCACCACAGGACATTGCGATCGTCCCGCTGCCGCTGTTTCACGTGTACGCCTGCGCCGGCGTGCAGAGCCACTCGATTATCAGCCGCACGCCGATGGCTCTCGTACCCAACCCGCGCGACATCGACGACCTGCTCAAGACCATCAAGACCGTCCGTCCGACGCTTTTCAGTGCCGTGCCTGCGCTGTTCATCGCGCTGCTCAATCATCCGAAGGTGAAGAACAAATCGGTCGACTTCAGCTCGATTCGCGCATGTTTCTCGGGCGCGGCCCCCTTGATGTCGGCGACGAAGACTCAGTTCGAGGAGCTCACCGGCGGCCGGATCGTCGAAGGCTACTCGCTGACCGAAGCGATGATGGCCTGCATCGTCAATCCCCTGAACGGCCTGAACAAGGCCGGATCGGTCGGCGTGCCGCTTCCCGACGTCGAAGTCGCGATTGTCGATGCCGATTCGGGCACGCGGTTCCTGCCGAACGGCGAGACTGGTGAAGTCATCGTGCGAGCGCCGCAGTTGATGGCGGGATACTTCAACAACGCCGACGAAACGACGCGCGCGCTGCGCGTCCATGCGTCGACAGGGCCAAGACCGTGGCTGCACACCGGGGATCTCGGCTACCTCGACGAAGACTCCTTCTTGTTCATCGTCGATCGACAGAAAGACCTCATCAAAACCAGCGGCTACCAGGTGTGGCCGCGCGAAGTTGAAGAAGTGCTGGCTGCGCACCCGTGCGTCCAGGAAGCGGGGGTGGCCGGCGTGCCCGATGACGTCAAAGGCGAAGTCGTCAAGGCGTGGGTCGTCAAGCGAGCAGGCACGAGCCCTTCCGCCGACGAGCTGCGCGCGTACTGTAAGCAGCACCTCGCGCCGTACAAGAGCCCGGTGCACGTCGAGTTCAGGGAGTCGCTGCCGAAAACGATGGCCGGGAAAGTGCTCCGCCGGGCGTTGGTAGCGGAGCACAAGAAAAGTGGGGGTAGGGTGAATGAAACCTGAATTGGAAGACTGGTAGATTGGAAGATTGGTAGATTAAGTCATCTTTTGCATAATCTTCAATCTGACAATCTTCAACATTCTTTCAATCTCCCAATCTGCCAATCTGAATCTCCCAATCTCACAATGCCGCGATCACTATGCCCGCGTGTTCCAGTCCGGCGCGCACGGCGGCAGCGAGCTCGGCTGCCCCGGGTGTGTCGCCATGAATGCAAATCGTGTCGACGTCGATCGAGAGCGTGGAACCGTCACGCGCAGTGACTTCGCCGTCGCGCGCCATTCGCACCGCTCGTTCGGCCGCGCGCTCCGGTTCTGACGAAACCGCTCCCGGAATATGCCGTGGGGTCAACGATCCATCGGCTTCATAGGAGCGATCCGCAAACGCTTCGGCTGCCACGCGCAGTCCGAGCCGCCGAGCGGCCGACAGCAGCGCCGATCCCGGCAGGCCGACGAGCACGAGATTCTCATCGAACAACGCGGCCGCTCGGGCGATCGCCTCGGCGATGTCTGCATGCCGGACGCTCATGTTGTAGAGCGCGCCGTGCGGCTTCACATGCCGAAGCGCGGCGCCTTCGGCTTTCGCGATCGCGGCGAGCGCGCCGATCTGATACAGGACGAGGTCGGCAATCTCTCGCGGGTCGATGCTCATCTCGCGGCGTCCGAAGCCGGCGAGATCGGGAAAGCCCGGATGCGCGCCAATGGACACACCTGCCTTGGCCGCCATGCGCACGGTGTTTCGCATCACAACGGGATCGCCAGCATGAAATCCGCACGCGATGCTGCCGGAAGTGATCGTCCGTAACAGGCGGTCGTCGTTGCCGGTGTTGTAAATGCCGAAGGACTCGCCGATGTCGGCGTTCAAGTCAATTTTCAGTTGCGGGGACGTCCCGCCCCGCGCCGCTCGCGGCGACATCAGTAGCTTTCGGAGTCGTCCGCCGGGACCTTTCCCGTCACGCCAAGGGCGAACTCCTCACCCCACCGTCCCGCCCCATCGGCGAGCAGTCCAAACTGGTCGAGCATGCGGACGACGCTGTGTGTGACAAGATCGTCGATGCTATCGGGACGCTGATAGAAACCGGGCATTGGCGGGCAGATCACAACCCCCATCCGCGAGAGCTTGAGCATGTTCTCGAGGTGAATGTCGCTGAGCGGCGCTTCTCGCGGCGCCAGAAGCAGCTTCCGCCGCTCCTTGAGCACCACGTCCGCGGCGCGGTGGATGAGGTTATCCCCCAATCCGTGCGCGACTGATGCCAGCGTTCGCATGCTGCACGGCACGATGGCCATACCCATCGTCAGAAATGAGCCGCTCGAAATCGCGGCGCCCTGATCGCTGGGTATATACGTCACCGTCGCGAGCCGCTGAACCTGCTCGACCGTGTAGGTGGTTTCGTGGAGCAGCGTGCGTCTGCCCCAGGGGCTGATGACGAGATGTGTTTCGACTGCGGCGTGTCGAAGCATCTCGAGCAGCCGCACGCCGTAGATAGCGCCTGTAGCCCCGGTGATGGCCACAATCAGTCGCTGGGGGGTCACGCCTCGCAGTATATCGCCGGTTGCCTGGCAATTACAGAAATGACCGGTGCATCTACTGATCGACTGATCTTGGGATCTACACCCCTCGATCAGTAGATACAAGGATCTACATCGCCGCGCCTTCGGGATACTGCAGCGCGAGCCGCAGTTCCTTCGCGAGCGACTCGACAGTCGTCCCGCTCCGTTTCCACTGGCCCTCGGTCTCGAACCGCAGATCGCCAATGCGGCGGCCCCACGGAGAAATGACGCGGCCGATCGCGCGGAAATCGCCCCGCTCGGCGTGCTCCTGATCCAGCCGCCGGACGACGTCGGGCGCCACGCGGATAAAGGCGCGCAGCGCCGTGGCGCTCTTGATGCTGTACTTGCGGCCGTTCCACGCGCCCCCGAACACGAGCGCAATCTGTTTGAAGTAGTTTACGAAGAACTTCTTCATGTCCTCGTAGAACGCCCCCTTGTTTTTCGATCCGAACGCGTCGGCCGCAAACAGCTTCTTCAGCTCCTGCGCGAGCGGTGCCTGCGCGACGCGGCCCGTGCCGACGCCGAGAAGCTTGATCTCGCCGGCAAGCGGGGAATCGTCGCGGTCGTTCAGCGCGCGCACGATGTCGTGTGCGATGGCGAGCGCATCGTCTCGATACAACTGACGTCCCGACAAGCTGACGAGATGCGACGCGTTCAAGCGCGTGTGCTTGGCGTTAATCGTGACGAACATCTGGACGACGTGATCTTCCGGAAGCCTGTCGAAAATAATCGCCGGCACCGAAAAGTCCTCTTCGCCGAAGCGGTCGATGTCGGCGTGCAGCGCGAGCAGACGGTGCTGGCCGTCAATCGCGCGGAGGATCCCTTCGCGCTCGGGCACCTTCAGCACCCCGACGCGCTCGTCGTCGCCGGCCGGCTGAAACGCCAGCTTTTCATCGCAGGAGATGATGACCGCGCCTGGAATCGACGGCAGATCCCGCGCCTGCCGGCACTGCTCGTAGTACTGCACCAGCTCGTCGATCTTCCGCCGGATGATCTGGCGCTGATACGCTTTCTCGCTCGAGGCGATGCGGCGCTCCAGCAGGTCCCAATTGACCTTCGAAGGCGTGCCGCGGCGCTTTCCCCCGCGAACGGGTGCCTCGGCCTGCTGGCCGTAGCTCAGCACCTCGAAGCGGACGAGCTTGTCGATGTCACTGGCAGTTAATGAAGCCTGGTAGAACTGCACGCCGAACTGCTGCATCCGAATCGCGGCGACGTTGATCATAGGGACTCTGCCGGGCCTGCCACGCCGAAGCGCGTAGCGCGTAGGCGGGCCGAGAAGGTTAAAGGAACGCGAATTCTATCGAGTCTCGGTCGATCTATATAACAGATTTACTGTCAGTTAGATAGATGGCTCTCCCCTCGGTGATCCAGTTCTTGAGCCGGACAAGCCCGAGAAGAAACACTGTGAACAGCACGTAGGCCGCCAGGGCTCCTTCGAGGCTCAAGGCTCGCCGGACAGGCCGGCTGAAGAAGCCGTACACCATCTCGACGTGAATCCAGTATACAAACAGGGACGCCTGCCCAAGCTCCTCTAAAGGGCTCCAATTACTTAACTTACGCCGTAGGGGCGCGCGCTCCCACAGGTAGCCCAGCGGCAGAAGCAATATCAGAAGCCCAACCCGGAGCAGGAAGAAGGAGGCCGATGTCGTCCAGTACGCCGACCCAGGGTGCAACGGCGGCCGGAATGACGCTTCATACGCCAGCCACACGAGACAGACGCTTGTAACAAAAAGCGTCATCTGCAGACGCCGCGCGGGCCTCACGCTGTCCATGGCCACCCCGACAGCGGCGCCGGCGAATACGAACCCTGCCCACGGAAAGAGCGTGAAATTTGTACGACCTGGCGAGGGCCGGAAGTACCACTCGATCGGATCGGGCAGCCAGGCCAGGAACGGCGTCACCCGCACGATCGGCGTCAGAAGGCAAAAGGCCGCAGTCGATGCCGCAAACAGCCAGCCGCGGACGGCTTTCTTTCTGGCGAGTCGCCCGGCAACAGCGGCCATTGCGATCGCCGGCCCCATGATGTTGAGGATGTCGACCTTGAGCAGGCTCAGCGCGCTGAACCCGCCACTCAAAACGTACGACTGCAGCCGGAACAGGAACGCGAGGCCGAATACCTGCCATCCGCGCTTCTGGACGGCCCACCATGAGGCGGCGAAGTCGCCCGTCTTGCGGACCTTGGATTCGGCAGAGAGCACAACCGCCACGCCCGCGAGGAAAAGGAAGAGCGGCGCCCCGAACCCTCCAAGAATCATCGCGTAGCCGAAGAGCGGACGGGTCCGGTCGGCGACATGCGTCCATGCGTCGAGCACGTGTGCCTCGATCATGATCAGCACAGCAACCCCGCGCACCCAGTCCAGGTACGCGTGGCGCGCCGCACCGGACGTCATCGTTTATTAGAGGCGGGGGCCCCTCGCCCCGCTCCCGCCGCTCGCTTGCGGGGCCCCATCGCCCCGCGCCGCTCGCGGCTCATCGCCGTGGTAGGTGAATTTCGACGTCGCCGAGCTTCAGCTCGCGAGCGGCCGTCCAGCTGAATGTGTTGTTTTCGGGTGGTGACGTGTAGAAGAGCCTGCCACTGGCGGCGTCGAATACTTCCACCCACGACGTGCCGCCGTTGCTGACGATAAGGCCCAGGAGCATGCCGTCAGGGGACCAGCGCGGGGCGGAAAACGCGCGGTAATTGAACTCGATCGATCCAAGAGGGAGCCGCGATTCGACGCGGAGAGCGCCTTCGGGCGAATTCGAGGAGAACACCCATAACCCCTCTGACGCGGTTACAGCCAAACGCCGCCCGTCCGGAGACCAGGCGGGATCGCAGGCGCCAAGGCCGGCACGAATGCGCCGCAGATTTGAGCCCTCGCCGGCCCATACGCCGGTGCCTCGGACTTTTCGCGAGCCTTGCTGGACCGCGGGCTCGCCGGTTTCGGCGCAGAGCGCCACCTTCGATCCGAACCGATCCTGGTTGACGAGCGAGAGCGCACCAGGAGGGAGCGCCACCTGCGCGAACGTCAACGCACGCGAACACACGAGGATCCACAAAGCGACCGCGCTGTAGATCGTCGTGACCCGCATGGGCGCTAGTTTACTTGCGCGGGAGTCTGCGTGGGAATAGCCTTCCGGCCGCCGAACATCGATGCGAATGCAAGCCAGCCCATCGGCATCAGCACCAGCAGGTAGGTCAGGTATTTGCCATACAGGCCGTCAGGACCGTACGGCTCGGTGGCAATGTGCAGCGGCTCGCTATAGGGAAAGATGTTCGCTTCGGTCAGCTCGTGGAAACCGTAAATGAGCAGCTGCACCACGAAGATCATCAGGAAGACGGCGGTGACCTGGAAAAACAGGCCCAGGTTGACACGATGGCCGTATCGCGACCAGAGCGACGCGACGAACGCGGCAACCGCCATGCCTCCGACGGCACCGATGAGCAGGTCGATGGGCGCCTGCATTTGGAACACCAGCGTGCCCATGAGCAGGGCGGTTTCCATCCCTTCGCGGGTGATCATCAGCAGCGTGAAAAGAAAAACGCCGGCGAAAGCGGCGGCGCCGCCCTTCAGCGTCGAGCCCTGCAGATGCCCCTCGATGTCGCGCTTGATTCGCTTCGCATGGCGCCACATGTGGACGGTGAGCGACGCGACGGACACTGCGGCGACCAATGCCAGCACGCCTTCCCACAACGCCTGATTGCGCGCCTGATAGAACAGCCATCCAGCTGCGATGCTCAACACCACCGACGTGGCGATGCCCCAGTGCACGGCTGGAATCAGCTCGGCGCGCTGACTCTTGCGGAGATACGCAAGGCTGATGGCAATAATCAGGAAGGCTTCGAGCCCTTCGCGAAGGGTGATGACAAACGCTTGCAGCATAATAATGTCGTTTCGCTGAGTGTCCGCCGTGATTCGGACGAAAGTGAGACTCGATCTCGTTTTCAAGAAGTCTAACCAACGCATCTCCGACCAGTCAAGTCGGATTTTGATTTGAGCCCCTGCAGCGTTTTGCGTAAACTTCTGATCTCCCATGAGGTTAGGCAGTCGAAGTTTTGCCGCTGTGCTGCTACTTTGCGGAGGCTTTTCGGTCTTCGCGCAGCAGCCGACGTTCCGCACAGGCACCAGGACGGTTGCGCTGTACGCGACCGTCACCGACAGCCAGAAGCGCCTGGTCCCCGACCTGACGCAGGAAGACTTTCAGATATTCGACAACGACAAGCCGCAGGCGGTCGATCTGTTCATCAACGAAGTGCAGCCGATCACAGTCGTTGCGATGCTCGACACCAGCGCCAGCATGACGGGCAACCTGAAGCTGCTCGAGCAGGCTGCCGAGCAGTTCCTGCTCCGCCTGCTGCCAAAGGACAAGGGCATGGTCGGCGCGTTCAACGACAAGATCGAGTTTTTCCCGGCCACGTTCACGAGCGACCGCGACCAGCTCATCCGAGCCTTGCGCGATCTCGATTTCGGCAATCCGACGCGTCTGTACGATGCGGTTGCGGCCAGCATTGACCGGCTGCAGAAGATCGATGGCCGCCGTGTCGTGCTCGTCTTCACCGACGGCGCCGATACGGGGAGCCGCGCCGACAGCGGCAGCGTGCTCGATCAGGCACGGCGGGAAGAAGTCATGATTTACGCCGTTGGCCTCCGCAGCGATTATTTCAACGGCTCACGGCAGGTGCGAAGCAAGCCGGACGCAGATCTGAAGCGGCTGGCCGAAGAAACAGGTGGGGGCTACTTCGAGCTCGACGATACCAGCGACCTGGCGCCCACCTTTACGCGAGTCGCACAGGAGCTGCACAGCCAGTACGTGCTGGGCTTCACCCCCGCGCTGCTCGACGGGAAGGTTCACCGCCTCAGCATCAAGGCGAAGAACGGCATGTCCGTACGCGCGCGTCGCAGCTATATCGCGGCTGCGGAATCCAACTAGCTGACCACGAACTCATGAAATCCGGTCACTGAGGCTGCGCCTTCAATGACCGGCGTGACCAGCTGGCACGCCGCCCGACTGTCGGCGGCTGCCGATGCTGCCCCGCAGGGTCGTCCCAAGCACTCCTTCGTGCGTGAACTGCAGCCCATCGGTTAACAGCCCCATCGCATCGAGTACGGCCATCAGGGCAGCTGTGCCTGTTGCACCAGGCGATCGGCGCAACACTTCTCCATCGAGCACGGTGGCGCTCCGCAGATCGGCTGCAGCGCGAGGCGCACCGGTAAAAATCGTGCCGTGGATATCCCGCAGCTTCCCGTCCAGAGGATGTTGGACGTGTACCGTCGATGCTACGGCGTCTTTGATCTCGCGCCCCATGTGGGTGAGCGCTGCGGCCTGAGCCATGTCGATCGGGATGCCGATCGCTTCGCTGTCGGCGATCGCATAAAACTCGCCGCCGAACGCGATGTCGACGGTGACATTGCGAGTGCCAATACGGACTGACACTCCCGCCGAGTGCACGAACGACGGCACTCCCGTTACCTCTACAGCTGTAACGCGCGGGCCTACAGCACCTCGCGCACCCAGCGCCCCCAGCGCACCCAGCGCACCCGTCGCACCTAGCGCACCCAGTCGCACCTAGCGCACCCAGTCTGGGCCGCGCTCGAAAGAGACCCACTGGTGTGTCGATGCATACCTCACCGTCCACACCGTCAATCAGTCGGTGCTCGAGCGCGATCGTGACGGCGGCAATGATGCTTTCGCCCGAGACAAGGGGAAACCCGGCGGCGTGCATGGAGAGCACGCCCGGCATGGCTCCCGGGCGAAACGGGCTCGGTGAGCAACGCGCCGTGCATGCCGGCATGGCCGCGCGGCTCGAGCATCAGCAGCCTGCGCAGGTCTCCCCCGTTCTTGCGCAGCCAGCTCAGCTTGTCTGCCATCGTCCGGCCCGGCACTGACGGCCCGCCATCCACAACCAGGCGAACCGCCTCACCCGCAACCTCGGCGTCTATCGTCTTGATGCGTTTCATTGGAAAATAAAAAGGCCGGCACCCATCGGCACCGGCCCTTCGCTCGTACTCGTGATTTTTCTTGTTCTTCGTTTTTCGTTCTTCGTTTCTTTATTGCGCGATCTCGCTCGCCGCAGTTTCCTTCAGCCACGTTTCGTAATCCGCCTGGCTCTTGATCGAGTAGAACCCGCGCATCCGATAGTGGCCCAGTCCGCACAGCTGCGAGCAGTTGATCTCCCAGTCGCCCGTCATGGTCGGCGTGAACCACACGGGAATGCTCTCGCCGGGAATCGTGTCCTGCTTCACGCGCATCTGGATGAGGCTGAAGCTGTGGATGACGTCCTTGCTCGAGAGGTGGATGATCACCGGTTTGTTGACCGGTAGCGCCAGCTGGTTGATGGAGTTGAAGTCGTCCTTCGCAGCCGGATCTGATCGATCCAGACCGAGCGGGTTTTCCGCCGACACCAGCTTGATGTCGGTCCGGCCGAACTGGCCGTCGACGCCCGGATAGTGCGCGTTCCATGCGAACTGTTCCGCCACGACGCGAACGACCGTGGCCTGGTTCTCGGCAGGAAACGCATCGACGCGGGCGGCCCATGCAGGGATGGCGAACGCGACAATCAGCACGAGCTCGATGCCGGCGACCGCCCACTCGATGTAGCTGGCCATGTGGCTCTTCACGCCGTGATAGTTCGCCTTCGGATTGGCGCCCTGACGGAAGCGTACGAGCGTATACACGAAGAACGCTCCCCAGCCGACGAAGAGGAGCGCCATCAGCCAGTGGGTGAGAATCGTCATCCGGTCGATATCGGCGGCGTGTGCCGACGCGGCGACCGGTATCTCGAGTAACTCATGCATCTAGAAGCTCCCTCCGTTGCAACTCTTCGAACATCTTGATCCGACGCCGCAGATAGATGAAAAAGAACCCGCCAATCGACGAGAGCACGACCACTGTCACGGCGAGCAGCGCGAGAATGCCCGTCTGCGCCGCCTTCGTTTGCGGCGAGTCGGGGCCGCCGAAGCACACCGGGCAGGCCAGGGCGAGCTTGGGTATCGCCAGCAGGACGAACGTGTACAAAGCGGTCTTCATACGCCGAGCTTTCGAAGTTTACCGAGAAAGTAGTTCCCGTACACCACCAGACCCGCCGAGGCAACGAGCGAGATGATGCCAAGCACGGTCTGCTGGTTGAAGAGGCCCCAGATCCCGAACCAGAGCGAGAGCACGACCGAGAGCGAGATAAAGACGATGTGAAACCATTTCAAGGACATGGTATTACCAGATTGTTCCTGGAGTAGTCCCCGGAACCTTGTCCGTATTCGTCAACAGCGGCACGAACATCAGGAAGACGAAAAAGACGACGGTCAGCATGAGGGCCCAGTAGATCACCTTGCGTTCGTGCAGCAGATGCATGAAGTACATGGCGACCAGCGAGCCTTTGATGGTCGCGACGATGAGCGCGACGGAAACCGCCAGCGGCGTCGCCAGTTCGAGATAGGAGACGGCGACGGTGATGATCGTAAACACCATCAAGGCGCCGAAAACCATGAGGTATGTCTTGACGTGGCTTCGAATATCGTCGTGAGCGGCGTGCGCGTCCATCAATCCTCCAAGCCGATAAGACACCACCAACTGCCGTAGTGTCCGCCTTCAGGCGGACCTACCGCTTCAGGCGGACCTATAACAAGTACAAGACCGGGAACAGGAAGATCCACACCAGATCGACGAAGTGCCAATAGAGGCCTGCGATTTCAATGCGGTTCGTGAACCGCTCTTTCGCCGTCTTCCACATCTTCGCGCCCGGGCCCAGCAGATAGCTGTTCACAATGATGCCGCCGATGATGTGCAGGCCGTGAAGTCCGGTGATCGTGAAATAGATGGCGTAATACGTGTTGTACCAAGGCCCTTCGCCGGCATGCAGGTGGTGCGAGTACTCGAAGAACTTCACCACGAGGAACACGAACGACAGCAGGATCGTCGCGCCCAGATACATACGGAACTTACCGAAGTCGTTCATCTTCAACGACGCCCACGCCATGACCATCGTCACCGACGATGTGATGAGGACGACCGTGTTGAAGAACGCCAGCGGCACGCTCAGCTCTTCCGACCCATTGGGCCACTCGGTCGAGCCGACGCGCAACAGGATGTAAGACGAAAACAGCGCCGCGAACAGCATGACTTCCGACCCGAGGAAGAGCCAGACCCCGAACTTCCCGTTCGACAACCCGGTGTCGGGCCGGGCTTCTACTGTGTATGGAATCTCCATGCGCTCTCCCTAATCTCTCTGGTTCTGTGGCAGGTAGTCCTGCGCACGGCCGGGCACGCTGTATTCGTACGGCCCATGAAACACTTCAGGCGTCGTCTCGAAGTTGCCGTGCGCGAGCGGCGGCGACGTCGTCGCGGTCCACTCGAGCGTCGTGGCCTTCCACGGATTCGATCCGACCGGCTTGCCCTTCCAGATGCTCCAGAAGAAGTTGAAGATGAACGGAATCTGGAACAGCATCAGCCCCCATGCCGCGTACGACATGAACTGATTCCAGTGCAGCACGGGCTGCGCGTGCGCGTACTGCACGCCGCCGTCATAGAGCCGGCGGTTCACACCGTGCAGCCCCTGGATGAACATCGGGAAAAAGATGCCGTTGATGAAGATGAACGATCCGAAGAAGTGCACCTTCCCGAGCATCTCATTCATCTGGCGTCCCGTCACTTTCGGGAACCAGTAGTAGATGCCCGCGAGCAGCGCGAAGATCGTTCCCGGCGCGACGACATAGTGGAAGTGCCCGATGACGTAATACGTGTCGTGCAGGTGGATGTCGCTCGGCGCGAGACCCAGCGGCAGCCCGGTGAGACCGCCGATGCCGAACATCGGCAGGAAAGCCAGGGCGAACAACATGGGCGTGTTATATCGAATCGACCCGCCGTAGAGCGACAGGAACAACGCGCTGAGGATGATGATCGACGGGATCGAGATGATCATCGTCGTCGTCTGGAAGAACGAGCTCATCGTCGTGCCCATGCCGGTCATGAACATGTGGTGCGCCCACACGATGAACGACATGAACCCGAGGAAGATGATGGCGTAGACCATCACGCGATAACCCCAGAGCGGCTTGCGCGTGTTGTTCGCGATGATCTCGCTGATGATGCCGAACGCCGGAAGAATCAGTACGTACACTTCCGGATGCGCGAGGAACCAGAACAGGTGCTGCCAGAGCAGCGCGTTGCCGCCGCCTGACACGTCGAGCGGGCGGTTGCCGACGACGAGCCCGCTCGGCAGGAAGAAGCTGGTGCCCGCCACCTTGTCCATCAGCTGCAGCACGCCGGCTGCTTCGAGCGGCGGAAACGCAAGGAGCAGCAGGAAGCTGGTGACGAACTGCGCCCACACGAAGAACGGCATGCGGAAGAAGCCCAACCCTTTTGCGCGGAGCTGCACGATGGTGACGATGAAGTTGATGGAGCCGAGCAGCGACGACGTGATCAGGAAGATCATGCCGATGAGCCACCACGTCTGGCCGTTCGTCGCGGTGATGACCGACAGCGGCGGATACGACGTCCAGCCGGACTGCGCGGCTCCGCCGGGCATGAAGAAGCTCGCCAGCATGACGACGCCGCCCAGGAAGAACACCCAGTAGCTCGCCATGTTGAGCTTGGGAAACGCCATGTCGGGCGCACCGAGCATGAGCGGCATGACGTAGTTGCCAAAGCCGCCGACGGCGAGCGGCACGACGCCCATGAACACCATGATGGTGCCGTGCATCGCGCCGAGCTGGTTGTAGAATTCCGGCAGCATGATGCCGCCCGGCGCGTTCGCGGCGCCGAGCAGGGATCCGATGACCGGAATGGGCGACATCGGAAATGCCAGCTGATAGCGCATCAGGGCCATCAGGCTGAATCCGAACAGCAGAAACAGAAGCGCCGTGATGGTGTATTGAATCCCGATGACCTTGTGGTCCTGGGAAAAAATCCACTTCGTGACGAAGCTCTGCTCGTGGTGGTCTACGTGCGCGTGAGCCGCGTGGCCATGCGCGTGGGTGCCTGCTGGTGCGTGTCCCGCTGTGGTCACGTTATCCAACTCGTGACTCCTTTGTTGTAGGGCTCAACTTTTGTAGCTCAACCTTTGTAGGGCTCAACCTAAATGTTGTAGGGCTCAACTTAAGTGGAGCCCTACCGAACCGCTGAATTCTCACGTACCAAGACGGGTAGGAGCGCCAATGCGAATTGATTTGTCGGGCGATTCTATATTCGACTCACGTGGGGCGCAAGCGCCTCGCTCCAAGTTGACCCCCCGAAACCCGCAGACTAACATTAGATGTTCCGGTGCTCATCGGGCCGCTATCGTCTAGGGGTCAGGACACGTGGTTCTCAGCCACGGGACCGGGGTTCGAATCCCCGTAGCGGTACCAACTTTCGTGTAACATTTCCCCGGTCATTCGGTGTGGTTTCTACGTCCAGGAGAGTTTCGATGCATCTAAGACTTCTCGCGGTACTTTTCGTTCTGAGTTTCGGCGTTGTGGCATGCGGCGGAGGCACTGAACCCCCTGCACAGGCGCCGGCTACTCAGGAACCTGCAGCGGGTCCGGCAACGACTGTTGATCCGGCTACGGCCGCGACGGTTGCAGGCAAAATCAGTTTGGAAGGCACCCCACCGGCCAATGCGCCGATCCGGATGAACGCCGATCCGGCCTGCGTCGCGGCGACCAAAGGCAAGAACCCGACACAGGAAACCTTCGTCAGCGAAGGTGGCGGCCTCGGCAACGTGTTCGTCTACGTGCAGAGCGGCCTCAACGGAACGTTCCCGACTCCGTCGACTCCGCTCGTGTTCGATCAGCAGGGATGCCAGTATCACCCGCACGTCTTCGGCGTGCAGGTCGGGCAGCCGATCGAGGTCCTCAACAGCGACGCGACGCTGCACAACATCCACGCCACCCCGAAGACGAATGCGGAGTTCAACACGGCCCAGCCGATCAAGGGCATGAAGACGACGCACACGTTCAAGGCGAAAGAAGCCGACGTGGTGGTCCCCTTCAAGTGCGACGTGCACGGCTGGATGAACGCGTACGCCGGCGTGCTGGATCATCCGTACTTCGCGGTGTCGAAGCCGGACGGCTCGTTCAGCATCCCGAACCTCCCGCCGGGCAGCTACACGCTTGCGGCGTGGCACGAGAGGCTTGGGACGCAGACGCTGCCGGTGACGGTGGCAGCGAAAGAATCGAAGGCGGACGCGAACTTCACGTTCAAAGCCGCCGCGGGAGCGAATTAGTCCCGCGGCGTTCCGGGTTCCGGTTCCAGTTCCGGTTCGGGGGTCACGGCACGTAGAACCTCGAACCAGAACTGGGAACCCGATCTCGGAACAGGAACTTGGAACCCCGGAACGACCCCTCATGTGGCTTCACCTCTACGCCAAATTCGTCTCAGCAGCCACAGTCCTCTTGATCGTCGCCGGGGGGCTCGTCACGAGCACCGGCTCGGGGCTTGCCGTTCCGGACTGGCCGACCAGCTACGGCTGGAACATGTTCACGTTTCCGATCAAGCACATGGTGGGCGGAATCTTCTACGAGCACGGCCATCGGCTCATCGCGAGCGGCGTGGGATTCCTGACGATCATTCTCGCGCTCTGGATCTGGAAGACAGAAAATCGTCGCTGGATGCGCGTGCTCGGGTTCACAGCGCTCGGGGCCGTATGCTTACAGGGCCTCCTGGGCGGAATCACCGTGCTGTATTTTCTCCCGACGCCGGTTTCGACCGCACACGCAGGGCTCGCGCAGATTTTCTTCTGTCTGACGATCGCCATCGCGCTCTTTACGTCGCGCGGCTGGACGGGGCCCAAATACGAGCCCGTCGACGACCGCACGCTTCGTCTGGTCGCAACGGCGACGACGGCCTTCATCTACCTTCAGATCCTCGTCGGCGCCACGATGCGGCACTCGGACGCCGGTCTGGCCATTCCAGATTTTCCGTTGGTTTTCGGCGGCATTGTTCCTCCTGAGTGGACACCGCAAATTGCGATTCACTTTGTCCATCGTGTAGGCGCGCTTGTCGTCACGCTCCTCATCGCCGCCACAGCGGGGCACGTGTTTTTTCATCACTCCCGGCGTTCCGAGCTTCGCAGGCCGGCGGTAGCGCTGGCGTGTCTCGTGCTGGCGCAGGTGACGCTGGGCGCGTTCGTCATCTGGTCTGAAAAGAACGTCGTCATCAACACCGGCCACGTCGTGGTCGGCGCGCTGACGCTCGCGAGCTCGCTCGTCCTGACCCTCCGCTCGCATCAGGTCCGCTTCAGCCATGCTCCGGCGGCGGCGGTCGGAATGCGCAGTCCGCTCACCACTTCCGAGGCGCGCGCGTGAAAGACGCCAATGCCGGCGTCCGCGACGGCTCACTCGAGCTGTCCGCCCCGGTGGTGCATCGTCTCGCCGATTTTCTTTCGCTCACAAAACCGCGCCTCAATTCGCTCGTCGTCGTCACTGCCGGCATCGGCTACTACCTCGGCGCCGGCAGCGATCTGCATCTGGCTGCTCTCATCAAGGCGGTGTTGGGCATCGCCCTGGTCGCCGGCGGGGCCGCGGGACTGAATCAGATTTACGAGCGCGACACCGACAGCCTCATGTTCCGGACTCGCATGCGGCCGCTCGCGGCGCAGCGCGTCACGCCGAGCGAGGCGCTGATTTTTTCGCTCACGCTGGCGGCGGTCGGACTCGGAATCGTCGCCGCCAGTTCAAATCTTCTCGCGGCGTTCCTTACGCTTCTGACGCTCGTGTCCTACAACCTCGTTTACACGCCGATGAAGCGCCGCACGCAGCTTGCGACGCTGGTCGGCGCCGTGCCTGGGGCCCTGCCGCCGATGATCGGATGGGTCGCCGCACGCGGAGCCCTGACGCCCGAAGCGTGGGCGCTGTTCGCCATCGTCTTCGTCTGGCAGATTCCGCACTTCATGGCGATCGCGTGGCTGTATCGCGCAGATTTCGGCCGCGCAGGCTTCCCGCTGCTGCCAGTCGTCGAGCCCTCAGGCAAGAGCACCGCCCGCCAGGCGGTGGTCTTTTCGCTCGTGCTCGTGCCGCTCAGCCTCGTGCCCTACTTCTTGCGCATGAGCGGACCGGCCTATGCTGTCGGCGCGGCGGCCGGAAGCGCCGGGCTTTTGTGGCTGGCAATTTCGTTTGCCGGGCAGCGGACCGACGCGCGGGCGCGCCTGCTGTTTCTCGGATCGATCACGTATCTTCCGCTGCTCTGGGGCATGTTGATCCTGGACCGCCTCTAGGGGGCGCCTCTAGGAGGGTCAGACCCTCTTTTTACGTTTTTTGAAAATGATCGATTACGCAGTGCTGCCGACGGTGAACGCCACGTTGAACGCGATTTCAGGTGTCTTCCTGCTCGTGGGCTACGTGCTGATTCGACGGCGGCAGATCAACGCGCATCGCAACGCCATGCTTGGCGCATTCGCTTCGTCCACGCTTTTTCTCATCAGCTATCTCACCTACCACGCCCAGGTTGGGTCGAGGCCGTTCACCGGCGTCGGCCCTGTTCGGTACGTGTATTTTGCCATTCTGATCTCTCACGTCATTCTGGCCGCGGCGATTCTGCCGATGGCCATCTCCACCTTGTCGCGCGCACTGCGCGGCCGATACGCCGACCACAAGCGCATCGCAAGATGGACGTTCCCGACCTGGATGTACGTGTCTGTGACGGGCGTCATCGTTTACTTGATGCTCTATCGGATGTAGCGCCAACTAGCAGTGGCGGAAATAAAACAGGGCCGCGGACTCACGCCCGCGGCCCTCCTCAATCTTCCAATCTCCCACTCTCCCAATTCCTAGAGACCTTCGCCTTTCATCATCAGCATCATGTGCTGGTTTGCCTGCGCGAGCCCACCTTCGCCAGTCTGCCAGCCGATGCTGCCGTCTTTGTTCGCGTCAACACCGTTGCTGATGCTGCTGGTCTCGGCGACCAATTCCGCAACAAGAGGCGCTGCCTCGGCCGCTGACGTCGCGGCGCGGATCTTCTGCGCAGTCGCAATGGCCGCATCGGTCCACTGCGTCACACCGGCCAGCGAAGCCGTCACGTGCTCGGCATGCGTTTGGACACCCTTGGACGCGCCTTCCGTCTTCGCTGCAAACTGGACGTGCTGCGACGCGCCCGCCGCCGCCCGCTTTACTCCGTAGCCCGAACCCGGCCCCTTCATCTCGATGCTCGGATCGAGCGCGTTGATCACATGGCCGGCGTGCAGCTTGATCGAATCGAGGTTATCGGGAGATTTCTGCATGTACCCCGCATGGGTCGCGGCCACCTTCGCGTCGGCGATCGCGGCCGGCAGAAACCCCTGCGTGCCCGGCGTGTCCTTCCACTGCGTCATAACGTGTCCGATATGGTTGTGCGCCGCGTTCGCGGGCGCCGCGGGAGCCGGCTTCTCCTGCGCTCTGAGCGTACCGGTGTTGAACGCGAGCGTGACAACGATGACAGCGCCGAGTGCGGCGTAATGATGTCTCTTCACACGTGCCTCCTTGGTAACGCGGGCAAACGACGGCGGAGTATAGCTGATGCTGGGTGGTGGCTGGTAACTCGCAGCTGGCAGATGGTAGGTCCGGTCAGAGCCCAATAGCCGGTAGCTGGTCGCAGCCGGTAGCCGGTAGCAAGACTCGCTACCGGCTACCAGCTACTCGCTCAGTTGCTACTTCTGAGGCTCCAGCGCTCCGCGGCCGCGCGATGGGAACGCGAATCCGTCGTGCGACGTTCCGTTCTGCACGAAGCGCGTCGACGGGCTCAACCGATGGCCCGTCAGATACTGCTGTCCTGCGTTGCCCCAGTACTTGCCGGCCTTCAACGTCGCGTTGTGGCTGATGTTCAACAGCGCCTCGTACCGCGCATCGCTCGAGCTCCAGCCCGAGAAATTCGTCAAGTCGCTGTTGCCCTGGATGACGACGTCGAGACCGAACGTGTTGGCGATTTCGTCCACGTTGATGATGCTCTCGAGCGTCTCGAGCATCACGACAACCAGGAAGTTGTCGTTGATGGTCTGGCGATAGCCGCCAGGCGCATCCGACCAGAACTGACCCGCAGTATTTCCACCCTGGCTTCGGCGTCCGAACGGCGGATAGCGCGAGAATCGAGCCGCATCGCGCGCTTCGAGCGCATCGTCAACCGTCGGCACGACGATGCCCATCACGCCGAGGTCTGCCGCTTTCTGGACGTTGGCCTCGAGCGCATCCGGCATGCGAATCATCGGCGCTGCGCCCTTCACGCCGGGGCACGCGGCAATCATCTTCTGCACTTCGGCGAACGACAGCGTCGCGTGCTGCATCTCGAACCAGACGTAGTCCCAGTGCTTCCGCGCTTCGCAGTATGTCTCGGGTTGGAAACTCGAGATGGTGACGCTCGTGACCTTGCCGTCGTTCAGCAGCTTTTCCTTGGCCTGGTTCCAGAGCGGCCGCTGCGCGTTCTCCACGTAGCTCTTCACCATCCAGCCCCAGCCGCGCGAATCGGGCGTGAGCGCCTGCTCACCCCACGCGCCGGTGATGAGGTGGCCGGGCTGAGGTGGACCTGCCTCACGGCCGCCGCCACGACCGCCACCGCGGCCGCCGCCCTGCGCGCCTGCTGCCCTGCGCACCGCCTCCGCCTTGCGCATACATACCGACTGTCAGACTTGCAAGAGCAAGGACAGCGACGATGATTCTGCGTGCAGTCATGAAACTCCTCCTCGTATACCCATGGAAATCAAAGCAAATCAAGCTGGAATTGAGCGGCGGCAGTATTACACAAAAATAGCCGGGATGGGTGGGGAACTACTGCGGCAGCCGGAGCAGCCGTAGAAGGTCGGCGTAGCGAGGGTCGCGGCGCAGTGGCTCGAACCGCGGCTCGACTTTCAGGTTGACCACTGCAGGCTCGCGCTCGGCGCACGCGTTCGCGAGCAGAGCGAATGCCGCGTCGCGATTGCCAAGACCGATGTGCGCGAGCGCGAGGTGATAGCCCGGCACATAGAGAGCGCCCGTCGCTTTCGAGCTGTCGCGACGATCGCACGCGCCTCGTCTCGTGCGCCGGCAAGTGCCTTGGCGTGCGCGAGCCAGGCGAGAGATATCGGGTCGTCGTCGCCGGGGCCCGCCGCAGCCGTCAGTTCTTCAACCGCCTCTTCAGGTCGCCCGGCGCCGAGCAGCGACGCCCCGAGCCATCGCCGCGCCGGCATGTAGCCGGCATCCATGTCGAGCACGTGCCGGCTGCGGTCGATGGCGGTGTCGAATTCCGCCGCCGCATACCGCACCGACGCTGCGCTCGTCGTCACCACGAGACAGAACGGATCCACGTCGCACGCGCGGTCGGCCTCGGCTTTGGCTTCGCCGAAGCGCGACATCGCGGCGAGAAACTGAGCGTAGAAGCGGTGGGCCGATTCGCAGCTCGGAGAGAGCGCGATCGCGGTTCGATACTCGTCTTCGGCCGTCCGCCAATTCCATTCGAGGATGCGCCGGATTTCCGCCAGGGCGAGATGTGCGTCGGAAATTCCCGGATCGATTTCGATCGACCGAAGGGCCGACACCTTCGCCTGTTCGAGGAAGGTGCGACCCGGCTCTTTCGAGTGATTCGCGAGCGAGATGCGCGCGCGAGCCATGGCCGAGTGCGCGGCCGCAAATTCGGGATCGAGATCGAGCGCCCGCTCGTAGTACGAAATCGCGGACCGTACACCCTCGAAGGCTGCCGCGATTCCAGTGGTAACGGCCCTTGAGGTACGCCTGATACGCCTCGGTCCGGCGCGGAGTCGCCCGACCCAGCACGTCGACCTGGTCGGGCACCAGCTCCATCGCAAGCGACCGGGCGATGTGCGCGGCGACGTCGGTCTGCAAATTCAGCGTTTCGCCGAGCGACCGGTCGTAGGTCTCGGCCCAGAGATGCACCTCCGTGCGGGTCTCGATGAGCTGTGCGGTGATGCGGATGCGATCGCCCTCGCCGCGGACGCTGCCTTCGAGGAGGTAGTCCGCCGACAGCTCGCGCCCGATCTCGCTCGCGCTTTTCGCCGACCGCTTGAAGAGCATCGATGACGTACGCGCGATGACGCCTAGCCGGCCCGGGCACAAGCGGCCGATCTGCGTGATCATCTCCTCGGTCAGCCCGTCGCTGAAATATTCCTGCGTCGGATCGTTGCTCAGGTTGGCGAACGGCAGCACGACGAGACGCACGTTCACGATATCAGCGGCGGGTCTCGTGGATGGCCGAACCACGTGCAGGTTCCGTATCGGCTGTCCCTCGCTCTCGACGGGGGCGATGAAGCGGTATCCTCGCCGATGCAGCGTCTCGACGAACCGTGGATTATCGGCGTCGTCGCCCAGCGCTCCGCGCAGCCGTTTGATGGCGGCATTCAGGCTGTGCTCGAAGTCGACGAACGTTCCCGCCGGCCACAAACGCTGGCGCAGCTCATCGCGCGTCACGACCTCGCCCGGACGCTCGATCATCATCGTGAGAATCTCGAAGGGCTGATCCTGAAGCCTGATGCGGATGCCGCCCTTCCGCAGCTCGCGCGCGCGCAAATCAACCTCGAAGGTTCCGAATCGCTTGACGTTCGATGCGCGGCGTTCCAAGGGCAACATCGGAAAGAGAAGTTTACCAGCCCGGCGGCCCGTTCGGGCCATTTCACCAAAATATGAACACCGCGTAACTCCATCCCTGTCAGAGCATTAGCGCGTCACCAACGTTTCGCTTGCGCGTCACCACCCGTGCATTGAGGCACCCGGTCTCGGACCCCACAGTGGACGCATGAAGAGCGTGACGTTTTTCATGTTGTTGCTGATGGCGGCGCACACAGGCGCGAGCGACCTGTCCGCCGAAGGGCACAGCGCGAAGGGGGAAGCTTCGCCAGTGCCCGAAGCCGCCGTCGCGGTCAGAACTTACAACTACGCAGCTGTTTCCGCCGAGCAGCTGGCCAGCGCGCGAGCGGAGACGGCCCATATCTTCCAGCGCGCCGGTATCTCGCTCGAATGGATCGAGTGCCGCGTTCCGGGCAGCGAGGGCGCTCTGTGCACCGAACCGCTGCTCGCGGGCCGTGACCTCATGCTCAGGCTCGTCGACCGTACTCCCGCTCAGGGCGAGCGTATCGTCGCACTCGGAGAGTCCATGCTCGATCGCGAGCAGCGTGGCGGAGTGTTGATGACGATCGACCTGGTGCCCGTTCGAACGATCGCAGGTCGCGCCGCCACAGCCATCGCCACGTTGCTCGGCCGGGCAATTGCGCACGAGATTGGACATATGCTGCTGGGCAGCCGCGAGCACCCCCGGTCGGGACTCATGCGGGCGATGTGGTCGCAGGACGAGCTTCGCGGCCTGAAGCCGGCCTCCTGGGGGTTCTCCGCACGCGAGGCCGCACAAATGCGCGAGGCTTTACGCGGAAAATCTCGCACGGCCGATTAATCGCACCTAGCGCACCCGGCGCACCTAGCGCACCCAGCGCACCCAGCGCACCTAGCGCACCCAGCACACCTGGCTTATACTCCGCCGTATGACCCTTTCAAAACTCGCACTGGCGGCAGCTATGGCGTGGTCCCTGGCCGCTCCCGCGCTGGCGCAGACCAGCCGGATCGGCGGCGTCGTGCGAGACGAAACCGGCGCGACGATTCGCGGCGCCATCGTGCGAGCTGAAACCGGCGGCACGAACACCAGCTCCGCGCCGGTGACGCTGACGACGGCGACCGACGACCGAGGCCGGTTCGTGTTTGTGGTGACCCGTTCGGGCGAGTGGCGACTTACGCTCGAGGCGCCGGGATTCGAAGCCCAGACGATTCCGCTGAGCGTGCGCCTTGGCGGCGCCGCGCCGAATCTCGACGTCAAGCTCGAACGGCGCGAGTCGCCGGAAGCGTTCGGGGCACTGGCGGGCGTCGATTCCAAAGCGCTGTCAGCGCAGCTCGCCGCGGCCGCCGTCCTCTATGACGAAGGACGTCACGATCAGGCGATCGCCGCATATCGCGAGATAAAGGCGCAGGCGCCGGCGCTGTCACTCGTAAACGTCCAGATCGGCAATTCATATCTGGCGAAAAAGTCGTACGCCGAGGCCGAAGCCGCCTATCAGGAAGCGCTGAAAAGCGACGTTGTCGATCCGAATGCGCTGTATGCGATGGGTCTTTTGCGCGAAGCGCAGGGAAATACGGGTGAAGCGCAGAGCTGGTACCAGAAAGCTTCGGCCGCCGACATCGTCTGGACCCGGCCGCTGATGAAACTGGCGGCACTTGCGAGCGCCGCGGGCGATCGGGCAGCGGCCTCGAAGCACCTCGCACGCGTGATCGACATCGACGCGGCCTCGCCGGACGGCCAGAGCGCTGCGGCACTTTTGAAAAATCAGTAACTGAAGATCTATTGATCTAGAGATCTATTGATCTGACAAAAAAGGCCCGCGCGATTCAAATCGGCGGGCCCTCCATGTTCCAGATCCTTAAATATCTTTAGATCCTTAGATCTCTAGTTACTGTAGTTGCTTAAGTGCGTCGTCAATCAGCCGCTCGTTGTCTTCCTTCGTGATGTTCTTTTGAATCAACTTCGACGCAATGGCTACCGAGAGGTCTGCGGCCTCGTGGCGAATCTGTTGGAGCGCGCGCGCGGTCTCGAGCTGAATCTGCCGCTCGGCGTTCTTGATGATGCCTTCGGCTTCGGACCGCGCCTTCTCCCGAAGCTCGCCTCGCAGCCGCTCCGCGTCGACGCGGCTCGCGCCGACGACGGCTTCCGCCTCCACGCGCGCCTGGCGGATGATCGCCTCCGACTCCTGATTCAGGCGCTCGAGCTCCTGCCGCGCCTTCTCGGCATCGGCCAGCGATTTCCGAATCGTTTCCTGGCGCGTGTCGAGCGACTGCAGCAGCGGCCCCCACGCGAACTTCGCGAGCAGCGTCAGCAGCACCAGAAAAGTCACGATGGTCCAGATGAAAAGGCCGGGATCCACCTGGACCAAAGGGTTATTCATGGCAGCGTCCTTTCAGCTCTTACGGGCGGGGGTTCATCAGCACGATGAGCAGCACGAACACTTCGGCGAGAATCGCGACGCCTTCGAGCAGGAAGAGCGGCAGGTTCACCGCGCCCGTGATCTTGTCGGTCGCAGCCGGCTGCCGCGCAATGCCTTCCGCAGCGGCGGCAGCAAGGCGGCCGATGCCGAGCGCTGCGCCAATGACGACCATGCCGAGACCGAGCGCGGCGCCAAACAAATGAAGCACCGGCCGGTTATCACCGGCCGCAGCGGCGGCTTCCTGTGCAAACACTACCGAGTTGGACGCGATGGCCACCAAGGCAAGCATCGCGGCCGTGACGACCTGACGCAAACGTACGCTATTCATTCCTCTGTCCTTTCGTGTGAGAGATCTCTAGTGATGAGCGTGAATGGCCATCCCGATGAAAACCGCAGTCAACAGCGTGAACACGTAGGCCTGAACCAGCACGACGATGATCTCGAGCGCCGAGATGCCGACGGCCAGGGGCACCGACATCACCAGCCCGACTCCGACGCCGGCCAGCGCGCTCCCGAACATCTCCGCGAACAGGAACACGAACGAGAGGATCGCAAGAATCGCGATGTGGCCGCCCGTCATGTTGGCCGCAAGTCGCATGGTCAGCGCGAACGGCCGCACGAAGAGGCCCAGGATCTCGATCGGGATCAGCAGGATGTATATCGGCCACGCGAGCCCGTGCGGCACAAGATTCTTCCAGTGCTGGATGAACCCGTGCGCCTTCGAGCCCGCCACGATGATCGCTCCGAAGGTCACCATCGCCAGCGCCGCCGTGACGTTGAAGTTCGCGGTCGCCGTCGTGCCGCCGTGAACCACTCTCTTGAGGAACGAGTCGGGGCCGGTGTGTAGCACGTAGTGGTCGACGAGCGCCACCACGTCGAAGACCGGCATCAGCCCAATCGCATTCGCGCTGAGAATAAAAATGAAGAACGTGAGAATCAGCGGCGTCCAGGTGTTGACCCACTTGCGGCCGACGTTGGGCTGCACGATCTCGTCGCGCACGTAGAGCACGACAAACTCCAGCGCGTTCATGAATCCGGTCGGCACGGGCCGTCCCGACTTCAGATAACGCCGCACCACTGTCGTCACGATCAGGAACACGACGGTCGCGACAAGCCAGAGCATGAACACGTGCTTGGTGACCGAGAAATCGATCCCGGCAATCGTCGGCAGGTGAATCAGCGGATGATCGAGCGAGCTGTTGGAAACGTGGCTGATGATCGTTTCGCCGGCGTTGAAGCCTTCGCCGTGGGTCGCCTGCGTCGCGTGTGCTTGAGCCAATATCGTCGCCTTAGGAAACAAACAGGCGCTTCAACCACAGCGCCTCAATCGTGTGCAGCGTGATGAAGTAGCCGGCGAAGCTTAGCGCAAACGGCACCGGCTGCACGCCCAGGACGCCGATCGCCAGCCCGACATACGCGCCGAAGAAAACCAGCTTACCCGCAAACGCGCTGATCATGACAGACGTCAGCCGCTCAGGACTTGCCTTGTACACGCGCTCGGTCAGCATCCACGTGACGCTGACGACGACAAGCGGCGCGAACATGCCGAGCCAGACTTCGCTCCCGAACCGCATCGCCAAAGGCAGCGCCGAGAGTACACTTCCGACGGTCGCCCACCCGATCCTTCTCAACGATCTCGCCTCGCTCCCGCTCCAAACACGGTTTTGGCCAGATCGTAGAACCCCACAATCAGACCCAGGAGAAGACCACCCAGCAGAAACCAGGGCGACGTGCCGCGCCACTCGTCGACGGCGTATCCGATGCCGCCGAGCAGGATAATGGCGCCAATCAGTGTGTAGCTGGCAGCCGCTGCGGGTCCGGATTTGCGAATGTTTTCCTGCAAATACCGGAAGGACCGAGCAAGGAAATCCGTGTCGTCTGGCATGCTGAATATAGCATACCTTGTGAAAAAGTTCACCAGCTCGAAATGCACCGTTTTTGGCCGAATTTTAGGGTTTTTTACGGCATTGTCTGGGTCACGGTAGACGCGCCGAGGGTCGCCGCAGATGCCTGCGCGAACTCGAAAAGCGGCTGCGGATACACACCCAGCACCAGCGTCGCCACCACCGCCACCCCCATCGCGAGCGCCATCGCGGGAGTCTGGCGCGGCTCCGAGCCGGCCGGCTCGTTCTTCAGCATCATGTACACGACGATGCGGATGTAGTAGTAGAGCGAGACGGCGCTGTTCAGCACGCCGATAACCGCCAGCCACACATAGCCTGATTCGATGGCGGCGCTGAACAGCCAGAATTTGCCCATGAAACCCGCCGTCGGCGGAATGCCGCCCAGCGACAGCATGAACAGCAGCATCGCCACAGCGGCGAAAGGCTGACGGAAGAACAGCCCGTTCAAATCCTTCAGCTCGTCGCCGACGACGTCGTGCCGGCGCATCATCACGAGCACGGCAAACGCACCGAGCTGCATGAAGGCGTAGACGAACAGGTACACGAGCATCGCGGTCACGCCGCGGGCCGTGCCGGCTACGACGCCGATCAGCAGGTACCCGGCGTGCGCGATGGACGAATACG
Source organism: Vicinamibacterales bacterium (assembly GCA_963744405.1). GTDB lineage: Bacteria > Acidobacteriota > Vicinamibacteria > Vicinamibacterales > JAMQPK01 > JAMQPK01. Next base: position 210,832 of record CAVUTO010000022.1, read on the forward strand.
CCAGCATCCGTTTCAGGTTGCTCTGCGTCAGCGCGGCGAAGTTTCCCACCGTCATCGTGACCACGGCGAGCATGTAGAACAACATCCCCCAGCCGACTTCGGGACCCGAGGGCGTCAGGCTCGTGCTTTCGGACAGCGACACGCGCAGCGTCGGCAGGCTCTCGACGAAAATGCGCAGCAGCATCGCGAACGACGCGGCCTTGGATCCGACAGAGAGAAAGCCGGTGATGGGCGTCGGGGCTCCCTCGTACACATCCGGCGCCCACATGTGGAACGGCACGGCGGCAATCTTGAACCCCATGCCGGCCACCACGAGCATGACCGCGAGCACCAGCCGTGGATCGGACTCCTGCCCTGCCAGCGCCGTCGCGATCTGGCGCAGGTTCGTCGTGCCCGACAGGCCGTACATGATCGACATGCCGTAGAGCAGGATGCCAAGCGAAAACGCGCCGAGCAGGAAATATTTGACCGCCGCCTCGTTCGAGCGCCGGCTCGGCTTCAGAAAACCCGCCAGTATGTAGAAGGAGATGGCCATCGTCTCGAGGCCGATGAAGAGCGTAATCAGATCGGTCCCGCCTGCCATGAACATCATGCCCAGCGTGGCGCACAGGATCAGGAAGTAGTACTCGCCCGCCCGCGTGCCCTCGACGTCAAGGTACCTGATGCTCATCAGCACCGTGAGAGCGGCCGACCCGAGGAAGATCACTTTGAAGAAGAGCGCAAAACGATCGACGGCGATCAGCCCGCGCGAGACCTGAAGGTCGGCGTCGGCTATGGGGATGAGCGCCATGGCGGTTGCCCCGAGCACCCCCAGCGTCACCCACGCGAGAATCGACTGCTTGTCGCGCGGAGTCATCAAATCGGCGAGGAGCAACAGCAGCGCGCCCGTGGTGAGAACGATCTCCGGCAGCAGGTAGTAGAAATCGCTGAGGTTAATGCCTGGAGGCACTAGCGGGCTCCCTGTGGTTCCACGTTGCCAGTTCCCAGTTCCCTGTTCGCGAACGCGGAACCTGGAACGGGAACGCCGGAACCTCTAGCCGCCCGATACTCGGGATTGATCCGCACCACGACGCGATCGACCGATGTCTGCAGCCGATCGATGAAAGGCTTCGGATAGAGGCCGATCCACACCGCGAGAATCAGGAGCGGTGCGTAGGTGGCGAACTCGCGGAGGTTCAGGTCGTGCAGGTGTTCGTTCTTCGGATTTTCGATCTTGCCGAACATCGTGCGCTGATAGAGCCAGAGCATATACGCCGCCCCCAGCACCACGCCGCTTGCCGCAAACCCGGCCCAGATCTTGTTGGCAACGAACACGCCCTGCAGGATGAGCAGCTCCCCGATGAAGCCGTTCAGCGCCGGCAGCCCGATCGAAGACATCGTCATGATCAGGAACACGGTGGCGTAGGTCGGCATGACCTTCGAGAGGCCGCCGTATTCCGAAATCTGCCTCGTGTGGCGCCGCTCGTAGACGTTGCCGACCAGAAGGAAGAGCGCCCCTGTAGAGATACCGTGGTTCAGCTGCTGCACGATGCTGCCCATGATGCCGACGGGATTGAGGGCGAACATCCCCAGCATGACCATCGCCATGTGGCTGACGCTCGAGTACGCGACGAGGCGCTTCCAGTCCTGCTGCGCCATCGCGCAAAGCGCACCGTACACGATTCCGATGATTGCAAGCGTCACCATCATCGGAACGAAGGCGCGCGTGGCGTCGGGCAGGATCGGAAGCGAGAACCGGATGAACCCGTAGGTGCCCATCTTCAACAGGACAGCCGCCAGGATGACGGAGCCGGCGGTGGGCGCGTCGGTGTGCGCGTCGGGCAGCCAGGTGTGGAACGGGAACATCGGCACCTTGACCGCGAACCCGAAGAAAAAAGCCAGGAACACCCACCACTGCAGATTGACCGGCACGTTCATGTTCTGGAACTGCGTGATGTCGAACGTATACACGCCGGTGACGCTGTAGTTGTAGAAGTAGAGCGCCAGAATGCCAAGCAGCATAATGACGCTGCCGACGAGCGTGTACAGGAAAAATTTGATCGCAGAGTACAAGCGGCGATCGCTGCCCCAGATGCCGATGAGAAAATACATCGGCACGAGCATCACTTCCCAGAACAGGAAGAACAGCAGGAAGTCGAGGCTGATGAACGCGCCCACCATCCCCGTCTGCAGGATGAGCAGAAAGATGTAGTACTCCTTCAGGCGCTCGGTAATTGCCGTCCACGACGAGAGGATGGCGATGGAGCCGAAGAGCGTAGCCAGCAGCACGAGCAGGGCGCTGAAGCCGTCGACCCCGAGGAAGTACTGCGCGCCGACCGACGGAATCCACGGCAGCCGCTCGACGAACTGATAGCCGGCGTCCTGCACGTTGTACCAGAACCACAGCGGCACCGAGACGAGGAACCCAGCCAGCGCACACAGATTCGCGATCCATCGGATCGCGTTGCCGTTCTCCTTGGGGACGAACAGCAGCACGATGGCGCCGGCGAGCGGCAGGAACAGGATTATCGAGAGCAGCGGAAACCCGGCGGCATTCGTCACGAGATTACCTCACGAGCAAGTAAATGCTCACAAAAGCGCAGACGCCTGCCAGCATCAGCAGCGCGTAGTTCTGAACCAGTCCGGTCTGGACACGGCGGAACACGAAGCTCGATTCTTCGGACGACCGCCCGACGAGATTGACGGCGCCATCGACGACATACCGATCGATGAGACCCGAGATCCACGACGCGAACACGGTGGCCCAGCCGGAGCCGTTGACGGCCCCATCGACGACGCGCCGATCGAAGCCCAACGACCCGAACGATCCCTTCATCGTGCCTTTGATGAAGGTGGCGTCGTACAGCTCATCGACGAAATATTTGTTGTAGAGCAGGTTGTGCGCGCCGGCATAGCGATCTTTGAGCCGGTCTGCCGTTTCGGGACTGAGCACGTAGAAGCGATACGCGGTCGCGATTCCAATCAGCGCAATCATCACGGAGAACCCCATCAGGCCCAGCTCGGCGCCGTGGGAAATGTGGGGCTCTTCGTGCGCCGCTTCGGTCGTCGTCGCTACCGGCGGAGAGACGGCGTGCGCCGCGGCCGCCTGTCCGGTGAAGCTTGGCGCGAGGAAGTGCTCGAGCATAGCGCCGCCGCCGAGCGCGGGCGGAATGCTGACAAATCCCGCGACGATCGCACCGACTGCCAGTGCCATCAGCGGAACCGTCATCGCCTGCGGCGATTCATGCGGACCATGCCACGGCCCGTGGCCGTGTCCGTGGGCATCATCGTGGCGGCCGGGGTCGTGAACGCCAGCCGGGCCGTGCGCGGCTGCGGCATGCCCCGCAGCCGGCGTCGCGTGCTCCCACGAAGGGCCGCGATACTTGCCGAAGAAGGTCATCGACATCAGCCGGAACATGTAAAACGCGGTCATCAACGCGGTGATGACCGCGAAGCCCCAGATGATCTTGTTCGTCAGAAACGCGCGGAACAGGATTTCGTCCTTGCTGAAAAACCCCGCCAGCGGAAAGATGCCGGCAATTGCCAGCGTGCCGATCATCATCGTCATGTACGTGACCGGCATGTAGCGCTTGAGGTCGCCCATCCTCCGCATGTCCTGCTCGCCGGCCATCGCGTGTATCACCGATCCGCTGCCGAGGAAAAGCAGCGCTTTGAAGAACGCGTGGGTCATGAGGTGGAAGGCCCCGGCGGCAAACGCCGCGAGGCCGATATGCGGCCAGCCATGAGCGGTCGCATAGGCGCCGACGCCCATGGCGAGAAACATGTAGCCAAGCTGCGACACTGTCGAGTACGCCAGCACGCGCTTGATGTCGTACTGCACCAGGCCGATCGTGGCCGCCATCAGCGCCGTCAATGCGCCCACAATCATCACGATTTCCGCGACGATGGGTGCGTGTCCGAAGAGCACGGCGTTGCGGCCGACCATGTACACGCCGGCCGTCACCATCGTGGCCGCATGGATGAGCGCCGACACGGGGGTTGGACCTTCCATCGCGTCCGGCAGCCAGACATACAGCGGAATCTGCGCGCTTTTGCCGGTCGCGCCGATGAAGAGCAGCAGGGAAATCAGGGAGATGACACCGAACTCCGCCTCGACCGGCATGGCTGCTGCCGCGTTTGCGACAGCACGAAAGTCGAGCGTGCCGAACGTGTAGAAAACGAGGAAGACGCCGAGCACGAATCCCCAATCGCCCACGCGGTTGACGATGAACGCCTTTTTGCCGGCATCCGACGCGGTCTTCTTCTCGTACCAATAGCCGATGAGCAAGTACGAGCACAGGCCCACGCCTTCCCAGCCGACGAACATCGTCAGGAAGCTGCTGCCCAGCACGAGCACGAGCATGAAGAAGCAGAAGAGGTTGAGATAGCAGAAGAAGCGCGCGTATCCGCCGCGCGGCTCGTCTTTCATGTAGGCGGTCGAGTAGATGTGGATCAGCAGCCCGATGCCGGTGACGACGAGAATCATCATCCCCGAGAGCGGATCCAGGCGGAAGGCCCAGGGCACTTCGAACGACCCAATCCCATGCGCGGTCGCGAGCGGGATCGGCGGAATCCAGTGGCCGAGATTGACGACGTGATCGCTCGCCTCCGGCGGCAAGCCGACCAGCTGCCAGAACGCGAGGAGCGACACGCCAAATGCACCGGCCATCGCGGCGCAGGCGACGAGGCCGGAGGTCTGCCGGCTGAACGAGCGGATGCCGACCAGTCCGTTGATGGCGGCGCCTATGCCCGGCAGAATTGGAATTAACCAGATCAAATCCATGGTGTGATTTCCGAACGAATCCCCAATCCCGAATCGTTAGTCCCTGCCAGGTTCACCATCGCATCAGGTTCATTTCGTCGATGTTGATCGTTTCCTTGTTCCTGTAGAACGCGAGGATGATGCCGAGCCCGACGGCCGCCTCGGCCGCAGCGACGGCGATCACGAAAATCGCGAATACCTGCCCGACGCCGTTTTGCAGCTGATACGAAAACGCCACGAGGTTGATGTTGACCGCGTTCAGGATCAGCTCGATCGACATGAAGATGACGATGATGTTGCGGCGCAGCAGGACGCCGGCGACGCCGATCATGAAGAGCGCAGCGGACAGGAGCATGTAATGGGTCGGTGTAATCATCTTCAGTCGCGGGGGCCCCTCGCCCCGCTCCTCACCGCTCGCTTGCGGGGCCCCATCGCCCCTCGCCGCTCGCGGCTCATAGCTCCCGTTTCGCCAGAATAATCGCGCCCACCATCGCAACAAGCAGCAGCATCGACGCAACTTCGAACGGAATCAGGTAGTCGGTGTAGAGCAGCATGCCGATGCGCTCGACGTTGTTGATGGCCAGATCGGTGTTCTGCATCGTGTGCGGATCGACCGGCATCCCGTAGCCGCCCCACACGAGAACGGCGGCCAGTTGCGCCAGCACGGCGGCCGACAACGCGAATCCGAGCCACGGGCGGCGCTGCGGCGACGAATGGTCTTCCGGCTGCCGCTTGAGATTCACGAGCATCACGACGAACAGGTACAGGACCACGATGCCGCCGGCATACACGAGCACCTGGATGACAGCCAGGAACTGCGCCGTCAGCAGCACGTACAGCGCAGCCACCGCGAGAAAGTTCAGCACCAGAAACAGCACCGCGTGGACGGTGTTCTTCGTGGTCACCACGAGCAGCGCGAATCCGAGGATGAGCGCGGCGATGACGTAAAACGCGATCGCGTTGCCCATTACAGCAGCACCTTCACGATGCCGGTCGCGATGATGTTGGCGATGGCCACGGGGATCAACACCTTCCATCCCAGCCGCATGAGCTGGTCATACCGGTAGCGCGGCAGCGTCGCGCGCACCCACAGGAAGATGTAGAGGAAGACGAACGTTTTCAGGAGGAACCAGATCCATCCTGGAATGAAGTCGAGGAAACTCAAAAACTCGACGCTCGGAAACGGGCGAAGCCATCCACCGAGAAACAGCGTCGTGGCCACGGACGAGACGACGATCATGTTCGCGTATTCGGCCAGGAAGAACAGGGCGAATCGCATGCCGCTGTATTCGGTATGAAAGCCGCCGGTGAGCTCCTGCTCCGCCTCGGCCATGTCAAACGGAGCGCGGTTGGTCTCCGCAAGGCCGCCGATGAAGAACAGGACGAACGCGACCGGCTGCACGAAGATGAACCACAGATGTGCGTTGTACTGCGCCTCGACGATCTTCACCATGCTGAGCGAGCCCGCCGTCATGATGAGGCTGACGAGCGTCATGGTCACCGCGACTTCGTAGCTGATGAGCTGCGCCGATGCGCGCAGGCTGGCCAGCAGCGGGAACTTGCTGTTCGACGCCCACCCTCCGAGGATGATGCCGTAGACGCCGATCGAGGCCACCGACACGATGTAGAGCAGCCCAACGTTTACGTCGGTGATGTAGAGCGGAATTTCGCGACCGAACAGATTGACGCTCGGCCCAAACGGGATGACAGCAAACGTGATGAGCGCCGGCACCATCACGATAATCGGCGCGGCCGTAAAAACCCACTTGTCGGCGCGGGTCGGGGTGATGTCTTCCTTGAGAATCAGCTTCACCGCGTCGGCGATCGGCTGAAGAATGCCGTATGGACCGACGCGCATCGGTCCGAGCCGCACCTGCACCCAGGCGATGACTTTGCGCTCGAGGAGGACCATGTAAGTCACGCCGATGAGCGTTGCATTGAGCACGAACAGAATCTTGATGAGTGGAATCACCCAGCTGTCGATCACCGGTCCACCTCTCCCAGCACGACGTCGATCGAGCCGATGAGCGCGACGACATCTGCGACAAGGTGTCCCTTGATGAGCTGCGGCAGCGCCTGCAGGTTGCAGAAAGACGGCGGACGCACGCGGAAACGATAAGGGTTCGTCGACTTGCCGTCGCTCACGATGAAGTAGCCGATTTCTCCCTTCGGCGACTCGATGGCGTGATACGTCTCACCCGCCGGCGGCTTGATGAGACGCGGAACCTTGCCGACGATCGGCCCTTCGGGCAGCCCTTCGATCGCCTGCCGGATAATCTTCACCGACTGCCGGAATTCCTCGAGCCGCACGAGATACCGATCGTAGGTGTCTCCCGCAGTGCCGATGGGCACTTCGAACTTCATTTCGTCGTATGCGGCGTACGGCTCGTCTTTGCGCACGTCCTTGGTGACACCAGAGCCGCGCAGCGGCGGACCGCTCAGTCCGATCGCGATCGCCTGGTCGCCCGAGATGACCCCGATTCCCTTGGTGCGCTCGAGCCAGATGCGGTTGTGGGTGAGCAGCTCTTCGTACTCGTCCAACTTCTGCCACATGATGTTGCAGAACGCGAGCACCTTCTTGTCCCAGCCGACCGGGATGTCCAGCGGAAGCCCGCCGATGCGCATCGAGTTGTAGGTGAGGCGCGCGCCGCAATACTCCTCGAAGAGGTCGAGTATCAGCTCGCGCTCGCGGAACGCGTAGAGGAACACCGTCATCGCGCCGATGTCCATCGCGTGCGTGCCGAGCCATAGGCAGTGGCTGGCAATGCGCTGCAGCTCGCAGAGAGCCGTACGCACGTAGCGCGCGCGCCGCGGCACCTCCAGCTGCATCAGTTTCTCGACCGTCTGGCAGTAGCCGACGTTGCTAGTGGCAGCCGCAACGTAGTCCATGCGGTCGGTCAGCAGGATGATCTGCGTCCAGTTGCGGTTCTCGCTGAGCTTCTCGATGCCACGATGCAGATAGCCGATGACGACCTCGGAATCGACCACCTTTTCCCCATCGAGGCGCAGCACCACGCGCAGCACGCCGTGCGTGCTGGGATGCTGCGGTCCCATGTTGATGACCAGCTCTTCAGTGTCGAACATCGGCCTGGTTTCTGTGGCCATGCCTAATCCCTAATCCCCAGTTCTCAATCCCTACTCGATCTCAGATTCTTCGCGCGCCTGTCGCAGTTTCAGCCAGTCGAGCGGGTTTTCCATCAGCAGCTCGCCTGGGCCCTCGAGCGGGTAGTCCTTTCGCTGCGGGTGGCCCTGCCAGTCGTCCGGCATCAGGATGCGTTTGCGATTCGGGTGTCCGGTGAAATTCACGCCGAAGAGGTCATACACCTCGCGCTCGAGCCAGTTGGCAGCCGGCCAGATGCCGCTGACCGACGGCACCGGCTCCGATTCTGCGGCGCGCACCTTCACGCGCACGCGCTTGCGCTGACGCGTGGAAAACAGGCAGTAGACGACGTCGAAGCGCTGCGGACGCGTCGGCCAGTCGCTGGCGGTCACATCGGAGCAGAAGTCGAACTGGACTTCAGACGCGTTGCGCAGGAAGCCTCCGACCTCGAGCAGCTTCGTGGCGGGCACGATCACCGTCCAGTCGCCGACATAGAAGCTGACCTGGGTTACCCCACCGGGCACAGCGGCTTGCAGCGCGGTGATAAACACCGGAACATCGGCACCGGCTGGCGGGGGCGGGTCGGTCGGGCCCGCGGGCGGCGCAGGCTTGGTATCGTGCGCAGCCGCCTTCGCGGCTGGCGCCGCTGCGGCGCCCGAGGCCGGTTTTGCGGCGGCAGGCTTCGCTGGCGCAGATGCAACGGGCTTGTCCGCCGTAGCGCCTGGCGCGGAGGCGGATGCGGCCGACACCCCGGCACCTGGAGAATCGGTTCGCGAGACTTCGCCTTTGAGCGGCTCCCCGGGAGTGTCGCTCGCGGGTTTGTCGCCGGCGGCCTTGGGGTCCTTGGGCTCTTCAGTCATTCATTCGTTGCTCGGGCTTGCCTAAGCCCACTCGAGCGCGCCTTTCTTCCAGGCGTAAGCGTATCCCGTCACCAGAATCGCCAGGAAGATGACCATTTCGATGAGACCGAACAGCGCCAGCTCGTCAACGATGACCGCCCACGGAAACAGGAATACGGTTTCCACGTCGAAGATGACGAACAGCATGGCGACAAGGTAGTAGCGGACACTGTAACGGTCGCGCGCGTCCGTGGTCGGCTCGATGCCGCACTCGTACGGCTCGAGCTTCACCTTGTTGTATTTCTTCGACTGCACCAGCTGCGACATCATCAGGGTGAACAGCGCGAACCCGATGGCAACGAGCAGGAAGATGAATATAGGAATGTATCCGTTGAGCATCGTGTGGATTCGGGATCGGAGTTGTGGGAAACGGCGTGTTTATAGCACGCGGGCGAAGAGACCGTCAAGAAACGCAAATGTAAGATTGGCAAGGGTTTTTGGGTTTGGCGGCCCGCTTGACGCTGCTCAGACCCCCACCTATACTGGCCTTTTGACCCCGCAGCAGTTGAGTCACACATCATGAAGCTGAGACTGCGCCCGGCGCTTCTGCTCGCGACCGTTCTCGCAACACCACTGGTCATCAGTGCCCAGCAGCCCGCATTTCGATCGGCCATCGACGTCGTGTCGATGAGCGTCACTGTCACCGACTCGACCAACAAGTACATCACCGACCTCGAGGAGAAAGACTTCGAGATTTTCGAAGACGGCGTGAAGCAGGAGCTGACGCTGTTCAACCGCACCAATCTGCCGGTTGCGCTCTCGCTGCTCATCGACACCAGCTCGAGCATGGAAGATCGCATGGCGTCCGCACAGGATGCCGCGATCGGCTTCGTCCGCAAGCTGCGTCCCTCGGACCTTGGCGAAGTAATCGGCTTCGACAGCCGCGCCGAAGTGCTGCAGAAGTTCACGAGCAACACGGCAGATCTCGAGCAGGCGATTCGCAAGACCGTCGCCGGCGGCTCGACGTCGTTGAACAACGCGGTCTACATCTCGCTGAAAGGGCTGAAGAAGATTCCAATGAAGCAGGAAGAGGAAATCCGCCGCCAGGCAATCATCCTGCTGTCCGACGGCGAAGACACGTCGAGCCTCGTCACGTTCGAAGATGTGCTCGATCTCGCGCGGCGGTCCGAGACGGCGATTTACGCTATCGGGCTCATGGAAGAGACAGCGGGTGGCCAGTCCAAGGGATTCCGCGAAGCAACCTATGCGTTGCGCCAGCTTACCAACGACACCGGCGGGCGGGCCTTCTTTCCTGCCGACGTGAAGAGCCTTGCCAGCGTCTACGGGCAGATATACGACGAGTTGTCGAGCCAGTACACGATTGGGTATACCTCCAAGAATCCCCGGCGAGATGGGGCATGGCGGCGTCTCGTGGTTCGTGTGGCGCGCCCGAACGTGCAGGCTCGCACCAAACAGGGATACTTCGCGCCGCTGGCGCCGACAGTTCGATAAGAGGGGTCCCGACCCTTTTTCGCCCCTTTTTTGCACATAATCATGTTCATGAACGTGATCCTCCTCGTCCTCTATGCTGCCGCGGGCGTGGCGTATGCGGTGCAATTCGCGCGGCGGACATTCAGCGTCAGCCGAATCGCGACCGTGCTGCTCGTCCTCGCGGCGTTCGCGCACACCTTCGTCATCGGCATGGAGACGATGCGGGTCGGCCACGTGCCGTCCGCGAGCGCGACCGCTGCGATTTTGAGCTTTGTCTGGCTGCTCGCGCTGTCGTACCTCTACATCGAGCTGACGACCGGCGAGCGCGCGATGGGCGTGTTCATTCTGCCGCTCCTTGTCGCGCTGCAGGCGATTCCCGCATTCGCCGCCGTCGTCGACGAACCGCGCTCGGTCATTCTCGAGAGCCCATGGTTTGGCGTGCACGTATCGTCTCTGCTCTTTGCGTATGCGAGCTTCGCGCTCGCCGGAGTCCTGGGCATCACCTACGTCCTGCAGTTCAAAGAGATCAAGGCGAAGGATCTCGGCTTCTTTTACGAGCGCCTTCCACCGTTGAACGTGCTCGACGAGATGAACCTCCGCGCGGTGAAGATCGGCTGGCTGTTTCTGACCGTCGGCCTCATCACCGGCGGCATCTGGGCGTCGCAGCTGCCGTCCTCCGGCGATCCAAACGCGTCGATGTCGATGGCCGATCCGAAGATCTTCGTGGCGCTATTGTGTTGGGCCGTGTACTCGTTCGAGCTCTACGCCCAGCGTGCCATCGGATGGCGGGGCCGCCGCGCCGCCTGGATGTCGGCCCTGGGGTTCGGCATAGTGCTGCTGAATTTCGTGCCGGTCAGCTACTTTTTCACGACGAGCCACAACTTTTGAGAACCGCATGCGGCTCGGGGGGCCACGCGAACTGAGCATATGCAGCTGCTTCTGGTCGGCGTCAGTCATCGCACCGCACCGATAGAGCTTCGAGAGCGGCTCGACTTCTCCGCCAGTGGTGTCGATCGCGCGCTGTCCGCGCTGGCGGGTTCGGGGGCCCACCACGAAGCCACCATCGTCTCGACGTGCAATCGCGTCGAGCTGTACGTGGGATGCGACGACCCGGAACTTGCGCGCCCCGCGATTCACAAATTTCTCTCGGAGTTCCACGGCATCCCCGGCGATCAGCTGGCTCCGCATCTCTATTCGAAGACCGGGCACGATGCCGTGACGCATTTGTACCGCGTAGCCGCGGGCCTCGACTCGCTCGTCATGGGCGAGCCGCAGATACTCGGACAGGTCAAAGAGGCGTTCGCCGTCGCGTCCCAAATGGGCTGTACGGGCCCGCTCCTGAACAAGCTGTTTCATTCTGCGTTTGCGGCCGGCAAGCGGGTGCGCACGGAGACCGCGCTCGCCGAGGGCGCGGTCTCCGTCAGCTACGCCGCGGTCGAGCTTGCGCGAAAGATCTTCGGCAACCTGAGTGGGCGGACGGTTCTCGTCATCGGCGCCGGCGAGATGGGCAAGCTCACCGCCATCCACATGCAGTCGCATGGCATCGGCCGGCTGATCATCACCAGCCGGACCGCCTCTCACGCAACAGCGCTCGCGCAATCCATCGGCGGCAGCGCGATGCCATGGGAGGCGTTGAACACGACGCTCGTCGAGGCGGACATCCTGATCACCGCCACCGGCGCGAGCGCACCGATCATCTCGCGCGCCTTGATTTCGCGGACGATGAAGGCAAGACGGCAGCGGCCGCTGTTCATCATCGACATTGCCGTGCCCAGGGACGTCGACGGCGACGCCGGAGATCTCGAGCAGGTATTCCTGTACAACATCGACGACCTCCAGGCGGTCGTGCAGGAAAACATCTCGAAGCGCGGCACCGAAGCGTCGGACGCGGAAACGATCGTCGCGCAGGAGGTCGGCAAGTTCGTCGGATGGCTGAGCTCGCGAGGCGCCGTGCCGACGATCGTCGCCTTGCGGCAGCGTTTCGAATCCGTCAGACAGTCCGAGCTGCGCCGCCTCGAGCCGAAACTGGCATCGCTGCCACCCGAGGCACGCGCCCGAATCGACGAAATCACTCGGCTGATCATGGAGAAGCTGCTCATCAACCCGACCGAGCAGCTGAAGTCCGCATCCGACGCCGACACCGTCGCCATCTACAGCGACGCGCTCACGCGCCTGTTCGGCCTCGCTGGCGATGAGACGCACGATGAGACGTTGACCACGGCCGGCCCGATCCGAACGACGAAGAAGCCCGCATTGTGAGCACGCTTCGCCTGGGCAGCCGCGGAAGTCACCTCGCCCTCTTTCAGGCCCGGCTCGTAGCCGAGCGCATACAGACGGCCGGCGGGCCTGCCTCTGAAATCGTCGTCATCAAGACGTCCGGCGATCGACTTCAGGAAGCTCCGCTGTCTGAGATTGGCGGCAAGCGGCTCTTCGTCAAGGAAATCGAGGAGGCACTCGTCGGCGGCGACATCGACCTCGCCGTTCACAGCAGCAAGGACATGCCGGCGCTGCTGCCTGAGGGGCTCGTTGTGGGCGCGGTTCTGGAGCGCGAGGATCCGCGTGACGCGCTCGTACTCCCTGTCGTTTCGGGGTCTGACCCCCGAGACGTCGCGGGGGTCAGACCCCGTATTGGCACCGGGAGTGTCCGTCGCATTGCGCAACTGCATAAGCGTTTTCCAGGCGCTGAATTCCTGAACGTGCGGGGCAACCTCGACACGCGGCTTCGGAAGCTCGACGCGGGCGAGTACGATCTGCTCGTGCTCGCGGCCGCGGGGTTGCGGCGCCTCGGCTTCGGCGCGCGAATTTCGGTTTCTGTGCCAATCGAGGAGTGCGTGCCTGCGCCGGGTCAGGGCATCATCGCAGTCGAGATTCGTGATGGGGACGCTGCGACGCGCACAGCCGTCGCCCGCATCAACGACCACGACGCCTCAGACGCCCTCGCCGCTGAACGGGCGCTCGTGACCGCCCTCGGTGGGGGCTGCCAGATGCCCATCGGAGGCATCGCGCTGCCCGCCGGTGGATCGGACCTGGAGATGCATGCAGTCGTGGCATCACTCGACGGCACCCGCATCATCCGCTATAAGAAGGTTGGAGTTCGAACGGAGGCGCCGGCGCTGGGGCGCGAAGTCGCCGAGCAGCTGTTGAGCCGGGGGGCGGCAGACATTCTTCGCGAGGCGAGACAGCACGAGTCCCTAATCTCTGATCCCAAATCCCTGCGCTTGACCTAAATGCGACCCATCGTCTACCTCATCGGCACCGGCCCCGGCGACCCAGGGCTCATCAGCACGCGCGGCGCCCGCTATCTGGCCGCCGCCGATGTCGTGCTGTACGACCATATCGTGAACCCGCGGCTGCTGCGCTATCCCAAGCAGGACGCGGAGAAGATCGACGTCGGCCTGGCGGCTCCTCAGCCTCTCGACCAGGAGGCGATCAACTACCTGCTCGTTGAAAAAGCTCGAGAGGGAAAGATTGTCGCGCGGCTCAAATGGGGAGACCCGTTCCTTTTCGATCGTGGCGGCCAGGAGGCGTTGTTTCTACACGAGCACGGCATCCCGTTCGAAGTCGTGCCGGGCATTCCGGCGGCGATCGGCGGGACCAGTTACGCAGGCGTGCCGCTTACCTATCCAGGCGGCGGAGACAGCGTGACCTTCGTGCGCGGGCACGAAGACGAAAGCAGCACAGCTCCCAACATCGATTGGTCGAGCCTGGCCCGTCTCGGCGGCACAGTCGTCTGCTACACAGGACCGCGGCAGCTTCACGAGATCCTCAAGGCATTGCTCGCGAATGGCTTCGACCCCGGCGGAGCCGGCGGCGATTATTTACGACGGCACGTATCCGACACAGCGCACGACCGACGGCACGCTGCAGCAACTGGCCGAGATGAAAAACCTGCGCACCAAGCCGGCGACTCTCGTGGTGGGACGCGTCGTTGCGTTGCGCCAGCATCTGCGCTGGTTCGATGAGCGGCCGCTCTTCGGAAAGAAGATTGTCGTCACTCGATCGCGCGAGCAGGCGGGCGAACTCGTCGACCTGCTCGAGTCGCTGGGCGCCGAGCCGATCGAGGCGCCGATGATTCGCGTGGAGCCGCCGGACGATTACGGTCCGCTGGACAAGGCGACCGCTGAAGCGGGCACCTACGACTGGATTATTTTCACCAGCGCGAACGGCGCAGACTTCTTCATGCGCCGGCTCATGGCCGGCAGCGGCGACATCAGGGATCTCAAGGGGGTCAGGCTCGTCGCGATTGGCCCGGCGACCGCCGAACGCCTGTCACGTCAAGGATTGAGAGTCGATCTGGAACCAGCGGAGTCGCGGGCAGAGGCGATCGTGCAGGCGCTGCGTGAGGCGGGCGACCTCAAGGGCAAGCGGTTTCTTCTGCCGCGCGCCGATATCGCGCGCGAAGTGCTGCCGGAAGAGCTCCGCAAGCTCGGGGCAGACGTCACCGAAGTCGTCGCGTATCGAACGGTGCTCGCGGAAATCGAGCGCGAAGGTGATCCCGACATCTACCGCATGCTCCTCGAGAAGCGCATCGACGTCGTGACATTCACCAGCGCGTCCACCGTCAAGAACTTCGTGCAGATTTTCGGCGCCGATCAGTCGCCCGACCTGTTGAACGCCACAAAGGTCGCGTCGATCGGCCCGGTCACGGCCGAGGCGGCCGAGCAATACGGCATCAAGACGGCCATCATGCCCAGGGAATACACGATTCCCGCGCTCGTTCAGGCCATCGTCGAGCATTTCAGGTCCGCCTGACCGCCTTCGCCAAGGCTATGGCGAGTCTCGCCGAAGCGCTTCGCGCGCGAGGCGGAAGGCGGACACTACTTCGGTGGTGTCCGCCTTCAGCCGGACCGTCGTAAACTAACGCCATGAACCCTGTGAAATCGGCGCACACGCTCGACCTGGTTCGCCGTGCCCGCCGGCTTCGCCGAACGGGCGGCATCCGAAGCTACGTCCGTGAGACCCGACTGTCTGCCGAGCAGTTCCTCTATCCGATTTTTGTAACCGGGGGCAGCGGCGTCCGGCGCGAAGTGCCGTCGATGCCGGGGGTCTTTCAACTGTCTGTCGACGAGGCAGTCAGCGAAACCGAGGCCGCCCGAGCGGACGGTGTACCAGGTGTGCTGCTCTTCGGATTACCGGCGAAAAAAGATGAGATCGGATCGGGCGCCTACGACTCCGACGCGCCCGTGCAGAGCGCCGTGCGCGCCATCAAACGGGACTCCGCCGACACAGTGGTTGTGACCGATGTGTGCTTGTGCGAATACACGTCGCACGGACATTGCGGCATTCTCGAAGGTCACGACGTGGCGAACGACGCGACGGTCGACCAGCTTGTGCGTGCCGCCGTCTCGCACGCAGCGGCTGGCGCCGATATCGTCGCGCCATCGGACATGATGGATGGACGGGTCGGCGCCATCAGAAAGGCCCTCGACGAGCGCGGCTTCGAGGGGGTTGCCATCATGTCGTACGCAGCCAAGTACTGCTCAGGCTTCTACGGGCCGTTTCGCGACGCGGCAGACTCCGCGCCGCAGTTCGGGGACCGCCGCACCCACCAGATGGATCCCGCGAACGCCGAGGAAGCACTTCGCGAAGTCGAACAGGACATCGAAGAAGGGGCAGATATCGTCATGGTGAAGCCCGCCATGCCCTACCTCGACATCGTGCGCCGCGTAAAAGATACCTTCGGCTATCCGACCGCTGCGTATCAGGTGAGCGGCGAATACTCCATGATCAAAGCCGCTGCCGCTCGCGGATGGATCGACGAGCCGCGCATCATGATGGAGTCGCTCACGTCGATCGCCCGAGCGGGCGCAGACATCATCATCACGTACTACGCTCGCGACGCCGCTCGTGCGCTCGCGCCGAAAGGTCGATAGCCCCTCCCGACCATGGCCCATCGCCCATCGACCAGTACGAAGCTCTTCGCTCGCGCGCAGAAAGTGATTCCCGGCGGCGTCGACAGCCCGGTTCGTGCGTTCAAAGCCGTCGGCGGCACGCCGCTTTTCATCCGAAGCGCATCCGGCTCGCACATCACGGACGTCGACGGGCGCACGTACGTCGACTACGTGATGTCGTGGGGACCGCTGATTCACGGACATGCCCCGGGCGGCTTGACCAGGGCGCTCGCTGCAGCGGCGCGGCACGGCACGAGCTTCGGCGCACCGACCGAGTTGGAAGTGGAACTCGGCGAACTCGTGCACTCAATGATGCCGTCGGTCGAGATGGTGCGCTTCGTCAGCTCCGGAACCGAAGCAACGATCAGCGCCGTGAGAGTCGCGCGCGCGCACACGCGCCGCGAGAAGATCATCAAGTTCGAAGGCTGTTATCACGGACACGGCGATCAGTTTCTCGTGCAGGCCGGCTCTGGACTGACGACGCTGGGAGTGCCGACGAGCCCGGGCGTCACTCGCGCGGTGGCCGCCGACACGCTGCTGGCCACCTATAACGACGTTGCGTCGGTCGAGCGGCTGTGCGAATCGTTCCCCGATCAGATCGCTGCGCTCATCGCAGAGCCCATTGCCGGCAATATGGGGCTCGTCCTCCCGGAGCCGCGATTTCTCCAGGGCCTGCGCGATCTTTGCACGCGCTACCGCATCCTGCTCATCTTCGATGAGGTCATCACCGGATTTCGCGTCGGCACGGACGGCGCGCAAGGATGGAGCGGAGTCGTTCCCGATCTCACATGCCTCGGCAAGATTATCGGGGGCGGCTTGCCTGTCGGCGCATACGGCGGCCGCGAAGATCTGATGAGGCTCGTGGCACCAGCAGGTCCGGTTTATCAGGCGGGCACGCTGTCGGGCAACCCCCTGGCGATGACGGCAGGGCTGTGGAGCCTCCAACGGTTGTCGAAGAATCTGTACAAGCACCTCGGTAAGCTTGGCGCAAAACTGGCCGATGGACTTGCGGATGCCGCGCGACAGGCGGGCGTCGCCCTGCAGGTGAACGGGATCGGATCGGCGCTGACGCCGTTTTTCACATCGGCGCCGGTCCGGAACTATCAGACGGCCCTACGCTCCGATGCCGCGAAGTACGGCGTCTTCTTCAAGGGTATGCTCGCACGCGGCATTTATCCACCGCCCTCGCAATTCGAAGCGTGGTTCCTGTCGAGCGCGCACACCGCGCGCGACGTCGACAAGACCATCAAGGCCGCGCGCGAAGCGATGAAAGAGGTGGCTCGTTACTGAGCCACATCCACGGGCGCGTCGAGCCTGACCCTCAGCACGGTGCCCGGCGCGAGATCGACTTCCTTGCCCTCGGTCGCTGCGACTGTCCCGCCGCCGCCGATGAGAATCCCGGTAAGTGCGCCGCGGGTCCCACCGAGAATGGCGCCGATGAGTGCGCCGACACCCGCACCGGCTGCGACGCGGCCGGCATCGCCCTCGCCCTGCAACGCCTGCATTACCGTCGCGCGAACCGAATACGTACGCCCGTCGATCGAAAACCGATCGAATACCAGCGTGAGCTCGCCTTTGCGGTTGAGGCCACGGCTCGCGGGCGTCACCGCATTGACGACTCCGCGCATGACCGAGCCGGCGGGCACCAGCACCCGGCCGTTGCGCTCGTACGGCACAATCGTCGTCGCGTCAAAGCGATCTTCGACCCGCGCCGTGCCCGAATTCAGACGCGACTGCAGCCGCACATCGAACTCGGTGCCCACCGGAATTTCCGTCGGGCTGATACGTTCGTCGGCTGCGGGCGTGCGCGCGGACGAAGACGATGCGGGTGCCGCGTCGCCGCGAATCTGACTGCGGAGCTGGTCGATGCGATCGCGCAAGTCCGAATATTCGGCACGAGTCGCGCCAGCCTTGCGCATCTTCACTTTGAGGTAAATCACCTCGTCGCGCAGATCGTCCAACTCGCGCTCGAGGCTCTCCGCCAGCCGCGCGTCGCGCTGCCGTAGCCGACCCAGGTCGGTAGTCGCGTCGAATACGCTGTCCTGAAGCCGTTGAATGTCAGCCGCCGTGAGCTGCGATTGAGCCGAGTGACGGCATCGGCGACATGAGTCAATACCGCCGCCGCAATGATCCATGCCTTCATGAACGTGTCTCCTTCTAGCGTCAGGTCCGGCCACAAAGCGGGACGAAACCGGGGGAAGTGCGTACATAAAAAGATCGGAAGCATGTTCCACGCCACCGATCTTTCCTGAGCCCTAGTCCCGAATCCCGAGTGCAGTGTCAGTTCCTCCAGGGCATGAGGCGCTCGATGATGGGGATTCGCGTGAGATCGTTGTAAATCACCGTCACCATCAACATGAGCAGCGCCGCAAATCCCGCCAGGAACATTTTCTCTTTGACGCGGAGGCTGAAATCGCGGCGTGCGAGACCTTCGAGCGCCATGATGAAAATATGGCCGCCATCGAGAACAGGAATCGGCAAAAGGTTCAGCAGCCCGAGGTTGAGGCTGATCGACGCCATCAGTGCGAAGAGCGCGACCCATCCCTGCTGCGCCGATTCTCCCGATAGCTGGGCGATGGCGAGCGGCCCCATCAACTGGCGCGTCGATGTCTCGCGCGTGATGAGCTGGCCGATGGTCATGAAGATGAGGCCAGCCGACTCGTAGTTGCTCTTGATGCTCATGGCGAACGCGTCGATCAGGCCCGGCTGGATGTTGGTGACTTCTTCGCCGATGCTGATTCCGATGCAACCGGCGCCCGACTCGAGCGAGGGGCAGCGCCCGGTGTTCGCTTCGGGGACGACCACCACATCCAGCGGCGCACCGTTTCGCATCACGGCCATCGTCACGGGCGTGTTCGCCTTGTTCGACACCGCGGCGATCAAATGCTCGCGCAACGTGATCGTCGCTCCGTCAACTCGCAGAATGACGTCTCCGACCTCGAGCCCGGCCTTTTCAGCCGGCGCACCCGGCAAGAGCGCGCCGACATGCGGGTGCGTATCGGGCAGCACGCCGATATCGCCGATCTCGAACCGCGTCTGTGGAGCCGGAGTCGTCCTGACTGTGAACCGCTTCCCTTCCCGCTCAATGCCGATTTCTATCTCGCGTCCGGTCCGCGTCCCGACGGCGATGAAGAACTGCTCCCATGTGTCGACGTCGCGGCCGGCAACGGTGACGATGCGATCGTCGCGTTGAATGCCGGCTTTCGCGGCCGGCGAGTCCGGGGTCACCTGGCCGACGATCGGCGGCTTCGACTGGAATACCGGAATCTCGGCGCCGTTCATCAGCAGCACGCCCGCCGTCACGACGACAGCGAGGATGAGGTTCATCAGCGGGCCCATGATGAGAATCTGGAACCGCTCCCATTTGCTCTTCGACAGGAACTCGTCGTCGCGGCCCGAGCGCGGGTCGTCGGGGTTCTCGCCCGCCATCTTCACGTAGCCGCCGAGCGGAATCGCGCTGATCACATATTCGGTATCACCCCGCGTGAAGCCGACCAGGCGCGGGCCGAAGCCGAGTGAAAACTTGAGCACCCTGACGCCGACACGCCGCGCCATGACGAAATGGCCGAGTTCGTGGACGAAGATGAGGACGCCGAGAACGAAAAGAAACGCCAGAAGTGTGGTCAAAAGCTGAACCTCAGACCTTCAATTCTACCGCCATCGCCAAGGCTATGCGAGTCTCGCCGAAGCGCTACGCGCGGAGGGGAACCCCGGGCCACGTTCTGTGAATAGCGGCGGGCCCAGCGATCGACTTCGCGAATCGCCTCGAGCGTGGCCACAGGCACCGCTGAGTGCGCGTCCATCGTTTGTTCGATGACGCGCGGAATGGAAAGGAACGAAAGTTTCTCGTCCAGGTAAGACGCCACGGCAACCTCGTTGGCCGCATTCAATACAACCGCGTGGCTCGGGCCCGATTCCAGCGCGCGGTACGCCAGCCTCAGGCACGGGAAACGATCCAGGTCGGGGGTGTGAAAGTCGAGCCGGCCCGTCGCGGTCAGGTCGAGCCGCGTAACGGGCGCTTCCCATCGGTCTGGATACGAGCACGCATACTGAATCGGCAGTTTCATGTCGGCGCCACCAAGCTGGGCGATGATCGACCCGTCGGTCAATTCGACCATCGAGTGCACGATGGACTGGGGGTGGATGACGACGTCGATCCGATCTCCTGGCAAGTCGAAGAGCCAGTGCGCCTCGATGACCTCGAGGCCCTTGTTCATCAGCGTGGCCGAATCGATCGTGATCTTGCGTCCCATGCGCCAGGTCGGATGGCGCAACGCGTCTTCGGGCCTGACGCTCGCGAGCGCCGATGCCGGCAGCTCGCGGAACGGCCCGCCGGACGCGGTCAGGATGATGCGTCGAATCTCTTCGCGGCGCCTTCCGTGCAGGCATTGGTGAATAGCGTTGTGCTCGCTGTCGACCGGCAGGATGGCAACGCCGCGCGCGCGGGCGGCGGCGGTAACGAGGGCGCCCGCCATCACGAGCACTTCCTTGTTCGCGAGCGCGATGGTCTTGCCGGCGTCGATGGCGGCCAGGACTGCTTCGAGCGCGTCCGTGCCGGATGACGCGCAGATGACGATATCGACGTCGGGATGAGTCGCCACGGCAATCAGGCCTTCGCTGCCCGTCGTCGAGGCGAGCGCTGTAATCACCGCGCCGAAGGACGCAGCCTGTTCGCGCAGACGCTCGGCGTTCGATCCGGCCGCGAGCCCTACAACCTTCAGCTTGTCCGGGTGCGCTCGCACCACGTCGAGCGTGCTCTGCCCGATCGATCCGGTCGAGCCCAGAATGGCGAGTCTTTTCATGTTTGATCCGGAGGCCCCTTCCCCCCGGCAGGCGCCTCCACTCGCGGGGCCCCGATCGCCCCATTCGCTCCGGCGCTCAAAAGCTGTACCTCACGAAGACGTAATACACCGGCGCCGCGAACAGCAGCGCGTCGATGCGATCGAGAACGCCTCCATGTCCGGGAATCACCGCCGAAGCATCCTTCATGTCGACGCTGCGCTTCAGCAGCGATTCGAACAGGTCGCCGACGATGCCGACCGCGGCGATCGCGAGCCCAAGCATGATTCGAGCCGGCAAACCCAGTTGCGGAAGCCACCAGTATCCGATGACCGCAAGGCTCAACGCAGCCCCGACAAATCCCCCGATTGCGCCTTCTACTGTTTTTTTCGGACTCACCACCGGGGCCAACAGCCGGCGTCCGAACGTGCGGCCGCTGTAGTACTGAAACGTATCGCTGATGGCAACGGTGAGAATCAGCAGCAGCGCGGCCTCCCTGCCCAGCATCCATCGGGTGGCAGCAAGCAACCCGAGAGGCAGGCCGATATAAATTGGCGCGAATGCAGCAATCGCGGCCGACTGCGAGCGCGGCGCCGGGCGCCGGCGTCGCCGCACCCGAGAGCGCGAGCGCAGAGAGTCCGAGCGTGGCGCCCGCGAGCGCGGCGTCGAGCGGCATACCAGGAATCGCGACGGCGATGCAGACGAGTGCCACGGCAATGCCGCCGGCAGGGCGCGACACGTGCGTCCCGGCGCGTGCCGCGATGTCGGCATACTCGCGGAACGCGAGCAGCGCCACGAGCACCGCAATGCCGAGCAGAAAAATCGGCTGAAGGAACCACAGCGCTGCGATCACGCCGACGAGCAGAATCGCCCCGCTGATGACTCTTGTCACTTCAATTAGTTTCTCGTGGGACCCACCCCACGAGCTGTCCTCGCGGCCTGCGGCCGCTCGGTGTGCTTGCGGCGATGACCCTCAGTGTTGGGCTGTCCCACTAGCGTGAGAGGGCTGGTGTGGGCTTGATGCCGCCGTAGCGTCGGTCTCTTTTCTGATATGCAAGCACGGCTTCGAGAAGATGGTGACGGCGGAAGTCCGGCCAGAGCGTATCAGTCACCCAGATTTCGGCGTAGGCGATCTGCCAGAGCAGGAAATTGCTGACGCGCATCTCGCCGCTTGTTCGAATCAGCAGATCGGGATCCGGCTGCCCGGCGGTGTAGAGGAACTCGGCAAATTTCCGCTCGTCGAGATCTTCAGGCCGTACCCCCGCCTGAATCGCGCGGCGCGCGGCGTCGACAATTTCGGCGCGCCCGCCATAGTTGAGGGCAATATTGAAGAGCATGCCGGTGTTGCGGCGCGGTGGCTGCCTGGCCGGCCTCGAGCTCCTGCAGCACGTCTCCGGACAGCTCGTCCGTGCGACCAATCACGCGAAAGCGGATGTTATTGCGGTTGATGGCGTCGAGCTCGAGGCGCAGATAGTGCTTCAGCAGCGTCATCAGCGCGGTCACTTCGGTGACGGGGCGCTTCCAGTTCTCCACCGAAAATGCGTACAACGTGAGTGCGCCGATGCCGAGGCGGGCCGACGTTTCGACCACGTCGCGTACCGACTCTATTCCGGCGCGGTGCCCCTCGACACGCGGCAAATGACGCTGCGCCGCCCACCGGCCATTGCCGTCCATGATGATGGCGATATGCGACGGAAGCGCGTCGAAGTTCACTTCACGCGCGAGGCTTTCGTCGGGAGATCCTCTGGGAATCGTTTCCAGAAGCTGCTCGAGTGACATCTTTTGTCGCGGGGGCCCCCCGCCCCGCTCCGAGTCGCTCGCTTGCGGGGCCCCATCGCCCCGCGCCGCTCGCGCCTCTATTCCGAGAAGGATACCGGAGCGGCCGCATCGTAATCAACGCGAACGAGATACAGCCCGGACGGGGGGGCCGTTGGGCCTGCCTCGGCGCGATTTCTCGATTCGAGCAAATCTCGGACTGACGAGGCGGTCCGCCGCCCGTCTCCGACTTCGACGAGGGTGCCGACGATCGCGCGCACCATGTATTTCAGGAAGCCGCTACCCGCAATCTCGTACGTCAGGAGGCGTCCCCCGCCCGCGAGCGGCTCGTCGGTCCATGTGGAGCCCGTCATGGTGCGCCTGCCCGTTCGGACTTCTTCGGTTTTCGTCGTCGAGGCATTTCGGCGCCTGGGGCTCGGCGCGCCCTTCGCCTGGAAACAGGAAAAGTCGTGCTCTCCCAGCAGCTCGCGTGCCGCCGCGCTCATCGCGGCGAGGTCGAGCGCGCGCGAAATGTGCCAGGCGAACCGGCGCTGAAACGGGCTCATCACACGCGTGTTGCTGATGCGGTAGCGATAGGTTTTCGATCGCGCTGAAAATCGCGCGTTGAAGCCAGGCGCGGCCACTTCGGCCGTCAGCACACGCACATCTTCGGGCAGCTTCGCGTTGAGCGCCCGGAAGAGGTCGGCTTCTGCGATTTCGCTCGACAGCCTGAAGCTCGCGACCTGCCCCAGCGCATGCACGCCGGCATCGGTACGGCCGGCACCCGCGACGGTGACGTGCATGCCTTCGATCGCCGCCAAAGCCGCCTCGAGCTCGGCCTGCACCGACCGCGCGTTCGATTGCCGCTGAAAGCCGGAGAAGTCCGTGCCGTCATACGAGAGAGTCAGCTTGAACGTACGCATAATGGTTCTCGGTTCTGGGTGCTGGGTTCTGGGTTCTGGGTTCTGGTTCGGGTTCTGGGTTCCAAGATCCGGTTCTCAGTTCAGAGTGCTGGTTCGAGTTCATGGTTCTCGGTTGCGGTGGGCCCACAACGAACCTCAGAACCCGAACCTTGGAACCCCGAACCCGAACCCAGAACCCCAGCACCCAGAACCAAGAACCACTATTGCGGCCTCGATCCCGGCTTCACCACGGGAACGCCCTGCGCGCAGAGCGGACATTTCTCTGGCTCATACGTGGGCACTGAAAGTGTCACCAGCGCGTACGACGGCACGCCGAAGTCGATGGCGCCACCGCTGCGATCCACGATCGCCGCCGCACCGACGACGTCGGCGCCGGCCTCGCGCGCCACTTCCATCGTCTCGCGCGTCGAGTTGCCGGTGGTGAACACGTCCTCGACCACGAGCACACGATCGCTGGATGAGAGGGTAAACCCGCGGCGCAGCGTGAGCGCCGTTCCGCCGGCGCGCTCGGCGAAAATCGCACGCACGCCGAGCGCACGTGCGACCTCGTGACCGATGATCAGACCGCCGAGCGCCGGCGACAGCACTGCCGTCGCGCCGAAGCGCTTCGCGTGCGCGGCAATGCCCTGCCCCAGCGCGGCGGCATCTGCGGGATGCTGCAGCACGAGCGCCGATTGCATGTAACCCGGGCTGTGCAGACCCGAGGAAAGGCGGAAGTGGCCCTCGAGATAGGCACCTGTCCGGCGATACAGATCCAACGCGTCGTTTTGTTCCATATGGACGGCGTAGTATACGATGCCGCTGCAGTGCCGCCCGTCTCAGCGATCGTCATCACGAAGAACGAGGCCGACTCGATTGCCGACGCACTGAAGTCCGTTTCCTGGTGCGACGAGATTATCGTCGTCGATGCGGAAAGCACCGACGACACGGTCGCAATCGCGCGCCAATTCACCGATCGGGTGTACGTGCGACCCTGGAACGGATACGTCGACCAGAAGAATCATGCGGCCTCCTTGGCCGCGCACGACTGGATTTTTTCGCTCGACGCCGACGAGCGCGTCACCGATGACCTGCGAGACGAGATTCGCGCGCTGGTCCGATCCGAGCCCACCATGCGCGGATACCGGATGCCGCGCGTGTCCTTCTATCTCGGGAGATGGATGCGCACGACCGACATGTATCCGGACTACCAGCTGAGGCTCTACGACCGGCGCCGCGCGCGCTGGGATGGCGTGCACGTGCACGAGTCGGTCAAGGTGGAAACCGATGTGGTCGGGTATTTGAAGAGCGAGTTGCAGCACTATCCGTACAAGGATCTGTCCGAGCATCTGATCCGCATGGACCGCTATACAACGCTCGCTGCGAGACAGATGTTCGAGAAAGGCAAGCGCGCAACGCGGCTCGAGCTCCTGTTCCATCCCCCGGTCGCCTTCGCGCGCAATTACATTCTGAAAGGCGGCTTCCGCGACGGCAAGGCCGGACTGATCATCTCGCTCGTGAACTCGTATTACGTGATGCTGAAGTTCGCCAAGCTCTGGGAACTGCAGAGAGACTGAGACGTTGGACTCCCCGACTCTCGCGACTCTCGCGACTCTCGCGACTCCCGCGACTCCCGCGACTCTTGAGACTCTTGAGACTCTTTGATGTTCTCGATCCACGTCGACACCGCGAGAACCTGGCGAGGCGGACAGCGACAGGTGCTCCTCACCGTGCTCGGCTTGCGCGAGCGGGGACATCGGACGGTCCTCGTCGCGCATCCCGAAGGTGAGCTCGCCGGACGTGCGTCCGAAGGTCACGACCTGATTCGCCTCGCGCCGCGAGCCGAAGTCGATCTCCACGCAGGCTGGAAGCTGTCGCGCATTATCAAGGACCTGAAACCCGACATCGTTCATGCGCACGACCCGCATGCCGTCGCTCTGGCGTCGCTCGCGCTGTCGTTCCTGACGAGCGGCACGTGCCCGGGACTCGTAGCCTCGCGCCGCGTGGCGTTCCACTTGAAGGGGCACGCGTTCTCGCGTTGGAAATACCATCAGGTGGACTGCTTCGTCGCCGCGTCGAACGCGATCCATCAAATGCTGCTCGGCGACGGCATCGACCCGGGGCGCGTTGTGACGGTCTATGAAGGGATCGACCTCCATCGCGTGCAGGCTGAGCCCGCCGTGAACATACACGCGGAGTTGTGGCTGCCGAAACAGGCTCCCGTCGTCGGCGCCGTCGCGGCGCTGACCCAGGAGAAGGGGCACCGGTACCTCATCGAAGCGGCGGCACTTGTCGTTCGCGAAGTGCCAGACGCACGATTCGTGATTCTGGGCGAGGGAGAGCTCAGGCCGGCGCTCGAGCGACAGATCAAAGAGCTGCACCTCGACAAACACGTCGTCTTGCCTGGATTCCGAGCCGACATCCTGTCGTTCGTCAAGAGCTTCGATCTGTTCGTGATGAGCTCGCTCTTCGAGGGCCTGGGCACATCGCTGCTCGACGCGATGGCCCTCTCGAAAGCGACCGTCGCAAGCGACACGGGAGGGATTCCCGAGGTCGTGTCGCATGACGAGACCGGATTACTTGTTCCCCCCCGCGATGCACGCGCGCTCGCGTCCGCCATCGCGAAGCTGCTGCGAGAACCCGAGCGTCGCGAACGGATGGGGCGCGCCGGACTCGAGCGCGTCACGAAGTTGTTCAGCGCCGACCGGATGGTCGAGAAAACGCTTGGCGTCTATCGGAATGTGAAACCCTCGGGGAACACAAGCCACGAAGCGGACACCCGGAATCCGCTTGCGCGCGGTTGAATCCGCATTGGTCCGCCATGCCCAGATGGCATAACGAAAAGTCGTACTTGACGGGGTCGTCTGCATCCAGCTCGCGGAGCGACGCCGTGATGTCGGACGCCATTTTCCAGCCGGGACTCGTGTAGCGCGTCAATTGCAGGCACCGGCCCACGCGAATGACGTGCGTGTCGAGAGGTACGACCAGTTTCGCGGCGGGCACGTTCTTCCAGAGCCCGAAATCCACCGCGTCGCTTCGAACCATCCATCGCAGAAACAGGTTCAGCCTCTTGCACGCCCCGCCACATGACGGCCGCGAGAAAAAGTAGGCCACGCCGGGACGCGGTGTTCGGGCGCCGTACGCGGGCCGAAGATCCGTCTCCATCGCGCGTGCCGAAAACGACTCGAGCGCGCCGGCGAGATCGGGTGCCCGGGGATCGTACCCTTCGAGAAAAAACGCCTCGATCGATCCCTTCCACAACATTCGCTGGAGGATGATGACGAGCGCAGTGAGGTCGTCGCCCTTCGTCCAGCGATGGACGATCGGCTTCAATTCGCGCGCGTGCCGGCGGGGGTCGAATGCTCGCACGTACGCGGATGGCGAACGGCCCATCACCGAAAACAGCCGTTCGATCGACTGCAGCACGCTCGCGACGCGTCCGAACGCGAGGGCCGCGGCGCAGAATCCGGCCACCTCGCGGTCTGCGGGATCCTCGAAGCGCCGTACGAGCTGAATGGGGTCGGTTGCCGAATCGACGCAGTTGAACGACGTGTAGAGTGCGTCCAGGCGATCTTTGAGTGCGCCGTTCCCCTCTCGAGCTCCGCGACCCACGCTCCCCTCGCAGCCTACTGAAACCGCTTCGCACCGGAAGCGCTTTCGTTCACGTACACCGTCCGGCCGCCAACAATCGTAACAGCCACGCCGCCCTTGAACTGCCATCCGGCGAACGGCGTGTTGCGGGCTTTCGAGCGAAACGTGGACGGATCGATGGTGACCGCGAGATCGGGCGCAAGAATCGACACGTCGGCGACGGCACCCTCGCTGAGAGTCCCGGCGGGAACGTTGAGAATGCGTGCCGGGTTCGTCGACAGCAGTTCGACGAGGCGCGGCAGTCGAATGAGGCCCGGATGCACGAGCCGATCGAAGCAAATCGACACGCACGTCTCGAGGCCGACGATGCCGAAAGGCGCAAGGTCGAACTCCATTTTCTTCTCATCGTAGTGATGCGGGGCGTGGTCCGTTGCGATGGCGTCGACGCTGCCGTCGACGATGCCCTGGAGCATTTCGTCGCGGTCGGATGCCGCGCGCAGCGGCGGATTCATCTTCGTGTTCGTGTCGTAACTCACGGGAGTCGCCAGCGACTCGTCGGTCAGCGTGAAATGGTGCGGAGCCACCTCGCACGACACCCGTGCACCGTGATGTTTACCCTCGCGGACTGCGCGAAGCGACGTCGCCGCGCTCATGTGGCAGATGTGCACAGGCGCGCCTGTCAGCTCCGCGAGCGCGATATCGCGCTGCACCATGATCGACTCGGCCACCCCTGGAATGCCGCGCAGGCCGAGCGACGACGCGTGGTAACCCTCGTGCGCCACGCCTTCGCCTTTCAGCGACGGATCTTCGCAGTGTTCGAGCACCGGCATTCCGAACATCCCCGCGTACTCCAGCGCGCGACGCATGAGGAGCGCTGTTTTGACCGGCCGACCATCGTCGGAAACGCCGACGCAGCCGGCGGCACGCAGCTCGGCGATGTCGGCGAGCTGATCCCCGTTCGATCCCTTCGACACCGCGCCGATCGGGTAGACGCGTGCGAGGTTCGCCTGCGCCGCCTTCTGAAGGATGTATTCGGTGACCCCGGCATTGTCATTAATCGGGGTCGTGTTCGGCATGCACGCCACGGCCGTGAAGCCGCCCGCAACGGCCGACGCCGTGCCCGTCGCGACCGTTTCCTTGTGCTCCTGGCCCGGCTCGCGGAGATGGACGTGCATGTCGAACAGCCCGGGGGTCACGACGAACCCGGGCGGCACGTCGATGACCGCCGCGCCTTCCGCCGGAAGATCTTTGCCGACGCGCGCGATCCGATCGCCGTCGATCAGAATGTCGAAGATGCCATCACGACCATTGGCCGGGTCCACGACCCGCCCGCCCTTAAGCAGCCGCTTCATGTTCCGCTCCACCCGCCAGGAGATACAAGACCGCCATGCGAACCGCAACGCCGTTGGCAACCTGTTCGAGAATCACCGAATAAGGTCCATCGGCGACTTCCGAGTCGATTTCGACCCCGCGGTTCATCGGCCCGGGATGCATGATGATGGCGTCGTGTTTCGCCCGGCGCAGGCGCTCGCGCGTCATGCCGAAGACGGTGAAATACTCGCGCAGCGAGGGAAAGAACGCGCCCTGCATCCGCTCGAGCTGCACGCGCAACAGCATGACGACGTCGGCTCCCTCCACGGCGGCGTCCACCGAAGTGGTTCGCCGCACCCCTTCACGCTCGATGCCCGGCGGCATCAGCGTCGGTGGCCCGCTGACCCATACCTCGGCTCCCAGCTTGGTCAGAAGCTGCACGTTCGACCGAAGCACGCGGCTATGCATCAGATCGCCGACGATGGCCACTTTCAGCCCCTTGATGCGCTGCTTGTGCTCCCGTATGGTGAACGCGTCGAGGAGTGCCTGCGTCGGATGCTCGTGCATCCCGTCACCGGCGTTGATGATGCCGGCGCGGCAGATTCGCGAGAGCAGATGACACGCGCCGGAATATGCGTGCCGCAGCACGATCATGTCGGGCGCCATCGCCTCGAGGTTGAGCGCGGTGTCGACGAGCGTCTCCCCTTTGACGAGGCTTGACGTCTGCGCCGCGATGTTCAGCGTGTCTGCGCTCAGCCGTTTTTCGGCGATTTCGAAAGAGGTGCGCGTGCGCGTGCTCGCCTCGAAAAAGAGATTGACGACCGTCTTGCCGCGCAGCGCGGGCACTTTCTTGATCGGCCGGTCGCCGATCTCGCGCATCGCCTCGGCCGTATCGAGGATGAGGAGAATCTCGTCCGGCGTCAGATCCGAGATGCCGAGCAGATCTTTATGCCGCAGCTTCGAAATCGAGGCGACTTGTTGTGTCGTCATGGGCTCGTCCCCTTCATTGCGCCTGGCTCACCGAGACTTCGTCGGCGCCGTCTGTTTCCGCCAGACGCACCATGACCGTTTCCTTGAGCGATGTCGGCACGTTCTTGCCGACGTAATCGGCCTTGATCGGCAGCTCGCGATGTCCGCGATCGACGAGCACGATCAGCTGGATTTCCTTCGGCCGGCCGAAATCGATGAGCGCATCGAGGGCCGCGCGTATCGTCCGTCCCGGTATAGAGCACATCGTCCACGAGCAGGATTCGCTGGTCGTCGATCGAGAACGGAATCTCGGTGCGCCGCACCAGGGGCTGAGGTCCAACGGTGTGCCTCATCACGTCGTCGCGGTACAGCGTGATGTCCAGCGCTCCGGTGCGCAGCGGCTCGTTCGTGATCTGCTCGAGCACTCTTGCCAGGCGTTTCGCGAGCACGTCGCCCCGCGTACGGATCCCGACCAGAGCCAGGCGCTCGGTGCCGCGATTGCGCTCGAGAATTTCGTGCGCGATGCGGGTCAGCGTGCGTCCCATGCGGTCGGCGTCCATGATGACAGGCATCAGGGATACCTCGACGGCAGACTGCGTTGTGGAAAATTCGAGAGAAGGAGGGGGCGCGTTTTCATAACTCTTGTCGGCCTCTCAGGGCCGCTCTTAAAGAGATGCTGGGAGTATACCGTATCTAGAGATCTACGGATCTATTGAGCTTTCGAACAAGCTGTCGCCTGCATGACCTCTCCCTTACCCCTTACCCCTTACCCCTTCCAAGCTACCGGTCGTAGAAAGGGATGAACGTAATCGGCCGCTGTTCGGTGAAGTTCTGCGTAAAAATATCGGTCCGCGCAAAGCCGTCGAGATCGCGCGCAATCGGCAAGCCGAAGTAGTACAGAACGGTTGGTGCGATGTCGACGACCGACGCGCGGGGGAAATTCCCTTTCAGCACGTGGCGCCCGAACGCGATGACGAATCCGTCCGGGGCGCGTTCGTGAGTTCCACTGAGCTGCGGATCCCCAATCACCCGCTCGAGCACGCGCTTGCCGAGACTGAGCGGCTCCATCCCGAATCCCGACACAACGAGCAGCAGATCGTCCGGCCCGAGCGACGCCATCGCACGGCCGACGATGCCGTCGAGGTAGGTGTAGTACTGCTCGAGGACGCGTCCGTGCCGCAGCCGCTCTTCGTCGGAAACGTCGCCAAACGCCCGCGGCAGCGCGTAACGCAGATAGTAATGCCCCACGGCGTCGATGCCGGGATATCGGACGGCTGTGAACTGCACGGGCCGCAGCACGCCGAACGACTCCGCGATCTGCTCGGCCGCCACATCAGCGGCAAGTGCATGGGCGGGCGTCACCTGCCCTTCGCGCGGCCCCGTGCTCGAAGTGGCCTGCGCCGCGAACGCGACGGACGCCGACCCGGGCGCCACGTTCTGTCGCGCAAGGCGCGCCAGTTCCTCGGCCTCGGCCGGCGATGCGAGCGGCGGCTCATCCGTCGACGGCGAGGACCGATGCCGGATCACGATGGAGAAACTCGTCGCTGATGAGGTAGCCGTTGATACCTCGAGCAGGATAGGTCAGTGGCCAGTCGATGACGCCTGCCGTGACGCCATAGCCGCTCAACAGTTCCCAGATCGGACGCGCGCGGACGGCGTCTGATCCGTGGCTTTCCTCTTCGATCAACCCCAGGCGCACGAGCGCCTGCGCGAAACAGAAATCGGGAAGCAGATCCAGCGGTTGATCCGATCCCGGCACGACATACCGCGCCGCCGAATAGACGCTGGTCTTGTACGGCAGCTTCCCGGTGGCAATGGCGGTCCACACGGGCGCCGGCTGCGTCGGGCGAAGCGTCGCGAGGTGCATCACCGCGCCGCTGTCGAGCAGGCGGCCGAAGTGCGGAAAACGGCCGCCTGCCGTGTTCGGCGCTATGAATTCGAGAGAGGCGCCGTCGAGCAGAATCATGTGCACGCGGGCGCTCGACTGCGCGGGTGCAAGCTGCGCCGCGACCGCCGTTGGTGGAGGCGGCGTGGCATCGCCCGCTCCTCGAAGGTACAGCGGAACCGCGAGCGACGCGACGAGCACGAGTCCGAAGACGGTCGCAACGATCCTCCGGCCGCGCTGCAGGTGTGCCTGCGCCAGCGCGAGGCTCACGCAGACGGCCGCGCACAGAGACACGACGAGCGCGCCATCCGTCATGCGCGCCGCAGCATCTGGGCCAAGCACCGATCGAAACCCGTGGAGGTTCAGCCACGTGATGACGGCGCTCATCGAGACCGCTATCGTGCCGAACGTCGCGAGGAGCCGCAGGCTGATCCATCCTGGCGAGCGAACCTCGACGGCAAGCAGCTGGCGGAGCACGATGAGGCCGTAGAAGAATGCCGCCGCGTGCACGCCGTAGAAGGCCGCCCACGTCAGCATGAGACGCGCCGCCGCCGCCGAATCGAGCCGGACCAGCGGGTTCAGCTGCAGCACGAGCAACGCGACGTACGCCCCCACAAGCGCGCCCGCTATGAGCGAGTTCGTGAGCATGCGGAGGTATTGCATGGAAGAGATCATCATACCCGCCTTCGCGCTTCCACCTCGCGCTGCGGCGGACAAGCCGCGCTTCGGCGTGGCAAGCTCTCAGCCGTCGTATAATTTCGGCGTGCCCCTGGACGTCGTTGCCGAAGTCATCTCGAACGTCCATCTGTCTTCTGATTACAACGTCCTGGCGCTGGCGGCTCCCGAAATCGCGGAGCGCGCTCTCCCCGGGCAGTTCGTCATGGTGAAGGCCGGCGATCGCCTCGAGCCGCTGCTTCGCCGACCTTTTTCGGTCTTCGAAGTGCTTCAGGAGCGCGGCCGGACCATCGGCCTCTCGCTGCTCAGCAAGCGCATCGGTCCATCGACGACGCTCATCTACGACGCGAAGCCGGGCGATCGCATCCAGTGCCTTGGGCCGCTTGGACGCCCGTTCGCTCCCGTCACCTCACCCGACGAAGCATGGCTCGTCGCCGGCGGTGTCGGCCTCGCACCGTTCGCCACGCTCGCGCAGGTGTTGCGGGAGCGACGCACGAAGGTGAAGCTCTACTACGGCGCCCGCAGGGCCGGTGAGCTGTTTTACCTCGACATGTTCGAAAAGATGGACGTCGAGCTCGTGTTGACGACCGAAGATGGAAGCCGCGGGGAGCAAGGGCGGGTCACCGTTCCTCTCGAGCGCAATCTGAAGGCGCGGGCGGCGGACGCAAACGTGATGCTCTACGCATGCGGCCCCGAGCCGATGCTTGCGGCAGTGGCCAGGCTGGCCGCAACATACGCACGGCCGGCGCAGGTGTCGGTCGAGCGCGTCATGGGGTGCGGCGTCGGCGGCTGCTACAGCTGTGTGATTCCGATCAAGACGCCAGAAGGTAAGCCGCACTTCGTGCGCGCCTGCCTCGCCGGGCCGGTCTTCCGGACGAGCGAGATCAGCTGGTGAACATGGACCTCTCTGTTCCCATCGGCACGCTGACGTTGAAAAACCCGCTCATCGCCGCGAGCGGTTGTTTCGGGTACGGCACCGAGTACGCCGACCTGATCGATTTGTCTTCGCTCGGCGGCATCGCCGTAAAGGGTCTCTTCCTTGCCGAGCGCGAAGGACACCCTCCTCCCCGCATCGTCGAGACCCCGGCCGGCATGCTGAATGCCATCGGCCTCCAGGGAATCGGCGTCCACCGGTTCATCGCCGAAAAGATGCCGGAGTTGCGTGCCCGGGGTGCCGCCGTCATCGTGAACATCTGCGGCACGACGTTGCAGGAGTACGTCGAGCTCGCGAGCATTCTCTCCGACGTCGAAGGCGTCGCCGCGCTCGAACTGAACATCTCGTGTCCGAACATCAAGGAAGGCGGCATCACGTTCGGCTGCAGTCTTCACGGAACCGCCGATGTCGTGGGCGCCGTGCGCGCCGCGACGCGGCTGCCGGTCATCCCGAAGCTGACGCCGAACGTCACCGACATCAGCGCGATCGCAAAGGCCGCCGAGGACGCGGGCGCCGATGCCGTCTCACTCGTCAACACGTTCCTCGCGATGGCTATCGATGTCGAGACGCGGCGGCCGAAGCTCTCGAACATCGTCGGAGGGCTCAGCGGACCTGCAATTCGGCCGATAGCCGTGCGCATGGTGTACGAGTGCCGCCAGAAGATTCGCATTCCGATTATCGGTATGGGGGGCATTGCCACCGCCACCGATGTCATCGAGTTCATCATTGCCGGCGCCGCAGCAGTGCAGGTGGGCACCGCGAACTTCGCCGATCCGCTGATCTGGCCGAAGCTGCTTGACGGCCTTCGCAGCTATGGCGAGCGCCACGGCATCAATTGCATCGGCGATCTCGTTGGGACGATCGACACGCGAGCGCGCGAACAAGAATGGATCAGCTCTTAGTCGCCCTCGACGTCGACAACGCGATCCACGCGACAGAGCTTGCTCTACGACTCAAGGGCAGAGTTGGCGGAATAAAGATCGGCAGCACGCTGTTTACGGTCGAAGGCCCGGGGCTGGTTCGCCATCTCGTGGATCAGGGGCACCGCGTGTTTCTCGATCTCAAATTCCACGACATCCCGCATCAGGTTGCCGGCGCCGTAGCGTCGGCAACGAAGCTCGGCGCATGGATGCTCACCGTGCACGCGTCTGGTGGTTCCGAGATGATGAAAGCCGCCAGGCGTGCCGCCGCCGAAACGGCCGCGGCGTGGAACAGGCCGGCGCCGCTCGTCGTGGCGGTGACGGCGCTGACGAGCCTCGACGACAATGCGCTCGGTGAAATCGGGATCAACCGATCGATGGGGAGCCATGTCGAGGAGTTAGCGGCCCTTGCGTCGCGCTCAGGACTCGACGGCGTCGTCGCTTCGCCGCACGAGCTTCCAATGCTGCGCGCGCGGTTTCCAGACCTGACGATCGTGACCCCGGGCATACGCGCGTCCTCTGCGCCTGTTGACGATCAAAAGCGGACGCTCAGCGCGAGGGAGGCGCTGGCCGCCGGCGCCAGTTATCTGGTCGTCGGGCGCCCAATCGTCGCGGCCGCCGATCCGCGGAGCGCCGCCGAGGACCTCGCCGAGTCTTGCGTCTGACGATCTACAGCGAAGCCGGGCTGCCATCTGTGCGACGAGATGAAATCGCTCGTTCATCGCGTTATTTCCAGACAACCGGCCAACCATGCCATTTCGGTCAACGAGATCGACATTTCGACCGATCACGCGCTGCTCGATCGCTACGGTCTCGAAATTCCTGTCCTGCTGATCGATGGAAAGAAGGTCGCGAAATATCGGGTATCCGAAGAGGAACTGACGCGGATGCTACGGGCGAGGGAGGGGTAAAAGGGGCAAGGGGAAGGGGTGAGGGGTAAGGGGACCCTCGCCCCTTGCCCCTTGCCCCTTGCCCCTTGCCCCTGTCAGGTTACCTCGCAGTAACGATGTGGAACCCTCGGCGATTTCGCTGCCAGCAGGCTTCGTTCTCTTCCGTGCACACCTGCTCTTCCTTGCCTTTGCTGACCGTCGTGATGCGGTCGCCCGGAACGCCGAGACTGACGATATAGTCCTTCACAACCGCTGCGCGGCGCTCCCCTAGCGCCAGGTTGTATTCAGCCGTTCCGCGCGAATCCGCATGTCCTTCGATCGTGATCCGCACAGACGGCCAACGCTTCAGGAAATCGACGTTTCGGGACGCGGCAGCTCGCCCATCGTCCCGCAGCGCTGAGCTGTCGTAATCGAACAGCACATCGCCAAGCGGCCGCTCGGCGTTGATCTGTTCGATGGTCTTCTTTGCGAAGATCTGTTCCTCGGTCAACGGCGGTGGCGGCGGTTGTGGCGGCGGCACCGGTTTGGGCGGCGGCGGCGGCGGCGGCGGCGGAGCCGCGGGTGGCGGTGGCGGTGGTGGTGCCGGGGCAGCCACGGGCCTGTTGCATGCCGCGGCCGTCAATCCCAGGATGGCGCACAGTGCACCGACCAGCAGGAAACGTCGCATGAGATTCTCCTCAGCTGAAATTGTGTGGACGAGCGGTGACAGAGTACCGTGGCGCTGTACGACTGTCAATTCTCTCAGGCATTGTCGGGAGACAACCCGATAGAATGCGCGTCCATGGAGGCGTTGCTCGAACGAACATTTGAGGCCGAACAACGGCACTTCTGGTTTCGCGGATTCAAACGCTTCGTCGCGCCGCTCATCGAGGAGGCAACGGACGGGCTAACGCATGCCAGGTTGCTCGACGCCGGGTGCGGCACCGGCGCCAACCTGCCCTTTCTCGAGCGCTTCGGCACACCGTATGGCCTCGAGCTTCAATCGCGCGGCATCCAGTTTGGACATGACCGCGGTCTTCCTCGATTGATTCAGGGCAGCGTGACGCAGGTGCCCCTTGCGGACGGGTCGATCGACGTCGTCCTGTCGTTCGACGTGCTCTACTGCCTCGAATCGCCGGACGAGCAGGCGGCGATAGCCGAAATGTTTCGTGTCACTCAGGCCGGGCGGTTTCGTCGTCATCAACGTCGCCGCGCTGGATGTCCTGAAGGGAGATCACTCCGTGCTGGGCGGCGAGGTGCGCCGCTACTCGAAGCGGGACCTGCGGGCGAAGCTCGAGCGGGCAGGCTTCGAAGTTCAGCGCCTCACCTACACCAACGCGTCGCTGTTTCCGATTATGGCCAGCGTGCGCGCTTTTCAACGATTGCGTGGCGTGAAGACCGGCGAAAAGAACAAAGGAGACTTCTATCTCCCGCCGGCTCCGGTGAACGCGCTGCTCGCAGGCGCGCTCGCGCTCGAATCGAAGCTCGTCGGAGCCGGCATCAATATGCCGGCAGGCAGCTCGTTATTGTGCCTGGCAAAAAAACCTGGAGGCTAACAGGAGGTCAGAAGATCAGAAGACAAAAGATTTCTGATCTCCTGATCTTTTGAACTTCTTGTTTCTTGTTGTTGTCAACGGATATTGAAGTCGAAAAGCCGCAATCCCAGCGTCCGTCGATCGGGACTGCCGGAGCGCTCATGGGGAACGAACGACTGATCTGTCTCGATCGTCAGCATCCCGTCCGACGCAGCGAGCGCAGCGGCGGGCACTTTCGCCGTGATCTCGAACGCACTCGACGGCTGCGCCGTTGCGAGCACCTGATTGCCTGCGCGGATCGTCACGCGGGGCGCAGCATCGAAATAGCGCATTGGTGATTCGCCCGTGAGCGTCAACGTCAGATCGCTTCCTGCGCCATTGACGAAGGTCTCGGCTCGATTCGTGGTCCATTGCCAGCGGCGCTGCATCTGGTCGCTGTACTCGACTTCGTTCCAACCGGCGTGCTTGACGTGAAAAACCGATTGCGGCGAGGCGATCATCAACTGCGTGAGGCGCACCTTCTCGGGCCGCCCATCAGCGCCTTTATAAGACGCGACGAGCCGGGTGAATGGCCCGTCGCCCGCCAACGTCCCCGGCTCGAGCATGATGCGCTT
This sequence comes from Vicinamibacterales bacterium, assembly GCA_963744405.1. Taxonomy (GTDB): domain Bacteria; phylum Acidobacteriota; class Vicinamibacteria; order Vicinamibacterales; family JAMQPK01; genus JAMQPK01. The sequence continues at coordinate 247,633 of CAVUTO010000022.1, forward strand.
GAAGAATCGACCGCCTGCCTGAACGTCCCATTCGTCAATCAACCGATCGCCGATCGCCAGCGACACGCGGGCCGGCATGCTTCCCGCCGCCGCGGCGCTTTCGCCGCCAAGCACCAGCAGCGCCGCGTCTGGCCGGTTCCTGATGTGTGCCACGGCTTCGGCACGCCCCTGCTGCTCGGAAATGTTCAGTGTCTCCGGCGAGAGGTGCCACCCGGTTTCGGCAAACCAGGCAGGCGGCGAATCGATCGAGACCAGGTCGAGGATGTCGGGGCGAACGCCGCTGATGAATCGCTCTCGTGGGAACGTCCAGGTGTAGTGCCGATGCACGCGGCGGCTCAGCGGATCGATCAACTCGAGGTCGGCGCGAGCGGGATCGGCCAGGTACCACACAGTTGCGCGGCCGCCGCCACGCCAATACGCCGCTAACTCGGTCGACTCCCGCATGACCGGCGCCGGCAGAATCTTCGCATCAACGTGTCGCGTTTCGAACAGTCTGGCGAACCGGTGATGCGCGCCGACGATGCTGCCCGGAGCGCTCGCCAGCAGATGCCGCAAGTCGTCAAGCGCGGCGTACGCCGGGCTCGGGTTCCGTGAATATGCGCTCACCGCCGGGAGAGTAACCACCAGCGATGCGATCGCGATGGCCGCGCTTCCGATTGTTGCTGCCCGCGGTCCCGCTGCCGAAAGGCCTCGCACGACGAGATAACCGACAGCAGGCACAATCGGGAGCGCATAGCGCGTCAGCGGCTCCTGCACGATCAGGTGAAAAACCGAGTACGGCAGATACGCGACAAGCAGCAGCACCGAGGCATGCGGCGCGCGCCACGCGAGCAGCGCCAGTCCCGCAATGGCAATCGCCACGACTATCCAGCCGAGCGGTGGAACGGCCCAGGGCACGACAAGCGCGGCAATCATGCCAAGAGCCATCCGTCGCGGGGTTGGACTGCTCAGAAAGATGTCGAGTCCGGTGAACTGCTCCGCGGCCTGACCGCTGAATGCCGCGCGATATTCGGCAAGGCCGCCGCTGGCGATGATGAGCGGAACCGCCCACACGAGGAACCCGATCGAAAAGGTCATTGCGCTTCCGAGCAGCGCACCGGCGCCGCCTCGGCCCGCGCGATCGATCAGCACCAACCCGACGAGCGGCAGCGTCAGCCAGACAGTCTGCGTGCGCATGCCGGCTGCAAGTCCGGCGACGAGGGCGCCCACAACAATCAGCCGGCCCGCCTGCCCGATAGCCGCACGGTCTGACCCGTCCTCGAGACGCCGTCGCACGAACGCCGACGCGAGGCATGCCTGCGCAACCAGCGCCATCCCGAGCCCCGGCATGTCGCTGAGCGGGCGCAACGCCGTAAACCAGAACAACGGCGAAGCAATCACGACCACCGTCGCGAGGGCCGCGCGCCGATCGCGCTCTCCATCCTGCGCTCTACGGTCCAGCGCCTCGATGCTTCTGAACAGCGCGAGCAATGAGAACACGGAAAGCGCGCCGAACACGGCTCCCCACAAAGACAACGAACCGGCGTCGGAGGGCCAGACGGCGTGCGAAAGCTTGCCGAGCGCGATGAACACGGGATATCCCGGGGGATGGGGCTGATGCTTCGACGGATCGAAATCGCGCACGCCGAGCGCGAAGTTCATAGAGTCGAGGTCTTCGAGCGTCGGTGGAAGAAATGCCAGGTGCGCGAACAGGAAGATCGCCGCAAGAGCGGAGGCCCAGAGAAGTTTCGGCGAAATTCGCATAAAGAGATTTGCCGGGCCGTCCACCTCCGCTCGCTGAAGACCTCCGAGCTCCGGCGAGACCACGCCGAAGCCCAGCGAAGGCGGGAAGCGCCGCGCGCGAAGGCGGGTCAAACCTGGCGGAGAATCAGGCCTTCGTTCAAGCTGCCCGTGCGATACCCTTTCGGATCGATGGTCACCGACTCGTAGCCGGCGGCCTGCAGCTCGCGCACGATAGCGCCATGCATCTCTGGCTCGAGCGCGCGCTGCAGATCCTCGCGGGCGAATTCCACCCGCGCGAGCGTGTCGTGATGGCGCACCCGGCAGATGCGGAATCCGAGCGAGTGCAGGGCCTCTTCACCGCGCTCGATCTGCCTGAGCTTCTCGGGCGTTACTTCATGATGATATGGGATACGCGATGACAGACACGCTGACGCCGGCTCATCCCACACAGGCAATCCGGCGAGACGGGACTGCTCGCGAATCTCGTCCTTGGTCATGCCGGCTTCGTCGAGCGGGCTCCGTACGCCGAATTGCTTCGCCGCGACGCGGCCCGGCCGGTAGTCGCCGCGATCGTCGGCATTGGTACCGTCGGCGACATGCGCAAAACCACGCTCGCGTGCGAGATGCGTCAGTCGCGTGTAGAGCTCGTGTTTACAGAAGTAGCACCGGTTCTCGGGATTCGCGCGGTACTCGGCGCGATCGACTTCGCCGGTGAAGATGATTTCGTGCTGCAGGTTGAACTCGCGCGCGACTCCGAGCGCGAGCTGCCGGTGGTGCGCCGGATAACTGGGGCTCTCGGCCGTGACACAGAGGGCGTTGTCGCCGAGGATATTCGTCGCGGCCCAGGACAGGTACGCGCTGTCCACGCCGCCGCTGAAGGCGACCACGACCGAGTGCATGTCGATCAGAATCGACTGCAGCTCAGGCGTCACTCGTCCCAGTCCTCTTCCTCCTCGGTTTCCTCGTCCTCATCGATGTCGAGCTCGTCTTCGTCGCCGTCTTCCTTGTCTTCGTCGTCCTCTCGTCGTCGTCGTCTTCGTCGCCGGCGACATCAAGTTCGATGGGCGCAATGCCTGAGACTTCGAGATTCGAGCCGCACTCTGGACAGCTGAGGAGGTCACCTTTGTCCACGTCGTACTCGTCCACTTCAATCTCTGCGTCACACTCGGGGCAAGTAGCCATTCGTTCCGGATTATAAGCGATAACCTGATAAATTCTGCAACGCAGGCTAACGCTCTTGAGGTCGCATTCCAATACATCACGTGGGACTTCCATCAACACATGACCACTACAGGCCACTAGCTACCAGCTAGCGAACAGCTAGAATCAGTTCGGAGGTTTGGTCAAATGGACAGCCCCGTCCTCGACGTCAGCATTCGCCTGTTCGCAGTGCTGGCGCTGGTTCTGGCCAATGGGTTCTTCGTGTCCGCCGAGTTCGCCATCATCTCGGTGCGGAAGACGCGCATCGATCAGTTGCTGGCGGAAGGAAGCCGGATGGCGCGTCCGGTGAGACGCGCGCTCCAGAATCCCGACCAATTCATCGCCGCTACGCAGCTCGGCATCACGATGGCGAGCCTGGGTCTCGGATGGATCGGCGAGCCCGCGCTCGCGACGCTTATCCAGCCGCTGCTGACCCACCTGCCAGCGCCGATCTCCGAGGCCACGTCGCACACGATCGCGTTCGCAATCGCGTTCTCCATCATCACCGCGTCTGCACATCGTGCTCGGCGAGCTCGCGCCGAAGACCGTCGCCTTGCAATACCCTGAACGGGTCTCCCTCATCGTCGCCAAACCGACGGAGCTGTTCCTGCGCGTGTTCCATCCGTTCATCCGAGTGCTCAACGGCATGGGATGGGCTGTCGTGCGGCTGTTCGGAATGAAGGCGGCCAGCGGACACGGGCTCGTGCATTCCGAGGAAGAGCTGAAGATGCTCGTGACGGCAAGCCAGCAGGCTGGCGTGCTCGAAGAGGACGAAGAGCAGATGCTCCACCGCGTATTCCACTTCGCCGAGTTCACCGCAGCCGAAATGATGGTGCCGCGAACCGAAATGACGGCGGTGAAGGCCGATGCCTCCATCAACGAAGTCGTCGATCTCGTCTGGCGCGGCCGGCACACGAGCCTGCCTGTGTATCGCGGCGAGCTCGACGACATCGTGGGCATCATGCTCGTTCCCGATCTCGTTCGCGCGCTCGCGTCTCCGCCGGCGAACTTCAGTGTGGCGGCGATCGCGCGCGAAGCGCTGACGGTACCGGAAACAATGAAGGCAGATGAGCTGTTACGCCAGATGCGCAGACACCGCACGCATCAAGCGATCGTGATCGACGAATATGGCGGCACGGCAGGTCTCGTCACCTTCGGGCGCGTCATGGAGCGAATCGTCGGCGAATTGGGTGGCGACTTCGGCACGGGCGCATCGACGCCGATTCGGCAGCTGCCGGACGGATCGGCAGAAGTCGACGGGCTCGCGCTCGTCACCGACATCAACGAGCAGTTCGGTCTCGACATCGACGAGGAGACTTACACCACGCTTGGCGGCTACATGCTCGGCAGCCTGGGCCGCCGGCCGCAGATAGGCGACCTCATCGAGATTGGAGGAAAAACGTTGCGGGTTGAGGCCGTAGACGGCCTTCGAGTGTCGCGAGTGCGGATAATCTCGACGAAGCGCTGTCAGTCCGCGCGGAGCAACCTCATCCCATTTGCAATCACCAACAGCGACGCGCCCATGTCGGCCACGACCGCCATCCACAACGTCGCGTAGCCGACCACCGCAAGAGCGAGGAAGATCGCTTTGAGACCGAGCGACAGCGTGACGTTCATTCGAATATTGGCAAGCGTCGCGCGGCCGAGACGGATCGCGAATGGAATCTTCAGCAGTTCGTCGGCCATCAGCGCGATGTCCGCCGTCTCGAGCGCCGCATCTGTGCCGGCGGCTCCCATCGCAACACCCACGTCGGCCGCCGCAAGCGCCGGTGCGTCGTTGACTCCATCGCCCACCATCACAACCGTTCCGTGCTGCTTGAGTGTCCGGACGATGGCGACCTTGTCGTGGGGCAGAAGCTCTGCGTGCGTTTCGTCGACGCCGATCTCGCGCGCCAGCGCTTCGGCACTTGCGTGGTTATCGCCCGTCAGCATCACGACTCGTTGCACGCCTTGACACCGCAGCATCTCGATTGCGTCGCGCGCCGATTCCCGCGTGCGATCGGCCAGCGCGATGATGCCCATCGGACGTCCCTGCCGAGCGACGAGCACCGCCGTGCGACCCGAGACCGCGAGCGCATCGAGCTTCGAATGAATCGCGGCGTCGCAGAGACCGCGTTCCTCGATGAGTCTGTGGTTACCAATGAGCGCCGGCTTCCCGTCAACCACCGCCTCCGCCCCTCGGCCTGGAATCGACTGGAACTCCACCGAATCCGGAAGCGCGATTCCCGACTCCACCGCTCGGGCCAGGATCGCACGGCCAACGGGGTGCTCCGACCTCGCTTCGAGGCCAGCGGCGATCTCCAGAATTTCGTCGATGGCTGTGCCGTTCAACGGAATGACTTCGACAACGTGCGGTACCCCTTTCGTCAAAGTGCCGGTCTTGTCGAAAGCGACGCACCGAGCGGCGCCGATCCGCTCGAGGTGGACGCCGCCCTTGATGAGCACCCCCTTGCGCGCCGCGGCGGCGATGGCCGAGACGACGGAAACGGGCGTCGAGATCACGAGCGCGCACGGACAAGAAATCACGAGCAGTACGAGCGCGCGATAGAACCAGGTGCCGAATGGCTGGCCGAGCACAAACGGCGGCACGAGGGCGATACCAATGGCCAGCGCGATGACGGCGGGCGTGTAGTAGCGCGCGAACCGTTCGACAAACGCCTGACTCGGCGCGCGCTGCGACTGCGCCAGCTCGACGAGCGCGATAATGCGCGCGAGCGTCGTGTCCTTGCGAAGGTGCGTCACGCGGACATCGAGCGCGCCGTACCCGTTGATCGTTCCCGCAAATACGTCGTCACCCGAGGTCTTCTCTACAGGAAGCGACTCGCCGGTGATGGGCGCCTGGTTGACGGGGCTCATGCCCGAGACCACGACTCCATCGAGCGGAATCTTCTCGCCGGGCTTGACGAGCAGGATCTCTCCAAGGCGTACATCATCGACGCGCGCTCTCGTCTCGCGACCGTCACGGCGCACGACCGCCTCTGGAGGCGTCAGGTCCATCAGCGCTCGTATGGCGTTCCGGGCGCGGTCCATGCTGCGAGCTTCGAGAATCTGCGCGAACGCAAACAGAAACGTCACGGTCGCGCCCTCGGACCATTCCCCGATGATCATCGCGCCGATCACCGCCACCAGCATCAACACGTTGATGTCGAGCGACATGACGCGCGTCGCCGCCCACGCACGGCGAGCGGTGTAGATACCACCCGTCAGAATCGAGAGGAAATACGTGCCCAGAGCGAGCGGCTGTGGAAGACCGAGAAACTCGAACAGCAAGCCGGCGCCGAGCGCCGCGCCCGACACGATGACGAGCGCCTGGCGAGCGGTGGCGGCGGACGTGTGGCCGACCGGCTGCTCGTGCTCGAGCCACGCGCGCATGCCCGTCTGCGCCACTGCCTCGACGATCGCGGCGGTTGAAAGTTTCGCAGCATCGTAACGCACGCGCAGCCGCTGGCCGACGAGATCGGGGACGATGTCCTCGAGCCCCGGAAGGGGTTTCAGCCGGCGCTCGAGGATGGCCACTTCCTCGCGGCAATCCATTCCGTCGATCTTGAAGATCGACTCGGCGTGGATTTCGCAAACGACGCAGACGGCCGGCTTATTTGCCAACGTTTCCGGTGGCCTCGTTCAGCTTGGCGTAGTCCGGCTCGTTCCTCGCGTCCTCGAGCACTTCGCGATACCGGACGACCCCGTTTTTATCGATGACGAACACGGCGCGCTTCGCGATGTTCTTCAGCCCGATCATGTCGGGATTGACGACCCCGTACTTGTTGATCACCTCTTTGTTGTAGTCGCTCAGCAGCGGGAATCCGAGCTTCTGCTGATCGTCCCATGCCTTCAGCGTAAAAAACGTGTCTGTGCTGATGCCGAGTACCCGCGCGTTCATGTTGCGGAAGTTGCCCATCGTGTCGCGAAAATTGCAGAACTCCTTCGTGCACGTACCGCTGAACGCTCCGGGGAAGAACGCCAGCACCACCGTTCCCTTGCCGAGCTCCTGGCTCAGCGTGACGCTTTCGCGTTCCTGGTCGACGAGCGTGAAATCCGGGGCCTTGCTGCCTACCTCTACCGCCATTGTGTCTCCTTTGGTCGGTGGTTGGTGGTTGGTGGACTGGACTTCCACGAACCACTAACCACAAACCACCATCCCCGATCCTGCCATCTAAGGAACCAACTCCAACTGTGACACGGTTGCCGCCTCGACCGCAGCGCGCGTGAATGGCAGGGGTCGATACTCCCCTTGCCTCCACAACCTGTTCTGGTCGAAATAGTGAGGGCTACGCGGATGCCCTGACTGCCCGGTGATGTTGACACCGAGCGACGCGTCCCACGCGCCTACATCAAGTATCTGCCTGTACGAGGCCGCTTCGGAAGTCGCGTAGGGACGCCGCAAATCGTTCGTCGTTTTGTTGACGGTCGTGCTGTCGCCGCCGATAGGAAAAGGCCCCCGGCTGAAGAACCAGTCCAGAGCGCGCCCCCCGCCCGACAGCGGATGCGAAAACTTGACGGCATGTGCCTCGTCCCAGCGCCACCCGGCGGGCTCGCCGAACCGCGCGCGCAGCACGGCGAGTGCTTCGTTCGCGGCCCGTTTCACAACGTCGTCGCGGGTTTCGGTCACATTCGGCGTGGACCGATCGTCGAACCACGGCGAGTGTGGATCGCCGATGACGGCGTGGAGACCCACCAGACGCTCCCTGCCGCCGTAACGATAGAAACGATCGTAAAGCGGAGCGGACATTTCGTCGGCGAACGTCCGCCACCAAAGCGCCTCCTCGAACGCTTCGTAGACGAGAGACACCGGTCGATGGTCGACGCGGCGATCCCATGTGCGAAGCTCTTTCACCGCGTCGGGCGGCTCGACCGCTTTCAACAGGAAGTCGGCCGACAAGCTCGTGACATCGGAATGGATCTCGCGCATGGCGCCGACATCGAGCCCGCGCCTGTCTCCCAGCAACTCGGTGATGCGCTGAGCCCGAAAGGGCGCCGCCCAGTCACGCGTGATGACGTAGGGCAGGCCGCGAGCGACTTCGTTGTTTGCCGTCACGATATGGCCTGACGCAGGATTCAGGAAAGCCGGAAGTCGATTGATGTCGACCCATCCATTCCAGTCGGCAGCGTGCCGCTCGCCGGAGACCGGCAGCGCGCCGTCCGAACCGGCGCGAACCGGCAGCAGCCCCGACATCGCATAACCGATGTTGCCGTCGACATCCGCGTACACAAAGTTTTGCGCAGGTGCCGAAAAGCGACGAACCGCGTCCACGAATTCGGGCCAGCTGGTCGCGCGGCCAAGGCGCTCAAATGCGCCGGCCGAGTTCTCTTCGAGCACGGGTTGCCACTTCAATGCGAGTACGCTCTCGCCAAGCTGCGCGGGCAGCGGCCCATCGCCTGCATAAACATCGAACCAGTCAGCTGGATTTCGAATGGGACCGTGTCGCGTCGAGCGCACTTCAAAGATTACCGGCTCGTCGCGTCCGCTGACGCGAATCTCATGGCGCCGGACCTGCAGCGGCACCCACGCGTCGCCAACCCGATAGTGTTGCCGCGGCGGATCGAGCGTCTCCACGAAAAAATCCTGCACGTCGGATCCGGCATTCGTCAGCCCCCACCCGATCCGGGCGTTGTGGCCGATGACGACGAACGGAATGCCGGGGATGGTGACGCCCGCAACGTTCAAGGTGTCAGAGACGATGTGCACTTCCCACCAGACCGACGGCAGCTCGATGGCGAGATGTGGATCGTTGGCCAGAATAGGCCGCCCCGACGCAGTGCGCGATCCGTGAATCACCCAGCTGTTGCTCATCGCATGCGCATCCGGCGAAAGCCACTCGAGTCCAGGCAGATACGCGCTCGCACCCGGCGCACCTCGCGCACCCGGCGCACCTAGCGCACCTCAGCGCACCCGGCGCACCCAGGATCGTCGGCGCCCACTCCGGCGATCCCGGGAACAACTCGAGCGCTCTCGGACCGACCTCCTCAATGAGCGCGTATCTAAGCAGCTCGGCCCTGTGGTTTTCGCCGAGCCGCCACGCAAAGAGCTTGCTGATCGCCACCGAATCTATTGGCGTCCATGGCTCCGGCGTGATGCCAAGGAGCTGGTGCTCGAGGGGCAATGCGGCGCGGACTCCTGCTACCGCAGCGTTCACGCCTGCCGTGTAGCTCTCGAACGCCGTTCGAAGATCCGGCGGAGTTCGTTCCCACTCACGCTCTGCGGCAAGTCGAAGACCGAGTGTGAGAAAGCGCTGATCGACCGCCAACGTCGCCTCGCCAAGCAGCTCGGAGAGCCGGCCCGACGCCGCCCGACGATAGAGCTCCATTTGCCAGAGCCGGTCCCGCGCCTGCAGATAGCCGACAGCCCTCCACGCGTCCTGATCGGATCCGGCAAAGACATGAGGGACAGCGAAGGGATCGAACCGTACCTCGACGGCCCGACCCAGACCAGTCAGGGGGATTCGTCCGTCTAATGGGGGGATGGAGCGATGTATCCACCACCACCCGAAGCCGGCTGCGAAAAGGAGAATGCCAACAAAAACGGCGCTGCCTCTTGCCGCTTTCGAGGCCGTTCTATTAGGATTGTGGGTTGGTGGCACGGTCGCTGCCGCTTTCTGAAGCTTACATCGATTATTTTCATGGAGAACGCCCTTGATTGAGGTCCAACACCTCACCAAACGCTACGGCCGCGTCACCGCAGTCGACGACCTGAACTTCCGCGTCGAGCGCGGAGAAATCCTCGGCTTCCTCGGCCCTAACGGTGCCGGCAAGACGACGACCATGCGGATTCTGACCGGCTACATGCCGGCCACCGAGGGCAAAGCGGTCGTCGCCGGGTTCGACGTCTTCGAGCAACCGATCGAGGCCAAGCGCCGCACCGGCTATCTTCCGGAAACGCCGCCGCTCTACCCCGAGATGACGGTGCGCGAGTATCTGCAGTTCGTCGCGCGCATCAAGACAAAGGGGATGTCGTCGAGCGAGCGGAAGAATCGCGTCGAGGAAGCGATGCGCCGTACGCGCGTCGACGACATGGCGAACCGGCACTGCGGAAAGCTGTCGAAAGGCTACCGGCAGCGCGTCGGCCTGGCGCATGCCATACTGCACAACCCCGAGGTGCTCATCCTCGACGAGCCGACCGCCGGCCTCGACCCGAAGCAGATCATCGAGACGCGGCAGCTCATCAAGGAGCTGGCCGGCACGCATACCATCGGTACTGAGCACGCACATCCTGCCCGAGGTCTCGCAGACGTGCGATCGCGTCGTCATCATCAACAAGGGGCGAGTCGTCGCCATCGACACGCCCGCCAACCTGACGGCGCGGCTGCGGGGATCGGAAACGATGTACGTGCAGATCGACGCCGGGGGCCAGGATGCCGCGCCGGTGCTGCAGGCGGTGCAGGGTGCGCTCGAGGTCTCCGTCGCTGAAACGCATAACGGCATCGTCGCGTATGAGATCAGCAGCGACCGGGGGCGCGACATCCGCCGCGACCTCGCGCGTGCCGTCGTGTCGAACAACTGGGGCCTGCTCGAGCTGCGGCCCTCGCGCATGAGCCTCGAAGAAATCTTCCTCAGTCTCACGACTGAAGAAAAGGTCGAGGAAAAGGCCGAAGTCAGGGCTGAGGAGATTTCCAATGAGTAATGTCCTCGCGATCGCCGAAAAAGAGCTGAGGGGGTATTTCGCGTCCCCGATTGCGTACATCATCATCGGGTTCTTCGCTCTGGTGTTCGGCTGGTTCTATTTCGTGTCGATTACCTTCTTCATGCAGGCGAGCCTGCAGATGGGCATGCCCGGCCAGGGTCAAATCAACATCAACAACATGGCGATCCGGCCGCTGCTGCAAAACGTGAGCGTCGTCGCGCTCTTCGTGCTGCCGCTCATCACGATGCGTACCTACGCGGAGGAAAAGCGTACTGGCACTATCGAGCTGCTGCTCACGTCTCCGCTTACCGATACACAGATTGTCCTCGGAAAGTTCTTCGGCGCCGTAGCACTCTACGCGATGATGCTGGCCGTCACCTGGATTCACATCGGCATCCTGTTCATCTACGGCAATCCCGAATGGAAGCCGATCCTGTCTGGTTATCTGGGACTGCTGCTCATGGGCTCGTCATTCCTTTCGATTGGCCTGCTCATCTCGAGCCTCACAAGGAACCAGATCGTCGCCGGCATGGTGACGTTTGCGGTGCTGCTGCTGCTCTGGACCGTGAACTGGATGTCGGAGACCGCCGGCCCGACGATGCAGAAGGTGCTGTCTGCGCTTTCGATTACCGACCACTTCGATGACTTCTCGAAGGGCGTCATCGCTCTCAGTCATCTTGTCTATTACCTGAGCTTTATCACGTTCGGTTTGTTCCTGACCGCAAAATCGGTCGACAGTGAACGCTGGCGCGGGTGAGTCTGCATGCTTAACACGATTTTCGGTATCGTCGGGTGGATTGGCACGCTCTTGGTATTTGCCGGCGTGGCGATCCGGGTATTTCGTCCGGAGTGGGATCAATACGCCTACTGGGCGGCGGTCGCCGGCCTGGTCTGCGTCGGCCTCTACACGCTGACGCAGTGGCGGGAAATCGGCCGCTCGTTCCAGAAACGCGAGACGAAGCTCGGCGCGATGATGAGCATCAGCGTCATCGCCGTGCTCGCGATTCTCGTCGGCATCAACTGGGCCGTGACGCGCCGCGACAAGCGGTGGGACCTGACTGCAGCCGGGTCGTTCACGCTGTCGGATCAGAGCGTGAAGGTCCTGGGCGGCTTGAAAACGCCGGTCAAGGTGCTCGTGTTCGACGAGCCCACAGGCTTCCAGCGGTTCCGCGACTCGCTGACGATGTACTCGAGCGCAAGTCCGAATGTTCAGGTCGAATACGTCGATGTTGTGAAGGAACCCGCGCGCGCGCGCGAATACGCGATCGTCGCGCCTGGCACGATCGTCATGGAATACGACGGCCGCCGCGAGAAGGTGATGAGCGAGCGCGAGCAGGACTTGACGAACAACCTCATCAAGGTGACGACCGGACGGCAGGTCAAAGCGTACTTCGTGCAGGGTCACGGCGAGCACGACACGACCGGCAACGACCAGCAAGGCTATGCCAGCATCGTTGATGCGCTGAAGCGCGACAACTACACGGTCGAGGAGCTGGTGCTGGCGCAATCCGAGGGCGGCGTTCCCGCCGACGCGTCTGTGCTGATTGTGGCGGGACCGGAGGCCGACTATCTGAAGCCCGAGGTCGATGCCATCAGAACCTTCCTGCGTAAAGGCGGCAAGGCCCTCTTCATGCTCGATCCGCCGGTTGGCGAGACCGCACGTCCTACACCCACACTCGAGGCGCTGCTGAAAGAGTGGGGCATCACCCTCGGGCATGACGTCGTCATCGACATCAGCGGGATGGGACAACTCCTCGGCACCGGACCCTCGGTGCCTGTCGTCGCCAGTTACCCGAGTCACGACGTCACACGAAACTTCGACCTGCTCACGGCGTTTCCACTTGCGCAATCGGTGAAGGGCGTGGCGGGTACCGAGCTCGGCAAGGCACTCACCGAAAACGTGATCAACACGAGCGAGCGCAGCTGGTCGAAATCCGACCTTAAGGCGCTCGTGTCAGGCGGCAAGGTCACGGTCGGCGAGGATGCCGGCGATCAGCGCGGGCCGATCACTATTGCGTTGTCGTTGTCGATGGACGCGCCGGACGCTCCCGCCTCCGCGGCTGACGCCGCTACGGCGGGCAAGTCGGGGGATAAACCCGCTGATGGCGAGAAGCCTGCCGACGCGCCGAAGAAGCCGCAGATGCGCATCATGGTCGTCGGCGATTCCGACTTCGCGTCGAACTCCGCGGCCGGCATTCAGGGCAACGCGGATTTGTTCGTCAACATGAACAACTGGCTCACGCAGCAGGAAGATCTGATCTCGATTCGCGCGCGCGATGCCGGCGACCGGCGAGTGACGATGACCGCCGATCAACAGCGGCGCCTGCTGTGGTTGTCGCTCCTCTTCATCCCCGGGCTCATTCTCGGCTCGGGCGTCTACACCTGGTGGCAGAGGCGATAAATGGGACGTACTGGCTCGACGTTGATCCTGCTGCTCGTCGCTCTCGGTCTGGGCGGTTACCTCTACTTCGTCGAATCGGACCGGGCCGTCGAGGATGAGAACGCGAAAGCGAAGGTCTTCACATACGACGCTGCCAAAATCAACCAGGTCCAGGTCAAGTCCAGCGCAGGCGAAGTCACCGCACTTCGCAAGGGCGCGAACGACACCTGGACGATTGTCCAGCCGTCCGAGGCCCCCGCCGATCGCAACAACATCAGCGACATCGTGACGAATCTCGCAAACCTCGAGGAGCAACGGGTGGTCGACGAGAATGCCGCCGACCTGAAGACGTACGGCCTCGCCGAACCCCGCATCGACGTGACGTTCACCGTGGAGGGGGACAAAGAACCGAAGCGAATTCTCTTCGGCGAGAAGACACCGACAAGCTCGGGCACTTACGCAAAGTTACCGTCGAACAACCGGATTTTTCTTGTGGCGTCGACCGTGGAGACGGCGCTCGACAAGTCGCCGTTCGACTTCCGCGACAAAGCGGCGCTCGCGTTCGATCAAACGAAGGTGACCTCGCTGGAGCTGGCCTCGTCTGCTCAGACGATTCGCCTGGAGAAGAGCGGCGAGGAGAAGAGCGGCGAGGAATGGAAGCTGGTGAAGCCGGTGCAGGCACCGGCAGATTTCGTCAGCGTGAACGGCCTAATCGGCCAGCTGCAGTCGGCGCAGATGACCGCGCTGAAGGATCGCCCGGAAGATTTGAAGGACCTGAGACAGTACGGCCTCGATAAGCCCGCGGTTGTCGCGACGCTGGGCACGGGCACGTCGTCGGTAAGATTCGAGCTCGGCAAAGAGGCCGACCCCGGCTCGGTATGGGCGCGCGATCCGTCGAAAACCGCCGTCTTCAGCATCAACAACGGCGTCGCAATGGAGCTGCAGAAGAAGGTCGAAGACTTCAGGCGGAAGGAAGTGTTCGACTTCCGCCCCTTCAACACCACGCGGTTCGAGATTACCCGCGGCAAGGAGACGCGCGCGTTCGAGCGCGTCAAGGGGACCGGCGAAAACGCGGTCGACACGTGGAAACAAGTGGCCCCCGCGGCAAAGGCTGTCGATTCCAGCAACTTCGAGGGCGCGCTGCTCGACTTCTCCAATCTTCGCGCCGAGAGCTTCGTCGCCGCTGCCGGCCCCGCAACAGGTCACAACAACCCCTCCGCCGTCATCATCGTGAAGTTCGACGATGGCAAGAAGGAAGAGCGGGTGGAGATCGGAACGGCTGGTTCGAGCGTGTTCGCCACGCGCGCGGATCAGCCCGGCGCGCTGAAGCTCGAAGCCGGCAAATACGAAGACGCTATCAAGAAGCTCGACGCTCTGCCGTAGCGCGACTAAAGTCGCGCCCTACCGATTCTCCTGTCGTAGGGCGCGACTTCAGTCGCGCCCCGCCGATTTCAGTAAGATGAGGGCGTGACGCGCGCCGCCATCGCCCTCGCCGCCGCGCTCGCCGTTCCGGCGTGCGGACCTTCCAAGGCGGTCGCGGTCGCACCGGCGCCTCCGGCAACCAGCATCGCTCCGGCCCAGCAACTGCAGGCCGACCTCTCCGCCATTTTCGAAACACCGCAGTTCGAGCGGTCCTTCTGGAGCGTGCTCGTTGCGCCCGCCGAGCCTGGCGTAGATCTGTACTCGTTGAACGCGGCAAAGCTGATGATGCCTGGCTCGGTGATGAAGATGATGACGGCGGCTGCGGCAGCCGAGCTGCTCGGATGGGAGCATCAGTTCGAAACAAGGATCGTCGCGGTTGCTCCCGTCGACGAGGGCGCGCTGCGCGGCGACCTGATCGTCATCGGCGGCGGCGATCCGAGCATCAGCGAGCGCGGCGAAACGCCGGGCACGATGAGAGCCCTTGCGCGTAAGGTGCGCGAGGCCGGAATCACGCACGTGGAAGGCGGCATCATCGGCCACGACGATCTCTTCGACGACAACGGGTTTGGCGACGGGTGGACGCTCGACAACCTGCCGTACGGTTATGCAGCGGGCGTGAGCGCGCTCGAGTACAACGAGGGCTCCGTCGATCTCGTCATTCGCGCCGGCGCTGCAGCAGGAGACCCTGTCGTCATCGAAGTGAGGCCTGAAGGCGGCGGACTGCAGATCGATAACCGGCTCGCGACCGTGGCGGAGTCGGGCGCCGGGATGCTCACACTGAAGCGTCTGCCGGGCTCTCTGCGCGTCATCGTACAAGGGCAGATACCGGCGAAGGCTCCGCCGTTCGTGCGCACGGCCTCGGTCGACAATCCGACGGCATTCTTCGTCTCGGCGTTTCGTGCGGCGCTGGTTGCGGAAGGCATCCAGGTCGACGGTGACGCAATCGACATCGACGACTTCCTGGCGAAGCCGGAGCTCGCCGGCGCGCATGCAGTGGTCTCTCATCAATCACCGACACTCCGACAGATTGCGGTGTCGATGATGAGAGTGAGCCAGAACCAGTATGCCGAGACGCTGCTGAAGGCGATCGGCGGGCGCGGTAAGGCCGGAAACGTGCTGAGAGGCTGGGGCCTTGCCGACGACAGCTACGTGTTGGCAGACGGATCCGGGTTGTCTCGCTACAACTACGTCACGTCCGACGCGCTGGTGCGCCTGCTCAGACAGATGCGCGCCGACCTGAAGCACGCGACGGCATTCACCGGAATTCTTCCGGTCACAGGTCGGGACGGGGCGTTGTCGAAAAGACTCGCCGGGACGGCTGCCGAAGGAAAAATCAGGGCCAAGACGGGAACGGTAGACAACGTCCGCGCAATTGCCGGTTACGTCGAAACCACCGGCGGGGAAACGCTCATCTTCTCGATTATCGCCAACAACTTCACCGTCTCGACGACCGTGATCGACGCGGCCGCCGACAAAGCGCTTGTGCGTCTCGCATCATTTTCCAGATGAACCGTTGCGCTTCTACGAGCAATACCTTGGCGGCCGGATCATGGGAATCGTCCGTAGGTGTTCAGGCAATCACGAACCTCCGATGTGCGCGAGGCTGGGGCAGTCTCATAGTCATCGGCGCGAGCGCGGCACGATAGTCCGCCCTGAATCGCACGAACTCCCGGCCGGGCACCGTTTCCTCGACGAGCTCGAGCAACAACTGACCAGGGACCGTCATGTCGCAGATGGCGCGCGATTGATGGCTTGTCAGCAGAAGCCGGCTGTTCTCGAGCCTCCAGTCACCGAGCCGGGTTGTGACGCGGCGATCACCTGGCTCGAGCGAAACGAGCACATGACGCCGCTCGTTTCGTTCGTATCCTATGTAGAACACGGCCGACCACGTGTCGCCCGAGTCTCCGCCGCGCAGAGACATCTCGACGAAACGTCCCCCAAGCACCCATCGATTGTCGGACGTGCCCGCCAACTGCTGAAACGGCTGATCGACGTGGGCGCGATGGAACAGCGTGCCATGCCAGCATCCGACGAGGCGGCTCAAAGCGGACGGATCGGACTCGCACTCGCTCATCGCTCCTCCCAGGTGTAGCCAGCGAGCACGTGGCGCGGCAGGCCCGGATCGGGCGACCGGTCTTCGTTGCTCGAACGAAAATAGGAGCCGGTGTCGCGCGGCCGAACGGCGCCCGACGTGTAAGCGGTGCGCGGGACCGGTAGCGGTGCTGCTTCTGCTTGCGACTCCACCTGCCCGACGTGGGCGTGCAGGACGAGAGCGATAAGTGCGGCGCTCGTCAGGCAGCTCGCGGCGATCCAGGCCGCGCGCCGGCGGCCCGTGTGGCTCTGGACAGCATCCCGCCATTCGAGCCGCACGGCGGCTTCGACCCGTTGCGCGCGATCCGCGGGCACGGCGGTGCGTGTACGGGCCCTACGGAGCAGATCTTCGAGCGAATCCGACTCATGAGTCATATACGACCTGCCCGTGCGCAAGAACCGAGAAAACCTGCCGGAAGGACTTCCGCGCCCGGCCGAGCAAAGACTCGACCGCCTTCGGCCCCGTACTCATGCGCTCGCTGATTTCGGCCACGCTGAGCCCGTAGAGGTATTTCCATTCCAGGACTTCGCTGTAACTTCCGGGCAGCAGATCGAGCGCAACCTGTACGAGCCGTGCCGTTTCGCTGCGATCGAACGCCTCGTCCGGTTGCTGCGCTGTCACGAGCCCGGCAAGCTGCTCCCGAATCTCCGGGGCGTCGCCGGACAGCATCAACGCCGAGTGCCGCCCGCGCGCCACACGCCAGGCGGTCCCTTCACGGCGGCAGATGGCGCACAACCACGTCAACAAGGCCGCCTCACCGCGGAAGGTATGCAGCTTGCGCATCGCGGCAATGAGCGTCTTCTGGACGATCTCTTCGGCGGCGTCGTGGCCTCCATCGGTGCACTTGAGTGCGAAACGGTAGAGCCGTGGAAAATGGCCGTCAAAAAACTGGCGGAACGCATCTTCATCGCCGGAAAGAAGCCGACGCACGAGCACCGTGTCGCTGACGCTGACCCTGACCCTCTGCGGTTGGTCGGACATGGGGACTCACATCGTTAGAGGGGCCGCGCCCCGAAAATCCTTCGGCCCGGGTCTCCGCTCGTTTTTTACTTGTTGGTAAAAGTGTTTACCGGACGGTATACTCTGTCAAGTCACGAATTCATGACGCGAGCGGCGCGGGGCGATGGGTCCCCGCAAGCGAGCGTCATGAGCGGGGAGGGGACCCCGCGATCTAAGCAATGACGCGCTATCCGTCGAACCGAGAGCGGCTTATGGATGCGGCGGGCGAGCTTTTCTATCGCGAGGGGCTGCACGCCATCACCGCTGACCGCGTCGCCGACCACGCCGGGCTGACCAAGCCTACGATTTACAACCTGTTCGGATCGAAAGACGCGCTCGTGCTCGAGACTCTTCAGCGCCGTGGCGAGCAGATACGCCAGTCCATCGAGCAGCGCGTTGCCTCGCACGAGGATCCAGAACGTAAACTCGTCGAAGTGCTGCAGGTGCACGCCGAGATGTTGACGTCGGAAGGGTTTCACGGATGTCCGCTGGTCATCGCGGCGGTGCAGGCGCCAGACTCGGGGCAGGCGCGCGAGCTTGCTCATGCCCACAAGACGTGGCTTCGTGGACTGCTGGCTCAGTGTGCGCGCCGTGCGGGACTGAAGTCTCCCGAGGCGCTCGCTTCGTCCCTTGTGCTCGTCCTCGAAGGCGCGGCAGCCATGTCCGCCGTTCAGGCGCCGGATCTCGTCGCCAAACAGGCGCGCGCGGCCGCGCGCGCGCTGATCGCCGCCCATAAGCCATAATTCGCGCGTGCTCCGGATTGCGTTGCGGATTGCCCTCGCTGCCTCGGCGATGCTGCTCTTCCTCTCGATGTGGATCGTCATTCCCGCGCCGCATCGCATTTTGTATCCCCTCGCGGTCGGATCGCCCGAAGTCAGCCCGATCCTGTTGGCAGGCAGCGTGCTGCTCTTCATCATCTCAGCGCGCCACGCCCGTCGCTCCGGTGTCGCTCGCCTCTCGTCTGCGTGCGCCGCCTTCGCGTCGTTGCTGTCGCTGGTACCCGTGGTACAGCTGCCAATCGCGCTCGCCCGTTTCGATCGAGCAATGTCACGGAGCACGGCTGAACCGCCCGGGGTTGTTGCGGGCGACGTGCGTGTGACGCGAAGCGTGCCGTTTTCGAAAGCCGACGGCGTTCCGCTGTCCCTCGACGTGTATCAGCCGCCGGCGAAGGGACCGTTTCCGGTCATCATGCAGATTTACGGCGGCTCATGGCAGAACGGGACGCCTGCGAGTCAGGAGAAGTTCGCAAGGCACTTCGCTCGGCGAGGCTACCTGGTGGTGGCGATCGATTATCGACACGCACCGGAGTGGAAATGGCCGGAGCAGATCGTCGACGTGCGCACGGCCCTGTACTGGCTCTCGCAAGACGCTCCGAAGTTCGGCGGCGACGCGAGCCGCATCGTGCTGGTGGGGTGGTCGGCAGGCGCCCAGCTCGCGATGCGCCTTGCGTATCAGGAGGGCCCTTCGTCCATACGAGGCGTGGTGAACTACTACGGGCCGGTCGATCTGGCCAACGGCTGGCGTCACCCGCCGCACCCCGATCCTGCCGATGTGCGAGCGATTCTGGAGACGTTCATCGGCGGCACGCCGGATCAGAAACCCGAACATTACAAGCACGCGTCGCCGATTACCTGGGTATCGAAGACCGCAGCCCCAACGTTGAGCATCTACGGTTCACGCGACCACATCGTCGAGGCGCGCTTCGGCCGCATGCTCGATGCGGCGCTTACGAGCGCCGGCGCCTCGTCTGTGCTGCTCGAGCTCCCCTGGTCGGAGCACTCGTACGACGCTGTTCCGTATGGAATGGGCGGCCGGATCGCGCTGAGCTATACGGAGCGGTTCATTGCCTGGGCTGTGACGCGTTAAGAATTGGAAGATCGGTAGATTGGAAGATTGGTAGATTCTCGGGACTGTCGACTAGCGACTGTCGACTTGCGACTGTCGACTTATTTCCTCGCGCGCAGCGTCGAGAATGGCGCTCGTCTCGCCTGCCAGTCCGCCACCCTGCGCCATCGCACCTTTTCCGCCACCTCTTCCGCCGAATTTGTCGATCAATTCCTTGAGAATAGCGCCCGCATCGAGCGAGAGCTCCTGTGAGCGGGCCACGACGATGAGCGTCGGAGATTCGGGTGTGATGAGCACGGCTATCGTGGCGGGTTTCGCGACGATCGACGAGGCGAGTTTCTTGAGGCCGTTGGCATCCCATCCGGACACGGCCGCGATGGCGGCTTTGACCGGGCCGATTTTTTCGGCGGACGAGGTCAGGCTCGCCGCTTCGTGAGCGGCCAGCCGTTCGTACAAGCCCTCCTGCGCCTTCTGCTGGCTGCGGCCCGACGTCTGCATCCGCTCGATCGCCGACGGCAGATCGTCGGGCAGCACCGACAGCAGCCGGACGCTTCCGGCGACCGAGTTCTTCAGGCTTCGGTATGCCCGCAACGCGCGACCACCGCACACAAATTCCACGCGCGATCCGCCCTTGAAGCGCTCGGCACCGGCGACGGCGATGACGCCCACCGCACCGGTACGGCACACGTGCGTGCCGCCGCATGCGGACAGATCGTAATCCTTGATTTCGACAATCCGCAGCTCACCTTCCCGTGCAGGATCTTTTCGAAGCGGCAACGTCGCCGCCTCACTGGCGGTAACGAACCTCACGCACACTTCACGATCTTCCCAGACCACGGCGTTGACCGAGTCCTCGACGCGAGCGATTTGATCGGCGGTCACTTCCTTGTCGAGATCGATCGTCGAGGCCGATGTCCCGAGATGGAAGCTCACGGTTCGCGCGCTCGCCTCCCGCTCGAACGCCGCCGAGAGCAGGTGCTGTCCCGTGTGCTGCTGCATGTGATCGAAACGACGCGTCCAGTCGACGTGGCCACGCACCCGGGAGTTCGTCTCGAGCTCGCGATCCACCAGATGGCCAATCGTCCCATCTTCCTGATCGAAGACGTCGACGACGCGAGCCTCGTCGAGCGTGCCGACATCGAACGGCTGGCCGCCGGAGGTTGGATAGAAGGCCGTACGGTCCAGAATCACCTTCCAGCGGTCATTCTGAGGTACCACCTCCCGAACGACAGCGTCGAACTCGACCAGGTAGGCGTCGGTGTAATACAGGCGCTCAGACGACATGAGCCTCCAGTGGATCCCTCACCCCGGCTTCAGCGAATCCACGAGCGCGCAGCACGCAGCTGTCGCATCGGCCGCAGGCGGCCCCTTGCGGCGGCGGATCGTAGCAGCTGTGCGTGAGGCCGTAGTCGAGCCCGAGCTCGAGGCCGCGCAGGATGATCTGGGCCTTCGTCATTGAAATCAATGGGGCCTGTATGCGGAATTGGCGCCCCTCGACTCCCGCCCTGGTAGCCAGCTTCGCGGTTTTCTCGAACGCCTCGATGAACTCCGGCCGGCAGTCAGGATATCCGGAGTAATCGAGGGCATTGACGCCCAGAAAGATATCGTAGGCGCCCAGGACTTCCGCCCACGCCAGCGCAAGCGCCAGCATCACGGTGTTGCGCGCCGGCACATACGTCGCCGGAATTGTGTTTGGACGCGGCCCATCTTTCGGCACCTCGCCGTCGCCGAGCAGCGCCGACCCCCCGAGCGTCGCGAGATCCACTGCCAGCTCGCGATGCGCCTTCGCTCCGAGAGCCTCGGCCACCTTGCGCGCCGCCAGAATTTCCTGGCCGTGTCGCTGGCCGTATTTCACCGTGAGCGCGTAAATGTCGAAGCCGGCTTCGCGCGCCAGAGCGGCCGCGGTGTAGGAGTCGAGCCCACCGCTCAACAACACGACGGCTTTGCTAGACGCCGCGGACATTGGCGCCCCAGATGTGCTTGTGAATTTGAAGCTGAAGACGGACTGGCAAGCGATCCGCGAGGATCCATTCTGAGAGATCCTTCGGGTCCATCACACCATGCACGGGCGAGAACAGCACGGCAGCGCATCGCCGATCGAGCGCGTACGCCGTGACGACATCACGGGCGAACTCGTAGTCCGTCCGATCCTGGATGACGAACTTCACCTGATCGCGCGAGCCCAATCGATCGATGTTGCCCCATTCGACTTTGTCGGATTCGCCGCTCGCCGGGCACTTCACGTCGAGCACTTTCACGACGCCGCCGGGAACCCGGCTGACGTCTATCTGCCCGCCCGTTTCCAGCAATACGGTGCGGCCGCTGTCGAGCAGCCGTTCCATCAGCGGATACACGTCGTCCTGCAGCAGCGGCTCGCCGCCGGTCACTTCTACGAGCGGGCTTCCGTATCGATCCACCCGTGTCAGCACGTCGTCGACAGACATCTTCTGCCCTTCCGTGAACGCATATGCGGTATCGCACCACGTGCATCTGAGGTCGCAGCCCGCGAGCCGAACGAAGACGCATGGCTTGCCCGCATAGGTAGACTCCCCCTGGATGGAATAGAAAATCTCGTTCACGCTCAGCACAACATCCCATTCTACCGTCTTACAATTAGAAGGTTGAGTGCGGCGCGGGGCGACGGGTGCCCCGCTCACCAAGATGTCGAACCTGCGAATCGGTACCTCCGGATGGAGCTATCCGGCCGGCCAGGGCACCTGGAACGGCATCTTCTACCCGCCTGCCGCCAGAGGACGCAGCGGCAGGCGCGGCGCCAAACCGAAGTTCGACGAGCTTGCGTATTACGCCGAGCACTTTGACACCGTCGAGGTCAACACGACGTTTTATGGACAGCCGAAAACGGGAGTCGCCCAAACGTGGGCCGACCGTACCCCACCCGGATTCGAGTTCTCCCTGAAGCTATACAGGGCGCTGACTCATGCCGATATACCCGGCGTACCGCGGCTTGATATGGACGCCATCGACGTATACCGACGCGGCATCGAACCGCTTGCAGAGGCGGGAAAAATCGGGGCATTGCTTGCGCAGTTCCCGCCCAGCTTCAAGCACACCCCGGAGTCGCGGGGCTATCTCGACGCTCTTCTTCAGCGCTTTCGCGACTATCCGATTGCCGTGGAGCTGCGGCATCGGAGCTGGAGCGACGACTTCGGCTCTACGCTGACGCTGCTGAACTCTCACAATGCCGCGATGACACAGATCGACGAGCCGAAATTCAAGGTGTCGATCCGCCAGAACCAGCTCCCGAACATCTCGGGCTTCTACTACATGCGCCTTCACGGCCGCAACGCCGCGCAATGGTGGAAACACGATAAATCCGAGGACCGGTACAACTATCTGTATTCGGCCGGTGAACTGAAGCCATTCGCTGAAACCGCCGGCGCCGCGCGCAGGCTGGTGAAGAAGTTTTATCTGTATTTCAACAACCACTTCGCATCGAAGGCGGTCGTCAACGCGATCATGATCAAGCAACAGCTTGGCGAGCCCGTGACGGGCGTCTACCCGAAGGCGTTCGTCGAACGCTACCCGGAAACAGCGTCGATCGTTTCAACGGACATGACGCCTCAGTTCGTCCTCGAGTAATCTGTGATCTCCGGCGGCGAATTCCGTGAGGCCATACGCCGGGGTTGGAGCAAGCGCTGCCCGCACTGCGGCAAAGGCACGCTGTTCATTGGCTGGAACAAGCCCTATCGCCATTGTCCCGAATGCGGCTATCTGTACGAACGTGACTATGGTGACGTCTGGTGGGTCTGGATTGTCACCGACCGCATTCCCATCGGCATCGGGATCGTCCTCTTGTATTTCGGATTTCGCGTCCGAAGCTTCTGGATGGGCGTGCTCTTCTTCGGGTCGCTCTCGCTGCCGTTGCTGCTGACGATTCCCCGCAGATACGGGCTCGCCATTGCCATCACGTACCTGATTCGGAAGCGATGGCCGGATCCAAAGGACAACTTTCCGCCAATGCCCCCCTGACCGACCCCTGTGGCCATCGCGGCAAGCTGCCGATACAGCCTCCGTGATGCTTTGGACATTTGGAAAAGAGAAGCAACGGATTAGTCTCGGCCGACGGCCCGAGTCGACGGTCCTCGTCGTGGTTCGCGACCTTGACGAGATGCGCGAGTACCGCTTCGCCGATGTATCGCGCCTTCGCATCTTTCAGGCCGACATGGAAGGGTTTCTGCGGAAGACCGGCTGGAGCCTGTTGAAGTTCCATCCGGAACGGCGCGCGCGAGAACGGGACCGCCGGCGATTCCCGCGGCTCGAAGAACGACGCAGGTGGTGGACCGACCCGAAGGAACGGACCAAAGTGGTCTGGGGCGACCAGTCGGCGCGAGCCTGAGCATACGCTTCAGCGGCCTGACTCGGAAGCGAGTGCCGGTTCCAAAGGATAACTTTCAGGCGTTGCCTTGCTGACCGCCGTGACGCCGATGCGCGGACACAGGTCCTTTATTACGCACGCGGGACATCGTGGGTACACGGGGCGACAGACGTTCTGCCCCCATGTGACGAGATACAGGTTGAGGTACGGCCACCAGCGCGATTCCACCGCGCGATACAACGCCTGCTCTGTTTCGTCCGGCATTTTCGTGCGCACCCAGCCCAGCCGGTTCGCGATGCGATGGACGTGCGTGTCGACGCAGATGTTGTTGCGGCTTTCGTAGGCAAGAATCAAGACCAGGTTTGCCGTCTTTCGTCCGACACCCGGGAGCGTCAGCAGCTCCTCCATCGTCGTGGGTGTCTTTCCGCCGAAGTCCTCGAGCAGCTTCGCACATGTCGCTTTGATGTAGCGTGCTTTGTAGCGATAGAAGCTGACCGGATAAATCAGCTTCTCGATCTGCTTCACCGTCAGCTTCGCCATGGCGCGCGGAGTGGCTGCCTTCCTGAACAAACGTTCGGACGCTGCATACGTCGTCGCATCCTGCGTCCGGGCGGACAGCAGCGTCGCAATCGTGACCTGAAACGGATCTTCCTCGCGCGACTGCGAAATCTTCTCGACGGCAGGGAGCTCGAGGCCGGTAATGGCGACCGCGAGCCGGCGCATCACCGGCTCGACCGGAGCCGGACAAGGCTGAAACCTTGTGCCACCGCTGCTGTGGCCCCGGGCTCGAGCCCTGGTTTTACGGGATAGGCGTGACCGGAGGTTGGCCTTTGAGGACATTGACGACGTTCCGCGCCACGAGATCGTACATCGCGGCGCGCGTTTCGGCGGTGGCGCTCGCCATGTGCGGCACCAGCACCACGTTTTCGAGCGCCAGCAGCCCGGGATGAATCTTCGGCTCGTCCTCGTATACATCGAGGCCCGCGCCCTTGATAATCGCCTCGCGCAGCGCCCACGCCAGGGCGTCTTCGTCTACGACAGGGCCACGTGAGGTGTTGATGAGATATGCCGACCGTTTCATCCGTGAAAGGGCGGTGCGGTCGATAAGGTGCCGGGTCTGCGGCGACAGCGGCACATGCAGCGAGATCACATCCGAGGTCGCGAGCAGCTGGTCGAGCGACATGCTCTCGTAGCCCGCGACGGATCGCGCAGATGGATTGTGATACGCGATTTTCATTCCGAAGTGACTCGCCTTTTCGGCGACAGCGAGCCCGATGCGCCCGAGACCGATGATGCCGAGCTGGCGCTCACGGATATCCGAGCCGATCATGAAATCGAGGGCGAAACCCTTCCACTCGCCGCGGCGGACGACGCGATCGCCTTCGACAATGCGCCGTGTGACCGCGAGAATCAGCGTCATCCCCATGTTGGCGGTCGCCTCGGTCAGCACGTCCGGTGTGTTGGTCAGGATGATGCCCTTCGAGCGCGCGTACGGCACATCGAGATTGTTGTAGCCGACCGCCACATTCGAGACGATCTTCAGGTCGCTGCCGGCGTCGACGACATCCCTGTCGATCTTGTCGAGCGCGGCCACGACGAGCGCCTGCTTGCCCCTCACGCGCTCGATCAGCTCGTCCTTAGAGAGGACGCCGTCGCGATAGACCTCGACATCGCCAACGGCCGCAAGAGGCTCGATTGCCGAAGACGGCAGTTTGTATGTAACGAGAATCGAAGGTTTCGCCATCGCCTAGTGACCGTACGACTGACAGAACCCGCAGTGGTTGCATCGCACGCGCGGCTCGATGACGCACATGCCATCGTCGACGTCGCTGCCGGGGAGGACCTTGAGGAAAACATGTGAGGGGTGAGGGGTAAATGGTGAGGGGTGAGGGGTAAGGGGTGAGGGGTAAACGTCACGAGTACCCGAGACGATTGCCCCTTGCCCCTCACCCCTTACCCCTGGATGTGGTCTTCCCAGATGTCGTTCTATTGCTTCACGAACGAGGGCCCGCACGTCCTGTTCGTTCATCCCAGATCCACTGTATCAACGATACCAACGATCGCCGCATCGACGGGCGCGGCCTTTTTGCCGATCGCATCGCTCGCCGCACGCCCTTCGAGGACGATCAGCACCTTCTCGTGGACGCCGGCACCGACGCCGTCGACCGCGAGCAGCTCGGGCCCGCGCGGCGTGTCTTCGAGCGTGAGCGGCTGCACGAGCAGCAGCTTCGCGCCTTCGAGCTTGCGATTTTTCTGCGTGGCGACGAGCGTGCCGGTGACGCGCGCGAGTAACATCTTCAGTCGCGGGGCCTCCCCGCCCCGCTCCGCTTTCTCATCCGACGTGCCAGGAATCGACGATGCCCACGATGCCTGCGTCGGCAGGAACCTCGGTTGGATAAAATGGAAAACTCGCTTCTTTGCCGCGCACGAAGAACACCTCTTCGCCGACGCCGGCGCCGACGGAATCTGCAGCAACAATGACCCGCCCGATGGGCTCGCGCGCCGACGATATCGGCTGCACGAGCAGCAGCTTCACGCCGTTCAGCGTGTCGTTCTTCACGCTCATCACTACCGTGCCCACCACACGACCCAACTGCATCGTCAGCTTTTACTTGATCCGCGTGGGGCCCCACCCCCACGCGCTGCCGTCCCGCCTTCGCTTCGCTTCGGCGAGGCTCGCCGAAGCCCATCTGCAGTAAACCACCTGGGCGGAGGCGGCGCCGCTCCGGATCTTGAAGTGATCAACGATCTGCTCAGTGACGGGCTCAGTCATTGACTTCGATTTCGTCAACTATCCCTACAATGGCGGCATCGACGGGGCAATCCTTCATCCCGGCCGCCATGCGAGCCGAGCTGCCGCTGACGATCAGCACCGTCTCGCCGAAGCCGGCATCGACCGTGTCGATCGCCACCAGATAGTTGCCTTCCGGTTTGCCTTTGGGATCCATGGGCCGCGCGATGAGCAGCTTGCTGCTCACCAGGCGCGGATCTTTGCGGGTCGCCACGACCGTGCCGACCACTTTGGCCAATATCATGGTTTGATCCGCGTGGGGCCCCACCCCCACGCGCAGCCGTCGCTGACGCTCCGGATCTTGAAGTGCTCGTTCGTCTGCTTAGTCACCGTCTCCGTCTGGGATCTAGGCTTTGACGCCGGACTTTCCGATCGGCAGCGCGTCCTCGAGGTTGGCGTGCGGACGCGGAATGACGTGCACCGACACGAGCTCGCCGACCCGCCGCGCGGCAGCTGCGCCTGCATCGGTGGCCGCTTTCACGGCAGCGACGTCGCCGCGCACGATCGCGGTCACGTACCCGGCGCCTATCTTTTCCCAACCCACAAGGGTCACCTTGGCGGCCTTCACCATCGCATCCGCCGCCTCAATCATGGCGACGAGTCCTTTGGTTTCGACCATGCCGAGTGCCTCACCCATGCTGACCTCCCAGTAGAGCCTTCACGGCATCCTCGATGAGGGCCGTAAGCTCGCGGTATGATAGCCGAATTTCGCCATCCGAATCCGCCGGATCGGTCGGAATCAACCGCGCTCCACGCGAGGACGGCGCCTCTACAATCTGGCACGATGCCTGATCTGTGTTCGATGTGGACTCCGAGCCGTCCGCACAGATCGGCGCAGGAGCCTTGATCCCGTAATTTCCCCGCAGTTCCTGCAACCGGTGCACTTCCTCGCGCGACAGCAGATGTTCGCGGCCGAGCTGCCGTGCCACCAGGCTGATTTTTGCGAAGTGCTCGATCGTCTCCATTTTGTAGTACGCGGCGTACACATCAGGCCCGATCGTTAGAGCCCCATGGTTCGCGAGCAGCAGTCCGTCGTGCGCTTTGATGTACTTGCGCACGGCGGCCGGCAGTTCCGGTGTAGACGGAGTGCCGTACTCCGCAATCGGGATGCTGCCGAGAGTCGTCACGACTTCGGCGAGCACGGCTCGATCGAGCGGAATGCCAGCCACGGCAAATCCCGTGGCGATCGGCGGATGCGCATGCACCACCGCCCGGACGTCGGGCCGGTTCTTGTACACCTCGAGGTGCATCAGCAGTTCGGATGACGCGTCGCGCGCACCCCGAATCTTTTTCCCATCGAGATCGACGACAACCATCATGTCGGGCGTCATAAAGCCCTTCGACACGCTCTTCGGCGTCGTCAAAATGGTCGCGGCGTCGAGCCTGATGCTGATGTTCCCGTCGTTCGAGGCGACATAGCCGCGCGCGTACATGCGCCGACCGACTTCTACGATGTCGGCACGAAAGCCGTCCTCCGCTCGCGGCTCACTCATTGCACGCTTCCATGGGCGGAGGAAAGGCTTTCGAGCGCCTGCCTCGCCTGCCGGCCTTCGATGCTGTCCGGCGCGATCTCGACGAGCCGCCGCCAGACTTCAGTAGCCCCTTTCAGGTCCTGCTTGCCAAACGCGCGCACGACTCCCATGTTGAGCAGAGTTTTGGTGTGTTTCGGATCGATCCCCAGCGAATGCTCGAGCTGCTTCAGGGCGAGGTCCGGCTGGTTGTTGTAGTAATAGCTCACGCCGAGATCGGTGCTGACGCTCACGTCTTTCGGGTTGAGCGCGATCGACTCGGCGTACCACTTGATGGCATCGGTATATCGGCCGGCGTCGTAGTACAGATTTCCCAGTTGCGCCCGAGCAACCGCGTTCTTCGGGTCGCGATCGACGACATTGCGCAGCGCCTGCACCTGCGCTTCGTCGAGCATCGCGGGCGCTGGGGTCCCTGGAACGGCCCCGGACGACGCCGGCGGAGGGGCAGATTCGGCCACCGGGACGTTCGCGCGAGGCGCCAGGGACGCCTGCTGGCTGCCGATAATCCAGCCCGTTATCAGGCCGAAGCAAACGCCGGCAATCGCATAGATAACAGATTCGAGTTTCATTCAGACTGCGCTACGGTTCTCACTTCGCTACGGTTCTCGGTTCTGTGTGCTGGGTTCTGAGGTGCCGTTACCCAGAACCCTGAACCGCCAGAATGGGGATCATAACAGTGTGCGTTTGAACCAGTCCACCAACGCCGGGATCAACTCCGGATCGCGCGAAAGCAGCACCGTGCCGTGAGCGATCGAGTCGGTCAAGCGCACCTCCCGCAGTCCGGGACCGATCGTCGTGAGATGGCGGATCGAGCGAGCGACGTACGGATCTCTGGTGCTGCCGGCGAGCAGCGCCGGTCTCACCCCGAACTTTTTCATTGCCGCTTCGGTGCGCAGCCCCTTGTAGTCGATACCCGGCGACAACAGCGCGATCGACAGCACGCCCGGATCGTCGGCTGCGTCGAGCACGGCGAGATTCGCGCCAATCGACGCGCCGACGATACCCACGCTGCCCGGTATCACCTCCGGCCGGGCGCGCAGAAAGACCTTTGCCGCCTTTACGTCGACCTGATAGGCGGCCAGGTCATCGCCCGGCCGATAGTCGAGTGCGACAACCGCAAACCCTGCGTCAGATAACTGCGCCGCAGCGGCGTCCCAGTCCGCGTGCGAGCGCTTCAGCATGGGCAGCATGACGATGCCGGGAGCCGGTCTCCTCGAGGGCTCGTGATATGCGCCGCTCAACATCGTGCCATCTTGCGCGCGGAACGCGACCCGCCGCGCGGGCGCTGCGTGCAGCCACGAAGTAGCGAACCACGAGGACAGCAAACACGAAGACACAAAAGCACGAAAAGGAAACGCGGCGTTCCTTCGTGTCCTTCGTGCCTTCGTGGTCAAGTTCTTCGTGGTGAAGATCGGTTCGTGGTTATCGCAGCGCATCGAGATAGTCACGCACCGAGCGATCGAGCCCGACATATAACGCATGGCTGATGAGCGCATGACCGATCGAGACCTCCCGCAGATGAGGGAGCCGGCGGAAGAGCGCAAGATTT
This sequence comes from Vicinamibacterales bacterium, assembly GCA_963744405.1. Classification (GTDB taxonomy): domain Bacteria; phylum Acidobacteriota; class Vicinamibacteria; order Vicinamibacterales; family JAMQPK01; genus JAMQPK01. Next base: position 277,116 of record CAVUTO010000022.1, read on the forward strand.
TTCAGGTCGAGGTCGTGACCGGCGTTGACGCCGAGACCAAGCGAGTGGGCGACCTCCGCAGCCGCCGCGTACGTCTCGAAGCTCTCTGCACCCTGGCCCGTCTCGAACGCGCGCGCAAAGGGCTCCGTGTACAACTCGACGCGGTCGCCGCCGACGGCCGCTGCCCATCTCACCGCGTCGGGCACCGGGTCGATGAAGATGCTGACCCGAACGCCGACTTTCTTCATGCTGCCGACGACCGAGCCGAGTGCCTCAATCGGCGTGTCGGGAGGCCATCCTGCCTGGCTCGTAATCTCGCGAGGCTTGACCGGAACCAGCGTGCATTGCGTCGGCCGAACCTTCAGCACGAGCTCGACAAGCCCGGGACGAGGATCGCCCTCGATGTTGTACTCGACTTCCGGCGATCCTTTCAGGAGCCCGGCGATGGCGTGAACGTCGGCGTTCCTGATGTGACGCTCGTCAGCGCGCGGGTGGACCGTAATGCCAGGAACGCCGGCCGCCACGCACACAGCGACCGCCTGCAGCACGTCTGGCTCGCTGCCGCCTCTCGAGTTGCGAAGCGTCGCAACCTTGTTAACGTTCGCCGATAGCTTTATTGACGGCGTCGACAATTTCCTGAGCCCATCGCTCGATTTCTCGCAGGTCCTGCCCTTCCAGCATCACGCGCAGAAGCGGCTCCGTGCCAGAGTAGCGTACGAGCAGACGGCCATTGTCTCCGAGGCGTTCTTCGACCTGCCTCAAGATGCCAGCCACCTCTGGAATCGTCTCGAGATTCTTTTTCTCGCTGACGCAGACGTTCAGCAAGACCTGCGGATATGTCGTGAGATCGTCGGCGAGGTCCGCTAGCTCTCTCTGGCTCGACGCCATCGTCCGAAGCACGCTGAGCGCAGTGATGAGGCCGTCGCCGGTGAACAGGTGCTCCGAGAAAATCAGATGGCCCGACTGTTCTCCTCCAAGCGAGAGATGCTGCTTCTGCATCTCCTCCATCACGTACTTGTCGCCAACTTTCGTGCGAACAAGGCCGATGCCGAGCTTTTTCAATGCCAGTTCCAGGCCGATGTTGCTCATCACGGTTGCCACGACGGCGTTGCCGCGCAACCGTCCTTCGGTCTGCATCTGCTTGGCGCACATGAACATCACATGATCGCCATCCAGCACGCGGCCGTTACCATCGACGAGAATCGCGCGATCGCCATCACCGTCAAACGCCACACCCAACCGATACCCGCCCCGCTTGACGACCTCGGCAAGTTTCTCCGGATGCGTCGACCCCACGCCCTTGTTGATATTGCGTCCGTCGGGCTCCGCTCCCAGCACCGTCACGTCGAACCCCAAGTCGCGGAACAGCGCCGGCGCGACAGTCGTCATCGCGCCGTTGGCGCAGTCGACGGCAAGCCGTGCTGGCCCGAGTCTTTCGGGAGCCGGGAGTACGCTGCGCGCGTGATCGAGATATTTCCGGAGGTGGTCGGCCTGCGGTACGTCGTGCGCGTCGCCCGCGGGGATCGTCCAGGCCAAATCGGCCACGATTGCCTCGATGCGGCCCTCGAACTGGCCGCCGTACTTCACACCTGCGCCCGAGAACACCTTGATGCCGTTGTCCTGGTAAGGATTGTGGGACGCCGAAATCACGACGCCGGCGTCGAAGTCGAGCGAACCGGTGAGATACGCCACCGCGGGGGTGGGCCCGACGCCAATGGTCTGGACGGTTGCCCCTGCGAGCCGGGCGCCGTGTGCCAGCTCGCGCTCGATCCAGACTCCCGATTCCCGTGTGTCGCGGCCAACGAGAAGTTTCGCGTCCGGATGTGGAAGGGCCTTGACAAGCGCCGCGCCGACGCGCCGCACCGTCTGGACATCCAGCGGAAACGTACCGGCTGTGCCTCTGATTCCATCGGTCCCGAAAAGTGCGTGTGTCATTCTTTGTCGCGGGGGCCCCTCGCCCCGCTCCTCGCCGCTTCGCTTGCGGGGCCCCATCGCCCCGCGCCGCTCGCGGCTCTTCATTTGTCGCGGGGACCCCTCGCCCCGCGCCGCTCGCGGCTCATTTGACGTGGATGCTGACAATAGTGGGATCGAGTTGATCGACACCGACGTTGGCCGACGGCTCGAGTCGAACAGGAAGACCGTAGTCGCCGCGGCCGATGCCTTCGAGGTCGACGTAAGCGACGATAGAAGTATCTCTGATCTTCGCAATCGCTTCCTGGGTTCCGCGCACTCGCACTTTCACCGACGCCGGCGTGATCGTCGCGGTAAGGCCGCGCGACAGATTCCGCATGCGAACCGGCACGCCCTGGAGCTGGCGTTCTGCCGGCGCCGGCACGATCGCAACGGAAACAAGGGCGGTCTTCGCGCTCTTGAGCCGGACTCCATCGTCGGCGACTCCGACAACCACGGTCGCACTGACGTCACTCCTGGCTGACCCGACCCATAGCGGCTCGGTAATCGCTTCTGTCACGCGCCGCAGGATGCTTTCCGGACCGATTATTTCGACTGTCTGGGGATCCGCAGAAATCTTTCCGACGATGAAACCAGCAGCCGGCTCCCCTTCGACCGAAGGCAACACGGGGACGATGCGGGTTGCCGATGGTTCGAACCGAATGGCGACAGTTGACGGGGTCACTTGCGTCACTACGGCGGCGAACGGGCGCCTTGACGCGGTCCGGCGACAGATGAAACAAGCGCCTGCCCGGCTGCGCCGCACTCAGATCGACCGTAGCCACAAGATCGCCCGGCGCGAGGCGGCCCAGGGCATCCGCTGTTCCCCTTACGCGGACGTCAACCGATTCCTGGGGCGGTTCGACCATCTCGAGATTTTCGGGAAGGTTCTGGAGTTCGAGTGGAATGCGCAGCCCGCGCTCGACCGACGCGCGCTGCGACGACACCATCATCCACAGCAACACGGCAAGTGCCACCGAGACGAGCTTCAACCCGGTGTGCGCAAACGACCGATCGCGCAGGCTCATTTGAGGAGCGCCCTCAGCCGGAGCTTCAGGTTTTCGGAGTCGTAGGGACCTTCAATCTTTCCGTCCAGGGCAACGGTGACGCGGCCGGTCTCTTCGGACACGATCACGGCGACCGCGTCGTTCTCCTCCGTGAGGCCGATCGCCGCGCGATGGCGCGTGCCGAGATTCCTCGCGAGCTGTGGATTGACCGTCAAGGGAAGGAAGCACGCTGCCGCCGCCACGCGGTCGTTCTGTACGATGACCGCACCGTCGTGCAGCGGCGACTTCGGCTGGAAGATGCTCACGAGGAGATCGTAGGTAAGCATGGCGTCGAGCGGAAGGCCTGCCTCGATATAGTTTCGCAACCCAATCTGCCGCTCGATGACGACGATCGCGCCCGTGCGCGCCGTCGAGAGCTGCGTTGCCGCAACCGCGATCTCCTCGATGGTCTCGTCGGCGCCTTCCTGCGTCAGAAAATATCGAAAGAATGGCGCGCGCCCGAAATGCGCGAGCGCGCGGCGAATATCCGCCTGAAAGAGCACGATCGCGGCGAAGACGAGATAGGGAAGCAGGTTGCGGATGAGCCAATCGACCGTCTGCAGGTGGCCCCATCGCGACACGTAGAACATCGCCAGCAGGAGCGCGAACCCGGCAGCCATCTGGATGGCCCTGGTCCCGCGAATCGCTTTGAGCACCTCGTAGATCACCAGCGACACGATGGCGATATCGAGGATGTCCCACCAGGTCATGGCGGGCATGCGCGGAAGAAGAGGCAGCCAGTTCAGCATCTCTTGTCGCTATCTCTAATCGCGTCGGCAACTCGCACGACATCGACCATGGCCGGTACGTTATGCACCCGCACAATATGCACACCCAGGAGCACGGCTGCTGCGACCGATGCGGCAGTTGCCATGTCGCGCTCGCCCGGGGCTCGCTCGCCGATTGCCGCGCTGAGAAACGATTTCCGTGACGGCCCGACGAGCAGCGGGCAGCCAAGGACGGCGAAGGCTGGCAGGGCGGCCAGCGCCGCGTAGCTGTGTTCCGGCCGCTTGGCGAAGCCGAGCCCCGGATCGAGCACCACGGAATCGCGACGCGCGCCGGCGGCAAGCGCGAGCTCGAGGCTCGCGCGCAGCTCTTCGCCGACCTCTATCGGCACCGACGCATAGTTCGCGTCCTTGTACATGTCCCGTGAGCGCCCTCGGGCATGCATCAGGATGAGCCCCGCGCCCGAGCGAGCAGCGATTTCGGCGAGAGATGCATCATATCTCAGGCCCGTCACGTCGTTGACGAGCGCTGCGCCTTCGCCGATGGCCACCTCTGCGACCGCCGGCTTGGACGTATCGATCGAGATCGGTACCTCGAGCGATCGCGAGAGGCGTCGTATGACCGGTAGAACTCGTGCGATCTCCGTCTCGACGCTGATGGTGTCGGACCCGGGGCGTGTCGACTCGCCGCCTACGTCAATCAGGTCGGCGCCGCGCGCCTCCATCTCGACTGCTGCGGCTTCGGCCGCTCCGGGATCGAGATAGAGTCCCCCATCGGCAAATGAATCCGGAGTGATGTTGAGGATGCCCATGACGAGAGTACGGGCACCGAGAGGAAGGGTACGGCTGCCGGCAAGCTGAAGAGTGTAGGTTGCTCGAGGTGTCACAGTAAGGGGCAAGGGGGAAGGGGCGAGAGGCAAAAGCCCGGCTGAACGCGCGTTCTCTTACCCCTTGCCCCTCGCCCCTTACCCCTTTTTTCTTATTCCTGCGGCAGCGGATCTGCGAGCGGTGGAACGATTCCTGGGCGCTCTTTTCTGCGGCCTGTCTCTTCGTCGTGCGAGGACACCGGACCAGCGGGCGCGGTGGTCTTCACTTCTTCGAGCGGCAGGCCGGCAACGATGCGGCGCACCTGATCGCCGTCGAGCACTTCGCGCACGAGCAGCTCGGCCGCCACCTTTTCGAGACTCGCCTTGTGTTGCGTCAGCACTCCCCGTGCACGTTCGTAGTTGTCTGTGATGAAGCGCTTCACTTCGTGGTCGATCTGCAGCGCTGTGTTTTCGCTGTAGTCCTGGTGCTGCGCGATTTCGCGACCCAGGAAGATCTGCTCTTCCTTCTTGCCGAAGGTGAGCGGCCCCATCGCTTCGCTCATGCCCCACTCGCAGACCATCCGGCGCGCGAGCTCGGTCGCGCGCTCGAGATCGTTGCCGGCGCCGGTCGTCATGGCACCCTGCATGGTGATCTCTTCGGCGATCCTGCCCCCGAGGAGAATCGCGATCTGGTCGATGAGATAGTCGCGCGAGTAATTGTGCTTCTCGTCAACGGGCAGTTGCTGCGTGAGGCCCAGCGCCATGCCTCGCGGAATAATCGTGACCTTGTGCAGATCGTCGGCGTTCGGGAGCAACACGCTGAGCAGCGCGTGGCCGGCCTCGTGCACCGCCGTGATCTTCTTTTCTTCGTCGCTGATGATCATCGAGCGGCGCTCAGATCCCATCAGCACTTTGTCTTTCGCGAACTCGAAGTCGATCATCCGCACGGCCTTGCGGTTGTATCGCGCCGCGTTGAGCGCCGCTTCGTTGACAAGATTGGCCAGATCCGCGCCGGAGAAACCGGACGTGCCTCTCGCCAGCACCGGCACATCCACATCGTCGGCCATCGGAATCTTGCGCGTGTGAACGGTGAGGATTCCCTCGCGTCCCTTCACGTCGGGCCGATTGACGACGATGCGGCGGTCGAAGCGGCCCGGTCGAAGCAGCGCCGGATCGAGAACGTCGGGACGGTTGGTGGCGGCAACGAGGATGACGCCTTCGTTCGACTCGAAACCGTCCATCTCGACCAGCAGCTGGTTGAGCGTCTGTTCGCGCTCGTCGTGCCCGCCCCCGAGGCCCGCGCCACGGTGACGGCCGACCGCGTCGATCTCGTCGATGAACACAATGCACGGCGCGTTCTTCTTGCCCTGCTCGAAGAGGTCGCGCACGCGCGACGCGCCCACGCCAACGAACATCTCCACGAAATCGGAGCCGCTGATTGAGAAGAAGGGCACGTTCGCTTCGCCGGCGACCGCGCGCGCGAGCAGCGTCTTGCCGGTTCCCGGAGGGCCCATCAGCAACACGCCCTTCGGGATGCGACCGCCGAGCTTCTGGAACTTCTGCGGCTCTTTCAGGAACTCGATGATTTCCTGCAGTTCATCCTTGGCTTCGTCGACCCCGGCCACGTCCTTGAAGGTCACTTTCTTCTGGGAGCTCGACGAAAGCTTCGCCTTGCTCTTGCCGAACGAGAGCGCCTTGTTGCCGCCGCTCTGCATCTGGCGCATGAAGAAAATCCAGAACCCAATCAGGAGCAGGATCGGAGCCCAGGAATACAGCAACTGCGCCCAGGGGCTCTGCGTCGGCTCTTTCGCCGTGACCGCAATGCCTTTCGCAATCAGCTGGTTCGCCAGGCCTTCGGTACTGAGCCGGTGCGTAGGTGTGGAAGGGTGCCTTGTCGGCGCGGTAGCTGCCGCTGATCTCCTGACCAGTGATGGTGACGTTTTCGATCTTCAAGCCCTCGACGTCCGCCATGAAGTCGCTGAACGGCACCGGTTTCGATGGGCTCTGGAACTTGCTGGAGAAACTCCAGACCCCGAGCGCCACGACGACCAGGACCATCCAAAACACTAAACTTTTCAACGTGGAGTTCACCCTCTACCCTCCCACGACTCAATAGGTAACCGTTTCAAGATTACCACGTCTTTTGTAGCGTTTGTGACCCTAAACTCCTGTGCCAGCGCGTGTCCGGCGACCCAGATAATGCGCCCCGCGGAATCGACGACCACAGGCGTAATCGCGCGCTCGAAGCGGTCGATTTTCGCGTCAACGAAGAAGTTCTGCAGTGTCTTTCGACCCTGCAGGCCCAGCGGCCGGAATGTGTCTCCCGCACGCCGGTTCCGCACGGAAAGCGGCGGCGTCAAACCTCCGGCTTCGATGACTACCTGGTCGCTTCGCCCGGCAAGGTGCCACACCTCGCCGGCCGAGCGGCCAATTGGTACAGATCTCGTATCGGCCGAAATCGCACAGGCCGCCTCGGGCACGGCCACAAGGCCAGGAACCTCGAGCCGATAGATGAAATCGGCTGCCTGGGCAGGTTTCTCGCGACCGCGGCTTCTCGTTAAGACGACCGAGTTGCCGCGGCGGTTCACGCGATGGCCTGGAAGGTCGAGCTGCCCTGTTCCTTTAGACACCACGAAGCGGCGAACGGCTTCTCCCGCATCGAAGCCGACGAACCTCGTCGGCCCCGCCGCCATCTGCTGCGCGAGACGGATCACCCGCCGCCGAATGGCGGGCGGTTCGGCCAGCAGCGCGTCGGCGTCGAGCGCCACTCCAGAGGCCGACTTCGAGATGAGCCGCGCGGCTGCCGCACGCGCAGCGTCATCGAGATAGTCCGCGTCTTCACGCGCAATCGTGGCTTCGCGATCGAGAACGTCGACGACGCCAGGCGCGAAACGCGTGTCGAGCAGCGGCAGAAGCTCGTGACGGATGCGATTGCGTGGAATCGCCGGATCGTCGTTCGACGCGTCCTCGCGAAATGCGATGTGCCGCTCGCGTAGAAAGTCGCGGACATCCGAGCGACGCGTTTCGAGGAACGGACGCACGACGAGACCGGCGCGCGGGTACATGCCGCTCAGGCCGCGCGGCCCTGCGCCGCGTAACAGGCGCAAAAGAACTGTCTCCGCCTGATCGTCCTTCGTGTGGGCGACAGCGACAACCGTCGCGCCCAGGCGCGCAGCCGCGCGCTCGAAAAACGCGTATCGTGCCGTGTGCGCAGCGTGTTCGATCGAGGCGCCACTTTCGCGCGCGAGCTCTGCCACGTGCACCTGCTCGATCTCGATCGGCATCTCAAAACGGCCGGCGAGATCGCGACAGAATTGCGCATCGGCATCAGCCTCGGGGCCACGGAGCTGATGGTTCAAGTGCGCGGCACCGGCGACCCGAAAACGCTCCTCATCAGCGAGCTCACGAAGCGCGAAAAGCAGCGCCACCGAATCAGCGCCGCCGGACAGCGCGACCGCGACACGGCTTCCCGGCGGAAGTAATCCGTGCGTGCGAATCGTGCGACGGACGGAGTTGATCACTTCCATAGGTGCGTTAGGTGCGACGGGGGCGCTGGGTGCGAGGGGGTGAAAGACGGAGGTGCGATAGGTGCGGAGCGCACCTGTCGCACCCAACGCACCTACCGCACCCAACGCACCAATTAAAGTGGTGCCGGTGCAGGGACTTGAACCCCGGACAACGCGGATATGAGCCGCGTGCTCTAACCAACTGAGCTACACCGGCGAATAGTGAATTCTAGCATTGGAAGATTGGGGGGTTGGGAGATTGGCAGATTGTTGTCGGATTGAAGAGGGACGTGGATCGATTACAGCGACCTTCCCATTCAGGTGATCAGCATCGAGTCGCCGTAACTGTAGAAGCGATATCTCTGCGCAATTGCCTCGCGATAGGCGGCGAGTACGGCGTCGCGGCCGCCGAATGCGCAGACGAGCATCAGTAGCGACGACTCCGGCAGATGAAAGTTCGTCATCAGCGCGTCGACGATGCTGAAGTGAAAACCCGGATAGATGAACAGGTCGGTCCAGGCCGACTGCGGCGTGACGATGCCGCGCCCTGCGCGCCCCGCGGCTTCCAGCGCGCGCGTGGTGGTCGTGCCCACCGCAACAACTCGTCGCTTGTCGCGTTTGGCACTGTTGATCGTTTCGGCAGCCGCCTCGCTGATCGAAAAACGCTCCGGATCGACCGTGTGCGCTTCCACCTGCTCGACCCGGACCGGTTGGAAGGTTCCGTAGCCGACATGGAGCGTAATAGCAGTGCGGTCGACGCCCTTTTTCGTCAGGCCGTCGAGAAGCTCCGGGGTGAAATGGAGGCCGGCGGTCGGAGCAGCCACAGAGCCACGCTCGCGCGCATACACCGTTTGATACCGATCGCGATCGCTCTGCGTGTCGTCCCGCCTGATATACGGCGGCAGCGGCATGTGGCCGATGGCCTCGATCGCATCCTCGACGCTTGCGCCGTCCTCAGTCCAAAGCCGTATCGTCCGGCGCCCGTGGAAATGACGATCCAGTACTTCCCCGTAGAGCACGTGCCGAACGCCTCTGAAAACCATCTGCGATCCGGGCCGCAGCTTCTGCCCGGGATGGACGAGTGCGTCCCAGCACCCCTCGCCGGCGGCCGCGCTCGAAATTCCCGACGTAGAAAGCGCCCGGTCGTCGAGGCTGGCCAGGAGCAGACATTCAACCGCACCACCACTCGGCATGCGCGCGCCGACGAGACGCGCCGGAAAGACCTTCGAATCGTTGACGACCAGCAAGTCGCCATCGCGCAAACACTCCGCCAGACGGGACACACACGTGTGCTCTACCTGTCCGCTGCTTCCATGAAGGACGAGCAGCTTCGAGGCCCCGCGCTCCGGCGAGGGCGCCTGCGCGATGAGCTCGGCAGGCAGATCGAAACCAAATTCGGAGACGTTCATTGCCTTTATTTTGTGAGGAAGCAATGAGACGTGCACTTGGCTTGCGCAGGAAATATTGCTCGGCGGTTCAGTGAAATCTCGGACCCCATGCCACTTTCGTCTGACGCCAGTCATCCTTGAGAATCGACCAGAGAATCTGATCGTAGTAGCGGCCGTTGCGCTGAAACGACCTCCGCAAGGTGCCTTCCTGCAGCGCTCCGACTTTCCTCAACGCGGCGTTGCCGCGGGCGTTCGACGCGATCGACCGCGCTTCGAGCCTTTGCACGCCAACCACGCCGAACGAGAAATCGATGACGGCCTTCGCGCCTTCCAGGAACACGCCGCGGCCCCAGAACGGCGAGCCAATCGCAAATCCCCATTCGGCGCTGCCGAAATCAGGCTCGAGCTTCCGCACCTGAAACAGGCCCATGGCATCTTCGTAGCCATCGGGCACGACGGCGTAGCAGAAGCTGTTGCCGCGCGTCCGCTCGTGATGGGCCTCTTCGATGAATCCCTCGAATCCTTCCACCGTGCGTGGCAAGGGCGATACGAACTCGGCCACTTCCTCGCTCGTCAACATGGCAAGCAATGCCAGCGCGTCGCTTTTGCGAACCTCCCTCAGAGTGACCTTGTGGCAGGGAATAGTGGGAAGACCGAAATGCCAGCCGAAAGGAATATCTCCGGGCTGCGTATACAGTCGATCCTGGTAGGGCGTCTTGTCCATCACGCCCAACTTCAGAGCAAGGCGCTTACCAGGGTGTCTTTACCGTCGTATCGCCTATTAAAGTCTTTTAGAAGAGGCTGTTACGAGATAATTGCGCTGCCGCAAGGAGGATGAGTGACCTGTCCTGTATGTTCTATTATGGAACTACAAACCCAACTAATAGCTGTAAGTGACTAAGTAAATGGTAGTTACATCTATGCTCTTTAATTGGACATTTTGTACCGCTTTGGCGGCTTCTGGTTCAGATTGACCATCGCAGCAGGACGGCTCCTACGGTGAATCCCGCCCCGACCGAGGCGAGCAGGACCAGATTGCCCTTTCTGAGCCGGCCGTCCGCGACGGCATCGGCGAGCGCGAGCGGAATCGTGCCGGCGGTCGTATTGCCGTATTTTTCGATGTTGATCACGACCTTCTCTGGCGGTAACCCAAGCCGGTCGGCTGCCGACATGATGATGCGCCGGTTGGCCTGATGCGACACGAACAGATCGATGTCGGCGCCCGTGAGGTCGTTGCGCTCCAGCACGCGCGTGCAGATCTCTTCCGTTTTTCTCACGGCAAACTTGAAGACCGTCTGCCCATCCTGCTTCACGTAATGTAGCCGCTCGTCGACGGTCTCATGCGACGCCGGCCGCAGGCTGCCACCCGCGGGCATGCAGAGCGCCGGACCGCCGCTGCCATCAACCTCGTGCGCGAAGTCGATGATGCCGCAGCCGTCCGTCGCCGGGCTCACCACAACGGCACCCGCGCCGTCGCCGAAGAGCACGCAGGTGGATCGATCGGTGTAATCGATGATGCTCGACATGACGTCGGCACCGATGGCCAGTGCGTGCCGATGCGTCCCCGCACCCACCATGTGCGCCGCCGTCGTCAACGCATATGTGAATCCGGAACAGGCGGCCCCCAGGTCGAATCCCCAGGCCCGGTCGGCCCCGATCTTGTTCTGCACGAGACACGCCGTGCTAGGGAACATCATGTCTGGAGTAGTCGTGCCGACGACAATGAAGTCGATGTCGTGGGGCGTGAGGCCAGCCTGGGCTATCGCCTTTAGCGCCGCTTCCTTGGCAAGATCGGACGTCGCGACGCCCGGATCCACGACGTGCCGCTCGCGAATACCGGTGCGCTGGAGGATCCACTCATCGCTCGTGTCGACCAGCCGCTCCAGGTCCTTGTTCGTGAGCAGGCGGGGCGGCACGTAGGTCGCGAGACCGCTGATTTTCGTCGGACGATAGCCGGCGTTCTTCACCACAAACCCCTTCCGGGCGCAGTCAATCCAAAGTAGTTGTAGGCCAGCGCAGTTGCGACGCGGCCTCTCGGCGTGCGATCGAGAAATCCTATCTGAATCAGAAACGGCTCGTAGATATCCTCGATGGCGTCTTTCTCTTCGCTGATGGCCGCGGCGATGCTGTTGATGCCGACGGGACCGCCGCCGAACTTGTCGATGATCGTTTTCAGCAGCTTCCTGTCGACTTCGTCGAAGCCGTGCTTGTCGACCTCGAGCAATGCGAGAGCGTCGGCGGCAACCTGCTCGGTAATGGTGCCCTGGGCCTTCACCTGGGCGAAGTCCCGGACACGGCGCAGCAGCCGGTTCGAGATGCGCGGCGTGCCGCGCGATCGCTTCGCGAGTTCCGCCGCCGCGCCATCGACGATGGGCACGCTCAGAATGCGTGCGGAGCGCCGGACGATCTCCTGCAGGTCGACTTCGTTGTAGAAATCGAGCCGGTGCACGATGCCGAAGCGCGACCGCAGGGGGCTCGTGAGGAGCCCGGCCCGTGTCGTTGCGCCGATCAGAGTGAACTTCTGGAGCGGAACCTTTATCGAGCGCGCGCCGGGCCCTTGCCCGATGATGATGTCGAGCTCGTAATCCTCCATCGCGGGATACAGCACTTCTTCGATCGCAGGCGACATGCGGTGAATCTCGTCGATGAAGAGCACGTCGTGCTCGCCGAGGCTGGTCAGAATCGCAGCGAGATCGCCCGGCCGCTCCAGGACGGGACCCGCCGTCGCACGCACGGCCACGCCAAGTTCGTGGCCGATGACATACGCAAGGGTCGTCTTGCCGAGGCCGGGAGGGCCGTAGAGCAGCACGTGATCGAGCGCTTCGCTGCGCTGCCGTGCGGCGGCAATTGAGACGTGAAGATTCGCGCGGACGCGCTCCTGGCCGATGTAGTCGTCCAGCGTGCGGGGCCGGAGCCCCGCTTCGTACTGGACGTCTTCATCGACCCGCGAAGCGGTCACTATCCGCGACGGGTCTGACATTCACGGGAGATTCTATGGGACCGCGAGCCCCTCAGCAATCTTGGCTTTAATCTTCTTCACGTACCGCGCCCGTACCTCGGGGCTGTAGTCCGCAGCCCTGAACGCGTCATCCAGCTGGGCATCGCTGAGCTTGCTCATCAGGTCGGCCGTCCATCGCACGTCCGCGGGACGTACGAGGTCGACGACGGACCCGTAAATGGTCTCGAATTCGAAATCCACTTCGTTCTCGCCGATGCGCTTGATGAACCCCTGCGATTCGAAGTCCGAGATGTCGTTCCGCGAACCCTGACCCAAGCCGCGTATGGGAATCGTCCAGAGGAGCTTCGAGCTCGACGTCTTGCCGAGCGATGCGCCGAGGTCGCGCACGACGAATCGCCGCGAGCCATCCGCGAGCTGATAGATTTTGTTGTTCGATGTCTTCCAGTCCCAGCTGTTGAGAAGAATGTTCGCGACGATCAATCCGCGGAACGGCTGCGTGCTGACGAAGTCGTTTTTCGACCACGACCAGTCGCCAATGACCTTCGACCCCTCGAAATCGGCGCGCAATCGCGCCGCAGGCTGCTGTCCGCCGGGGCCGCCCGAAAGCTGCCAGCTCTTGACGTAATAGGTGGGCGGCTGCTGATAACCGAGCCCCCACAAGATTCGTGACGCGGCGACTTCGGTTTGCGCTTCAGGGCCGAGCTTCGCGCTCCACGAGCGCCCATCGGCGCTGCGGAGATCGAATCCAGGGCTGTAGCCGGTCGTATCGGTCGCCAACCAGGTGAACGTGGCGCCTGCCTGTGGGTTCAGTTCCGCACCACCGGGACCGTGAAACAGATCGCGGGAGGCGATGTCGTCCGGCATCTGCCACAGCTCGGCGACCTTGTCGGCCGCCGGCGACTGAGTGGCCACAGATGTGGACGAAGTCAGGGCGAAAACGGCCAAGATGACCAGATTCAGTGCAGAAAAATGACGAACTCTCATGCAACCGAAAGTTGCAAAACGTGGTCCGAACTACTTGGAAAGTTCGCGGAGGGCGTTTTTGAGCGTGGTTTCGAACGTCGAGCCGGCGCTCTTTCGCAGGGCTGCGTCGACGGCGCGCTCGGCGAGCGGACGGTGATATCCCAGATTCATGAGCGCCGAAAGCACGTCGTCACGCAGCGTGTCCCCAGCCGCCGTCGATGCAAGCACTGCCGTTTCTGCAGGAATGAACGACGCCATTTTGTCTTTCAGCTCGAGCCCGATCCGCTCGGCAATTTTCCTGCCGATGCCCGGAATGCCCGTCAGCCTCGCCACATTTGCGGTGCGAATCGCCGACACCAGCTCGTTCGGCTCGATGCCCGAGAGCACGGCAAGCGCAAGCTTCGGCCCGATTCCGCTGACGCCGAGGAGTCGCTCGAAAATCTGCAGCTCGAGCACGGTTGCGAAGCCGTACAGCAGAAGCGCGTCCTCTCGCACGTGGGTGTGAATGCGAAGCGCGATCTCTTCGCCCGGTTCAGCCATTTCGTAGAACGTCGACAGCGGAACATGGACGTCGTAGCCCACTCCGTTGACGTCGAGGACGACGCGGTTCGGTTGCTTCTCGAGCAGCCGCCCGCGCAAGTGGGAAATCATGTTTTGTCGCGGAGCATCAGCGAAGGCGAAACGCGCGCCAGCTCGTCGCGCGGCCGGCCGCCTTCGGCGCCTCAGGCGGCGGGCCCGACGTGCTGCGCAGGTTCATCCGGTGCAGATGACAGACGGCAATGGCAAGCGCGTCGGACGCATCGAACGGGGCCGGCGCTTCGGTGAGGCCGAGCAACAGCTGCACCATCGACTGCACCTGGCCTTTTTCGGCGCGGCCATATCCAACGACGGACTGCTTCACTTCGGCGGGCGTGTATTCGACGATGGGCACGCCCGCTTCGACGGCCGCGAGCATCGCGACGCCCCGTGCGTGCCCCAGCTTCAGCGCGCTTCTCGCGTTGGCCGCGTGAAACAGATTTTCTATGGCGACGACGTCGGGCCGGTGGCGCGCAATCAGGGCGCCCAGCTCGGCGTGAATGATTCGGAGTTTTTCAGGAAAGGCGCTGGAAGCAGGGATCGTGATGGCGCCGCAAGCGATCATTCGATGGCGGCTGCCATCGCTCTGCACGCATCCATAGCCGGTGCGCGCCGAGCCGGGGTCGATCCCAAACACTTTCACGCGAGAGAGGCCTCGATCTCCTTCTCTTCGATGTCGAAGTTCGACCACACGTGCTGCACGTCGTCATGGTCATCGAGCGCGTCCATTAACTTCACCATCTGCTGCGCGCTCTTGCCTTCGAGCTTCACGTAGTTTTGCGGAATCATCGACACTTCCGCCGAAGCGGGCTCGATGCCGAGCTGCTTGACGGCGTCGCGCACGCCTTGAAACGCGTCGGGTGCGCTCAGCACTTCCCAGTTGTTCCCGTCATCCTGCAAATCGTCCGCTCCCGCATCGAGCACGGCACCCATCAACTTCTCTTCGTCCGCTTTCGACTTTTCGACGACGATGTAACCCTTCTTGCTGAACATCCAGGAGACCGCGCCAGCGGCAGCGAGGTTGCCGCCATGTTTCTCGAGCAGGTGGCGAAGCTCGCCGACCGTGCGGTTCTTGTTGTCGGTCATCGTGTCGATGATGACGGCCGCGCCGCCTGGCCCGTAGCCTTCGTATGTCACTTCTTCGTAGCTGACTCCTGGTTCTTCGCCGGTGCCGCGGCGGATGGCCCGTTTGATGTTTTCGGCCGGCATGTTGGCGGCCTTCGCGTCCGCGATAATGGTCCGCAGCCGCGGATTCATGTCTGGATCGCCGCCGGCGGCGCGCGCCGCGACGGTCAACTCCTTGATGATGCGCGTGAAAACCTTGCCGCGCTTGGCGTCGAGCGCGCCCTTTTTATGCTTGATGGACGCCCATTTTGAATGGCCTGACATGGCGAAATTCTAGCACTTCTCCGCGAGGATGAGCCACACGTCGGCCCGTCGATCCCAGGGCTCGCCGCTGTAATCTCCAAGGACCGCTTTGATCCGGAATCCGGCGTTTTCGAGCCGTCTGGTCATCTGCGGCACCGTGAGCGTGCGGAACATGAGGGAAAACCGGCGTGACGTGCGCGCGTCGCCGCGCTGCTCGAAGTATTCCTGGTCGAAGATCGTCAGTTTCCTCGCGCGATCCTGCCGCACCGACTCGACGAGCGTGATGCGCGCCTTGCCGCCGCGCCGCAATCCACGGAAGCGGACCTTGTCGCGGTATTCCTGCCACACCGGCAGGTCGGGCACGAGATCGACGCCGAAGATGCCGCCTCGCGCGAGCACGCGCTCGACCGATGCGAGCGTCGCCTTCAGATCGGATTCTCTGACGAGCGACTGAAGGATTCCGTATGGTGCCATGACGAGATCGAACCGGGCCGAGGCGCCGAATGGAAGGAACCGGATGTCACCGCGCAGCCACGTCGGGCGCCGGGGCGAGCGCGTGCGTCGCGAGCGCTTCAGTGCGCGGCCGAGCATTTCGGCCGATCTATCGACGCCGATGATGCGCGCCCCTGTGCGCGCAACTGGAATCGTGACGCGTCCCGTGCCGCACCCGAGCTCGAGAATGGGTCCGCTCACGCGCACGGCCATTGCTTGCCAGAACTTCACATCGCGGCGGTCGAGCGTCTGCGCGTTTTCCCAGTCGTAGAAATCCGCGTAATCGTCCCAGCCTTGCCAACCCTGTTGTTTTTTCATTGGAAGATTGGAGGATCAATCCGACACAGCCAGCTCGCCGGGAACGATTGGACGGGTTCTCGGCAATCGCCCCAGTCTCGCGAGGTTGCCGACAAACGCGAGGATGCCCAGGAAGATCGCGAGCTTCAGGGAGTTGCCCGCTCTCGTGTTCGGCAGCACAAACCACATCAGCCACAGCGTTGGCTGCGCGAGGCACATCGCCCAGACACTGCCGTAGAAGTATCGCCGTTCGTGTCCTTCGCCTTTCGTCGATGGCATGACGCGCGGAAGCTTGCCGAACGCGCCGAGGAGCCAGACGGTGCCGGCGATCGGGAAATACGCGTACCGGTAGATCTGCTTCAAATACCACTGACCGGTGACGATCGCCACCAGCAAGCCGGCGATATTGAGAACTGCGAACGTGATGGCAGCGCTCCACGCGAATGTGTAGCAAACGCGCCGGTACAGCGGGTTTGGCCTGTCCTCGGTAAAACGAATGATGTAGGGCGCGGGTTCGACGCCCGGCAGCTTGCCACGCACGCCGGCAATGCCGGTCAGCAGCACCACGAAGCCGAGCCACAGCGCCATGCGGCTGTCGAATCCCCGCTCGAACAGATCAAATGTCAACGGACCCGGCGCAATGAAGAACACGAAGATCCAGATCGGCCAATGGTTGAACCGGTAATACAGCTTGTTGCGCGTGCGGATCTTCCTTTGTGACGCATATTCAACCGGGATCGAGTTCACGGGGATATTTCGCTCCTGGCGCAACTAAAGTTGCGCCCTACCGAGGATCAATTTATCCAAGACCTGCCTGGGGTTCTCGCATCCCTGCGCAGCGCTGCGATCGACGAGATATGTTCGCAGCCGGTTCACAGGGCCCGCGTAGGGGGAGGCCGAACAGTAATACTTCAGCGCCGTGTGCGCTCGTACGACGCCCGCCACGCGCGCGTACGTCGCGCTGTCGAATTGCGGAGGCGGCGCATGCGCGACGGCTCTGAACACGGTGATGAGGTTGCCGCCGTCCGGCGAGGTCGTACTCTCGACCGGCGCGAAGCCCGCCTTCCGTCCCAGCGCCTCGAGCGCGTCCCGATTGAAATTATAGAAGTGCGCGAAGTGAAACCGGTGCGCCGGGGCAATACACACGGCTTCGACATTGGGAACCTCGATGAGGAGCACACCACGTTCGGCAATCCAGCCGCGCAGGCGCGACAGGATCGCTGAGGGATCTTCGACATGCTCCAGCGCGTGATACATCGTCACGGCGTCGAAACTGCCGGCCGGAAATTCCGCGTCCTGCACGAAACCCGTCGCGACGGGGACGCCGAGCGATTCGCGCGCGTGGCGTGCATACTGCTCGTCCGGTTCGAGTCCGGAAGCGTCGAAGCCCAACTTCCGCAGCACGTAAACCACTTCACCCCCGCCGGCGCCGGCGTCGAGCACGCGAGCGCCGCGCATAATAAGGTGCGAGCGCACGATGGCGATTCAGCGCGCCACGCCCGGATCTCGCGACGTGACGCATCGATGGCGTGGACTCGTCCCTTGTAATCGAGCCGATATTCGCCGGAATAGTAGCGTCGCACCTCATCCTCTCCCGGCCGCGGATTCGACCAGACCAGCCCGCACACGCGGCAGATTGTCGTGCGCAGGGGATGGCCGTCCCGATCGCGATCGCCGAGCACCTCGACATCCGACGAGCCGCAGAGGTTACAGGGGATCGGACACTCAGTCACGATTCGAGACCAGAACGAATTGCGGCAGCTCCGATCCGTCGAGGAAGTTCTTCGGCTTCAAGTCGAACATCGGCTGCCGCGCGAGCACGTACGTGTCGACGGGCAGGCGATCCCTGACGCTGTTGTACTCGTTTTCGGCCATGATGAAATACACGTCGCTCGTCGAATAGAAGACCGCGCGAAGATGATCGGGGAGCACGACTTCCATGACGGGCCGATGCAGGTAGAAAACCATGCTCGGTAGCGAGAACTTGTACGAGCCGACGATCGCGCCGATGCTCGCGCGCGATCGAATGATGTCGGAAAACGGCCTGACAGGCTTGTATCGCTCGAAGTCGGGCAGCGTGCACAGCACGATGCACCAGCACGATGCCGACAAGGGCCGCAGCCACCGTCACGACCGAGGCGAATACGCTGCGACGGAACAACCAGACCAGGGCAGCGACAGCCTCCGGCGAGCGCCGTCGCGCCAACGAAAGCACCGCCGGCGAGCGAGTAGCGATCGGCGACTGCGAAAATCCAGAGCGCCACGGCCCCCGTGAGGAGCAGCAGCGCCGCTGTGGCGCCGGCCGACCATGCGGCGGCTTTCGCCATCCCCTCTGCTGACGCAAAGGCCCCACGTTCCATCGCTTTCGCAAGCATCGCGCCAATCAGAGCCGCCTCGGCAGGCACGATCGGCAGGATGTACAGGTCTTCTTTCGTTCCCGAAAACGAAAAGAACACCACGATTGCGGCGATCCACGCCACGCAGCAGCCGCACGACCCGGTTGTGCCTTTCGTGGCGAATCGCCCACACGATCGCGAGCGGGATCATGACCGACCACGGGAACAAGATCGGCGAGCATCACGGGGATATAGAACAGCATGCCGCGGGACTGTTCACCGATAGCGTCCGCGTAGCGGCCGAGATTCTCACCGAAGATGAACGAGCCGATATATTCCCATCCGTGCTCGCGATAAAGAAGGTAGTACCACGGCACGACGATGGCGAGACTGATGATCGCGCCGGTGGGCAGCATCATGTGGCGCAGATCGCCGAGCCGCTTTTGCGATGCAAGATAGACGAAGAAGACGAGAGCCGGAAGAAAGACGGCGACGGGACCTTTCGTCAGCACGCCAAAGCCCGCAGCCACGTACATCAGGCACAGGTACAGCCGCCGCCGGTCCGGCCTCATCTCGGCGAGGGCGAAACAGAGCAGCACGAGGCCGGTCCACATCGTGATGTGGATGTCGATGATGATGCGCCGCGCCAGCAACATCAGCCGCGGCGACGTCGCCAGCACGATCGCGGCGAAAAGGCCGGCGACCGTGCCGCCCAGGAGCCGTCCAAGGCCGAACGCCGTTCCAATGATGACCAGCGCCGCCGATCGCAATCGGCAACCGCTCGCTCCATTCGGAAACGCCGAACAACTGATACGACGCTGCGACGTTCCAGTACGAAGCACCGGCTTGTTCATCCGCAGCTGAAAATTGAAGCTCGGCGTCACGTAGTCGCGCGCCTCCATCATCTCGCGCGGCGTCTGTGCGTAGAACGCCTCGTTGGCGTCCCAGATCGATGACACGCCGAGATTCAGGAAATACGGGATGACGGCAGCGAGCAGCAGGGCGGCAAGCAGCGTGTGTCTCGAGCTTCGCAACATCGGGCTGTTCAAAGTATCACGACCACAAATGCAGGGATTAGGGATTGGGGATTAGGGACGAGGGGAATCAGGGATTAGGGATTGGCGATTGGTGAAGTAATAGAGTGCGATGCCGGTTGCGGTGGCCAGATTCAGCGAATCGACCGCCGCGAATGGGAATTCGGACGCGAAGGTCGGCCATCGCTTCGGCTGCAGCGGTCAGCCCGGAGCCTTCGCTTCCGACGAGCACTGCCAATCGCTGTCAGGCGGCTGCTCGTCGCGCGCACGCTGCGAGATCGACCGCGCCTTCCGCGGCGTCAGCGCAACGATCGTAAACCCTTCACGCTTCAGCACTCAGATCGTCCGGGCCAGTCGCTCATGCGTGCGTAAGGAGTGCGCAGCGCGCTGCCCATCGACGTTCGAATCGCCTTTCGATACAGCGGATCGCAACAGGTGTCGCAGAACGCCACGCCGCGCCGAATGCTGCGGCATTCCGAAACGCGCTGCCGACGTTGTCTGCATCGGCGACGGCTTCGAGCACCAGCAGAAGTCAGATTGCCCGGCAAAAGTTCACCCGGCGCCCGATCCGGCAGGCCGCTCCGCCAGCGCAAGGCAACCCCGGTGCAGGTTGAAGCCTGTGATGCGCAGCAAACCCGCTCTTCCCGCAGACATAGATCAGGACGTCTGTCGCCGCTGGTCGCCAGGTGCTTCTCGAGCGCCTGCAACGACGCTTCGTTGAGCAGCACCGACACAACACGGATCCCGCTCTCCAGCAGGCGGCCGACGACGAGCCGGCCTTCAGCGACGAACAGATTCCTTCGCCGCAGTAGTTGGGCGTCGGAGACGTCCCGATAATCGCGAAGACGCGGATCATCGAAACGATCGATCCGAACTACGGGCATGGAAGCTTCATGATGTCCTCAGGAGTCGGGTGAATTTCGGTTCCGCGCCGACGAAATGGCACCCGACCACTTTTGCAATCACCGATTATTCGTGTCATCTTCAAGCTCGAGTGCACGATTACCGCATACCCGCCGGGACCGCGATCGGCCACGTCCATCTGAAAGTCGCCGACATCGACCGCGCGCTCGCGTTCTACATCGGTGTTCTCGGGTTCGATCAGGTCATGCGGCTCGGCGATCATGCTGCGTTCGTCTCGGCCGGCGGCTATCACCATCACATCGGCCTCAACACCTGGCAGAGCCGGGGCGGAACACCGGCCTCACAGCATCATACCGGGCTGTATCACTTCGCCATTCGATACCTCACGCGCGCCGATCTCGCAAGAGCCGTGCGGAGAGTGATTGATGCGGGCGTGCCGCTGCAAGGCGTCGCGGACCATGGCGTCAGCGAGTCGATCTATCTCGCCGATCTCGACGGCAACGGCATCGAATTGACACGCGATCGACCCCAAAGCGAATGGCCGCGCGACGCTGACGGCAACCTCACCATGAGCATGGCGGAACCACTCGACCTGGAGGCCTTGTTACGTGAGGCCTCTCTTTAGGTCAGAGGTAAGAGGGCAGAGGGCAGAGTACCGGAGAGATTAGGGGCAGGCTCTGCCCTCCCCCCTCTGCACTCTGCACTCAGGCGTACACGCGCATGCTGATTGGCATCGATCTGGGCGGCTCAAAAATCGAGGGTATCGCGATCGAGGACACAACCGAGCTCATACGTGTTCGCGTTCCCGCGCCACGCGGAGACTACGACGCAACCATCGACGAAGTACGCGAACTTGTCTCGAAGATCGAGAACGAGCTTGGCCGGCAAGGCACGGTCGGAATCGGGATTCCCGGCGCGGTGTCACCGAAGACGGGCTTGATCAAGAACGCCAACTCGACATGGTTGATCGGCAAACCGCTCGACCGGGATCTCGAGCGCGCCCTCGGCCGGCCCGTGCGCCTCACAAATGACGCGAACTGTTTTGCGCTTTCCGAAGCGACAGACGGCGCTGGACAGGGCGCCGCCATCGTGTTCGGCGTCATCATCGGCACCGGAACAGGCGGAGGCATCGTCATCGAACGGCAGAGTAGTGGTCGGACGACATCGAATCGCCGGAGAGTGGGGCCACAATCCGCTTCCATGGCCGCGAGACCAGGAGCGGCCGGGACCGCAGTGCTATTGCGGACGAACGGGCTGCATTGAAACGTTCGTGTCCGGACCAGCTCTTTCGGCAACTTATGCCGCAATTGGCCGGGAGTCGCGCCGAAGCGTCCGAAATCGCGCAGCTGCGCGGACGCTGGGGAGGCCGGTGCGGACAAAGCGTTCGCACTTACGAAGACCGGCTGGCGCGGGCGCTCGCGAGCATCATCAATGTGTTCGACCCGGACGTCATCGTGCTTGGCGGGGGCTTGTCGAACATCGCCCGCCTCTACGCCATATGCCGACACTGCTGAGGCCTTTTGTTTTCTCCGATTCTGCCGATACACCCCTCGTGCGGCCCGCCACGGAGATTCCAGCGGCGTACGCGGCGCAGCGTGGTTATGGCCGTAGCTAGCTGGTAGGTGGTAGGTGGTAGTTACGTTCAGCGCTAACTGATAGCTGATAGATCAGCTAAGAGGGACACTCATGAAGTTCGTTTTAGCTCAATCGTCTGCTCGCCCTGCCTTGTCGTGGACGGTCGTCGCGCAGACGCAGTCGCCGATGCGGCTGGCAACTGGCAAGTCACGATGAAAATGAACATGCCGGGTATGGAGCGGAAATGCCGCCGGTGACACAGACGCAGTGCATCACGGCGGCGATGGTCAAGGATCCGCGGTCAGCGATCCCGAAGGGGCCGAGGGCAGCGATTGCAAGGTGAGCGACTACAAGCTCACGGGAAACACCGGCCACTTTCACGATGTCCTGCACGAAGCCCACGCCGATGACCGCAGTACGGCGAGATGAAGTACAGCGGGAGCGACGCCTACACTGGCAAGATGACGATCGATGCGGGCGGCCAGAAAATGACGATGGCCTACGACGCCAAGCGAGTCGGCGAATGTGCGACGAAATAACTGGTGATCTGGGATCTAGGAATGTTCGGGATCACGGTTCGGTAAGCTAATCCCTAATCCCCGGTCCCTAAGTCTGAACGTGTCCCTCACCAGGCCCCCTCGATCGTCATTACCCGCGTCGCGAATTCTTCAGCGAACCGCTCGTCGTGGGTCGTGACGAGCAGCGTCCGGCCCGCCGCCGCAAGTCGCCGCAGCAGCGCGCCGAGCTCGGCCCGCCGGGACGGGTCGAGCGACGCCATCGGCTCGTCCATCAGCAGCACGGGTGGATTCACCGCGAGCGCTCGCGCAATCGCGACCCGCTGCGCTTCGCCGCCCGACAGCTCGCGCGGCCACGCGTCGGCGCGCGACTCGACGCCGAGCTGTCGCAGCAGATCGCGCGCCGCTCTGCTCCGCCGCGTGATGCGGCGTGCCATGGACATGCACCGGCGCGAGGCAGATGTTCTGCAAGCGCGGACATGTGCTCGAACAGGCAGTGGAACTGGAACACGAGCCCGACATTGCGTCGCAGCCGATGCAGCATGGCGCGATCCGGGACCGTCGCTGCCCTTCGAGCCGCGCGTCGCCGACGTCGATGGTTCCGCGCGCGAACGGATCGAGTCCGGCGATCGCCCGCAGGATCGTCGTCTTTCCCGCACCCCGACGGCCCGCGCAGCGCGATCAGATCGCCCGAGCGCGCTTCGAGGTGTGAGGCCCGACACCAGCGTGCGCCCGCCGCGAGACAGCGTCACATCACGAAGAGCCGTGGGATGTCCATGTGCGTCTCGCCGTCCCGGCGACCCGTCAGCGATCGTCGATTCTCCATCGCCGTTCGAGCCAGCGGGCCAGCGCGGCGAGCGGTAGCGACATCGCGAGATACAGCGCGGCGCACAGCGCGCCTGGAATGACCCAGCTCCCCAGGTTGGTGGCAAAGATCTGCGTCTGCTTGGTCAGCTCGACGACCGTGAGCACGGAGACGAGCGACGAGTCCTTGAGCAGCGCGACGAAATCGTTGGTCATCGGCGCCAGCGCAAGGCGGAATGCCTGCGGTCCGCGAATCAGCCGGAGCGTCTGGAACTCGCTGAACCCCAGCGTGCGCGATGCTTCGAGCTGTCCGACCGGCACCGCCAGCAGCGCGCCCCGATAGATCTCGCTTTCGTACGCCGCGTAGTTCAGCGCGAGCCCGAGGAGCGCGGCAACGAACGCCGGCAGCCGTACCGCCGCGGCGATGCCGTAGTACAGACACGAAGAGCTGCAAGTAGAAGCGGCGTCCCGCGAATCAGCTCGACGTATCCCGTCAGCGCCATCTGCGCGACATCGGCTGCCGTAGAGCCGGCCGGTGGCGATCGCCACGCCGAGGGCAACCGCGAGCAGCATGGCGCCGCACGACAACACGAGCGTGATCGCCGCCGCCCGCAAGAGCGACGGCAGATACCGGCGCGTCGCCTCCCATCTGGGCAGCGTCGCGATGCTGTCCGTTTCGTACCCGCTACCGGGGGGATCGGCGCCTCCCGCGAGGACTCGCGAGAACAGCCGCGGCTGGTCGTCGTTCCATATCTTCCATGTCCTGTAAATCGCCTCGAGCCGGCCGTCTTTCATCGCCTGCTTTGAGAAGCTGATCGATCCGATCGCGAAGCGCCTCGTTGCCCGGCGCCAGAACGCCGACGTAGTGTGACATCGCGACGGGCTCGGCGTGCGTGACGAAACCCGGCGTCGTGCGGCTGCGCCGCTCGGCGAGCACGTTGTCGAGCAGCACCGCATCGAGCCTCCCGATCAGCAGGTCTGAATAAGGATGGACGTCATCTTCGTAGGAGACCGCAACGATGCCGTGATCTCGCTCGGCGGCCAGCAGAATTTCGTGGGCAATGGTGCCGCCGAGCGTGCCGACGCTCCGTCCGCGGAGGTCGGCGAGCGTCCGAAAGTGCCCCGCGTCCGCGGAACGGACGCTCAAGACCTCGCGAAACTGATAATAAGGAAGGGTGACGGCGTAGCCGGCCCGGCGCGCGGGCGTGTCCTCGATGCCGCTCAAGCCGATATCGGCGTCGCCGCTGGCGATCGACTGATCGATCGATGCGTAGGCGACTTCGACGAAAACGCGGCTCGCGGCCGAGCCTTTCGCGATGAGCTCGGCGACGTCGACATCGAACCCCACGACGCGAGACGGGTCGGCGGGATCGGCCTCGACATACGGCGCGCCGCCTTCGGCGTCGCCGGCCCATCTCAGTTGCGGCGGCATTTGTGCCAAAAGCGTGGCAAGGCCGGCCAAGGCCAGCAGCAGCGTCGCGGCGAGCCGGACCATCGAGCCGTCAATATAGATCAAGATCGCTACACTGGACAAAGGGCCGACGCGAAGTAGAATGGCTTTACATTCGCCGTAAGAAGAAGAGGTCAGCCGAGAGCACCGTGTTCGACTCGCTGTTTGCATTTTTCTTCAAGTATTCGCCATACGTTTTCGAGCAGGGCGAACTGCGTCTCGCGTTGTCGTCGCCCGTCTACATTGCAGCCGGGCTGGCGGCCGCGGCGGCGCTCGCGGCGGTGCTCACGTATCGAAGCGCGCCGGGCGACGCCAGCTGGCTCGACCGGGCCGTGCTCATCACGCTGCGCGTCTGCCTGGTCGGCGTCGTCCTTTTCTGCCTGTTCCGGCCCGGTTCTGATCCTCCGCGCGGCCGTGCCGCAGCAGAACTTCCTCGGCATTCTGCTCGACGATTCGCGAAGCATGCGCGTCGCCGATGACGATGGCAAGCCGCGAGGCGAATTCGTGAGCGCGACATTCTCACCGGAAAGCCCGGTCATGAAAGCGCTCTCGAGCCGATATGCGGTGCGCGTCTTCAGATTCTCGTCGAACACCGACCGCGTCGGCGCGGCGCGCGACTTGACCTTCGACGGCACGCAAACCAAGCTCGGCGAGGCGCTGCAGCGCGCGAAGGACGAGTTCACCGGGTTGCCCCTTGCGGGCCTGGTGATGGTGACCGATGGCGCCGACACCGAGGAGGCGTCGATTCAGGAATCTCTCCTCGGCCTGCGCGCCAGCCAGGTGCCTGTGTTCACCGTCGGCATCGGTCGCGAAACGCTCGGGCAGGACATTCAAATCAGCCGCGTCAGCACGCCGCGTAAAGTCCTGAAGGGCACGAATCTCTCGGTCGATGTCATCGTGTCGCAGAGCGGATTCCGGGGCACGACCGTGCCGCTCAACGTCGAAGACTCGGGACGCATCCTCAGCTCGCAGGAGATCCCGCTCACGAACGACGGCGAGCCGACGACGGTGAAGGTGCACTTCACCGCCAACGAAGCCGGCGCGCGCACGATACGGTTCCGCATCCCACCGCAGCAAGGCGAGGAAATTACACAGAACAACGTGCGCGAGGTGCTGCTCGACGTGCAGGACCGCAAGGAGAAGATTCTCTTCTATGACGGCGAGCCGCACTTCGAGGTCAAGTTCATTCGCCGCGCGGTCTCCGACGATCCGAACCTGCAGCTCGTTCTCTGCAGCGACGCAGGACACCAAGTTCTTCCGCGTGATGGTGGACAGCGGCGACGAGCTGGCGGCAGGGTTCCCGAAAACGCGCGACGAGCTGTTCTCCTACCGCGGCCTGATTCTCGGCAGCATCGAAGCCAGCGCGTTTACCGGCGACCAGCTGCGCATGATTGCGGACTTCGTCGATCGCCGCGGCGGCGGGCTCATGATGATCGGCGGCCGGCGGGCGTTTGCCGAAGGCGGCTACGCAGGCACGCCCGTCGCCGACGCCCTGCCCGTCGTGCTCGAGTCGAAGCAGCCGGACACGACGTCGCGCATTCAGGTGACACCGACGCGCGCGGGGCAGTCGCACGCCGGTGACCCAGATCGAGAAGACGGAAGCGAGTCGGTCAAGCGCTGGGGCACGCTGCCCTCCGTGATCAGCGTCAACCCGATTCGCCAGATCAAGCCCGGCGCCACGGCGTTGCTGCGAGGCGTGGACGAAAACGGACGCGAATCGGTCGCGCTCGCGTATCAGCGCTACGGCCGTGGCAAGACGCTGGCCTTCCCTGTCTACGACTCGTGGACGTGGCAGATGGACGCGAAGATCGCCGTCGAGGACATGACGCACGAAACCTACTGGCGGCAGATCATGCGCTGGATGGTCGACGGCGTTCCCGATCAGGTCGAACTGACGACCACTCCCGATCAAGTCGAGCCCGGCGAGGAGGTCACGCTCATCGCCGAGGTGTCCGATCCGGGGTTCCTGGAAGTGAACGACGCTGGAGTCAACGCGCACATCACCGGACCGAAAGGGGACGCCATCGACGTGCCGCTGCAGTGGACCGGCGAACGCAACGGGGAATATCGGGGCACCTTCGCGCCGGCCGACACCGGCATGTACGAAGCCCGCATCGACGCCGCGCGTGGCGGCACGACGATTGGAGCGACCGTCTGCCCATGTTCGTGTGGCCCCAAGCGACAGTGAATATTTCGACGCGGCGATGCGCGCGCCGCTGCTGCGCCGCATCTCGGAGGAAACCGGTGGCGTCTACTACACGCCGCAGACCGTCTCGTCGCTCGCCGACGACATCAAATACACCGGCCGCGGCGTGACGACGGTGGAAGAGCGTGATTTGTGGGACATGCCCGTCGTGCTGTTCCTGCTGCTCACGGTGATGCTCGCGGAGTGGAGTTACCGGAGGGTGAGACACCTGGCCTAGGGAGCGAAGCTATTGGAGGATTCAGTGGCAGAAATCGAACAGGACATGCAGCAGGATGACATCGCCCTCGCCGACCGGATGAAGTACGGCCGCCAGCGCATCATCGAAGAACTGAAGAAGCTCATCATCGGCCAGGACGAAGTCGTCGAACCAGGTGCTGCTGACACTGTTCGTCGGCGGCAACAGCCTCATCGTCGGCGTGCCCGGCCTCGCCAAGACGCTGCTCATCCATTCGATGGCGCGCGTGCTCGACCTCAAGTTCAACCGCATCCAGTTCACACCCGACCTGATGCCGTCCGACATCACGGGCACCGACATCATCCAGGAAGATCCGGCGACCGGGCGGCGGCAGATGGTGTTCGCCCCCGGCCCGATTTTCGCGAACATCGTGCTCGCCGACGAAATCAACCGCACGCCGCCGAAGACGCAGTCGGCGCTCCTGGAGGCGATGCAGGAGCATCGCGTCACGGTTCAGGGCCGCACGTACACGCTCGAAGAGCCGTTCTACGTGTTCGCGACGCAGAACCCGATCGAGCTCGAAGGCACGTATCCCCTGCCCGAAGCCCAGCTCGACCGCTTCATGTTCCACATCGTCATCGAGCACCCGCCGGAAGACGAAGAATATGAAGTCGTCAGAACGACAACCGCGATTCTGAACCCGCAGTTCGAGCGCCCGGTCAGCGGCGCCGATCTCGTCGCCTTCCAGCGCCTCGTGCGCCGCGTGCCGGTCGCCGAGTCGGTGATGCGTTACGCCCTCGAATTGGCGCGCATGACACGTCCCAAGGGGAAACAGGTGCCCGAGGTCGTCAAGAAGTGGGTCGCTTTTGGCGCGAGCGTGCGCGCGGCGCAGTACCTGATTCTCGGCGCGAAGGCCCGGGCGCTGACGAGCGGCCGGTATCACGTCAGCTTCGACGACATCCGCGCGTTGTCGCATCCAGTGCTGCGCCATCGCGTCCTGACGAACTTCCATGCCGAGTCGGAAGGCATCACGAGCGACTCGATCATCGATCAGCTGCTGGAGGCGGTACCGACTCCGAGGTCGGGGATGTAGAAACGAATAACGAAGAAGGAAAAACGAAAAATGTCACGCTGAACGCGCTTGTAATGCGCTGCGTGACACGCGTGCTTTATTCCTTTTTCGTTTTACGCTTTTCGTTACAGAGATATGGAACAGCACTCTCTTCCCGGCGCCCGTTTCGTCGATCCGAAGGTCCTGGCGCGCATCGGCAATCTCGAACTGCTCGCCAAGACCGTCGTCGACGGGTTCATCAACGGGCTGCATCGTTCGCCGTATTTCGGCGCGTCGGTCGATTTCGCCGAGCATCGCGGCTACATGCCCGGCGACGACATCCGGCGCGTGGACTGGAAGCTCTACGCGCGCACCGATCGCTACTACCTGAAGGAATACGAAGCCGACACGAACTCGAACTTTTCCGTGATTCTCGACATCTCGCGCTCGATGGATTTCTCGAGCCGCGGCATCTCGAAGCTCGAGTACGGCAAATATCTCGGCGCGTGCCTCGCGTATTTTGCGCAGAAGCAGCGCGACCGGATCGGCTGCGTCACCTTCGACAACGACATCGTCACTCACATTCCGCCTTCGGCGAAGCACCTCGACCGCGTGCTGCACACGCTCGATCGGGCGAAGTCCGAGCGGAAAGGCGACCTGAAGGTGCCGATGCAGAAGATGGCCGAGCACTTCGGCCGCCGCGGCATCCTCGTCATCGTGTCGGACTGGTACGAATCGCCCGAAGTCATCATGGACGCGGTCAAGCCGCTGCGCTTCCGCGGCAACAATCTCATCGTGTTCCACGTGCTCGATCCGTCGGAGATCGATTTCAACTTCACCGAAGCGGCGAGCTTCCAGGATCTCGAAACCGGCGAGCAGATTCCGGTCGTGCCGACGGCACTGGCGTCGCAATACCGCTCGCTCGTGCAGGAACACATCGCGGCGCTGACGTCGCGTTTCTCGCAGAACCGGGTCGACTACACGCTCGTCAACACGGCGACGCCGCTCGACTACGCGTTGTTCAAGTACCTGTCAGCGCGCCAGCGCCTGAGCCGGGTGAGATAGATGGCATTTCTCGCACCTCTCTTTTTCGCGGCGCTTCTCACATTCGCCATTCCGATATTGATCCATCTGACCCAGCGCGAGCGAAAACAGGTGGTCGAGTTTCCGTCGCTCATGTTTCTCGAAAAGATTCCGTATCAGTCGGTGCGGCGCCGGCGGATTCGCGACTGGCCGCTGCTCGCGATGCGGCTCGCCGCGATTCTGCTGATCGTTCTCGCCTTCGCGCGTCCGTTTTTCGATCGCCCGATCGCGGCGCTCGCGGGCGCTGCCGGGCCGCGCGAGGTGGTCATCCTGCTCGACCGGTCGTACAGCATGGGATACGGCGACCGTTGGGCCCGCGCGCAGGCCGCGGCTCGACAGGCGGTGCAGGGACTCACGGCGACGGATCACGCAACCCTCATCCTTTTCGGCACCAACGCACTGGCCGAGGTTCGCGCGACTGCTGACCTGTCGCGAGTGGTCAGCGCCATCGATGGTGCCAAGGTCAGCGCCGAAGCGACCCGATACGCACCCGCGTTGAAGCTGGCGCAGCGCGTGCTGGCGGACTCGACGTTGCAGACGCGCGAGGTCGTCATGATCAGCGACTTCCAGCGTAATGGCTGGGTACGTGACGAGAATCTGCGCTTGCCTGAAGGAACGACATTCAAAGCTGTGCCCATCACGGATGCCGAGACCGCAAATCTGACGGTCTCGACCGTGTTGCCGCAGCGATCGCTCTTCTCGGGCCAGGAGCGTGTGGCGGTGTCAGCCAGCATCGTCAATCGCGGATCGTCGGCGGTCAATAACGTGCAGGTGCGTCTCGAGGTGGACGGACGCGCCGTGGAAACGCAGACGACCTCGGTCTCGCCGGGAGCGCCCGCTTCGGTCACGTTTCCGCCTTTCACGCTCGCGCGCGCTTTCACGCGCGGCACCGTGCGCATCGGCGACGACGCGCTGAAGCAGGACAACGCGTTCCATTTCGTCGTCTCGCCCGCACAGCGCCTGCCAGTGCTGCTCGTGGAGCCGTCGCGAGCGTCGCGCGATGCAAGCCTCTACCTGCAGAAGGCGTTGTCCATCGGGTCGACACCCGCGTTTCAGGTGAACATGCGGCAGGGCGAGTCCGTCTCGAGCACCGATCTCGATCGCCATCGCGTCGTGATTCTCAACGACGTCGCGGCGCTCAGCTCGGGAGATGTGCTGAAGAATTTCGTGTCGAAGGGCGGCGGGCTGTTCGTCGTCCTCGGCGAGCGCGCGAACTGGGGCACCGACTCGAACGATATCCTTCCCGCGGTGCCGGCAAACATCGTCGACCGGCAGGGGCGCGGCGGCGCCCTGGCGGAACTGGACACGAGCCACCCGGTCCTCGAGCTGTTCAAAGCGCCGCGGAGCGGCAATCTGTCGACCGCGCGGTTTTTCCGTTATCGTGCCGTCTCCTTGAAGCCCGAGCCCGCGGGCGACAAGGAAGGCGAACACGGGCCGGCCAACCGCATCGTCGCCCGTTTCGACGACGGAGCCATTGCAATGGCCGAGCGCCGTCTCGGATCGGGCCACGTGATCCTCTGGACGTCGACGCTGGACAACTACTGGAACGACCTCGCGAAGCAGGCGGTCTATCTGCCGTTCGTCCACGAAGTCGTGCAGCATCTGGCTACGTACGAGGAACCGAAGAACTGGTTCACGATTGGCGAGGTCGTCGATCCGGGCCACCAGCTCCGGGCGTCTGGGCTGGGCATGCAGAGCGGCACAGGGGCGATGGTGCTGACGCCGAGCGGACAGCGAATCGAGCAATCGGGCACGCCCACGCCAGTACAACTCGAGCAGGCGGGCTTCTACGAAGTGCACGGACGCTCGAACCAGTCGGGCACGGTCAGCCTCGCCGCCAACCTCGACACGCTCGAGTCCGATCTCTCGGTGCTCGACTTACAGGAGTTGAGCGCCGCACTCGCCGGGCGTCCAGGCTCGGTGAATCCTGCCGCGCTGGATGCGGCCACCTTGACGCCGGAAGATCAGGAGCGCCGCCAGAATTTCTGGTGGTATCTCCTGATGGCCGGCATCGTGCTCCTCGGGCTCGAAACCGCGATCTCGAACCGCATGAAGGGCCCCGTCGAAGGGACGCGCATCACGCCGACATTGCAGTCGTAAGGCGCATGTCGAACGTCGTAAGGCGCAAGCATCTTGGTTATTACTCCTCATGTCGCAGTAATCAGATGCGTTTGAGATTCATACGCGGAACCGCGGGCGCGGGTATAGTAGTCGGCCGATTGCCGATCAGTGTTCTGTGAACGACTCCCATTGTCATTTTTTCTCCGAGCAATTTTTCGACGCGCTCGGCCGCCAGTACCCGCCCGGGTCGCAGCGGTCGGCCTCGGACGTCGTGGCAACGCTCGGATGGGATCCGCCTGGCACGCCCGAGGACCTGGCCGATCGCTGGATCGCCGAACTCGATCGCGCCGGCGTTCGACGCGCAGCGCTCATCGCGAGCATCCCTGGCGATGAGGCTTCGGTGGCACACGCGGTCGCGCGGCATCCTTCGCGGATCGTGGGATTTTTCATGCTCGATCCCACTGCGCCGGATGCGGCGGCGCGGACCGAGCACGCGCTCGAACGGCTCGGACTCCGCACCATCTGTCTTTTTCCGGCGATGCAACGTTATTCGCTGCAAGATCCACGCGTACGGGAGATCGTGAATCTTGCCGCGAAGCACCCCGGTACCGCGGTCTTCGTGCACTGCGGGGCACTGTCTGTCGGCGTGCGGAAGAAACTCGGATTGCCCAGCCGCTTTGACGTGCGCCATGGCAACCCGCTCGATCTCCACGCACTCGCCGCGGACCACCCGGGCGTGCCGTTTATCGTCCCGCACTTCGGCGCCGGTCTCCTGCGCGAGGCATTGCTCGTCGCCGACCTCGCCGCGAACGTGCACTTCGACACGTCGAGCACGAACCGGTGGATGTCCTATCATCCGGGGCTCACGCTGGCCGACGTGTTCAGGCAGGCGCTCGAAGTGGCCGGGGCCGAGCGTGTGCTGTTCGGCACGGACTCCTCGTTTTTTCCCCGCGGATGGACGCGAGCCGTCTACGAGGCGCAGGTAAGCGCGCTGGATGTGCTGGGCGTAACCGAAAGGGATCGCCATCGAATTTTCACAGAGAACTTCGACCGATTGTTCCCTCCTTAAACCGGCCTTGACCGGGGGTTTGGTGCTACGATCGGGTTAATTCATCCCTCGACTCGCTCGGGATGGCCTGAGCTTGTCGAACGGGCAAGGGAGACGGCATGCCTTACGAACAGGTGTCTACGGGCGACCGATCGGAGCTGACCAGCATCATCCGGGACATCCGAAAACGCTGGCGCCTGAAGCTTGCCGTGCGGGGTGCCGCATTCGTGGTCGGCGGCTTCCTGCTCTCCCTGCTGTTCTCGGCCTACGCGCTCGAAACGCTCAAGTTCAGTCCAGGGTCCATCATCGCCTTCCGCGTCGCCATGGTGATGATTTTCGGAGCGCTCGCCGCTTACTTCTTCGTGCTGCCGCAGTGGCGGCGCGTCAACGACGAGCAGGTCGCGCTGTACCTGGAAGAGTGCGAGCCGACGCTCGAAACCGCAATCCTGAGCGCTCTCGAAGCAGAAAAAGGATCGGCGTCGCATTCGCCGGCGCTCGCCCGGCGTCTGGTCGAACAGGCGATCGAACGCTGCAGCGTCATCGAACGCGGCCGGCGCCTCGAGTCGCAACCCCTTCGACGCTACGCAGCCGTTATCGCCGGCACGACCGCCGCGGCGCTGCTGCTCTTCGTGCTCGGCCCGGTATATCTTCGCCAGGGTGCCTCCGCGTTGCTCCTCATGGCAGGCGACGTGCTCGAGGCGAGCCCGTATCGGATCAACGTGAAACCGGGCAGCACGACGGTTCCGCGCGGTTCCGATCAGGTGATCGTCGCGACAGTCCAGGGCTTCGAATCGGACAAGGCAGAGCTGCTCATCCGCAAGTCAATCAGCGCGGATTTCGAGCACGTCCCGATGGTCTTCAACAGCGACACGAAGACCTTCGAAGGGATGCTGTTCGACTTGCCGGGGTCGATCGATTATTTCGTCTCGTCGGGCGGCGTCAAGTCGGACGTGTTTACGATGCATGCGGCAGAGCTGCCGTACGTGAAGCAGCTCGAAATGGAATACGTGTTCCCCGGCTATACGGGTCTCGCGCCGCGCAAGATTGAGAACGGCGGCGACATCGCCGTGCTGCAGGGCACGCAAGTTCGCGTCCGCATTACACCGACCATGAAGTCTCCCTCGGGGCGCATCATGCTCGACGGCGGCACGGTCATCGCCCTCACGCCCGAAGGCGATGCCTTCACGGGCACGATTCCCGTCAGCAAAGACGGCTTCTATCGGGTCGAGCTGCAGGGCGGCCCTGAAAACAAACTGGTGAACGCCTCGCCGCAATATACGATCGACGTTCTCGAAGATCAGGCGCCGACCGTGTCGATCGCGAAGCCCGGCCGTGACAGCACTGCATCGCCAGTCGAAGAATTCGCGATTGAGGCGCGAGCAGACGACGACTTCGGCGTGCGGCAGCTCGAGCTCGTGTACTCGGTCAACGGCGGACCCGAGCAGACAAAGAAGCTCATCGACTCGGCAAGCAAGTCGCTGCCGGAGATTTCGGCGGCGCATACCTTCTATCTCGAAGAGCTGAAGGTCGCGCCGGGAGACTCGGTTTCCTATTTCGCGCGTGCCACCGACAATATCGGCCGGAATATCTCGAGTGATCTGTACTTCATCCGGATTCGCAAACTCGACGAACAATTCCGCTCGGCGATGTCGATGGGTGGAGGTGGCGGCGGTGGCGGCGGCGGCGGCGGAAACATGCAGGTCGACGCGCTGTCGCAGCAACAGCGAGAGATTATCTCGGCCACGCACAACATCGTCCGCGATCGCAAGTCGATGACGGCCGCGAAGCTGCGCGAGAACCTCGTCGTCGTCTCGCTGTCGCAGTCGAAACTGCGGGAGCAGGTCGAGGGGCTGGTCAGTCGCATGAACAGCCGGCTCGTCGAACCCGATCCCGCATTTCTGCGCATCGCAGAATTGCTGCCCAAGGCCGTCGAGGAAATGCGCGCGGCAGAAGCGAAGCTGCAGGCGCAGGCGGCGAGCGATGCCCTTCCGCCCGAGAACCGCGCGCTGCAGCAGCTGCAGAAGGCCGAGGAAGAGTACGAAAAGCAGGTCAGCCAGCAGCGTGGCGGAGGTGGTGGCGGCGGCGGTGGGGCCGGTTCGGTCTCGGAGGATCTCGCCGAGCTCTTCAAGCAGGATCTCGACAAGCTGGCCAACCAGTACGAGACGGCACAGAGCGCGCAGCAGCAGCAATCAGATCAGCAGGTCGATGCGTTGATGGAAAAGCTGCGCGAGCTGGCGCGCCGGCAACAGCAGGAGGCGGAGCGGCAGCGGCAGCAGGCGCTCGCCGGCCAGGGCAGTCAGGGCGGCGGCGCCAGTCAGCGCGCGCTGGCGGAGCAGGCCGAAGAAGCCGCGCGCCAGCTCGAGCGCCTCTCGCGCGAACGTAACCGCCCGGATCTCGCGCAGGCCGCGCAGGCCGCGCGGCAAGCCGCGGATGCCATGCGTCGTGCGGCATCTTCTGGCGATCCCGCCAGCGCCGGCCAGGCGAGCGCGGCACTCGGCCAGTTGCGCGAGGCGCAGCGCCGGCTCGAGCAGGAGCAAGGCGCCCGCGGCGAGCGCGACATGCAGTCGGCGCGGCAGCAGGCCGACGACATTGCACGAGAGCATCGCGAGCTGTCGCAGGAAGCCATGTCGATGACGCAGTCGAACGCGGGCGGCCGTCCCAGCGAGCGCGCGCGGCAGATCGGCCAGCGGAAATACGAGCTCGAAGCGAAGGTCAACGAGCTCGAAAAACAGCTCGATCGCATGTCGGGAGAGATGCGGCGAAACGACCGCGAGGCGTCGCGCAAGCTTCAGGAAGCGGCAGACGCCATCCGCAACAACCGGCTCGAAGAGCAGATTCACTACACGGGAAGCACGATGCGGCAGAGCGGGCAGACCAACGCCGACTTCGAGCGCAACATCAGCAATGAGATCGAAAATCTGCAGCGCAAACTAGGTGAAGCCGCCAGCGCTGTCGGCGAAGGCGACAAGAATAATCGGATGGCCAACAGCCTCGATCGCGCACGCAACCTGGTGCGCGGCGTCGATTCGATGCAGCAACAGATGCGCGAGGGGCAACGCGGCCAGCAGGGGCAACAGGGACAGCAAGGACAACAGGGACAACAAGGCCAGCAGGGCGAACGGGGCCAGCAAGGGCAACAGGGCCAGCAAGGGCAACAGGGCCAGCAAGGGCAACAGGGCCAGCAAGGGCCAGCAGGGCCAACAGGGGCAAGAAGGCCAGCAAGGTCAGGGTGGTCAACAGGGTCAAAACGGGCAAGACGGCAGTCGCGGTGGCGACAACCGCGACGGCGCCGGACGCACCGGCTCGTACAACGACGGCGACAACTGGGGCGGATGGGGTCAACGAGTCTACACTCCCGGCGAAATTCGGAATTTCCGCGATCAGGTGCGTTACTGGACCGGCGAGGCCCAGCGGCTGCGTGAGCAGCTCCGCAACGACGGGGCAAACCCGACGGACCTCGACGAAGTTCTGCGCGCCATGCGCCAGCTCGATGACGACCGTGTCTACAAGGACGCGCGAGAGCTCGAGCGACTGCAGACAAAGGTGGCGGAAGACTTGAAGCGGTTCGAATTTACCCTGCGGCGAAAGGTCGAAGACTCACAAGGCGACCAGCCGGCGCTGGCCGCATCCGATGAGGTCCCTCGGGGCTACCGCGATCTGGTGCATGAGTATCACCGCGAGCTCTCGCGCACGACGACGAAGTAGGGA
Organism: Vicinamibacterales bacterium; assembly: GCA_963744405.1. GTDB lineage: Bacteria > Acidobacteriota > Vicinamibacteria > Vicinamibacterales > JAMQPK01 > JAMQPK01. The sequence goes on from CAVUTO010000022.1 coordinate 313,081, forward strand.
GGGGATCGCGCTGCTCGTTCTCCTGCTGCTTGCGGGAGGGGCCTACGCCCAGATCTGGACGGGAAACGACATGTGGCGGGGGTGGCGCGGAGAGCCGCCCCGTTTCGCCACTCGCGCCCTGAAAGACGGCAACTTCCACTTCTGCCGCCTGATGTACCCCAGCGCGTATCGAGAACAGGGCGGGCAGGGCTGGCGCACCGACTACCCCGGCGCCGACATCAACTTCAGCATCCGGTTCGCCGAGCTCACGAAAACCGCCGTCAGTATCGACGGCGAAGGCGACCCGGAATATTTCGTCGTCCGCGCCAGCGGCGACGACAACATCTTCCACTGCCCGTTCGTGCACATCGAAGACGCAGGCACCGCTGAATTCAGCAACGAGGACGTGGCCCAGCTCCGGGAGTACCTGCTGAAGGGCGGCTTCATGTGGAGTGACGACTTCTGGGGCTCCCGTGCATGGGCGATATGGGAGCAGGAGATCGGCCGAGTGCTGCCGCCGGAGCGATTCCCGATCGTCGACATCCCCGTGACGCACGCGATGTTCCAGACCGTTTACAGCGTCAAGCGCATCCTGCAGGTGCCGGCGATCAGCAGGTGGCGCTACAACAGCGGCGAGACATCCGAGCGCGGACGCGACAGCGCCGTGGTGAACACGCGCGGCATTTTCGACGAAAAAGGAAGGCTCATGGTGTTGATGACGCACAACACCGACATCTCTGATACCTGGGAGCGCGAGGGAGAGGACGTCGAATACTTCTACCGCTTCTCGCCCGAAGGCTACGCCATCGCGATAAACGTGATGGTGTACGTGTTGACGCACTAGAACATATCGAGCCCGAATTTCGGATTCTTGCGCGTACCTGAGATTTTGATGGGCACCACCATGCCGGCATCCTTCTCCTTGAACAACCCGTCGAACGCCTTCAGAAAAAAGCCTTTCACGCCGCCGCCGGCCACCTGCGACAGGGTCGCCTGCATTTTCAGCTTTCCTTTGAAGGCGATAACCTCGTCGCGCAGGCCGTAACGGCCGGCCAGCTCGACAGCCGCACCGGGAACTGAAAAGGTGAGGCTCGAGAACGTGACCGCGGCATTCTCGACGACGAAGCGGCCGCGCAGGTTCGACAGCACTTCGCCGACCTCCTCGTTCTGGTTCATGCCCCGCCCGCGGCGGCTCAGCCCGGTCAGCTTCGTCTGCACCGTGGCATCGGTGAACTTCGCCTCTGACAGCAGGAATTCCCCGCGCAGCTGCAGCTTGTCGATCACCTTCTTCTTTTCGGGCGGAATCACGAGCTTCGCCTTCAATCGTGCGGCTCCCCGCAGAATCGGCTCATCTGACCGGACCGCGAGCCTGAGCAGGTCTTCGATTCGCCCATTCTGCATGTCGACGTCGACTTCCACCTGACGGCCGGGCACTCCTTCGAGGCCGATCACGGCGCCCTGCGCCATCATCGAGGTATCGAGGAACGACGCATCAACCTGCCGCAGGTACGTGTCCCCATCCGAACCGTCGACAACGGCGGTAAAGCGTGTCTTCAGCGGAACCGGCAGACCGCCGGCATCCACCTGAAAACTCGGCGTCTCGGTGATTCCCTGAACTTCTATGCGGTTGATCGGACCCTCGAAACCACCGGCCGAGCTGAGCACGCCTGCCAGCCCTTCAATGGTGTCGAGATTCGCATTCTTGAACACATACTTGCCGGTAATCGGGGTGCGCGCGGGATGTGCGACGTTCCACGGTCCGAATGTGCCCGACGTTTCGATCTCCCCTTTCGGTACCGGATTGGTGAGCGTCGCGATGTACGGAATGGTCTGGTTGACGCCGAGAGAGTCCATCACCAGGTGATGGACGGTGAAGACCTTCGGCTGTTTGCCGGCCCGCTTCGGAATCAGCGTGATGACCGTGTCCGGCGCCTCGAACCTCTCGATGATGACCCGCTGCAGATTGCGAACGTTCGCCTGCTTTTCGGCATCGGTCTTCTCTTCCTTTCCGGAACCCTCATCATCATCGCCAGGCGGTATGTTCACATGGAGCCCTCGCAGCCGCACCTCTGCAACGCGCCGCGGCTGCTGCATGAGATCTCTCAGCGATCCGCGAATCTCGAACCCATCGATGGTGATGAGCGGCGGAACGTCCGTACGCCCTTTGTGCCGAATCACCACGCCGCCACCGCTGACCGACACGCGCGGAAAGACCCGCCCCTCGAGCGTCTCGATGGTCACTTCGCTTTCGAGCTCGTCAGTGAGTAGCGCAATGACCCGCGCCTTGAGCGTGTCTGACCTGATGGGGATCGACAGCATCACCCCGACTACCAGGGTTGCTGCCGCGCCAAGAAGCGCGACCAGGACCCAGATCCGCATGCGACGCGTCATGTTTTTGTACACAGGGAACACGCGCCGAAGGTTAAAGCAAGGCCCGAGCCATCCTAGAAACCGCTTCTTATCTCCGCCTTGGTGAGAAAGCGGCGATAGTTTGTGAGCGTCTGGTGGATTCGCAGGCTGGGCACTCCACGAAGCACATGAAACGTGTCGATCGAGGCCGGCAGCATCAGCGCCTCGTCAGGCTGCTGAAATTCAACACGCGAGAATCGGAGAGTCATTTCCGACTTTTCAACTCTGATTGCGGGGTGAATGCCGAAAAACCCGTCAGGCAGCGGGATGGGGAACGGCTTGGAGAGCCGCACCTCCACCTGGAGCACGTCGTAGGTGTCCGGATCGAACCATACCCGCCCCTGCTGGCCGCCACCGTCGGCCTCGAAGCAGTTGCCTTCCCACTTTATACGCACGCGCTGCGGCGGCGTCTCGATGAAATCTATGGCGCGCGCACCCGGCGGGCCGGCGCCGGCATCCGCGACGGTGAACCTGTATCGTTTCTGATTCGAGGCCAGAAGAAACGCCAGCGGCTCCGGAGTACCGGTTTTCGGATCCGTACACTCGGCAGGCTGGTTCCGCCGAGCCGTGCGCCCGTTGACCGATTGGAGCGTCCGGTCGACGCGAAATTCGGCATCTCTTTTTCCGCCGGGATTCCGCGCCACGCTCAACTCGTACACGGTCGTGCGCGGCCTGCCAGCCGGCGCGAGGTTGGATTTCAAGTCCTGCGTGTGAACGGTCTCGGTGCAGATGATGCTGATGAAGCGATCGTAGTACTGCTGAGTTCTGCCGGCGAGGCCGACAAGAATCGTCGCGAGATCAACCGACGCCTGCGCCCGCGCACCGTTGCCCCAGACGAGGACCGCGCAGGCAATAAGAACCAGCCGCCGCACTCCGGGATTCTAATTGGTTTTGACCTGCATGTCGTGAGGAACGGCAAGCGTCGCGTTCACAATTTCGGCGGCTCTTTCTATGTCGGCGCGGTTCACGTCGAGGTGCGTCACCATGCGCACGCGGTCGGCATCGACAGGAACCGCGAGCACGCCGCGGGCCGCGATCTGCGTGAGGAAGTCGGTTGACGAGAGACCGCTCGGCTTTACGCTGAAAATGACGATGTTGGTGTGCACCTTGGACGAATCGAGCGCAATGCCGGGATTGCGGGCCAACTCCCGAGCGAGAACCTGCGCGTTGTCATGATCGACTTGAAGCCTTTTCGGTCCGTCTTCGAGCGCAACGAGCCCTGCTGCCGCCAGCACCCCGGCCTGGCGCATGCCGCCGCCGAGCATCTTGCGAATCGGCCGGCAGCGCTCGATGAAATCCCGGCTGCCGACGATCATGGATCCGACCGGAGCACCGAGCCCCTTGCTGAGACAGAACTGCACGGAATCGAACTTCCGCGTCATCGAGGAGACGTGCTCGTTCAAATACGTCGCCGCGTTGAAAACTCTGGCGCCATCGAGGTGAACGTGGATGCCGTGCTCATGGGCGCGATCGCAAATGTCCTCGACGATGCTGGTGCGGTAGACCGTACCGCCCGCCATGTTCACTGTGTTCTCGAGGCAGATAAGCGATGTTTGGGGACGGTAATACACCCTGGGACGAATGGCCGGCGCGATGGCGTTCCACGTCAGCACGCCGGCGTCGCCGTTGACCAGACGCGGCAGCACTCCGGCAAGCGCGGACAACGCGCCCATTTCGTAGTTATAAACGTGGCCGTTGGTCTCGCAGATGACTTCCTGTCCGGGCCGCGTCTGCGCCATCACACACGTCAGGTTGCCCATCGAGCCGGACGGAACAAAGAGCGCGGCTTCCCGCCCGAACAGCGCGGCCGCACACTCCTGCAGCCTGTTCAGCGTCGGATCTTCGAGAAACACATCGTCGCCGACCTCTGCCTCGGCCATTGCACGCCGCATGGCAGCCGATGGACGGGTCACCGTGTCGGAGCGCAAATCGATTGGGAGCATGACGGCCTAATGATGGTCGAGGAGGCAGAGGTCTGTCGAGGTGGGCGAGACTGGCGCGTCCTCAGGCGACCCTGGGAAGCCTGCGCACGACGATTCGCGCCGGCTGGTCGTCGTTACACTCGTGCCACCAGAGCCCGCTCTCGATCCACCAGCCATTTTCCCCCTGATCGTCGAACAGGGTGCCACACCGGCCACACACGTCGTATTCGAGTTTTACCTCAGAGTTCTTCTTCACAACCTATTTAGACTGCGTCCGGAGCGCCCTGGTTCCCTCGAGAAATCGCTTTTTTTAGGCCTGTTTTGGCTCGAAATCCAGCGAAACACCGTTCATGCAGTACCGCAATCCCGTGGGCCGCGGGCCGTCGGGGAAGACGTGGCCGAGATGCCCCTTGCAGCGCGCGCAGTGCACCTCGGTCCGCTCCATCCCGAGGGTCCGGTCGGTCGTCGTTTCCACCGCATCGGGCATCGGCGCCAAGAAACTCGGCCATCCCGTTCGGCTGTCGAATTTCGTCTCCGAGGTGAAGAGTTCCTGGCCGCACGCCCGCACAACGGAAAATCCCGTCACGGTGCTCCGAGTTCAGAGGACTCGTGCCGGCGCGCTCGGTGCCGTGCTTGCGGAGAACGTGAAACTGTTCCGGCGTCAGTTTTGCGCGCCATTCCTCGTCGTTCTTTGGAATGTCCATCTTGCCAATCTACCAGATTCGATAGACTTCGAAGAGTGAGATTCGCGCTCGTCGCACTCGTTGTGTTTCTGTCGGTGGTCGCGCTCGCGTGGAGTCAGCAGCGAAGGATGATGTATTTTCCGTTCGGTGCTGTGCCAAAGCCCGACGCCGTCGGATTGGAAGGGGCCGAGGCGGTGTCCTTTGCCACGGCGGATGGCCTGAGGTTGTCCGGCTGGTTCGTCAATCGTACGGAGATTCCGGAATTCACGGTGATCGTGTTCAACGGCAACGCGGGGAATCGCGCGTTTCGCGCTCCGCTTGCCGACACGCTCGCAGGAGCCAATCTCGCGGTCCTCCTTTTCGACTATCGGGGCTTTGGAGGCAATCCTGGTTCTCCGACCGAGGAGGGATTGGCGAGTGATGCACGGGCCGCGCGCGATTATGCCGTCAGCCGGCCGGACGTCGATCGGCGGAGGCTCGTGTACTACGGCGAATCGCTGGGAACGGCGGTCGCCACACGAGTTGTCGATCGAATATCCGCCGGCGGCGCTGATTCTGCGGTCGCCGTTCACGTCGATGACCGACATCGGCCAGCCATCACTACGCGTTTCTGCCGGTCCGCTGGTTGCTGCGCGATCGCTATGCCACGATCGAACACATCGCGCGAGTGAGCTCTCCTCTTCTGGTGATTGCCGGCGACAATGACCGCATCGTGCCGATCACCTACAGCCGGCAGCTCTACGATGCGGCCAACGATCCGAAATCACTGCTGATCATCAGCGGCGCCGATCACAACGACGACTCCCTGCTGGCTGGCCGCGAGATGATTGCCGCGATGCTCCAGTTCCTGCGAAACCTGGCCGAAGCATGAATAATTCCGACTCGATTGTCGTTCGCGACCTCGTCAAGACATTCAATCGCCGCGGGCAGCCGGAGGTTCGCGCCGTCGACGGGCTTTCATTTGCGGTGCGACGAGGTTCGATATTCGCGCTGCTCGGCCCGAACGGCGCGGGAAAAACCACGACGCTCAAGATGCTGACGACGCTGCTGCGCCCGACATCCGGGGCGATTCAGGTAGAGGGATTCGACCCGGTGAGGGATCCACTCGAGGTCAGGAAGCGCATTTCCGTCGTCATTCAAGAGAGCGCCGCCGATCTGTTCCTGTCGGTCGTCGACAATTTCGCCACGTTCGGCCGGTTTCATGGGTTATCGCCCAGGGCGATCCACGATCGAACGGAAGACGTCCTCGAGCAGTTCGAGCTCCGGCCGGAGGCGAATCGAAAGGTGATGGACCTGAGCGGCGGCTTCAAGCGCCGCGTTCAGGTGGCGAAGGTGTTCATGATTGATACGCCGGTCGTGTTTCTCGATGAGTTTTCCACCGGAATGGACCCGCTTCTGAAACGATCGGTCATGGGTCGACTGCGACAGGAGTCGTCTCGCGGCCGCACCATCGTGCTGACGACGCAGATTCTCAGCGAAGCGGAAGAGCTCTGCGATGACATCCTCATCATGCGCGCCGGACGTCAGGCAGCCCGCGGCGACATCAATACGCTCAAACTGCTGTCGGGCGGCCTGTACGAGATTTCGGTCACCTTTGCCGAGTTGCCGGACCTGCTCGAGGCGGCGGTCGCACCCTATCATCCGCTTCGCGTCGAGACGGCGCAGAATTCGGCCCTTATCACGGTGCGTGAACACGAGGGTCGCGTACTGGACCTCGTCGCACATCTTGGCCGCATCGGCCGGGTGCTTCGGATCGAAGTGTCCGGCGCAAGCCTCGAGGACATCTTCATCGAGCTGACGGCGGCCCAGCAGCAGGTGCGGCCGTGAGCGCCCTCTCGGCCATCATGTATCGCGAGGGCAAGATTCGCGCGACGAACCTGACTTTTATTTTCTGGGATCTCTTCTATCCGCTGGGCTATCTGCTGGTGTTCGGCGTTGGGATGACGCAGGCGATGGGCATGAAACCACTCGCAATCGGCGTCGACTACAACGCCTTCTTTCTCGCGGGCGTGCTTGGGATGGCCAGTTTCGGCATTGCCTCGAATACTGCATGGTCGTTCTTCATGGATCGCGACAACGGCATCTTTTTCGAGATGCTGACCTATCCCATGAGGCGCGCCGAGTATCTGCTCGGCAAGGGGCTGTTCAACCTGCTGGTGTCGATCGCGCAGGCTGTGGTCACGGTGCTGCTGGCGGAGATCGTGCTGGGCGTGCCGATTCGATGGTCCTCGCTGCCGCTGCTGACGGCAGCGGTGTTCATCGGCACGGCCGGATGGTTCTTCTTCTATGCGATCTTCGCGTTGATGATTCGCCGCAACGACGTCTTCAACACAGTGACGTCAGTCTTCTATTTCATCCTTCTGTTCGCCAGCTCGATGTTCTATCCCGTAGAGCCGCTGCCGACGCCGTTGCGGCAGCTTTCATGGGCGAACCCCATCACGTGGCACGTCGACGTGTTGCGCTATGCCACCATTGGCATAGGCGAGCCGGCGATCATCTGGTTGGAAGCGGCAGCGTTTCTGACGTTCACAGCAGCGTCCTTCTGGGGCGCACTTCTTGCGCTCAAGCGTCAGTAGCCGTTCGAATCAGCGAATCATCCAGGACGCGGACACCGGGCTCACAACCCGGAACGAATACTCGTAGCGCCCTTCGATGCGGTGCAGGCGTCCGGACACGTCGAGCACGGCCGTGCGCGCGAGCGTGAATCGGCGGGACAATCCAGCCTCCGAGTAGTCGCGGATGCCTCGATACCGGTCGCCGTTTCGCGTGATGGACATGTAGTTCGGATCACCTTCGTCCTTGATGAAGTTGCGGCCCCTCCAGAAAATGATGTGCCCGCGCCACCCGGCACGTTCGGCCGCAACCCGGCCAAAGAACCCGGTGCCGTCGCGGCTGAGCTCCGGGCGGCTTCGATCTGGAACATGGCGGGATGCCAGCCCGAGCAGGTCGAGCGTCGCGACATATCGGCTCGCGATCGTGCCGCGCAGGATCGCACCGGTGGCGACTGCGCCGCTGTCGGCAACCGCTCCCGACTGATGCAGCTGCCCTCCCTCATGCACAACGTGAAACTGAAGTGGAATCGTCATGACGTTTGTAAGGCGATATGACGTGCGCAGCCCGCCGTCGAACCGCTCCCGGTGAGCGGTTGTGTTGAGTCGCTGCCACTCGAGCCAGAAATGATGCTGCAGGTCGCTGCCGCTGAACGTCCAGGCGAGCCCGCTTTCGTACGGCCGGTCGAACGACAGCGTCTCGCGCTGGAGCGGCGGCGACAACTCGTGAGGGCCATCCCGGTCCGGTCCCAGGGGGCTTTCGGCTGTGCGCGGCGGCAGCGTACCAAGCACGAACGACGAGCGCCGGCCTCGCACGGACAGTGCCAGTACCGGCCTGACTTCCTCGAACGCATCTTCCGATCCGAATCTCTGGTTGCCGAAGCCACCAACCGAGATCGTCACCCGTTCATTCAGACCCACCTCGGCGGTCACGCGAACTGCCGCTCCAAAAATTGTTTCGCCTTCCCGGAAGAAATTGTGGAACTCGGTGTTGTCGCCGTAGAACAGGAAATCGGATCGAATCGCGAGCCGCTCTTGCGCCGACGCGCTTGATGGCAGCAGCGCCGCACACAGCAGCAGGACAGCCCGCCTGCGCACCGAAGCACGCGCGCGCTGTCGTGCGAAGGTGTGCATGGGGCTATACAATAGCCTACCTGTCTCGACGGACATTCCTTTCGACGACGTCTGTAATTCTGTTTCTCGTGTTGCAGGCTGCTGATGCACGCGCGCAGGGCACTTCGCCTTCACCGATCGAGGATCCGTTTGCGAAGGGAAGATGGCGTGCCGAGTTCCTCGCGGAGGCCGCCCTCGAAGCGTGGAACTACAATCCGTCGCATGAAGAACTATTCGGCCTCGTTCAGGGTGTGACCTACGGACTGCGCGACGGGCTCGTGTTGATGGCGCGCCAGCGCCTTTTTTACGTATCACAGCGCAGGAATGACTCGCGATTGCTCGGCATCACTTCGGGATTGCGTGGGCGCGTCTACAGGCGGGGACGCGTGTCTGTGTTTTGGCAATTCGACCTGGGCATCACAGATGCCGCCGTCGCGTTGCCGCCCGGCGGCACCCGATTCAACTACATCGCGAGCGGCGGCGGAGGCATGATGGTGCAACTCAACCGGCGGCTGCAGGCGATCGCTGCGCTCGACGTGATTCACATCTCCAACGCCGGTATCGCTGGGCCGGATCGCAATCCGGACATAGAAGCCATCGGTCCGTCCGTCGGAGTTTCGATCGGCTTTTAAGACTGATAGATTGGGAAAGAGTGGCGATTGTCGGTTACCCGATTATCGCGTCACACGTGCCACGCGGAGTATCCCCGTTCGTACTCAAAGAACCTGGTCGAATAATCATCACTTATCAGTCTTCAACATTCTGACAAATCCACCAATCTAATCAATCTGCCAATGCAGATTTTAGGCCCGCTTTCGCCGTTCGAGTTCGTCAAGCGTCTTCGGCCAATCGTCCTTCAGCAGCTTCGACAGTGCCCGATCGGCGAGCAAACGCCCCTCAGTCTGGCACGTTGGACAGTAATTTACCTCGTGCTCGCCATGCACGATACGCTGCACCGGCGTGGAGCAGCGCGGACAGGGCTTTCCGAAACGGCCGTGCACGGCCATTCCTTCATGAAATGCCGTCACCTTCTCGGGAAATGTTTCTCCGGCCTCGTCTTGCAGCCTGGCCGTCCATTCGGTGAGAGTGGTGGTTGTTGCCAAATGCAACACCCTGATCTCGCCGGTGGTCAGCTGCCGTGTGAGTTTGAACGGCGACAGCCGGGCGCGATGAAGAATCTCATCGGAGTACGCGTTGCCGATGCCGCTGAACAAATGCGGATCGGTCAGCGCGCGCTTCAGCGTGTGGCTCTCCCGTTGAAGCGCCTCGGAGAATGCCGCGACGTCGCTCGTCGTCGCTTCGAGCCCTCCCGGGTTGAACGAAGCAAGGGCGTGTTGTCCCTCGACCACGTGCAGCGAGGCGCGTTTCTGCGTGGCGGCCTCTGTCAGCAGCAGCGTGCCGTGTGGAAAGTCGAACGCCGCAAGACCCGTTTTCCTCGGGACGGCTGCGCCGCGGTCGCGCCATTTGAATCTGCCCGCGATCATCAAGTGAAAGACCAGAAACAGCTCGCCTGTCCCGAGCACCGTCGAGGGGCCTGTCCCGAGCACCGTCGACAGACCGTCGATCTCCCAGACGATCCGCTTGCCGATGCGGCGAAATCCGGTCACCGCCCGGCCCACGGCGCTGCCGAGCGGCGGCTCGACGGAGCGCAGCAGAAACGGCGTTGCGAGCCTCACGCGCTCGAGCGTCTCACCGGCGACGCGCGCACGGAGAGCGGAAAGATAAAGTTCGACGTCCGGAAGCTCAGGCATCGGTCACCCTCGGTGGCGGGGCGTCACGTCCAGTCATGCTGCGATAGATTTTCTGGAGGGTCTCCAATGTATCCGCCTCCTCTGCAGCCTTGTCGGAACGATAGCCCTTCACGCGCGCGAACCTCAGCGCCAAACGTCCGGGGTACTGCGGGCTTTCCTGCACGTCGTTGAAGGCAATTTCGACCACGAGCTCAGGACGCACGAAGACCACGTGTCCTTCGCGGCGCACTTCGCGCTCGAGCAACGCCGCAGTCTGCCACTCCAGCAGCGCGTCGGTCATCCCCTTGAATGTTTTCCCCAGCATGACGAATCGATTCCTGGCTGGATCCCTGGCCCCGAGATGAAGATTGCTGAGCCACCCGCGCCTTCGCCCGCTGCCCCATTCTGCGGCGAGCACGACCAGGTCGAGCGTGCGGACCTTCTTGATTTTCAGCCACGCGCTTCCCCGGCTGCCTGCGGCATATGGCGCGTCGAGCGACTTGGCCATCACGCCTTCGTGGCCACCGGCGATGGCGTGCTCGAAGAATTCAGCAGCCGCGCCCCCGTCGCTGATGATGCGATGAGGAACGGCGAGTGCTCGGGCTGCGCTCTCCAGCGCCGCAAACCGCTCGCGCTGTGGCTCCGCCGTGAGCGGTCGCCCATCGGTGTAAAGACAGTCGAAGAAGAAAGGGGTCAAAGGCAGCTCCGATCGAAGACGATCGACATCCAATCGCCGCCCGAACCGGCGCATCGTCTCTTGAAACGGCAGCGGCGTGCCGTCGCGCTGCAGGGCCAGGACTTCTCCATCGAGAATCAGCTCGCGTCCCGGCAGCGTACCGACAACCTCGACCACCTCCGGCACCGCAGCGGTCACATCCCGCAGCGCGCGCGAAAACACGCGCACGTGGTCACCAGACTTGTGCACCTGTATGCGCGCGCCGTCGAGCTTCAGCTCGAAAGCTGCCTGACCGAATGCTTCTATTGCGTCCGATACGCTTTCCGCTGGCGACGCGAGCATCGGCTCGACGGGACGGAACAATTGGATCGAATAGCTCGACAAGGCTGACGCACCGGCGTCGATGGCCGCGCGTGCCACTTCGCCCAGATTCCCGCACATCATCGCCGCCTGGCGCACCACCTCGGCCGGCGCGCCTGAAGCTTTGGCCACGGCATCGGCGAGCACGCCTTCCTGCGCGCCCTGCCGCAATTCGCCCGAAAGCAGTCTCACGAGAAAATCCTGTTCGCTCTCGGTCCCCTGACTGAAGAGATCCGTGAGAAGGCGGGTGCGGATGCGCGCGGCGCCCGCACCACGGGTGCCGGCAATCCGTTCGAACTGATCGTTGATCGCACGCAGGTCGAGCGACGGCTGTGCCGACGGCCCGACCGAGCGAGCCTGCGACACAACCGACCAACCAACGCCAATGCGGCCCTGGGGAAGCGAGCCAGACAGGTAGGCCACCGCGATGGAGATTTCCTCCGGCGACAGTCGCTTCAGGAAATCAGCGAGGTGGTCGATCTTTTCGATGCGGCTGCGCGTACGGGAGACCGCACGTGACACATCGACAAGTGCCTGCAGCTGCATTCTTCTATGCTACAGCCGCAGGTATGTGATGTTGCCCTCTGCTTCTGCAAGGAAGTTTGAAATTGAGCGCAACAGGTCGCCCAGGAAATAGGAGAATACGCTCGTGCCAGCTGCGACTCTTGGTCACTATCGGCTCGAAACGCGCATTGGCCATGCGGCATGGGCGAGGTCTATCGGGCGTTCGATACCCGGTTGAACCGCCTGGTCGCTGTATGCCGGCTCAGCAGCCATCGACGCTTATCGCTCGTCCGATCGGTATGCGGACGATCGGCTCGGCGGAGCACCAAGCGGCATTTCTCTCGGCAAGGCGCTCGCAATCTCTGGGGCGGCAGCGAGCCCCAATATGGGCGCGCGATCGACGCCGACTCTTACCTTCCTCATGACCTTGTTCAACGCGCGGCTCGGCGTGTGGATCGGCAATCCCGGCATCAGCGGCCGCGATGTCTGGACACGCAGCGAACCGCAGTTGGGTGTGGGTCCGCTGGTGTCCGAGTTGTTCGGCCGCACGACCGATCGGAATCCCTACATTTACCTCTCCGACGGCGGGCACTTCGAGAATCTCGGATTGTGGGAAATGATCAAGCGCCGCTGCCGCTGAATTCTTGTCAGCGATGCGGGATGCGATGCCGGCTACACCTTCTCGGATCTCGCAACGGCGGTGCGATTGATACGGCTCGATTTCGGCATTCCGATCGTCTTTGACGATGGCGTCGAGATCGATGGAACCGGGAAAGGACAACATTTCGCGGTGGCCCGGGTTCAGTACTCGGCGATGGATCCGCTTGCCGAAGACGGCATCCTTTTGTACGTGAAGGCGACCCTTTGCGGCAACGAGCCGATCGACGTGCAGAACTACGCGAAGGACTCTCCGGCGTTTCCGCACGAATCCACCGCTGATCAGTGGTTCACCGAGGCCCAATTCGAGAGCTACCGGACGCTTGGCCACTCCTCTGTGATGCTGGTGGCAGACGGCTACACCGGCGACGCCGGCCTGCCCGGCTTTTTCAAGTGGGCGGCCAAACACAGCCGATTGCGAGCTGCCTACACCTCGCCACAGTCGCAGCCGATCGCCTAGAACGTCAATCCTGCGCCGATATGGACGCGAATGCCCGACCCGATGCCGCGCGCGACCGCAACGCTGAAACGGAACAGGGGAGCGGTCGCCCAGACTCCGGCGCCGACGCCCTTATCCAGTTTCTGATCGCCAAAGCGCTGGCCGTTGTCGTACGTTGTACCGGCGTCGATGAAGACGTTGTATCCAAACCTCGCCATTCGCAGTGGCGAGGTCGCCGGGATCTTCAGCTCGACGGATCCTGCCACGAGCGTGTCGCCGACGGCACTGCCGGCGCGAAACCCGCGGAGGTTGCGTGAACCGCCGAGTATCGACTTATAGAAAAACGGCGCCGGCCGGCTGAAGTCTTCCCGGACGGCTCGAAGCGCCAGTACGATTCCCCGGTACATTCCAAGGTAACCATTTGCGTCAATTTCAGTTCTGACCGCATTGTCTGTCGTCGAGAAGCGGAGCCGCTCTATGGCGGAGCGCACGAAGATGGCGTTGTGCGGCATCAGCGGATCGACTCTGGTGTCAACGACCACATCCCCGCCAATCGATCTCGCCTCGACTTCCTGGCCCGAGAGCGATGACGACTGCCATGCGACCTCGGCGCCAGTTCGAACGGTCGGAACGATCGGCCAGTCGACCCTTCCCCACATTCGCGTCCGGTCAGCGTCCTCCTGATAAAAAGGATGCGTGCGCCTCTGGAGAAATCCTCCCGCACGCAGTCTGGGTGCGAACCGCCGTGGGAACTCCTGCTGATATTCGACCCCGATTCGCTTGTCGCCGCCCCAGCTCGCGGGCACGACGATCCGTCGCCGTGCGGCGCGGTGGCCGGCAAACGCGATCTGCGCGCCGTAAGTGAGCCCATATCCGTCTTCGGCGCTCAAGATGGGCACGAACATGACGTTGAATGGCGAACGGCGTACGGCCTTCGGGCGTACATCCGGAGGTTTCGGCACATTCGGACCTGGCTCATCGACATCGGGCACATCGATGCGGACGGGGCCTTCATCGACCTGTATCAGAATCAGCACTCGAGTGAGATCCGAGATCGATGCGAACCGCTTCAGCACATCGACCGAATCGAACTTCATGGCGGAGCGCAGGCGCGCTTCGGCGTCGGACAGCGCGGACTCGGACACGATATCGCCGATGGCAATGCCGGACGCGCGAATGATGTCGTCGCTGGGCGTCAGCGTGTTGCCATGCACTTGAATGGCGACCACAACTTCCTGCTGCGCTGCCAGCGGCGGCGAGAACAGCAAGAACGCACCTGCGAGCAGACTGGCGATTCTGCACACGTCAGCGTGGACGGTTCGTTGGTCCGAGATATTTACCTTCGGTCGCCGCTTCGCGGTAGCCCGAGTACTGGATGTCGTAGTTCACCGAGAACGGGCCCGGCGCGAGTACGAATGATCCGGCGACGTCGATCCGCTTCGGCAGCCAGACGCTCGGAAAGGCCTCGGTCATGATCATGTTCGCGCGCAGCTCGGTGACCCGCACGAGCCACGAGGCAGGAAGAAACTCCAAATCGACGTTGTCGAACGTGTATTTCACGATTTGCTTCTGGTTCGGTTCGACCCAGATCGTCACCCGGGAAACTTTGTTCATGAGCCGCTGCATTTCGTCTCCGTACGCGTCTTCCCGCGACTTGGGTCCTGCCACCTGATTGGCTCTCGCCTCTGCACGCGTTTCCGGGTCGTCCGAGAAGAGCCTGGTCGGGTAGTATTCGATACGCAGGACCGGCTGCTTGTCGATCGTCTCGCGCCCGACCAGCGCGTATCGCCCGCCTTCGAATTTGAATTTCAGCAGATACGCCGATGACACGAACTGCGGCTCGCGGGTTTGCTGTATGAGACTCTGGATATCCGATGGCGCGGCGTCGGCGGTGCCTTCCGTCTCCCTTCCTCTTTCTTTCGCGCGCTCGTCCCGGTTTTTTGTCCGCCGCAGAAAATTCTGTTCGTACTTCTCCCGCTCGCTCTCGCTGATGGCAACGCCGTTGAAGCGCACGGGGCTGCGCACGAAAAACCCGTCTCGCGGGTACCACATGTATTCGCGCTTGGCGCCCCACAGCAACATTTCGCCTGGGCCGCGAAACTCTACCTCCTCGCGCTCGTCGAGGATGTACTGCTGAACCTTCTTCCAGTTCTCGTCGCGCCGCGAGAGCACCTGCGCCATGAACGCATCGAGCTCGGCAGTTGGGGCAGGAGTCTGCGCCGAGGCCGGGATGAGCGCCAGCCATACGCCCATGGCAATGACCGCAGCCAAGGAAGCGCGCATAGGTCTTCAACCACTATACGTATATTTGAGGTCAAAAGGTGCACCGTGTTAGCCTCATCGCCATGCGATTCCTCGTGGGTTTTTTGTGTCTGTTTCTTGCCAGCTCGGCCGACGCGCAAACGTCCGATCCGGGACGCCTGGTTTATGCAAGCCGATGTGCAGGATGTCACGGCACCAATGGGAGCGGCGGCGAGCTCGGTCCATCGATCGTCTCGCGCGTGCCCGCTCGCACTGACGAAGAGCTGACAGCCGTCATCCGCCAGGGGTTGCCAACGGCGGGCATGCCCGCATCGTCGAATCTTGCCGACGCTGAAGTCCGCGATGTCATTCGCTTTCTACGCACGCTGCGTCCGCAGGAAGGTTCGGGACCCGTTCGCATGACGATCGCGCTGACCACCGGCCGCACGCTCGAAGGGCTGGTCCTCAATCAGGGCGATGCCGACATGCAGTTGCTGGGAGACGATCGCCGAATCCATCTGCTTCGCCTTTCGACAAGCTCGAGGCGCCCTGAGTCTGCCGAAGGGCGAAAAAGCGGAGACCGCTATCGGGCGGTGACGTCACAGGCCGACTGGCCCAGCTACAACGGACAGACGAGCGGCAGCCGCTACAGTCAGCTCACGCAGATCAACAAGAACAATGTTGGCCGTCTCACGCCAAAGTGGATGTTCAGTCTGCCGAACACGCCGCCGCTGCAGGTCACGCCGGTCGTCGTGGACGGCGTGATGTATGTCACCAGCGCGAATCAATGTTACGCGCTCGATGCGGGATCGGGCCGGCAGATCTGGCACTACTCGCGCCCGCGAACGAAAGGGCTCATCGGCAATGCTGCTGGAGGCGTCAACCGCGGCGTGGCCGTCGCAGGCGATCGCGTCTTCATGGTGACCGACCACGCGCATATCATCGCGTTGAATCGCGCGACCGGTGCGCTGCTCTGGGAAACAGAGATGGCCGACTGGCGCCAGAACTACAATGCCACCGGTGCTCCGCTCGTCGTCGGAGACCTGGTAATTTCCGGTACCGCCGGCGGCGACGAAGGTGTGCGAGGCTTTCTGGCTGCGTACGATCAAGCGACCGGTAAAGAAGTGTGGCGCTTCTGGACCGTGCCTGCGCCCGGCGAGCCTGGATCGGAAACCTGGCAAGGAGGCGGCATCGCACATCCCGGTGCGACCACGTGGCTGACGGGCACCTACGATCCCGATCTCGACACGATTTACTGGCCAACCGGGAATCCGACCCCGGATCTTTACGGAGACGATCGCAGAGGCGACAACCTCTACTCGGATTCAATCGTCGCGTTGGAGGCGAAGACCGGCAAACTCAAGTGGCATTTTCAGTTCACTCCGCATGACGTGTGGGACTACGACGCGCAGGAGACGCCGGCTCTCATCGACACGAATTGGCAGGGAAAACCGAGGAAGCTTCTCGTGCAGGCCAATCGCAATGGTTTCTTTTACGTGCTCGATCGCACCGACGGAAAGTTTCTTTTCGGCACGAAGTACGTGAAGAACGTGACATGGGCGACCGGCCTCACCGCTGAAGGGCGGCCGATTCGCGTGCCGGACATGGAACCCTCTCTCGAAGGCAGGCGCGTCTGTCCGTCGCTCGAAGGCGCGTCGAACTGGTATTCGACGTCGTTCAGTCCCGCAACCGGCCTCTACTACGTGCAGACCAACGACAAGTGCGGTGTCTTCACCAAAATCCCCATGGAATGGGCTGCCGGCCGGGGGTACATGGGAGGTTCGTTCGCACAGGCGCCCGACGAGCCGGCGCAGCGCGTGCTTCGCGCGATCGACATTCAGACCGGCAAAGTCGCGTGGGAGTTGCCGCAGACCGGTCCCGTCACGTCGTGGGGTGGCGTGCTCGGCACAGCCGGCGGAATCGTGATTTTCGGTGAAGACAGCGGCTCGCTGATGGCCGCCGACGCCTCGAACGGCAAGCCTCTGTGGAGCTTTCAGACGAACCAGAACTGGAAGGCATCGCCGATGACTTACGTGTTCGACAACAAGCAGCACGTCGCGGTTGCCGCGGGGTCGGCGATTATCGCCTTCGGTCTGCCGGATTGATCACTGCGCCGACCCGAGTTCCTTAGCCACTCTCTCGAGTTCCGCCCTGTTGGCGAGCGGGGTCTTGCTCGCCAGAGCGACCTTCAGCTCGGCGAGCGCCTCGGGCCAAGAACCCGCTTTCGCGTAGGCCAGCCCCAGATGGGCCGCGATATCCATTCGGTTGGGCGCCAACTTCCTTGCCTTCGACAGCGTAGCGACGGATTTCGCATAGTCAGCGCGACGATAATGCACCCAGCCAAGCGTATCGAGCGCATCGACATAGGTAGGTTCGAGCTTGACCGCCGCCTCGGCAAGGCTGAGCGATTCATTCAAGCCCGCCAGATCTCGCGACTGCTCCATGAGAAGCCACGCCAGGTTGTTGGTGGCAACGGCATTTCGAGCATCTGCCTTCACTGCGAGCCTGTAACTCTCCATCGCCTTCTGAGTATCTTTCGCCGCAAGATATGCGTCGCCCAGGTAGGTCAGGGTGCTGGTGTCTGATGGAAACTTGGTGGCCGCAGACTGGAGCTCCTGAATGGCTTTGGCGGGCTCCTTCTGCGCAATATAGATGTTGGCAATCACTTGATAGGGCAGGCTGCCGCTCTGAGGGACAGCCTTCCACGCCTGAAGGATTCGGAACGCTTCAGCCGGGTTCCGAAGCATCATGTGGGCTTCTGCCTGACCGAGGTATCCAGCGGGAATTCCTGGCGCGGCATCGGCGAGCGCCTTGTATTCGCGCGCAGCTTCCAGATGGTCCCCCTTCGATCGCGCGATCGCGGACAGGTAGAACCTCGGCGTCACGTAGCTTGGCCTCAGCTCCAGGGCCCTTCTGAACGCCTTCCCGGCATCCTCGTTGCGCTTTTGAAGCAGCAGCACCACCCCGCGCATGTTGTGAGCCTCTGGCATTTCCTGCTGCCGCTCGAGAACTGACGCGACGCCGCGGTCGGCTGCCGTTATCCGGCCCTCACTGACAGCGATCTGCGCCCTCGCCAGGAGGGCGTACACGTGCGTGGGATCTTCCTTGAGCAGCTCCTGGAGAACCGCGTCAGCCTGTTTGAGGTTGCCCTTGCCGAGCTCTACGACCGCGCGCTCGAATGTCTGCTGAACTCGACTCGAGGCCTTCAGGTCGATCGGTTCAGCGCCGGAATCCGCCGCACCGATGAAGATTCCGAATGCAACCACAAGACGTATGACAGATCGGGTAGGCATGCGAATCACCACTATTCTAAAGCGGAGAGGGCTTCAGCCGCCGGGGCAAAAAAAAGGGCGGCGTCCGGTTTGGACGCCGCCCGACGTTCTTCCTAACGCCTTGATCTACGAGACCTTACGACGTCCGCGAACCTTCCGAATGGCAGCCGCGCCGCCAATCGCGAGAAGCGACAGCGTCCCCGGCTCGGGCACCTCGGAGGGGCCGGGAGGCGGCTCGTTGATGCCGGCCTCTCCGAGAACGTGGAACACGGCCAGGAAGATGTTGTCGTCGCCAGACGGGTTCAATGTGCGGATATCGATGGTGGTGTCGCCGGCCGTGATCTGCGGCACGAGGTTGTAGCGCTCGTGGTCCTCAGCGTAACTCGGAAGCAGCGGCGAGAACGGATCGTCGAAACCACCGACCGTAATCAAGCTGCCATTCGCCGCTGCGCCGCCATCGTCGTTGTTGCCGGCATTCTCCGTAATGGTCGTGCCATTTACTGTGATGCGTGAGGTCTGCCCGCAGCAGCTGAAACTGCTCGCGATGCGCATTTCGGCGAAGAACCCGGCCGCGGTCGGATCCAGCGGATCGGCGAAATTGATTGCGGTGTTGTCGCCGGAGGAGTTGCTGAAGCCGTCGAGGATGCCCACCGTCGATATTGGCAGCGACGGGAGCGTATAGACCACGACGAGAGCTTCCCCGTCCTGTGCACTATTGGTTTCCGTGATCGCGAAGTTGTATACACCCCCGGCACCACCGTCGATTATCGGTTTTACGATGGCCGTCACGTCGGCTCGACTTGACGTCAGAGCACAGCAGCTCGGGACTTGGGGCACCGTCGGCCCGTAGGCGACCGGATTTCCGTCCAGAGTGCCACCCACCACAGGGTTAGCCGTGAAGAAAGTGGCCGTATAAAGATAGGCGGCGACAACGGTCGCCCCCACTGGCACCTCGGCAGAGATCGTGCCCGACTGGCTTGTCGAGCCGAATCCATCCGTCGAGACGCCATAATTCCCGACAAACGTCACAAAAGATGTCAGGGACGCGTCCGCGGCAGCGGGATACAGCAGGCTTGCGGTCAAGATAACGGCAAGGGGGAGCTTGAGTCTCATTTCCGGCCTCCAGAGCGAAGGTTGCTGCTGTGCAACACGCGCCAAACGCGCCTGACGCTTGCACAAGACACCGAGAACGTGCGGCCAAGTGCAATTTTTGATCCGAGTTCTTGGATAGACAGAAGATGGCAGGACACTTCTCATTATCTGAGCCCCTATCTTATTGTCGCCGTGAATCTTGTAGACGCATCGACGAACGGATGGATGAGTGATTCTCTGCCTCGCGGGGGTCAGAAACCAAGCAACAAAGTCACCTCAGGAGAGCCTTTTGTCAGCGGGACTCTGTCAGAACGCCACTGTTCGGTTCATACCGCCGGCGTCCACGGCATCAGTGACCGAACGGCACGGCTCGAAAAAATAACCCCGCGCTTCCCGCGCGCCTTCATGTTATGGTTGGCCCATTTCCTACCAGTCGGGATCCAGTTTCACTATGCGCGACATATGTCGTCCGCGCGGCGGTGCCAAGCCCCTGTTAACCCACAGAAGAGGAGCCTTGTATGCGAACGATACTGATCGTCGGCTTCTTGTTTTTGACGGGCATTTCGGCTGTCGCTCAAGAAACCAGGAGCACCATTTCAGGAACGGTAAGGGATGAACAGGGGGTGATTCCTGGTGCCACTGTGAAGGTCACCAACACGGGCACGGGTGTCGCTCAGCAGATCACCACGAACACCAGCGGATACTTCGAGGCCCGGCTGCTCAACGCAGGCACTTATGAGGTCGTCGTCGAGATGACCGGCTTCAAGACCCTTCGTCGAACCGGCGTAACACTGTCCTCGGGCCAGCAGCTTTCCGTGCCGCTCACGCTGGAGATCGGCACGATTGCCGAAGAAATCACCGTCACCGGCGAGGCTCCGCTGCTGGAGGTGACCACGCTGCGGCAAGGGCTGGTGCTGGACGAGAAGAAGCTCGGGGAGCTTCCGCTTCAGTCGAACATGCCGGTGCTCTTCGCGCGGTTCGCACCAGGCATGATGGCGAGGGGCGTGATTCCCTTCGCAGGTCAGGGATTCGTCGGAGGGCCCACGACCAATGCCACACCACTCGGCGGTGTCGGCGGCGTCGACTGGTCGATCGATGGGGCGACAAACAGCGGTGTGAACCGGCAGATGTCTACCTCTCCGAACTCTGACATGGTGCAGGAGATGCGCGTCGAGTCGACGAACTTCATGGCGTCAATCGGCCACGGCACCGGCGTCGGCATCTCGATGATGACTAAAGCAGGCACCAATCAGTTCCGCGGCACAGTGAATCACCAGTACTGGACGAACAAGTTCAACCCTCCGAACCAATTTCAGCAAGTCGTGTTCGATCGAGATCCTCGCGCAGAGGCCGCATACGAAGAGGGGCTCTCGAACAACCTGTCGACGACCTTCGGTGGCCCTGTCCAGATTCCGGGCATCATCGACGGCAGGAACAAATTCTTCACGTTCGTCAACTACTCGTACGGACACGATGATTTCAACGGCAAGTCGGCCAGCCCGAACAGGACGCTTCCGCGAAGTGATCCCGGTCACAACCATCTGGCCGGCGATTTTTCGGACCTCCTCTTGCTGCCGAATCCCGCTCAATATCAGATCTACGACCCGTTGACGACGCGGCCGGATCCAGCGAGACCAGGGCATGTGATTCGCGATCCGTTTCCCGGCAACAGGATTCCCGCGGACCGGATCACCAACCCGCTGTACAAGCTCTACACGGGATTCCTGCCGGCCCCCAACACGAATCCCACGGCGGCGAACCAGCAGCCTCTCAACAACTACTACGACGTCGGCCAGCCAGATCCATTGAGAAGCCACGTCTTTGGCGTGCGCCTCGATTACAACCACTCGGACCGGAATCGATTCTTCGGACGTGTGAGCGGCAGCAACTTCACCGAAGGCGCTGGAGATTGGACGTACGAGAGCGCCCCCGGGCTGCACCCACTATCGCGGGTACGAAAGACGCGGGCCGGCACCGGGACGTGGACTCGCGTCTCCGGTGACACGGTCATCGACGGTCAGCTCGGCGCCAACCGCTTCCTCGAGACGGATCAGCGCCTCGGTCTGAAGGACTTCACGCCGAGCGGAATCGGGTTACCTGCCTACATGGATCAGTTCTGCCAGTCCCGCGGTGACTTCGGCGGCGTGACTCCCTGCCAGTTGCCGCGAATCAACTTCGGGGGAAACAATCTCAATGGCAACTTCTACCAGGTCATGGGTGACAACTCCGGCACGTTCGACCAGGGCACACACTACCAGGGCCAACTGAACCTGAGCCAGGTCCGCGGCACGCATACCCTGCGCGCTGGCGTGGACTTCCGGAGACACGAGCGCTTTCGCAACTTCCCCGGAAACGCGTCTGGCAACTTCACCTTCGATAACACTTACACCCGCAAAGCCGACGACACCACCGAATCGCCTGCTGCGAATCTCGGCCTGGGCTGGGCGGCGTTCATGCTCGGCATTCCCACGCGCGTCGAGGCCGAGATGACAGCGAGCTCTCTCATATCGAACCACTGGGTTGGCAGCTTCTTCCAGGACACGTGGCGTGTGTCGGAAAGC
Source organism: Vicinamibacterales bacterium (assembly GCA_963744405.1). Classification (GTDB taxonomy): domain Bacteria; phylum Acidobacteriota; class Vicinamibacteria; order Vicinamibacterales; family JAMQPK01; genus JAMQPK01. The sequence continues at coordinate 335,268 of CAVUTO010000022.1, forward strand.
GTCACGCTGAATTTCGGGTTCCGGCATGAATACGAGACCGGCCTGACGGAGACGAGCGACCAGATGCTCACCGGCTTCGACCCGAACGTGGACGTCGCGATCTCTCAACTGGCCGAAGCGGCGTATGCCAGGAATCCGATTCCACAACTTCCAGCGAGCGCCTTCGACGTCCGGGGCGGAACTGTCTACGCTGGCGATCCGGGCCAGACGGGCCTGAGCTGGGGCGGACAATCGATGTGGATGCCGCGCGTGTCCGGGTCCTGGTCGATCAACGAGCGGACCGTGTTTAAGGGCGGGTACGGCATGTACTACGATGTGCTGAGTGCCACGAACTTCACGCCTAACCAGCTGGGATACAGCGCGACGACGGCCAACGTGGCGAGCGTGGATTTCGGACAGAACTGGCTCCTCGGCGATCCGAAGAGAGGCATCTCGCCGATGTCGGACCCGTTTCCGACGCGGGCCAGCGGGACGCGCTTCGACGCGCCGCTCGGCAACTCGCTCGGCGTCAACGCGGCGCTCGGCACCCGCTTCCAGGCCCAGAATCCCAGTCGCGTCCATCCGCGCGTGCAGCGGTGGCGCGCGAGCGTGCAGCGCGAGATCAGCCGCAACATGGCCGTCGAGATCGCCTACAACGGCAGCCGGGGCGATAATCTCGACCGCACGATCCGACAGGATTACTTGCCCGAAGAGTGGTGGAACGGCAGCAACGTGCGCGACGTCACCCAGCAGAACCTGCTGAACGCGAACGTGACGAACCCGTTCTTGATCAGCAACTTCGACGCACTCAGGACGTCGAATCCGGCACTCTACAACCAGATAGCGGGGAACTCGTTCTTCACCAGCCCCACGATTCAGCGGAATCGTCTGCTGCGCCCGTACCCGCACATGTCGAGCGGCGATGGTCTCGATTACCTGACCCTTCCACTGGGAGAGAACAACGCACACTCGCTCGAGATCAGCTTCAACCGCCGGTTCGCGAACGGCTTCACCACGAACGTCTTCTATACAGCCACCAAGTTCAGGGAGAACAGGATTGTCGAGGAGTACGATCGCGAGCCGACGATCTGGCAGACGAGTCAGGACTCACGGCCGCACCGCATCACCGCCGACTTCATCGTCGAGCTCCCGTTCGGCAGCGCCAAGCCGTTCCTGAATCAAGGCGGCGTTGCGGCAGCGATTCTGAGCGACTGGCAGGTCGGGGGGACTTACGAGTGGCAGCCAGGCGCGCTGCTCGAGTGGCCAGGCAACATCTTCTTCTACGGAGACATCGACGACATCAAGCTCGACAATCCGACGATCGAGCGATGGTTCAACACTGACGCCGGCTTCGAGAAGGATCCCCTCAAAGTTCCGGCCTCGTTCCAGAAGCGCGCATTCCCGTTCCGGATCGACGGCGTGCGCGCGCCTGGCCTTCGGCATCTGAATATGAACATCGGCCGAACGGTGCGGTTGCCTGGCAGCAAAACGCTGCAGTTCCGCGTGGACGCGCTCAACATCTTCAACAACGAGACGTACGACACACCGAACCTGAATCCGACGTCGACACAGTTCGGTCAGATCACCGCCAACAACGGCACGTACATGCGGTTCGTGACGTTCGTGACGAAGTTCAACTTCTAGCTAGTAGGTGGTTGGTGGTTGGTAGGAGGTAGCAAAGACTTTTGCTGCCAGCTGCTAGCTACCAACCACCCACCACCACCAACCACCCACCACCAACCACCTACCAGTGAGACGGCGAACCGTCGCGCCGGCGATACGTGTTGCCCGTCGCCGGCGTCGTGTGTTCGGCTATTGGCGTGAGCTGCGCCGTATTCAGTGAGATGCCGAGTCCGGGCCGATCGTTCGACCAGCACTTCCCCTCGCGAAATTCCACGAATTCCGTCACGTACGGCGGCATCGTCGTCCCATAGTTGTATTCCATGACGACCTGCCCGGGGAACGCAGTCATCACATGGATATGCGCAGCCGTGCCGACCGGACCCGTGAAGTGCGGCACGATGCCGACTTTGTGTGTGTCGCACATGGCCATGATCTTCAGCATCTCCGTCACACCGCCGACGTTCGGCAGCGTCGCGCGCGCGAAGTCGATGTCGCGATCTTCGACGAGCGTATTGAATTCCCACCGCTGACCCCACTGCTCCCCTGGCGCAAGCGGCACGCTTGTCAGCAATCGAAGCTTCGGGATCTGCGTCCGGAATTGCTCCTCTCGCACGGGATCCTCAACGAAGTACGGGCGTGACGGCTCGAGCAAGCGGCAGATTTCGACGGTCTCCTGGAAGTCGAACTTCTGATGAATGTCGATACACCAGTTGCCTTCAGGTCCAACACCCTCACGGATCTGTTCGGCGGCCTTCGCAATCGAGAGGATACGCGCGCGCGAGTCGAACATCTGTCCGCCGCGCCCACCACCACCTCGTGCCGGTGCGCCGGTGCCAGGGGTTGCAGCGCCACCGCCGCGGCCCGCGCCGCCACCACCGCCGCCCGGACCTCCACCCCGAACAACGCCGTCAAATCCTGGGTTCGGCTGAATGGATCCATCGACGCGGTACGCGTAGTAGCCGGACGCCATCGTCGCGGCGGCCCGCTCCTTCAGAGTCGGGCCTGACTGCACATCGCGCGGGATACCACTCGTCGCGTACAACTGGACGTGTTCGCGCACCTTGCCGCCGCACAGCATGTACAAAGGCACGTTCAGCGCCTTGCCCTTGATGTCCCACAGCGCCATGTCGATGCCGCCCAGCGCATGAATCTTCTCGCGCCCCGGCGAATAAAACGGGTCCATGTACATGTGCTGCCAGATCAACTCTGTGTCGAACGCGTTTTTCCCGATGACACTGGGAGCGAGAGTCGCAACCAAATCGGGCGACCCGCCTTCGCCGACCCCGGTGATGCCGGCGTCGGTCTCGACCAGGATGATCATGTTGCTCTGGTTGAAGGACGCGGTAATGCTGTTTCGATTCGATCCGGTGGAAGGCGTCAGAACACGGATCTTCGTGACGATGGCCTTCGGGAGGGCAGCTGCGGCCTTGGCGAGGGCGGGCGGCGTTTTCGCCTGCGCCGCCTGAGCCCAAACCGGATGATCCCATGGACGGAAAGCGCTTCCAATCGCAGCAGCGGTGAAGGATTTCGCGAACGCTCTTCGATCGATGTTCACAGTGCCTCCTCTCCGGAATGCGCACGCCTGTCGGTCAGAAATTTTCGGGGCCACATCCTACCACCGATACCAGGTTTCACTGGATGCACTTCTAGATTCGAGCAACGGCGGGCCTACGCGGCAAGGAAGTAAGCAACGGTGACTAAGACTCAATCAGCGCGGCTGCCACCCATCCATCATCTGAATCGTCCGCCCGGCCTCGGGCGGCTGAATCATCACGAAACGCTGGCCGTCGGCGGTGACGTCGTAGTGAGGCAACGGCGATTGGGCATAATTCCCACCGAACACGACCTGTGGCTCTCCCACTGGTGCCGCGGTGTCGTTCTTGATGGGCGCTGCCATCATGCGGGTGCCCGCGCGGTAGTAGAGCGTGTCGCCACGGCGCGACCAGACGGCTTCTGTACCTCCGTCGGACGATACTTTGTGCCTGGCACCTCCGCCGCTGATCGGCTCGATGTAGATCTCCATGGGTCCAGATTCGTTCGAGGCATACGACATCCAGCGCCCATCCGGTGAAACCCGCACACCCCATTGATCTCTTTCGCGCTCGACCAGTGGTATCACTTGACGCTGGCCCGTCAGTTCAAGCTTCCAGATGTCGGCCGCGGTTCCCGAACTCTGATGGATGACGAAGACATACGCCGATCCATCCGGCGTGAACGCTCCCGGCGCAAGATAGCTGGCACCTTTTAAACGCGAATCCGTCGGATCGAGCAAGGGTTCTGGGATGCCGGTGGAGTCGACAGACTGAGTCACGAGGCGACCGGACGTGCGATAGACGAGCCGCTTGGAGTCGGGCGACCAGGTCGCCGAGTTACTCGAACCGTCATTGGTTAAACGCGTGACGGACCGATTCGCAAACCGGTAGATCGCGATATCGAATTGTGATTCCCGGATCACTGTGGCCGCCAGCATGCTGCCATCCGGCGAGAGCCGCGGCATTTGGAAGGACCGTCCGTCTTCCACGATTACGTTGTTTGCGCCGCCGCGTGTGACCCAGGTGAGGCGCCCGCCGAACACGTTTTGCACGAAGACGAGACGGCCGGTGGGGGAGACGGCGTGATCCCTGATGTTCTCGGCGATGGGAACGGCCGGCCCCGTCAGACCCAGCGACGCGAGTTCAAATGGCGCGGCGATAAGGGATGTCCCTCTGCGGACGAGCAACTGGCCAGAGTCGGTGTGGAACGGCCTCCCAAAAAAGTCAGCTGCAGTGCCTTCGAACACTCGAACGCTCCGGCCCGTATTGAAGGAATAGGCCATGACTGACTCGGGGACGCCAGCCCGTGGCCCACCCATGACGAACAGCAACGTCTTCCCATCACCGATGAACGTGGGAGAATCATGACGTCCTTCGTCAGCTGTCGGCGTCGTCAGTCTCTCTGGCGCGCCTCCCGTGTACATCACGCGATACAACCCTGAACGCTCGGCCGCGGGACCGTTGAAGACGATGACGCCATCCGGTCCCCCATGCTCCGGAGCGGAAACTACCTTCCGTCACGTGGCAAATCGTCGAGATCTCTCCGTTTGCCAGCGCGATACGTTTAAGCGCGCCACCAGCAAAGAACGCGATCGCCTGGCCGTCAGGTGAGAAGAAGGGACTCGACGCCCCTTCAGTTCGCTCGAGCGGCCGCGGATCGAAGGCATTCATACTCCGCACGTACAGCCGTGGCAGCCCGGTCCCACCTCCGGAACTGACGTACGCGACGTACTGACCGTCGGCGGAGATGGCGAGACCATCCTCGATCGGCGCATGTGCGGGCAGGGAAATGGTCACGCGCTGAGACGCTGCGGGCCGATCGGCCGGCACAGATATCAATGCCGCGAGTCGAAATCCGGCGGCTCCTGCAAACACTGCGGCCACTAACCCCGCCAGAGCCAACCAGGCCCACCGCGACTTCGTCGTGTCAGCAGATTTGGTTGTCGCAGGTTCCGGCTGAGTGCCGCTCTCCGAGTGCCGGCCGGCGTCCCGGATCCATCGTAGCTCGTCGGCGAGATCGGCAGCGCTCTGCCAACGATCCTCCGGATCCTTGTTGAGGCATCGTCGCAGCACGCGGGTCAGCGCATCCTGATGCCCGCGTTCTGCGACAAACGTCCTCATTGGATCGTGCGACACGATCGCGGCTGTGATGATCGACCCGCTGTGCCCCTCGAATGCCCGGCGACCGGTGAGCATCTCGAACAGAACCGCACCGAAGGCGAAGATGTCGCTTCGGATGTCCGCGCGGCCTTCGAGTTGTTCAGGGGACATGTACGGCAGGGTTCCCATCACTTGCTGCTCGGCCGTCACGAGTGTCCGAGTCGCGTGGCCGGCGTCCGGGTCGTCGCTCTCACGCAACTTGGCTAAGCCGAAATCGAGCAGCTTGACGCCGGTCTTCGTCAAAAAGATATTGGCGGGCTTCAAGTCGCGGTGAACGATCGCTCGCTTATGGGCCCAAGCAAGTGCCTCTGCCAGTTCGGTGGCGATCGAAAGGGCCTGCTGGCGCTCGAGGGGCAATCCCTCGCCCTGCCGTAAGAGCCGGCGCGCGAGCGTCTCGCCTTCCAGAAGCTCCATGACCAGGAACAGCTGTTCTCGCTCGAACGCGATATCGTAAAGCGTGCAGATGTGTGGGTGGGTCAGAAGCGCGATGGCACGTGCTTCCTGGGTAAACCGTTGGCGTCTTACATGATCCTCGGCCCACGCCTCGGGCAGGCACTTGATAGCGACTTCGCGCTTGAGGCGCGTGTCGCGTGCTCGATACACCTCGCCCATCCCACCCGCATCGACGGCGGCGAGAATCTCATGCCCCAAGGCGATCGCCGATGCTTAGCGACGCCATGCCACGCGAAGGTTACACCTGCGAGGCGAATGTGTTTGTTAAAGGCGTTCGCAGGAGAAAACTGAGGGAACCCTAATCCCTTCCTAACGACCTGACATAGGGCCGGCCGCTTCAATGGTGCCACCAGAAGGTGGCCCATGAACAAGCAATGTGCAGGCTGGTCGGCGGCAATCACCATCACGATGAGTGTGACCGGGCTGGCTCAACAGCCCGAGTCGAAACCCGCTCTGACTGTGTGCCTCACCGTGTCGGATGGGCTGACAATGGACGAGTCCCTGAAGGCCGCTGTCCTTTCCGAAGTGAATCGGGTGTGGCGGCCACTGGGCGTTAGTGTCACCGAGCGACTCGAATCCAACAGCACCTGCGACCGGCCAATTCTCGTCAAGTCGGACCGCGAAGCCAGACCGGAAGACGGCGGCGGCGAAACCTCGATCGCCTGGGTGAGTTTCGTTGCGGGACGTGCCCGGCAGTTGGTGTTCGTGCGGATGGGCCGTGCGCGCATGCTGATCGACGCCTTCAGCCCAGCCAGGTCTGGCATACGGCCACCTGGCCTGACCGGCCAGTTGCTGGCGAAGCTTCTCGGTCGAAGCCTGGCTCACGAGTTGGGGCACATCCTCCTGAACAGCTTAGGACACGAGCGGTCGGGGCTCATGCGCGCGCGTTATGGCGCCCACGACATGCTCCGTGACATTCCGTCCGACTACACGCTCAACCAGGCGCAACGCGAGCGCCTCTTCGCACCGTCGCTCGCATTGGCACAGAAATGAGGGCACGGCCTCCTGGCACGCATGCGTACTGTCGCCCTCACATCTTCGCCGCTCGCATCTTGGAGGCTGTCGCGCAATTTTGAACGACCGTGAAATAGCGGGCGACGCCGTCCTTGCCGACGTCGAATGGATTGGATTCACCCGCCTTCCGGCTGGCGGCGGTGTGTGCTTTGTAGTACCCGTTGTCGAATTCAGTGTGGTTCGACAGCAGCACCGTGGCCCCGTAGTCGGCAGCGGCCTTCGCAAATTTCTGCGCCGACGCAATGTACTGATCGTAGTAAGCAGGCGCGCCATTGAACGGGATGGCGGTGCCGCCGACGTACGCAACGCGGAGCGGCTTGCCGTTGTCTTTTATTTCGAACAGGTACGAGAGCGTCCCGGGAGTATGACCCGGCATGGTGACGATCTGGATCGAGGCATCGCCAACGGCTATCTTCGAGCCGTCGGTGCCGACCATGTCGCGCTTCGGCTTGCCGCCTGGCCGATCGGTGAGCTTGTCGATCGCGTCCCAATCGGCCGCGCCATAGACGAGGCGCACGCCGGGAATGGAGTCCTGCAGATACGCCGCTCCGCCGTCGTGGTCGCCGTGCGCGTGCGACATCACCGCGTACTTCACCTTGTTGATGTCGAGGCCCAGCCTCTTGAAGCCTCCGGTCACTTCATCGGCGACTGCGTAGTGATAGAGCGCTTCGATCAGGATAATCCCGTCGCTGCCGACGAGCGCCCACGAGTGATGGACCTTTGTGCCTACGAAGTACAGATTGTCCGCAACCTTCGCTGGCTCCGCGTGCCATCGCTCGCGCGGCGGGGCCGCCGGCGCTGCGCCGCCCGCTCCCGCGCCGCGGCCCGGGCCCGCGCCTGATGCGGGAGGCGGCGGAATGCACAGGCGTGTGAAGGTTCCCATCCAGTCGGTGCCAGCGGCAACCTTGGCGGCAGAAACGAGATCATCCAATGTCGCCGGTGACGTTTGCGCCGATGTGACGGCCATGCCGGTCGCGACGACCAGCGCTGTGCCGATGGTGAGTGCAACCAGTCTCATCTGATACTCCTTGACCGCCGCGGCCGTCGATGTTTTGCCGCGAACCCTGTTGCCGTCTGCGCACCACGATCGTAATCGCAGACCGCCTCGCAGATCCACCAGCGGTGACTGAAAACTGAGCGAATCCTAACTCCTTCCTAACGACTTGACTCCAGGCCCGCCGCTTCAATGGAGCCACCAGCGGAGGTGGGCCATGTCGAAGCGGGGGGTTGGCGTGACAGTCGCCGTCGTGCTCGCGCTGGCATCACCGGGGCTGGCGCAGGAGCGCGAGACGGTCGGCGTCACCGTGAGACTTCGCAATGATGCCGGCGTCAGCGACAGCGTCATCGGGCTGGCGCGTGCCGCAGCAGTCAAGGTATTTTCCGCCGCAGGCGTTCAGTTGATCTTCGTGACGCAAAGGCCCCATCTGACGATCGTGCTGCTTTCGGCCGACGGAGGCCGACGCATGCACCAGGTGGCGGAAGCGATGGGCTACGCGCCCTCCAGCGGCGGCGAGGGCGGCCGTATCGCCTACGTCCTGTGCGACCGGGTCGAGCAACTCTCGCATACTCGAGGAACGGACATGGCGGTGGTGCTCGGCGTGGCCGTTGCGCACGAGCTAGGCCATCTGCTGCTGCCGTCGAACGTGCACACGACGGCGGGGCTCATGCGCAAGGACTGGACTCGCCGCGATTTTCAGAATGCGCGGGATGGGTGGTTACGCCGCTCGGAAACTAGACCAGTCCGCCGCTCGAGAAGTGAGACCACCTGAAGGACGTTCATTCTACGCGTTTGTGACTGCGGTGACGCAACGCACAAACTGACTCCCTCGTGATTTCGTTCTGTGAGGACAGCGCGAGCCGGCATGGCCGGCGAGCGCCCGCAGTCGACAGACGGCACGATGTGTCGCGTGAGCACGGCACTCACGAATGGGCCTCCTGGGCGCGACGCTTGCGCATGCGATAGCTTTTGCCTTTCGTGGTGAGCACGGTGGCGTGATGGGCCAACCGATCGAGCAACGCAGTCGTGAGCTTCTCGTCGCCGGCGAAGACCGTCACCCATTCGGCAAACGCGAGATTGGTCGTGACGACGGTGGCCCGTCGCTCGTACCGATCGGTGATCAGATTGAAGAGCAGCTCGCCGCCGACGCGATCGAAGGGGACAAACCCGAGCTCGTCGACGATCAGCACGTCGACGCGGAGCAGCCGCTGCTGGAGCCGGGTCAGCTCGCGGGCATCGCGCGCTTCGATTAGCTGCCGCACCAGATCGGCCGCCCGGGTGAAGAGCACGCGTCGTTTCTGCTTCGTCGCTTCGACGCCGAGCGCGATCGCGAGGTGCGTTTTGCCGGTCCCGATCGGGCCGGCGAAGATCAGATTCTCGGGGGCGGTGACCCATTCCCCGCGCGCGAGCGTGTGGATCTGGGTCGCGCTGACGCCCTCGGCCGTGGTGAAGTCGAAGGTATCGAGGGTCTTCACCTCCGGGAAGCGCGCCTCGCGCAGCCGCTGGCGGATGACGGACTCGTGCCGCGAGGCCTGCTCGGCGCGTGAGGACCTCATGGAGGTAGTCCTCGTGGGGCCAATGCGCATCGCGCGCTTGACGGGCCAGGGCTTCAAACGTGCGCGCGACGCCCGGCAATTTCAACGCCCGCGTCTGCGCGACGACGAGATCGCGGGCGAGCGTGGTGGCGCTCATGCGGCACCGCCCAGCAGCCAGCCGTCGTAGTCGGCGGCACAGCCGCTCGTGACGTCGATGTCGCGGAGCGGGGCCGGCACCGCGTCGAGCGCGACGCGGGCGGGCGTGGATCGCGCCGGCGTGAGGGCGAGCAGCAGCGGCGTCCCGGTCGCGAGCGCGCTGGTCAGCGCGGGCACCACGACCGCCGCGCCGGACGTATCGAGCTGGCCGAGGACCTTGGCGAAGAGTCGCGCGGCCTCACGCGGCCCGTGCGCCCCGTGCAGCTGATCCCAGATCGCCGGAAACGGGTCGCCCAGATCGCGGAGGAGATCCGGCAGCACCTGGCGCACCGCTTGGGGTTTCCGCGCGAGCTCCGACAGGTAATGCCGGTAGTCGATCGACCGCTGCCCAAACCGCTTGCGCGGATGCAGAATCCGCGTCCCCTCGCGCCCGACGATGGTCACGGTCGTGGCGCCGATGCGCACGACGAGGTCGAGCCCCGCCCAGCGACTCGGCACCGAGTAGACCGCGCCCTCGAGCCGCACCAGCGCGCGCGGCGACACCGTCGCGAACGTCGTCGCCTCCGGCGCGAACGGCAGTCGGGCGCGAGCCGACAGCAGGCGCTGCTCCTCGCGTGAAACGCACGCCGATGGTCTGGCCGGCCGCATCGCGCTGGGTGTCGAGCCGCGCATCCATCTGCGCCAGCAGCGCCTCGTTGATGACGGCGAGCGTCGCGCCGACCGGAATCGGCACGAGCGCCTGCTGCCGCACGGCCTTGCCACGCGACTCGACGCCGCCTTTATCGTGGCCTTCGCCGGGCCGACAGAAACACGCTTCGAGCAGATAATGCGAGGCGAGCGCCGCGAACCGCGGCGTCAACGTGCGCGCGCCGCCGACCAGGATCCGGACGACGGCCGCCCGCAGATTATCGTACGCGACGCGGGCGGGCACGCCGTCGAAGTGCGCGAACGCGCGGACGTGTCCGTCGAGAAAGCTGATTTGATCCTGGCGCTCGTAAATCCACGCGAAGTCGCGGCCCGAGTACATCAGGCGCATCAGGAAGAGCCACGCCTTCCGGCGGGTCCCGTCGACGTCGACCAGCACCTCGAAGAAGTCGACCTCGGCCAGATCGCCCGGCCGATACGTCAGCGGCACGAAGACCTCGCGGCGCTGCCGCTTCCACTCGGCGACCGCGTCTTTGACGACGGTCACGCCGACGCGGTGGCCTTCGGCCAGCAACAACGCGTGCAGCCGCGTGGCGGTCAGCCGCTGCTTGCCGCCCGTCCATCGCACCGAGTCGGCCAGCAGCGCCTGCACCCGCTCGGCGACCGCATCCCACACCGGCCGAGGCCGAGGCGCCGCCTCCGACTTCCGCGCCGGGGCCGCCTGGTCCAGGTACTTGCGGACGGTGACCCGCGCCAACCCCAGCTCGCGGGCGACGGCCCGCTGCGTCCGCCCCTCCACCAGCACTTTGTGTCGAACGACATGCACGAGATCCATCCTGAGCATCCTCCAGCGAACCCCGGATCCCTCGATCCGGCAAGCCCGCCATCAGGCCCTCAGGTGGTCTACTTTCCGAGCGGCGTTTGGTCTACTTTCTGAGCGGCG
>CAVUTO010000023.1:0-144273 GCA_963744405.1 Vicinamibacterales bacterium
TCTGCTCGCCTTCCACGCGGACGACGATGCGGAGCGAGTCGACGTAGTCGATGGTGCCGGCACGGCGAGCCACGACGACCCGCCGGAATCGCGCGCGGTGATGTGCTCCATGCCGGTTCCGACAAACGGCGCCCGCGCCCGCAGAAGCGGCACGGCCTGGCGCTGCATGTTCGATCCCATCAGCGCGCGGTTCGCGTCGTCGTTCTCGAGGAACGGGATCAGCGACGCCGCGACCGAGACGAGCTGCTTCGGCGACACGTCGATGAACTGCACGCTGTCGCGCTGGGCCAGGATGAAGTTGCCGGCCTGGCGGCAGTTGATGCGCTCGCCGACGAACCGGCCGTTCGAATCGAGCTCGGCGTTGGCCTGCGCGATGATGTACTGGTCTTCTTCCCACGCAGACAGATAGAAGGAGTGCGGCTCGAATTCCGCCGCCCGCTTCTTCCGCCCCTTCGACGCGGCGTTCTCCTCGAGGACCTCGTTCACCTCGACGATCTCACCGGTCTTGAACTTCGTGCCGCCGCCGTTGGTGATGAGCACGTAGTCGGCGACACGCCCTTCCTTCACCTTGCGGTACGGCGACTCGATGAAGCCGAACTCGTTGATGCGCGCGTAACACGACAGCGACGAGATGAGGCCGATGTTCGGGCCTTCCGGCGTCTCAATCGGGCAGATGCGCCCGTAGTGCGTCGGATGGACGTCGCGCACTTCGAATCCGGCGCGCTCGCGCGAGAGGCCGCCGGGCCCGAGGGCCGACAGGCGCCGCTTGTGCGTGATTTCCGACAGCGGATTCGTCTGGTCCATGAACTGCGACAGCTGCGACGACCCGAAGAACTCGCGAATCGCGGCCATGACGGGCTTCGCGTTGATCAGGTCGTGCGGCATGGCGGTCGCCATTTCCTGGTAGACCGACATCTTCTCCTTGATCGCGCGCTCCATCCGGACCAGGCCGATGCGGAACTGGTTCTCGAGCAGCTCGCCGACCGAGCGCACGCGCCGGTTGCCGAGATGGTCGATGTCGTCCACGTTCGCCGGGTTCTTGCGCAGCTTCAGCAGGTACTTGATGACCTCGTAGAAGTCCTGCGGGTGCAGGATTTTCTCGTCGAGCGGCGTGTTGAGGCCGAGCTTGGTGTTCAGCTTCAGCCGGCCGACCCGCGAGAAGTCGTACTTCTGCGGGTTGAAGAACATGTTCTCGAAGAGCGAGCGCGAGCTGTCGAGCGTCGGGGATCACCCGGCCGCAGGCGGCGGTAAATCTCGATGAGCGACTCTTCGTGCGTGTGAATAGGGTCTTTCTTCAACGTCGCCGAGATGATGGGGCCGACGTCGTCTTTCTCCGGGAAGAACACCTCGATGCGATCGATGTTGTTCTCCTGCGCCATCGAGATGACGCGCGGGGTAATCTCTTCGTTCGCCTCGAGAACGACTTCGCCCGTCGCCGGGTTCACGATGTCGGAGGCGGCAAACGCGCCCTCGAGCTCGGCATCGGCAATCTCGATCGCTTCGACGTTCGACTTGCGCAGCGCCGCGATTGCGGAATTCGTGATCTTCTTGCCCGCCGAATCGTGATGTCGGACTTCGGAATCGTGATGTCCTTGGCTGCGCGCAGGCCGACGAGGCTCTCGCTGACGGCCCAGAACTTCGAGTCCTTCCGCAGGTAGATCTTCTCGACCGTGTAGAAGCTCCGGATGATCTCGTCGTGGCCGCGCAGGCCGAGTGCGCGGAGGAAGACGGTCGCCAGGAACTTGCGCTTCCGGTCGATGCGGACATAGAGCAGGTTCTTCGCGTCGTACTCGAACTCGACCCACGAGCCCCGGTACGGGATGATCTGCGCGACGAAGAGGGTCTTGTCTTCGGAATGGAAGAACGCGCCCGGCGACCGGTGGAGCTGCGACACGATGACGCGCTCGGTGCCGTTGATGATGAACGTGCCGTTTTCGGTCATCAGCGGGATGTCACCGAAGTAGACCTCCTGCTCCTTGATGTCGCGGATGGTCTTCGCGCCGGTCTCCGGATCTTTGTTCCAGACGACCAGGCGGATCGTCACCTTGAGGGGCACGGCGAACGTCATGCCGCGCTCCTGGCACTCGTCCACGTCGTACTTCAGCTTGAGCGCGACGGTATTGCCGCAGATATCGCACACGTCGCCTTCGACGATGTTCGGGCGGCCGCAGCGCGGGCAGAGTACTTCGCGATCGCCGTACGGATCGGCGATGAGCACGTTGCCGCAGCCGGCGCACGGCTTCCGCAGGTGGTGCAGTCCCTGCAGCTTGCCGCACTTGCACTCCCAGTTGCCGATGGAGTACTCGATGAACTCGAGCGACGAGTTCTCGCGGAAGTCGCTGATCGGAAAGACCGACTTGAACACCGACTGCAGCCCGGCGTCTTCGCGCTCGGACGCCAGCCGGTTCATCTGCAGAAAACGCTCGTACGACTTTTCTGAATCTCGATCAGGTTCGGAATGGGAACCGTTGTCTTGATCTTCGAAAAGTCAATCCGCTCGCGGTAGACGTTCTTGGGAAGGCTGTACATCTATAGGACTCCCGGCTCTGGGCTTCAGGCTCTCGGCCAGTCAAGGCAGAACCTCCACCCACGCCACAGTAGTAAACGGAGTCGACAGTCGGAAGTCGACAGTCGACAGTCAGAGTCGCACAACAACACAAATGCGCCGCCAGCCGACAGCCAGCGTGCTGACTGACGACTGACGACCGACGACTGGTGACTGCTTACTTGATCTCGACCTTCGCGCCGACTTCGTCGAATTTCTTCCGGATGGCTTCGGCCTCGTCCTTGTTGACGGCCTCCTTGAGCACCTTGGGCACCGCTTCAACGAGGTCCTTGGCTTCCTTCAGTCCGAGGCTGGTGACTTCGCGGACCGCCTTGATGATGTTGATCTTCTTGTCGGCCGGGAAACTGACGAGGGAGACGTTGAACTCGGTCTTCTCTTCCACAGGCGCCGCCGCAGCCGCACCGCCGCCCGCGCCGGGCGCCATTGCCATCGGCATCGCTGCCGCCGCCGACACGCCGAGCTCGGACTCGAGCGCCTTCACGAGCTGCGAGAGCTCGAGCACGCTGATGCCCTTGATGTATTCGATCACCTGCTGCTGATTCAATTCGGCCATTGCTGTTCTTCCTTTTCTCAATTTGTCGCGGGGCCCCACCCCCGCGACCTGTATCTCGCGACCTTCGGTCGCTCGACAATGGTTGCGCGACAATCGCGCTTAGTGTTGCGTCCGTCGTCGCCGCTCGCTACGGTAGCTGTCTTACGATTCGGCTTTCTTCCTTTCATATGCCGACAGCACGCCGACCAAATCGCGCGGTGCGGCGTTCAGCACGCTGACCAGCTGCACCATCGGTGCGTTCAGCAGGAACAGCAGCTTGGCGTAGAGCTCCGGCTTGCCCGGCAGCGCGGCGAGCTCCGTTACCTCTGCCACCTTGATGGCGCGCCCCTGCACGACCGCCGCCTTGATCGTCAGCGACGGCGCGCTCTTCGCAAACGTCGTCAGCGTCTTGGCCAGCGCAACCGGATCCTTGTCCGTGAACGCGATGGCCGTCGTGCCGACGAAGTGATCCGTGAGTGCCTCGAACGCGGTGCCCTTGATGGCTCGCTTCGCGATGGTGTTCTTGACGACCTTGTAGGTGGCCTTCGCCTTGCGCAGCTCGCGCCGCAGATCGGTGACCTGCGGGACGTTCAGCCCTCTATAGTCGACGAGAATCGCGCTGTCCGTGCCCTTGAGATCGCTCTCGAGCTGGGTCAACTCTTCCTGTTTTGCCGCTCGTGTAACAGCCATTAATGCTTCTTCTTTTTTTCGTGTGTCGTGGGGCCCCACCCCCACGACCTGCCACCTCGCCCTCGAATCGCGACAACTCTCGGGCTCGGCGCAATCTCGGGACGCCTTACTGCCTAGTGAGACACGCGTCGCTGTCCTAATCCCAAATCCCCAAATCACCAATCCCTGTCGCTAATGTTTCACAGCGACATCGTGATGCACCGTGTCGATCCGTATGCCGGGTCCCATCGTCGATGAGAGCGTGACGCTCTTGAGATATTTGCCTTTCGCCGCTGCCGGCTTGGCCTTCACGATGCTGTCGACGAGCGCGTGTGCATTGGCGATCAGCGACGCGGGCGCGAACGACGTCTTCCCTACCGGCGCGTGAATGATGCCCGTCTTGTCGACGCGGAACTCCACCTTGCCGGCCTTGATTTCCTTGACGGCGTTCGCGATCTCGAACGTCACGGTCCCGGTTTTCGGGTTCGGCATCAGACCGCGCGGGCCGAGCACTTTACCGAGACGTCCCACGGCGCGCATCATGTCGGGTGTCGCGACGACGGCATCGAAGTCCATCCAGCCGCCGTTGATCCTGTCGACGACTTCCTCGCCAGCGACGTGATCGGCGCCGGCGTCCTGCGCTTCCTTCTGTTTCTCGCCTCCGGCAATGACGAGCACTTTCTTGCTCTTGCCGAGGCCGTGCGGCAGGACGACCGTGCCGCGGACCATCTGGTCGGCGTGCTTCGGGTCGACGCCGAGACGCGCCGTCAACTCGACGGTCTCGTCGAACTTTGCAAATTTGACTTTCTGGAGCAGGGGAATTGCATCCTCAATAGACAACGGATGCTCAGGAACCTGCTTCTTGGCGGCTTCGAACTTCTTTCCCAACTTCTACCTCCTGTGGTGCGAACGGGCCGTCGGCCCTCCCACTTTTGTTACTTCAGTGCTTGCTTGCGACGACGTTCTGCTTCAGTGGGACACGCGTCGCTGAACTAATCCCAATCCCTAATCACCAATCCCTATTGCACGACATCCAGCCCCATCGAGCGCGCGGTGCCGGCGACCGTCTTGACGGCCGCTTCGAGCGATTCCGCATTCAGATCGGGCAGCTTGATCTTGGCGATTTCCTCGACCTGCTTCGCGGTGACTGTGCCGACCTTGGTCTTGTTCGGCTCGGCCGATCCCTTGGCGATGTTCGCCGCGCGCTTCAGGAGAATCGACGCCGGCGGCGTCTTCGTGATGAACGAGTACGACCGATCGGCGTAGACCGTGACGACGGCCGGGATGATCAGGCCTTCCTGGCCGGCGGTCTTCGCGTTGAAGTTCTTGCAGAAGTCCATGATGTTGACGCCGTGTGGACCGAGCGCGGTGCCCACCGGCGGCGCGGGCGTCGCCTTGCCCGCGGCAATCTGGAGCTTCACCATTGCCTGTATTTTTTTCGCCATAAAGACTTTTCTATGTCTCGCCGCAGAGGCGCTGAGACGCCGAGAATCCTTTTCTATGAAAACTCTGCGTCCCTGCGTCTTTGCGGTGAAGACCTAAATCTTCTCCACCTGCAAGAAGTCGAGCTCGACGGGCGTTGCGCGGCCGAAGATCGTCACCATGACCTTCAACGTGTTCTTGTCGAGGTTCACCTCGTCGACCACGCCGTTGAAGCTGGTGAACGGGCCTTCGTTGATCCGGACCTGTTCGCCCTTTTCGAACATGTACTTCGGTTTCGGCTTCTCGGCCGCTTCCTTCACCTGGTCGAGAATCTGCTCGACCTCTTCCTTGCTGAGCGGCGTCGGCTTGACGCCGGCGCCGACGAAACCCGTGACCTTCGGCGTGTTCTTCACGACGTGCCAGGCGTTGTCGGACATGTTCATCTCGACAAGGATGTAGCCTGGAAAGAACCGCTTCGGCGTAACGACCTTGCGCCCGGCGCGCATCTCGACGACATCCTCGGTCGGGATGAGAATCTCGCCGATTTCATCCTGCAGCCCGTACGCCTGCACGCGCTGGCCAAGCGACTCGGCAACTTTCTTCTCGAAGCCCGAGTACGTGTGGACGATGTACCACTGTTTCGTGCTGACGTCTGTCATTGCGCTCACTATCGTTACTGGCCGAGCCGCTGGAACAGCATGAACACCGCGCGGTCGAGAATCAGGTCCACAATCCAGAGAAACGTGCCGAGCACGATCGAGAACAGGATGACCACGACGGTCGCCGCATAGACCTCGGTCTTCGTCGGCCACGTCACCCGCTTCAGCTCGTTGCGGACTTCGACGAGAAACACGCGGGCGCGATTCCACCACCCGCTGACGTTTTCGCGCGCCTCTCCGAGGTTTTCACTTACCACGTTGGTCGCCATCACTTCTCAATTCTGCGGTTCTCGGTTCAGCGTTCAGTGGTTCTGGGTGCCGGTTCATGTTCATGGTTCTCGGTTTAGAAGAACCCAGCACCTAGAACGCCGACCCCAGAACCGCACCGTCTCTGACACTTGGCAGGCCAGGAGGGTCTCGAACCCCCAGCCCCCGGTTTTGGAGACCGGTGCTCTACCAATTGAGCTACTGGCCTTTACAGTCGACAGTCTCAAGTCGAAAGTCCCTGGTCTCAAGTCTTAGTCGTGTCTTAGTCGTGGTTTGACTGTCGACTTGCGACCGTTGACTTGCGACTTGCGACTGACACGTTACTTAGTCTCCTTATGCCCCGTGTGCTTCTTGCAATACCGGCAGTACTTGCTCAGCTCGAGGCGCTCGGACGACTTCTTCCGGTTCTTCGTCGTTGTGTAGTTCCGGCGCTTACAGTCCAGGCACGCCAGGGCAATAATGTCTCGCATGAATCACCCGCTCGCAGTATTGGCAGATTCGAAGATTGCAAGATTGGAAGATTACGGAATCTTCCAATCTGCCCATCCGGCAATCTGCGAATTCAGTTACGCCAAAATCTCCGTAATCGTTCCCGCGCCGACCGTGCGGCCGCCTTCGCGAATCGCGAAGCGCGAGCCCTTCTCGATGGCGACGGGCGTAATCAGCTCGCCCATGATGTCCGTGTTGTCACCCGGCATCACCATCTCGACCCCTTCCGGCAGGTGCAGCGAGCCGGTGACGTCGGTGGTGCGGATGTAGAACTGCGGGCGATAGCCATTGAAGAACGGCGTGTGGCGTCCGCCCTCTTCCTTCGAGAGGACGTAGACCGTCGCCTTGAACTTCGTGTGCGGCGTAATCGACCCGCCCTTGGCGAGCACCTGTCCGCGCTCGACCTCTTCTTTTTCCGTGCTGCGCAGCAGGACGCCGACGTTGTCGCCCGCCACTCCCGAGTCGAGCAGCTTGCGAAACATCTCGACGCCCGTCACGATCTTCTTCTTGGTCGGACCGAAACCGATGATTTCGACTTCCTCGCCCACTTTCACCGTGCCGCGCTCGATGCGGCCCGTGACGACGGTGCCGCGACCCGAGATCGAGAACACGTCTTCGATCGGCATCAGGAACGGCTTGTCGACTTCGCGCTGCGGCATCGGGATGTAGGTGTCGAGCGCTTCCATCAGCTTGAGCACGCCTTCGGCGCCGCCGGGCTCGCCGTTCAGCGCCTGGAGCGCGGAGAGACGGACCACCGGGAGATCGTCGCCGGGGAACTGATAAATCTTCAGCAGCTCGCGCACTTCGAGCTCGACGAGGTCGAGCAGTTCTGGATCGTCAACCGCGTCAACCTTATTGAGCGCGACCACGAGGTAGGGCACGTTCACCTGGCGCGCGAGCAGCACGTGCTCGCGGGTCTGGGGCATCGGGCCGTCGGTCGCCGACACGACCAGGATCGCGCCGTCCATCTGCGCGGCGCCGGTGATCATGTTCTTGATGTAGTCGGCGTGGCCAGGGCAGTCGACGTGCGCGTAGTGCCGGTTCGGTGTCGAGTACTCGACGTGGCTCGTCGCGATCGTCAAAATCTTCGTCGCATCGCGGCGGCCCTGAGACTCGGACGCTTTCGCGACCTGGTCGTACGAGACGAACTTGGTGGCCCAGCCCTTGTCGGCGGAGACCTTCGTGAGCGCCGCCGTCAGGGTGGTCTTGCCATGGTCGATGTGACCGATGGTGCCGACGTTTACGTGTGGCTTTGAACGATCAAATTTTTCTTTCGACATGCCTGCGTTCCCTCGCGTTTAAGAAAGCTCGCCTGACGTTTGCTTCTAACAACCTTCGTTTCCGTCCGCCTTCGCCTTCGGGTTCGGCGGGACAGCCTCCGCACGAAGACTGGCTCGCCGAGCCGTAGCTCGCTCGCGTGTCTTTGCGAGCGGAGGCTGGAGCCGATGACCAGGATTGAACTGGTGACCTCGTCCTTACCAAGGACGCGCTCTGCCAACTGAGCTACATCGGCCTTCTTTTCTGATCCGGGGGCCCTGCCCCCCGGAAGGCGCCTCCGCTCGCGGGGCCCCAATCGCCCCACTCGCTACGGCGCGAACTCGCCGACGCAATCACACAGCCTGCCTGGACGAAGCCCACCTTCGCGCCCGGCCGGCCTGCCTAGCCGAAGCCGCGCATGCGTTCACAGACTCGGCTGTCCGCCTTCGCTCGCCCCGGCGAGACATCGCGCCATAGCGCGCAAGAATTTCGAGCGCGCGGCGGCGGATGGAGCGGGAGACGGGGATCGAACCCGCGACCAACAGCTTGGAAGGCTGTGACTCTACCACTGAGTTACTCCCGCCTACGCGCCTCGCACCGCTTCGCGCCACTTCGGCGGGACAACCCGCTTTAGCGCTTTCCCTAGCCCGCCTTCGCGTCCTGGCTTGGCCTGCCAACCGAAGCCGCGCTAGTGTTTCGGCGCGGCGAAGGTTGGTGGGGAGGGGAGGGTTCGAACCTCCGTAGCCCGAAGGCGGCAGGTTTACAGCCTGCTGCGATTGACCGCTCTGCCACCTCCCCATAATTCAGTCGTCAGTCGGTCGACAGTCAACTCTTGGTCAGGCGATGTTCGCTCCTCGACTGACGACTGACGACTCAGGACTGTTCACTGTTTTGTGCTGCTTAATCCTGCAGACCGATTACTGCACCCCGTAAAATTCACGCCTGACTAGAGGCCGGCTTGCATGGCGGCTAGGCCACATGGAGCTGGCGAAGGGATTTGAACCCCCGACCGGCTGATTACAAATCAGCTGCTCTACCGGGCTGAGCTACGCCAGCCAGACAAAAAGCTGAGTTTAGCACAACGTGTGCCATAGAGAAAAGCAAGGCAACCGGCCTCAGACGTGCCGCTGGCGGAGGGCTTCGAAGAGCACCACCCCGGCGGCCACCGACACGTTCAGGCTATCTACATGTCCTTTCATAGGGATAGCGGCAAGCATGTCGCATCGATCCCGCACGAGGCGGCGAAGCCCGGTGCCCTTCCGCGCCGAGCACAAGCGCCGTCGGAAGTAGAAAATCCATTTTATCGTACGTGTTCGGAGCATCTCCCGCGAGACCCACAGTCCAGATGCCAGCATCCTTCAACTCCTCCACAGCGCGCGCGACGTTCACGACATCGGCGATTTTCACGTGTGCCAGCGCGCCCGCCGACGCTTTGCCCGTGGCGCCGGTCAGCGGCGCCGAATGCCGCGTCTGGCGCACGAGCCCATGCGCGCCAACCGCATCGCAGGTACGGAGGATAGCGCCGAAGTTGTGCGGGTCTTCGATGCCGTCCAATACGACGATTAACGCCGGTGGTGTGGCCTGCGCGTCCTCGATGAGATCGTGAAGCTCGTACAGCCGGCGATCGCTGACGTCGGCTATCACGCCCTGATGCGACGACCCGCCCGATTCACGATCGAGCTCCTCATCGGACACGCGACGAACGGGCACGCTCGCCTGCTCTGCCAGCGCCAATAGCTGCTGCAGCCGCCGATCGTGACGCCGGCCGGCGCGCATCGACACGACACGCCCGGCCTTCAGGGCTTCGGCAACTGCGTTAATCCCGTAAATGAGCATGTGACCATGTCAGCGCGTCGAAATCGTGCGCCCGCTCGCGGGCGCCGAAAATGGGCGCGACGCCTGCGGACGAATCCAGATCTGCGCCGCGGTCCATGGCCGGCACGAGCAGGTCGAGCTCCGGTCCATCGGCCGCGCCGGTCAGCGCGATTCTGATCGGATGAAACAACGCGCGCCCTTTCTGCCCGGTCTTCTGCTTCACGCGCTCGGCGGCGCCGCGGAACGTCTCTCTGTCGATGAGCCGCGGCCGCAGACGCCAGCTCGTCGGCGAGCGCCGCGATCACCAGTCGCGTCTGACCTTCGGTCATTTCCTGGCGAATCGCCGCGTCCTCCAGCGCCGCAGAAGCAGAGAACTGAAAGATCTGCCGCAGTCGCGCCGGGACCTGTTCGAGCCGATCGACCGATGTATTGAACAGCGGCACGAGGCTCGAGAGATACGCGAACCCCGGGGCCGTCAACCGCGCCGTGATGTATCCCGCCCGCTCGAGGTACGGGATCGAAAGGCGCGCCAGGCGCTCGGGATCCGCATCCTTCAAGTAGTGACGGTTCACCCACGCGAGCTTCTCTTCATCGAACACGCTGGCGCTGTGCCCCACGTCGCTCAGCGAAAAGCGCTTCGCCATTTCCGCGAGTGGGACGACTTCCTGATTCTCTCCGGGCGACCAGCTCAGCAGCGCCAGGTAATTCAGCAACGCTTCGGGCAGGTAGCCTTTCGCGCGGAACTCGTCGACCGAAACCGCGCCGTGGCGCTTCGACAGCTTGGTGTGATCGGGCCCGAGCACCATCGCCACATGGGCGAAGGCGGGCGGGCTGAATTCGAGCGCCTCGTAAATCAGAAGCTGCCGCGGCGTGTTCGAGATGTGATCTTCGCCCCGCACCACATGCGTCACTCCCATCAACCCATCGTCGACGACGACGGCGAAGTTGTAGGCAGGATGGCCGTCAGATCGCAGCAGCACCTGATCGCCAATGACCTCTGTGTGAAAGCGGATCTCCCCTCGCACGAGATCGGTAAAGACAATCTCGCGGTCGACGGGCGTGCGGAAGCGGACAGCTGCGGGCTCGCCGGACTTCACGCGCCGCGCGGCCTCTGCCGGATCGATCTGCGCGCACCGGCCGGAATACTTCGCTGGAAGATTGTTGGCCAGTGCGTCTTTGCGCTCGGCCTCGAGCTGCTCGGGCGTGCAGAAGCAGTAGTATGCGCGTTCCTCAGCGAGCAGCACGCGCGCGCGCGCCTGATATTCTCCGAGCCGCTCGGAAGAGCGGTACGGCCCGACAGGACCGCCGACCTCGGGCCCCTCATCCCAGTTCAGGCCGAGCCAGCGTAGATCTTCGAGAATCATGCTGTCGGAGTCGGCCGTCGAGCGCTCCGTGTCGGTGTCCTCGATGCGAAGAATAAACGCGCCGTCGTGCCCGCGGGCAAGCAGCCAGTTGAAAAGCGCGGTTCGGACGTTGCCGACGTGCAGATGGCCCGTCGGGCTCGGAGCGAATCTGACTCTCATCGTCTAATGGTCGTGGGGCCCCACCCCCACGACCTGTGCCTCGCGACCGTGGGTCGCTCGGCGATGGTTGCGGCGCTGATGCTTAGTCAACGTTTCTGATCAGCACAACCGCATGTACCGCGATGGCTTCATTCCGGCCGAGCGCGTCGACCTGCTCGTTGGTCTTGCCCTTGACGCTCACAGCGGACACATCGACAACCATCGCCCGTGCCAGGTTCGCTCGCATAGCGGGCACATGCGGCGCCAGCTTCGGCCGTTCAGCGACGATCACGGCATCGACATTCACGACCGAGTACCCGGCCGCGCGCACCATCGCGACAGCCTCTTTCAGGAGATCGACGCTGTCCGCGCCTTTCCACCTCGGATCGGTATCTGGAAAGTGCTGTCCGATGTCTCCCGCTCCTGCCGCGCCGAAAATCGCATCTGTCACCGCGTGGCACAGCACGTCCGCATCCGAATGTCCGGCGAGGCCGGTCTCGTGCGGAATTTCCACGCCTCCAATAATGAGACGCCTGCCGGGCTCCAGGCGATGCAGATCGTAGCCAATCCCGATTCGCGGCGCTCTAATCCCCAATCCCGACTCCCCAATCCCTAAGAGCGCTTTTGACACCGCGAAGTCCTGTTCTGTCGTGATTTTGATGTTCGTCGATTCGCCCTCGACCAGCCGCACCGAATGTCCGGCTTCCTCGGCGAGCGACGCCTCGTCGGTCGCCGATCTAAAGGCATCGCGTCCTCGCTCGATCGCGTCCTCGAGCACCGCGCGGCTGAACGCCTGCGGCGTCTGCGCCAGGTAGATCGACTCGCGCGCAATCGTTCGCGCCACGATCGTCAACCCGGATACCGCCGTCGCCTCCTTCACGGTGTCATGCGCCTGCATCGCGGCAATGGCCGCGCCACCTTTGGCCGCGGCCTCGATGACGCGCGCGAACAAGTCCGACGTCGCGAACGGGCGCGCCGCGTCGTGAATGACGATGATGCCCGCGCTCGTCGATACCTGCGCGAAGGCTCTGGCGACAGAATCCTGCCGCCGCGAGCCGCCAACGACGATGCGCACCGGCTTACGTGGAGAGATCAGATAGGGCGGCGGCGTCTGCGCGAGGTCGGGGGGCAGGGCGACCACGATTTCATCGATCTGGTCGCACCTCTCGAGGACATCGAAGCTGCGCTGCAGGATGGTTCGTTTGCCGAGCGCGAGCATCTGTTTCGGGGTGGCCGACCCGAACCGCGCTCCACGGCCCGCCGCGGCAAGAATGGCCGACACGAACATCGCGCACATTATAGGTCGATGGGCGATGGTCTTCGGTCGAGCGAGCGACTCAGGATTGGTTCCGGACGGGATGAGCGAATTCCCGTAAGAAGGCCGCGTTACAGTTGGATGGCCTTATTCTTAGCGTGCACGTCCCTGTCTGCCGGAATATGACCTGAATGAGATGGTAGACGCCAACCAGTGGGCACGCGTCAAGGAGCTCTTTCACGCGGCGCTCGAGCGCGAGGAGCCGGAGCGCTCCGTGTTTCTCGCCGACGCGTGTCGCGACGATCTCGCGCTACGCGCTGAGATCGACCGGTTGCTCCTGGCCAACGCACAGTCGGCCGACTTCATCGAGCGCTCCGCGGAGTTCGGAACACCGATGACGGGCCGGGTTCTGGGACGCCTCGAAGTCGGCGCGCTGATCGGCGTCGGAGGTATGGGCGAGGTCTATGTGGCTCGCGACGTCGAGCTGGGGCGGCAGGTCGCGCTCAAGATCGCCAGCGGCACCAACGACGCCGCGCACGCGAGATTGCGGCGTGAAGCGCAACACGCGTCCCAACTGAACCATCCCCACATCTGCACCATTCACGAGGTCGGCGAGATGGACGGGCGCGCCTACATCGTGATGGAGTACGTCGAAGGCACGCGGCTTGCCGATCTCGTGCCTCGGGGCGGGCTTCCGATTGAGACCGTGTTTCGCCTCGGCACGCAAATCGCCGACGCCCTGGCTCATGCGCACCTTCGGGGCATCATCCATCGCGACCTGAAAGCGACCAACGTCGTCGTGACGCCCGAAGGTCGTGCCAAAGTGCTCGACTTCGGTCTCGCGCAGAGCTTGTCCCCGGAGAACCTAAAAGAGCTCTCCGAATCGCAGGCGTCGGTAAGTGCTGAAGGTGTCATGGCGGGCACCTTGTCCTGCATGGCTCCCGAGCTACTGCGAGGTGCGCCGGCAGACGGGCGCAGCGACATCTGGGCGCTCGGCGTGCTGCTCTACGAAATGTCTACCGGCAAGCGCCCCTTTGCCGGAACAACCTGCTTTGAGTTGAGTGCCGCCATCCTCCACGAAGCGCCTCCGGCACTACCCGCACAAGTTCCTCAGTCTCTTCAATCGATCATTCGGCGCTGCCTGGTGAAAAACCCGGCTGACCGATATCAGCAGGCTGAGGAGGTTCGTTCGGCGCTCGAAGCGGCATGCGCGACCGGGACCGGCCCCGTTCGACGCAACCATACGCGCGCGGCCGTCGCTGGATTGCTGATCGCATTGACGGCCGCCGCCGGGTTGACATGGCGGATGGGTCGGCCCGCGGTCACCCCCGCTGCCGGCATATCACCGCGGCTCGCCATCGCTGTCATGCCGTTCGCGCGCATCGACGGCGAGCAGGACCGAGACGGCGCCTGGATGTCGAACGGCGTGCCCAGCATGTTGTTGACAGGCCTGCGCAGACGCCCGGTCTGGAAATCGTTGGAACCGAGCGTCTGCATGATGCACTCAAACGGCGTGGAGGAACCACGCTCGCGTCGCTCGACCACAGCGAGGCAGCAGTCGTCGCCCGGTATGCGGGCGCCCGCGCGGTCGTCGTTGGCAGCATTTTCCGCGTGGGGCCGCAAATCCGGATCGATGCCCAGCTCGAGGACCTGTCGAGCGGCCGGGTCATCGTCGCGCACAGTGTGCGGGTACCGATCTCTTCGCCCTCGTCGACGATCTCGCCGCGCGAATCCGCGCCGGGATCGGAGACACGCACGATGTCAAGCACGTTGCCGAAGTCTCCACCTCGTCGCTGGAAGCGTACCGGCTCTACTCATTGGGAATCGATGCATTCGCGAATACGCGGATGGATGAAGCCCAGCAACGGCTCGAAGCCGCCGTCGCCATCGATCCGGCATTCGCGGAGGCGTACCAACAACTCGCATCAATCATGGGCTTCCGCCAGCTGGCACGTCCTCGTCGAGAGTACCTGCGCAAGGCTTCTCAGCACGCCGACCGATTGAGCGAGCGGCGACAGCTCCTTCTGAAGGTGCAACTGGCTCAGGATGCTGGAAATTTCGCCGAGGCGGAAGGTGCCGTCGACGAGCTGCTGGCGAAGTTTCCCGATGTCTACGCGGGCTATCTGACTGCCTCTGTTTTGCACACGCCAAGGCCAGGCAGACGCGGCAACCTTCCGAAACTCCTGCGAATTCTCTCAGCCGGTGTCACCGTCCTGCCAAATACGCCCGGCACGCATAACATCTATGGCTACGCGCTGCTCGAGGCCGGGCGCTATCCCGAGGCCATCCGCGAGTTTGAGACCTTTGTCGCGCTTGCGCCGCGCGAACCAAATCCGTATGACAGTCTCGGAGATGGACTACCTGCTCGCTGGCGAGGCGGCCAGGGCCATCGACTCCTATTCGCGGGCGCTCACAATCGATCCGACCTTTCACGCGTCCCGCAATGGACGCGCGTGGAGCCTGGCTGCTCTGGGACGTTACGACGAGGCGATCGCCGAGACGCCCACTATCCAGTCTTTCAGGGCGTTCATCCTCGCGCGCGCCGGCAGGTACAACGACGCAGCGAAGGCGATGGCTATAAGCATTCAGGAAGCCGTGCGGAACGAGGACGTTTCGGAGCAGACATGGCTGCTCTTCGCATCGTCGACGCTGGCGATCGAACGAGAGGAGTATCAACGCGCGCTGGTCGATATTCAGTCGGCCCGGGGGATACTTGGCCGGCGTGCCCGAGGAACGGAGGCGGGTGGCCGTTCGACTCGCGAATCTGTTGAGCGGCGTCGCCCAACTCGGCGCCGGGCGGATCGACATCGCTCGCACCTATCTGGACGCCGAACGGCGGCTGGGCGAGCCAGCCGGCGAGGTCGAGCGGTGGTGGTCGAAGGCGCTCGAGGGCGAGATTGCGTTAGCCGACGGTGATTTGCCGAAAGCTTCGGCGGCTTTCTCCGCCGGCGAACCAACGGGACGAATGTGGTTCGCGGTAGGACAGCGCACCGCAGCGCTTCTGGCCAACGATCTGAAATTGCGAGACGGGCCCGCACGCGTCGCGCGGGCGCGAGGCGATCTTGCGGGCGCGATTCAGATTTATCGCCGTCTCCTGGTCTACGATCACGACCAGAAATGGGTCGCAGCGCTCCAGCCACGATACGTCTTCGAGATCGCGCGACTGCTCGAACAGACAGGCGAGATTCAGCAGGCGAGAGTCGAGTACGAGCGTTTTCTCGGCCTCTGGAAGGGTGCGGACTCGGATTTGCCCGAACTGGCCGAGGCGAAGCGTGCAGTCGACCACCTTCGACGTCGTCTGGGTGCCCGGAACTGATGACTGCCGACTACCGACTCACAGCGTGATCTGAAACTCCTTCGAGAAAAAGCGGACCATCCCCGCGTAGGGCGCATCGACTTTCGTCATTGCGCGAATCTGATCGCGAATACGGTGCTGGAGGGCAGCCTCGAGTCCGGCGGCTTCGAAAGCCTTGAGCGAGTCTTTCATGACCAGGAACTCGGCGTGGGTCTTCCAGCGGTTACGTTTCAGTTCTTCGCGGTTGAGACCGTACGACGCTTCGGCGCCTTCGAACGCGCGCTTCGCGGCGACGAGGTTCGACGCCGCGGCGACCCTGACCTCTTTCAGGACGTCGTCTGCAACCCACTTGAACAGCGGATCCGGATCGGTCACGTATGGATTGACGAGGCCCGCTTTCTCCTTGTCGGCCTCCACCAGAAAATCGGCGAGCGCGTGGCCTGCGTTCAGGTCCAACGGGTCCGGAATCAACGTTTCAGCGAGGGTCGCAAACGTGGCAGGTGTCGGCGGCACAGGCAGCGCGGGTCCTGTCCACATGCCTGTCGTTGCGTGTACGGGAAACTCGTCGCCCTTGTGCACCTGATTGCAGATCTGGCACGCGTAGAGATAGTTGTCGTAGCAGTAGGCCAGCCACCAGTATTTGCTCTTCGGGCGATAGTGCTCGACGTCGCCGTGCGCCACCGTGTCGGTGGGAGACTCGCAGTAAGCGCACTTGCCGCCCGTCTCGAGCTTGAGCTGCGTCTTTGCAGCTTTCCAGACGCTCGACTTGAACTCGAGCGTGCCCGCGGCACGCCCCTGAATCAGCTCGAGCGACTTTGCCACGCGACCTGCCCCTCGAAACGCCGGCGGAATCGCAGAGGCGGTTCGCAGGCGCTCGAGCCTGGTCATCGCGGTTTCTCGAGTGCTGCTTTGATGTCGGCAAGGAGCGAATCACGCCGCGCGTCACGCTCTGGGACGACGCTCCAGTCGGGCAGATCGCGCAGCGCCTCTTCCAGCGCCTCGAACCGTGACTGCTCGTCGTCGGTCCGGTTCTCGATGCCCCGCAGCCGCGCGTAGTCGTTCTTCATCGTCTCGACCGCCACCGAGTCCGGCGTGCCGATACCGAAGACCGGGCTCATGAGCAGCTGATGGACGAGCATCGTCCGCGGCTCGATGCCAACGGGCTCGAGCAGCGGCGCGTCCTTCGGTGTCGGGCGCTTCATGAGGAAGAGCTCGCCTGCGCCAGCCTGCTGCGCGGTCAGCGGCGAGTGGGTCGTCAGGATGAACTGGAAGTTGGGGAACATGTCGTTCAGAAAATTCCTGAGCTGCCGCTGCCAGACGGGATGCAGGTGCAAGTCGATTTCGTCGACGATCAGCACCCCGCGCGCGGAAAGCGGATCTTTGTAGTCGTCGAAGGTGTCGGTCACGCGAAACAGCAGATCGCCGCACCACGCGGCCATGTTCTGGTAGCCGTCGCTCAGGTATGTCAGTGGCACCTCGCCGTCCACGGTATCGAACATCAGGTCGCGGCGCTCGCGATCGATGCCCTTGAACGTCATGCCCGGCAGCAGCCTGCGCATTGCCTCGTGGATGATGGCGAGCCCTTCGTCCTGGCGGCGGTAGTGCAGGTCGATCGCCCACGTCTCCAGCGGATTGAGCATGGCGTCGGGCGAAAAGAGCGTCGCGACGTTGTTCGCGCGCCGATGGCGGAAGCGGGAGACTGCGGGCTGAGTGGAGAGCTTGGTGCTGCTCAGGCGGCGCGAAGCGCCGTAGGCGATCATCAGATAGTTCCGCGCCGAGCTCGCGATGGCACGGTCGAGCAACTCAAGCGTCTCTTTGTTCCTCTCGTAGACTTCTTTGATCGTGTCGCCGCGAGAGATTTTCAGGCTGACATGACGCTTCTCGCCGTCGGCGGTCTCGAGATCGGCGCTGATGCTGCACTCACTCTCTCCAGCGTGTACCCAGCTGTCGGGATCGCCTAAGAGCTCGGCCAGCGCCGAGCTGCCGGCCAGGACGAGTCCGATCGAGCGCATCAGCGTGCTTTTGCCCACGCCGTTGTCGCCCAGGAGCAGCGTCCATTTTCGAGTGACGCCCGAGCTCGTTTCCAACGGCAGCGTCAACGAACGAATGCAGCGAACGTTGGTCAACTCGACGCGCGTCAGAAACATATCGCCCGAATTATGCCAGAGCCGCTCCACCTCGTTACGGACAGGATTGCAGGCATCACGACATTTCTGAACATTTCGGGCGTACCCGGCCTCTTCTCGCCGGGGAACACGTCCAGAATGTGCACTGCGTACGGCCCGGCCGAAATCGACATCCTTGTCGGACCATCGAAGCGATAACACAGTTGTGTCAGGTACCGCACCAACTGATTCGCGATTTTGCTAGGAAATCCGCGCGTTCGAAGCCTCCCCTCATGGATCTTCGTTTGCTCTGACTGTCGCGCCGGGGCGTTTGCGCTCACCGCTCCGCTTTTTCGCAGCTAACAGCACGACCTAACAGGCGCCTCGCGCCACTGACAGAAGGGATACCTCATGCCTCACCGCTGGGTGCCTGCGTGCATCGCAGGCCTGGTTGTATTCGCCACGCCCCTCGCAGCACAGACCACGCTGCCGCCCATCACCCTGGGGGGCGGGGTGCGAACCAGCTTCGTGCACGACTCGCCCGACGAGGGCGACGATACGGACACCTTCGCGCTCGACAGCGCGCGCCTCTACGTCAGCGGTCCGGTCACCGAGAAGATCAAGTTCATGTTCAACACGGAGTACTACGGCGCGTCGAACACGATTGGCGTGCTCGATGCGGTCGCGCGGTTCGAGATGTCGCCAAAATTCAACGTCTGGATGGGACGATTCCTGCCGCCAAGCGATCGTGCAAACCTGTACGGCCCGTACTACTCGCATCATTGGGGCGTCTACACCGACGGAATTCAGAACGGTCATCCCTTCATCTTCCAGGGGCGCGACAACGGCGTCGCGTACTGGGGCGATTTCAGCAAGGTGAAAGTCTCGGGCGGCGTCTTCGACGGCAAATCCGCGACCGGCGACCCCGAACTGCTGACGGCCGCGCGCGTCCAGGTGGACTTCTGGGACAAGGAAAACGGGTATTACCTCAACGGCACCTACTACGGCGGCAAGAACCTGCTCGGCATCGGCGCAGCGATCCAGGCCCAGGACGGCGACACCGCGACCACCCTTGATTTCCTGTTCGAGAAGCGGGTGGGCGAGGGGGGCGTCATCACGGTCGAGAGCGAGTACGCCAACTACGACCAGCTCGGCGGTTACGACGCGCGGTACGGCTCGAGCGAAGGCGCCTATGTGCTGGGCGCGTTTCTCTTCCCGAAACCGGTCGGCATGGGGAGATTCGAGGTCCTCGGCAAATATGCCAGGGCGACATTCAGCGACGGAGGCGCGCTTGCGGATTACGACCAGGACACCACCGAATTCGACGTCAACTACGTCATCAAGGAATTCAACGCGCGGCTGATGTTCTTCATCATCAACACGAACTACTCCGCGGTGAAGACCGGAGGCCTGCGCATTGGCACCGGCCTCCAACTCCAGATGTAAGAGCACCCCTCAAACAAGGAGAAGTCTATGAAGCGACGAACTGTACTTCTAACGGCGTGCGCGATGGCTGTTGCGCTCGTGTTCACCACCCAGGCCCAGACGCCCGGCCCCATCAAGGTCGGCGTGCTGCACTCGCTCTCGGGAACGATGGCGATCAGCGAGACGACGCTGAAGGACACCGTGTTGATGATGATCGCCGAGCAGAACCGCAAAGGCGGCCTGCTCGGGAGGAAGCTCGAGGCGGTCGTCGTCGATCCGGCATCGAACTGGCCGCTGTTCGCGGAAAAGGCGTCGCAGCTGCTGACGCAGGATAAGGTATCGGTGGTATTCGGCTGCTGGACGTCGGTATCTCGGAAGTCCGTGCTGCCGGTGTTCGAGAAAAACAACGGCCTCTTGTTCTACCCGGTTCAGTACGAGGGTGAAGAATCCTCGAAAAACGTGATCTACACGGGGGCCGCACCGAATCAGCAGGCCATTCCGGCTGTGGACTACCTGATGAACGACATCGGCGTGAAACGCTGGGTCCTCGAAGGCACCGACTACGTCTATCCGCGCACGACGAATCGCATTCTCGAGGCATACCTGATCGCGAAGGGAGTGCCGAAGGCGGATATCTCGATCAACTACACGCCGTTCGGCCACGCCGACTGGCAGACGCGCGTCGCCGAGATCAAGCGCTTCGGATCGACGGGAAGAAAAACAGCCGTCGTCTCGACCATCAACGGCGACGCCAACGTGCCGTTCTACAAGGAGCTCGGCAACCAGAAGATCTCCGCCGAGGACATCCCGGTCGTGGCTTTCTCGGTCGGCGAGGAAGAACTGTCGGGCCTCGACGCGCGGCCGCTCGTCGGCCATCTCGCGGCATGGAACTACTTCCAGAGCCTCAGCACGCCGGCGAACAAAGCGTTCATCGACATGTGGAAGGCGTACATCAAGAACCCGAAGCGGACCACGAACGATCCGATGGAGGCGCACTACATAGGGTTCAATCTGTGGGTAAAGGCAGTGGAAAAAGCGAAGTCCACCGACGTCGAGAAGGTACTCGCGGCGCTGCCTGGCCTCGAGACGCCGAACCTGACCGGGGGCATCGCGCGCATGCTGCCGAACCACCACATTACCAAGCCGGTCTATATTGGTGAGGTGCGAGGCGACGGTCAGTTCGACATCGTCTGGAAGACCAATGGCACCGTGCCGGGTGACGCCTGGTCGGACTTCCTGCCGGCGAGCAAGCCTATTGAGGCCGACTGGGTGAAGCTGAACTGCGGGAACTTCAACACCTCGACGAAGGTGTGCTCGGGTCAGAACTACAAGTGATCAGGACGATGGGCGGGCAGTGGCTGTGCCGGCTGCTGCTCGCCGTCGTGCTCGCATCACCAGCCGCCGACGCGTCGCTTGCAGCCCAGACGCAGGACGACGCTTTTCTGACGTCGCTCGGGCAGCTCCGCGAGGCGACGTTCCTCGACAAAGAAGCGATCGCCGAGCGGATGATGGCCGCAGGTCATCCGCGAGCGCGCCCCGTGCTGACTGCGCTCCTCGAGGATCGTCTGTACTTTCGCACTGCCGACAATACGATCTTCGTCGTAAAGACTGTCGACGGAGATCTCGCCACGTACGCGCTGGTCGATCCACTCTCGGGTAGAGACGCGGGCGAGGCAGCGCCCGAGACGATGACCAAGATCGGCAGTAACAACAGACTCCGGCGCTCGCTCAGAACCGCGCTCGCGCGCTTTGGCCTCTCGAGCCCCGATGCCTCGGCAAGGCTTGGCGCCATCCAGGACATGCTGCGCTCGCTCGACGAGTCGTCAGTCGCGCTGCTGCGCGATCGACACGGCGTTGAAACCGATGCGAACGTTAAAAGGGCGATTGAGACCGGTCTCGCGATGGCCGACCTTGACGGATCCGATGCCGCCGCGCGTCTGGCGGCCATCGAGACCCTGTCAAGCCGTGTGGGCTCGAATGTTCGAAACCGGCTTGCCCGCATCGTGGAGCGCACGCCCGATGGAAGTTTCGTTGAAAGCGATGCCGTGGTGCGGGAGGCAGCGGTCAGAGCGCTCGACGAGATCGACTCGAGACGGTGGATTTATTCCGCGATTGAAACATTGTTCTTCGGCCTCAGCCTCGGGTCGGTGCTCGTGCTGATTGCGATAGGACTGGCCATCACGTTCGGCGTGATGGGAGTCATCAACATGGCCCACGGCGAGCTGATGATGCTCGGGGCGTACACGACATACCTCGTGCAGGTCGCAATGCCGCAGAATCTCGACGCGTCGATCTTCGTCGCGATTCCCGCGGCGTTTGTCGTTGCCGGGGCTGTCGGCGTGCTGATCGAACGAACGATTATCCGTTTCCTGTACGGCCGGCCCCTGGAAACTTTGCTGGCCACCTTCGGCCTCAGCCTTGTGCTGCAGCAGCTCGTACGGTCGATGTTTTCGGCGCTGAATCGATCGGTGGCGACCCCGTCGTGGATGAGCGGAACCCTGCAGATCAACGAAGCTCTCGGCATCACGTACAACCGGCTCTACATCGTGATCTTCACACTCATCGTCTTTGCGCTGTTGTCGCTGGTGCTCAAGCGAACTCGTCTGGGACTCGACATTCGCGCGGTCTCGCAGAACCGGGCGATGGCGCGCGCCATGGGCGTACGCAGCGATCGGGTCGACGCCATGACGTTCGGTCTGGGCGCAGGCATTGCCGGGGTCGCCGGCGTGGCGTTGAGCCAACTGACGAACGTGGGACCGAACCTCGGCCAGGCGTACATCATCGACTCGTTCATGGTGGTCGTGTTCGGCGGCGTCGGCAATCTCTGGGGAACGCTCATCGGCGGCATTTCGCTCGGCATCGTCAACAAGCTGCTCGAGCCGTATTGGGGCGCAGTTCTCGCGAAAATTTTCGTTCTCGTCGCCTTGATACTTTTCATCCAACGGCGGCCTCGCGGATTGTTCCCGCAAACCGGACGCGCCGCGGAGAGCCAATAGGTGAGCCGCGGCGACCGTCTGTTTCTCTCCGTCATCGCGGCGATCGCGGTTGTCGTCCCGGTCCTGAACCTCGCAGTGCCGCCGGCCTCGCCGCTACACCTCTCGGCGTACACCGTCACGCTCGTCGGAAAGTACTTGTGCTACGCCACGCTGGCACTGGCTGTTGACCTGGTGTGGGGATACTGCGGCATTCTCAGCCTCGGACACGCGGCATTCTTCGCGCTCGGCGGATACTCGATGGGCATGTACCTCATGCGGCAGATAGGACCGCGGGGGGTCTACGGCCATCCTGTACTGCCCGACTTCATGGTCTTCCTCAACTGGACCGAGTTGCCATGGTTCTGGCACGGCTTCGACCGTTTATGGTTCGCACTCACAATGGTCGTGCTCGCTCCGGGACTGCTCGCGTTTGTGTTCGGATGGCTCGCGTTCCGCTCGCGCGTGACGGGCGTCTATCTCTCCATCATCACCCAGGCGTTGACCTACGCGCTGATGCTGGCGTTCTTTCGCAACGACATGGGGTTCGGCGGCAACAACGGCTTCACCGACTTCAAAGACATCGCAGGTTACGCACTTCAGCTCGACAGCACACGCGCGGTGCTTTTTGTGGCCAGTGCCGCGGCACTGGCCGTCAGCTACTGGGTATGCCGCGCTATCATCGATTCGCGGGCCGGCCGGGTGATTCATGCCATTCGTGACGCTGAGAGCCGGGCCCGGTTCCTCGGTTATCGCGTCGAGACATACAAGCTCTGGGTCTTCGTCGTCTCGGCGGCGATGGCGGGCGTAGCCGGTGCGCTATACGTGCCACAAGTGGGCATCATCAACCCGAGCGAATTCGCGCCGATCAATTCGATCGAGGCGGTCATCTGGGTCGCCGTTGGCGGGCGCGGCACGCTCGTCGGCGCTGCCACCGGCGCGGTGATGGTGAATTACGCGAAGACGTATTTCACCACTGCGCTCCCGGAAGTGTGGCTTTACGCGCTCGGCGGGATGTTCGTGCTGGTCACCATATTCCTGCCTCGCGGGCTTGCAGGGCTGCTGCCGTCGCAGGCGCGCAAATGACGCTCGACAAAACGCTGTATCTCGAAAAGCTCACCGTCAGCTTCGATGGCTTCAAGGCCCTCGACGCTCTGTCGCTCTACGTCGATCCGGGCGAACTGTTGTGCGTCATCGGCCCGAATGGCGCGGGCAAAACGACGATGATGGACGTGGTGACCGGCAAGACGCGTCCCGACAGCGGCACGGCCTGGTTTGGGCGCGCCATCGATCTGCTTACGCTCACCGAACCCGAAATCGCACAGGCCGGCATCGGACGCAAATTTCAGAAGCCGAGCGTCTTCGAGTTCCTCTCGGTGTTCGACAATCTCGAGCTCGCCTTGAAAGGGGACAAATCGTTCTGGAAGGCGCTCGTTGCACGCTCGACGGCCGGCCAGCGCGAGCGGGTCGACAACGTGCTCGAGCGCACCGGCCTGACCGCTCTCGGCGACACGCAGGCGAAGGCGCTCTCGCACGGCCAGAAACAATGGCTGGAGATCGGAATGCTGCTGATGCAGGAGCCGGAACTTCTTCTGGTCGACGAGCCGGTCGCAGGGATGACGCCGCAGGAAACCGAGCGCACGGCAGAGCTGCTGGTGTCTCTTGCCGGCGACCACTCCGTGGTCGTGGTCGAGCACGACATGGACTTCGTGCGCTCGATCGCCAGGCGCGTCACGGTCCTCCACGAAGGCCGCGTGCTGGCGGAAGGCAGCATGGACGACGTGCAGAACCACCCACGCGTCATCGAAGTGTATCTGGGGACATGAGCGTGCTCACGGTCACCGCGCTCAACCAGTTTTACGGCGGCAGCCACACGTTGTGGGACGTCAGCCTCGACGTGCCGGCGGGATCGCGCACCTGCCTGATGGGCCGCAACGGCATGGGCAAGACCACGCTGCTCAAATGCATCATGGGACTGCTGCCGGCGGCGTCGGGCGAAATCCGGTTCGACAGGCACGATCTCCGCGCGCAGCCGCCAGAAGCGCGTCCGCGCCTCGGCATCGGGTACGTTCCGCAGGGCCGTGAGATTTTTCCGCAGCTGACGGTGGAAGAGAATCTCCAGATCGGCCTGGGGGTTCGTCGAAACGGCGTGCGAAAGGTGCCGCCGCGAATCTTCGATCTGTTCCCCGTGCTGAAGACGATGGGGCAGCGCCGCGGCGGGGATCTGTCAGGAGGCCAGCAGCAGCAGCTGGCGATCGGCCGCGCGCTCGTCCTCGAGCCGTCACTGCTGATTCTGGACGAGCCTACCGAGGGAATACAGCCGAACATCGTACACGAAATCGGCGACATCATCCTGAAGCTGAACAAAGAGATGGGCCTCACCGTACTGCTCGTCGAGCAGAAATTGCCCTTCGCCCGCCGCGTCGCGAGCGAGTTCCGGATCCTCGAAAAAGGCCGCAGCATCGCCGGCGGTGCGATCAGCGAACTGACCGACGACCTCGTCCGCGCGCATTTGAGCGTGTGAACGCTTCTGTTCTGATCATCCGCACTCGTCACGTGCTATGCGTGCAAAAATTGCACGGTAATTTTTTCATACACACAGCCATCTGAGTTTCAGAATCCGCAGATCTTAAGGCTTTTTAACGGATCGGCCATGGCACCAGTTTTGCAAACAACATTAACACCCCCACAAGTATCGCTTTGCTTCCTCGGGCGAAAGAACCCAACTAATTGCGCACTGTCATCGCGTTCCTCACAGCGACGTGTCTGTCAGCCGCATCGGCAGAAGCTGGCGTTCAACTCGCCTGGGATGCGAGTCCGGAGTCCGACATCGCGGGTTACTACTTGTCGTACGGCACGGCTTCGGGTCAGTACACCACTACCATCGACGTCGGCAACGTCACGACATTCGTTTTTCTCGAACCCGATCCGTCCGTGGAATACTTCCTCACTGTCCGCTCATATGACACCGCCGGAATGGTCAGCTCGTACTCGAACGAGATTTCAACGACGCCAGCGAAGCCTTCCTTGCGCGTGACGGGCATTTCGTCCAGCCACACTTCTCCTCAGGTCACCGGAACCAGCATCACGTTCTCGGCCATCGCGGCGGGCGGCACGGCGCCGGTGCAGTTCAAATGGTGGATCGTGAACGGTGCGACCGCACAAGTCGGAAAGGCATGGTCGACGAACGCCACCTTCACGTGGACGCCTTCGGTAGCCGGCTCGTACGTAGTCAGAGTATGGGCACGCAACGCAGGGAGCACGGCGGATGCGCCCGCGAGCTCCGAGGCCGTCATGGGAATGCCCATCGTGATTCAAGCTCTCTCGAACGCGGCACCCACGGTGAGCGCCGGATCCGATCGAATCATCACGCTGCCAGCAACCGCCAGTCTCCAGGGCTCGGCGTCGGATGACGGGAAGCCATCACCGCCCGGCGCCATGACCTTGCGCTGGACCCGCGTCAGTGGACCAGGCACCGTGACGTTCTCCGCTCCCACAGCGGCGGTGACGAGCGCCAGCTTCAGCGCGCCTGGAACGTTACGTTCTGCAGCTGACCGCGTCGGATAGTGTGTTGAGCAAGAGCGACAGCGTGACGGTCACTGTCAATGCGGCAAACGCGGCGCCCACAGTGAGCGCCGGACCCGATCGGATCATCACGCTGCCAGCGACCGCCAGTCTCCTGGGCTCGGCGTCCGATGATGGGAAGCCATCACCGCCCAGCGCCATGACCTTGCGCTGGATCCGCGTCAGTGGACCAGGCACCGTGACGTTCTCCGCTCCCACAGCGGCGGTGACGAGCGCCAGCTTCAGCGCGCCTGGAACGTTCGTTCTGCAGCTGACCGCGTCGGATAGTGTGTTGAGCAAGAGCGACAGCGTGACGGTCACTGTCAATGCGGCAAACGCGGCGCCCACGGTGAGCGCCGGACCCGATCGGATCATTACGCTGCCAGCGACCGCCAGTCTCCTGGGCTCGGCGTCCGATGATGGGAAACCATCACCGCCCAGCGCCATGACCTTGCGCTGGATCCGCGTCAGTGGACCAGGCACCGTGACGTTCTCCGCTCCCACAGCGGCGGTGACGAGCGCCAGCTTCAGCGCGCCTGGAACGTTCGTTCTGCAGCTGACCGCGTCGGATAGTGTGTTGAGCAAGAGCGACAGCGTGACGGTCACTGTCAATGCGGCAAACGCGGCGCCCACGGTGAGCGCCGGACCCGATCGGATCATTACGCTGCCAGCGACCGCCAGTCTCCTGGGCTCGGCGTCCGATGATGGGAAACCATCACCGCCCAGCGCCATGACCTTGCGCTGGATCCGCGTCAGTGGACCAGGCACCGTGACGTTCTCCGCTCCCACAGCGGCGGTGACGAGCGCCAGCTTCAGCGCGCCTGGAACGTTCGTTCTGCAGCTGACCGCGTCGGATAGTGTGTTGAGCAAGAGCGACAGCGTGACGGTCACTGTCAATGCGGCAAACGCAGCGCCCACGGTGAGCGCCGGACCCGATCGGATCATTACGCTGCCAGCGACCGCCAGTCTCCTGGGCTCGGCGTCCGATGATGGGAAACCATCACCGCCCAGCGCCATGACCTTGCGCTGGACCCGCGTCAGTGGACCAGGCACCGTGACGTTCTCCGCTCCCACGGCGGCGGTGACGAGCGCCAGCTTCAGCGCGCCGGAACTTACGTTCTGCAGCTGACCGCGTCGGATAGTGTGTTGAGCAGGACCGACAGCGTGACGGTCACTGTCAATCCGGCAGGCGCGGGACCGTGACGTTCTCCGCTCCCGCAGTCAGCGGCTGCCGTCCACTGCCGACCTCACGATGGTCTCGATGCGCGCTGCAAAGTCTCGCGCGTCGTCAGCGGTGGGCGAATCGACTCTCGGTGCGGCAATCGGCTCGTGCACGCGGAGTGTCACATGGCCGGGGCAGGTCATCAGACGGCCTTTCTGCATGACGTGCCGGCTTCCGGATACCGACAGCGGCACGATTGTCAGGCCTGCTTCGAGCGCCAGGAGAAAGCTTCCCCCTTTAAATCGCCCGACTTCGCCATCCGGGCTTCTCGTGCCCTCCGGGAAGATGATGAGCGACAGACGATCGCTCACAAGCCGGCGCCACCTGTGCAAGATGCCCGAACGATCGGGATTGCGGCGATCGACGAGCAGATGTCCCGCCCGAATCAGATGCCAGCCGAGAAAGGGAAACCGGCCGAGCGATTCCTTGGCGATGATGCGCAGTTGGAACGGCAGCGACGCAAAGATGACCGGGATGTCGTAGATGCTCTGATGATTCGCGATGAACACGTATGTCTCGCCTGGTCTCACCCGGTCGAGGCCGATCACCTTCACGTCGACGCCCGTTGTCGCCAGAATCAACCAGGACCACGCGCGTGCGCACCAGTGCGCCGCATGCCCCTTCCTGTCGACGAACGTCGACAAAATCGACAGCGTGCCCAACACGATGGTGTAAACCGAAATGGCGGGAATGAGGAAGAAGACCGTTCGCCACCAATGGAAAGGAGGCACGCTCACTCGCAGATTCGAAGATTGGCAGACTGCAAGATTACGGGACTTTCGTAATCTACCAATCTACCAGTCTGCCAATCTACCAATGCTGTCTTCACTGATTCCTCGCGCGGCGATCGATCGGCATCGGCTGCGCGCCGGCGTCGATAAACCGGCCGAAAATCATCTTGCCCGCAGTCGTCTGCAGCACGCTCGTCACGACCACGTCGATGGTCTTACCAATCATCGAACGCGCGTTATCGACGACCACCATCGTGCCGTCATCGAGGTATGCGACACCCTGGTTGTATTCCTTGCCTTCCTTGAGGATGAACACCTTCATCGTCTCGCCCGGCAGCACGACAGGCTTCAAAGAGTTCGCGAGCTCGTTGATGTTGAGCACCTCGACTCCGCGCAACTGAGCGACCTTGTTCAGGTTGAAGTCGTTGGTGACGATCTTGCCCTGCAGCGTGCGCGCAAGCTCGATGAGCTTGAGATCCACTTCCTTGAGATCGGGAAAATCGGCGTCCGAGATGATGACGTCGAGCCCGGCCATCTTCTGTATGCGCTGGAGAATATCGAGGCCGCGGCGGCCGCGATTCCGCCGCAGCGAGTCTGACGAGTCGGCAACCTGCTGCAGCTCCTTGAGCACGAACTGCGGGACGACGAGCGTGCCGTCGACGAAACCGGTCTCGCAGATGTCCGCAATCCGGCCGTCGATGATGACGCTGGTGTCGAGGATTCTGTAGCGGCGCTGCTGCTGCGACTTCTGCCGGAACAAGCCCGCAATCCGCTCGGGCTCGAGCCACTCGCCCGATTTTGCGCCGAGCACCAGGCCAATGTACGGCAGCGCGAGCAGGATGAGCGTGTGAAGGAATATGACGCCAAGGTTGTCGTCGTTTGCCCAGAAGTGCGCGTCGCCGATGAGCCGCGCGAGTAGAAGTCCGACCGTACCGCCGATGAGCGCACCGACGACATTTGGGAGAGGCGTCTGGCGAAGTCGATCTTCGAGGAAAATGACGAGACCGGCGATAGCGACGCCGAACGCGATGTTGGGTATCGTTTCCAACCCAAGCGGCCGGAGCACCACCGCGCAATACGCAACGATGGCCACGAACGCGCCGCGCGCGATGACACCCCAACTCATAGGCACGTCATTGTAGTAGCGCTTGCAAAGCTTCGTCCACTGTCCTCACCCCGACGAGTTCGCAGTTCGGAGGACGGTCCGACTTCGGGAGATCGGCATTCGCCAGCGGCACGACACAGCGTTCAAACCCCATGCGCGCCGCCTCGCGCACGCGGAGGGCCGGCTGGGTGATGGCCCGCACCTCTCCGCCGAGGCCCACCTCGCCGAATACAGCCGTGCTCGAACCCACTGCACGGTTCTTCACGCTCGACGCGACCGCGGCGACCACCCCGAGATCGGCGGCTGGTTCGTCGACGTTCATGCCTCCGGCCACGTTGATATACACGTCGTCGCCGAGCAAGTGGAGACCAGCCCGTTTCTCCATCACTGCGAGCAGCAGCGACAGCCGCTGTTGATCGATGCCGCTCGCCATGCGGCGCGCGTTCCCGAAGGTGCTGCTCGTCACGAGCGCCTGCACCTCTACAAGTATCGGCCGCGAGCCTTCGATGCAGCACAGCACCGCCGACCCGGGCTTGCCTATCGACCGCTCGGCAAGGAACACCTGCGACGGGTTCGCCACCTCGCGCAATCCGGTGGCCGTCATCTCGAATACGCCGAGCTCGCTCGCGGCCCCAAAGCGGTTCTTGAACGCGCGCACGACGCGATGCGCGTGGTGGCGTTCTCCCTCGAAATACAGAACTGTGTCGACGACGTGCTCGAGCGCCTTGGGGCCGGCGAGACTTCCGTCTTTTGTGACGTGGCCGACGAGCACGATCGGAACATTCCGTCCCTTGGCCGCGAACAGAAGATGCGTTGCGACTTCGCGCACCTGTCCGATGCTGCCCGGCGCGGATTGAAAGCGCGCGGAGAAGATCGTCTGAATCGAATCGACGATCACGAGCGCCGGCTTCAGCCGCTCGATCTCCTCCAGGATGCGCTCGAGACACGTTTCAGCGAGCAGATACAGAGGCGAGCGATCGACCGATAACCGTTCGCCACGCAGCTTGATCTGGTGCTCGGATTCCTCGCCCGAGCTGTAAAGAACCGGGCCGACACTGCGCGCAACGTGCGCCGCCACCTGCAGCAGGAGCGTGGATTTTCCGATGCCCGGCTCGCCTCCGAGCAGCACGAGCGCACCCGGGACAATGCCGCCTCCGAGGACGCGATCGAACTCTGCAACGCCCGAGGAAATGCGCGGCGCATCGGACGTCTCAATGTCGCTATAGAGCCGGGCGGATGCCCCGCCCGACACAAGGCCGTAGCGATGGCCGGCCGCCGCAGGTGCCGTCTGCGGCGCGGGCTGTTCTTCCACGAGCGAATTCCAGGCGCCGCAGTCGGGACAGCGGCCGACCCACTTGGGCTGCTGGCCGCCGCATTCCTGACAGACGAAGACGGTCTTGGGAGGCTTCACGGGAAGATGCTACATCGTCTGGCTGGTGGTTGGTGGTTGGTGGTTGCGCGCTGGCCAGCGCCGTTTCTTTTGCGTTTGGTTAGTTGGACTTCCTAGGATATGCTACCGCGCCATCGCGAACCTGCCAACGCTTCAGTCGTTCCCCCACGACTTCCGGGTCGTGCTGCGCCTTATCGCCGCGTCGCTCGCGTTTCGTCTCATCTCGGCAATTCTCGCGCTCCTGGTGAATCTGTCGTTCCCACTGCAGCAGCGCGAGCAGTTCACCGTTTTCGAGTCGACAAGCCCGTTCTGGGACACGTTCGCCCGCTACGACTCTGGTTGGTACCATCAAATCGCGACAAACGGGTATGTCTTCGTCGCCGGCGGACCGTCCGCGGGCATCGGTAAACCTGGCAAGATTGCATTCTTCCCGGTGTATCCACTCTCAATGCAATACGCCAGCCGGCTGTTCGATATTGGCAAGGCCGATGTATATCTTGGAGGCATCCTGGTATCGTGGACATCCTTCATCACAGCGTCGGTCTGTCTGTTCTTCCTCGCAAAGCTTGACTTGAATCGTCGTCAGGCAGAGCGGGCCGTACTGCTTACCGCGATTTTTCCGTTCAGCTTTTTTTTCGGTTTGGTCTATACCGAGTCCCTATTTCTCCTGCTCACGGTCCTCAGTTTCTATGGGTTCCGCACTCGTCACTGGCTGCTCGGCGGTCTCGCCGGCGCGCTGGCGACGGCGACGCGCGTTAATGGCATTCTCATGTGGCCAGCACTGGCCTGGATAGTATTCCGCACTGTGCAGCCGACCATCCGCGACAGGACGTTCGCGGCGATTGGCCTGCTGCTCGTCGCAAGCGGCATCAGTGCGTACTCGCTCTACGTCTATCAACTGAGCGGCAACCCATTCGAATGGGCCATGACAATCCAGCGCTGGG
This sequence comes from Vicinamibacterales bacterium, assembly GCA_963744405.1. Taxonomy (GTDB): domain Bacteria; phylum Acidobacteriota; class Vicinamibacteria; order Vicinamibacterales; family JAMQPK01; genus JAMQPK01. Next base: position 31,187 of record CAVUTO010000023.1, read on the forward strand.
GCTACAGCGTTGGCGGCGCTCCCTGGACGGCGCCGATCCGGCTCACACAGGAGCTCTTGACGAATCCATACGGATATCTCCTGAGCAGTCCGATGGCGCGCTATGACACGCTCTACGGCGTCACAGCTATCGCGTTCCTCATCCTGACGCCCTGTGTGTGGCTGAAGCTCGGCGGCGCCTACGGTTTGTTCATGTTGCTGAACTTATGGCTGCCGCTTTCATCCGGTGTGTTCGAAGGACTCGGCCGATATTGTTCTGTGTTGTTTCCTGCCTTTATGTGGTTGGCGACGATTCGCTCACAAAGAATCGCAACCGGCATCGTTGTCCTATTCGCACTGTTCTACACGCTGGGGATTGCGTTGTTTACGAGCATCCACCCGATCTTCTGAGGGCGACCTACAACGCGCGTGGTCCGCTCAGCACTCTCGCGGGAAGCATGAAGATCCCGCGTAACAGGCCAAGGACGCCGTCTACCGCAATGCCGACGATCCGGAAAGGCAGCAGCAGAATCCAGACGAGCGGATAGAGCAAGAGCGCCAACAAGGCCAGCGGCCAGCACAGCACCAGCAACAGGCACCAGAGCAGGAACTTCAGCATATACTTCAATACGGGCGGCGCGGACATAAGTTGCAATCCCTCGCTACCACCCATCCACACCCACCACCTACCACCAACCACCTACCGAGGCGCGCCCAACAACAGCCGGTTCTTCGGAGTTATCTTCGCGGGAATCGCCTGTGTCCAGATGCGATAGCCCTGCTCCGCCAGTCGCATCGCGCGCACGATGTCGATCGCGGCGGCGCCGTCGACCCAACCCGAGAGTCCGCCGTCATTGCCAGAATCGAGGTTGTGGCAGCATGGTAGAACGGCAACCCGCGCACGCGCGCCGACGGCGCGGTCGAGAACCCGATCGGTGAGCACGCCACACGCATGACTCGACACGACGATGTCGGTGTCGAGAATCTCAACGTCATCCATCGTGCCAGCAACGAACCCGATGCGTCCAGATAGTCTTGGCCAGGCTTCCACGAGCACGTCGTGCAGCTTTGCGGTGGAGGAGGGCAACGTCTTGTCGATCACGAGCGCTGTCGGCGACGAATCGTCGAGAAGGAGCATCACGTGCGCAAGCAGGCCGTGCCCACCGCCGAGATCGAGCACGCGGCCGCCGCGGAACAGCCGCCGCACGCGACGGCCGACCTCCCATGCTTCGTACAACTCTTTGCGCGGAAGACATCCGGCCTGGCACACAACGCGCGCCAGGCGATCGAAAAGCGTGTCGCTGGGAAAGCGATCGATGTCGTAGTGTGTCAGGCGCGCGCGGGAGGCTAGGGAGAACATGGTCCTGGTTGGTGGTTAGTGGTTGGTGGCAACCACTCACCTAGTAGATCCTTTCTATTCGGGTGCCGATCCGGCACAGCACCTCGTAGGGGTTGGTGCCGATGGCCGCGGCGATTTCACGTACTTCGATGCGATCGTCACCTTGCCGTCCGATGATGACGACCTCGTCGCCAGTCTCCACTTTCACATCGGCCACATCCACTGTAATCATGTCCATGTTGACGGCGCCCACAATGGGCGCACGCTCGCCGCGGATGAGCACCGAGCAGCTGCCGGCCATGCGGCGATCGAGTCCGTCTGCGTACCCCGCGGGGACGACGGCGATGCGCCCGGGCTTTGGGACCGTCCACAGCGCGCCGTAGCCGACGACTTCGCCGACGCGAACGCCCTTGACCGCGACCACGCGGCTGCGAAGCGACATGACCGGCGTTACCGGAATCGTCGACGCCAGCGGCGGAGGGACGACCCCGTACATCAAGAGACCGGGCCGAACCATGTCGTACCACACACGCGAATCGCGGAGCGTGGCCGCACTGTTCGCCGCGTGGCACAATCGCGGCGTCACGCCGAGCTGCGGCAGTCGCGCAAGCACCTGCTCGAATCGCTCGCGCTGTGTTTGAAAAAGCGAAGAATCTGGCTCGTCCGCGGTCGCAAAATGCGTGTAGACGGAAACGATTTCGAGATTGCCGCTCGCGATCACCTCGGGCAACGTGAACTCGAGGTTGTCGTGGCGTAACCCGAGCCGGTTCATACCGGTGTCGATCTTCAGATGACAGCGAAGCCGCGCGCCGTGTTTCGCCGCCGCGGCCTGCAGCGATCGACCGGCGCCGGGTGTCGAGATGGTCGGCGTGAGGTCGTGCGCGAACACGCCGTCCACATCGCTCACGCCGAGCGCGCCGAAAATCAGGATCTCGGCGGTTACACCGGCCTTGCGAAGGACGATGGCTTCCTCGATGTCGGCGCACGCCAGAAGTTTCGCTCCTGCACCTTGCAGCGCGAGCGCAACGGATGGCGCGCCATGCCCGTACGCATTGGCCTTGACCACGGCAATGATGCCGGGAGCAGGGCCGACCGCGTTTGCCGCCAGGAATTCTGAAATCGCGCGGAAATTCGACTGAAGCGCCGCGAGGTCGACGTGCGCGAACGTGCACCGCGAGGACACTTGTTAGTTCGCGTGGGGCGCGGGGTCCCCAACGCGGAAGCCGCGTCGGGGTGCCCTAGCCACCCCCACGCGCGCGCCGTCCCGCCTCCGCAACGCTACGGCGAGGCCCGCCAACTCGGCGATCTGCTTGGTCATCGATGCTGCTCGAGATTGCCGAAGCGCGTTTCTGATTTCATGAACGCGAGGCGGATGAGACCGGTGGGACCGTTGCGCTGCTTGGCGACATTGATCTCGGCGATGTTCTCGTCTTCGGGCTTCACGTCGGGATACTGGTCGGGGCGGAAGAGCAGGATGACCACATCGGCGTCCTGTTCCAGGGCGCCGGATTCGCGAAGGTCGGAGAGCATGGGGCGGTGGTCCGAACGCGATTCCGGGGCGCGGCTGAGCTGCGACAGGATGACGACCGGAACGTTCAATTCCTTCGCAAGCATCTTCATCGAGCGCGAGATGGCCGCCAGTTCGAGCGTGCGGTTTTCGGCCCGTCCGCGTCCCTGCATCAGCTGGATGTAATCGACAATGAGCATGTCGAGCCCATGTTCGGCCATCAGGCGCCGCGACTTCGCGCGCATCTCGAGGACGCCGATGCCCGGCGTGTCGTCGATGAACACCTTCGCCTCGCTCAACGTGCCGAGCGCGTGCGACAGCCGGCCCCAATCGCTCTCTACGAGAAACCCCGTACGCAGCCGGTGGCTGTCGATGCGCGCTTCGGACGTAAGCATGCGGAGGAACAGCTGTTCCTTCGACATTTCGAGACTGAAGATACCGACCGTGCGCCCTGTTTTCGTCCCGACGTGTTGAGCGATGTTCAGGACGAGCGCGGTCTTCCCGACCGACGGCCGCGCCGCGATGATGACGAGATCGCCTGCCTGGAACCCGGCCGTTATCTCATCGAGGTCGGAGAATCCTGACGGCACGCCGGTGATGAGCTGCTTGCGCTCGTGCGCGCGCTCGATGGCGGCGAAGCTCGCGTGCGCCAGCTGCCGCATCGAGGTGAACCCGGCGCGCACGCGATCTTCGGCGATCGCGAAGATCGCCTGTTCGGCCTCGTCGAGAATGAGATTGGGCTCCTGCTCAGCCTCGTAGGCGGTCGCGAGAATCTTGTTCGACGCGAAAATCAGGTTCCGGAGGGTCGACTTCTCGCGCACGATGCGCGCGTAGTACTCGACGTTGGCGGCATGAGGCAGACCGTCGACGAGCGCCGAAATGTAGGCAGGCCCGCCGACTTCGTCGAGCTCCCCCGCTCGAGAGAGCTCTTCCTTGAGCGTAACGAAGTCGATCGCGTTTCCCCGCTCGCTCAGCTGAATCATCTTCTCGAAGATCCGGCGGTGCGCGTCGCGGTAGAAGTCGCGCGGGGTCAGAACCTCCGCGGCCTGGTTGAAGGCGTCGTTGTGGATCAGGACGGCCCCGAGCACGGATCGCTCCGCCTCGAGATTGTGCGGCAGCGTTCGATCGACTGCAACGGCTTCAGGCATCCAAGGGTTCTATCGGGATTCGGGATTCGGGATTGGGTCGACTCCCAGCAACAGAACGCAGAGTCTAACCTAAAACTGGGTTCCGATAAGCATGGGAATTGGCTGGACGGTCAACATCTCCCGCAGGGTGGGAATTGTAAATATGCGTCCGTCAGCGTCGCGAATGACTGGGCCGAGTGCATCAGAGGTTCGAGTCCACGGCGAATAACAGAGATACGGGCGTCCCAGGTAGGCGCAGTCGCCGCAGATTCAACGGCTTCATCAACGGTCATCGATGTGGGGGTTCTAACGGGCGATGCGAATCCGCTCCGGAAGTACCGAGACGTACCGGCTGTCGATCTCACTCAAGATCCATGTTCTCTTCCTAGGCTGTTGTCCGGCAGCGTCCGAAGGAGCGGCAGGCAAATGGATTTGCGAGAGCGTGAGCGAACAAGCGACTCGTACTTCATGCGATTCGTGCGAAGCGTACCAGATCGAATTGCGGCGTTCTAGCAGAACTGCGTCAGGTGCCGGTGAGATGGCAAGCTGACACCTGAGCAGTTCCGTTCATTCTGAGCAGCCGGGCCTAATCCCGAATCCCGAATCCCTAATCCCTAGAGGGTTCTTCAGCCGGCGTCGGTGCTTTCAACTCCGCCGGCGCCACTTCTGGCTTGCCCTCGGCCACAACCTTGACCGGCAGCTGCACGACGACATCCCGGTGCAGCTTGACCGGCACCGTCAGCTCGCCGAGCTTCTTGATCGGCTCGCGCAGTCCAATCTTGCGCTTGTCGATGTCGAAGCCTCGCTTGAGAAGCACCTCGGCGATGTCTGCCGACGTCACCGATCCGTACAGCGCTTCGGTTTCGCCGACGCGCCGTGAGATGACGACATCGATGCCGTCCATGCGCGCCGCAACCGCCTCGGCCGCTGTCTTCTCTTCCAGCTCTTTGACGTCGAGCTTGACGCGCTCGCGTTCGACTTGTTTGAGATTGCCGGGCGTCGCGAGGAGCGCCAGCTTGCGCGGCAGCAGAAAGTTGCGCGCGTAGCCGTCGGCCACCTTCACCACTTCACCGCGGCGCCCAACGTTCTCGACGTGATCTCGAAGAATGACTTCCATGTTTTTGCCTCTTGAATGGGGTCTGACCCCCGCGCTAGTACGGGGGGGCAGACCCCTTTTAGCAGCTATTCTGTGACGTACGGTATCAACGCGAGCTGACGCGCGCGCTTGATAGCCGTCTGCAGCTTGCGCTGGTGCGTTGCGCAGGTGCCCGAGATGCGGCGCGGAAGAATCTTGCCGCGCTCCGGCACGAACGGCCCCAGTAGCTTGACGTCCTTATAGTTGATGTCGTCGATCTTGTCCGCGCAGAACTTGCAGACCTTCCGCCGCCGGAACAGCGTGCGCTTCTTGTCGTCCTTCTTATCGCCGCCACGCCCGCCGCGGCCTTCCGATGATGATGATGATGATGAGCGTCCTCGTCCTTCACGCATACGTATCTACCTTTCAGCGGTTCTGGGGTTCTGGGTTCTGGGTGCTGGGTTCCGGTTCTGGGTTCGAGATTCCAGGTTCACTTGCACCTGAACGTGAACCTCGAACCCCAGAACCAAGAACCAGAACCCAGAACCCAGCACCTAGAACCAAGAACCGAACCAAGTTAGATTCCCTCTTCCACGTCGACCGCGAAGCGGTCGTCATCGTCGTCATTACGCTGCGGACCTTCGCCGGGCTGGCGCTCGGGGGGCAGGCCTCTGGCCACGCGCCGGCGCTGCGAGTCTTCCTTGCGCAGCGTGCGCGCGCGGTCGATGACGCGGTTCTCCTCGTCGACGCGGACGGTGAGATGGCGGATGACCTGGTCGCTGACCCGGAGGCGGCGATCGATTTCCTTCATCAACTCGCCCGAACCGGTAATCACCTCGAGGACGTATGTCGCTTCTTTGTGCGGTCCGATCTCGTAGGCAAGCTTCCGCCGGCCCCAGTTCTCGGTCTTGTCGAGCGTGCCGGAAAACCGGCCGGTGATTTCTTCCACCTGCGTATGCAGGTCCGCGATCTGCTGGTCGGTCGCGTCGGATGACACGACGTAGATGAGCTCGTACTGTCTGTTCTGACTCACTTGCATCTCCTTCTGGATCTCGGACTCCACGAGACTCCAGGACTCCCCGACTCCTGGACTCTCCCGCTCGAGAGCCACGCATCGCGTGGCAAGGTGCCAGGCGTTATGCCTGGTCTTCATCCGCGGCTGATGCCGCGTTGTAACGATTCATGGCCGCGAGGATGTCCTCCTTCGCGAACATCTCGGCAGCATCCGCTGCCCTTTTCACCGCCGCGTCGATCTGGGCCTTCTCGTCGGCCGAGAATCTGCCCAGCACGTGATTCTTCAGCTCGCCCGGTTGCCTTCCGACCCCTACACGCAATCTCGGGAACTCGACCGTACCGAGCTCCTGGATGATCGACTTCAACCCGTTGTGGCCGCCGGCCGACCCGCTCGTGCGCATCCGCAAACGTCCCAGGGGCAGGTCCGCATCGTCGACGACGACCAGCAAGTCCGAAGGCGAGAGCTTGTGAAAGCCCGCGATCTCGCGAACCGCCCAGCCGCTCAGGTTCATGAACGTGGTCGGTTCGGCCAACAACACCCCGTCGCCGATATCCGCGATCTTCGCCGCGCGCGCCTTCCACTTCGAGTGGTTTTTCAGCTTTACCCGATAGCGCTGCGCAAGCTCCTCGGCCACCTGAAACCCGACGTTGTGCCGCGTGTGCTCGTACTCGCGGCCGGGATTGCCGAGACCAACGATGAGCTTCATTGGGGTCTGACGCCCGTCCTCAGTAAGGGGGTCAGACCCCATAGTGCGCTATTTCTTCTCTTTCTTGCCCGCAGCAGGCGCAGCCGCCTCGGCGCCTTCCTCGTCCTTCTTGCCCTTCTTGATAACCTCGGGCTCGGCCGGCGCAGCCGCCGTTCCTGCGGCCGCACCCTCCGCGGCAGGCGCGGGCGTCTCTTCGACCTTCGGAATGATGACGTGCAGCAGCATCGTTTCGGGGTCGGTCACCGCCTTCCATTTCGGATTCGTGGCGAGATCTTTGACACGGATGCTCTGGCCGACCATCAGCTCGCGGACGTCGACTTCGATGTTGTTAGGTATGTCGGCCGGCAGGCATTCGATTTCGATCTGGCGGTGCACGATGTCGAGCACGCCGCCCTGCTGTTTGACGCCCTTCGGCTCGCCCTGTGCGACGACCGTCACCGGGACGCGGATGATCTTGTCCATGGCGACGCGATAGAAGTCGGCATGCAGAAGCTCGTGCGTGACGGGATCCAGCTGATACTCGCGCACGAGCACGCGCGCGTTGCCCGCGCCAGGCACATTCAGCGCAATCAGCGTATTCGCCCCCTGCTCGGTGCGCAGGATGCGCGCCAGTATCTTCGGATCGACGGCGATGGCTTTGCCCCCATCCTTGCCGCCGTAAACGACTGCCGGGATCCGTCCGCTCGCGCGGAGGCGCCGCGCCTCGTTCTTGCCTCGATTCGTCCGTTCAACTGCGTCGAGTACTGCTTCCATGGTGCGTGTCTTCTTTCTTTAACGTATTGCGGGGCCCCACCCCCGCAACCTGTGCCTTCGCGGCCTTCGGCCGCTCGCTATGCCTGCGACGTCTCACTGCTCAGTGGGACACTTCGTCGCCGTCCTAATCCCAAATACCTAATCGCCAATCCCCGTTCTATACGAACAGCGAAGAAACCGAACTCTCCTCGTGAATGCTCCGTATCGCCTGACTCAACAGCTTGGCCACCGACAGCGACACGATCTTGCCGCTCTTGGCACGATCGCCGTTGAGCGGGATCGTGTTGGTGACAATCAGCTTCTCGATCGGCGCTTTTTCGATGCGCTCGAACGCCGGCCCCGACAACACGCCATGCACCGCACACGCGAATACGCGGCCGGCGCCGTTGTCTTTCAGCGCGTTGGCCGCCTTCACGATCGTGCCGGCCGTGTCGATGATGTCGTCCTGGATGATGCACGTGCGTCCGGCGACATCGCCGACCACATTCATCACCTCCGCGGTGCCGTCATCGCTTCGGCGCTTGTCGATCACCGCCAGCTCGCCACCAAGCCGCTTCGCATACGCGCGCGCTCGCTCGGCGCCACCCGCATCGGGTGCCACGATCGTCAGGCTCGGAAACGTTGTCCGGGCCAGGTGATCGATGATCACCGGCGCCGCAAACAGGTGATCGACCGGAATATCAAAGAACCCCTGAATCTGCGCCTTGTGCAGATCCATCGTCAGCACGCGATCCACGCCCGAGGCGCTCAGGATATTGGCGACGAGCTTGGCGGAGATGGGCACCCGCGGCTTGTCCTTGCGATCCTGTCGCGCGTACCCGTAATACGGAATCACCGCCGTAATCCGCGCCGCTGACGATCGACGAAAGGCGTCGATCATGATCAGCATCTCCATGATGTGCTCGTCGACCGGCGCGCACGTCGGTTGGACGATAAACACATCCGTACCGCGGATGTTTTCGTCGATCTGGAACGAAACTTCCGTATCCGGAAACCGCCGCAGCCGGCATTGCCCGATCGGCAGCCCGAGATGCTGCGCGATCTCGCGAGCCAGCTCGGGATGGGCGCTCCCGGAAAACAGTTTCAGTTCGCCGTACCCTGCAGGTCTGTCCATGTGTCAGATGTCCATCCCAACGCGAATACCGCGTCTGGGAACCCAAGGGCAGCGGAGAAATACTGGCTGGGGCGGGTGGATTCGAACCACCGAATACGGGATCCAAAGTCCCGCGCCTTACCGCTTGGCCACGCCCCAACGAAGCTGTCCGCTATCAGCTCTTAGCTATCAGAACTTATCAGAATCCCGCCGCATCGTCTGAGAGCTGATGGCTGAGAGCTGGGAGCTGTCTAGGTGTGGCTCGTCCACCGCAGCGCGAACGAAGATTGTAGTCGATAGAAGGACTTACGGGCAAGTTCCCGCCTTTGCCGCTAGTGGCTGCGGCGCGCAAATCGCGCCGTCAGGACACGCACGTCTTCCTTCGCCACCACCCGCGCTGCAGCGCCGGCAGCACGGGCCGACGTGAACACCCCAAACACCGTCGAGCCGCTTCCCGACATCGCGGCCATCAGGGCCCCTCGGTCCGTAAACCGTTGCTTCAACTGACCAATTTCGGGATGCCGGTCGATGACCGGCGCCTCCAGGTCGTTAATCAGCGGCACATTCGGAAGACCCGGAAAAGAGGGTGGGGAGGGTTTTCCCTCCCTTTTCAGCGTCTCATCAAACCAGCGATACGCGTCCGCCGTGGCTACGCCGAACTCCGGGATGGCCAGCACCACCCAATATCGCGGCAGCTGCTCGAGCGGATATACCTCGTCGCCGCGGCCCAGGCCGAGCGCGGTGCCCCCGAGGAGAAAGAACGGGACGTCGGAGCCGAGTCTCGCTGCCAGCGCGTGCAACTGCTCGTCTGGCAGGCGCAGTTTCCACAATCTGCGCAGGCCCAACAGCGTCGCAGCCGCATTGCTGCTTCCCCCACCCAGGCCCGCCTTCATGGGAATCTTCTTCCTCAGCGTCACCACCGCATCGCGAGGCTCTCCACCACGGGCCGCCGCTTCCCACAACAACTGCGCGGCTTTCCATACGAGATTGGTGCGGTCCGTCGGCACGCCTGCCATATCGCAGCGAATTTCAAAGGGGCCGCGGCGCGTTTCGCACGTCACGCGATCACACAAACTGATGGCCTGCAGAATTGTCCGGACGTCGTGGAATCCCTCTCGCGGGCCGGAGGCGACACGCAGCGACAAGTTGATCTTGGCGAACGCGCGCAGTGTGAGGGAAGCCATCATCAACGGCCGAGAGGCCCGGCCGCGCGCAACTCGTCGAGTGACAGCGGCGCGACGCCATCGGGAATTTTCAACGCGACGAGCTGGTCGCGCGGAAGATCGCCGTTCAGCTCGACCTGGCTCAGCGTCAGCGCGAGGTTCAGGTCTGGGCCTCGCACCACAACCTGCGACGGGCGGGCGCCCTGGAAGGCCGGGTAGTCGATCTCAAGTCCACCGTAACGTCCGGCGACAATTCGCCACGCATTGTGTATTCGGCGCAAATAGACGGTCCCGCCCGCTGCAAGATCCACGGCGAGCCAGTCGGCGCCGTACGCGCGCGCGGTTGTAGCCTCACCCGCGGCCCTGACGCAACCGCCGAACATCGCGCGAAGATCGTCGGGCCCGAGACGGATGCCGACGAGCGCATTCAGTATCTCCTCCGGTGGCGCATCAAGAACAACGCGGCGATCGCGCGAGAGCAGCAGCGTGCCGCGCGTGCCGTCGGCTACCAGGATGAAGACCGGCGCCCCGAACGGCGCCACACCTTCGAGCCGCAGCGCTCCCGGCACGAGACCGGCTAGCACGCGCCCGCGCATACGCTGCCCGGCTGCGCGGCCGGACAAGCCGAGCTCGGCCTGCATGGTCCGAAGGCCGTCGCACGCGGCGCGCGCTTCCGCATATGCCGGCGCAAAATCCGAAGCGGGAGCGCCCGTCCCGCCGGGCAGCGTCACACGCGGTGTGCCGCACGCCGCAAGGCCGATCGTGAGGAGGAGAATCGAAAGGGTGAGCTTACTTTTTTCGGTCAAGTCTCTGGCGCGCCGATTTGATCTTGCTGTCGATGCTCGGGGCGAGAGATGGAATCGCCATCACCGTCGAGCGCCTTTTCCCAGGCGGAGATCGCCTCATCGACCAAACCGCGCTTGTTGAGGAGGTCTCCAAAATGATCCTGAATCACCGACACCGTGGGCAGCTTTGCCGCCGCTTCCCGCAGGGGCGCCTCGGCTTGATCGAACCGGTTCTGTTTGTAGTACGCCCAACCGAGGCTGTCGAGGTACGCACCGTTGCCCGGGTCGATCGCGAGCGCCCGCTGCACGAAACCGACCGCTTCGTCCAGCTTCTGCCCGCGCTCTGCCAGCATGTACCCGAATGAGTTCAGCGCGTCGGCGTTGTTCGGATCTTCGGCGATCAACTGCCTGAAAAGGGTCTCGGCGTCTCCATACTTTCGCTCGCGCTCGAGCGTCGACGCGAGCGAGAGCTTGACGGCGGGTTCCTTGGGAAACTTCGCGACAGCGCCCTGCAGCGTTCTGACGGCATCGTCGCCTTTGCCCGAGTCCTCCTGAGAACGCGCGAGCCTGATTTCGATGAGCGGGTCCGTCGGCGACAGGGTGCGCGCCTGCCGCAGCAACGTAATCGCCCTGTCGAACTGTCGCAACTTCTCGTAGGCCACGGCAAGTTCGAAGTACATGCTGCGGAACGTGTCGCTGGCGAGATCGGCTGCGTCCGCTGCACCGAGGCGTTCGGTCACGATCGGCTCGAGCAGCGCCACGACCTTCTGATACTCGTTCTGATCGAAGAAAATCTGCGCGAGCTGGCGCGGTCCACCCAGCGCGCGGGCGTCGAGCGAAATCAGCCGCCGAGCCGTCACTTCCGCCGCAGCGAAATCGCGCGTACGGCGCTGCGCTTCGGACAGCAGATACAGGGCACGCTGATTGCGCGAGCTTCCTGCCGATCCTTCTTCGAGCACGTCGCGCGCCCGCTGTGCTTCGCCGACGTTCAGCAGCGCCGTGGCCCACTGCGAGCGCAGCGGCAGACTTTGCGGCCGCTCACCAACGGCGCCGGCAAAAGCGCGGGCCGCATCGCTCCAGCGTCCGGCGTCCTGATACACCTGGCCGAGCGTGCTGAACAATTCGGGCGCGTCCTGAACGGATTTCTCGAGCAATGCGATGGCCTCGGCGTCGCGATTGGTAGCTTGGTACGCCTCCGCAAGCATGGCGACCGCGTCGACCTGGTCTGGCTGGTCGGCGACGACAGGCGCCAGGATCGCGATCGCTTTCTCGAACTGGCTATCCGTGATGTAGAGGCGCCCGAGCATGGTCGGCACGCTCGGGTGCGCGTTGCGATTGGCTTTCTCCAGGTTCACAATCGCACGCTCCGTGTAGGTGCGCCGATCCGCCGGTCGCGTGTTCGGCATCTCCGACATCCGTGCGTACAAGCTTCCGAGTATCCAGTTTGCCTCGGGATTGGTGGGGTTCGCCTTTACCGCTCGCTCGCCTGCCGCGATGGCGTCGGCCGGCCGGTTGAGGCGCGCATACAACTCGGCGAGCGCTGCCGGAATCTCAGCCGACGTCGGATCGAGCCGCTCGGCGCGCTGGTATGCGGCGCTCGCCCCCGGGCCGTCACCCTGGGTCTCGAGATGCAGGCCCATCAGGAATTCGTAGTACGCGCCCCCCTCGGCATCAGCCGGTGCCGGTTTGGTCTGCGCAACGGCGGAACTCGCGCCCAGGAACAGCGACAAAAGCCCGACAATCGATTTCTGCATCTGAGGAGCGATTGTACCCTTTCTGTTATAGTTTTTGGACCATCCGCAGGGAGGAACGTTTTCATGGCAATCGACGCAGAGCTCCTCGAGATTCTCGCCTGTCCGAACTGTAAAACTCCGGTAATTCTCGTGCACGACGACACTGGACTGAAGTGCAACACTTGCCATCGCGTGTATCCGATCAAGGACGACATCCCCGTCATGCTCATTGACGAAGCCACGATAGAGAAATAGATCGGGATTTGAACATTCTCCTGGTCCGGCTCAGACTGATTGGCGATGTCGTATTCACGACTCCCGCCATCCGAGCCATCCGCCGCCACTTCCCCGACGCCCGCATCACATACATCGTCGAGGAAGAAGCCGCGGCGGTCGTCCGCCACAACCCGCATATCGACGCGGTCATCGTCGTCTGCAGCCCGCATGCGCCGGGCCGACTGCGCGCCGATATCGCGCTCGTCAGACGGCTGCGGCGCGAGCGATACGATCTTGCGATCGACTTTCACGGCGGACCGCGCAGCTCGTTGCTGACCTGGCTCAGTGGCGCTTCAGAGCGGATCGGCTACGAAATCGCCGGACGAAGCTGGATGTACACAACACGCGTGCCCAGGCCGCGAGCGCTGCGGCCACGACATTCGGTTATCAGCCAGTGGGATGTGCTGCTGCCGCTCGGCATCGCTCCGCCGGATCCCGAGGTCGACGTGGTGGAAATGGCCGACGATCCGGTCGTGGCATCGGCCGTCGCGCGGCGACTGGCCGAGGCCGGCGTCACCGACAGCAATCCCGTCGTCGTGCTGCACGTGAGCGCCGGCAATCCGTTTCGGCGATGGCCGTCGGCGTCATTTGTCGAGCTCGTCTGCCGGCTCGCCTCAAAAGATCCGAAGCGCCGTATCATCATCACGTCCGGTCCGTCGGACGCCGCCGCCGCCGCCGCCATCGCCCATGACGCGCGAGGGAGTCTCGGGGCGCAGGAGCGCCCGGCAATCGTCGAGTGCGGCGAGTTCGATCTCGCAGAGCTTCGGGCGCTCGTCGGACGGGCGGCGCTGTACATCGGCGGCGACAGCGGACCGTTGCATATCGCGGGTACCACCGGAGTGCCGGTTGTCGGGTTGTATGGCCCCACGCTGCCGATACGATCGCAGCCGTTTCGGGGCGCACGGTTCATCAGCCTGGCGGCGGAAGTGTCGGATCTTCCGTGCCGCCCCTGCGATCAGCGGCGGTGCGAGCCCGGCGATTTTCGCTGTCTCACGGGGATTTCGGCAGCGGATGTCGCGATGCTGGCGGAACGCGCGCTGAACGCGCCGACGCAGTAACCTTTAGGCCGCGGGCGGCGCGGGGCATGGGGCCCTGCAAGCGAGCGGATCCGGATGACGGCCCGGCAACTCAAAATGAAAGCTGAGTGGTTTCAGCGTATCGGGTACTTCGGTCTGCTTGGCTTCGTATCGGCCCTGCAGTTCTCGATCGCGGCCGCGAATATCTTCCTCGGGCTGTCGCTGCTCATGTGGCTGCTGAATGCGATGGCCACGCGCCGCCTCGAAGTGCCGCGATTCTTCTATCCGCTTGCGGCGTACGCCGCGGCCACGCTCGTGTCCGCGGCATTTTCGGACGATCCAAATGCAAGCTTCGTCGATTCGAAGCAGCTCGTGCTGTTTCTCATCGTGCCGATGGTGTACGAGCTCGCGCGTGGCGCGAAGGCGCCCTTCGTGGTGCAGGTGATCATCACCGTCGGCGCGCTGAGCGCGCTCTACGGCATCTTCCAGTTCGGCGTGCTGCAATACGACAATCTCGGGCGCCGGCCACACGGCACGCTCGAACCATTACATGACCTACTCCGGCGTGCTGATGCTCGTGACGTGCGCCGCAGCCGCGCGCATCCTGTTCACGCGCGAGCGCATCTGGCCGGCGCTGATGATGCCCGCCCTGCTCGTCATCCTCGGCCTCACGTTCACGCGCAGTGCCCTGGTTGGTGCCTGCGCCGGCATCGCGTTCCTGCTGTTGCTGAAGGATTTGCGGCTGATGGCGGTGATGCCGGTACTGGCCGCGCTCTTCTTCGTGCTCGCGCCTCCCCAGGTGTCCAGCCGCTTCATGTCGATGTTCGACGCGCGCGATCCCACGCGCGTCGATCGCGTGACGATGATGAGGGTCGGGAGCCGGATGGTCAGGGCAAATCCGCTGGTCGGTGTCGGACCGACCCGCGTCGGTCCCCGCTATCGCGAGTTCCTCGATCAGGGTGAGCCCGACCGTGTGAATCCGCACCTGCACAACGTCCCCATGCAGATCGCGGCCGAGCGAGGGCTTCCCGCGCTCGCCGCATGGCTGTGTACGATGGCGATTCTCATCATCGACATGGCGCGGCGGCTGAAGATCTCCGACACCCGTTTCCTCGCCGCATCTGCTCTCGGCAGCGTCGTCGCGATGTTTGCCGCCGGCATGGCGGAATACAACTTCGGCGATTCCGAGTTCCTCATGCTGTTCCTCGTCCTGGTGACACTGCCGTACGCCGTAAAGCCTGATGCCGAAAAGGGGTCGGGAGGGTTTTTCACGGCGTAATGGGAGAAAAACCCTCCCGACCCCTTTTCGCACTGCTTTTCGCAACACTCGCAATCGCCGCACGTCTGCCCTTCCTCATCACAGGAAAAATTCCGTTCGACTCGGACGAGGCCGTCGAAGGCCTGATGGCGCGGCATGTTCTGAACGGCGAGCTCCCGGCGTTCTTCTGGGGACAGGCGTTCAAAGGCGTGCCCGAGGTGTATGCGTCGGCCGGGGCGTTTGCACTCTTCGGCTCGAGCGTGACGCTCCTCAAAGGCGTCACCCTCGCGTTCTTCGCCATGTATGTCGGTTTGAACTTCGTGCTGCTCGACAAGACCGCGTCGAGATGGATGGCGGTGTCGGCATCGTTGCTCCTGATTGCCGCGCCACCTGCGCTGGTGTTCTGGAGTCTGGATGCGAGTGCCGAGTACATACTGACAATGCTGCTGGGCACCGCGCTGCTGTCGATCTCCTGCAGGGCAGAGGGCAGAGAGCAGAAGGCAGAACGGGATAAGGGGTCGACATCGCGCCGGCTGTTTGCGGCAGGGCTGGCAGTCGGAATCGGGCTGTGGGTCCATCAGCTTTTCGTTGTCTATCTGGTTCCGCTCGCCATCGTTCTGCGCGAGAACAGAGTACGCGGTGGAAGTGGAGCGGGAGTGGCAAGCTCAACCACTTCGCCCTCGCGCTCGGCGCCATTGCGGGCATTTACGTCGTTCTTGGAATCGTCGCGTTCGTGTCGGGAGGATTCTCGCTGCAGATCGGACCTGTCTCAGTCAGCGCAACTGCACCACAGAAAATGGCGCGTATCGCCATAGGTATCCTCGCGCTCGCGGCGCTCGTCCAGTTGGCGAGTACGGGAACGCCGGCCGGGACGAACGCCGCGCTGCGCCGCTACTGGCCCGTCGCGGCGGGGTTTCTGATCGGGTATTCGCCCGTCCTGCTCTATTCCGTGCTGGTCGAGCCAGCACGATCGCCCGCGCGCGTGGCTAATCTGGAGCAGTTGCTCGCAGCCGCGCCGGACATTTCCGGAAACATCGTTCCAATTCTCGCGGGCTTCAAGATCGCGACTACGGAACGGCTGCCGCTGCCGCTCGTTGCCGCGATCCCGGCGCCGCAGCTCTCGCCGCGTATCTATGGTTCGCTCGGCGCCGTCTGTGGACCGATTTCTTTGCGCTGTTTGTTGTCGTCTTCCCACTGCTGATACTCGCGAGCGGCGCGTATCTCGACACCCAGTCGTATCGCTACTTCATCCCGTGGTATGCAGGGCTGTCGGTCGCATGGGCCGCCGGGAGCCTGGCCCTGGCCGGCGCGCGAAAGAGCGTCGCCACTGCCATCGTCGCCGCAATCGTCGGAGTGCACGCCTGGCAACAGGTGATGTGGTATCAGAAGCTGCAACCGGATACCCGTTCGCTCGCAACGCTCGACTGCCTTAGGCGGAACGGCATCCGCGGCGGCTACGCAGAGTACTGGACGGCTTACAAGCTGACGTTCCTGGCAGAGGAGAAAATCATCATCGCGCCGACCGACGGCGTCGACCGATATCCGCGCTACACCGAACACGTGCGTTCGCTCCCGGCGCACGAGCAGGTCCGCCTGAAGGCGGACACTACCGATTGTCTCGATCCATCCCGGTAGTCCCGGCTTCAGCCGGACTAGTGTCTGAAATGCCGCTTGCCAGTGAAGACCATCGCAATGCCGTGTTCGTCGGCGGCGGCAATCACTTCGTTGTCGCGCAGCGACCCGCCTGGCTGCACGACGGCCGTGGCACCGGCTCTGGCCAGCGCGTCCAGCCCGTCGCGGAAGGGAAAAAACGCATCGGACGCGGCGACCGATCCGGCAAGCAGATTTTTTCCTTCCGAGCCCATCGCCTTCATTACGGCAACCTGAACGGCATCGACGCGGCTCATCTGGCCCGCGCCAATCGCCAGCGTGCGCGACGCATCGGTAAAGATGACCGCGTTCGATTTGACATGGGCGCAAACGCGCCATGCAAAGCGCAGCGCGCCCCACTCCAACTCGCCAGGCTCGCGTCTGGTGGCGACTTTCAGACCTGCGGCCGCAAAACTCGCCGCATTCCACGGCGAACGCGCCTCGCGCACTTCGTCGCGCTGCTGCACGAGCACAGCCCCGAGAATCGAACGCACGTCGCGAGGACTTGCGCCCTCTCGCCGCCCCCAAATCCGCAGCGACGACGCGCATGTTCGGTTTCGCGGCCAGGATCGCACGCGCGTCCTGGTCGACGGCAGGCGCGATGACTGCCTCGATGAACGTCGACACGAGGGCCCGCGCCGCGGCGGCGTCGATCGGGCGATTGAGCCCGACGATACCGCCGAACGCCGCCAGCGGGTCGGCATCGCGCGCGCGAACATACGCCTCTTCGATCGAGAGGCCTATCGCCGCTCCGCACGGATTCGTGTGCTTGATAACCGACGCGGCCGGCTCGGTGAACTCCAGCGCAATGCGGGCCGCCGAATCGAGGTCGAGCAGGTTGGTAAACGACAGTTCCTTCCCCTGCAAAACCTCCGCGGAGCCGAGCCCGAAGCTCCGTGTCGATCGCGTACCACGCCGCCGGCTGATGGGGGTTTTCGCCGTAGCGCAAATCCTTGATCTTCCGAAGCATCAGAGACAGCTGCATCGGTGTCACCGAAGGCGCGGCAGCGCGCGTAAAGGTCCCCTCAGCCGGCGCCGAAATCGGCCAGCGTGGAGGCAATAGCGGTGTCATAGGCCGCCGTGTGGGCAAATGCCTTCCTCGCAAGCTCAAAGCGGAACTCGGTCGAGACGCCGCCCGCCCGCTCGAGCTCGGCGACGACGCGCGGATAGTCCGCGGGATCGACGACGACCAGCACGTCCTGGAAGTTCTTGGCAGCCGACCGCACCATGCTGGGGCCACCGATGTCAATCTCCTCGACGAGCGCGCCGAAGGCGATATCGGGTTTCGCCGCGGCCTGCACGAACGGATACAGGTTCACGACGACGATGTCGATGGGGGTGATGCTGTGCTCTCCGAGGGTCGTCATGTCCTCGGTACGCTCGCGGCGGGCGAGTATGCCCCCGTGAACGGCCGGGTGCAGCGTCTTGACGCGGCCGTCCATGATCTCGGGGAAGCCTGTTACCGTCGAGATGCCGGTGACCGGTATCCCGGCAGTTTCGAGGGCCCGCGCGGTGCCGCCGGTCGAGACGAGCTCGTACCCGCGGGCGGCCAGCGCCTGGGCGAAGGGAAGCAGACCGGCCTTGTTGGAGACACTGATGAGGGCTCTAGGCATTCGTCGGATGTCCTACGGAGTTGACGGAAACGTTACAAGCCATTATCATTTCCGCGGCGCTTGCGAGGATAGCGCCGTCAACGGAAGGCCGCACCGTTGCGGTCTTTTTTTTTGAGTTCGCGGTACTCGCGCCGCACGTAAGTAAGGAAGAGAAACGATGCGTATCACAGGCAAGGTCAAGTGGTTCAACAACGCCAAGGGTTATGGGTTCATCGAACGCGAGGGCGGCAGCGACGTCTTCGTGCACTACTCCGCGATTCAGGGCGCCGGCTTCCGGTCTCTGGAAGAGGGGCAGGCCGTCGAGTTCGAAATCGTTGACGGACCCAAGGGACCACAGGCCGGTAACGTCACCAAGGCCTAACCCGCAATTCAGCCTTCTGGTCGGGTCTAACCCGGCCAGAAGGCTGACCTTGCTTTACTTCCCGCCTTTTAGACCCCTCCCGTAAAGTTCAGTTTCCCGTCTTTTACCGAGCCTTTACCAGTTCGGTGAACTTATGGAACGGGATGTTCTGCTCGCTTTCCAAGACCCTGCAGTTCGCGTTGGAGGTCTTTTGAATCGGCCACTATCGAGGTATCAGGAACCAGATCAGCGGAAGCCACAATTCGCGCGCGTACGGCACCGGACGATCGTCGATCAGCACATCGCACGCATCGAAACGGCCAACCAGTTCGAACAGGTCCCGCAGCTTCGTCGCGTCGGTCGGCCAGAACCGCGCGCGGTGACGGAACGACGATCCGGTTCCCGTTTCGCGATATTCAGCGGACGCTTTCGCCATCTCGACAGCGCGGCCGTAATCGGGCGAGTCGAGCACGGGAAAAACAAGAGTCACCGAAAACGGCCGCTGCGGCGCGCCGAAAAGCTCCGCATGCAGATCCGGATCGAGCTCTGCGATTTCCTGGTCGCTCAGCTGCTCGGACAGGTCGACATAGGGCCAAAAACGCTCGCGCGGACGATAACGCGGCGGATCGGAGGCCGACAACAGAGGCTCGTGTTTGGGTTCGGTGGACATTGCAGGAAGCACTCAGATGGTATCGCTTTCCATCTCTCACCGCAAAGGCGCTGGGGCGCAGAGAACGGGTTTTCTTTGAAGACAAACACACGGCGTCTCCGCGTTCCCTGCGGTGAGACCTAGAATAAGGGCATGCGCTATCTGGTGACGGCACGGGTGAAGGCCGGACGCGAACAGGCGCTCGCCAACGCCATCGAACGCGGCACGCTCGGCGCCGGTTCAATCGCCGGTGGCGAATATCGCCGCAACATGGACTGCGCGCGCCGCCTGCGAGACGGGTCTGTCAAGTGGATCGAGGTGTGCTACTGCGCCACGCCGCTGCAGGAAGAGCGGCCGTATTGGGAAGAATATTTTGATCTGATCAAGGTGCAGGACGCGCACGCGAGATCGCGCTGCAAGCGATCTCAACGGCGATGAACCGTGGGCCTGCTCAGACTGCGACTGCACCGGCAAGCTGGAAAATCGCCTCACGACCTGGGGACCGCCGTTTCGGGGCACCCTCTGATTTTTCCGTATCTCACCGCAGAGGCGCTGAGACGAAGAGAATCTCTTTCGAAAATCCACTCCGCGTCTCCGCGTTCCCTGCGGTGAGGCTCAGAGAATGGTCGCAATAGACTCGAGCGCGAGCTCCAGCACGCGCGCCGGCAGCAGCCCGAGATAGAAGGTCGCAACGGTCGGTACCGCCAGCGCGAATATCGATGCGGCAGATGGAACCGTCACCGGCGCATTCGAAGGGTGATCCGGACATGTACATCATCACCACGATGCGCAGGTAGAAGAATACCGAGACGACGCTCGTGAGCACGCCGATGATGGCGAGGCCGTAGTCGCCCGCGCGCGACAGCGGCGCTGAACAGATACCACTTTCCGATGAAGCCGGCGGTCGGCGGAAATCCTCCCAGCGAGAGCAGGAAGATCGTCATGAGAAACGCGAGCAGCGGCTGGCGCGTTCCAAGCCCGGCGTAATCGCTGAGATCGTCGCTCGGCGCCGTCGCGCGTCGCGACGAGCGCCGTAACGCCGAAGGCGCCCACGCTCGTCAAGCGCGTACGTGAGCAGGTAGAACAGAATCGCGCCCTTGCCCATCTCGTTGCCGGCGGCCATGGCCATCATCAGATAGCCGGCGTGCGCGATGCTCGAGTACGCCAGCATGCGGCGCACGTTCCGCTGCACCACGCCGGCCACCGCACCAAGCATCATCGACGCCGCCGACAGCATCCAGACGACCGGCTCCCATTGCGGCTGGAGTCCGCCGAAGGCCGACATGAACACGCGGACGAAGGCGGCAAACGCCGCGGCCTTCACGCCGGCCGACATGAAGGCCGTGACGACGGCCGGCGCGCCCTCGTACGCGTCGGGCGTCCACATGTGGAACGGCACCGCCGATACCTTGAACGCGAAGCCGACCAGGAGCAGCCCCATCGCGATGTAGCTCAGCACCTCGCTGCCGGCGCTGAGCCCCGACATCACGACGACGACCTCGTCGAGTCTCGTGGTGCCCGTAATGCCGTAGGTGAACGCGATGCCGTACAGGAAGAAGGCGCTGGAGAATCCGCCGAGCAGGAAGATACTTGAACGCCGCTTCGGCCCCGGCCTTCGACTCGCGCCGTATGCCCGTCAGGATGTAAACCGAGAGAGACAGAATCTCGAGCGCGATGAAAATCACCAGCAGATCGGTGGCGGTCGCCATCAGGATCATGCCGCCGATCGCGAACAGCGTCAGCGCGTAGTATTCGCCCGCGTTGATCTCGTCGCGCTCGACGATCTGCGACGACAGCGCCACAGTGAGGATGCCGACCAGGACGAGCACGAGCGTGATGAACAGGCCGAAGTTGTCCGCCGATACGACGCCGAAACTCATCGCGCCGCGGCCCCATAGCAGCGCGCCGGTCGTCGCGGCCGTCATGAGCACGCCCATGGCGATTCCTTCCATCGGCATCCGCTCGCCGGGCGAGCGGAACGCTTCGGCGAGCATCGCCAAAATACCCCCGAACCACACACAGACCAGCGGAACGATCGCTAGATACTCACTCATCACTCGTTGCCCAGGGATTCGGGATTAGGGATTAGGGATTTGTTCAGCGACGCGGATTCCCACTGCCAATCCCTAATCCCAATCCCAGCCGTGCGCGCACAGTCTGTCCTTCATTCCGTCGCACCTGCTCGACAAGGCGCGCCACAGCAGGCTCCATCGGCTTCAGGAACACCATCGGGAACATCCCCATCACGATCGTCATCGCGACGGCGGGCCACAACGTGAAGCGCTCCCGCGTGGAGAGATCGGGCAGTGTCGCATTCTCGTCTTTCGTCACCGGGCCGTAGTTGACACGCTGGAACATCCACAGCATGTACACGGCGGACAGCAGGACGCCGGTCGCTGCAAAAGCGGCCAGCCGCGGGTTCCAGCGGAACGCGCCCACGAGAATCAGCAGCTCGCCGACAAACCCGTTCAGGCCGGGCAACCCGATCGACGCCAGCGTCACGACGAGGAACGCAGACGACAGCTTCGGCAGGACTTTCTTCAACCCGCCGAACTCGGCAATCAGTCGCGTGTGGCGGCGGTCCGACAGCATTCCCACGATCAGGAAGAGCGCGCCTGTGCTCACGCCGTGCGCGAGCATCTGATACACCGCGCCCTGCACGCCCTGCACGTTCATCGCGGAAATGCCGAGCGCCACGAACCCCAGATGGCTGACGCTCGAGTACGCCACGAGCTTCTTCAAGTCGGGCTGCACCATGGCGACGAGCGCGCCGTAGATGATGCCGATGACGGCCGCCACGCCGAGAACGGCGCGAAGTACAACGCGGCGTCAGGGAAACAGCGGAAACGCGAATCGCACGAGGCCGTACGTCCCCATCTTCAGCAGCACGCCCGCCAGAATGACCGACCCCGCGGTCGGCGCCTCCACGTGCGCGTCCGGAAGCCACGTGTGGAACGGGAAGACCGGCACCTTGATCGCGAACGCCAGCGCGAACGCGAGGAAACCCCAGAACTGCAGCGAGCGCGGAATCTGGAGCTCGTACAGCTTGAGGAGATCGAAGCTTGGCAATCCGGTGGCGACGCTGTGGTAATAGCCGAGCGCCAGAATCGCGAGCAGCATCAGCACGCTGCCGCCCATCGTGTAGAGCATGAACTTGATGGCCGCATACACGCGGTTGTCGTAGCCCCAGATGCCGATGAGGAAGTACATCGGAATCAGCATCGCGTCCCAGAAGACGTAGAACAGGAACAGATCGAGCGCGACGAACACGCCGATCATCGCCGCCTCGAGCGCAAGCACGAACATCGCGAATGCCTTCACCCGGCTGTGGATCGACTCCCACGAGGAGAGGAGCGCGAGAGGCGTCAGAAATCCGGTCAGCACGACGAGGAACAGGCTGATGCCGTCGACGCCGACGAAGTAATCGATGCCGAACGACGGAATCCAGGCGTAGCGCTCGACGAACTGAAAGTCGGCCGACGAGGCGTCGAAGCGCGCCCACAACAGCAGCGTGAGCGCAAACACGACGAGCGACACCACGAAGGCCAGGCGGTGAATCAGCGCCTCGCGCTCCCGTCCGATCACGGCGATAGCCGCGACGCCGGCAAGAGGGACGAGCACGAGCAGCGTCAGCATTTGTTAGTCGCGAGGGCCCCGCCCACTCCACGCCGCTTCGCTTGGGGGCCCCATCGCCCCGCGGCGTCGCGGCTTTATCAACTCCACAAGTAATAACCGACGATCACCACGGCCCCGAAGAGCACCGACACGGCGTAGGCGCGCACGGAGCCGGTTTGAATCTGCCGAACCAGCGCGCCGGTCTCGGCGACGATCTGTCCGGTGCCGTTGACGGCACCGTCGATCACCCTCGCGTCCGCTTTCCACAACACGTGTTCCGAGAGCGACTTGACTGGCTGAACCACGACGGCGTCGTAGAGCTCGTCGACGTAGCCCTTGTTTACGAGGAACTGATATACGCCGGGAAATCGCGCGGCAAACGCGTCCGGCAGCTCTGGCCGCTTCAGGTACAGGAACGCCGCGATGCCAATGCCGGCAATCGCGATGAGCGACGACGCGATCATCAGGATCAGCTCGACGCCGTGATCGGCGTGCTCGGCGGTGGCGTGCGGCCCTGCCATCGCGGAACATGGAGGCTCGGCTCGAGAAAGTGCTCGAAGAGCGCCGAGCCGCCAAGGGCGGCCGGCATGTTCAGATATCCCACCAATGCAGAGCCAATCGCGAGCACGACGAGCGGAATCGCCATCGAGGCGGGCGCGTCGTGCAGGTGCGCCGTGTGGTGACCGTGGCCAGGGCTGTGCGGTGCGTGGTGGCCCAGGGCTTCAGCCCTGGCCGTCCGCTCGCCGTGGAACGCGAGGAACACCAGACGGAACATGTAGAACGCCGTCATCAGCGAAGTGATCGCGCCGAGGAGCCACAACACGGTGTGGCCGCTCGCGAACGTGCGGTAGAGAATCTCGTCCTTGCTGAAGAACCCGGCCAGCCCGGGCACGCCCGCGATTGCGAGCGCGCCAATCAGGAACGTCCAGTACGTGATCGGCAGTTCCTTCTTCAATCCGCCCATGTGCCGAAGATCCTGCTCGCCGGCCAGCGCGTGAATGACGGCGCCCGATCCGAGGAACAGCAGCGCCTTGAAGAACGCGTGCGTGAACAGGTGGAAGATCCCCGCCGCATACGCGCCGACGCCCATCGCCATGAACATGTAGCCGAGCTGCGAGACGGTCGAGTACGCCAGCACGCGCTTGATGTCGTTCTGCACCATGCCGATGGCAGCCCGCCCACAACGCGGTCGCCGTGCCGATGACCGCGACGATCGTCAGCACCTCGGGCGCATGCGCAAACAACACGGCGTTCCGCCCGATCAAATACACGCCCGCGGTCACCATCGTCGCCGCGTGAATGAGCGCCGAGACCGGAGTGGGGCCTTCCATCGCGTCGGGCAGCCAGACGTAGAGAGGAATCTGCGCGGACTTGCCGGTCGCGCCGATGAACAGCAGCAGGGCGATCGCGGACACGACACCGAAGGTCGCCTCGGCGGACAGCCCGGCAATCGCGGCGTTCAGGTCCTTGAAATTGATGGTGCCGAACTGCGAGAACGCAAGCAGCACGCCGAGGATGAACGCGACGTCGCCGATGCGGTTGACGATGAACGCCTTCTTGCCGGCATCCGCGGCAAACCGGTTCTTGTACCAGAAGCCGATGAGCAGGTACGAGCAAAGCCCCACGCCTTCCCAGCCGACGAACAGCACCACGAAGTTGTCGCCCAGCACGAGCAGCAGCATGAACGCCGCGAAGAGGTTCAGGTACGCAAAGTAGCGCGCGTATTCGTACGGCTCCTCTTCGATCATGTACGCCGTCGAATAGACGATGAATCAGGAAGCCGATTCCGGTGACGACGAGAATCATCACGCGCGGACAGGGGATCGAGCCTCAGGCCGAGCGGCACCTGAAAGTCCGCCGATCCGATCCAGGTGAAGATCGTCTGGACAATCTCGCCCTCTTCGACCGGCAACGAGACGAGGGCCCGCACCACCATCGCCGAGACGCCAAAGGCGGCGAGCATCGCCAACGACGCGACAGCTCCCACCGCCTTCTTCGGAAGGCGGCGCGCACCGAAGTTGTTGATCAGGAAACCTGCGAACGGAAGCAACGGAATCCAGAGAAGCATCGGCGGCTACCCTCGCAACTGCCGGAACGCGTCTGGGTTGAGCGTCTCGACGTGCCTGAACAGGGCAATGACGAGGGCGAGCCCGACCGCGGCTTCGGCCGCGGCGACTGTGATGACGAAAAACACGATGATCTGGCCGTCCGGGGATCCGAGGAAATGGCCGAATGCGATGAACGTGAGGTTGACGGCGTTCAGCATCACCTCAATCGACAGCAGCACGGTAATCAGGTTGCGCCGGAGCAGCACGCCGGCTGTGCCGATGGTGAAGAGAACGCCGGAAAGGATGAGGTAGTGATTCAGATCGGCCATATGATGCGCAACTGAAGTTGCGCCTACGTTTAGTTGCGACCTACCGTTTGCCAAGTTGCCGGCCGGCGAGCGTAATCGCGCCCACCATCGCCACAAGAATGAGGATCGACGTCGCTTCGAACGCGAACGCATACTCCTGGAACAAACGCTGGCCGATCTGCGGCACCGAAAACGACGTCCCTCCAGCCGCCGCAGACGTCGACAGCGTTCGCGATCGCGTCAGCGCCCACGCCATCTCCGCGGCAAAGGCGATCGCGAGAAGGCCGCCGATCGCGCGCGTTCCGCCGGACGCGAGCATTCCCGACTGGACGATCTCTTCGCGCGGCGCGTTCAACAACATGACGACGAACAGGAAGAGCACCATGATCGCGCCGGCATAGACGATGATCTGAATCACCGCGACAAACGGCGCATCGAGCAGCACATACAGGCCCGCCAGGCCGATGAACGATCCGATGAGCAGGAGGACGCTGTATACGGGATTCGACTGGACGACGACGAGCAGCGTCGTGCCGACGGCGATCGCCGCGAACAGGTAGAAGAGGATCAGATTAAAGGCCAAAGGACAGCACCCCGGCGGCGGTCACGAGCAGGTTGACGACCGAGAGCGGCAGCAGGAACTTCCAGCCGAACGCCATCAGCTGATCGTACCGATAGCGCGGCAGCGTCCACCGCATCCACACGTAAAAGAAGAGCAGGAATCCGACCTTCGAGCAGGAACCAGACCCACCCCAGCCACTCCGGCAGCAGCGGGCCGTGCCAGCCGCCGAGATACAGGTTCGTGGCGATCGCCGAGACGGTCACCATGTTGATGTACTCGGCCAGGAAGAACATCGCAAAGCTCATGCTGCTGTACTCGGTGTGGTAGCCGGCGACGAGCTCCTGCTCTGCCTCTGGAAAATCGAAGGGCGCACGGTTGGTCTCGGCAACGCCGGCCGTCATGAAAATGAAAAACCCAATCGGCTGCAGAAACACGAACCACCGTGGAATGAACCCGAGCCATGTACCGGATTGAGCGTCGACGATCTCGCGAATCGACATCGAGCCCGCCAGCAACAGCACAGCCGCGAGCGCCATCCCGTATGAGAGCTCGTAACTGATCATCTGAGCGGAAGACCGGAGCGCGCCGAGGAGCGAATATTTGCTGTTCGAGCTCCAGCCGGCCAGCACGATGCCGTAGACGCCCATCGACGTGACCGCGAACACCCAGAGGATCGCGACGTTCACGTCGGCGACCTGCAGCGGCACCGGGCGATCCAGCAGGCCGAAAAACGTCGTCTCTGCGCCGAAAGGCACGACGGCGAACGCCGTAAATGCGGTGGCCGCGGAAATGATCGGCGCGAGCGCGAACAGGATTGGATCCGCGGCCTTCGGACGCAAATCCTCCTTCATCGCCAGCTTGATGATGTCGGCCAGCGGCTGAAGCAGACCGTACGGGCCGACGAGCGTGGGCCCCATCCTCTGCTGGATTCTCGCGGCCACCTTGCGCTCCATGTAGACCATGCCGGCGGCCGAGCTGAGCAGCATGAGGAACACGAAGCCCAGGATGGCGAGCTGGGCGATGGCGACGGGCGTTAGAAAGTCCAAAGTCTAAAGTCCAAAGGCTAAAGTCTGGTTTGGTCGCTAGTGCGATCCGACGGGCGCGGCGTGGCGGCGGCGCCACGGCGCAGGCACAGTGCAGCGTCCCTCGCGTATGTGGGCCTCGTATTCGGCCCTGAAGTTCTTCAGCGTGGTGAGCGCCGGCGTCGCGGCGGCATCGCCGAACGCGCACAAGCGTCTTTCCCGCTATCAGTCCGGCGACATTCTCGAGCAACGCGAGATCTTTCATCTCCCCTTCGCCGCGCTCGATCTTCTCCAGAATATTGAGCACCCACTGCGTGCCTTCGCGGCACGGCGTACATTTGCCGCAGGACTCGTGCCGGTAGAACCGGAGCAGGTTTTCCGCGAGCCACACCATACACGTCGTGTCGTCGAGCACGATGACGCCGGCAGAGCCGAGCAACGAACCCGCCTTCGCGACGCCGTCGAAGCTCGCTTCGACATCCAGCTGATCGGGAAGGAGGATTGGCACCGACGAGCCTCCCGGGATGACCGCTTTCAACGCGCGACCGTCCCGAATGCCTCCCGCGTAGTCGAAGATCAGCTGCCGCAGCGTGACCTTCATCGAGGCTTCGTACACTCCGGGTTTCTGGACGTGGCCGCTGATGCAATACAGCTTCGGCCCGCCGTTCTTCTCGGGACCGAGTGCGGCGAACCACTCTGCGCCGTTCCGCATGATTGACGGCACGTTGCACAGCGTCTCGACGTTGTTGACGGCCGTCGGCGAGCCGTAAAGGCCGGCGCTCGCCGGAAACGGCGGTTTCAGCCGCGGCTGCGCGCGCTTCCCTTCAAGCGACTCGAGCAGCGCGGTCTCTTCGCCGGCCTCGTAGGCCCCGGCCCCCCGATGAATGAAGATGTCGCAATCCCATCCCTGCCCCATCACGTTCCTGCCGGCGTAGCCCTGCTTGTACGCCTCCTCGAGCTGCCGCTCGAGCACCTCCTGCACGTGCAGAAATTCTCCGCGGATATAGATGTACGCCACCTTCGCGCCAATCGCGTGGCAGGCGATCAGGCAACCCTCGAACAGCAGATGCGGGTTGCGCTCCATCAACAGATGATCCTTGAACGTTCCGGGCTCGCTCTCGTCGGCGTTGCAGACGATGTATTTCGGACCTCGGCGTATCCTTGACGACGAACTTCCACTTCATGCCGGCAGGAAATCCGGCGCCGCCACGGCCCTTCAGGCCCGACGCCGTGACAATCTCGATGACCTGCTCGGGCTTCATGGCGAGCGCCTTGCGCAACCCCTCGTAGCCCTCGTGCTCGAGATAGAAATCGAGCGTGTATGCGTGAGGTTCGCGGACAAATCTTGTCAGTATCGGTTCCACGTTCAAGGTTCCTGGTTCCGCGTTCGGGCTCCCGTTCCGGTTTCACGTTCAGGGTTCGCGCGATCCGGCGCCTGATGGTGACAGCCCGTCAGCGCGTCTTCGCCGCGGGCGCGTAAATCCTCCACCAGCCTGGCTGCGTCTTCTGGCTGGAGGCACTCGTGCCAGCTGTCGTTCACCATCACGAGGGGCGCGCGGTCGCACGCGCCGAGACATTCAACCTCCATCAGCGTGAACATGCCCGATGGATCTGTGCCGTTCGGCTCGGTTCCGATCGCAGACATCAGCTCTTCGGTCACGCGTTCGGCACCGCGGAGCGCGCACGGCAGCGTTCGGCATACCTGGACGACGAACTTCCCGACCGGTCTCGTGTAAAACATCGTGTAGAACGACACGACATCTTCCACATCGGCGGACGAGCAACCGATGATCCCCGCGACGTGGGGAATCGCGCTCAGCGAAATGTAGCCAAGCTGACGCTGGACGAGGTAAAGCGCCGGCAGAATTGCCGACCGGCGGCCCGTGGGATTTCCAGGGTAGCGCCTCGTGATCGCTTCGAGGCGTTCGCGGTTCTCCGGCGTATAGACAAACGACTTCCCATCGTCGGTCGGCATCTGCCGCTTCGATCGATGGAGCTCGCGATAATCAATCGTGGGATGAAAGGTCATTTACGCACCTGGCGCCCCCAGCGCACCTACCGCACCCAGCGCCCCCAATTACCTGTCCACGTCGCCCATGACCACATCAATCGATCCGATCACCGCGATGACGTCGGCGATCAGGCCACCGATGATCATCTGCGGCAGCGCCTGGCACGCCAGGAGCGACGGCGACCGCGCTTTCAGCCGCCAGGGGCGGTTCGTGCCGTCGGACACGACGTAAAAACCCTGCTCACCGCGAGGGCCCTCGACGGGCACATACGCATCGCCTGCAGGCACGGTAAAGCCCTGCGAATAAATCAGGAAGTGCTGAATCAGCGCCTCCATTTCGGTATAAACCCGATCTTTCGGGGGCGGCACAACCGTCGGCGCGTCGGCGGCGAAGACCCCGGCCGGCGTGATTCTCGACAACGCCTGACGGCAGATCCTGACGCTCTCGCGCATCTCGGCAATCCGGATGCGATAGCGCTCGTACACGTCGCCCTCGTTGCCGACGGGCATCTCGAACTCGAACGTCTCATAGCCGCTGTACGGAAACATCTTGCGGACGTCGTAGTTCCAGCCGGACGCGCGGCCGATCGGGCCGGTCAGGCTGAGCCCTATGCAATCCTGCATCGACAGCTTGCCGACACCCTGCGTTCGCTTGCGGTAAATGTCGTTCTTGGTGAGCAGGTCTTCGTACTCGGCAAGCTTGCCTGGAAAACTCTCGAGGAACTGCGTGACGGCCTCGTGAAAGCCCCGCGGCAGATCCTCGCGCAGGCCGCCGACGCGGATGTAGCTCGGGAAACATGCGGAAGCCGGCGATGCGCTCGTTGATGTCGAGCAGCAGCTCGCGCTCGCGGAAGCAGTACAACATCACCGAGACCGCGCCAACTTCCATGGCATGCGTGCCGAGCCATACGAGATGGCTGTTGATGCGCTGCAGCTCGGCGAGCAGCACGCGAATCCACTTCACCCGATCGGGCATCTCCAATCCGAGCAGCTTCTCGACCGACAGGCAATACGCGAACGCGTTGGACTGAGCGCTCAGGTAATCCATGCGCTCGACGAGCGGAATGACCTGCTGAAACTTCTTCTGCTCCGCGGTCTTCTCGATGCCGGTATGGAGATAGCCGATCGTCGGGGCGGCCGACACGATGGTCTCGCCGTCGAGCTCGAGCACCAGCCGTAGCACGCCGTGCGTGCTGGGGTGCTGCGGCCCCATGTTGACGGTCATCGTCTCGGTTCGGATCTCAGGCATGTCTGTCTATCTGCCGCTCGACGACATCGCACACCGCATGTATGAGCGTGCGATGCACTTCCTGCACGCGAGGGGTGAGGTCGTGCGGGACGTTCACGTGGACATCCGCCGCCGCGCCGACTGGCCCGCCGCTTCCTCCTGTAAACGCGACGGTCTTCAACCCGCGCGACCTGGCGTACTGTAAGCCGGCGAGCACGTTTGCCGATGCGCCGCTCGTCGAGATCGCCACGGCGACGTCACCCTGCCGTCCGAGCGCCTCGATCTGCCGGACAAAGACCTGATCGAACCCGTAGTCGTTGGCGATCGCCGTCAGCGTCGTCGTGTCGGGCGTCAGCGCTATCGCCGGCAGCGCGCGCCGGTTACGGAGAAACCGTCCGACGAGCTCGCACGCGAAATGCTGCGCATCCGCGGCGCTGCCGCCATTGCCGAAAATCAGCACCTTCGCTCCACGTCCGAACGCCTCGAGCATCGCATCAGCTGCAGCGATGACGGCGGCGCCCGCTTCGGTAGCCACGCGATCGTGCAGGCGGGCTGCATCGCGCAGCATCCCTTCGACCAACGCCAATCGATCGTCAGCCATCACGCGCCGGTCTTGCCCGGCGCGTCCGCGCGCGCGGCCTTGTCTCTCGCGAGGTTCGCGCGGAACTCCGCCTCGGTCACTTGCAGCGGTTCTTCAGCGCGAGGACGCAGGCGAATCTGCACGGGGAAATCCTTCCGCAGCGGATATCCTTCCCACTCGTCCGGCATCAGCAGGCGACGCAGGTCGCCGTGATCTTCGAAGACGATGCCGAACATGTCCCACGTTTCGCGCTCGAGCCATCCTGCCCCGGGCCACACGCTCTGCACCGTCGGCAGCCGCGGAGAGACCCCGTCGATCGCCACCTTGACGCGCAGGCGCCCGGTCATCGAAGACAAGTGATACACGACTTCGTACCGCGGCTCGCGCGGCCACCAGTCGATAGCGGTGATGTCGGCAAGGAGGATGAATCCGAGGCCGTCGCGATCGCGGAGCGCGCGGCAGACCTCCACGAGGCCCGCCGCCGGCACGCGGATGGCAGGCTGATCGGCCGAGTCACCCGGCTCCAGCGCCAGAGCCGGAAACAGCTGGCGCAACACCTCGATCATGCGCGCTGGCTCGCGATCTTCTTCTGCAGCTGGACGATGCCGTAAATGAGCGACTCGGGCCGCGGCGGGCATCCGGGGACATAGACATCGACCGGCACGATCTGATCGACACCCTGCACCAGCGCATAGTTGTCGAACACGCCGCCAATCGACGCGCACGCGCCCATCGAGATGACCCATTTCGGCTCGGGCATCTGGTCGTAAACGCGTCGCAGCGCAGGCGCCATTTTTCGCGACAGCCGGCCGGCCACGATCATCAGGTCGGACTGGCGGGGAGAGCCGCGGAACACCTCGGCGCCGAAGCGTGCGATGTCGTAGCGCGCGCAACTCATCGCCATCATCTCGATGGCGCAGCAGGCCAGACCGAACGTCACCGGCCAGATCGACGACCTGCGTGCCCACTGCACCAGCTTGTCTACCGAGGTCGTAAGTACCGGCAGGTCAGCGAGATCGTCCATCGTCGATCGTCCGCCGTCGATTGGGACCGACGCCGCACCGAGGACGATCGACGCTGGACGAACTAGGTTTGACTCCAATCCAACGCACCTTTCTTCCACACGTAGATGTATCCCGCCGCCAGGACGAGCGTGAAGAGAACCACTTGCACGTACCCTGCCCAGCCGAGGGCCCGAAGCGCCAGCGCCCACGGATAGAGAAACGCGACTTCGATGTCGAACAGCAGAAAGATCATGGCGATCAGGTAGAACCGGATCGACTGCCGCTCGCGCGCGTCACCGACTGCGGGCATGCCGCACTCGTAGGGCGCTGATTTTTCTGGCGTGGGATTCCTGGGACCGAGAAGCCTGCCGAGCAGAACCGAAACGCCGCCAAACCCAACGGCCATTACCATCAACAGGAGGATCAGGAGCCAGTTGTCAATCATCAGTCGCGGGGGCCCCCGCCCCGCTCCGGCCACGCGCTTGTGGTGCCCCAATGCCCCACGCCGCTCATGGCCGTCATGTCGCTTGTGAAGGTTTTCGCAAGCGATCAGCCAATGCTATCGAATTCAACGGGTTCACACAACAACAGCGAACGCCGAAGATTCGCCGACAAATTTGCCGGAAACACGCCACTCGCGAATGGAAGGCGGCGCTTGGCGTGCAGGCGCGAAGCGCGAAAGGAAAACGCGCCTAGTGCGGACGCGCTCCGAGCGCCTCGAGCTGACGCTCGAGTTCGGCAAGCGCGCTCGACAACTGCTGGCGCCGTGCGGTATGTGTCGTGGCCTGAAGCTGCCGGCTGAGTTCCGTGTAGGCCAGACGCAGCGATTCCGCGCGCCTCAACTGCTCCGGGTCGCGATCCCCTTGCGGCATCGCGCGACGGGCGCGCTCTTCTTCCCGCTCATCCATCCGTTCCTGGATTCGGTTCTGTGCGTCGATGAGTCCTTCACCTGCGTCTGCCATTTGCACCTGCTTGTTGTCCCTCGACTTCGCCCGGAAAGACTCTGGGCTTATCGAAAGGTTTATCTACGGGCTACCAGTAATTGGGGGATCGCACGCCAGCTCGACTGCTAATTGCGACTTTCCCGGGCAGTCCCAGCCGGAGGGCTGACTGATTATAGTACGATTATCCGATGCCTGTCGTTTCATCTTTTGATGTCACCTCGACCGTGGATTTGCAGGAGGTTGACAACGCCGTCAATCAGGCCCGAAAAGAGGTCGCGCAACGCTACGATTTCAAAGGGTCAACGGCCTCGATCGACTTCAACAAGGCCGAGAACACCCTCACTCTCGCCGCCGAAGACCAGATGAAAATCAATGCCCTGTGGGATGTTCTGCAGACGCGGATGGTCCGTCGCAACGTGCCGGTGAAAAACCTGAAGCTTGGGGATATCGAACAGGCGGCAGGTTCGAGCGTGCGCCGCGTCATCACCCTGCAGCAGGGGATCTCCAGCGATGCGGCCCGCGAAATCGTCAAGTTCCTGAAAGATCAGAAGCTCAAGAAAGTGCAGGCGAGCATCCAGGGCGATCAGCTGCGCATCTCGTCCGGGTCGAAGGATGAACTGCAGGACGTGATACGTCTGCTCCGCGGCCACGATTTCGGCATCGCTCTCCAGTTCGGAAACTATCGCTCATAGGTCTCTCCGCTGAGACGCCGGCGCAGAGACGCTTTGAAAAGATTCTTTGCGTCCCTGCGTCTTTGCGGTGAAGCATAGAGGCATTGGACCGCCATTCCGCGCTCGTCGCGTTCGGGATTCTCTGCAGCCGCCTCACGGGCTTCATCCGGCAGCGCTTCTTCGCTCAGTACTTCGGGCTGTCCGATTCGGCCGACGCGTTCATGGCCGCTTTCAGGATCCCGAATTTTCTGCAGAACCTCTTCGGCGAAGGCGCACTGTCTGCCTCGTTCATTCCGGTCTATGCGGCTCTTGTTACGAGGGAGGAACGGGAAGAGGCTGCGCGCGTGGCAGGGGCGGTCGCGTCGTTGCTCGCGCTCGTGACGGCGATTCTGGTGCTCGTCGGCATTCTCGCCGCACCGCTGCTGGTAACGCTCATCGCGCCGGGGTTCGACGGCCAGAAGCGCGAGTTGACGATCACGGTCGTCCGCCTGCTGTTTCCGGGCGCGGGACTTCTCGTCCTCTCGGCCTGGTGCCTCGGCATCCTCAACAGCCATCGTCGCTTCCTCCTCCCCTACATGGCCCCGGTCATCTGGAACGTCTCGATGATCGTCACGCTCTTATGGTGGGGAGATGTGACTCCCTTGCCGCGCCTGGCCGTGATTCTCGCGCTCGGCGCGGTTGCTGGAAGCGTGTTGCAGGTGCTCGTCCAGCTGCCCGCCGTCCTGCGGCTCGTTCCGAATCTTCGTTTCCGACTCGAGCTCTCCGAACACGTGCGCGGGACGGTGCGCAACTTCGTGCCGGTGTTCGTCAGTCGTGGCGTCGTTCAGATCAGCGCGTACATCGATGAAATACTGGCCAGCCTCCTGCCCACCGGCGCCGTCAGCGGCCTCGCGAACGCGCAGCTTCTGTACACGCTCCCGGTAAGCCTGTTCGGACTGTCGGTATCTGCTGCCGCGCTGCCCGCGATGTCGGGCGACGTCGGAGTCGACGCCATCCACGTCGTGCGCGAACGCGTGAACACCGGCTTGCGCCACATCGCGTTTTTCGTCGTGCCCTCGTCTGTGGCGTTTCTGACGCTGGGTGACGTCGTGGCCGCCGCGCTGTTTCAGACCGGGCGATTTACTTACAGCGACGCCGTCTACGTGTGGGCGATCCTCGCCGGATCGTCAATCGGACTTCTGGCGACGACTCTGGCACGTTTGTATTCGTCGACATATTACGCGCTGCGCGATACACGGACGCCGTTGCGGTACGCGCTTGTGCATGTCGGCGTCGCGACGGTGCTCGGATACCTCGCGGCCATCGTGCTGCCACCGATGTTTGGAATCGAGCCGGTGTGGGGGACTGTCGGCCTGACGACAGCCGCCAGCATTGGAGGATGGGTCGAGTTGGTGTTGCTGCGCCGCTCACTGCAACCGCGCATAGGCCAGACTGGATTGCCGCTCTCGCTCGGCGTGCATCTGTGGAGCGCCGCGTTCGTTGCTGCCGCAATCGCATGGGCCGTCAAGTTGGCTCTGCCGCCCGCGCATCCGATTCTGAGAGCGGTTCTGATCCTGCTGCCCTTTGGCGCGGTGTATCTCGGATTGACGATTGCGTTCGGCGTGGATGAGGCGCGGCGTGTCCTCGCGCGGGTACGGGGTTGAGTTTCGGTAGGACGCAACTGGCTGAAGTTTCGGTAGGGCACAACTTAAGTTGCGCCCTACAGGACGCAGTTCTACCGGTACCCGTACTGAACTGCAAGCTGGCGGTTACGCTCGGCCTGCTTGAAGTGGCTCGCCGACACTGCGTACGACACATACGACGCGAACGCGATGCGCTCGACCCAACTGAGCACCTTGAAGAGCTTGCGATGCTGCGGATACTTGTCTGCGAGCACGCGCTCGAATACATTCGCCGCCACGTTATTTATGAGTGACTCCTGCAGGTGCAGCAGGGCCATGCGGCGAATTCTCCTGTTGCCGTCCGCATAGCTCACCGGCAGGTCGTTCGGGCGGCCGCTGATCGTGAAACGGTGGTTCTGCTCAACCCAGCCATGTGTGAACAAACTCTGGGAGCTGTCCCAATCCATTTTCAGAGACGCGTAGGACAGCACCGCGGGAGCGTACGTCGTCGGATCGAAGACGACCGCCTTAGTGACGTCCCAGACGATATTCGAATCCGAGTCAGACTGCGCCGACGCGATCGCCGGCGTCAGAATCAACATCGAAAGAAGCACCAGACGGTTCATCACTCGCATCTCAATTCTCCTGGGCCACTGAGATAGCAAGGGCGGTGCCGCCGTTTCTGTAGTGCTTCGGTACGGAATTATGACCACTGCTCGGACACTTCGATAAAATTCGAACCCAATCGACACCAAAACCCGCTGGCATCGGGGCGGACAGATGGTAAAAATGACCAATGTTCAGCGAAGAGATGACAATCGAACAATTCCGCGCAACGCTCGCCCAGCGCAGGCCGCCTGAGAGGTTCTCACCCGCTCTGCGGGCCATGTGGGAAGACGCAAAAGGCAACTGGAACGGCGCCCATGCGATTGCGCAGGAGATCGAGGACGAGACGGGATCGTGGATCCACGCCTACCTGCATCGGAAGGAAGGCGATCTGGGGAACGCGGGTTACTGGTATCGGCGTGCCGGCCAGCCCACCGCACACGATTCGCTGGACGACGAATGGGACAGGATAGTGCTAAGCCTCCTTCGCACCCGGGCGGCCATCCTCGACGACGAATGACGCTCGCGTCTTGACAAGTGCGCCGGGCTCTGTCACGTATTCGACTACCCGAAAGTCGGCCCGCAGCTCCTTCGGCTTCACGTCGAATCTCACGTAGCCGCGCTGATCGTTGGCAAACCGCACGCACTCGTTTTCCGACACCATGGCCTTCATCTGCGGAGACATCTCGGAGCCATCGCCGGCCGAGGTGATCGAGGTGCCGACGAACTCGCTCGCGACAACCGGGGTCTTGGGATCGTCGACATTCAGGCGAATGTCGTTGACCCAGTTGTTGTGGACATCGCCGGCAAGCGTCACGGGATTCGACGGCTTTCTCGTTCCCAGGAATTGCAGCAGGCGCGTGCGGCTCTGCTCGTAGCCGTCCCACTTGTCCATCGAGAACCGGCCCTCCGGTCCGGCAAAGCGATCGAGCCTTGCCATCGGAACCTGCTGGGCCAGGAAGTTCCAACCTGACCGCGATCGGTCAAGGCGATTCATCAGCCACTTTTCCTGTGCCGCACCCAGCATCGTCGCGCGCGGGTCCATGGTGGCCGCACAGGGAAGCTGGACGTTGTCGCCGCACGGCTGGTCCGTTCGGGTACCTGCCGGGTGTCGAGCATCGAGATACTCGCGAGAGTCCCGTAGGTGAAAGGCCGGTAGAGCTGAAGCAGCGCGCCCTTCGGAATGGAGGAACGACGCAGGGGCATGTGCTCGTAGAACGCCTTGTAACCTGCCGCGCGACGCAAGGCGAACTGTTCGACGGGCGCACCTGCCTCCTGGTGAAGGCCGGCGTAGTTGTTGTCTACTTCGTGATCGTCCCAGACGACCAGGAACGGAAACCGCTGATGCACTGCGCCCAGTGCGGGGTCGCTGCGGTACTGGGCATAGCGGTTTCGGTAATCGTCGACCGTCATCAACTCGCCGCCAACGTGTTTGCGCACCAGGTTGTCCCGGCCGGCGTTTTCATAAATGTAGTCGCCGAGGTGCATCACGAGGTCGAGGTCTTCCTCGGCCATGTGCTGATATGCCGTATAGAGGCCGACCTCGAAGTGCTGGCACGACGCGATGGCGAAGCGAAGCCGATCGACGCTGGATTCGGGGCGAGGAAATGTACGGGTGCGGCCGATCGGGCTCGACTCGCTTCCCGCGCGAAACTGATACCAGTACCATGTGTGCGGCTCGAGGCCGGAGACCTCTACGTGAACGGAGTGGGCCCAGTTCGGAGATGCCGTTGCCTTGCCGGAACGGACGACGCGCGACATGCGATCGTCGGTCGCAACCTGCCACTGGACCTCGACGGGCTGCTTCGGCATGCCGCCGCCATTGAGCGGATCGATCGCAAGTCTCGTCCAGAGGACCACGCCGTCTGGCCTGGGATCGCCCGAACAGATGCCCAGCGTGAACGGCGAGGTCGGAAACTTCGGATTCTGCAGCGCTGCGCCCGAAGCGAACAGCTCTCGTGCCGATGCGCCGTAAGCGGCCAGCCCGCTCAGAAGAAACGCACGTCGATCCAGCATTTGATCTCTCCGGCCTTCAGAATGAAGGAGCAAGCTTACGCCCGGACGACGTTTCCGTGAAGGGGCTGTGACGTCAGCTCATGCGCATTTCAATCTGCTCTCGCGTCCCCGTTTCCATTATGGCTATCATGGAGGGATGGTGCATGCACTCTTTACGACGACTGAAGGTAATTTCAAGGTTCGACTGTTCGATGACGACGCGCCCAACACGGTCGCGAACTTCTCGGGTCTTGCGGAAGGCACGAAAGAGTTCACCGACCCGAAGACCGGCCAGAAGACGAAGCGTCCGTTCTATGACGGACTCGTCTTTCACCGTGTCATCGATGGGTTCATGATTCAGGGCGGAGATCCGCTGGGTACGGGAACGGGGGGGCCGGGCTACAAGTTCGCCGACGAGTTCAGCCCGAAGCTGCGGCATTCGAAACCGGGCCTGTTGTCGATGGCCAACGCGGGACCGCACACAAACGGCAGCCAGTTCTTCATCACGCTCGCGGCGACGCCGTGGCTCGACAACAAGCACAGCATCTTCGGCGAAGTGGTCGAAGGGATGGACGTCGTGGAAAAGATCGGACAGACGGCCACCAGCAAGCCTGGCGACCGGCCGTTGAAGCCTATTTCGATCACGAACGTGAAGATTCAGAGAGATTAGTGTCTGATCACGGAGACGCGGAGTCGCGGAGAATTCCG
The DNA here is from genome assembly GCA_963744405.1 of Vicinamibacterales bacterium. Classification (GTDB taxonomy): domain Bacteria; phylum Acidobacteriota; class Vicinamibacteria; order Vicinamibacterales; family JAMQPK01; genus JAMQPK01. The sequence goes on from CAVUTO010000023.1 coordinate 69,166, forward strand.
TTCGAAAAGATCTCTCAGTGTGTCTCCGTGTCTCCGTGTCTCCGTGTTGAGTTTACCGATCGGGGCGCGCGTACTCGATCGCCCACTGTTTGAGCGCGGCGTTGGTCAGCCCCATCGCCGCCGCTTCTTCCTCGGCGCGCTCGACTTCCCAGCGATCGACAACGATGCGCTTGATGAGCCACATGGCTGCCGCACGGTTGGCGCTGGCGCAGTGAATGAATGCCGGCGCGGCCTCCTTCGACGAGATCACCTTGACGAACTGATCGGCGACCTTCGGGTCTGGCTTGGCGCTGTTCAACGGCACGTGGTAGTAGCGGAGGCCGGCGGCTTCTGCCGCCGCGCGATGCGTCTCGACGTCGTTGCCCGGCTCCTGCGCCTCGCGGAGGTTGATCACCGACGCGAAACCCATCTTTTTTATCTCGGGCATCGCATCCGACGTGATGGCTCCCGCGCAGGCGACCGTCGTCTCCAGGCGCGAGAAGTTCTTGATGCCGTCGCGCGTTTCCTTCGTCACCTGTTGCGCCCCAAGTACGTAGTGTCCGGCTTTAGCCGGACCAAGGATCGTGGCCACAGCAATGAGGGCGAAAAGTGTGTGCTTCATATTCATAGGCTACACGAACTGCGTAACGGCGGGATGATTAAGGCTGATAGAGGCTGCAAGCGCCGGGGAATCCTTGAGCAGCGCAAAATCGGCGAATCGGAACGCCGGCGCGACTGTGCATCCGACGAGCGTGAAGGCACCCCGCGAGCGCGCCGCCTGCCAATAGTCGGGGGGCACACAATGGACCGGCCGCTCGCGGTCGCTGACCGGGCCCAGCGCGATGCGCTCGAGGTCTGTTCCCTGCGGCGTCAGCTGCAGCAGCTCGAGCGGCGAACCCTCATAAAAGTGCCAGATTTCCTCGGACCGCACCCGATGCCAGCGGCTCAGCTCGCCCGCTGCGAGTAGAAAATAAATCGACGTCGACGCCGCCGACCTGTGCACCTCGGCATAGTGGCCGCCTTCGGGATGCGGCTGCAGATCGAGAGCGCGAATCAACTGTTCGGCACGCGGGTGCATGGGTGATAGAGAACCTGAAAGTGGAATCTAGAAACTGGAATCTGAAAACTGAATCTTCGACGGATGCTCGAAGATTTCAGATTATAGATTTCAGATTATAGATCTCAAGGAACGATCACGATCGGCGCGCGCCAGAAGGTGGCCTTCGCGCCTGTTGGGTCCAGCACTGAAACCTGACAGTCGTAGCGTCCTGGCGCAAACCGATCGAGTGGAACGGTGAACTGCAGGGGCACCGCCTTTGTTTTCGGGTTCAGCCCCTCCACGATGGCCAGCGGCGCCGTTTCGTAGGTTTTCACGTCGCCCTGGTAAAACGCGACGGCGGCGACCAACGGCTGCGTTTCGGTCGCCGCGCGTTGATACGCCTGCAGAAAGACGTGCAGATCGCGCGACTTGCTGAAGACTCGTGTGACGCTCGGGATGAGCTTCTCGCCGTTGAAGATGAGCGGATTCACGGCGTCCGCGGGCGTCTTCTGCCTCACGCTGTAAATCGCATCGGAAAGCGCGACGCGCTGGCTTCCGAGCACAACCGAACTGATGGGAATCCGCTTCTCCTCACGGTTCAGGTTGGGGATGGTGAAATTCGTTTGAAACGTGCCCATGCGACCGGTCTCGGCGTCGCGCGCGAGAATCTTGATGACGTATTTGCCCGGCAGCAGCGTGAAGCCGGTCTCGTACTGGATCGGGCGCCTGGCCAGCTGGCTGGCGGTATCGGCGTTCAGGCGGATGTCGAGTTTGTCGCGCACGTTCTGAATGGTGATGCCGTAGTCGTCCTTCACCTCGCCGATGAAATCAATCACCGTCCGAGCCGCGCCGCCGCGCTGCGCGAGCACGAGCTCGCTGCCAGGAATCTTGACCCCGACTGGAACGAAATATTCGGCACGATTGAGCTGGAAGTAGTTCACTTCCAAGGCGATGGCGATGTCGGTAACCGGATTCTCCAGCATCAGTGCTTCCTCGAGCTGGCGTTCTCTGTCGGCCGCCGACAGCTTCGCGAAGGTCTTGTCGGCGAAATATCCGGCCCTGAATCCGAGGTCGGCGCTCATTCCATTGGTCAGGGACACACGCACACGCCGGAACCGTCCGTCGGGGGCCGTGTGGGTGCTGTAGTAACCAATGATGTAGTAGCTCGTCAGCGATTCGGCCGCGCGCGTGATGCCGAGCGTCAGGTCGTTGTAGTCGAACATCGCGTTGCCGCCAGTGTCTTTCGACAACGCGTACAGCGTGTCCTGCGTGCGCTGAAGATTGTTGGCGAGACTCGTCGCGCCCTGGCCGGTGAACATCTGTATGCCGCCCGGCGACGGCCTCGACGCATCGCCGAGCGGCGGCTGTGCCACGAGTCCGCGCGCGTCGACCGCATGAATCGAGACATTTGCCCGGAGCGCCGCGTTCGTCGTCGCCCGAAGCTGGGCATGGTTGTCGGTGCCGTTCAGCCTCAATCCGCTCGAGAAATAGACCAGGGTCTTGCGTTCCGGGAGTGGACGAAGCATCGACATCGCGGTCTGTAGCGCCGACAACTGGCGATCCGTATTGAAGATATTGAACTCTGCGTCGTCCTGCCCGAATGCCGAGCCGGTTTCCGGATTGTCGGGAAATCCGTCGCCGTCGAGATCGTCGCCGTAGATCAACCGCAGCATCACTTCGTCGAGTCGCGCGCGCTCGTCGGTGAAGTCGGTCTTCACGCGAACGGCGCCGCCATCAAACGCCATGACGGCCATCAATACAGACGAGTCCATATGCCCGGCGATGAATCCCTGCGCCGCGGAGAACGCCCGCATCGACTCGGCGCCGCCCATCGAGGTCATGTCGAAATAGAGAATGATGAGCCGCCGATCGCGATACCGGATGTCACCGGGTGCGGCCGCCGAGATTTGGGTCGCTACAGGCGCCGGAAGACTAGGGGCGCTGGGTGCGTCAGGTGCGCTAGGGGCGCTGGGTGCGCTGGGGAGGCGCTGAAATTCGACAAACGCGATTTGCTGTGGCTCCCCGTCTTCGGTGATCGAGAAATCCTTCGCCGTCAGCCCTTCTATCGCGCTGCCCTCCTTGTCCTTTACCGTTACCGTCTCGACGATGAGTCGAGTCTCCGCGCGAAAGACGGGTTGCTGCGCCAGAGGGGTCCGGCTGAAGCCGGACACTACCAATGTGATGAGCATCACAATCGATGCATGCCTCATCCCCGCACGTCTCATCGCTGCACGTCTCATTAGAATCTCACCCGCAGACTGGAGAGCAATTTCCGCATCGCGTTCGCGCGGTTAGGCAGGCCGAACTGCGGGCTGCCGACGATGGTGTTCAGACCGGAGTAGGTCACGCGGTTCAGGATGTTCGTCGCGTCGATTCGCCAATCCATCGACCACCGGTTCGAAAGCAGAAACGTCCGTGTAATCCCGGCGTTCAGGGAAAACTGGGCGGGACCGGTTATCGAGTTGCGGCCTGCGGTGCCCCACTCGCCCGATGCCGGCGACGCAAACGCGGCGGGATTGACATAGAAACCTTCAGGCGCGTCGTCCAACGGCGCGCCCGTGTAGCTGGCGCGCAGAGAGCCGGTGAGGCCAGTGCCGGCAAGCGACGTGAGATACAGCGGCGTCAACGGAAGGCCGGAGCCGACCGTAAGCTGGCTGGTAAAAACCCAGTTCCTCAAGAACGAGGTGCCGGCATACTCAACCTGCGCCGTCAGCAGGTGACGCTGATCGAAGCTCGAAGGCGCATGCTCCGCATCGAGGTCGAGCCAGTTCTGCGCAATCACTCCGCCGTTCAAGTCTGCCGTGGTGAACGCCGCAGCGTTGTCGGTAGCCTTGGCAAACGTATAGTTGGCGACGGCCATCAATCCCTGGCGCAGACGCCGGCGCACCTGCAACTGCGTTGCGTTCTTCAAAGAACCGCCGTTCGAAGTGAGGTAGACAAAGCCGCTCGGACACGTCGCACATGGGTTGACGGACCCAACGGGGTACGTATTCGGCACGAACTCCTGCATCAGGTGGGTGCCTTTCGTTCCTAGATACGTCGCGATCACCGTGAGCGACGCCGGCAAGTCGCGTTGCACCGACACCTGCCAGTTGTGGGCATGGCTGACGCGGAATTCCGGATCGACCGCGAACGTATTCGACAATTCCTTCGCCGGCGCGTTGAATCCATTCGCCAGTGTCAACGGCTGCGCCGCCGTGCTCTCGATGCTGAGCGCCTTGGACAATGGCGGCTGCTGCGCGAGCATCAACGCAATCGATTGATACACCGACGTATTGCGATAGATTCCCCATCCCGCGCGGATCACGAGCGACGATCCGGCGATGGGACGAAGCGCGATGCCCAACCGCGGTTGCACCCCACGGCGGTCCGGCTCGAGCTCGGCGCCGACGACTGGAGCCGCCGACGTAAATCCTGGCGCGACGTCGAGGTTGACGAGACGATCGAGCTGCTCCCGGTACGGCGCTTCGTACTCCCATCGCAGACCGAGATTGACGGTGACGGTCGGGTTGATGCGCCAATCGTCGGTGAGATACGCGTTCAAAGAGCGCCCGAGTAGAACCTTATCGGCGTTCCCGAATGCGATTGCCGCGGAATGCGGCGAGCCCAACAGGAAGTCCGCCACATCGTATCCCGTGACCGATCCGTTGAAGCTGAACGATCCTCGTGCGTCCTGCTGCCCGAGCACGTCGACTGTCTGCGGGCGGACCGACCCGCCAAAGGCAAAGTTGTGCCCCCCTCGCGTCCGCCATAACACTTCGGGTGTAAACGCATGAATCCGGCTGTCCTGCCTGAGGTACTGACCTGTGCCGAGGCCTGCGATGCCGCTTGAAAAAATCAGCGCGGGTGGTCCCCAATTGACCGCTTCCTGGTTGTTGCCGGCAATGCCGGCGTGGCCCGACACGTTGATACGATTGGCGAAGTGCGGCGTCGAATCGCTCGTCTGCCGGAGCAACTGGTACCCAAGCCTCAAGGTCAGAAACTGACTGAAACGATGCGACCAGGTGACCGCGGTATCGAGGCTCGACGTCCCGGCCGAATCGACGAACCCGAACACGTTCCCGGCATCCGTGCGGCCGCGCTGGTAGCTCGCCGTCCCGAGCAGCGAGTCTCTGCCGCTGATGGCGTGATTCACCCGCGATTGAAAGTTGTCCTGACTGGTCAGAGAAATCGTCGTCCTTTCGAAGTTGTAGCCGCCGGCATCGACGTTCGGCGACAGGATAGAGTGCCAGCAGCGCCGCTGCCTCGGCACTGATGCGCGAAGCCGGTATGACGTTGCCCGGAAACGGGCGCCCTGTCAGAGGATCGCGAATCTCGGGTCCTCCGGAAAAATTTCCCGCGCGCTGCTCCGGCGTGGGCATGATGGCCGACTGAGCGCTCGCGTTGTGATCGCCGGAGTGCTGATACCCTGCAAAGAACACCGGCCGATTTCTTACCCCGGGAATCCTGAAAGGTCCTCCCACCGAGGCTGCGAACTGCGTGTTGGTGTAGTCGGGGCGTGGAGCGCTCTCCGCGCTGAATGAGAATGGCCTGGCATCGAGGGCTGCGTGACCGAGCGTGAATCCGAAGCCGCCGCTGTACAACGAGCGCTGACCCGGGCGGGCGTTGCCGAACGCGCGCGACTGCGCAAACGGAGACGCCGCGGCGTTGTTGACACTGCCGTTCACGAGGAATCCTTCCGCGGCCTGGCGCTCCAGTTCAGGATCGACGTCACTGGGTGCGTTAAGGGCGCCAGGAGCGCTAGGGGCGCCGGGTGCGTTAAGTGCGCCGGGTGCCTCAGGTGCGGAAAAGGCAGGAGCGATAACGGCGATGCGTTTGATCTCTTCAAACGGCAGGAGCGTGAGCTCCAGCGGCTGCGCGGCACCCTGCTCTCCTGCGACGAACTCCCTTGTGAGTGGAGCGAAGCCGAGCATCTCGACACGGACGACGTACGGGCCGTCGGCGAGGCCAGCAACGCGATAGCGGCCGTCAGCGTCGGATGCCACTACAACCTTCTTGTCGGCTTGCGTTGCGACGATCGTCGCGCCCGGAACGGGAAGGCCGTTGAACGTCACCTGGCCGTGCTGATCGCCCGCGGCGAAGAGCAACGGACGAGCGAGCGCCACGGCAAGCATCGCCGCGAGGTTAATCCGGCGTGGGCCGTTCGACATGATCGATGACGAGCACTTCGACAGGCGCCCGTTCGGATTCGAGCTTCAGACCAAGTTGTTCCTGCACTGCAGTGAACACGGACGGACCGTTCGGATCGATCGAGGGCACCGGCACGCCTGGCGGCGGTGGTCCCTGCGGCATTCGTTCGGGCGTAAAGGACAAGTCGATGTCGAACATCCCCGTGAGGCCCGTGCGATCGATCACGATACGCTGTGTAATCTGCGACAGCACTTGCGTTAGCTGCGCGAGTGTGGCTCCGCCCGCCATGATTTCATTGGGACCCATCCGCATTCCGCACGTCGGCCGCTCGCCGGAAGGCGGCGGACCAGGCGGAGGCATTGCGCCACGTGCGCCGCGGCCGCGCATCATCGCGATGCAGTCGATCTTCGACGGCCGGAGCCCCTCACCCAGCTTTCCATCGCTTCGCGCGACCATGAGCACATACACTGGCATCTCTCGTTTCTCGCGACGCGCGCGGAGCTTGAAGCGGTCTTCGAGCAAATCCTGAAGCATAAGATTCAGCGGGCCAGGCGGCGATCCTGGCGGCGTTCGAGGGATCTCTCCTTCGGCCTTGGCGACGATGTCGTAACGCGCGGTCTCCGCCCAGTCCGGCGCGCCCACGATTTGCGTTCGCTGTATCGCATACGCCTGACGAATCAAATCCCATAGCGCCACGTTGACGGCATTGAAGCGTCCGCCAGGCTGTATCCCAATCATCACCTTTCCGTCGTCTGCGGTGTTCTCACGAACCGAGGCGACTTCGAATTTCGGCTTGTCAGCGGAAGCCGGCGGCGTTTGCGTGATGACGCGCGCAAGGCCGAATACGACAAGCGTGAGGGCCCAGGAGAGCGTACAGGCGGAACGATATTTCAATCTCATATCGATGGTTCTCTTTTGCACGCGATAAGTTCCACGTCCTAGTCGGGCGACGGCCGCTCGATGTGATCGATGACGAGTGCCTCAACCGTGGCGCGCTCGGCCTCGAGCTTCAGGCCGAGCTGCTCCTGGAGCGCCGTGAAGATCGACGGGCCGTTGGGATCGATCTCGACGCCGTTGACGCGAATAGGCTCGTTCGACGTCGTGCCGGCCGCGCGCTGCAATACGCGATCGGGGGTCCACCTGAGGTGAATGTCGTATCGACCTGTCAAACCGGTTCTATCGATCACGTTTCGCCCGACGGTGGCCGACAACAGGCTGACCAGCTCCAGTAACGGTTGCCCCCCGGCAATGAGCTCGCCGAACCCAACGCGTGCGCCGCATTGCGGACGCTCGCCGGGTTTCGGTGGCTCCGCCGGCGCGCCTCCGCTTCGGCGTGCCGCTACAATCGCTTCACAATCGACCGTGGAGAGCTTGAGCTCCCGTCCCAGCTGTCCGTCGGCGCGGGCACGGACGAGCTCGTAAACGGGCACCTCTCTCGGTTCGTGATGCACCTTGAGTTTGAAGCGCTCTTCGAGAAGCGCTCGCACCATCAGTTGCACTCGTGATGGACCGACGCGGGATGCAGGAGGCTCAAGATCACCTTCGGCTTTCGCGACGATGTCGAATCTTTCAGACGCAATCCACGCGGGCGCGCCGACGAGTTGATGTTCCTGAAGGCCATACGAATTCATGATCAGCAGACGCGGCGGGATGTTGATGGCGTTGTAACGGCCTCCTGGCAGCATCTGCACGGTCATCCTGTTGTCGCCGGACGTATTTGGGCGGACGGACGCGACTTCAAACTTCGGGGTGGGCTCGACCGGCGCCGATGTCTGCGCCATGAGATTGAGCCCCAGAGAACCTGCGACACCCAGGACAATAAATCCCATCGTCCAGGACGACGTTCGCAAGTCGGCCGCGATTTCAACGCGAAGAATTCTTCGAACGCGGTTCAGCAGGGAGCCGCCGGTCGCCGCAGCCGCCAGGCTCACTTCTCCGCTTCTCCACGCTTCGAGCTCGGTCAGCGCTGCAGCGTAACCGACGGGATCCCCGCACACGGCCACTGCCACATCATCACAGCAGTGCTCCCGTTCGTCTCGGATGCGGCGCGAGATCCACCACACCGCGGGGTGATAGAACAGCAACGTCTCCGCAAGCGTCTGCATCAGGTTGGCGAGATAGTCGTGCCGGCGAACGTGGGCCAGCTCGTGCGCCAGAATCGCTTCGACCTGCGACGCGTTCAGCGAAGACAACGCCGCGATCGGCAAGACGACGATCGGTCTGAGGCAGCCGATCACCATGGGCACCTCGATCTGCGCCAGTTCGGCAATCCGAATGCCGCGCGCGAGCCCGACGCGTGAGGCGATGCGGTTCGCAGCGCCTTGCCAGGCCGATTGCATCGAGGACGCCGCCAGCTTGTAGAGACGGCGAACACGCCACCACCCCGCTACCGTTCGAGCCAGCAGGCACGCCACGCCAAGCAGCCACGCAGAAACAATCCAAGGCAGTGCGGCCTCGATTCGCTGGACGTTTGACAGTCGCGGCGTCGAACCGCTCTCCCCGATCTCGATCGGCAGCAGCACGTCGACCCGTTTGACCGTCCCGTCAGTTGTCGCGGCGCGTGGGGCTGGGTTGATCGGCGCACTCGGTTCGAAGAGCGCCGCGGTGATCGCGACGCTGAGCAGCATGACTGCCAAGGCGCCGCACGCAACCGTGTAGCGCAGCGACGCCGATCGATGCCGGCTCAGATGCAGCACGAACGCCGCAACAGCCGCAACCACGGCGCCCTGCCAGACGAAATGCACCAGCACCCAGCCGGCAACGAGCGTCCAGGAGTTCATTGCGACCCTCCTTGCTGGATCTTAAGCAACCGACGGATTTCCGCCAGATCCTTTGCAGAGGTCTTCTTCGCCGACAGCGCCCGCATCACCAGCGTCGCGGCCGACCCGTCGAATGCACGGTCGAGGAGATCCGCGACGAGATGCTGCTGCATCAGCGCCTCGGAATGCACCGCTTCGTACACGTGCGTTCGCTCGGACTCGTCCCTGCGGACGAGCCGCTTGTCGGTCATGATCTGCAGCAGCTTCAGGACGGTCGTATACGCGCCTTCCCGTCCCATCTCCGTTGCGACGTCGCGCACGGTGCTGGGGCCGCGCGACCACAGAATCCGCAGAATGGCGAGCTCTGCGTCGGTCGGCTTTCGGCTGGGCTGCTTCATAGGGCGATGATCTACGAAGGTCTTCGTATATGTCAATACGAAAGTTTTCGTATCAAAGACGAACAGGAACTCAGGAGATCAGGGGACATGACTCAATCGGGTGCTGGCCGCTCGACGGTGTCGATGACGAGAACGTCGGTCGGCAGGCCCTGTAGCTTGGCCATGCCAATGTTTGTGTCCCCGGGCACGAAAAAGTTCCACGCCTAATCCGGCGTCGGCTTCTCGAGCTTGTCGATGACGAGCACCTCAACGGGAGCGCGCTGCGAGTCGAGCCTCAGCCCAAGCTGCTCCTGGATCGCGGTGAAGAGCGAAGGGCCGACGTTGTCGGCCGATTGATCGGGTGTGAATTCGAGCTCGAGATCGTAAGGGCCGGTAAGTCCGGTTTTGTCGATGACGTTGCGTCCGGTGCCGCCGGACAGACCGCGCGCGAACGTCTCCATCGAGATGCCGCTGCCGATCACCTTCGCCGCAGCCGGGGTCATGTTCGTACGTGTCCCGCAATTACTGGCCGGCGATCCAGGCGCCGGCGGGCCAACGCTCCGATCGCAGTCTCCAGCATGTACGTTCAGCTTCGGACCAAGCTTTCCTTGTGTCGCAACAACCAGCGCGTATACCGGCATCTCGCGCGTCTCCCAGTGCGTCGCCATCTTGAACCGCTCTTCGAGCAGTGACTGCGCGCGCAACATGAACTGTGGCGATGTCGCCATGCCTTTCGCGTCGAGATCCGCGTCGGCGATCTTCGCGACGATGTCGTAGCGGTCCGAATCCATCCAATCCGGCCCTCCGACCATCTGATCGGGCTGAAGGTTGAACGCGTTACGAATCAGGTTGCGCAGCGTTTGATTCGTGGCCGTGAGCCGGCCCCCTGGCTGGATGCGGATGGACGAATTCGCTTCGCCGCTGTTGTTCGGCCGTACGGTTGCGACCTCGAACTGCGGCTTCGGGCCGTCGCTTTTGACGACCTGCGCAGTCACGGCTGAGACGAGCAAAGGAACAACGAATAACGAAAAACGAAGAAAGCTCATCACGCTACTACGCTGAGCGTTCAATGTGGTTAACACCTTTCGCGACCAATGGGGCCTAATTCTCCGCCGGTCGCTCGATCCGATCGACCACCATAACCTCGACGGGTCCCTGCTGCGCCTCGAGACGAAGACCCAACTGTTCCCGAATTGCCGTAAAGATCGACGGCCCATTCGGATCGAGCGGTGGCGGCGTGAGGCGCGGGAGCGTTTTTGGCGCGGCGGACGCCGTGGGCGTCGGAGGGGGAGGTGGTGGGGGCGGTGGTGGTGTGGGTGCCGGCAACTGCGGCTCGTCCGGATCCGGAGTCCACGCCAGTTGCACGTCATAAATCCCCGGCAAGGCGGTGCGGTCGAGAACCGGCCGTTCCATACGCCACGAGAGCCAGCCCGCGAGCGACGCCATGTTCATCGTCCCAGAGATGTACCGATTCGTCGCGCCGAACGGCCGTAGTCCGTCGACCGACTGCAGTTTATGGCCATTCTTTTCGGTGACGAGCGCGTACACCAGGTCCTTCTCTCGTCTCGCGATGAACTCGCAGTTGGAATCGCTCAACGAGCACTGCGCGTACGGCCGGCGCCATCATGCCGGGAGGAATAATTCCATTCACGCCCTCCACTTTGGCGACGATGTCGAACCGCTCCTCGTTGACCCATGAAGGTGCATTTACGACCTGAAATTGCTGCACCCCATATGCGAGCTGAATCAGCAGCCGCAAGGTCGCCCCTTCAGCGCTGACTGTACCGCTCGCCGGAACGCCAAAACGCGGGCCGACACCGGACACATTTCGCTTGACCGTCGACACCTCGATGCGCGGGTCTGGTGACGAAGACTGCGCATTCGCAAATCCAAGAAGGAGCGGCCAGGCACACGCCGCGATGGCGCCGCACACGACGATCGTGCGCTGCGCCCGCGTCTCGCGCACAGATAACGCGCCGCGCGACCACAACGCGTCCATGATTTGAAGTTCGAATCGGGTAAGGCGCATCAAACAAGCCTAGTCCGGCGTCGGCCGTTCGGCGCTGTCGACGACAAGCACGTCTACCGCGCCTCGTGCGGGCTCGAGCCTCAGCCCCAACTGCTCCTGCACGGCCGTGAAAATCGATGGGGCGTCGGTATCCGTCGAGCCCTCCGGCGCCCAGTTGAGCGTGAAATCGAAGCGACCCGTCAGCCCAGTCCGATCGACGACGGGCCTTCCAGTCCAGTCGTAGAGATCGCGCGCGAGCGGGCCTATCTCGACAGCTTGGCCCGTTACCTTCCCGACGCGGGAATTGCCCTGGATCGATCCGCACGCGAGGTTGCGCGCATCGGGCATCCCCTGCTTCTTCCACTCCTCCACGCAGTCGGTCTTCGCCCGAACGAGATCGCGCCCGAGCTCGCCGCTGCTTTTGAGAACGACCAGCTCGTAAATCGGCAACTCCCGTGTTTCGTGGTGGACGCGCAGCTTGAATCGCTCGGCAAGCAGATGCTGCAGCATCAAGCGGACGCGCTCGACCGCTTCGCGATCGGCGGCGCTCGCGGTAAACGCGGGACGATTCGTATCACCGCGAAATCCGTCGGCTCTCGCGATGATGTCGAAACGCGCCGTATTGAACCAGCCAGGCCCGCCGACGAGCTGATTCGCGTGGCGGAATCGCCCTCCATCGGTCGGATAGGCGATCGAAACGAGCTCTCTGAGCGTCATGTTGATGGCGTTGAAGCGCGCGTTCACGACCTCGATGCGCGTCCGTGTTTCCCCAGATGTGTTCTCGCGCACCGTCGCGACCTCGAACGTCGGGCCGGCCGATTCGGCCGGCTGCGCGATCGCGAGTTGCGCATGGGCAAGCGTGGACAGCAGCGCGAGCGTTGGAAGGCTCCTCATATATTCACATATTATGAACATATTTGCTGCTGTCAAGTCCCGCGATATGATGTCCGCTCCTTATGGCCAAGTTCAGTCAGTTCGCTTCTTCGGTCGGCGTGGAAAGCGCGTTCAGCGTCCTGGCAGTCGCCAAGCGGCTCATGGCGGCAGGCAAAGACGTCATCGAGCTCGAAATCGGCGATAGCCCCTTCGCGACGCCTCCGAAGGCCATCGAGGCCGGCATCCAGGCAATCCGCGACGGCCACAGCCGATACGGCCCCTCGCTCGGCATCATGGAATTCCGGACCGCCGCAGCGGATTACGTCAACCGCGAGTACGGGTTGTCGGTGACCGGCGAGAACGTGGTGGCCGGACCGGGCGCGAAAAACTTCGAACAGCTCTTCTGCGAAGCGTTTCTGAACGCGGGCGACGCCGTGCTGATCTTCAGCCCGCACTTCCCCACCTATCCGCCGAATGTATTCCGTCGCAACGCACGCGTCGTGTTGTCGGAACTGAAAGCGTCGAACGACTTCCGTCCGAGCCTGGACGACGTCCGCCGCTTCCTCTCGAGGGACAAGTCGCCGCGGGCTATTTTTTTGAACAGCCCGCACAACCCGACCGGCGGCGTCGCCACATTCGAAGATCTGACAGGGCTCGCCGAGCTCGTCCGCGGCAAGGATGTCGCGGTCTTCAGCGACGAGCCGTACGATCGCATGGTATGGCGCGGCCGCCACCATTCGCTGCTCGAGCTGCCGGGCATGCTCGACCAGACTGTAGCCGCCTATACCTTCAGCAAATCGTTCAGCATGAGCGGCTGGCGCCTGGGATTCGCGGTCAGCAGCCCGGAGATCATCGACGTGTTCGGCAAGCTCACGAACAGCGCACTGTCGTGCGTGCCGCCGTTCACGCAGATGGCAGGCGTTGCCGCGATGCGCGACGAACTCGACTACCGCGACGGGAAGATGAAGGCGTTTCAGAAGAAGGTCGAGTTGCTCGTCGCGGGGATGAACAAGATCGACGGCGTCTCGTGCCTTATGCCAGGCGGAACGTTCTATGTGTTTCCGTCGGTCGCGGGCGTCTGCAACCGCCTCGGCATCACGTCGCACGGCCTGGCGCTTTACCTCCTGGAAGGCGCGGACGAAGCGCGCGGCGTGGCGTGCCTTGGCGGCGAATGCTTCGGCGACGCCGGCAGAGGGTTCCTGCGGCTCAGCTGCGCGCAGCCCGATGAGCGGATTGCGGAAGCGTTCGCGTTCATGGCCGAGGCATTCAAGCGGAACGATCGCGTCGACGCGTATCTGAAGGCGCACCCGGAGTTCAAGCTCAGCGAGCGGTACGAAGAACCCGCCGTCGCGCGCTCGTAAGGAGGCGCGCTATGGCGCGGCAGGCCCCGCCGTCGCGCGTTCGTAACGAAGCGCGCTATGGCCAGCCTTATGGCCTGCGCTCGAAATTCACGGTCACGTCATCACCACTTCGACGGGCGCGCAGTTCAGCAGAGTCTCGGTGTAGCGCCATTCCCGCACGGCGGCGATGGCCGACTGCGCGAGATCCGGATGCGCATCGTCGATGACGCTCAGATCCGCAACGTATCCGTCGACGCCGATGCGTGCTTTCAGCTTGACGATGCCTTCGGTCCAAATTCCACGCAGTGATGACGGGTAGTACGGATGGGCGTCGCGGATTTTCTTCGGCGGTACGATACATCCGCCTTCGGGCGATGGCGTGCACTCAGTCTTGCGCGGCGTAATTCCCTTGCCGAGGATAACGGTGTCGCTCACAGGCGCATCCGCTTCCCTGGCGCTGAACCCCAACGTGATCGTTTCCTGAAGCGTGCCGATTTTCAGCCCGTAGTTCCGCTGCACGTCTTTTCCCGAAACCGTCAGCGTGTCTGTGATCGACTGGAAGCCGCTCGCGCGCACTTCGACGCGATATTCCCCCGCAGGCAAGCCGACGAATTCGAATCGGCCATCGGCACTCGACTTCACTTCGTATTTCGCCTGCCGCGCGTCGTTCACGAGGGACATGCCGACACCCTGTACGGTGCGTCCTTGCTCGTCCGCGACGCGACCTGAGAAAGTGGCAAAAGCGCCCTGCGCTGCGGCGATCGCCGTCGTGACGCCGAAGAGCAGCACGAAGATCGCCGCACGGGTGCTCCGGGAAAGAGGACCACGATCGTGATGCACGTTCAGCATGGCGCGAACTCTCCTTTCGAGACTCGACGGACGCGCCATCGCTGGCGCAGGAAACCACATGTGCCGGCGCTGGTTGAGCGCGCGAGCCAGCTCGATGAGATGTGTGGCGTAATCAGCGCCTTCCACGCCGCGGCTCATCACCTCGTCGTCGCAGGCGTGCTCACTTTCGAGCCTGAGGCGCCTGCAGGCCACCCAGAGAAGCGGATTGAACCAGTAGAGCGCCCTGAGCAGCTCGGCAGAAAGTTGAACAATCCAGTCTCCACGGCGGATGTGCGCGAGCTCGTGCGACAGCACGACGCGCGCGCGGGCTTCCGTCCAGGCGACCGCGGCTGCGGGCAGAATCACCTTCGGCCGTGCGAGCCCCCAGGTGACGAGCAACGAGGGATGAGGGCTTTGCAGCAGCGTGACCGGACGTCGCAGTCCATAGCTGCGCGAAATCTCCTCCGCGAGGTCGTACCAGCGGCCATTTGTGATTCGACGCGCGTGGATGGCGAGCCAGGCGAGGCGCAGCACGCCAGTCAGCAGAATCGAAAGGCCGAGCGCAGCGCCCACCAGCCAGACCACCCGCACGTAAGCCCACACATCCCACCCCGGAAGCGGTGTCGCCGACGACGTGGGCGCGGGGGCAGAAGGGGTAGCTCCCACACGTGGAGGCCGCGAAGCCGGCGACGCCGCTTCCTGGAATGGATCCTCATACGGCGTGAACGCCGCAGGCGTCGCGAACGGCAGAGGCCACGCCGGAACGACCGCGGTGAGAATCGGCACCGAAGCCGCGCACGCCACTCCCGCCGCCAGCACCCAGTGCCGCAGCGCAGCGGAACGGCGCCTTAAGAAGAACGAAATCGCCAGCGCACCGAGGACAATGAGGGACATCTTCATCGGCTTCCTTCTTTCTTTGCTTTTTCGATGAGATCTGCGATGCGGTCGAGCTCGTCTTCAGAAAGTCTGGCGCCCTCGCCGCCGAGCACCGCCGCTACCACCTGCTCGGCCGACCCGTCGAAGAACGTGTCGACGAGATGCCGCAGCGCCGACTTTCGCGCCGCCCGCCTCGGCAGCGCGGGCATGTAGACGTAGCGGACGCCTTCTTCTTCGTGCGTGACATGGCCCTTTTCCTCGAGCACCCGGAGTTGCGTGCGCACGGTCGAGTAGTGCGGCGTGCCTGCGAGATCGGCCATCACCTCACCTGCCGTCGCGCGCCCGCGCTTGTAGAGGATGTCCATGATTTGCCGCTCGCGGCGGGTCAGGGTCTGGTGGTCGGCTCCGGGCTTGGGACTCATGTTAGTTTTATAACATTACTGCTATAGAAATAACATGTCAAGACCCATCTCGCAGCAGCTCTCGAGCGTCGTGGACGGAAATCCAACCACGCGTCGATCGGCGCACGGAAAGCAGCTGTTTCAAAGGATCGCCTATTGCTATATATCTCTCTCATGCCCTTTCATAATGAAGAGTCCGCTGCAGATCGATTTGGCTTCCGAGAACTCGCGATCGCCTTGGGAGTGATCGGCGTCGCGCTTGCCGGCGGCATCGGTATCCTCTTTGCCGTGCGCCGGCGGACCCAATCGAACGGAAGCGACACACAACTGGCCCTCTCACTGGCAAAAGAACAGGCCATCACAATCAAGGCCCCGATCCGGGCCGTTGAGGCTGCGTGGGTCGAGTGGTGCGCCGAAAATCGCCTGACGTTGAAGACCGACTACGCGGTCCGCTTCGAGCCTGCCCCTGGAGCTCGCGGCACGGAGGTGCATCTCGTGGGTGGCGGCTCGCCGGGAACCCTTCGCGAAGTGCTCCACCAGTTCAAGCAGGGCATCGAGACGGGAGAAGTTCCGATGCCTGATGGCCCTGGCCCGTCGAGGCCGCGCAGTCGCGCGACGACGGCAGGATGACTTTGTTTGCGGAGGTACTGTAGGGATTGGGGATTAGGGATTGGGAGTGAAACGCCTAATCGACCCAATCCCCCGTCAGATCTTCTCTTTCACACCCTCCGAAATACTCTGAAGCGTATCTCCCCAACGGCTATCCCTGCCTTCTTTTACGGCGAGATCGCCAAGCGAGACGATGCCGACGAGCCGATCGTTCTCAACGACAGGGAGCCGGCGAATCTGGTGCTCGCTCATCAGTTCGCTCGCTTCGCGGGTCGACATCTCCGGCGTTGCGCAAACAACACTCTTCGTCGCGATGTCTCCGACGGGAATCGAGAACGACCCGCCCTCGGCGACAACACGCACGACGATGTCGCGATCTGTCACTACGGCTAACACCTGGCCATCCCTGACAACAGGGACTGCGCCAGTATCTTCCGTCTGCATCACGCGCGCTGCGGCTTGAATCGTATCGTTCGGAGACACTGTCCGTGGATTTGGCGTCATCACGTCACGAATTTTCATTGGCAATCTCCTCCTGACGCTTCCTTACGCAAGACCACGGCCGACGTCAATGCACGGCATACACCGCGAGCATCTCCATTCCGTGAAGCGCGATGTATTGCCGGCCGGCCACCATGTAGGTCATGGGAGCTGCCGACGAAATATGGCCAAGATTGACGCTGCGCAGCAGCTTTCCCGTCTTGCCGTCGAGGACGAGCAAGCCGCCGTCGCCGGGAAGAAACACGAGGCCGCTCGCGGTCGACAGGATTCCGGGCTCGCCGCCCGGGTTCGGAAGATCCCACACCTTCTTCGCCGCAAACGGATCCATCGCGCGGACGAACGCGCCCATGGTGTAGCCCTTCGTCAGCGCAGCCAGCGCCTCGCGCGCCTTCTCCGATGGAGGGCCGGTGCCGAACCAGCGATTGCCTCGGGCGCCAAGCGGATCCTCATGTGACGTGTAGACCTGGCAGCTGTCGCTCACACGCACGTAGAACAGTTTCGTGACGGGATTGTAGGAAACGGAATGGAAATTGGCCCCGCCGCCACCGCCGGGACAGGCGGCGATGCCCTCTTTCGTGGCGACCGATCCGGGATCGACGATCGGCTTGCCATCGGCGGCGAACCCCTTTACCCACGTGACTTTCGTCGAGAGATTCCCGGTCTTCAGGACTTGTCCGTTCGTGCGATCGAGCACGTAAAAGATTCCATTGCGATCGCCGTGAAACAGCAGTTTGCGCGGCTTTCCCTCCCACATTTCGTCGGCCAGCACCATCGGCTGCACGGCGTCCCAGTCGTGGGTATCGTGCGGCGTGAACTGGTAGTACCACTTCAGGCGGCCGGTTCTGGCCTCGAGCGCGACCACGCTCGACGTATAGAGGTTGTCGCCGATGCGCTCTTCGCCTGCAAAGTCGGGACACGGATTGCCGATGGCCCAGTAGATGAGGTCGAGCTCGGGATCGTACGAGCCCGGCATCCACGTGGCGCCGCATCCATGCTCGAGCGCCTGGCCAATCCAGGTTTCGGATCCGGGCTCCCCGCGCTTCGGAATCGTGTAGAAACGCCACACGCGTTCGCCTGTCGACGAGCGGTATGCGTCGAGAAATCCTCGCGCGCCTTCTTCGCCGCCGGCCACCCCGACGACGAGCAGCTCGCCGACGGGCAGAGGGGGCGATGTCGCGCTGTACGAATCGAGGTACGAGCCCATCTCCACGGCCCACAGCCGCTGGCCGGTAAACCGGTTGAATCCCAGAAGGTTCGCATGGTCGGTGATCATGAAGACGCGATCGCCGACGATCGTCGCGCCGCGGTTCACGCCGATGCCCGCTTCGCTGACAATCCCGTCATGCCGCGGTTCCTTGTACGACCACAGCGCGCGCCCCGTCGTGGCATCGATGGCCTGTATCTCGTTCCATCCAGTGACGTACATGATGCCGTCGACCACGACAGGCGTCAGCTGCGGCCGCGATTCCTTCATGGGCAGCGTCCACACGGGTGCAAGACGCGCCACGTTCGAGGTGTTGATCTGATCGAGCGTGCTGTAGCGGTTGCCGGTGAGAGATCCGTCGTACATCAGCCAGTCGCGCTTCGGTGCGATCGGCTTCTCGCGGTACACGTCGCCCTCGCGCGCGAGCAGCGTGAACTTCGCGTTGCCGTTCTCGAGCAGGACGGCGGAGGTCATCGATTGACCGAGCAGAATTCCGATCCGCGAGCTGCCATCGGCCATCTTGACTGTTGTCGGCTTGTTGCCGCCGATGCCCGGAGCATCGGGCCGAGGCTCCGCGGGAGGAAACGATTCAGGCGGCAAAGCGGCGGTCCGGCTTCCGGTATAGCCACCGGTCGCCATCGCCGGGTTGGTGCCCGCGAGCTTCCGCACATCCGAAAGAATCTGCCGAAGCTCGGCGTCGGGCATCTGCGGCGGAACACCCTGATGTCCCGTGCGCACGACGTCGACGATTTCCTTGTCGACGTGGAAACGTACCCAGGTCAATATCGACGGCCCTTTCGCGCCGTTCACGTCAGGGCCGTGACAACTCGCGCAGCGATTCGCGTACGCCGTCGCGGTGGATGGTTGAGGCGCTTGCGCCGACGACATCAGCTCGAGCACACCGAAGCAGAGACCGCCAACAGTGACGACCAGGGCGCGTCGCATCTATCCTCCGGGTTAACGAAACGTCAATTCGTACGCGCGGCCGGGTTCGAGTCGAAGCTCGGCGCCGTCGGCGTGGGTGACGGAACGACACGACGACATCGCCGGAACGGATCGCGGCGATCGCTGTGCCCGCCGGCACGCGGATGCGCTGTTGGCTGCGACTCGACGTCCGCAATGTGGCGGCTGTCAATTTTCCACCGGCCCAGCTGGCATCAACAGTGACGCCGCCGCGGGCGCGCAAGCCGCTGAAGCGGCCGTCGGCCCAGGCGCGCGGGACCGCGGGCAACAGATGGATGGCGCCGTCGTGGCTCTGAAGCAGCATCTCGGCCACGCCCGCCGTTCCACCGAAGTTGCCGTCGATCTGAAACGGCGGATGCAAGTCCCACAAGTTCGGCAGCGTCGACTTCGCCAGCAGCGCCTGGTAGTTGGCATGCGCCTGCTCGCCGTCCTGAAGGCGCGCCCAGAAATTGATGATCCATGCACGGCTCCATCCCGTGTGGCCGCCGCCGTTTGCCAGGCGCCGTTCGATCGTGGCGCGCGCCGCGCGCGCGAGCTGCGGCGTGCCGTGCACGGTGATCTGATCGCCCGGATGCAGAGCGAACAACTGCGAGATGTGCCGGTGCCCGGGATCGGGCTCGTCGTAGTCGTCGGCCCACTCCTGAATCTGGCCGTGCTTCCCGATGGCGGGCGGCGGTATCTTCTTTTTCGTCGCCGCCACGCGCTCGCGGAACTCCGCGTCGATGCCGAGCAACTCGCTCGCGCGAATCACCTGCGTCGAAGAGGCCGGTGATGATCTGATGGTCCATCGACGGCCCCATCGACAGGATGCCCACCTGCCCGTTGGGAAGCCGATACCGGTTCTCCGGCGACACCGATGGGCCGCTCACGAGCCGTCCCGGCGCGCGCGGATCTTCGACGAGGTAATCGAGGAAGAACTCCGCGGCCTCCTTCATCACCGGATACGCCTTCGCGAGGAACGCGCGGATCGGGGTTGAAGAGATAGTGCTCCCACAAATGCTGCGTCAGCCACGCGGCGCCAGTGGGCCACAGACCGGATCGCGGACGATCTCCGGGCGCCGTGAATCCCCAGATGTCGCTGATGTGATGCGCGACGAAGCCGTTCGCGCCGTAGTGGACACGCGCGGTCTTCCGCCCCGGCTCGCGCAGCGATTCGAGGTAGTCGAAGAGCGGCTCGTGCAGCTCGGCGAGATTCGTCACCTCGGCCGGCCAGTAGTTCATCTGCAGGTTGATGTTCAGGTGATAGTCGCTGTCCCACGGCGGGAACATGCTGTCGTTCCACAGGCCCTGCAGGTTCGCTGGAAGCCCGCCGGGTCGGCTGCTCGCAATCAGCAGATAGCGGCCGAACTGAAAGTACAGCGCTTCGAGCCCGAGATCGGTCTCGCCATTCTTGACGCGCTCGAGCCGCTCGTCGGTCGGCATCGACGCGAGCGGATCGACAACCCTTCGTCTTGTCTTCGTGTCTTCGTGGTTACCTAGCTGCAGCGCCACGCGCCGGAACAGCTTCTGGTGATCGGCGACGTGATCCGATTTCAACGTGTCGTACGGCGCCGCTGCGGCTGCAGACAACGCGCGCTCGACCGACCGCGCGATGATCGTTTCCGCGATAGCTCGTCGCTGCCGCGACGATCAGCGTCAGCGCGTTCGCGTTTTGCGCGTAGATGCGCTCGGGATACGCCTCGAGCCGGCCGCCGTCGGCAAGGATCTTCACCGACGCGAGAAATGACAGGCCCTTCCCGCCGCCGAGCGCGCCGACAAGATTCAGCCGATCGTTTCCGGCAACCTCTGTCGTCGCATCCTGCGGACGATCGATCCACGTCGACACCGTGATCTTCGCCGGCGCGTCGGCGCTGATGCGCATGACGATCGCCTGCGCGGGATGGCTCGCGAACACTTCCCGCGTGTAACGAACAGCCCCGAGCCGGTAGCTCAGGCGTGCGATGGCGCTGTCGATGTCGAGCTCGAACCGGTAATCGGCCGGCGTGCCTTCGTGCTCGAACGTGAGGCGGAGATCGCCCAGCGATGGTACGACTCGAGCCTGAACGGACGCCCCATCGAATATTTCTCGGCAACCGCATAGGCCTCGACGGGCAGGCCCGCGAACAGCAGACGGCGCACTTCGGCAAGGTGCTTCAAGCGCATCAGGGTTGTTCGTGTCGCGCGGCCCGCCCATCCACAACGAGTTCTCGTTGAGCTGGATGCGCTCGCCGTTGACGTTGCCGAACACCATCGCGCCGAGGCGGCCGTTGCCAAGCGGCAGCGCCTGGTTCCATTCGCGCGCCGGATGCGTATAGACGAGGACATTCGACGCGGCTGGCCTGGGCGCCAGCGTCCGATGCCGAGCGCGACCAGGATGCACGCGGCGAAAGCGGACGAGAGCGCGGCGAAACATGGCTGGATGGTAGACCTTGACAGCGCAGCCGCGCAAGGTAACCCTTGTGCCGGCACATGCAACAGGATGAGGATGAAAGCGGCAGGTCCGCTATGCTGCGCTGCCTGCTGGCCTGCGCACGTGACGCTCGGCTGCCGGAGCGACGCCGGCGCACCCACCGCTGAAGAGGCCCATCGCTTTGTCGAGGCCGCCGAGGCGCGACTTGAAGACGCTTGGCAACAAGGCGAGCCGCGCCGGCCTGGGTTCAGAACAACTTCATCACCGTCGACACGCAGAAGATCGCCGCCGACGCGCAGAGCGACCTCGCAGCCGCGGTCAGCCGAGCTCGCGCGCGGCGCGCGCCGCTTTGAAGAGCTGCCGCTGCCCGACGACGACGCCCGCAAACTCAAGCTGCTGAAACTGATGCTCTCGGCGCCGGCGCCAGACAACCAGGCCGAGCGCGACGAATTGTCGAGCCTGTCATCCTCGCTCGAAGGCGACTACGGCAAAGGGCAGGTACTGCCGCAGCGTGAATGGCAAAGCAGCATTGCCTCGACATCGACGCTGCGTCGAACATCATTGCCTCGAGCCGCGATCCGAAGGAGCTCGCCGATGTCTGGCAGGGGTGGCACGCCGTCGGCGCGCCCATGCGCGATCGCTTCAGCCGCTTCGTCGAGCTGTCGAACAAGGGCGCGCGCGAGCTGGGCTTTGCGGATACCGGAGTGCTGTGGCGCTCGAACTACGACATGCCGCCCGACGCATTCGCCGCCGAGGTCGATCGCCTGTGGACGCAAGTGCGGCCGCTCTACGTGTCGCTGCACACCTACGTGCGATCGAAGCTCGCGGAAAAGTACGGCGCTGGCGTGCTTCCAGACAACGGGATGCTGCCGGCCCACCTCCTCGGCAACATGTGGGCGCAGGACTGGGCCAACATCTATCCGCTGGTCGCGCCGCCGGCGTCCGGCGACGGATACGACCTGACAGCGGAGCTCAAGCGGCGAAAGGTCGATGAACGCGGCATGGTGCAGATACGCCGAGCGCTTCTTCACGTCGCTCGGATATCAGCCGCTTCCGCCCGCGTTCTGGGAGCGCTCGCTCTTCACCAAGCCCGCCGATCGCGAAGTCGTCTGTCACGCGAGCGCGTCAGGATGGGGCGCTCCCGAAGACGTCCGCATCAAGATGTGCATCGAGGTCAACGCGGAAGACTTCCAGGTGGTGCACCACGAGCTGGGCCACAACTACTATGGGCTGCTGTATGCAAAGCAGCCCTACCTGCATCGCGACGGCGCGATCGACGCGTTTCACGAGGCGATCGGCGACCTGATCGCGCTCTCGGCGACACCCGGGATACCTGAAACAGATCGGCCTCGTCGACCAGGTGCCGTCGGAGAAGGCCGACCTCGAATACCTTCTCAAGACGGCGCTGAGCAAAGTGGCGTTCCTGCCGTTCAGCGTGACGATCGATCAGTGGCGCTGGAAAGTGTTTTCCGGCGAGGTCGCCCCTGTCCGCTACAACAAGGCGTGGTGGGACCTGCGCAACAAATACCAGGGGATCGCCGCGCCGCTGTCCGCGGACGGAAGGCGATTTCGATCCGGGCGCCAAATACCACGTGCCGGCAAACACGCCATACACGCGATATTTCCTCGCCCACATCCTGCAGTTTCAGTTTCATCGCGCGCTCTGCAAGGAAGCGGGATTCACCGGCCCGCTGTATCGCTGCTCGATTTACGGAAACAAGGCGGCCGGAGCGAAGCTCGCGAAGATGCTCGAGATGGGCAGCAGCCGGCCGTGGCCCGAAGCGCTCGCGGTGTTGAACGGCGAATCGGCCATGGACGCAACGGCGATGCTCGACTACTTCGCGCCGCTCAAGACCTGGCTCGACGACCAGAATCGCAGCGCAAAGCCGGGTTGGAATCTCCCCCAATGAAACGTCTGATGATCGTCGTCGCGGCCGTTTTGCTGAGCTGAGAAACGAGTGACAAATCCTTGCCCGAAACCGCTTGCATTGTATGCCCGACGATGGCATCGTCGTCGTCAGGTCAGAAAGGATGCAGGTTCGATGGCAGCGGTGGCTCGGGTGCTACGGGAGAAACTTGGTGAAGATGCGATAGACGGCCTTCAGGTTTTGATCGACGCCGCAGGTCGACGATGGAAGGAGGACGTGCTGGTCCTGGTAGCGGAACGATTCGATGGCCGGTTGGGCGAGGAGATCGGTGCATTGCGTCTCGACATGGCGAAGGAGTTCGCAGCTGTCCGCGTGGACACAGCAAAGGAATTTACCGCCGTACGTGTGGAGATGGCCGCGATGCGGACAGATCTGCGCAGCGAACTGGCCGCGACACGCTTCAGCATTCTGAAATGGTCGTTTTTGTTCTGGGTCGGACAGCTGGCTGCGATGACTGGCATCATGGCGCTACTACTGCGAACTATCGTGCCGCGATAGGAGGCGGGCAGGATGACCGAACTCTTGCTGATCATGAGCGCAATGGCACTGGCGGCGATGATCGGTTTCGCGTGCTTTCCATCCGGACCGCGCGCGCGATGAACAGCGTCGTCATGGGCATGCCTTTCTGAGGCCGACCTGAAGGTCGGCACTACTTTTTCTTTGGCAGTGCTCGTGTCGCGCCGGTAGAAATTCCTCCGTCGACCAGCAGCGTCTGGCCTGTGACGTATTCGCTCGCGTCTGACGCGAGAAACACGACCGGACCTTCGAGGTCGCTCATCTTGCCCGGGCCGTCTCATCGGAATGCGATCGACGAGGTAGGCAACCCACTCCGCGTCCTCGTACATCACCTTGTTCTGCTCGGTCTTGAACCATCCCGGCGCCAGGCAATTCACCGTGATGCCATGCGGACCCCAGTCGTCGGCCAGGCTCATCGTCAACTGGCGAATGCCGCCACGGCTCGCGCCGTACAGGCCCAAGCCCCGCATAACCCATGACGGATGTCACCGAGCCGATGTTGATGATGCGTCCCCTGCCATGCGGAATCATCTCCCGCGCGACCGACTGGGCCACGAAGAATGCCCCGCGCAGGTTGGTGTCGAGGATCAGATTCCAGTCGTCCCACGTGACGTCGACCGCCGGCTTCCGCACGTTGCACCCGGCGTTGTTCACGAGAATGTCGATGCGGCCGAACGCCTTCGCGGCGTCGCTCGACCATGCGGCGGATGCTCCCCTCGTCGCGAACGTCGAGCTCCAGCGGAAGGACGCGGCGTCCCATGCCTTCGACTTCCTTCTGAAACGGCTCGAGCGAATCGAGCGTGCGGCTGGTGATGGCGAGATCGGCCCCCGCCCGCGCGAGGGCTCTGGCAAACGTCTGTCCGAGTCCACGGCTCGCGCCGGTCACGATGGCGACTTTTCCGGTCAAATCGAATGGGTTCATGAGGTCCGATTCCGGTTTGGTCATGGTTGAAGGATGACTTTCATGAGGCGTTTGTCGCCGCCATACAGCCGTTCGAACAGCTCCGGCGCCTCGTCGAGCGACGCCTTGAGGCTGATGAGCGGATCGACGTCGACGGCGCCGCGGGCGAGCAGATCGATGCACTCGCGGAATCTCGCCGCTCGACGCACACGAACCGAGCACCGAGATCTCGCGCGACACGACCTCCTGCAGCGGTATCTCGACTTTCGGCGAGAGGTTGCCGATGAGCACGACCGTTCCGCCCTTGCGAAGGCTGCGGATGGCGTTCATCACCGTGCTGCCGTGGCCGACGACCTCGAACGAGGCGTCGGCTCCCTGGCCGCCCGTGAGATCGCGCACCGCCGCCGGCACGTCGATGTCCTTGGCGTTCACGGTGCGCGTGGCGCCCACGCGCCTGGCAAGCGCGAGCTTCTCGTCGTCGACGTCGACGGCGATGATGTTGCGGCAGCCTTTCTCGCGCAGCACCTGGATAACCAGCACGCCGATCATCCCCGAGCCGACGACGAGCACCGCGTCATCAGGTTTCGGCACGTGGCGGCTGACCGCATGGACCGCAATCGACACGGCCTCGATGAGCGCCGCCCGCTCGAACGGCAGGCTGTCGGGAAGCTTGTAGAGGATTCTGCGCCGGCACCGACACGTACTCGGCGAACGCCCCGTGACGGCGGTAATCGCCGCACGACACGCCGAGCACCGTGCGGTTGTCGCACAGGTTGATCTGCCCCTGACGGCAGAACTCGCATCTTGCCGCACGACACGGTCGAATCGAACGTCACGCGATCGCCCGCCTTGAAGCCGTTCGACCGCGGTCCCGGTGCGCTCGATGACGCCCGCCGCTTCGTGCCCCATGACGAGCGGAGGAATGCGCCTGCCGGTCGAGCCGTCGTAACCGTGGATATCGCTTCCGCAGATGCCGCATGCGCGCACCCGCACGAGCACGTCTTCATCGCCAATCTCGGGCGTCGGCATGTCGACGACGTCCAGCTTCTTGTATTCGGAGAGTAAGAGTGCCTTCATGTGTTCCGATTCCAGTTCCTGTTCCTGGTTCGCGGTGGGCGATGGATTCAGCGCCGTATCTTTAAAAGACGCGCTCCGATCCGCCACCTCGAACGGGAACGGAACTGGACCGGAACCACTAGCGAAGAACCGTTGAGCCTGATCGTAAATCGTATACACCGCGAGCGATCCGAACAACAGCGTCGACCACACGAGCGTCGCCGTGCGGAACGGGCTGATGCGAATCGCCGCGCGGCAGCATCTTCTTGTTCAGCGCGATCAGCAGCATCGAGTACAGGAACATGATGACGCCGCCCGTCGACGCCGAGATGACGAGCAGCGTCATCGGCTGCGACATCCCCACGAGCAGGATGCTGCAGCCCAGACCGACCATGCCCCACACGAGCCAGAAATACATGCGGCTCTCGCTTATCGATGACTTCGGCAGATAGGTCGTCTTCAGGATGTCGGCCGCGAGCCGGCTGGTGTAATCGATGATGCCCATCGCCGAACCGAACAGCGAGAATGCTCCGGTCGCAAGGAAGAGGACGCCGAACCAGCGGCCCACCATCGACTCCATGCGCTCGGCTTCGATTCGCAGGAACGAGACGTTGTTCGGCAGGTTCGGCTCGCCGAAGAGCGTCGAGTGCGCGAGCATCGACGTGAAGCTGATCGTGATGACCGTCACGAGCACGAAGCTGAACACCTGTTCGATGTTCGCGAACCGCCACCAGCTGTGCCACCTCGCCATGTTCGCGGGTGTCGTCTCGAAGATGTAGCTGTTCGCGGTCGGGCGCGGCCGTCGCCTATCCCGTGATGGGACTCACGAGCCTGGGCACATATTGTCCCATGCCGAATCCCTTGTCGCGGATCCAGTTGCTCTGACACAGATTCTGGCCGCCACCGGAGCCGGCGAACGCGACCGCGCCGAAGACCAGCGCGATGCTCAACCCTTCGGGAATTCTGCCGAAGCTCAGTATTCCCGCAGGCAGCGCGCGCCATGTCTCGGGCTCGATGGCGACACACATGCCGATGACGGCAAGAATCAGCACGGCGGCAACTTTGACGAATATCAGCCGCTCGAGCGCCACGTAGATGACTGGCGCGAACGTCAGAGAAAAGCCGATGACGAGCAGGCTGACGATCGCGATGGTGGCAGGCTGCCCGCCGAAGAGATACGCTCGCGAGGGTCGCCGAGCTGATCGCCCATCCCGGCCACAGATTCGCGAAGTAGCACGAGCACCGCGAACACGAGTCCCCAGTGCTTCCAGAATCGATTGAACCCCGTGACCGCCGTCTCGCCGGTGGCGAGCGTATAGCGCTCGACCTCCATGTTCAGAAAGAACTGCGTGACGACGCCGACGAGCGCGCCCCACAGCAGGACGAGGCCGACCTGCGACGCGATGAACGGCCAGAGCACGAACTCTCCGGACGACAACCCGACGCCGCCCGCGACGATGCCCGGGCCGACGAGGCGCCAGTAGTTGCGGGCGGATCGGGGAGATCGCGAACTTCGCGCGGTCGTAGACCTTCTTCGCGAACGTCAGCGACAAGCGGATCGGCGTGTTCGACAGCCGGCATCGGGCCTCCTGGGAGCCTGCCGCGCCAAAGCGCGCGAATGGCGAGCGCGCAACGGCGGGCGCGAAGGCGGGTTGGATAACGGACTGCTCATTCTATACTTGCAGCACCAATCAACCCACGGAGGGCCCAGCCTTGCTCGAGACTGCCCCGAAGACCGTCACGGCCACTGTCGCGCCTGGCGCGCCCGAATCGAACTTCGGGAAGTGGATGGCGCTGACCGCCGCGCTGCTGGGCTGGATGTTCGACGGCTTCGAGATGGGGCTGTTTCCGCTCATCGGTGGGCCTGCCCTCAACGATCTGCTCGGCCCGGCATCGGCGGCGCAGGCGACTCAGTGGTTCGGCGCGATCATCGCCGTCTTCCTCGTCGGCGCCGCCACCGGCGGCGTGTTCTTCGGCTGGCTCGGCGATCGCATCGGCCGCGTCCGCGCGATGGCGCTGAGCATCTTCACGTATGCGATCTTCACCGGGCTGTGCGGCTTCGCGACCGAAGCGTGGCACATCGCAGCGCTGCGGTTCGTCGCCTCGCTCGGCATGGGCGGCGAGTGGTCGCTCGGCGTGGCGCTGGTCAACGAAATCTGGCCCAACAAGTCGCGGGCGCTGATTGCGGGACTCATCGGCGCGGCGGCGAACCTCGGATTCCTCATGGTCGGCCTGCTGAGCATCGGGCTGCACAGCTTCATCGGCGGCGTCGAAGCGCTGCTCCTTGGCATCGGCATGCCGACGGCGATGGTCGAGCGCCTTCTCGCGAACTCCGGGTGGCGCTTCCTGATGATCAGCGGCGCGCTGCCGGCGCTGCTCGTGTTCTTCATCCGGCTGTTCGTGCCCGAATCGAAGAAGTGGGAGCACGAGAAAGCGCGCGGGGCGACGTCGCACTGGTCGAACGGCGACCTGCTCGGCGTCTCGGTGGGCTGCCTCGCGTCGATCGCGATCATCTGGAGCTGGTCGCCGGCGGGTACGGGACCGGCCGCGGCCGCGATCATCACGGTCTTCGGCGTCGCCGCGGCGCTCTGGGGATTTCTGTTTCCGGTCAGGCGCTATCTCGCGCGCGCGGTCTCCGCCGGCTCTCTCGCGCCGCAGCAGCAGCGCATCGTCATCCGGCACATGCTGCTTGGCGCGGGCCTGGCGGGCGTTGCGCTGCTCGGCACGTGGGGATCGATTCAATGGGCGCCGCGCTGGGCCTTCCAGCTCGAGCCCGACCCGAGCCGCTTCTCGCGGGAGTACACGCAGATCTCGTCGGCGCTCGGCGCGATCGTTTTCCCGATCCTTGCGGGCGTCGTTGCCGGGAAAATTCGGCCGCCGCATCACCTACGCGGTCCTGTGCGTGGGCTCGATTCTTTCGTGCCTGCTGCTCTACCAGGGCAACGACCGCTTCGACGGCTTTTTCCTGTTCTCGATTTTTCTGGCAGGCGGCATCACCGCGGCATTCTACGGATGGTTTCCGCTGTATCTGCCCGAGCTCTTCCCGACTGTCGTGCGCGCGACCGGGCAGGGGTTCTCCTACAACTTCGGCCGCATCCTCGCTGCCGTCGGCGGTCTTCAGACCGCAACCCTGATGGGCTTCTTCGGAGGAAGCTTTCCGATGGCGGGCTCGGTGCTGACGGTCTTCTACGCGGTGGGGCTGATCATCATCTGGTTAGGGCCGGAGACGTTGGGCAAGCCATTGCCTGAGTAACTAGGTGGTAGGCGGTAGCTTGTAGCGCTAGTAGCTTGCTGAGTAGCTGTCCTTTTCCATGTCTCACCGCGGAAACGCAGTCGCCCCCTGCGTCTTAGCGCCTTCGCGGTGAAAGACATAGAATTATCGTCTCAATCCAAATTCTCCGCATTAATCTCGATCACATTCCGATCCGGATCGAGAATGTGAATCTGCGGATAGCCGGTGACGCTCGCCGGTTGACGCGCATCGAGCGACCCGGCTCGTCGCCTCCCTCGCGGCATCCCTTCGACTCGAGGTGCGCGAGCGCAGCGCGAAAGCTCTTCGCGCGCAGCGCAAAGTGGCCGTCCTCGAGCGTCACGCCCTTCCCTGTCCTGAACGTCGGATCCCTCGAGACGATCAGGTGCACTTCCTGATTGCCAACGCGATACCACGCGCCGTCGAATGGAAACGCCGGCCGCGCAATTTCTTCGAGGCCGAGGACGTCGCCGTAAAACGCCTTCGCGCGCGCGAGATCGCTCACTGAGATGGCGACATGGTGCAGAACTTCAAGCTCCAGCATGGTCAGGTCTGATCCATATCGCTTTCGTTGTTCGTTAAAGCCGTTACACTACATACCAGCTGACGACAGATTTCTGCGCAGATGATACTCGCCTGGAACTTGTCGCCGTTCGGCCCCTTCCAGTGGGTCTCGAGGCTGATGGTGCCGCGGTAGCCGTCGCGCGCGAGCGCCGCGAGCTGCCCGCGCCAGTCGATCGCCCATCTCTCCGAGCGGTCCCCACGTGGGCACGTGATCGGTAACCGTGCAGTCCTTCGCGTGCACGTGCGCGATTCGCGAGAGCGGGAGGTGCGCGTAACCTTGCGGGTACGGCGTCTCGCCGGTGACAAACGCATTGGCGGGATCCCAGATGACCTGCAGCGCCGGATGATCGACGGCCGCGAGCAATCGCGCCGTCTCGGCTCCCGTGGCGATGTTGCAGGCGTGCTCGTTCTCGATGCCGATAATCAGGTTTCGCTTCAGTGGCTTCGTCGGCGAGCTCGCGGAGCGCCGATGCAACGCGCTCGAAGCAGGCGTCGGGATCGATCGTGCGCCAGTAGGAAAACACGCGCACGATCCGCGCGCCCGTGCGCTCGGCAATCTCGAACGCACGGCGCGCGAGCCGCGGCTGATCGTCGAATCCGGACGCCGAGCTGAACATGTCCTGTTGAATGTGCGGGGCGACAGGCGGCGCATCAGGCAGCGTGCACTTCAATACGGGCGAGGCAATCGACAGCACGCGCATGCCGCGCGCTTCGACCGTGGTCCGCACGTCGTCAATCTCGGCGTCGGTGTGGTCGATGATGTTCTTGCCGCCGACGACGCGCAGCTCGGCGAACGTCATGCCGAGATCGGCCATCGCTCCAAGCGCGCGATCGAGGCTGTCGGGTGAGAACTCGTCGGTGATCGCACCGACCTGAAAAACGGGGTCGGGTGCAATTTCAGGCTCTTCGAAAAATTGCACCCGACCCCTTATTTAATCGGCGCCGGCTCGAGGCGCGGCGAGAGCAGGTGCACCATCAGCAGCGCGACGAGGTACGCGGACGCCGCGATGATGAACACCGGCAGATAGCTGCCGGTGTACTGCAGCACCGCCGCCGTCACTTTCGCGATCAACATGCCGCCAATCGCGCCGGCCGTGCCGCCGAAGCCGACGACCGAACCGATCGCCTGCTTCGGGAACATGTCCGACGTCAGCGTGTAGACGTTGGCAGACCATCCCTGGTGCGCGGCCGCGGCCAATCCAATCAACCCGACCGCAACCCAGAGATTGGTGGTGTTTGCGGCAAAGATGATCGGCGTCACGGCGAGCGCGCAGGTCGAGCATCGCCGTCTTGCGCGCGGCATTCACCGTCCACCCGCGCTTGATGAGCGTCGACGACAGCCATCCACCGCCGACGCTGCCGACGTCGCCAATCAGGTAGATCGCCACGATCGGCGGCCCCATCGTCGTCAGGCTCAATCCGTGGTTGCGATAGAGGAAGTCCGGAATCCAGAAGAGATAGAGCCACCACACCGGATCGGTCATGAACTTCGCGACTGCGAAGGTCCACGCCTGGCGATGCGGAAGAATCGTTGCCCACGACATCTTTGTCGTCGGCTCCGGCGGATCGCTGCGGATGTACGCGAGCTCGGCCTGGCCGACACGCGGGTGCTCTTCCGGCGAGCGATACGACACCCACCAGAGCACCAGCCAGAGGAATCCGAGCGCGCCGGTCGCGATGAACGCCCACTCCCATCCCCACGACAGCGTGATGACCGGAACGATCAGCGGCGTCAGCAGGGCGCCGATGTTCGTGCCCGCGTTGAAGATGCCGGTCGCGAACGCGCGCTCCTTGCGCGGGAACCATTCGGCGACCGTCTTGATGGCGCCGGGGAAATTGCCGGCTTCTCCAAGCCCCAGCGCGAAACGCGCGCCCATGAAGCCCGGCAACCGAGGCGCTGTAGGTGAGGCCGAACATCGCGAGTATCGCCGCGACCGCGCCGCCGAAGTACAGCACCCACGCATGCGCCATCGCCGCGACGCTCCACACGACAATCGCGATCGAAAACCCGATCCGCGTGCCGAGCCGGTCCATCAGCCGGCCGGCGAACAGGAAGCCGATCGCGTAGGCGAGCTGAAACGAAAACACGATGTCGCCGTAATCGAGCTCGCTCCACCCGAACTGCTGCTGCAGCGTCGGCTTGAGAATGCCGATGACCTGGCGATCGATGTAGTTGATGACGGACGCGAAGAAGAGGAGCCCGCACACGTACCAGCGGTAGTAGCCGGCTTTCGACGGCAGAGGCAACGCCCGTTGCGACGGCAGGACGGGCAGACGCCGGGGCCTGAATGCTCATGCGCACTCCTTATCAAGACTTGCGACTTGCGACTGTCGACTTGAGACTGTCGACTATTATCTTCCAAGCCATCCGCCGTCGACGACGAGAACGTGGCCGTTCACGTAGTCCGATGCCCGGGACGACAGGAACACGACCGCGCCACCCAGGTCCTCAGGCTTTCCCCAACGTCCCGTCGGGAATCCGCTCCATGATCTGCCGGCTTCGCACCGGATCCGCCTGCAGCGCGCTCGTGTTGTCTGTCGCCATGTAGCCGGGCGCGATCGCGTTCACGTTGATGCGATGCGCCGCCCATTCGTTGGCCAGCGCCTTGGTGAGCTGCGCGACGCCGCCCTTCGCCGCCGCATAGCTCGGCACCGTGATGCCTCCCTGGAACGACAGCAGCGATGCGACGTTGACGATCTTTCCGCCGCTCCCGCGCTCGAGCATGTGCGCGCCCGCCGCGCGGCTGAGGCAGAAACACGCTCGACAGATTCACTTCGATGACTTCGTCCCACATCTCGTCAGGATGCCGTGCCGCCGGGCGCGCGCTGAATGGTGGCGGCGTTGTTCACGAGGATGTCGATCCGTCCGAACGCCTCGATGACTGACGGGAACAAGCCGGGCGGTCTCTTCGCGCTTCGCGAGGTTCGCCGTGAAACTGCGCGCCTGCCGTCCCCTTCGCCTTGATGGCCGTTTCGGTCGCCAACGGCGGCTGCGCGCTGGCGTGCACCGCGACGTCGGCGCCCGCGTCGGCCAGCGCCAGCGCCATTCCCGCGCCCAGGCCGCGCGACGCGCCGGTCACGAGCGCGATCTTTCCAGTCAAATCGAACAAGCTGTGTGACATCGGTCAGGCGGACCCCTTCGGCGCGAGGAAATCCTCGCGCCGCGGCGTGAAGACGTCGACGAGCACGACTTCCTCGTCGAGCATCGTCGCGCCGTGCGGAAGATGCGGCGGAAAGTGCAGCACGTCTCCGGCCGAACAGACACGCTCGACTCCGTCGATGATGTACAGCACGCGGCCGCGCTCGACCATCGTCATCTGCTCGTGCTCGTGGGTGTGCACGGCCGTGACGACGCGCGGCTGAATCTTCAGCCGGCAGATCATCAGCTTCTCGCCGACGACCATCTGGCGTTCGATGCCGTCAGCAACCTGCTCGGCCGGAATCGTGTCCCAATTATCATTTCTTTCCCTTGTCGAGGCCCGAGCCGCCTGCGGCGAACTCGGGCTGCACGTTGACGACGCCGAACAGGCGATCGTCGTCTTCGCGGTTGGCGGCCATCATCCACAGAAAATTAATCTGCCCGCCGGGCGCCGCGACGTTCGGATGGTAGCCGGCCGGCATCAGCACGACATCCCCTCGCGGACGATCGTCGCGACTTCCGGATCGGTCTTGTTGGTGTACACGAGCTGCACGCCGAAGGCCGGGGCCGGCATGTCGATGTAGAGATACGCTTCTTCGGCGAGCACCGCGTGCTCGTGCGGAGGCCACGACGTCCAGTTGCCCGGAGCGCTGAATGTAATGCCCGCCATCAGGCGTCCGGCCTCGACATTCTTGCCTATCAGAATGTTCAGCTCGCGCTGACAGCCAGGGCCGCCTGCCGCAAAATGCAGTCCGGGATCTTTCTGCACGTCGCTGAAGCCGACGAACTGAACCGGATGACGTTTGACGACCGGCGATGACACTTCGGCGATATCGCATCCGCCGGCGCCCGGCGCCACTTCGATCGACGCGTCGCGAGGCACGTAAATCGCGTCGTATCGGCCGAGGTCGTACGGCTTGCCCTCGGTTTTGACCTGCGCCGATCCCTTCAGGCAAATCAGGCTCGTTTCGCGATCCTTCGTCTCGAACCGGACCGGCGCGTCCCCCGCGTCGAGAATGATGCGGCCGTAATGCAGATATCGCGCGGCCGTCTTGCCAGGCTCGACGGCCGTCGTGCGCCCTTTTTCAGAGGCGGTGTTGCGGACGATGCAGCTCTCGGTAGTAATTGCTTGGATGTTCATGAATTGGAAATCTTACCGCTGAACGCGGCCCGATGCGTCTCCCTTTGCCGAGACGATCGACTTCGGCGACCGACAGCCGGTTGAAATCGCCGGGAATGGTTTGCTTCAGCGCGCTCGATGCGACAGCGAAGCGCAGTGACGCTTCCGGATCGCGGCCGGTGAGCAGGCCATAAATCAATCCGGCCGCAAAACTGTCGCCGCCACCGATGCGATCGACGACCCGCACGTCGTAGTGCTGGCTTTGCACGAACTGTCCGGCCTTGTCGTCCCAGAGCACCGCGCTCCATCCGTTGTCGCTGGCCGACACGCTCTCGCGCAGCGTGATCGCGACAAGCGGCGGCCCGAGCTCCTTGTCAGGCGCTGCGCGACGCTCTTGTAGCCCTCGAGATTCAAATGACCCGACGTCACGTCGGTATTCGGAACTTCGAGGCCGAGCACCGACTGCATGTCTTCTTCGTTGGCGATCACGAGATCCACCTGGCTCATGAGCGGCCGCATCACCTTCTGCGCCTGCGCCTCGGTCCAGAGTTTCTTGCGGAAGTTCAAGTCGACCGAAATTTTGGCGCCGGCCTTCTTGGCAGCTTCGATCGACTCGCGCGTGCACTGCGGCCGCTTTCTCGCCGAGCGCCGGGGTGATGCCCGTGACGTGAAACCAGTCGGCGCCCTGAAACACCTTCGCCCAGTCCACCGTTCCAGGCTCGAGCTCGCTGATCGCAGAGCGCGCGCGATCGTAAATGACGTTGGAGGCGCGCTGACTCGCGCCGGCTTCGACGAAGTAGATGCCGATGCGGTCGCCGCCGCGCAGGATGAAATCGGTTTTAACCCCTTCGGCGCGCAGCGACCGCACGGCGGCCTCGCCGATATCGTGTTTCGGCAGACCTGGTGACGTAGTAACTGTCGAGACCAAACAGCGCGAGACTGACGGCAACGTTCGCTTCTCCACCGCCGAACGTGGCACCGAGCACGGGCGACTGCAGGAACCGCTCGTATCCCGGCGGGCTGAGCCGCAGCATGATCTCGCCGAACGTGACGACCTTGGGCATGAGTCTACTTTTCTTAGTTTGTCGTGGGGCCCCACCCCCACGACCTGTACCTCGCAGCCACGCTGCTCGGCAATGTTTTCAACGCCTATCTGCTCCGTGCAGCAGCGACATTCGCCACCATCCGCCGCGCGTTGTCGGCGATGACGTGGAATTGCTTCGCCGCAACGGCTTTCGTGTCGACGACCGCGGATCCCACGCCGACGGCAACGGCGCCGGCGCGCAGCCAGTCGCCGACGTTGTCGATCGACACGCCGCCGGTCGGCATCAGCTTCACCTGCGGCAGCGGGCCCCGAATGTCCTTCAAATACCCGGGGCCTACGGAGGTCGCGGGAAACACCTTGATGATGTCTGCGCCCATATCCCACGCATTCAGAATCTCGGTCGGAGAGAAACAGCCGGGCATCACCGGCACGCCTTCGTCGTGCGCGGCCTCGATGACCTCGGGGCGGAAGACCGGACTGACGATGAATTGGGCGCCGGCCCCCACTGCGCGTCTGCACGGTTTCGGCATCGAGCAGCGTGCCTGCACCGAACAGAAAATCCGACGGCAGCGTCGGCGCGATCTCCTCGATCAGCTCGATTGCCCTCGGCACCGTCATCGTCACTTCGAGCGCTTTCACGCCGCCCTCAGCGAGGGCATCGACAACGGCCCGAAGCGCGGTCGGATCGGGCATTCGGATGATGGCCACGACGCCGAGCCTTTCGACTTCTGCAACAAGTTCAGACCTGGATCGTTTTGTCATAGTGTCGCGTGAGTCCGGCTAAAGCCGGACACTACCGTGATGTCGTTCCGGTCGTACGTCGTTCCCGTTGTAACGCCGTTCCGGTAGTGTCCGCCTTCAGGCGGACCGCTATAAACGCGGAATCGATAAGCCACCGTCGACATTCAATATCGTTCCTGTTGCGTAACTGACATCGCCGCGAAGGAGCGCCGCCACGGCGCGCCCGACGTCTTCGGGCTGACCCCATCGCGCATCGGGCACAAGACCATCGGCGATGCGCTTGTCATAGGTTTCCTTGACGCCCGCCGTCATGTCGGTGGCGATGATGCCCGGACGCACTTCGTAGACGGGAATATGGTCGGGCGCCAGACGCACGGCGAACAACTTCGCCGCCATCGAGAGCGCGGCTTTGCTTACGCAGTACTCGCCGCGATGCGGCGACGCCATTTCGGCCGAGACTGACGTCACGAACACGATCGCGCGCGGCGCCGTCTCTCGAGACTGTTGGACGAACAGGCGCGCGACCGCCTGCGTCAGGAAATACGGGCCCTGGAGATTCGTGCGCAGGACTTCCTCGAAGCTTTCCTCCGTGGCCGCGAGCAAATCCGCGCGCACCCGAGGCGCGCGGCCGGCGTTGTTCACGAGCGCGTGGAGCGTGCCGAAGTGCGCGATGATCGACGACAGCAGGTTCGCGCGGTCGTTCGGGCTTCCGATGTCGGCAGGCCAGTACTCGGCGCCGCCGCCGAGCGACGCGAGCTCTTTCACGACGTCGGCAACGACTTCTCGCGATCGCAGACCGCACAGGGCCAGCGTCCAGCCCTCGCGCGCGAGCGCGCGCGCGATGCCGAGTCCGATGCCCCGAGTGCCGCCGGTCACCAATGCGATGCGATTATCTGGCACGTTGTTTAGTTGTGGCGGGGCGCGGGGTCCCCAACGCGGCAGCCGCGTTGGGGTGCCGTAGCCACCCCCGCCACCTGTATCTCGCGACCTTCGGTCGCTCGACAATGGTTGTTACGGCTGTCTGCTTCAGTGCAGCACCTCGTCACTGTCCAAAAAACGTCAAATATCGCTCGCCTTCGGCGATGCGCTTCACGTAGAGCGCCACTTCGCGCAGATGGTAGTCGCCCCACATGCTCGATTCGCCGCGCGGAATGCGGGAGCCCGCGGGCACGTGATCCCAGCCGTTCGGGCGGTGGTAAATCGAGTGCAGCAGCAAGCCCTGATGACGCGTATCGCGGCTCAGATATGGACCGGTCTCGTCGATCAGCGACGCGACCACACGAAGACCCGCCTGTTCGTACCTTCGTCCCATCGGCGCCGCGAGAAGCCACGACGCGCGCGAGCCGAAGCAATCCCTGCGCAGCAATCGCGGCCGCCGAGCTGTCGACCGGCTCGTGATCGTTGAACGGTTCGGCCGGCCGCGATCCCCAGTCTCCGAGCGCCGCGAGGCCCGGCGCGCCGGTATCCCAATACGGAACGCCGTCGGCCGCTGCCGCGTGATCAATATAGAAATCACACGTCGCCACCGCCGCCTCCAAGAGGGGGTCGGGGGTTCCGGTTTCAATTCCGGTTCCGGTTCCGGTTCCCGTAGGGCTCGACTTTAGTCGAGCCAGTTCAGCCGGATCGATCGTCTCCAGAAATTCCAACTCCTCTGCGAACCCCAACATCGCCCACGCAAGGCCGCGCGTCCAGGTGGAAAACGGCGAGTGCCCCTGTTGCGAGCTCGGGCCGCGATATGATCCGTTGGCAGGATTGAACAGACTCTCGTGCGCGGTGCGGCCACGTACATCGTACGTATCGCGTCCTCTTCCGAAGTACACGCTGTACTCAGCCGTCGCGCGGGCGTGCTGCAGCAACCGCTCGAGCAGATCGACCTGGACGTCCTGCTCTTCGAGCAACCGGTGTCCCAGCACATGCGAGAGCGCCAGCGCGCGCAGCGTGCGAATCGTGTCGACGAACAACGAGTGCGCCCCGTTGAAGGAGTGGACGAACCCGCCTCCGGGAATCGGCGTCCAGCGCCGAGCCTGCACGGCGCCTGTTACCTTCAGCGCAAGCGCATAGAACCGTAGCTCCCATGCGTCGCATTCGAACTTGCCCTCCCGCGCGAGCCGCCACAGGTTGCCGTAGGTGCTCACATTGTTGAACCCGTGATCGTGCACGCCGACGTGCGTCAGATGCGGCGCCATCCGCTCGAGCGTGCGCGAGCGGCCAAGCTCGAGGAATTCGCGATCGCCGGTGGCGTCGAACTGCAGGAGCGGCGCACCGAACTGAAATCCCTGCGTCCATTCGGTCCAACCGCGCGATTTGTACACACCCTCGACGGTAAACACCGGCGACCCATCTTCGGGGCGCCATGTCTCTTCGATGGCGCGGATCTTCTGCGCTGACAGATCGAACAGGCGATTGAGTCCCGGCAACAGCTCGACTGCTGTACGTTGGCGGTCGATGCGAATCATTTGGGCGTCAAATCATACAAGGGGTCAGACCCCCACAACAGCTCCCTCGCGGCAGGACCGATAAATGGCGTCGACCACAGCCAACGCTGCATACCCTTCCTCGCCGGATACCAACGGCTTGCGGCCCGTCCTGATCGCATCGCCGAAATCGAGAAATTGCCGCTCGAACGATTCCACCGAGATCGCCATCGGATCGGACGCACCGGATGCTCCTCCGGCGCTCAGCGGCGGAGGATCGCCGGCGTCATCTTTCACGTTCCACGTCGTCAGCTGATCGCCTGTGATGACGGCGCTGCCGTTCGTGCCGTGCAATTCAATGCGCTCGCTGTAGCCGGGCCACAATGCGGTCGCAGCCTGAATCACGCCGGTCGCGCCGCTCTGATAGCGCATCACCGCATTGACGACGTCCTCGGACTCGATCGAGTGGGCGGCGCCAAGCTGCCACATGCCAAACAGTTCCTGAACGGGTCCGGCAAACCAGAGCAACAGATCCACTTGATGGATCGCCTGGTTGATCAGCGCTCCCCCACCCTCGGTCGCCCAGCTGCCTTTCACCGGGCGCGCGTAATATTCGTCGGAGCGCCACCACTTGACGTACGCGTCGCACTGCAGCAGTCTTCCGAGCCGGCCGGCTCGAATCGCCGAGGACAGAAACAGGCTCGCGCGATCGAATCGATGCTGACTGACGACACCGAGTACGATACCGGCCTCGCTC
The DNA here is from genome assembly GCA_963744405.1 of Vicinamibacterales bacterium. Taxonomy (GTDB): domain Bacteria; phylum Acidobacteriota; class Vicinamibacteria; order Vicinamibacterales; family JAMQPK01; genus JAMQPK01. The sequence goes on from CAVUTO010000023.1 coordinate 107,873, forward strand.
GCAGTGTCGATCATCTCGCGCGCGATGGCGAGAGTGGTTGCGATCGGCTTCTGCACCTGCACGGGCTTGCCGCTCGCGGCGCAGGCGCGTACGACCTCGAGTCTGAACGATGGAAACGTGCAGACATCGACGAAGTCGACCTCCGGGTGCCGGCAGACGTCTTCGTACCGCTCGACGAACTCGGCGCCGTGCGCGGCGGCGAACGCGCGTCCCTTGTCGCGCGTAACATTGGTGCACGCGCGAACCGTATAGCCGATGTTCTTGTACGCGCGCGCGTGCATGCCGGCGATGGCGCCGGTGCCGATGATGCCGACGCGGAGACTCATTCCTTAGTTGTCGTGGGGCCCCACCCCCACGACCTGTATCTCGCGACCTTCGGTCGCTCGACCGTGGTTGTGGCGCTCATCTGCTTAGTGAGACAGTTCACTTGGTCTGCGCCAGTTCTTCCGGCGTCCATGCGCGCGTGCGGCCCGCCGTTGCTGCACGCACCTGCTGCACTGCAGCAGGATCGATCGGCGCACCGGTCTGTCCCCAGGCGCGGCGGATGTAAGTGAGGACCGCAGCAATCCCGGCGTCGTCCAGCGTGTCGCCATGCGCCGGCATCAGGCCAATCGGTCCTTCCTTGCCGTGCAGCAGCACGCGAATCGGGATTCCGGGATTCCCGACGACACCCGGCGCGCCGGCGATGTTCGGCGTCGCGCCCGGCTGCTCGCGGCCGTCGGCCCCGTGGCAGCCTTCGCACAGGTTTCTGTAGATTTCCTGTCCTGCGGAGAACCGCGCCTGATCCGCCGCGCTGAGCGCGGCTGCTGCGGGCGCAAGCCCGGGTTTGCCGGGCCAGCCGATGCGCGCCATCACTTTGGCGGCGCGATCGCCGATCTCCCCTTTTTCCGCGGCGACGCCAATCAGCGCGGGCTCGCGCGACAGGCTTACGAACGGACCACCCGCGCGAGCAGGAGGGGCCGGCGGATTCGCGCCTTCGAGCGCGCCCGGAAAGGCGCGTGCGCCGCCCGGGCCGCCGCGACCGCCGGGACACGATTCGCAGGGTGCACTCGCATCGCCGGCACCTCGGCTCGGCGTGCCTGGCATCGTTGCGCCGAGGAGCGCGACTTCCGCGCCCCGCAGGAGCGCCGATCGCTGCCACGGCGCGCGCGATGTGTCGGCGACGCGCTGCAGCAGCGTCTGAATCGGCGCATCTTCGCCGGCGCGGACGAGCGTAGCGGCAAGCATCGTGATGGCGGCCGATCGTTGAGGCGTCTCGCCTGCGCCTTGCAGGAGTCTGTCGATCACGGCGAGCTCGCTGCCGCGCAACCCGCTCAGCGCTGCATCGACCGCGATCGGATCATCGCCGTGCCGCTCGAGAATGCTCGCGATCGCAGCTTCCTTCGATTGCGCAGGCAGCTCGCCAAGGGTGGCGGCCAGCTGACGCCGCACGGCCCAGTCGGTATCGTCGATGCGCTCGAGCACGACACCCACAATCGGATGATTCGGCGTGCGCAGCCAGCGCTCCGACAACCTGAGCGCCGACACTCGCACGTCTCTGTTCGCATGCGACAGGGCCGGAATCACATCATTGGGCTCGATCGCGTCAAAGGCGTCGAGCACCCACAACGCTTTCAGGAGCGCGCGCAGGTCATCGCCCGACGCCAGCTTCCGGAGCGCGGGCACCACCGATTCGTCACCGCGCTCGACGAGCAGCTGCTGCGCCGTGTCGCGACGCCACCCATTCGGATGCGACAGGAGCGGCACGAGCTGCGCGGGCGTCGCCTTCGTCGGCAGCGGTGTCGTGTCGCGCTTGGTCGTCTCGTGGACGATGCGATAGATTCGGCCGTACGCGTTTGGCCGGCCGAGCTCGTGCTTCAGCACGTAATCGCGGAGGTACTCCGTCATGTATCCCTTGTGCTGGATGATCCCGCGGTACATGTCGACGACGTAGAGGGTGCCGTCGGGCGCAAGGGACAGGTTCACGGGTCGGAACCGCTCGTCGGTCGAGGCAAGAAACTCGCCGCGCACGTCCCGATACGCCTTGTCAGCCGTCGGACCGCCGGCGCTCTCGCCAAGAACGATGCGGCTCACGAGGTTCACCGTCGGATCGACGATGAACACGTTGCCGTACAGCTCGGCCGGCAGACGATCGCCGCGGTAGATCATCGGCGCGCACACCGACGTATATCTCGCGAGCGTGCCGTCGGCCCGCAAGATGCCGTATTGATACCCGCGATTGACGCCACGCGTCGGCCGAATCGGCCACACGTCGTTGAGCTGGCCGTTCGGCCCGGCCAACGACTCGTAGCTCCCACGCGTGCGGAGTAAGTTTGGGTGCCGCATGTAGTAGTGCGCGGGAACGATGTCGACGTGGAGGGCCGACTCGTTCGTATTCCTGAAAATCCGTCCCGCATCGTCCTGTGTGATGCCCCATTGCCCGCGGGACAGTGTTTTGCGCACATCGACCTTGCCGTTCTTCAAGCGCAGATCGATGTCGATTTCGGACGTGTAGATGTTGTTGTCGAGCGCCCACAGGAGGCTGTTGGCGTTGTGCTCGACGTTGGCTTCCTTACGCCCATACTGGCTGGTGACGAGCTCTTTGCGATCGGCGCGCAGGTCGCCGTTGGTGTCCTGCAGCAGCCAGAGATTCGGCGGCTCGGCAACGAGCACTCCGCGATCGAGTACCTTCAGCCAGCGCGCCAGCACGAAGCCGTCCTGAAAGACCGTGCGCTTGTCCATCCGGCCGTCGTTGTTGGTGTCTTCGAGCACGACGACCTTGCCGATAGCCTCGTGCTCTCCCTTCGCGTTGATGTCGGGCATGTAGCCGGGCATCTCGACCGCCCACATACGGCCCTCGCCATCCCAGTCGATCATGACCGGGTCCTGAATCAGCGGTTCGCTTGCGACGAGCTCGACCCGGTAGCCGGGCGGCATGTAGAACTTTTTCAGCGCCTCCTGCGGTGAAATCGGCGGCGACTCCTCCGGGACTTGCTGCAGTCCCGGCGGCCACGATTTGCCGGTCTGCGCGGCATACCCGACAGCCACGGCAAGGCCGACGAAAAACAGAGCGACGCGGATACGATGAAGCACCATCAGCGGATTATACTGAGGCGTCGAAAGTAGAAAGTAGAAAGTAGAAAGTAAAAAGTGGGAAGTGAAAGCTCGGGCTGTAAAGTTACAGCGCCGCACGCGGACTCCTCACAATTGAGCGTGCGGTGGTTGCTCGGCGAGCGGGAGCGAGCCGAGACAACTGAAAAAGGAGCGCGATATGAGACTCACACGGCGCGACCTTGGAAGGCTTGCGATGGCGGCGATGCCAGGGGCGGGGTTGCTTGCGCCGTCGGCCGCGCGGGCGCAGCGCGCGGCGAAACCGAACTCGAAGTTCGCCGGCGTGCAAATCGGCATGAACGTGCCGTACAACTTCGGCGGCCGCGACATGGACCCCGACGAACTGCTCGATCGCATCCTGAAATTGAACGTCAACGCCGTCGAGATGCGTTCGCAGCCGGTGGAGAATTTTCTCGGGTCTCCGGCCGCGAACGGTCAGAAGGCCGAGACGGAAGCGATGCGAAAGTGGCGCGCGTCGGTGTCGATGGATCGCGCAGCCGCCTTTCGAAAGAAGTACGAAGATGCCGGCGTGCTCATCGAGATTGTGAAGTACGACGGCATCTACACGATGTCCGACGGCGAAGTGGACTACTGCTTCAATCTCGCGCGCACCTTAGGTGCGCGCGCCATCTCGTGCGAGATTGACGCCAAGCACACCGAGCGTATCGGTCAGTTCGCCGACAGGCACAAGCTGCCGGTCGCCTATCACGGCCACGCGGCCACAACGCCCGAACATTGGGAAGCGGCGTTCAAGCAAGCGCGCAACAACTGGGCGAATCTCGATCTCGGCCACTTCGTCGCCGGCAACAACACGTCTCCTGTGCCCTTCCTCAAGCAGCACCACGCGCGCGTTTCACACGTGCACGTCAAGGATCGCAAGATGAAGGAAGGGCCGACCACGCCGTTCGGCGAAGGGGACACGCCCATCGTGGAAGTGCTGCGGCTCATCCGCGACAACAAATGGCCGATCCAGGCCACGATCGAATTCGAGTATCCACTGCCCGGGGGATCGGATCGCATGACCGAGCTGGCAAAGACCGTGGAGTACTGCCGCCGCGCGCTCGTATCTTGAACAGGAGATTAGGAGGTTAGGAGAATTCTCTTTGAAAAGAAATTCCTCCTATTCTCCTATCCTCCTGTAGAAGACACACCGATGAGCTTCATACACGACAACTTTCTGCTCGAGACGAAAACCGCGCAGCGGCTGTTTCATACCTACGCGGCGCCGCAGCCCATCATCGATTACCACTGCCACCTGCCGCCGAAAGACGTCGCCGACGATCGCCGCTTCGCGAATCTGTTCGAGATCTGGCTCGAAGGGGATCACTACAAGTGGCGCGCAATGCGCGCGAGCGGCGTGCCCGAGCGCTTCTGCACCGGAGACGCATCGCCGCGCGACAAGTTTCTGGCATGGGCGAAGACGGTGCCGCAGACGCTTCGCAATCCGCTCTATCACTGGACGCACCTGGAGCTGAAACGCTACTTCGGCATCGACGAGCTGCTCGACGAGAAGACGGCAGACAGCGTGTGGGAGCGCGCGAACGAAGCGCTGAAGTCGCCGACGCTCAGCGCGAAAGGCATTCTCGGCAAGTTCTGCGTGAGGGCCGTCTGCACGACGGACGACCCGGCGGACCTGCTGACCCATCACGAAAGGGTTGCGGCGTCCGGGCTGGCCACGAAGATCTATCCGACGTTCCGCGCCGATCGCATCATGGATCCGCATCAGCCCGAAGTCTTCAACCCGTGGATCGACAAGCTGGCGAGGACGGCCGACGTCCGGATCTCGCAGTTCCAGGATCTGCTCGATGCGCTCCGGAAGCGGCACGACGCATTTCATGCCATCGGCGGACGCCTGTCGGACCATGGACTCGACCAGTGTTACGCGGCAGACTGCGCCGACGCGCAGGCCAAGGCTATTTTCGCCAACGCGCGTTCGGGCACGGCGGCAACGGCTGACGAGCGCGAAGCGTTCGCGTCGTACATGATGGTGTATTTTGGCCATCTCGACGCCGAGAAGGGGTGGACGAAACAGTTGCACCTCGGCGCGCGGCGCAACGCCAACACGCGTGCGCTGGCGTCGCTCGGACGCGACACCGGTTACGATTCCATCGGCGATCTGCCGCAGGTTGATGCGCTCGGCAGGTATCTCGATCGCCTCGAGCAGGACAACGCGCTGCCGAAGATGGTCATCTACAATCTGAATCCCGCCGACAACTACGCCTTCGCAACCATGATCGGCAATTTTCAGGACGGCAGCGTCGCGGGCAAGATTCAATTCGGCAGCGGCTGGTGGTTCCTGGACCAGAAGGAAGCGATGGAGTGGCAGCTGAACGCGCTGTCCAACAACGCGCTGCTCTCGCATTTCGTCGGCATGCTGACCGACTCGCGCTCGTTCATGTCGTACCCGCGCCACGAATATTTCCGCCGCGTGCTGTGCAATCTGCTGGGCCGCGAAATGGAAACCGGCGAGCTGCCGAACGACGAAATGCTGGTCGGCAGGATGGTGGAGAGAATCTGCTACAAGAACGCGGAAAAATTCTTCGGGCTGACGCTGTAAGGTCACCGAGCTTCTACTTGTCTCAACACGGAGGCACAGAGAACACGGAGGCACACGGAGTTTTTCTTTCTATCTTAAGAAAAGAGTTCTCCGTGCGTTTCCGTGCCTCCGCGTCTGCCGTGATCAGATGAAAGGGCCGTCTCTCACTCCAGCCGGTTAGCATGTAAGTTCCACCAAAGCATGCTCCGAGCCGAGAGGAGGACAGCCCATGATGGAGCATTACATCGGCGTGGATTTACACCAAGCGTTTTTCCACGCGTGTGCCGTCGACCAGAGCGGCGCCCGACTGTGGGAGATCGGTTTCCCCGGACGGCCGAGGGCATCACGGCGTTTGTGGCGCGGTGCGGGGCCTCCACAGCGCGTCGCACGTGCGAAGCGAGCACGCCGACGTGGCACTTCGCGGATGCGAGTCGTGGCGCACGTCGGCGAGCTGCGGATCCTGTCGATTCGGTGAAGACGCGACTCGACAGGCCGGCTATGCGGCGAAGACCGATCGATTGTGATGCGCGCCGTACTCGCGGATGCGTTACGGCGGGACAGCGTGGTCGGCATTTCCAACCCCCCGTGGCCATTCGGGAATTGCGCGAGCTGTGTCGCGGCCGGCACACGCTGGTTCAGATGCGCACGCGTATCCTGCAGCGCCTACGCGCCGTGAATCTGTTGCAGCCTCAGCGGGATCGGATCGGAGGCTCGGCGGCCGTCGTGCGACTAGAGATCGACCGTGCTCGATACGCTCGACGTTACCGCCGCGGGCGGCGGCGCAGCGTGGCGACGCTGCGCCGGACACTCGCCGCGGTGCGTCGCGAAATCGAGGCGTGTCGATCTCGAGGTGCAGACGGTCGCACGCCGCCGATCCGATCGATGATGCCAGGCTGCAACGGATTCACGGCGCATCGGCGCTGCAGTGCTACGCGTTGCTCATCCGCGCCGAGATCGGGGACGTGCGACGGTTTCGCGACGCAGCTCGCGCCATCTCGCGAATGGCTACGCGGGCTTGGTGCACGCGCGATGGACGCTGTAGCGCCGTGCCGCTATCGCGAGACGGCGCGCATCACAACGACGGGGTTCGCCGATGGCTGGCCTGGGTCGCTCGTCGAGGCCGCCATGCGACAGTCCGCGACGCTAGGATCCGACCGGCCGGTGGGCGCGGCGGCTCGCGATACGCAAAGGCGCACGTCGGCGTGCTCGCTTCGCACGTGCGACGCAGTTTGTGTGAGGACGTGATGACGGCGTGGCGCGCAAACGCCGTGATGTCCTCGGCCAGGTCGACGGGTCGATCTCAACATGAGCGCCGCGTGGTCGATCCGTGTAATTGATCCGCGACCTGGTCCTAACTGATGCTGAGCTCACGCACGAGCTCGAAGAGATGTTTGAACGAGAACGTCAGGCGCTCGGGCATGCGATGGTGGATCGTAGACCCGCGTCTCCGTGTTGGGACAGTAAGATCCGTGAGACACGCTCTGCGGCATCTACGCACTCACCAGCGCCGCCTCCAGATCCTCGATCTCCTCAGCACTCAACCTGAACGTCGCGGCGCCAATCAACTCGTCAATCTGCTGCGGCTTCCGCGCGCCGACGATCGTGGCGGTGATCGCCGGATGCCGGAGCGTCCAGGCGATCGCGACTTCTCCCGGGGTGCGGCCGTGCTTCTCGCCAATTGCGCGGAGCCTTTCGACGAGCGCGAGCGCTTTACTCAGCAGCGGCTCCTGGTAGAAGCGGTTATTGCGGCGCCAGTCGCCGTCAGGCAGCGACGCGATGCGCTCTCGCGCCATCGTGCCGGTCAGAAGACCGGATTGCATCGGCGAGTACGGAATCACGCCGATGTTGTGTTCGAGGCAGTACGGAAGAGTCTCCTGTTCGATTTCCGGGCGCAGCATCGAATACGGCGGCTGCAGGTTCGTCGGAGTTTCTATCTGCGAGATCCGCTTCAGCTGCGCGACGTCGAAGTTCGACACGCCGATGAACGCGATCTTGCCTGCATCTCTCAGCTTCGTGAGCTCCGTCCACGCATCTTCGATCGATCCTGGGTTGTGTTCAAGAGGGCTCGCCGGCCACACCGGCCAGTGAATCTGATACAGATCGATTCGCTCCGACTGCAGCCGCCGGAGGCTCTGCTCGACCTCTCGGCGAATCGATTGCGGATCGAGGCTGTGCGAGGTGTTTTTGTCCACATCCCATACGAGGCTGCACTTCGTAAACACATACGGCCGCTCGGCGCGCGGAACGTCCTGCAGTGCGCGGCCGACTACCTCTTCGGAATGCCCAAGGCCGTAAATAGCGGCGGTATCAATCCAGTTGAGACCGCGCTCGATCGCACGCCGAATCGTCGCGATCGAGGCAGCATCGTCCTGCGGGCCCCACCCGAACCGCCATTCGCCGCCAATCGCCCACGCACCCAGACCGATTCGAGTGAGCTTGAGTGTGGAATTACCCAGCTTTCGCAGTTCCATGGTTTGAAGATACTCGATTCCCGTGCCTCACCGCAGAGAACGCCGAGACGCGAAGTTTCTTTCTTAAAACCCTGCGTCTCCGCGCCCTTGCGGTTAGGCATGCGAATTCCTACGTCATCTTCACGAGCTCGGAAATCTTGATCGCGCGCCTTTCTTCGATGCTCTTGCGGGCGGCAATGCCAGTCAGGCACGACAGTGCGCCGGCACGGGAATCCGGCACGCGCATGTGCTCCGGAGCCGGCGTCTGGCGGAAGATCTGATCGCGCAGGAAATCGTCGCCGCCGCCATGGCCACCTTCGCCCTGCGTAAATGTCGCGCGCCTTCGAAGGCCGAAGCTCTTGGTCACGTAGATTTCGGTCGCATCGGATTCGGGCACCTCCCATGGCTGCCGCTCGTGGTCGCGCACCTCGAGGCGGCCCAGCTCGCCGTTGAATGCGACGCGGTAGCCCTCGAACGGCATATGCGCATCCAGCGAGTACGCCATGGTCGCGCCATTCGAGTACTTCACGATCGCTTGCATCGAATCGTAGATGTCGATGTCGTTGCGATACACGCACCCGTCTCGGTAGTAGCCATCGGCATCTTCCGCGGCCGCGTACAGCTGCATCCGGGTAGGGTTCGTGTTCAGGTCGTAATAGAAGCGGCACTCCTTCTTGTGCGCGCAGACACGGCAGTTGGCACCGCGAATCGCGCCGTTCTTTCCATACACTTGCAGCTGCCCGTTGGCAACCACTTCGACGGGGTCGGCGCCGAGCCACCAGTTGATGAGATCGAAGTGATGCGTCGCCTTGTGGACCCACAAGCTGCCGCCGCCGTTCTTGTACGCGTGCCACCGGCGGAAATAATCGGCGCCGTGGTACACGTCGAGATACCACGCGAAATCGACCGACAGCACTTTGCCGATCTCGCCGGACATGAGAATTTCTTTCACCGCGCGGTGCTTCGGCGCGAAGCGATAGTTGAACGTCACGATGATCTTCTTCTTGTTGCGCTTCTCGGCTTCGAGCACCGCCTGGCACTGCTTCTCGTCGATGACCATCGGCTTCTCGGTCATCACGTCGAAGCCGCGATCGAGCGCCCGGACGATGTACTGGCTGTGGAACGAGTCCCTCGTCGTCACCATGACGACCTCCGGCTTCGCCTTGTCGAGCATCTCGTCGAAGTTCGTGAACGTCGGGCAGTCGACACCCATCAACGCCTTCGAGTTTTCGACGCGCTTCGGGTTGATGTCGCACAAGCCCACGAACTGGACGACGTCGGAGTAGCGCTCCCGGATCTGACGGCCCCACATGCCGGTGGCGCGCTCGCCCGTGCCGATGATGGCGTAGCGTCTGCGGCCCGCAGGCGCCTGCGCGAAGGCGTCCGCGCCCAGCAACGACGTCGCGGCAACCGCGCTGCCGGCAGTTTTCACGAAATCGCGACGGTTCACGAGATTTTGATCAGACATTGTGATCCTCCCAGGCTCGGCTAAAGCCGAGCCCTACGGAACGCCACTGGCCTACGGAATGCCGTTATCTGTACCGAACGCCGCTATCGCTGAATGCGCGCCGAGCCCCCTTTGGCAAACGCGCGCACGTGCTCTACCTTTGCCATCGTCGTGTCACCCGGGAACGTCGTGATGAGCGCACCGTGCGCCCATCCGAGCTTCAATGCGTCCTCGGGTGCCTCGCCGCTCATGAGCCCGTAAAACAGTCCGGACGCAAACCCGTCGCCGCCACCGACACGATCGCGCACATCCAGCTCGCAGGTTGGCGCGACGTACGCCTTGCCCATAATCCACGCAACCGCGCTCCACGTGTGACGATTCGTGGAGTGGACCTCGCGCAGCGTCGTGGCGAGGACCTTGATCTGCGGATGGCGGGAAACGACGTTGTCGATCATAGCGAGAAAGGCGCCGGAGTCCAGTCCCGACTTGGCCGCGACCTCCGGGCCTGGTATCGCCAGCCCCTTCTGCAGATCCTCTTCATTTCCCACCAGCACATCTACGTGCTTTACGATGCGCGACATGACCTCGAGCGCGCGTTTGTGCCCCCCGCCCGATGCGTTCCACAGCTTCTCGCGATAGTTGAGATCGAACGATACGATCGCGCCGTGGCTTTTCGCCGCCTGCATCGCCTCGATGATCAGCTCGGACGTCGTCTCGGAAAGCGCAGCGAAAATGCCTCCGCTGTGGAACCACCGGACGCCGCTTGTGAAAATCGCCTTCCAGTCGAAGTCGCCCGGCTTCAGCAGCGCCGCCGCTTCGTTGCTGCGGTTGTAAAAAACAACGGGGGCACGGACGCCCTGTCCGCGATCGCTGTAGACGGTCGCCATGTTCGGGCCGCGCGCCCCATCGTGCGTGAACCGCTTGTAGAACGGACGCACGCCCATGGCACGGACGCGCTCGTTGATGAGATCGCCGACCGGATAGTCGACCATCGCGCTGGCTACCGCCGTGCGCATGCCGAAGCAGTCGGAGAGGTTCGCCGAGGTGTTGAACTCCCCGCCGCTGACGTGAATCTGCACAGACGAAGCCTTGTGAAACGGAAGAATGCCCGAATCGAGGCGATGCACGAGCGCGCCCAGCGATAGAAAATCGAGACCTCCCCTGGCGGGAATTTCGAGCGGGTTGCTCATGCCTGTGTCCAGTCGGTGTGGAAGACGCCGTCGCGGTCGACGCGGCGGTAGGTATGTGCGCCGAAGAAATCGCGCTGCCCCTGCGTGAGATTGGCCGGGAGACGCGCGCTGCGATACGAGTCGTAGTACGCCAGCGACGAGCCGAGAGCCGGAACGGGAATGCCGGCCGACACTGCCGCCTGCACCACATCGCGAAGTGCCTGCTGGCCCGATGCGAGCGCCTTCGAGAAGCTGTCGTCGAGCATCAGATTGACGAGCGCTGGATTGCTGTCGAACGCGGCGCGGACATCCGACAGCAGGGCCGCGCGGATGATGCACCCCGCCCGCCAGATTTTCGCGACCTCTGCGAGATCGATGTCGTATTTGTACTCGTTCGACGCCTGGCGCAGGAGCGCCATGCCCTGCGCGTAGGACGTGATTTTTGCCGCGTAGAGCGCGCGGCGCGTGGCGTCGATCAAGTCAGTCCGGCTAAAGCCGGACACTACCGATGATGCCACCGGAGCGGGGCCGGGAAGCACTTTGCTGGCGGCGACGCGTTCGGATTTGAGCGCCGAGAGCAATCGCGCCTCAACAGCAGCATTCACCGTCGGAATGGGAGCGCCGACGTCGAACGCGTTCTGGCTCATCCACTTGCCGGTGCCTTTCTGCTGCGCCTCGTCGAGGATGAGATCGACAAGCGGCTTGCCGGTTTCCTCATCGACGCGCTCCAGTACGCGCGCCGTGATTTCGACAAGGTACGACCGCAACTCTCCTTCGTTCCACTTCGCGAAGAGCTCGGCCACTTCGCGCGCCGGCATGCCGGCCGCGCGCGTAAGTACGTCGTACACCTCCGCAATGAGCTGCATGTCGCCGTACTCGATGCCGTTGTGCACCATCTTCACGTAATGGCCCGCACCGCGCGGTCCCATGTACGACACACATGGATCGCCGTCTTCGGCTTTCGCGGCCATCGCGCGAAGGATGGGCGCGAGCGCGTCCCACGCGTCGCGAGGCCCGCCCGGCATCATCGACGGCCCGCGCAGCGCGCCTTCTTCTCCGCCCGATACGCCCATGCCGACGAAGCGAAACCCGGCAGACGCGAGATCGTCCGCGCGCCGATCGGTATCGCGGAAAAACGAGTTGCCGCCGTCTATCAGGATGTCTTCGCGCTCGAGGTGCGGGCGCAGATGCGCGATGACGCTGTCGACCGGCGCCCCGGCTGGAACCATCATCAAGACGCGCCGCGGGCGCTCGAGCACGGCCATCAACCTCTCCGGCGCATCAGCGCTTCCGATGCCCGTTCCGCTCGACTGCCCCGCCACGAACGCCTGAGTCCTGGCGGCGTCGAGGTCGTACCCGGCCACCGGAAATCCCTTGCTTGCGATATTGCGGGCGAGGTTCGCGCCCATCACGCCGAGGCCAACTACGCCGATCTTGTACATCATGAGTTGGTGGTTGGTGGCTGGTGGTGGCCCACCCTGACGCGATAGAGCAATTCGCCGGCGCGCGGAATGACGAGCGTCCTCGCATCACCCTCGTAGTCGCGAGGATCGACGGTCGCGGCATCCTTGTAGCCGAGGTTCACGAGCCTGCAGTGCTCCTTCGAAATGCCGGTCGCGAGCGTCACCTGAACGCGCGGGGCCTCGACGCCGGCCGCCGCGTCGTAGGTGCCGTTCCCCTTCACGTGCGTAGAATGCGCAAGGATGCCGCCCGGATACTTCCTGAAGCGGTCCCACTGCGCGAGAAAGTAGTCGCGGCAGTGATAGCCGACTTCCTCGATCATCCGGCCGTGCGTGCGGCTCACTTCCGTGACGTGCGGCGCATAGATGATCACTTCGCCGTCATCCGCGACGACCGGCTCGCTCTTGTACATGCCCTTCCCGGCCGTCCACAGGTCGTCGTACATCGTCGGCATGATCGCGAGCACGCGATCGTACGGCTCGTCGACCCAGACGATATGCCGTTGGGACGAGAGCGTGGCAGCCTGGCGCCATGCGTCGTGCACGTCGCCGCAATACATGCCAGCAACGCCGTGGTGCGTGACGACGAGAGCCAGCAGCGACAGCGGCGTGTCGACGAGCGCCGCCGCCCGGTCGATTACCGCGCGCACCGCTGAATCAATCGTGCCGATTACTTCGTACGACGTAACCAGCGCGCCGAGCCAGTGCGTGAAGTGAATGATCTCGGGGGCGGCTATACCCGGGAACAGGTACTTCGCGCCGCCCGAGAAGCCGGCGACCTCGTGCGGAAAGACCGGGCCACAGATGAGCACATGGTCGTATTCGGTCGCGAGCCGATTGAGCGCGACAGGCACGTCCTGGCGCAGACGGCCACCCGTGAGATCGGCAATCTCGTCAGCGGGAATGGTCCCGAGCCGCGCGTACGTGGACGGATCGTCCCAACGATGGTTGATCACCCGCCGCGCACCTGCGTGCCCCTTGACGACCGGCTGCCCGACGAGCGCACTGAGCTGCGCGTCGTTCATCGGCGTGTGCGTGCCAAGCGCGACGAGATAATCGAGCGCCGCGACGCGCGGCCCGAGCTCTCGCTCGAGCAGCCCGAACATCATCGGCATCGGCATCGTCCGCGTGCCGTCCGGGATGATGACGAGCACTCGGCGCCCGTCGACCGTCAACGCGCCAAGCCCCTCGCGCACAACGGCGTCGATTTGCACAGACGTCAGATAGCCGTCTGCGGTTCCCTGCCCGACTACGCTCATTTCACCAACAGCATAATTGAAGACGGCGTTGCGGCGTCATACGGCTTCGATGATCACCGCCCGATATTTCGCAGGGCCTGTTCGCCGAGTCGCTCGCGCAATTGCGCAAGATAGAGACTCGCAGGTGTCACTGGCACCCCGGGAGACTCGTGCGTTTCTGACGGGCTCTCGGGAATGGGGATCTGATTGCCGTGCCACAGGATTGGCGTGAAGCGGCCGGTGCAGCCGATGCACAAATTCCTCGAGCCGGGAGGTTGCTGAACGAGCAGTACCTCTGCGTTCACGTTCCACGCGACGGCCCAGCCGACGCTCCAGCCATGGCCCGATCCGGCGTACTCACGATTCGAAAACGCGATGTTGGGCCTGCGATCGGTGCCGCCCGTGAATTCGCTGCTGTCCACGAGGAGGCCGGTGGCCCAGCGCTGATGCGGCGCGATGCCCGCCGTCGTGCTCCTGAAGTTCAGGACGACGTTGGGACCGGTGACGCCAACCTGCGTGACGACGGGCCACACGCCTTCGCCTGTGACGCTCGATCGATCGAGCAGAATCTGCGTGCCGGAAATCGCGAAATCGGCAGGCGCTGCCGCCGCGGTAAACGGCAGCGTGTGCTGGATATTCACCCCGTCAATCGTCACCCGACGCACGGTCGATCCAAACGTCGTGCTGTTCTGGGTATCGACCGACACGACGTCGCGCACCCATCCGTCGATGACGGCGTTCATCGAGAGCAGCGTGTACTGCGCCTCGCTGATGGGTTTGTCCTGCGCGGGAACGGTCACGCGCAGCGACTCGACGCCAACCTGTTCGATACGGCCCGGAAATGTGTACTTCGCAACGGATGTGCCAGACGGATTCAGATACGCGGCGTCAAACGAATCCGACAAGGGCACGTCGAAGGTAAGGCGGTTCTCTTCAATCGACTTGATGTTGCGGTCGTGTGTGAGGACCGTGCCGGCTTTGAGCCATGTCTGGGGCTTGCCGTCGCGCTCGAGCGTGTGCATGTTCATGAAGCGGATCCACGCGTCGGTCGCAGGTCGCTGAATGACCACCGCATCGCCCACGCGAAACGGCGCGACCGAGTCGACGGTGATCGTGCGCGATCCAGCCGGCACGTACGCGTCGGTGATGGTCGCGCGAGTGGCATCAGGCTGCCATGTGCCGCTCCCGGCCACAGTGAAAACACGATGCGGCGCGCCGGTGACTCGAAGCACCGTCCCATCCACACCCGATCCGCTGCCGCGAAGCACGACACCGCTCGCCGAGATCCGGAGGCTGCCCGCGACGTCGAACGCCCCCCGTTCGAGCAGCACCGCGCCTCGAAATCCGCTCGTGTCGGACGCGAGCTTCGACACCTCGTCGATCGCCGCCTGAATCTGCGGAGTGTTGTCTCCGGTGATGGCCTTCACGGTTCTCACGACGCGGATGTCAGGAATTCGCACGCCCCCACCTTTGTATCCGGCGTGCGAAAAATCCATGATGCGATTTCCACGCGCGTCGGCCGTGTATTGCAAACGGCCTTTCGCATCCGGATAGACCCACTTCGATCTGCCGGGCTGCTGGGCGCTCGATGCCACGCCCAAAAGCGCCAGCATTGGCAGAATGGCAGACTGCCGGATTCGTAGATTACGAATCATTCGTAATCTGCCATTCTTCCAATCTGCCGACCTGCCAATGCGGGCCTCCGCGCTAGAAGCCGAACCGGAAACCCACCCGGAACAGACGCTCATCGATGCCCTCGCGCCCGCTGTTTGCCGTGTTCGAGATAATGCCAAAGCTCGCGGCGTTCGACGCGTTGGCCGACGGATTCGCGAAGTGTGGCGTATTGGTCACGTTGAAAATCTCGAGCCGAAACTGGAGCGTGCGGCCGGCGCCAAGCGTAAACTGACGAAACACGCTCATGTCGAAATTGGCGTAACCCGGGCCGCGCATGCTGTTGAAGCCAGCCGTTCCAAATCGACGCTCGGTCACGGGACGGAAGGCCGTCGTGTCGAACCACGGCGTGCCCGGACCGATGCCGCCGAGAATTTCGACCGTCGGTTTCACCTGATCGGCGACCTGATTGCTGCCGTTCATGTCGAGCGAGGTCGCAGCCGATTCGACCGTGAACGGCGTGCCAGAGTATGCGCCGAACAACCCGTTCACCTGCCAGCCGCCGAGTATCGCCGACGCGAGTCCGTCATCGTTCACGTAGGGCTTCCCTTGTCCGAACGGCAGCTCGGCCACGAACGACGCCTGGAAGTTATGTGGCCGGTCCTGCGGCAGGAGTGCCTCGTTCAGATCGAAGTACTCGAGCGCCTGCACGCGCGGCGAGCCGTCGCTCAACGTGTCGCAGCAGATCCCGAAGGCCTTCGACCACGTATAGGCGACGTTCGCCTGCAGTCCCCGTGCGAGCCGACGCGTCAGAGACGTCTGCAGCGAGTCGTAGTTGCTCCAACCGGGGTTGCTGAGGATGCCGGTGGCACCGGTGCGACTGAACTTCACGAACAGCGGACGGCCGGCATTGCCCGCGCCAATCACCTGTCCTGCGTTGGCGTCCATGATCTGGTTGATGTCGCGCTGCCGAGTGGCGACGTAACCCGCCTGGCCGGTAAATCCTCCAGGCAGCTCCGCCTGAACCGTGGCGTTCCATGAATGAATGTAGCCGCGCTTCGGCTTCTCGGGCAGCGCACGCGCGCTGACGTTCAACGGCACCGGAATCACTCCGCTGCTCACGTCGGGCACCGGAATCGGCGGGATGCCGTCCTGCAGCTGGCCCGCCGCAGCGAATGCGCTCGCCTGCGGAAGGCTGAGGTTGATCGATGACGGATAGTTGCCGAGCAGATTGCGCACGAATGCGAGGGGGTACGGGTCGTAGTTGATGCCGTAGCCGCCGCGTACGACGACGGCCTCGCTCAGCCGATAGGCCAGGCCCAGACGCGGAGAAATGTTGCCGGCTCCCATGTCATAGCCGCAGTCGGTCGGTGTCGCCGCGACTCCGCAGATCAGCATCTGGTTCGTGTTGACGTCGTAGCGCTCCATGCCGCGCGTCGTGCGCGTGCCTACGGGGAAATAGTCGTACCGCAGGCCGAGCGATGCCGTGAGGTTGCGCGTGGGCTGCCACTGGTCTTTCGCGAAGAAGCTGAACTGCCAGTTGCGGCTTCTCGTGTAGCCGTCCTCGTACGGGATGATGCCCTTCGACACGCCGGTGGGAAGCCCGAGCAGGAACGAAGCGAAGGTGTTGAACTGGTTCACCGACGGACCGCCCGACAGCGCTGTCGGTCCTCCTGCGAACGAAAAGCTGCCCGAGCCATTGCCAAGCTCGTTTCTGTTCATCGCCTGTCTCACGATGTCGCCGCCGAAGCGGAAGGTGTGCGAGCCCTTCGTGTATGTCGCGTTGGCCGTGTACTGCACCTGCCAGTTGTCATCGACGTACGGAGAGTTGGCACTGCCGGCATAACCGATACCCGAATAGTTCGTGATCTCGAAGTGCGGCCAGCCACCGAGCAGCCGGTCGGCTCCGTTGGTGCCCGGAATGCCGAGGTAATCGAGGCCGAGGTTTTCGTCGAGCCGGTCCGGCTCGGAGAGCACTTCAATCGTCGTGATGCCCGCATAGGTGTCGATCAGGAAGTTCGTCGACAACACATACGAGCCGCTGCCCGTGAACGTATAGGTATCGCCAAGCCCCGTCCCCGCCTTGGCTGCCGTGTTGTTGATGGGAAGGCCGCCAAGCTGACCGAACATCGCCGGGTTCTTGAAGTTGTAGCCGAGCCAGCCGAGCCGCGCCGTGATGCCGAGACGGCTCGTCGGGTTGTAGTTCATCTTCGCATCGATGTTGTGGCGATCGAACGTGTAGTTGCCCGTCGCGAAATAGTTGTCCACGAGCCCGGGCTGATTCGGCAGCGGAAGGTCGGCGATCAGCTTCTGCACGATCGGATCGAATCGCTGACGCGGAATGATGTTGCCGGGGAACGCGGTGCGGCCCACGCCCGTCGACGCGTTGCCGGTCGCGGGATCGTATATAGGCGTCGTGGAAGCCGAAAAATCGCCGTTGCGCATCGCCGCCGTCGGCACGGTGCCGAACCGCTGCGCGAGTTGCTTGTCGAACGTGCCCTGATAGCTGCCGAAGAAGAAGAGCGTATTGCGCACGATCGGCCCGCCGACCGTGCCGCCGAACTGGCTCTGGCGGGCTTGTGGCTTGTCCTGGTCGGCCGGCAGGAAATACGGCCGAGACTTCATCTTCTCGTTATAGAAGTACTCAAAGGCGGAGCCGTGCAGCTGATTCGTCCCGCTCTTGATCAGCACGTTCGCCGACATGCCTCCGGACAATCCCTGATCGGCGTCGAACGTGCTCGTGGTGATGCCGACCGATTCGATCGCTTCGAGAGCGGGAACGTAGGCGGCGACGTGGGGCAGCCAGAGGTTGTTCGAGATGGCGCCTTCGATGCGGATCGCATTGGCGTTACGGGTCGTCCCGTTGGAGCTGAAAGCGAGCCCGCGCGCAGGGTTCACCGCAACGGAATGCATGTTCTCGGGTGGAGAGATGCCCGGAACGGTGACGAACAAGTTCTGGTAATTGCGCCCGACCGGCACGGGCAGGTTCTCGAGTTGGGTGGCGGGAAGCTCCGTCCGCACGTCGGCGCGGTCGGTCTGCAGCACGGCGACGCCGGCGCTGACCGTGACGGTATCGGTAACCTGGCCCACCTCGAGCAGGCTGTTCACGCGCAGCACGCTGTCTTCGGCCACGCGCACGCCTGTCGTGCGGAATTCCTTGAAGCCCGAGATGTTGACGCGCACCTCGTAGATGCCCGGAGGCACACTCGTGAAGGTGGCTGCGCCGATTTCATTAGACGTAGCGCTTCGCGTCCACCCCGTGTCAGTATTCGTGATCGTGACTTCGGCACCGGGTACCGCTCCGGCACTCTGATCGCGGACGTCGACGACCATCGAGCCAGAGAGGAGCTGGGCATCGAGACGCGTCACCGAGACGAACAGGATGATCGGAAGCAGGCATATCGCAAACGAGGCTGCGCGTTTCATGATGAGCACTCCCGTGATGTGTTGAGATCACTGATATACCTCAACTTTACCGTTAAAGTAAACTTGTTTTACCGGTAACGTAGCCTTGACTCCATCGCCGGGGCTTTCTAGAATCGCTGAACCTGAGAAGTCGAATCGTCGCGGAGCGGCGCGGGGCGCAGGGCCCCCGCCCTTCGATAAACTCAGAGCGTCCCGAGCGAAGTCGAGGGACGCAAGCGTAGCGACCTCGAGCGGGGCGAGGGGCCCCCGCGAGTAAGAAAGGACGTGTGCTCATGAATCGACGCACTTTCACCAAGACTATTCTCGCGGGCGTGGGCGCCGCAGCTCTGCCTGAATTCGGATTTGCGCAGGCGTCGACGAAGCGGCTGAAGATCGGCATCACCATGCTGATCTGGGGCGCCGTACCGCGCACACCGGAGAATCTCGAGCCTTCGCTGAAAGACGCGAGCGAGCTCGGCTACTACAGCTTCGAGACGTTCGCGTCGATCCTCGAGGACTACGATAAGAAGGGCACGCTCGAGGCCCTGCTCGCCAAATATCCGATTCCACTGAAGTCGGCGTTCGTCACAGTGAATGTGACCGATCCCACTCAGCGCAAAGAGCAAATCGAGATGCTCCAGCGTTATGCGAAAGTCCTGAAGAAGCACGGCGGCAGCTACCTCGTGCAGTCGCCAAATGGTCCCCGCAAGGGATACGTCTTCGCCGAGCACAAAGCGAACATCATTGCGGCCCTCAACGATTACGGCAAGGCGGTCAACGACGTGGGCCTCGGCACCGGCCTGCACCAGCACACCGGAACAGCGGTTGAGACCCGTGAGGAGACCTACGAAGTCCTGAATGCGATCGATACGCGCTACATGCACTTCGCCCCCGACATCGGCCAGGCTCAGAAGGGCGGCACCGACGCCGCACAGGTCGTGAAGGACTTCGCGAAGATCATCGACCACATGCACTTGAAGGACTTCAGCGGCTGGGAACACATGGGCGGCTACACACCGCTCGGTGAGGGCAAGGTCGACCTCAAGTCGGTCCTCGAGACGATGGAGAAGGCGAACCCGAACGCGAACATCATGCACGAGCTCGACGGCTCGGCGAACATGCCCTACACGCCGCGCCAGACCGCAGAGATCAGCAAGAAGTACTTGCAGACGCTCGGCTATACTCTCCGCTCATAATCCAGGACGCACCAGCATCCCGTGAACGCGAGCTGTCGCGTTCACGGGGTCACTTTCGGGCAAGCCTGCCAGCAGGCCGTGCCAGGGACAACCATGAGACTCAAAGGCAAGAAAGCGCTCATCACAGGTGCGAGCCGCGGCATCGGCCGCGGCATCGCCGAAATCTTCGCCGAAGAAGGCGCGGACGTAGCCATCAACTACATCGAAAGCGCAAAGCCAGCCGAAGACGTCGCGAAAGCAATTCAGGCCCAGGGCCGGAAGGCGATCGTGGTCAAAGGCGACGTCGCGAAGCGCGCCGACGTCGAGGCGATGATCGACAAGGCGTGGAAAGAGCTCGGCGGCCTCGACATCCTGGTCAACAACGCGGGCATCGAGACGATCGTGCCGTTCTTCGAGCTCACCGACGACCAGTGGACGCGTCTGGTGGACGTCAACCTTCGCGGACCCTGGCTCTGCTCGCAGGTGTTCTGCCGCAAGGCGATTGGCGAGAAGCGCAAAGGCAGCATCGTCCACATCGGCTCGATCCAGGCGGCGAAAGTGCTGCCCGGCCGCACGCACTACGCGCCGACCAAGCTCGGCCTCGAAGCGCTCACGCGCAACATGTCGGCCGAGGTGACGCCGCAGGGCATCCGCGTGAACTGCGTCCATCCAGGGCTGATCGACACGGACATGACCGCCTGGGTGATGAAGAGCCCCGACATCCTTCCCCTCGTGCTGCAGCAGATCTCTCTGGGACGCGCGGGCGAGCCGCGCGAAATCGGCCGGGTCGTCGCGTTTTTCGCGTCCGACGAAGCCAGCTATCTGACGGGACAGTCGGTCCACGTCGACGGCGGATGGCAAGGCAAATAGTGAACTTCCAGCATTGGTAGATTGGAAGATTGGCAGATTGGTAGATTAAATGGCGACGCGGCTGATTGATCTAAGTATGGAAGTGTTCCAGGGAATGATGACCTACCCGAACGTCGCGAAGCCGGTCATCGTCGAGATGGAGACCTACAGCCAGATGGCGCAGAGCGTCGGCACCGACAAGTTCGGCGTCAACGCGATCACGAACCACTGCATGATCGTCACCGGCGACCACATCGGCACGCACATCGACTCGTGGGGACACGTCAACCCGACGGCGCCGCGCGCCGAGGGAATTCCGATCGAGTACTGCTACGGCGACGGCGTGGTGCTCGATCTCACGCACAAGGCGGCGGGCGACGAAATTACCGTCCCCGACATCGAGGCGGCCGAAAAGAAGCTCGGCGGGTACACAATCAAGCCCCTCGACATCGTCCTGCTGCGGACCGATGCGGCGAAGAAGCGGCTCGACAAGGCGTATCTCACCGATCACCCGGGGATGACGAAGGAGTCGGTGCATTACATCCTCGACCGGGGCGTGAAGGTGATGGGCATCGATGCCATCGGCTTCGACCCGCCGGTGGCCAAGATGTTCGAGCGGAAAAAATTCTGGGAAGCGCATCGCGTGATGCTCGACCGCGAGTACTATCATCTCGAGAACATGTGCAACCTCCACGAGATCCCTGCGCCGTATCATTCGTTTACCGTCAGCGTCCTGCCGGTGAAGTGGCGAGGCGCGTCGGCGGCACCTGTGAGAGCAGTGGCGATCATCGGGGTCTGACCCCGCTAAGGAGCATCATGAAGCAATAACACAACCGGCATCACCATCCTCGCCGTCATCGCCGTATTGGCCATCGCGCAGTGGGCCCTGCAGACCGCGAGCTCGGCCCAGTCGCGCGCGACGGTGCAGGCGCCGATGTATCAGGTAGATCCGTTCTGGCCCAAGCCGCTGCCGAACAATTGGGTGCTGGGATCGGTCGTCGGCCTCAGCGTCGACTCGCGCGATCACATCTGGATTACCCATCGCGGCAACGTCGCGCCGAAGGAAGCGGGCATGGTCGCCGGGACCAACGGCATGCAGCAGCCGGGCGGCTCTCCCCCGCCGCAGCCGGGCGACAAGCGCCGAATCTCTGAAATCTGCTGCGACGTCGCGCCGCCAGTCCTCGAATTCGACATGGCGGGCAACTTCGTCTCGTCGTGGGGCGGTCCGGGCCCGGGTTACCAATGGCCGACCTCGATGCACGGCGTCACCGTCGACGGCAAAGACAACGTGTGGCTCACGACGAACCAGGGCCATCAGATGCTGAAGTTCACGCGTCAGGGAAAGTTCCTGCTGCAGGTCGGGCACGAAGGGCAGAGCAAGGGCAACACCGACACCGCGAACCTGAATCGCGCGGCCGAAGCTGAAGTCGATCTGGCGGCAAATGAGGTGTATGTGGCCGATGGCTACGGCAACCGCCGCGTCATCGTGTTCGATGCAGACACGGGCGCCTACAAGCGTCACTGGGGAGCCTATGGCGCGAAACCCGACGACACCGATCCCGGCCCGTACGATCCCGCGGCGCCGCTGCCCAAGGTGTTCCGCACGGTGCACTGCGCGTCGATTGCCGCGGACGGCCTCGTCTACGTCTGCGACCGCGCGAACAACCGGATTCAGGTCTTCCGGAAGGACGGCACGTTCGTCAAGGAGACGCAGGTTGCGAAGAACACGCTCGGCGACGGCGTCATCTTCGACATCGCGTTCTCGAACGACAAGCCGCAGCGCCACCTCTTCATTTCCGACGGCGCGAACCATCGCATCTGGACGCTGCTGCGCGATCCGCTCCAGGTCGTCAGCCATTTCGGCAGCGGCGGGCGCTATCCTGGACAGTTCTACGCACCGCACAACGTGTCGCTCGACTCGAAGGGCAACATCTACACGGTCGAGACCTACGAAGGCAAGCGACTGCAGAAGTTCAACTACAAAGGCATCGGTGCGGTACCGGCAACGACGAACTGACGCGGGTGGCGGCGTGGAAAGTGGAAAGTGGAAAGTCGAAAGTGGAGTGGGCGCTGGAGAAATCCGGCGCCTTTCGTTTCTCAGATGCGCGTCGTGCGTTTATGCGGAGAACCCTCAATGAAGATGCCTGATCTCAAGCCGCAGCCGACGCCCCAAGCCGTGGTCGACGAGCATCTCGATGCGCTGAACCGCGGCGACTGGAATCGGCTGATGGCGCAATATCCGGACGACGTGGAGATCTTTCTGCCGGGCGGCGTCGTCATTCGCGGCCGCCAGGCGGTGGGCGATGCGTTCGCCGGGATGGTGAAGCCGTTCAACGAGGGCGGCCTCTTCGGCGTGATCTTCACGCCCGAGCACGTGTTCACGGTCGGCGATACGGTGAACCTGCAGTGGAAAGTCGACGGCAGACGTCCTGAAGGAGCCGTACCGCGGCGCCGATGCGTATGTGACGCAGAAATGGACTGTTGGCGGCACAGGTCAGCACATTTGACGTATGGCTAGGACACTGAACGAACGAAACGAAGAACGAAAAACGAATAATGCACGCGTGTCACGCGTGCTCTTTTCGATCTTCGGTTGTTCGTTTTTCGTTTCTGCGAGGTACATCATGCCCGACCGAGACAAAGTTCTTGACCAGTTTTTCGGCGATGCGACTACCCCCATCGAGTGGGCCAGCGAGGACGAGAAGAAGCTGCACTTCTGGCTCGACGACCTGCATTGCCCGCAGCCGATCTCGCCGATGTGGTTCGACATCGGCGGCTGGTGGCTGACGTGCGGCTACATGTATCGCCGCTTCGGCGTGCCGTTCGGCAAGGATTGGGTCGCAAAGACCGTCAACGGCTACCTGATGAGCGCCGTCGTGCCAAGGTCCGCCGACGAAGAGGCCGGGCTCTGGTCGTACTACAACATGGTGATGCCGGTCTACGCCGACAAGTTCCTCGACTGGTGGAAGCGGCGCTACCTGCCGGAGATTCTCCGCAACTTCGAATACCTCGACACGTTTCCGATGGACACGTCGTCGCTGCCCGAGCTGATGATCCTGCTCGAAGAGGCCATCGACATCCAGGAACGCCACTGGCGGCTGCACTGGATGCTCAACCTCGCGCAGTTCCAGGCCTCGATTACCTTCGAGAGCATCCTTCTCCCGATGATCGGCACCGAGCACAAGCCGCTCGTCGGCCGAATCCTCGATCTCCGACGAGGATCGCAACTGGGATTCCGTGCGCGAGCTGTGGGCTCTGAAGGAGAAGGTCAAGAAAAGCGCGACGCTGACGCGCGCGTTCGACGACAACGAAACGGCCGACGGCGTCATGCGCGCGCTCGGCGCATCGGATGACGGGCGCGGCCTCCTGAAAGACATCGAGAACTACAAGAACGAATACGGCAACAAATCGATGTACGCCCACGAATACATCTACACGACCTGGCGCGAGAACCCGACGCCGATCGTCGAGGCGCTTCGCGGCTACCTGCTGTCGGACTACGACTACGAGAAGGACGTGCGCCAGCTTCGCGCCAACCGCGAGGCGGCCATCAAGGAAATGTGGTCGCTGGTGCCTGCCGGCGCGTCCGAGGAAGACAGGAACAAGCTGAAGACGGCCCTCGATCTCGCGCTGAAAATGACGCCGCTGACGCCGGACCATCATTTCTATATGGACCAGGGCACATACGCGCGCATGCGCCTGGTGCTGATGGCGGTGGGGCGGAAGCTCGTCGAGCTCGGCGGGCTGGCTCAACCCGACGACATCATGTTCCTGAAATACGACGAGCTCCGGAAGCTCAGCGCCAATCTGTCGACCTTCGACGCGAAGTCGATCGTGAAAGAGCGGCGCAAGGCGCGGGAGAATGCCTTTGCGATTCGGCCGCGGCTCTGGGCAGGAACGATTACCGACTGGTCGATGCACGGCGAGCCCTACAAACAGGTCCTGTGGGACTGGCCTGGCATTTACGAGCGTTCGAAAAACGCGGCGGAGCAACCGTCGGGATCGGTCAAGGGGCTCGGCGCATCAGCAGGCGTCTACGAAGGCACGGCGCGGATCGTCGAGTCAGCCGAACAATTCGATCAGGTGAAGAAAGGCGAAGTGCTCGTCTGCAAGATGACGAGCCCGGCATGGGTCGTGCTGTTCACGAAGATCGGCGGGCTCGTCACCGACTCGGGCGGGGCACTTTCGCATCCGGCCGTCGTGTCGCGTGAGTTCGGCATTCCGGCGGTCGTCGGCACTCGCACGGGAACGCAGGCCATCAAAACAGGACAGCGCGTGCGGCTGAACGGAGCATCCGGTCTTGTTGAAATCCTCGGCTGAGCCGGTCGTCGCCTTCGGCGACCTGCCGCCGCAGTCGGCGGCGATCGCCGGCGGCAAGGGTGCAAGCCTGAGCCGGATGGCGGCCGCAGGCCTTCCGGTCCCGCCGGGATTCGTCGTCTCCGCCGGCGCGTTTCACGATTTTCTCGAATCGTGCGGCGGCGCCGCGCTGATTGCGAGCCTGACGAAGGACCTCGACGTCGACGATGGGCATGCCGTCGAGCACGCGGCAGGGCAAATCAGGCAGCTGATCGTGTCGACTCCTCTGCCGGCGGCGCTTGCGCGAGCCATCCTGGCTGCTCACGAAGGGCTCACGCATGGCGGCCTCGTGGCCGTGCGCTCGAGCGCCGTAAGCGAAGACGGACTGACGGCGAGTTTTGCCGGCCAGCAGGAAAGCTATCTGAACGTTCGCGGGGGCGATGCCGTGCTCGATCGCGTGCGCGAATGCTGGGCGTCGTTCTTTTCGCCCCGCGCGCTGTTCTACCGCGCGCAGAAAGCCGTGCTGGCGGACACGCGGATGGCCGTTGTCGTGCAGGAGATGGTGCAGGCCGACAAGAGCGGCGTGATGTTCACGGTCGATCCGATTCGCAACCGGCGCGAGTGCATGGTCATCGAAGGCGCGCCTGGGCTGGGCGATGCGATCGTGTCCGGAGAGATCACCCCCGATCACTACGTGATGTCGCGCGAAGAGGGCGTCGTGGTCGAGTCATTCATCCCGGACGATCGACGCGGCCGAGTGCTCTCGGAACATGAACTGGACGGCTTGCGAACATTGGACTGCGGCTCGAGGCGTTTTTCGGATCTCCGCAGGATGTGGAGTGGTGTATCCGCGACGGCGAGCTGCTGGTGCTCCAGAGCAGGCCCATCACGACGCTCGGCGCGCATGGCTGATCCGCGAACGGAATCTCCGCTCATCCCGCTCGGCCGGCTCTGGGTCATCGAAAACTATCCGTACAACAGCACACATCTGCTGAAATCGCTCGAGTGGGTTGACCGGCTTGCGCCGGACGCGTCGGAGGCAGTCCGGCTGGCAACGCTGACGCACGACATGGAGCGCGCATTCGGCGGGCCCGATGCGATCCCCATCAAACTGAACGACCGCGCCTACGAAGAGGCGCACTCGAATCGCAGCGCGAGAATCGTCGGCGAGTGGCTTCGCGCGAACGGCGCACCTGGCGAGCTCGCCGAGGCCGTCGAGAACCTGATTCGTGTGCACGAATGGGGAGGCTCGCCAGAGGCGAATCTCGTGCAGGCCGCCGACAGCCTGAGCTTTCTCGAAACGAACATCGACCTGATGCTCGGATTTGCGAGAACAGGCAAATATTCGCAGGCGGACGTCGCGCTCAAGATCGACCAGATGTACGAGCGGATCCAGATAGCCGCGGCGAAAGAGCTGGCGCGGCCAATGTGGGAGGAGGCAAGAGCGCGATTGGGAGGCCTGCTTGGGGTCTGACTCCCGCGAGATGCAGGGGGCCGACCCCAATATCTGCGTCCCGAGTCGCTCGACGAGCTGCTCACGCTTCTGCGTGCGCACGGCGCCGGCGCCCGTCTGCTCGCCGGCGGCACCGATCTTCTCGTGCGCGCGCAGAAGGGACCCGCCTTCGCGCAAGGCTTCGGCGAGGCAGGCGGGAGCCCGGTCGTCCTCATCGATCTCAAGCGGGTCGCCGAGCTGCGTGCGGACGTCGCCGAAGTCGATGGACGGCTCCGCATCGGCGCGCGCACGGTGATGACGGATGTGATTGAGAACAGCCGGACCCGCGAGCACTTTCCTGCGCTGGTCGAAGCAGCGCGGGTGGTCGGGTCGGTCCAGATTCGCAATCGCGCGACGCTCGCGGGCAATCTCTGCAACGCGTCGCCGGCCGCCGACACCGCGCCACCACTCCTGGCCTATGGCGCGAGCCTGAATCTCGTCAGCAAGGGAGGATCGCGGCAAATGCCATTGGACGAGTTCTTCGCCGGCCCCGGACGAACGGTGCTGGCACCAGGCGAGCTCGTCGCGTCTATCGATCTTCCACTGCCGACCGAGCGCACCGGCGGCGCGTTTGGCCGTCTCACGCGGCGGCGCGGCGTCGATCTCGCGATCGTCAGTCTCTGTTGCGTCGTTCGCGAGTCGGGCGACGTGCGCTTCGCGTTTGGCGCCGTCGGTCCCCGCCCGTTCGTCGTGGCGACGCAGCACGATGCCCCGCTCGACGATGTGATCAGGCACGCACGCGTTATTTCGGATTTGCGCGCGGGTGCCGACTATCGGCTGGCCATGCTGCCGGTCCTGGCGCGCCGCGCATTGAGCACTGCGGTCGAGCGCATGCGCGAGGCTCCGGAGCGCACATGACCATTACGCTGACTGTCAACGGAGCGCTCAGGACCATCGACGTGCAGACCCATCACTCGCTGCTCGAGACGCTCCGCGACCAGCTGAATCTCACGGGCACGAAGGAATGCTGCGCCGAGGGCGAATGCGGCGCGTGCACCGTGCTGCTGAACGGCCGCGCGGTGAATTCGTGTCTCGTGCTCGCCGTAGAGTGCGATGGCGAGGCTGTCACGACGATCGAAGGAATGGCAGTCGACGGACAGCTCGATTCGGTGCAACAGGCGTTCGTCGAAACCGGCGCCGTGCAGTGCGGGTTCTGCATCCCCGGCATGATCGTCGCCGCCCGGTACTTGCTGTCGACCACTCCTTCCCCCAGTGAAGACGAGATCAAGGAAGGGCTCGCGGGAAACTTGTGCCGCTGCGCCGGCTACAGCCGAATCATCGAGGCGGTCGCACTCGCCGCTCGTAGGGCTCAACTTAACCGTAGGGCTCAACCTAATCGTAGGGCTCAACTTAAGTTGAGCCCGACCGGAACGGAGGAGTTGAGCCCTACCGCAACGGAAGAACGCGATGAGTAGCATCATCGGCGTCTCACTTCCCCGACTCGGCGCCATCGAACGCGTGACCGGCGCGCAGCAATACGCTGCCGATATCCGGCTCGACAATGCGCTGCACGTGAAGCTGGTCTCGGTGCCGTGCGCACACGCGCGGATCGTCGCCGTCAGGACCGACGAGGCTCTCCGCGTTCCCGGTGTGCGCGGCATTTTCACCGCCCGCGATCTGCCGCAACCGGTTCCGCGCTACGGGCCCATCCATGCCGATCGCCCGATGCTCGCGGCAACGAAACGAAGTTTTCGGGCGAGCCGGTGGCGGTCGTCGTCGCAGACACCGAAGACGCCGCGAGACACGCCGCCGCGCTCGTCCGCATCGATGTCGAGGAACTCCCCGCCGTGTTGTCGGTCGAAACGTCGCTCGATGCAGAGGCCCCGCTGGTGCAGGATCCGGCTCTCCGCCCGAACGATCCGCTCGCGCGCACCAATACGCTGCAGCAGTGGCAGTTCGGATGGGGAGACGTCGACGAGGCGGCCGCCGATCTCGTCATCGAGAACGACTACACGTTTCCGATGGTCACGCACTTCGCCATCGAGCCGCACGCGTTTCTCGCCGCTCCCGATGCGAACGGCGTCACGATCTGGAGCCCGACGCAGCATCCCTACGTGCTGCAGCGCGTCGTCGCGGCCGCGCTGCAGTGGCCCATCGCGCGAGTGCGGATCATCGCGCCGGACCCCGGCGGCGGCTTCGGCGGCAAAGGGTGGCCGAAGGTCGAACCGCTGATGGCGTGGCTCGCGCTCAAGCTCGGGCGGCCGGTGCGGCTCGTGCTGACACTCGAAGAAACGTTTCAGGCGGGCCGCCGCACGTCGGCCCGCATCCACGCGCGAACCGGCTTCGCTAAAGACGGACGCATCATCTTTCAGGACATCCAGGCGGACTTTCTGCTCGGCGCGTACGCCGACATCGGCACACGCGTCGTCAGCAAGGCCAGCTATTCGGCATGCGGGCCGTACCGCTCTCCCCATGCGCGCATTGCCGCGCGCGCGCTGCTGTCGCACACCACGCCGAGCACCGCGTTTAGAGGATTCGGCACTCCGCAGGCGTCATGGGCGGTCGAATCGCAGTTGAACGAGGCGGCATCCGCGCTGGGCATCGACCCGGTCGAGATCCGGCGCCGCAATCTTCCGGCGAAAGGAGAGGCCTTCAACCCGAACGACACGCCGGCTGACGGCGAGTGGAGCATGGCGCTCGCGAAGGCTGCCGCTGCAATCGACTGGAACGCTCCGCTCGCGCCGAATCGCGGCCGCGGTATTTCTCTCGGCTTGAAGAGCTCCTCCACTGCGTCGCGATCGGTTGCGATCGTCCGTCTGCACTTCGACGGCAGCGCGTCCGTCCTGTGCGGGACCTCCGACATGGGCCAGGGCGCGCGCACGGTGATGATGCAGATTGCCGCGCAGGAGCTCGGGCTGACACCCGATCGCATCGCGATCGTCATGGGCGATACGTCGCTCGTGCCGTTCGACTCGTCCACGTCGGCGAGCCGATCGACTGTGTTCATGGGCAACGCGGTCATCAACGCGTGCGACAGCGTGAAGAAGCAGCTGCGGAAGATGGCCGAGGCCATTCCCGCAGCCCGCGGGATGCCGACGGCCGAGCTGCTGAAGGCGCATTTCGGGCCGACTCGCGGCGAACTGATCGGCATCGGCGAATCCGGCAACGCATTCGATCCCGGCCATCCGCTCGGCGGCCGCGCGGCATTCTGGGAGCTGATGTGCGCCGCGTGCGAAGTGGAAGTGGATCCGGACACCGGCGAGACGACGATTCAGAAACTGGTGCTCGTCAGCGACGTCGGCAAGGCACTGAACCCGCACCAGGTCGAGGCGCAGGATGAGGGCGCCGCCGTGATGGGGCTCGGACATACGCTGATGGAGCAGCTTGTCCTCGGCGCCGATGGCCGGATTCTCAACCTCGGTTCGCTCGACTATCGCATTCCGTCGATCAAGGATGTGCCGCTCGAGCTCGAAACATGCCTCATCGAGAATGCCGACGGCCCCGGACCCTATGGCGCGAAGGGCGCCGGCGAAGGCGGAACGCTCGCAGTCGCGGCGGCGGTCGGCGCGGCGATCAATCAGGCGGCCGGCGTGACGTTGCGCGATTTGCCGCTGACGCCTGAGAAGATCTGGAGAGCGCGAAACGAAAAACGAAGAACGAAAAACGAATAGAGAAAAGCGAATGACACTTCAGGGCAAGGCGGCCATCGTCACCGGAAGCAACCGCGGCATTGGCCGCGCGGTCGCGCGCGCGTTGGCGGCCGAGGGCGCATCGTGCGTGCTGTGCGCGCGGGACGAACACAAGCTCGCCTGAAGTCGGACATGAAATCAGCGACATGGGTGGCGAGGCCGCCAGTCTGTCACTCGATCTCCGTGTGCCGGATGCACCGTCAAAGCTCGTTGACTTCGCCATCGCCCGATACGGCCGTATCGACATCGTCGTGGACAGCGCAGGGGCTACCAAGCGCGGAGCGTTTCTCGAACTGTCCGATGACGATTTCGTAGACGGGTTCGCGCTGAAATACTTCGCTGCCGTACGTCTGTTGAAAGCGGCATGGCCGTGGCTCCAAAAGGCAAGTGGCTCGGTCGTGAACATCGCCGGCGTTGGCGGCCAAACGCCGGGCGAGATGTTTGCGATCGGCGGTTCGGTGAACGCCGCGATGTTGTCGCTCACCAAGTCGCTCGCCGAAGCCGGTCTGAGCGCCGGCATACAGGTCAACGCCGTCAACCCCGGGGCAATCAGAACGGAACGCTTGAAGAAGCGCCTCGCCGCGCTCGCCAAATCCCGCAACATGTCACTTGCCGACGCCGAGCGCGCATTCGTCGAAAACGGACAAGCCATCGCGGAATCGGCGAGCCCGAAGACATCGCGGATCTCATTGTCTTCATGGTGAGCGCGCAAGGGCGATCCTCCAGGCGCTTTCGTAGATATGGACGGCGGCGCAACCAAAACGATCTAGGCGCTTTTCAAATCCGCGTGTTTCAATCCGTGTCGTGTCTGGCTTCAGCCAGGCTTCAGCCAGACCGTCGGTCCGCCTAAAGGCGGACACTACCGCAGAGCCTTGGGCCCGCGCCATCATCCTGAAAATTGCTCTCGTCCTGCTGTGTCAGATCGCTTGATTCCTTGAGGGAATTCGCGCGATTTCGCCATTTCCGTCTGTATGGGCTCTGGTTTCGATACGCTGCGGCGCAGTGCTGCCGCGCACGGCGCCGGCGTGGATGGATTGATTGGTCACGTGGCTGGAGCCGTTCGAAACGTGCTTCGGCCATGTGGCGCAACGTGGCGCCTTCCGCCGGTATCTGCTCGGCCTGTTGAGTGACAGTCCGCGGAAGTCGATGAGTGCGATGCTCGCGCGCGTTCACGACCCGGGTAGCTATCAAGCCTTTCAGCACTTCATCACCCACGCGCCGTGGGACGTCGCGCCGGTCTGGCGTCGGCTCCGCCATCGTGTTCCCGATCGACGTGGTGTGCTCATCCTCGATGACACGGGGTTTCCTAAACAGGGCACGCACTCGGTGGGTGTGCAGCGGCAGGACCAGGCACGCTCGGCAAGATCGGCAATTGCCAGATTGCGGTGACCGCGGCTCTGTGGACGGGGGTGCGCGCGTGGCTGCTCGGTGCGGAGTTGTACCTGCCGCAGGCGTGGTTCACCGCCGCGCGTCGGCAACAGGCGCGCATCCCGGCGCGTGTGCGGTTTCAGGAGAAATGGCGGCTGGCGCTGACGCTTGTCGATCGCGTGCGGCGCGCCGCCATCGACGTCGCGTTGGTGACGGCGGACGCCGGCTACGGCGATATTCTCGAATTTCGCACGGGATTGGAGCAGCGCCGGCTGCCATACATGCTCGGCATCTCCGGGCAATTCGCCGTCTGGATCGGGCGACCGCCGGCCGACCTCGGGCCGTCGACGCGTGGCGTCACCGCCGCGAGCATTGGCGCCACGAGGTGGCCACGTGGGCCGCGCAGCAACCCGCACGCGTGTGGCGGCGCGTCACCTGGCGCAACGGTCCACGACGCGCCTGGCGTGCGCGGTTCCTCGCCGTGCGCGTGACACCGGTCGTCCTCTGGCGCCAGCACCGACCGCTGCGGACCGGCTGGTTACTGTGTGAGCGCCCGCTTGGCCGTGCGGCCGGTCCACTGAAGTGGTACATCAGCAATCTGCCGCCGACCACTCGGCTGCGTACCTTAGTCCGCGCCGCGCATCAGCGGTGGGCGATCGAGCAGCAGTATCAACAGCTCAAAGAGGAACTCGGTCTCAATCACTTCGAAGGACGCTCATACCCGGGATGGCAGCGTCACGTCGTGCTCACAGCCTTGGCGTATACTGGCTCCAGCACGAACGACGACGCGGGCTGCCGCGCAGCCCCACGTTGCCGGTCGTGCGCGCCGTAATCCAAGAGATCCTCACGGCCCATTTCCTCATCACCACGCCCGGCTACATCGAACGCATGCTGAAACTCAGGGAAATTCAGCTGCGAAGATCTGACGGCGACCATATAGCCGAAAAGGATCCAGCAGAGTACGGCGCCGACGACGGACATCGACAGCCCCCACGACCAGCAGGCCGTTGAACAGCGCTTTCACGTCGGTGCCGGGCGCCGCGCCCGCGATGTAAGAGCGCGCCGACGGTGGAGAGCGACGACAGGTCCACCAGGCTGGCGCTGACGTTCATCGACCACGCGATGCTCAGCGGATCGATCCCGCCGAGCCGCTGCGCGAGCTCCGGCAGCCATCGGCAGGAACGCCGGCAGCACGACGCCGGACGTGCTGCTGTAGACCGAGACGAGGCCGGTGCCGAACGCCACGATCGGCTCGACCGTCTCGCGGCGTCGACACGTTCGCGATGCTGCTCGTGATGAGGGCGAGCCCTTGCGTTTCCTGCATCATCGAGACGAGCACCGTCACGCCGGTCACCATCAGGATGACGCCCCACGGCATCCGCTGGATGGCCTGCGCCTCGTCCACGGTCCGCAGCAGGATGAGCGCCGTCGCGATGATGAGCCCCATCATCCCGACGTTCATGCCGAGCCCGGCCACCGTCCCGATGAGCGCGACGATGCCGGCGGTGGTCAGCCAGTGGCGCGTGTCCATGGCGCCGCCGGCATCGTGATCCGCCGTTGCAGCGCGCTTCGTCGCGGCGCAGGAACAGCCGCCAGCCGCCGAGCAGCAGGAAGCCGCCGAAAGCCGACGATGGTGTGGGCCAGAGCGTTGTAGGCAAACGTCTGCCACTCGACGCCGCCCAGGCCGATCCGCTGCATCACGCCGTTCGCCACGATCCCGGTCGGCGCAAACGGCGACAGCGTGCCCGCGAGCGCGCCGTTTCCGGTCATGATCGCCATCAGCAGCGGCGGGATGCCCGCCCGGGCCGCCACGGCCATCGCCGGCGGCGCCAGCAGCGCGCTGGCGGGAGTGGCGCCCGCGCCGATGGTGGCGACGACGAAGCCGATCGCGAAGAACATGATCGGCAGCACGCCGGCGTGCCCGCGGCACACGCGCGTGGCACGTGCCCGTCAACCGCGCCAGCGTGCCGTTGCACTCCGCGATCGAGAACAGCAGCGTCACGCCGATGAGCGTGACCAGCAGGTCGGTCGGGAAACCCTTCGAGCACGGCGCTCGGCGTCATGCCGCCGAGGAACACGCCGACGATGAGCGCCATCGCCATCGACAGGATGCCGACGTTGATGGTCGTCGTACAGCTCAGCGTCACCGCGAGCACGAGCGCGCCGACCGAGATCCAGGCGAGGTTCATCGGTGCGCCGGCCGCCGGCCGAGGCGGTGCCGGCAAGGACGCGCACGAGCTCGCTGATGTCGGACAGTTCCTCCAGCGACTCGACCGTCTCGAAGGTCTCCTCCACGCGCGGCTCGGGCAGCACGAGCGACGCGCAGTCGCTGAACTTCTCGTACAGCTCCTCGCGCGTGAACGGCAGGTCGGGGCCGCCGCGGTAGCGCTCGTCGGCGTGCTCGACGAGCGTGCGGCCGTCATCGAGATCGACCTCCACCGTGCTGCGGATCTTCTCCCATCCCTTCGCCTCGATCTCCGGATCGAGCACGCGCTCGACCTTCCGCATCATCTCCTGCACCGGCGCGCTCTGGACGAACGCGTCGTTGAACTCGTGGATCCCGGCCTTGCGGCGAAGCGCGATGGCGCTCACCATGAACGCGGGGCAGAACTTGGCCTCGAGCTCGTTGCTGGCAATCGCGTAGCGCAGCGGGTTCAGGATGTTCGAGCCGGCGCGCACGCGGATGGCCGCGATCTGCTCGGGCTGCACGTCGTTGTCGATCACCAGCCGCCGCATCGCGTCCATCGTCGGATGGCCCAGCACGCCGCACGGATACGGCTTGATCGAGACGCCGGGCCACACGATCGTGTGCGGGTTCCCGAGCTTGCCGACGATGCGGTCGGCGTCGAAGCCGTCGCCGTGGCTGAATACCTGGAGGAAGCCCCAGGGCGGATCGAGCGCGTCCTTTCCGCCCGTGAAGCCCCTCGCGGCCAGCTCCGCGGCCACGACGCCGTTCTGCGCCGCGCGCCCCACGTGGAGCGGCTTCGTCATCGTGCCGAAGTTCACGCGGATGCCGGCCGCCGTGCTCGCGGCGATCGCCAGCGCGTGGGCGGTCTTGTCGGCGTCGAGCCGCATGAGCTTGGCCGCGGCCGCCGCCGCGCCGAACGTGCCGGCAGTGCCGGACGAGTGAAAGCCCTTCTTGTAGTGACTGGGATGAATCGCTTCGGCGATCTTGCACTCGACCTCGAAGCCGGTCAGGAACGCCTCGAGAAATTGCCTGCCCGAACGCGCTGCCGTTCGCCGATGGCGAGCGCCGCCGCAAGCGGCGGCACGGTCGGGTGCGTCAGCAGCCCGAAGATGCGGTCGGCGCTCGTCGCAAGCTGCGTATCGTCCCAGTCGAGCGCGTGGCCGCTCGTGCCGTTCAGCAGCGCCGCCGACGCCGCGCCGGTACGGAAGGCCTCGGGCCGAATGCCGTGGCCTCGGTGCGGCGTCCGTCTCTCGCACGTACGTCGCGCAAGATGTTGCCGGCGTCCTGCGTCGAGCCCGCCAGCATCACGCCAAGCGCGTCGATGATGCAGCGCTTCCCGATGGCAACTGCTTCGGCGGGAAAATCCTCCAATGCTGCCGAGCCGATGAAATCCACTACCGCAGCAGTGATAGAGCGTGCCGGGGTCGCTCATCGGTGACTGGATCCTCGGACAGAGTATAATCCGATCGATGAACGTCGCGGCCGATCCTACACCGGTAGTAGAATGACGTTCTAGTCGGGAGCGCACAAAATGAAGCAATTGACGCTGGTTCTGTTTCTCGGCGCCGCGTTATCGGCGCAATAGGCCGATACCGTTGAATCGCGCGTGACGGCGGCAAACGCTCTGAACGCGACGGATCCAACGGCCTTGATCAATTTGTGCACGCCCGCAGCAGGCGGCGAGGGGGACATCGCAGCGCCCGAGGCGGCCAGCCCGGCGTACGGCTCAGCCGGCCGGTCAAAAGCCTCCCGCACCGCAGGCGCCGTCAAACCCCGACCGATACCGTTGGGCGCGCGAGCCGATGAAGATATTCGACAACCTGTATTACGTCGGCGAACATCAATATTCGTCCTGGGCGGTCACCACGTCGGCAGGGATCATCATCATCGATCCGATATACGACTATTCGGTCGAAGAGCAGGTCGTCGGCGGCCTCAAGAAGCTGGGGATCGATCCGGCGCAAATAAAGTACGTCGTCGTCAGCCACGCGCACCGAGATCCGCCGGCGGGGCGTGGTATCTCCAGGAACGATTCGGCGCCAGGTGCTGTTGACCGCGCCCGATTGGGACATGCTCGAACGCAACACCCAGAAATGGCCGAAGCCGAAGCGCGACATGGTCGTCGCCGATCGGCCAGCAGCTCACGCTCGGTGATACGACGTTGACGTTCGTGCACACGTTCGGTCACACACCCGGAACGATATCGACGCTCGTGCCAGTCAAAGACAGCGGCAAGCCACATGTCGCAGCGCTGTGGGGAGGAACCGGATTCAACTTCACGATCACTCCCGAGCGGCCAGCAGCGCGCTGGATCGACTCGTACATCGCATCCGCGCGAGCGGTTCCGCGAGACAGCCGCAAAGGCGCGAGCTGATGTGTTTCTCTGGAAGCATCCGAGCTGGGACGGATCGAACGACAAGATGGCGAAGCTTGCCAAGCGCGCGGCCGGCGAACCCAACCGTACGTGATCGGTGCAAAGAGCCTGCAGAACTACTTCACAATCGCCGAACATTGCGCGCAGGCGGGAAACTGCGGGCTGCGCAGACGAAGTGATTTGCTGTCTTAGACACAGAGACACGGAGTCACGGAGATAGAGATCGACTTCGTGGGCCGCGACTGCGGCCCACACAGGAACTGGAAAAGACGCAAATATCAAGAGCATGAACACACAAGCGGCTCTTGTATTTGCGCCTTTTCTTGTTCCCGTGCGCCGATGGCGCGAAGTCGATGTGTATCTCTGTGTCTCTGTGCCTCTGTGTCAAAACAGCAAAGGCACGCGTCCACAGATGTCAGTTAACGGACGGCCTCCTCTCCCGATCACCCCGTCGCGCTTGTTCAGGAGATTGTAAATCTCGCCGTTCGGGCCTTCGCCGAAGCGAAGGTCGGCGCGGGTCGACGCCATCTTGCCCTGGACGACGTTCTTTTCCTGAATCAGTTGCAGCGTTTGGTCTGGCCGTTGTCGTTGAAGAGGACCCTGTGGGATCGCGTCCTGCCCGCC
>CAVUTO010000024.1:0-355872 GCA_963744405.1 Vicinamibacterales bacterium
AGTCCGTCCTCAGCGGGCGAGGTCCTTGCGGGTGAAGCGAACAGTGGCGATGGTCAGCGTGACGCCGACCACGGCTAGCAGACCGAGTACGCGCGGCAGGTGCAGACCATCGACGAGCGGCGTGCCATAGTGTTCGAATATCGAGAGCTGCAGCAGGGCGTTCGGCCAGTGGAAGAGTGGCGCGAGGAGCGTGATGAGAAAGGAGGCGACCACCAGCGCGATGAGCGCGCCGGTCACGGCTCGGCTGCGCAGCCAACCGGAGAACAAGTAACCAGCGGACGCAACGACCAATCCCACCGGCACCATGCCGATCGCCGCCTGCGCCACGCGGCTCGTGTCGAGCTGCATGCCCACGATAGCCGCGGCGGCTACAGCGCCCGTGAAGATCAACCCGGTGACTACCGTGAGCGCGATTGCGGCCGCGCCGAAGTGCGCAAGAATCACTCGCCGTCGCGGGTTCGGCGTACCGAGCACGAGTTCGAGGCACCCTGCTTCCTCGTCGTTCGCCCAGCGGTTCGCTGTTGTCACAGCGAACGCGGCGACGACCACCACGAGCAGCGTGAACATGACACTGAGTAACCCCATGTTAGCCGTGACGTCGCCGCCGCGCGTGAGTCTCGCGATGAGCTCCGCGTACGCGGGACTGCTGCGCGCTAGATCGCCGAGCAGGTCGATCACGTTCCGCTGCAGCTGCTGCAGTAGCGCCGTCAATAGCATCGTGTAGCACCCGACCCCCACGCCCCACCACAGCGCGGGCCGGGTCGCGCTGCTCACGTTCCGGGCGAACACCGATCGCAGCGACCATGCACGCAACGGAAGTCCGCGCGCCGGTCTCCTCGCTCGGCGGCGCAGCACCGGCGACACGACGGGAGCGCCGACATCCCGGCGCGCGAAGAGTGCGATGCCGACGGCGGTCAGAACGAATGCGAGCGCCGCCATCACAATCATGGCGCCCCAATCCAGTGCGTAACCCGCAACGAGCGGTTTGTTCCGCTCGAAGTAGTAGAGCGGTGAGAGCTGCCCCATCCACTCGCCACCTGCGACGACGCGGCCGGCGCTGGTGAGGACGAAAGAGAGGCCCAGCAGGACGCCGGTGCTGCCGGCAGCGGTGCGTCCCTCGCGCGTGAACTGCGAGACGACGAGCGCGAGCGCGCCAAAGACAAGCGCGAAGAGCGTCGTGTTGAGTCCGAAGAGGAGCGCCCGGCTCGCGCCGAGCTCAACACCGATCGCCCTGGCGCCTGCGAACGCGAACACCGCGATTAACAGGCCGATCAGCAGCAGCGCCGTGGCGACCGCCGCGAGTTTCTCCGCGGCGATCCGCCGGCGAGATCGCGGGACGGACAGGAGCGTGTCGAGTGCACCGTGCTCCTCTTCGCCGCGCAACGTGCGGCTTACGGTCAGCAATGCCCAGACTGCGAGTAGCGGCAGAATGAGCGAGAGGCGCCAGGTCGCCCATCCACCTGGCGTCAGGACGTCAACGGGCTCGGCAAACAGCCGCAGCGCCGGATTCCGTGTCAACGCAAGCAGCTCGGCCTGCGCTTGAGGCGAGCTGCCGAACACGCTGGAAACACCGGCGAAGATGATCGGCGCGAGCACGCCCATCCCGAGCCCCCAGCCCAGGATTGGGACGCGATAGTCGCGCAGCGTCTTCAGGAACACACTACGAAACCACACGGGCCTGGTCCTCCGGCGGCGCCCCGCCCTCGTTCTTGTAGAAACGCAGGAACACGTCTTCCAGGCTCGGCTCGCGGCTGATGAAGTTGGCGAGTGGGTACCGCGCCGCCAGCTTCACGAGTGGGTCGAGGTCGCCCTGGATGGTCACCCGGAGCGTGCGACCGTCGGGCAACACCTCCACGCGCTCCACGCCAGCCACCTCGCTGAATTCGGCGGCCGGTGGTACGGTCGCGAAGGTCAGGTCCACTTCGTGGTGCTTGATGTCCTTCAGCTCCGCCACGCCGCCGACGCGCACCAGACGGCCGTCGCGGATGATGCCCACGCGATCGCACATCGATTCCACCTCCGACAGGATGTGCGACGACAGGAACACGGTGCGACCCTCGGCGCGCACCTCGGCCACCATCTGGCCGAACTCGTGCTGGTTGAGCGGGTCGAGGCCGCTCGTTGGCTCGTCGAGGACGAGCAGCCGCGGTCGATGCATGAAGGCCTGGATCAACCCGACCTTCTGTTTGTTGCCGTGCGAGTAGTGGCGGAAGCGGCGGCTGGCGTCAAGATCGAGCCTCGAGATGAGCCGCTCGAGATTGGCGCGGTCGACGCCGCCGCGCAGGTTGGCGAAGTAAGCGAGAATCTGTCCGCCCGTGAGGTTGGGATCGAGCGCGAGCTCGCCGGGCAGGTAGCCCAGCATCCGCTTCACGTCCACTGATCGCTGCCAGCAGTCCAGGCCTGCGATCCGAGCGCTGCCGGCATCCGGGAAGAGCAGCGACATGAGCAGGCGGATCGTGGTCGTCTTGCCAGCCCCGTTTGGACCGAGGAAGCCGAACACCTCGCCCTCGGCAACCTCGAACGAGAGGTCGATCACGCCGCGTTTGCTGCCGTAGTGCTTGGTGAGCCCGACGACTTCGACAAGGGGCGTCATCCGAATCCCTTCACCATACGGCGCGGTGGAGAGTCACATACGCTTGTGCCAGCTCTGAGGCTCAGTAGACCCAGAAGGCCAGCGCCACAAACAGTGCTCCCACCACGAGCA
Source organism: Vicinamibacterales bacterium (assembly GCA_963744405.1). GTDB lineage: Bacteria > Acidobacteriota > Vicinamibacteria > Vicinamibacterales > JAMQPK01 > JAMQPK01. The sequence continues at coordinate 2,705 of CAVUTO010000024.1, forward strand.
AGACGCAATCCACCCACCAGACTTTCGGGTTCGTGACCACCCTGAGCATCCTCTGGCGGTGTCTTTCCCAGCGCAACATGTGATCGACTGAGAAGCACGCAAGCACTGTGAGGCAACCCGTAACGATCCAGCCCCAAGACTGGTAATGAAAGATAGTGGCATACCACGCCGCGAACGTGATGGCAACGATGACAATGGGAGGGACCAAGAGCTTGCGGGGCCGGGCCTCGGACGCGTACTGACGTTGACGCTCGTCGTAAAACCGCCGCGGTGCAGCTAGCGCAATCGCCGCCTTGCCAAGCAGTGCCACGGCTATCACGATGCTCAACACCTGAAACCACATCGTGGCAGTCTCCCACCTGACCTACCGAATTCCCCGGCGTCGCTGACGACCCGCGTTTTCACAGAGAGCAAGCGGGTCGACCGAATCGCCCATAGACAACGGGCACGACGATCATGTTGAGAGCGGTCGAGCTCAGAAGCCCGAACATGATCACCATCGCCATCGGTGCCTGAATCTCGCTGCCTGGTTCTCCGGCTGAAAGCGCGATCGGCGCCAGCGCAAGACCAGCGGCGAGCGCTGTCATCAGAATCGGTACGAGACGCTCGGTCGCGCCTTGCATCACCGCCGTCCGGAAGTCGGTGACGCCCTCTTGCTCCTGCAGGTAGCGGATGTGTGACACGAGCATGATCCCGTTTCGCGTGGCGATCCCGAACAGGGTAATGAAGCCGACAATCGACGCCACCGACAACACGCCTCCTGACAAGTAGACGCCGACAACACCGCCGATCAACGCGAGCGGGAGATTCAGCATGATCAACAGGCCGTCACGCGAGGAGCCGAATGCCGCCGAGAGGATGAAGTAGATCGCGATAACGACCCCCAGCGATAGCCATAAAAGCTGACTGGACGCTTGTGCCTCGCTTTCAAACTGACCGCCATACTCAAGGCGATAGCCCTGCGGCAGTTTGATGTTCTGGCTGACGCGTTCTCGAATGTCGTTAACCACACTGCGCAAGTCTCGGCCTGAGACGTTGCTCTGGACGACAATGCGGCGCTGGACGTTCTCTCGCATGACGAAATTCGGCCCGCGGTCTTCCTGGATCGTTGCCACATCGGACAGCGGGATCTGGCGACGATCTGGTGTTTGGATTTGGGTCGCAGCAATCGAGTCGAGCTCCGTCGAGTCGTCCAGTGCGTAGCGAACCACCAACGGAAAGGCGATCTGGCCCTGAAGAATCTGACCGACGGCGCGGCCCACGCGCGCCGTCTGCAACGCTTCCGCGACCGCGCCCGACCCGAGTCCGTGACGCGCCGCCGCTGCCGGGTTGACGCGCACTTTCAGAGTTGGAATGTCGGTCTGTGCCTCTGTCGCGAGGTCGACCACTCCCTCTACCTGCGACATCTGACCTTGCACCTGGCTGGCCAGCTGGCGGAGAGTCGGAAGATCGTCGCCGAAAATCTTGACCGCGATGTTCGCGCGGGTGCCGGACAGCATGTGGTCGATGCGGTGCGAGATCGGCTGGCCGATCGTGACGTTGGTGCCTGGGAGCAGTGAGACCTTCTGTCGCAGCTCCTCGAGCACCGCTTCGCGCGGCCGTTCCTTCAGCTCGAGCCGGACGTCGATCTCCGCGGATTCGACTCCCTGCACGTGCTCGTCGAGTTCGGCCCTGCCGGTTCGCCGAGCCGTGGAAGTAACCTCCGGCACGCTCAGCATCAGCCGCTCCAGGGCATTGCCAAGCGCGTTTGAATCGGCGAGGCTCGTGCCTGGGACCGTTACGGCGCTGACGGTCAAGGCCCCTTCGTTGAACTCCGGGAGAAACGACCTGCCCGCCGCAAGGATGCCCACGAGGGCAGCGACCAACAGGGCGACGGCAGCGGTGAGAACTGTCCGCCAGTACGTGAACGCATGGCCGAGCCATCGCTCGTACGCGGCCTTGAGGCGTTGCGTCAACTTGGGCTCGGTGCCCGACGCAATCAGGCGTGATTGCGGCAGGAGCCAGGAGCACAGCACTGGTGTAACCGTGAGTGCGACGACAAGCGAAGCTATCAGCGCTACGACATAGCCGAAACCAAGGGGCCGAAGCAGTCGGCCCTCGACGCTGCTCAGCATGAACAGCGGTAGGAAGACCAGCGCGACGATGACGGTCGCGAACACGACCGAGTGCCGAATTTCTGTGCTTGCGCGGTAGACGACTTCGAGCACGGGCAAGCGCTCGGACTCTGGTCGTGACGCGTTTTCTCGCAGGCGCCGAACGACGTTCTCCACGTCGACGATGGCGTCGTCGACCAGCTCGCCGATGGCAATGGCGAGCCCGCCCAGGCTCATGCTGTTGATCGTGAGACCGAATCGATCCATCGCAATGACGGCCGCTACAAGGGACAACGGCAACGCAAGCAGCGTAATGACCGCCGCCCGGATGTTCATCAGGAACACCACGACGACGAGGATGACGAGGAGCGCGCCCTCGACGAACGCGGTGAAGAGATTGTCGAGCGACTGCTCGATGAAATCTGCCTGCCTGAACAGATCGCGATGGATCTGCATGCCCTGAGGCAGGGCCCGTTGGATATCTTCGAGCGTGGTGTCGATGCGCTCGGTCAGTTCCAGTGTGTTGACTGCCGGCTGTTTCTGAATGCCAACGATGACGGCAGGTTTGGCATTGTGCGAGCCTTCGCCCCGCTTGATCGCCGCACCTTCACGAACGATCCCCACGTCCTGTATCAGCACTGGGGCTGCGTCCGTAACCTTGACGCTAACCGCGGCGATGGCGTCGGCGTCTCCGAGACGGCCGACACCGCGCACGAGGTACTCTTGTCCTTGTGCGACCTGAAATCCTGCGGTCGCGTTCTGGTTCGCGTCAATCAGCGCTTTCTCGACTTCCTGAAGCGTCACCTGGTGTGCTGCAAGGCGTATCGGATCGAGGACTACTTCGTACTGCTTCTGTTCGCCTCCCGTTGCGATTACTTGCGAGACTCCGGGAACGGCCAGAAGCCGGCGTCTGACGACGGTTTCCGCGATGGTCCGGAGTTCCAGCGGCGAGTGGCGGTCTGACTCCAGGTCGATGAACAGCACCTCGCCCATGATCGAGGAGACTGGCGTCAGGAACGGTGGCTCAACGTTGGACGGCAGCGATCCGGACACTAACGTGAGCTTCTCCGCGACCGTCTGGCGGGCGCGGTTGATGTCCTGTCCCCAATCGAATTCCACCCACACGACGGCGACGCCGACCGCGGTCGCGGAGCGCACACGTCGAACGCCCGCGGCGCCATTCAGCGCGGATTCGATGGGGAAGGTAACCAGCGACTCGATCTCGAGCGGGTCCATGCCTGGCGCTTCGGCGAGGATGGTCACCGTCGGCGCCGTGAGATCCGGCAGTACGTCCAACGGGATACGGGTCGCTGTCCAGCCACCCCAAATAAGGAATGCAGCGGCAAGGGCCACCACAATCGGACGATGCCTGAGCGACCAGCGAATGAGTGCGTCAATCATGTCCAGCTCCCTTGGGCGCTGAAGCGCAGCGCACGAAAGGCGGCGCTCAGTGCACGTGGCCGTGCGCCGGAACAGACGTTGACAGCGACGCGAGGCGAACGAGGTAAGCGCCTTTCGTCACCACGCGTTCTCCGGGCTTGAGGCCCTCGGTGATCTGCACCACGTCGCCCGATCTCGGGCCGAGCGTCACCGCCCGCCGCTCGAAGGTTTCACCCTCGCGCTGCACAAACGCGATCGGTCTCCCGGCATCGTCCACGATGGCTGCTGCTGGAACAACGGGGCGGGGCTGCGTGGTCTCCATCAGCAAATGGAGGAACGCGGCTTGCCCCACCGGCAGTCCGATCGTCCGGTTCTCGAAGGCGAATGTGATGGGCAACGTCCGGGACTGTGGGTCCAGCACCTTGCCGACGCTCACGAGACGGCCGGCCGGCAGGCGATCGGCCTGGCCGGCGATCTCAATTTCGGCGGCCTGCGCGAGGCGAGCGCGCGCCGTCTGTGCTTCGGGAACCTGACCGACGACGTGCACTTGTGCAGCATCCACCACGCGGAACAACACGTGTCCGGCCGTGACGTTCGCCCCTGTGGCGGCATCGCGCTGAGCGATGACGCCACTGACCGGTGCCCGGAGGATGAACAACCCTGCGGCATCCGTTGCTCCTCCGGTGCGAGCCGCGTTGTACTGGGCCAGACTCGCTTCGGCCGCGGTCAGCCGGGCTTTCGCTTGCTCCTCGGCGGATTGCGCCTCGTCCAAACGTCTGCCAGGCGCCGCTCCTGCGCTTGTCAGTCGCTCTGCCCGCTCGCGATCGCGTGTCGCCAGTGCTAGCGCCGTTTGTGCTTCTACGAGCGCACGCTGCATCTGAGGAAGGTCGGCTGGCGCCGAGGGTGGCGGTAGCAGCCGTGCGAGTTCCTGACCGCGAGACACGCTTGCTCCGAGGGCCACTTCGACAACGCCCGTCAGGCGACCGTCAATAGGTGCGGCCACGTCGGCGGTGCCACCAGGTCTCGCTTCGAGGCGCGCCGGAACGCGAATGGATTCACGGACCGCCTGTTCCTTCACGAGTGCGGTCCCGAAGTCCAAGCTCCATTGCTGTTCCTTCAGGAAGCTGATGCCCGGCGCATCCTCGCCTGCCGCCGGTGCAGCGGCACGGGCGGCGGCGGCGTTCGAATGCACGTCGACGTCGCCGACACGATGTTCATCGTTCAGTCCAGTCGCCTTGAGCGCGATCACGAGCTGGCGCCTGCCCGCGCGGGTGGGTTTTACGTCAACTCCGAAGATCCCTGGGCGAGAGGGTGCGTCCACGCGAAACACTTCCGGTGGGTTTGAGCCGCCCTCGAGGCGAACCTCTACATTTCCTTCCGTGAGTGCTTTGAAGGGATCCAGTTGCGTCAGGTGAATGGCAAACCGCGACGTCGACCCCACGGCAAGAGCCGGGTACTCGGCGAACAGCTCCGTTTTCTCCGTCCACCGCGTCACGCTCAACGCTTCGGGTTTTTCCAGCACGGCATCGGGCGCGGCTGAACGACTACACCCGGCCGCGAGCACGGCGATGAGAAAGGTTGAGAACAGAGATCTCAGGGCCACAATGTGTCTCCCACTGCGCGTTCCAGAGCAATCTGTGCCAGGCGCGCGTCCAGCCGCAGATCGATGCTGCGAATCCTTGCCCGTGAGGCGGTACGCGCCGCATCGAGCAGCTCCAGAATGCCGACCTCACCCTCGCGATACGCGACCACTGCGATCTGCACCAGCTCCTCAGCAGCCCCGAGCTGCTCCTGGGACAGCGCGGCTTGCCGGAGCGTCAGCACCTCCGAGGCGGCGGTGATCTCACTGTGGATGCGGTCTTCAATGAACATGCGCTCCGCCTCTACTCGTGTGCGCTCGGCCTCCCACCGCGCGGCTTCCCGGCCGCCGTCATCGAACACGGGAAGCGCCACGCTCACCCCGAACATGCCGCCGGTTTTGCGTACCGACAGCTCGTCCGCTCGTTTCACGCCACCAAACAGATTCGGGGAAGGGAGCCGTGCTCGTCGAGCTGACTCGGCCTCGAACGTTGCGCGTTGACCGAGCTGCTCGAGGGCACGAAGCTCTGCGCGAGTGGACGTCGCTCGGGCGAACAACGTCTCGACAGGGACTAGCGGCAGCTGCGTCGTCTGCGTGCCTGCAACTGTGGTCAGCGAAGCGTCACGCGGCAACATGCCCGAGACCGTCGCGCGCGCTTCGGCGAGTGCGACCGCCGCGGACGTAACGACCTGGTTGGTATCGTGGAGCTCCTGTTCTGCGCGCAACCGATCGAATCGCGAGCCTTCGCCTTCTTGTTCACGGGTGCGAAGAATCTCGATGAGCCGTTCCACCTCGCGCATGTGGGCTCGAACGGACTCGAGCCGCTCCTGCTCGGCGACGACCCGAGCGACCGCCGCGGCGGCACCTGAGCGGAGCAGCCATAGCCTCAAGTCGCGCTCGGCCTCTGCGGCGGCGGTCGCCGCAACGCCGGCTCGCGACAGCGCGTCACGCGCTCCAAATAACGATAGCGACTGCTCCGCCTGGAAGAACTCGGTGAAGCCCGCCCCTTCTCGGCTGTAGGTGACGGAAGGATTCGGATGCGAGAGCCGCGCGAGTTGCTCACGATGAGTGACCTCCGACTCAGCGCGGATCGCCCTGGCCTGCGGCCCATCGCGCACGATCAGCTCCACGACTTCGCGCTCGGTTCGGTCCTGACTGGCGGCCACAGATGGCGCCAGCAGGCCGACCGCAGCGATCCAGGTACAGACCTGGGCACGGGTCGGCATAAACAGTCCTCGATTATTCGAACTGACGAACGACCAGGCCTGCCCAGCCGAAGCCGCAATTGGGCATAGGAGGGCGAAGCGCCGGTCAGGTGATCAGGCGGCGGGGTAGAGGCGGGGCGCGCGCGGGGATTCGAACATCAAACGGCGGACCGTGAACGCGAACGTCAACAACGGGTATGGCGGATCGGATCGGTGCAGCCGTGGCGATGATCGTCGGCCCTGGAAGTTCGCCCAGGTCGACGTGTGTCTGCGGAACTTGGGCGCAACCTAAAGTGGCCGCGACCGCATGGCGGCCAGGGTCGCAGGATTCGGCCTGCAACACTGGGTGGTCGTCGTCTGTCGGCGAGTGGTGGTCCTGCTCGGCTAATGCTGAATGCTTGTGCTCGTGAGAAGCCGGCCCGTGATGATGATCCGGGTGATCGTGCTCCCCGTACTCGTGCACGTGCATCGACGAAGCCATGGCAGATGAGACAACCAGGGAATGCGCGAGCAGGAGTCCAACCAGGCGCCGCACATCGATGAGTCTACTACGGCACAGATGGTGCGCGTCAGCCCCGCCGCGCCGCCTCGATGGTGGCGATGTCAATTTTCTTCATCGGCATCATCGCCGCGAAGGCACGCTTTGCCTCACCGCCACCAGCCGCAAGCGCATCGGTTAGCGCGCGCGGGGTGATCTGCCAGGAGAGGCCCCAGCGGTCCTTGCACCAACCGCACTGACTTTCCTTGCCGCCATTGCCGACGATCGCGTTCCAGTAGCGGTCCGTTTCTTCCTGATTGTCCGTCGCGATCTGGAAGGAAAAGGCCTCGCTGTGCTTGAAGTCCGGGCCGCCGTTGAGACCAAGGCAGGGAATGCCCAGAACGGTGAAATCCACCGTCAGCACATCGCCCTCCTTGCCGCTCGGGTAGTCGCTGGGTGCCTTGTGAACAGCGGTCACTTCACTATTCGGAAAGGTGGCGGCGTAGAAGCGCGCCGCCTCATGCGCGTCCTTGTTGAACCAGAGACAGATTGTGTTTTTTGGCTTCATGTTCGTGTGCTCCTTGTGCTCGTTCAGGGCGAACGCTTTCTTATGTAACTGCCTTATCGGTTATCGCAAGCCCGCGGTCGATGATAGCGAAACCTTCGCGCAACTCAGCCTCTGTAATGCACAGGGGCGGATTCGTGAAGAAATAGTTCCATCGGACAAACGTAAAGAGGCCTTCCTGACTGAAGAAATCAGCGAGCGCGGCCATCTCCGCCGACGTGCTGTTGAAAGGCGCCATCGGTTCAAGCGTCTTCTGGCTGCGCACGAGCTCGACGACCCCGAACAATCCTATCGATCGAACAGCCCCCACCGATGGATGCCGCGCGGCAAGATCGGTGAGCAGCGCGGCCATCAAGTTTCCGGTCTGCCGGGCCTTTTCGATGAGACTGTCTTCCTCGTACGCGGCAATCGTTGCCAGCGCGGCCGCGCACGCCAGCGGATGGCTGTTATAGGTGAGCCCGGCTGGAAACGGCCTGTCCTGGAAGATCTCGGCAATCGTTCGTCTCATACCAACGGCACCCAGCGGCACGTAGGCGCTCGTAAGGCCCTTGGCCATCGTGATGATGTCGGGCACGACGTTCCAGTGATCGACCGCGAACCACGTGCCTGTACAGGCCGAAGCCCGTCATCACCTCATCCGCAATCAGCAGAATGCCGTATTCGTCGCAGAGTGCACGTAAACCCTGGTAGTAGCCGTCTGGCGGGATCAAGATGCCGTTGGTGCCGACCACCGACTCCATGATGATCGCCGCAATCGACTGCGGCCCTTCGAGCTGGATCACCTCTTCGAGATAACGCAGCGCGTCATCGGAGGTATCCGATCCTCGAGAAATGCCATGGTACGGACTGAGTACATGGAGGAAGCCGGGAAGAGGCGGCTGAAACCATCCTCGCGGTTCTCCCGTTGCCGCCATCGCACCGGCGGTGCCGCCATGGTACGAACGATAGAACGAGATGATCTTCGAACGACCGGTGTACGCACGCGCGATCCTTAATGCGGTTTCGTTGGCTTCTGCTCCACCATTCGTGAAGAAAAACACGTCGATGTCGCCGGGCGCGATGTCGGCCAGCTTTGCACCCAGGCGCGCGCGCGGCTCGGTTGAGAACGACGGCGCGACGTAGGCCACCAGCTCCGCCTGCTCGTGAATCGCTTCGATGACGCGCCGGTCTCCGTGCCCGATGTTCACGCTCATCAACTGGCTGTTGAAGTCGATGAAGCGTTTGCCTTCGGGCGTCCAGAAGTACACCCCTTCGGCGCGCGCCACTGCAATCGGGGCGACGCTCTTCTGCACAGTCCATTCGAAAATCGTGTGCTTCTTCGAGAGCGCGACGATCTCTTCGCTCGTCATGGACATCAGGTCACCCACACTTCACTTGTTCTCCTTGCTCGCTTCGAGCGCCTGGACCAGATCGTCGAGGATTTCGTCGCACGCCTCGAGTCCGACCGACATGCGAATGAGTCCGTCGGTGATGCCGATTTTGAGACGATCTGCGGGCGCCATCCCCGCATGACTCGTGACAGCGGGTCGCGTCAACAGCGTTTCAGCGCCCCCCAGACTCGGCGCCACAATCGGCAGGGTCGTCCGTCTCATGAATGCTTCGGCCGCGGCTGCGCCACCTTTCAGCTCGAAGCTGAGCATCCCGCTAACACCTTCGAGTAGACGCCGGGCTCGCGCGTGCTGCGGATGACTTGGAAGTCCCGGATAATTCACCTTCTCGACCCTCGAATGCGCCTCGAGCCCGCGGCTTATGGCGAGCGCGCTGGCGCATTGGTGCCGTACCCGCAACACCAGTGTTTTCAGGCCGCGGTCGAGCAGAAAACACGCGTGCGGATCCAACGACCCGCCAAGATGATTGAGCCTGTGCGTGATCCGCTCGATCCACGCCTTCGATCCAATGACCGCGCCAGCGACGATATCGCTGTGGCCGTTCAGGTACTTCGTGCAGCTGTGGAGCACGAGATCGAAGCCGCGCTCCAGAGGGCGGAAGTTGACCGGCGTCGCAAAAGTGTTGTCGATCAACGAGACGAGGCCATGGGATGTCGCGAACTGGACGATGGCGTCGAGATCCGGCACCCGCATCAGCGGATTGGAAATCGTTTCGACGTAGACCACGCGCGTGTTCGCGCGCAGGAGACGCGGCCACGAGGAGGGAGCATCGGCGTCGATGAAATCAACGACGATGCCCAGATGCTTCAGCTCGGTGGTCAGGAAATCATGAGTGCCGCCGTACAAGCAGTCCTGCGCAAGCAGGTGATCGCCAGGGGCGAGCACGGTCAGGAGCGTCGTCGAAATCGCCGCCATCCCGCTGGAGGTCGCAACAGCCGCCTCTGCGGTTTCCAGCGCCGCCAGTTTCTCGTGTAGAGCCGTCTGCGTCGGCGTGTTGTTGAGTCGGAGGTACTTCAAGTCGTGATAGCTGCCTTCGCCGGTAAACTCGAACATCGCCGACTGAAAGATCGGCATGATGACAGCACCGCCGATGCGAGGTGACGGCACGCCGGCGTGAACGGCCTTCGTTTCCAGATGTTTGAACGTTCTTGCCATCACCATCCCCTTCGCCGGCTACCGCTGTCTCAACGTGTCGCAGCACGTCCATCATATGGGAATAGTGCATCCTCGCGTGACTTACGGCGTCGGTGCAACGATTGACGTGAAAGCGCTCGGACCGGACAAGCGCATCCTCATCGAATGGAATGGCCCGGAGGATCTCTCAACTTGGTGGAGTGGCTGTCGCGTTCCCGTCACGATCCCGCTAGGATGCTCCCGATTTGCGCGCGACCACGAGCAAATATTGGTACGGTATCCCGATTCGCGATCCGGACCCGCCTCGATTCCATCGGCTGACAAATGCAAGAAACTCTCGATCCAGCGTCGCCGCACGCTCCGGTCGATCGGCCAGGCTCGTGTAGATCGCGACCATGGGACCGAACGAGTGCCTGAACAATTCGTAGTACTCGCGAGCGCTCGCCGCCTCTTCGACGTACTCGTTGCGGGTCAGCTCCAACGATTCAACCCGATCGCCAAATAACTCCTGCACGTGTTCCTCGTGTCCCCACAGGAGCGGTGGAAGCGCTTCGGCCGGGGGCGGCGGGGCATACGGCGCCAACATGCGAAAGAAGTCGCCGCCCGCGCCTTCGGGTGTGAAGTTGATCATCCCGACCACACCCCCGGGCCGGCAAACGCGCAGTAACTCGTTCGCGACCCTGCGGTGGGCGGGAGCGAACATCGCACCAAAACACGTCGTGACGACATCGAACTGCGCGTTCTCGAAAGGAAGCGCCTCCGCGTCGCCTTCGACCCATTCGATATCGACACCTTCGGCGCGCGCGGCACGTCGCCCGGCGTCGAAGTGCTCCGGCGTCAAATCGGACGCGATCACCGTTGCCCCGGCGCGGGCCGCACGGATCGCGACGTTGCCTGTCCCTGCGGCCACATCGAGAACGCGTTGCCCCGCGCGAATCGAGCAGGCGCGGACCAGCACGGGGCCAAGCCCCCATACGGTCGAGAGCGCAAACCTGTGATAGTCACCCAGGGCCCACATCGCGCGCGCAGCAGTCGTAGAGGCAGTCGTCATGTGCGTCCTCCAACTCGTGACACCGGATACGACGGACTGTAGAATCCCGCCGTGCCGCGACGCCATGACCCATCGTCCAGGATCCTTGCCTCAGCATCCAATGAGCGGGACGTGGACGTATTGTCGGATGTGCTGAGGACGGTCAGACTCACAGGCGTACTCTTCTTCCCGTTGAAAGCGTCGTCGCCGTGGGTCGATGAAGTCCCGCCGGTGTCGGCATTCGGAGCTCTTCTGCTGCCTCGCGCGCAGCATGTCGTTTCCTACCACGTTGTCAGGCGGGGAGCGTGCTGGGCTGGGCTCGTGGACGGCCCACCGCTGCGCCTGGAGGCCGGTGACATCCTCGTGATCCCGCACGGCGACTCGTATTTCATGTCGAGCGCGCCAGATCTGCGCTCTTCCAACACACCCGCCGATGCGGTTTTGCGATTCTTCCGCGAGATGACGATGGCGTCCGCACCGCGCGTGGTCATCGAGGGCGGAGGCGGGCCTGAGCGTGCCGACATCGTGTGCGGATTCCTCGGCTGCGACGTCCGGCCATTCAATCCGGTGCTGGCGAGTCTTCCTCGGCTGGTTCATCTGCGCCGTACATCAGCGGTGAAGGGCCCCGACCGACTGGTTCAGCTGATCGAGTTTGCGCTCGCAGAGTCGCGCGAAGGAACGTCAGGTGCGAAATGCATACTTCTGCATCTGAGCGAGATCCTGTTCGTCGAAGTCGTTCGACGGTATCTCGAGACCCTCACGTCAGGGCACACGGGCTGGCTTGCGGGACTACGTGATCCCATCGTCGGGCACGCCATTGCACGGCTGCACGATCGGCCGACAGATTCGTGGACGCTCGAACGGCTCGCAAAGGAGGTTGGAACATCTCGATCGGCGCTCGCCGATCGTTTCACTCATCTCCTGGGACAGCCGCCCATGCGCTATCTCACTCACTGGCGGCTGCAACTCGCGGCGAGAATGCTCTCTGATAGTGCGGCCAAGGTTTCCGCAGTTGCCCAGGACGTCGGCTACGAGTCAGAAGCGGCATTCAGCCGCGCGTTCAAGAAGCTCGCCGGAACCTCACCCGCGGCCTGGCGCCGACAGTCGACGGCCGTGAGGAACGCGGTGGATGTACCACCATGAAGACCGCAGGCGATCTTCGAGGAATCAACGAGTCACGGACATCCGCCGAGCCGCCTGCGTAAAGAATGCACAGCCCATTTCCCTTGACCGACGGGATAGACAGCGGGGCAATGGTTTGTTTCGACGCCAGCCGTTTCGCCACGGAGTACGATGCTCCAATGCGAAGCGGTGTCGGGGCGAAACCGTTCTGCCCATGCGATCAGGCGTTCGCGGTCATGTTCCGGTGTCGGCACACGCCCGAAGCCATGTGTTCGGCACCAGCGCTGGACGGCTCCTGTGCGCAGCGAATCACGCAGCAATCCAGCCGCAAGCACGAGGGCAATCACCAGAATGACGGAGAGAGTTGTACCCATCGGCGACGCTAGCCCATAGGTGTGATCCTTGCGGCCTGCAGGAGCAGGGGGGCGGGCCCGTCGATCGCAGCGGCCTGGCGATCGAGTCTCGCGAGCTCTTCGGGGTGATTGCCGAGGATGTAGGTATTTGTCTCCTCTTCGCTCGGGCGCGAGCACGAGATTGAACCAAATCGCGCGGTGAAATGGAACCCTCCGGTCCATCGTGCCGCATTTTCGCAATGGTGATCGAGCAAACGTTTACCGGACGTTGCCCCTGCGCAACATGTCGAGCGAATAGAATGTATCGCGCCACCGGACGCCGCCTTGCCGAAGGGTGACGACGGCCGAGTTCACGACCGCGAAGAACAGGACCGGGTACAACAGCGGTGTAATGGCCGCACTGGCAGGAGGCCATCCTAATCGTCGCGCGAAGATCGCAGCTGGGAGGGCCAACGACCATGGTGCAACCCCGGCGGCGATGCCGGCGGCGGTTCTCGTCCAGAGTCCGATGATGGAGGTGCCGAATATCAGCGTGAACACAGTCGCGCCTGCGATCACCGGGGCCAGCCTGAAATCGACCGCGGCGAAGTAGTTCTTCTCCATGATCTTGAACATGCGCGGTACGGTGGTCCCCCAGTGGCACTCCACGTCCGCTCCGCCGAGGAACGCGCGCGTTCGCCTTCCGGCGCGGTGCAGGAGCAGGCCCAGCTTGATGTCGTCCACAATGGTCAAGCGCAGGGCTTCGTAGCCACCGCAGGCGCGGTAAGCGGATGTGCGCACCAGGTTGAACGCGCCAACGCCCAGGTGTGCGCCCGGACGGTCGCGGTTCACGCCCGAGATCCAGTTCGCCAAGCTTCCCAGGAACGCCAGATGCCACGCCTGGGCGCCGAGCGTTTCGGCGGCGACGCCGGGCGTCAGCGTGATGTGATCGGCTGCATCTCGAGCGGCGACGCGCAACGCACGCGCAATCACGTCCGGTTTCAGCCAGCAGTCGGCATCGGTGAACAGCAGCCAGTCGCCCGTGGCAACACTGGCGCCCACATGGCATGCGTGGGACTTGCCCAACCAGCCTTTCGGCAAGTGCTCGACGCGTGTCGCACACACGCGCGCATCCTCGGACGCGAGTCGTCGCAGGATGTCGCCGGTCGCGTCGGTGGATCGATCATCGATGACGATCACCTCGACTGCGACATGTCGCTGGGCGAGCAGATGACGAACCGTCGCGTCGAGGCGCGCTTCCTCATCGCGCGCCGCCACGATTACCGAGCAGCGCACCGAGTTGGCCGGCGAGCCGACTGCCGGTGCGGGTAGCGTTTCGAGCGCGGGCAGCCGCCGCGCCCACCGCTGGTGGTGCAGTGTGGCAATGGTCAAGCCGACGAAGAGGACAGTCGTGCCGATGAACGCGATGGTTATCCACATGGGCTGACCCGAACCGAAACGCCACGCGAGAACGGCATCCTGAATATGAACGTCCCCGTTGCCGACCGGTGCCGTTTGTGCCTACAATGGCCGCCACTTCACGTCAAATCGAAACACCTCAGCAAGGGGGTCGCTGGTGAAACTCCACGACTCGGTCGACCGCATCCTCAGGCAAAAGGGATCCGAGGTGTATTCCATCAGCCCCGACGCCACCGTCTACGAGGCGCTCGAGACGCTGGAGGAAAAAAACGTCGGAGCCCTTCTCGTCATGGACGGCGACAACCTCGTCGGGCTCCTCTCCGAACGCGATTACGTCCGCAAGGTCAAGCTCAAAGGCCATTCCTCGACGGATCTGAAAGTCACGCGAAATCATGTCGACCCCGGTCGTCACCGTAACACCGACGGCCACTGTGGACGAGTGCATGCGCTGCATGACGAACAAGCGCTGCCGCCACCTCCCGGTTGTTGACGAGGGGAAGGTCGTCGGTGTGCTCTCGATTGGCGACCTCGTCAACTGGATCATGACGGTTCAGGACGTCACGATCCATCAGCTCGAGGACTACATCTGCGGCAAGTACCCCGCGTAGCCCAATGGGAACTCTGGCGGGACAGGCGGCCTTCTACTATTTAGCGGCCGCCAGCATTGCGAGCGCGGGGCTGGCTATCACACGCAGTAATCCCATCCACAGCATGCTGTGGGTCCTTGCCCTGTTTCTGCACGTCGCAGGGATTTTCGTGCTCGTCGGCGCTCAGTTCCTCGCGGCGGTGCAGGTCATCGTGTACGCGGGCGCCATCCTCGTGTTCTACCTGTTTTTTGTCATGCTGCTCGATCTGCCGAGCGAGACGGCGGGGCGCCGTTTCGGCGCCCATTGGCCGCTGGCCGCGGCGGCCGGGGCGGCCTTTGCCTTCTTTCTCGCGCGCTGGCACGAACCGGGACTGGCCACGCCCACGCCGGCGGCGGTCGCCGACGCCGCACCCACGGCGCATGTCGCGGCGGTCGGCATGGCGCTCTTCACCGAGTTTGCGCTGCCCTTCGAGGTCGTGTCGCTCGTCCTCCTGGTGGCTATCGTCGGCGCTGTCGTCGTCGCCCGAAGAAAGACAGAATCCTGATGGTGCCCGCGGGCGCCTATCTGGGGCTCAGCGCGATCCTCTTCGCGATCGGTCTCGTCGGCTTCCTCAGCCGGCGCAACATCATCCTCATGCTCGTCTCCCTCGAGATCATGCTCAATGCCGTCAACGTCAATTTCGCGGCGTTCGGTCATCACCTGCTCGAAGAGCGGGGTCAGATTCTGGCGCTCTTCGTCATCGCCGTGGCGGCCGCGGAAGCGGCAATCGGCCTTGGACTGGTTATCGCGCTAACTCGTCAACAGGCCAGGTGTGAGCATCGAGCACCTGACCGAGCTGAAGTGGTGATCACGCCTCTCCTTGCGATTCTCGTGGCCGCCGTCGCCGCCCTGTTTGTCGTCGGCACCGGAGACCGCCGTCGCAATTTGAGGGAGTTCTGGTCGGTGGCCGCAGGAGTCTTGCAGTTTGGGCTGGTCGCGTCGATGGTTCCGCAGGTGATGGCAGGGTTCACTCCGGAGGGCGTGCTCTTCCGGCTTCTTCCCGGCGTGACGATCGCATTTCGTGTCGATGGCTTCGGCCTGCTGTTTGCCCTTGGCGCATCGCTTCTCTGGATTGTGACGTCGTTCTACTCGATTGGCTACGTGCGCACGCTCGGCGAGCACGCGCAAACCCGCTACTTCGCCTGCTTCGCGCTGGCGCTTTCGGCCACGATGGGAGTGGCCTTTGCCGCCAATCTGTTCACGCTGTTTCTGTTCTACGAAGCGCTGACGCTGGCCACCTATTCACTCGTCGCGCACAAAGAGACGCCCGAAGCCAGGGCCGGCGCCCGCAAGTACATCATTTATCTGTTGGGCGCCGCCAAGCTGTTGCTCCTTCCCGCGATCGTTCTGACCTACAACGTGGCAGGCACGCTCGACTTCCGGCCCGGAGGAATCCTGCCGGCCAGCGCAGGTGGCCGCTCACCCCACGCTTCTCGCGGTCGTCTTTGCGCTGTTCCTGTTCGGCCTCGCAAAAAACGCCGTCATGCCGCTGCATAGCTGGCTGCCGGCGGCGATGGTGGCGCCGACTCCGGTCAGCGCGCTTCTGCATGCGGTGGCCGTCGTCAAGACCGGAGTCTTCGCCACGCTCCGCGTCTTCCTGTTTGTCTTCGGTACTGACACGATGCGACAGCTCGGCGTCGATACGCTTGCGCTGGGGGTGGCCTCTGCCACGATTCTTCTGGCCTCGGTCCTGGCTCTCTATCAGGACAATCTGAAAGCGCGGCTGGCGTTCTCGACGATCAGCCAGCTCTCCTACATCGTTCTGGGAGGAGCGCTGCTCACCACCAGCGGGATCGTCGGCGGCATCGCCCACATCACCAATCACGCGGTGTCGAAGATCACGCTCTTTTTCTGCGCCGGCTCGATCTACGCGTCCGCGCACAAGACCGATGTCAGCCAGATGTCGGGGCTCGCCAGAAAAATGCCGTGGACGATGGCGGCGTTTGCGATCGCCTCGTTGAGCCTGGTGGGCATCCCTCCTTCGTCGGGCTTCGTCTCGAAGTGGTATCTCGCCCTGGGTTCGGCTGAGCGCGGCAGCCAGTGGGTGCTGGCCGTGCTGCTGGTCAGCTCGCTGTTGAACGCCGCCTATCTCGGTCCGGTCGTTTACAAGGCGTACTTCGAAGTCCCGGCCGCGGGGCACGATGACGATCACATTCGCGAGGTGCCATTGATGGTGGTGCCGCTGGTCTTCAGCGCCGTGCTCAGCCTGCTCCTTGGAATGTATCCGGATCCGGTTCTGAAGCTGGCAGGGACGGTGGCGCCATGACGATCAAACGCGTGCTCTACGCATGGTTGGTGGTGCTCGCTCTTACAGAGGCGATTGCGCCGCGATTTCTGTATCACGAGCCCGCTCACTTCGCCTTCGAGGACTGGCCGGCGTTCGGTTCCCTCTACGGCTTCTTCTCCTGTGTCGCGATCATTCTCGTGTCGAAGCTTCTGGGGAAACTCTGGCTGATGCGACCGGACAACTACTATGACTCCTGAGTGGGTGCATCCGGGCCTCGTGCTGATTGCCGGCGCATGGCTCGTCCCGTTGCTCAAGGGCGCGGCCAAACGCGTCGCCATGATCCTGGTGCCGGCGGTTGCGCTCGTCGACTGCCTTCTCCTGCAGCCTGGAACCTACGGCGTGTTCCGCTTCATCGGACAGGATCTGACGTTCGGCCGGGTCGATCGCTTGAGCCTCGTGTTCGCGTACGTGTTCGCGCTGATGGCCCTCGTGGGAATGGTGTACGCGCTTCACGTGAAAGACGATGCGCAGCACGTGTCGGCGCTGACCTACGCAGGCAGCGCGCTTGGGATTACGTTTGCGGGAGACTTCCTGTCTCTCTTCCTGTTCTGGGAGCTGGCGGCGGTGTCGGCCGTGTTTCTGGTCTGGCTGCGCCGCGAACGCACCGCGGTCGCCGCCGGGTTTCGGTATCTTCTGGTTCACTTGTTCGGCGGGTTGTGTCTGCTCGGAGGGATCGTCCTGTACTGGTCGCAGTCCGGATCTCTCGCGTTCGGCGACATGTCGGCCCATGCGGGGACTGCCGCGTTTGCGCTGATACTCGCCGCCTTTCTTCTCAATGCCGCGGTGCCGCCCTCTGGGCGCCTGGCTGCCTGACGCCTATCCAGAGGCGACCGTTACGGGCGCAGTCTTTCTCACCGCGTTTACCACGAAGTCGGCGGTGTATGCCCTGGTTCGCGGATTTGCGGGCACCGAACTGCTGGTGTGGTGGGGCGCCGCGATGGCCGTTTACGGCGTGGTGTACGCCGTGCTCGAGAACGACGCGAGGAGGCTGCTCGCGTACCACATCATCAGCCAGGTGGGCTACATGGTTTGTGGAGTGGGGCTCGGCACAGAGCTGGCCTTGAACGGCACGACCGCCCACGCCTTCTCGCACATCCTTTATAAAGCGCTGCTCTTCATGGGAGCTGGTGCAGTGCTCGAGGTCACGGGCCGGCGAAACCTGAGCGAGATGGGTGGACTTTATAAGACCATGCCCGTGACGCTGAGCCTCTACATGATTGGCGCGTTCGCCATCTCAGCCGTGCCGTTGTTCAGCGGCTTCGTCAGCAAATCGATGGTCGTGTCTGCGGCCGGCGAATCGCACAGAGCGGCGATCTTCCTGACGCTGACGCTGGCGTCGGCCGGGACGTTCCTGCATACAGGCCTCAAGCTTCCGTATTACATGTTCTTCGGTCGTGACCGCGGTCTCGCCGCTCATGAGCCGCCGTCGAACATGCTCGTGGCGATGGGTCTGGCCGCAGCGGCCTGCATCATCATCGGTGTTTTTCCCGCCCTGCTGTACGCGCAGTTGCCGTACGACGTCGAATACGCGCCCTACACAGTGCGCCACGTGCTTGCGACGCTCGGATTGCTGAGCTTTACGGCGCTCGGGTTTTTCGCTCTGCTCGCGCACCTCGATCCCGAGCCCACGATCAGTCTCGACACAGACTGGTTCTACCGGCGGGGTTTGTCGACGGCCATGGCCTATGCGTTTGTCGCGCTGGCCCGCGCGGAGAACGTTCTCGCGCGAAGCCTATGAGGGTTTCGTTCGACGGCCTCTTCTCGGCACCGCAGCGTGGTTGCGCCAGGTCGACGCTTCTGTCGTGGACCGCGCCGCTGAGGGCATCGGCAATATCACCGACGCCGTGAGCCAGAGCCTGAAGATGGCGGTGACCGGCCATGCGCAGTATTACGGGCTCATGATGGCGGCGGGTGTGCTGATGGCCATCGCCATCGCGATGTTCGCACGATAACGATGTATCCAGTCCTTACGGCATCGACGTTTCTGCCGTCAGTAGGGGCGGCCCTGATCTTCTTATGTCCCGCGCGACTGGCGCGCTGGATTGCGCTCGTGACGACAATCGCCACGCTGGCGGTTTCGGCTCCGCTCTATCTGCACTTCGACAAGACCTCGAGCGCTCTGCAGTTTGTCGAAAGCCGGCCATGGATCCCGTCATGGAACGTTGTGTACGGCATGGGCGTCGACGGCATCAGCCTGCCGTTCATCTTGCTCTCGGCAGTGGTCAGCGTGCTGTGCGTCGCCGCGTCGTGGAATGCGATTCAGGTCCGCGTGTGGGAGTTCTACGCGACGCTGCTTGTCGCCGAGACCGCGATGATCGGCTTGTTCGCGGCGACGAATTTTTTTCTCTTCTACATGTTCTGGGAGCTCATGGTCGTTCCCATGTTCCTCCTCATCGGCGTGTGGGGAGGGACGGGCCGCGTCCACGCCGCGCTGAAGTTCCTCATTTTCACTCTGGCGGGAAGCCTCTTGATGCTCGTAGGCCTCATCTCGCTGCTCCACACGAGCGGCACGCTCGACTTCGAGGCGCTCGCGCGGACGGACCTCGGCCTGACGCAGCAGGCGTGGCTCTTTGTCGCGTTTTCGGCAGCCTTTGCGGTGAAGGTGCCGATGTTCCCCGTGCACACGTGGCTCCCGGATGCGCACACCGAAGCACCGACTGCGGGGAGCGTGATTCTCGCCGGGATTCTCCTGAAGATGGGCGGCTACGGGTTGCTGCGGATTGCGCTGCCGATACTCTCTGACGCCGTCCGCTTCTTTCTGACGCCGATGCTGGTGCTGTCCGGAGTCGCCATCGTCTACGGCGCGTACGTGACGCTGGCCCAGACGGATATCAAGCGCCTCATCGCGTACTCGAGCATCAGTCACATGGGCTTTGTGACGCTCGGAATCTTTTCGCTCGACCGCAGCGGCATCGAGGGCGCCATCCTGCAGATGATCAATCACGGGATCATCACCGGCGCTCTTTTCCTGTGCGTGGGGATGATTTACGAGCGCACTCACACGCGCGAGGTCGCGCAGTACGGGGGGCTGTTCAAAGTCGCGCCGATCTACTCGACGTTCCTCGCGCTCTTCTGTCTTGCGGCCGCGGGCACGCCGGGGCTGAATTCCTTTGTCGGGGAGTTTCTCATCATTCTCGGGGCGTTCAAGGTGTGGCCATGGATTGGCGCGATGGCCGTCTGGGGTGTCGCGTTGGGCGCGGCCTACGTGCTGTGGCTGTTCTACCGAATGGTCATCGGCGAACTGGGGCCTGGTGTGCGAGGACTGCGACTCGACCTCAACGTGCGCGAAGTCGCGACCCTCGCGCCCCTGGTCGTGTTGGCCGTGGTCATCGGCCTGTATCCGGAGTCCGTGCTCGGCGTGCTTCGTGCGTCGGTCACGCAGTTGCTGGCCGCGGTGTCCGCGAGCGGTGGAATTGCGGGGCGATTGTGAGAGATCTGCTCCTCCTGCTTCCTGAGCTGGTTCTGACAGGCGCAGAGCCTGGTCCTCATCGTCCTTGCACGTCGCGTCACGCGCGCAGGGGTTGCCGCAGGCGTGGCGATCGCCGCGGCGGCTGTCGCCGTCTGGTCGGGCTTTGCCTTCTCCATGGAAGGCGCGAGCGTGGGATTCGGAGGCACAGTCACCACCGACGGCTACGCCCTGTTTTTCAAGGTCCTCTTCGCGGCGAACCTGGCGTTGGTGGCACTGCTCTCTGTAAGGCATCTCGATGCGGAGCGCGTTCTGCCGGCTGGTACTATTCGCTGCTCCTGCTGGCCTCGACGGGCATGATGCTGGTCGCGTCGGCGGCCGAGTTCCTGGTTCTGTACCTGGGTCTGGAGCTCATGTCTCTGTGCGCCTACGTTCTGGTTGGCATCACGCGCGACAAGCCCGCCTCGAATGAGGCGGCCATGAAGTACTTTCTGTTGGGCTCCTTCGCGTCGGTCCTGCTGCTCTACGGCATCAGCCTCATCTACGGCGTCACAGGCGCGACGGACTTCGCGACGATCGCGGCCGACCTGAAGGCCGGCGCTACGACCGGCACCGCGATCGCCGTTACTGGGAATTCGCTATAGCGCTGATCGTCGGCGGGCTGGCATTCAAGATTGCGGCAGTGCCGTTCCATGCGTGGGCGCCCGATGCCTACGAGGGTGCCAGCACGCCAGTCGCCGGGTTTCTGGCTGCCGGCTCGAAGGCCGCAGGCCTTGCCGCGCTGGGGCGGGTCTGCATGGTCGCGTTCGCGTCCGAGCAGGGCGTGTGGTCAGCGATCCTGATCCTGCTTGCCGTGCTGTCAATGGCCGTCGGAAGTCTGCTCGCGCTGGCCCAGACGAACATGAAGCGGATGCTTGCGTATTCGTCGGTGGCGCATGCGGGGTACGCGCTTCTGGGGCTTATCTCCGGCACGGCCGATGGCGCCTCGGCGACGATGACCTACGCGTTGATTTATGCCTTCATGACGCTTGGTGCATTTGGCGTCGTGGTCGGCCTGGGCACGCGCGGCGAGAGCCTCGACGGGTATCGCGGACTGGCCGCGACCACGCCGTGGACGGCCTGGTTGACGTTTCTGTTCATGTTGTCTCTCACCGGAATTCCGCCGACAGCAGGGTTCGCGGCCAAGTTCGGCGTCATCCTCAGCGCTGTGCAATCGGGCCATATCTTTCTGGCCGTTCTGGCGGTGCTGTGCAGCGTCGTGTCGGCGTTTTTCTACCTGCGCGTGGCCGTTCTCATGTTCATGACCGACGCGCAGGAATCGGCGCCCGGGCGTTTTCCAGCGGCGGTGTCGGCGGCCGTCGTTCTTGCGGCGTTCGTCACGATTGTCGGCGGCATCTTCCCGGGCAGCTTCGCCGTGTGGGCGTCGGCGCAACCGTGCGGTACTATTCAACAGGAGGCGAGGAGACTAAGAGAAGTGCTGTCTCGACGCAGAGGCGCGACGTCGATGCGGTTGCCTCCTAATCTCTTGATCTCCTATTCAACGGCTTTCCCGGCGCGGAGAATGCGTGACAAGGCATTCATCGTGTCTTCGTGCTCTTCGAGTCTTCGTGTTTTCGTGGTTAGAATAGCGGGAACGCACTAAGAGAAAGCGGGGCCTTTGCTGATGAGTGAGTACGTCGGCATCGTGGTCACCTTTGTGCTGGCGGGAGCGCTTGTGGGGATGTTCATCCTCCTGGCATCGACGCTCGGTCCGAAGAAGCCGTCCGCCGTGAAGTCCGCGCCGTTCGAATGCGGACAGGATCCCATCTCGCTTCCCATCGGCCGTCTGTCAATCAAGTTCTACCTGACCGCGATTCTCTTCATCCTCTTCGACGTCGAGCTCGTCTTCCTGTACCCGTGGGCGGTCGTGTTCCGCGATCTCGGTATGTTGGGCCTGGCCGAGATCGTCATCTTCCTCGGCGTGCTCATGGCCGGGTTCTTCTACGCCTGGGATAACGGAGCACTGGAATGGCAATAAAAAGTCGCGGCGATCTAGTCGTTGCACTAAGCAGATCATCATCGCAGCCACCGCCGAGCGACCGAAGGTCGCGAGGTACAGGGTCGCGGGGGTGGGGCCCCGCGACAATCTAAAGATGTCTGGCGAAGGCGGATTCTTAACGAGCCGGCTGGACGAGGCGATCGGCTGGGCCCGAAAGTACTCGATCTTCCAGTATCCGTTCGTGACGGCGTGCTGTGGCATGGAGTACATGGCCACGGCCTGCTCTCACTACGATGTCGATCGCTTTGGCGCCGGCCTGCCCAGATTCTCTCCGCGCCAGGCGGATGTGCTCTTCGTCGTCGGCACCATCAGTCACAAGATGGCGCCCGTGATGAAGCGCATCTACGACCAGATGGCCGAGCCCAAATGGGTCGTCTCGTTCGGCGTCTGCACCTGCACTGGCGGGTTCTACGACAACTACGCAACCGTCATGGGAATCGACACGATCATCCCGGTCGACGTGTACATTCCGGGCTGTCCTCCACGGCCTGAGTACGTGCTGGATGGCCTGCTCAAGCTGCAGGCAAAAATCACCGAGCAGCATGCAAGCGGCCAACGCCCCGTGCCGGAGCTCAGGCCGGCGATGCAGAAGCCGGAGTTCGAGCCATGAATGCCGCGTCTCTGATTCAGGCGGTGAGCGATCGCTTCCCCGCGGCCGTGACAGCGTCGCACTCGTTTCGCGGCGATGCCACGGTGATCGTCGCGAGAGAGTCACTGCTCGAGATTGCGCGATCGCTCAAGGAGAGATGCGGCCTTCCAGATGAATTTTCTGATGGACCTGACGGCCGTCGACTTTTCCGCCTTCGGGACGAAGCCGTCGCGGGGATTCTTTTCCTCGTCCGGCGTCGGCGTGCGTCCCTCATCCGAAATTCCCACACACGATCCCTGGCCCGGCCCTCCTGCGGACGCCCGCTTCGCCGTCGTCTACCACTTCTTCTCCCTGCCGCTCAAGCACCGGCTGCGAATGGAGGTGCTTCTGCAGGAGGACGATCCGGAAGTGGATTCCGTGACGTCGTTGTGGGCAGGCGCCGACTGGCTCGAGCGAGAGGTCTGGGACATGTTCGGGATCCGCTTCCGGGGACACCCCAACCTGAAGCGCATCCTCATGTATGACGAGTTCGTCGGCCATCCGCTTCGAAAGGACTACCCGGTCAACAGGCGGCAGCCGCTCATCGGGCCGGTGAACTGATGGAAACGCGCGACATGCTTCTGAATGTCGGGCCCGCGCATCCGGCCATGCACGGGATCATCAGGATCGTCACCAAGCTCGACGGCGAGCAGATTGTCGACATCGACGTCGAGATCGGCTACCTGCATCGGGGCTTCGAGAAGATGGCGGAGACGGTGGACTACAACGGCGTCATGCCCTACACCGACCGCCTCAATTACGTCTCGCCGCTCATCAACAACATGGGCTACTGCATGGCCGTGGAGAAGCTGCTGGGGATGTCGGTTCCCGATCGCTGCCACTACATCCGGGTCATCATGTCGGAGATCTCCCGGATTACCGACCATCTCACGTGCGTGGGCGCCAGCGCCATGGAGCTGGGCGCGTTTACGGTTTTTCTCTACATGATCAAAGCCCGCGAGTACTTGTGGGACCTGGTGGAGATGGTGACCGGGGCGCGTCTCACGGTGACGTATTGTCGCGTCGGCGGAGTGAAGGGGGATCTTCCCGCGGGATTCGACGAGGCGTGCGCGAAGGCGTTCAAGGAAACGCGTCAGGTGCTCAAAGAGGCCGACACGCTGCTCACGCGCAACCGCATCTTCGTCGATCGCATGTCAGGAACGGGAAAGATCTCGGCCGAGGATGCGATCTCGTACGGCATCACAGGGCCATTCCTGCGCGGCTGTGGCGTCGCCTACGACGTGCGAAAGGACTGCCCGTACTCGGTCTACGACCGGCTCGAGTTCGACGTGCCGGTCGGAACCCGAGGCGACAACCTCGATCGCTATATGGTCCGCATGGAGGAGATGGAACAGTCCATGAGGATCGTCGAGCAGGCGCTTCGAGAGATTCCGGACGGCCCGGTGCTGGCGAGCCCGGACACAGGGAAGCCGATGGCGGCCGCAGAGATGGTGGATCGCGCGAAGGTTGGAAACATCAGGAGCATTGCCGACCGCGTGGCCGTGACCGATCCCACGCTCGACGGTTCGGCCAAGCCGCTGCACGTGCACATCGCGGCGGACGAAAAACGCGTGTTCCTGCCTCCCAAGGAAGACACATACGGCAACATCGAAGGGCTGATGCAGCACTTCAAGCTCGTCATGTACGGCCACGGGATACGGCCGCCGAAAGGAGAGGTCTATTTTCCGGTCGAGGGAGCCAATGGAGAGCTCGGGTTCTACGTTGTCAGCGATGGCAGCAGCAGCGCGTACCGCGTGCGGGTCCGTCCACCCTGTTTTGCGATCATGTCGGCCCTGCCCAAACTCCTCGTCGGAGACATGATCGCCGACCTGACGCCGACGTTCGGGTCGGTCAACATGATTGGGGGCGAACTGGACCGATGAATCTCGACGCGTTCGACCCACAGGCACGGGAAATCATCGAGCGATACGACGAGCCACGGGCGGCGATGTTGCCGCTCTTGTGGCTGGTGCAGGCGGAGCTCGGTCATATTCCTTCCGAGGCGGAGTTCTGGGTCGGACGCCATCTTGGGCTTGCGGTCTCGCACGTGCGCGAAGTCGTTTCCTTCTATTCGATGTTCCGCACGACGCCGGCAGGCCGGCGGGAGCTTCGCGTCTGCACGAGTCTGCCCTGTCTGCTGCGCGGAGCAGACGACGTGCTGCTCCGCATCAAAGATCAATTGGGGGTTCGCGCTGGTGAAACGACTCCGGGCGGCGAGCTGACCGTGACAGAAGTCGAGTGCCTGTGTGCGTGCGAAATCGCGCCGATGGCCCAGCTCGACGAACAATTCGTCGGCCCCCTCGACCGGCACCTGGAGCGATCTCCGGACGCGATCCTGCCCGCCGTCGCGCCGTCGGACGGCGCGACGGCGAGCGCCAGTCGCGAGCCCGAGCCGTTCATCTCGACCGCTGGTCCAGTCGTCTCGACACGGCTGGGGAACGCGGACGGGACGTGGTGGGACGCGTACGTCGCGAGCGGAGGGTACGTCGCAGCGAAGCGGGCGCTTTCTTTGACGCCCGCGCAGATCATCGACGAGGTGTCGCGCGCGAATCTCCGCGGTCTCGGCGGAGCCGGATTCCCGACGGCGAAGAAGTGGTCGTTCATCCCGAAGAACAGCGCAAAGCCGATTTATCTGGTCGTGAACGCCGACGAAGGAGAACCGGGGACGTTCAAGGATCGCTATCTCCTCGAGCGCGACCCGCATGCGCTGCTGGAGGGCATGATCGTCGCCGCTTACAGCATTGGCAGCCACAAGGCCTACGTGTACATCAGGGGCGAGTACTTCCGCTCGGCGCAGCGCTTCAACCGCGCCGTGCAGGAAGCCTATGCGCACGGGTGGCTGGGCAAGAACATCCAGGGGAGCGGATTCGATCTGGACGTCGTCATCCATCGGGGCGCAGGCGCCTATATCTGCGGCGAAGAGACGGCCCTGCTGACCTCACTGGAAGGCGGCAAGGGCTTTCCGAAGCTCAAGCCGCCGTTTCCTGCCATCTCCGGTCTGTTCCACTGCCCGACGATCGTCAACAACGTCGAGACGCTGGCGTGCGTGCCGTTCATTCTGCGCGAAGGGGCGGAGCGCTTCGCGGGCCTCGGCACGTCCAGGCAGGGCGGTACGCGGTTGTTCTCTGTTTGCGGGCACGTCAAGCGGCCGGGACTCTACGAAGCGCCAGTCGGTGTGTCCCTGCGTGAGTTGATCGAAGGCTACGCACAAGGAGTCCGTGAAGGCCGGACGCTCAAGGCCGTCGTTCCGGGCGGGATCTCGGCGAAGGTGCTCACCGCATCGGAGATCGACGTCCACATGGACTTCGACTCGCTGATGGCGGCCGGCTCGATGGCCGGATCGGGCGGCGTCATCGTGATGGACGACACCGCGTGCATGTTCGAGGCGCTGCAATGCGCGTCGAAGTTCTTCGCGCACGAGTCGTGCGGCCAGTGTTCTCCGTGCCGGGAAGGAACGGGCTGGGTGTACCGCATCCTCAATCGTATTGCCGAGGGCAAAGGACGGCTTCAAGACCTGGATGATCTGCTGGCGATTGCCCGCGACATGGAAGGCAAGACGATCTGCGTATTCGCCGACGCGGCGGCGTGGCCGGTGCAGTCCTACATCACGAAGTTCCGCGAGGAGTTCGAAGAACATATCCGGACCGGGACGTGCAGCTGCAGGCGCTCGTTACCCGTCGCAGGGAGGCTGCCGCATGCCGACCCTGACGATCGACGGCCGGCAGATCAGCAGCCCCGAAGGCTCGACGGTTATCCAGGCCGCGGAACAGCTCGGCATTTTCGTTCCGCGCTACTGCTATCACCCCGCACTCTCCGTCGCCGGAAACTGCCGGATCTGCCTTGTCGAAGTGGAGAAGAGTCCCAAGCTGCAGATCGCGTGCAACACGCCAGTGGCCGAAGGGATGGTCGTGCACACCAAGAGCGAGAAAGCCGAGGACGGCCGGCGGGCCGTGCTGGAATTTCTGCTCGCCAACCATCCGCTCGACTGCCCGGTGTGCGATCAGTCCGGAGAATGCGAGCTTCAGAACTTCTACATGAACTTCGGGCTCTACGATGCGAGATTCCGCGAGCAGAAGGTCAAAAAGAAGAAAGCGGTCGCCGTCGGTCCCCACGTGATGCTCGATCAGGAACGTTGCATCCTCTGCTCGCGCTGCGTGCGCTTTACCGACGAGATCACAAAGACAGGAGAATTCGGCATTTTCAACCGGGGCGACAGGGCCGAGCTCGGACTCTATCCCGGTCAGGAGCTGAACAATCCGTACTCGGGCAACGTGATTGACGTCTGTCCGGTCGGCGCCCTCACTGAACAGGATTTTCGCTTCAAGGCACGCGTCTGGTATCTCTCGAGCGCCCCGTCTGTGTGCAACGGCTGCGCGCAAGGCTGCAACATCGACGTGCACTACGTGCTCGACAGGCCGCACCTGAACGACGGCGCGCGCGTCATGCGTCTGAAGCCGCGCTACAACCCGGACGTCAACCAGTGGTGGATGTGCGACGAAGGGCGCTTTGGTTTTCATTGGATCGATCGGGGACGCCTGACGCACGTCCGCGATCGCGGCGCCGAGTCGACCTGGGAGAAGGCCGTCGCCGCCATCAGTGCGGCACTCGCACGGTTCGGCCCGCCTTCGCCCGAAGGGCTACGGCGAGGCCTCGGTGTCATCGCCTCCTCGGCGCTCAGCAACGAGGAGCTGTTCCTCATCAGGGAAGTGTTTCAGAGTGGGTTGGGTGCCAGCGTGACGGCTGCCGTTCCGGCGCCGCCCGGGTACAGCGATGACTTTCTCATCAAGGCCGACAAGAGTCCCAACACGCGTGGCGCGATCGCGCTGGGACTGGCCGGTCCGAGCGCACCGCCTGCGAACACCATCATCGCCGACGCGCTTAGCGGACGCATCGAAGCGCTGTGGGTGTTCGGGCACGACCTGGCGGCGCTCGTTGGCGACGCGGAGCTCGAAGCGCTGTCGCGCACGGTCGATCTTCTGATCTACTCGGGCACGAACGACAATCGCACGGCTGCGGCGGCTCACTGGGTATTGCCAACGGCCGCGTACCTCGAGAAGGACGGGAGCTTCGTCAACTGTCACGGCCGGGTCCAGCGCATCGGCCGCGCGTTCCCGCCGCTGGCCGGTTCGCGGGAAGACTGGACGCTGCTGCTGGACATCGCGCGACGGCTCGATCGCCCGCTCGCCTGGCGCACTCCGCAGGAGATCTTTCTTGCGATGGCGAAGACCGTCGCCGCGTTCGAGGGTCTGACCTACGAGGCGATTGGATCTCAGGGAGTGCCGATACGCCAATGATGTTGGACCTGCTCATCAAATTGACGCTGGTGGGCATCGTGTTCTTCGGTGTCCTGAACCTCGCCGGGCTGCACACCTGGATCGAGCGCAAGCAGTCGGCCATCATTCAGGATCGCATCGGAGCGAACCGCGCAAGCATCTTCGGCTTTCGATTGATGGGGTTGTTTCATCCTCTCGCCGACGCCGTGAAGATGTTCACCAAGGAAGACATCATCCCTGCGGGCGCAGACCGCGTCCTTCACACGCTCGCGCCATTCTTCTCCGTGTTCTTCGCGCTCGTGGCGTTTGCCGGCATCCCGTTCGGCGATCGCGTCGTGCTCGGCGACCGCGTCATCGAGCTGCAGGTCGCCAAGATCGACGTCGCGCTGCTCTACGTCTTTGCGATGCTGTCGCTGGGCGTCTACGGCGTGATCCTGGCCGGATTCGCGTCGCGCAACAACTACGCGATGCTGGGCGGGTTGCGGGCGACGGCGCAGATGATCTCCTACGAGATCGCGCTGGGCATCGCGATCATCGGCGTCATCATGATTTACGGGACGCTCGACTTGCAGGAGCTCGTGCGCGGCCAGGGCAGGTACCTGGCAGGCTGGATTCCTCTCTGGGGAATCGTCGTTCAGCCGGTGGCGTTTTTCGTGTTCGTGACGGCCGCGCTGGCCGAGACCAAGCGGATTCCATTCGACATGCCGGAAGGGGAGTCGGAAGTCATCGGATACTTCGTCGAGTACAGCGGAATGAAGTTCGGCATGTTCTATCTCGCCGATTTTCTCGAGACGATCATGGTCGCCTGCCTGGTGACGACGCTCTTTCTGGGTGGGTGGCAGGTGCCCTATCTCATGCCGGACGGCTTCCATTTTCCCTGGGGTGCGGCGCTGCCGGTGTCATCCTGGACTTACGTCGTCCTCGGCGTCGGCAGCTTCTCGATCAAGGTCCTGGTATTCTGCTGGCTGTTCATGCAGATCCGCTGGACGCTGCCGCGCTTTCGATACGATCAGCTGATGGTGCTGGGCTGGAAGGGGCTGTTTCCGATTGCCGTGGCCAACGTGCTGGTCACGGCGCTGGCGCTGGTGTTTTTCGGCGGGAGATCCTGATGGGGGTCAAAGTCCTCCGGCGGCGCGAGCTCACGTTCTGGGAAGAGCTGTACGTTCCGCAGATCATCAGCGGCCTCAGAATCACCTCTGCACACTTTTTCCGGAATCTGTTTCTTCACGCGGCGCACAGCGTGGGAATGCTCAAGCACCGTGCGGCTTCTGCGACGTTCCAGTATCCCGAGGAGCCCAGGCCGCTCGCGCGGCGATTCCGGAGCCGCCACCGCCTGACCGTCCGGGAGGAAGGCACTCCGCGCTGTGTGGGATGCATGCTGTGCGAGACCGTCTGCCCGGCAAAGTGCATCACCATCGTCGCCGGTGAACACCCCGATCCCAACGTCGAGAAGTATCCGGTCCGCTTCGACATCGACCTGGGGATCTGCGTCTATTGCGGATACTGCGTTGAAGTGTGCCCCGAAGACGCCATCCGGATGGACACGGGAATCCTCGACGTTGCCGCGTACTCTCGAAACGAGATGAAGCTCGACATCCACGAGCTGATGAACCCGGCGCTGCGCAAGCCCATTGCCGAGTGCAGCCTGAAATTCCCGCACGAGTGCCGTCACACGGGTGGGCAGATCACCGGCAGCTGGGATCACGACTGAACCCCTCGTAACTCCCCAAGGCCTTAGTGCCTTTTCCTTCCGTGTAGCTTTTTCGTTTCCGTGTAGTGTCCGCCTTCAGGCGGACCGAGCGCGGTCTGGCTGAAGCCAAGACACTACACGGATACGAAAAACGTTTTATCCCGGCTGTGATTCGGCGGGAGTCACCGCCAGCGCAGCAACCGGCGCTCCAGGCGTTCGGCGAGCGAAAACAGCACGAGCACGAACGTCATGATCACGAAGATCAGCGCCATCGTGAGGCCTGCATTGTATGTGCTCTGCGCGAATTGCAGCAGGTAGCCGAGACCGCGGCTCGAAGCGACGAACTCGCCGACCACGGCGCCAGTAAACGCAAAGCCGACCGCAACTTTGAGGTTCCCCATCACCCATGCGGTCACCGACGGCACGTACACTTCCCGGATCAGAAACTGTGTTCCGCCTCCAAGCGTGCGGATTCGTTCAACCAGCCGCTGATCCACTTCTTTAATACCGTTGTACACCGCAAAGAACATCAGCACGGTGACCAGGATCAGCGCGAGCGCCACCTTCGACGCCAGATCAATCCCGAGCCAGATAACGAACAGCGGCGCCAGGATGACGCGGGGGATAGCGTTGAGGAGGATCATGACCGGCTCCAGCAACTCTGCCAGCATCGGCGAAAGCGCGGCTGCAAAACCCAGGCTCACGCCGAGCACGAGCCCAGCCGCCAGGCCTCCGAATGCAGCGACGAACGTCGCTTGAAGGTGCGGCCAGATCTGACCGCCGGCAAAAAGTTGAACCATGACGTGACCGACCAAGGATGGAGCCGGCACGTAGAAGGGGTCCAGCCATCCGAGCCGCGACGCCGATTCCCACATTGCGAGCGACAGAACGAGCGCGAGGATGCGGCGGGTCCTCATGACGACAGCTCGCTCCATAAGCGCTCGAACATCGGTGCAAACAGCGGATTGCTCCGCGTCTCGAGCACGCTGCGCGGTCTTGGAATCGTCACTTCGTGGCGCGCGCGAATGGTCGCACGTGGGCCTTGCGAGAGTACGTAAACCACATCCGACATACTGATCGCCTCTTGCAGATCGTGCGTGACAAGCAGCACCGTCAGTTGCTCCCGCTCGACCCAGTCTAGAAGTTCCTGCGTGATACGCGTTCGCACGATCGCGTCGAGCGAGGCAAACGGCTCGTCCATTAGGAGCAGCTTCGGCTTGAGCACCAGCACCTGCGCGATGGCCACGCGCTTTCGCTGGCCTCCCGAAAGCTGGCGCGGATACCGCTCGCCAAGCCCGTCGAGTCCGAGCAGAGAGAGCCAGCGCTCGGCCTTTTCCGTAGCGATGTCAGCGGCTACCCCGCGAATGCGCAGGCCGAGCGCAACGTTCTGGCGCACGGTCCTCCAGGGCAGAAGCGCGTCGTCTTGAAACAGGAAACCCACATCGTTGAGAGGAACATCAAGGGTAACCGTGCCGCGCTCCGGCCTCAGAAGCGCGGTGATCGCGCGCAGGACGCTCGTCTTGCCCGAGCCGGATGGACCAATCAGGCTGGCGAACTGTCCCGGCTTCACATCGAGGTCGATGCCTTCGAGGATCCGTTGGCGGCCGAATGCGACTGTCAGGCCGCGAACCTGGAGCACCTAGCCCTCAACGGCCGCCATATCCAGCAGAGTGTTCAGATCCACCGCTCCCGGCTTGAGAAGGTCGGCGATCTCCTGGGCTTTCACGACCCGCTGAACGGCGTCGAGGTCGATTTTCACGTTTTCGGGATAGAGCGAAAGGCGGTAGCGCTCGATGATCTGTTTGAGTTGCGCGACGTCGCTTCCGGCGAGTAATGCCTCCGGAAGCGCAGCAATGATTTCGTCGGGTGGGATGGTTCTCGTGTCCGCCAGGCCATTCGCAAGAGCCTTGGCAACTCTGCGCATCTCGGGCAAACGTTGGTCGCGCTCGGTGGAGCGCACAGCCACGCCCATGAATTCGTAAGGCCCGCCAAGTTGTGAGCGCGAGTCTTCGATCTTCATGAAGTTCACCAGCTCGCGTCCGCCGGCTCCGGCGATCAGGGTAAGCGCCGGCTCCTGCACCATCGCGGCATCGACCTGCCCGATGCGGAGGGCATCGAAGAGATTGGTTCCGATCGTCGCGAATTGGATCGTGCTTGCGTTGGCTCCCGCTCGATCGAGGAGATAGAGCAGCAGCGCGTGGTCCGCGTTGCCCAGGCCAGATATTCCGATTGTTGTGCCTTCAAGGCTCTTCACGGTCCGAACCGCATCCGCTCGCTTGGGCGCAACCGCAAGCGCGAAGAGAGGCAGCCGGCCGGTAGAAGCGAAGCGGCGGATGGCCGCGCCGTTGGCCGCAGCCTGAAGCGCGACATCAAACGAAGTGCCGGCGTATTCGACCGCGCCCCCGACCAGCGCCTGCATGGCCGCGTTGCCGCCTCGTGTGTAGACGAGTTCGATATCGAAACCCTGGCCGGCAAAGTGACCGCGCGCACGCGCCACCTCGTACGGCACAACACAGAGCAGTTGGCCGCAGAAGGCAAGCCTCAATTTTGTGGCTTCGCCCACCGGCTTCGGGCCGCACGCGCTGACAAACATAACTCCGGCGACACCGATGATGCCTTTCAGCGCCGTGCGCCGGTCGAAAGTGATCGAGGCTTCTCCTTGATAAGAAGCAACGCCCATCAGGTCAGGATTCGTCGCTTCGCAACAGCCCATGGTGGCCCCACGGTACGGGGCAGCCCCCGTGATGTCAAGGTCGCGATTGGGATCGAGCGAGCGAACTCCAGCCGCTGGATGTCACATCGGGATCCCCTACCCCGTCCTGTCTGTAGAGGGCATTGACAGGAGGACAATCATGTTGAGATGGCTGCTGCGGCGCATGACTGAGGCATTCGAACGGAAGTGGAACTACGACGCGAGCTACCTGAAAGAGATCATCGGCATCAGCCCGCGGGCGGCGTGGATGTTCGCGCGAGCCACGAGCCTCGGCAACTACCGCCACGACGTCCCGGTCGCCGCGCTGTTCGCTGCAGGGATTACAGCGGTTCGCGCGGAGGACTGCGGTCCCTGCACGCAACTGGCTGCGGCGATGGCCGAACGGCAGGGCGTGTCTCCCGCCGTCCTTCGTGCCATCCTGACAGACGATGTGACGGAGATGCCGGAGGAGGTTGAGCTCGCCTGGCGATTCGCACGCGCGACGCTGACGCATGACGCGGCGGCAGACGGTTATCGTCGCGAGATCGTCAAACGGTGGGGACCGAAGGCCTTGGTCACGCTGGCGTTCGCGATCACGACAGCGCGGATGTACCCGACGGTGAAGTACGCGATGGGCCACGGCGAGGTCTGTTCGCGCATCATCGTCGGCGGCACGCCGGTGGAGGTGGACCGAACCGCGATGCCTGCGTCGTGGGATCTGTCGTCGCGGCAGTCAACGGTGGGTCGGGCCTGATGACGGATCCCGCGCTCAGCTTCGAGCCGCACCGGGCCCGTCTGCGTGGCCTGGCCTATCGGATGCTCGGTTCGATTGCCGAGGCCGAAGATGCCGTGCAAGATGCGTATCTGCGCTGGCACGCCGCCGATCGCGATGCCGTGTTGGATCCGCGTGCGTTCCTGACGACCACCACGACGAGGATCTGCCTGGACGTCCTCCGATCGGCGCGCGCCAGGCGCGAGGCCTACGTCGGCCCGTGGCTGCCGGAGCCGGTGATCGACACGAGCGCGCTGGCCCCCGATGCACAGACAGAGCTCGCCGAGGATCTCTCGATCGCGCTGCTGCTGGCGTTCGAGCGTCTGTCGCCGCTCGAGCGGGCCGCCTTTCTCCTGCACGATGTCTTCGACTGTCCGTTCTCTGAGGTCGCCGGCGCGCTCGATCGCAGCGAGGCGGCGTGCCGTCAGCTCGCCGCCCGCGCGCGCGCACGTGTCCGCGAGGCGCGGCCGCGGTCCGTGCCCGCCGCGCGTCATCACGCCGAAGCGAATGCCGGTCATGCCCGGCTCGTCTCCGCGTTCGTCGACGCCGCGCGATCCGGCGATGTGAACGCGCTGAGGGAGCTGCTCACCGACGACGTGCGCTACGTGGCCGATGGTGGCGGAAAGGCCGCCGCGGCGCGGCACGTGATCGAGGGTGCGGATCGAACGGCGCATGTCGTCATCGCCGCGACGAAGGGCGGGATTGTCGAGGGGACCGTGTTGCACTTCGAGCTCGTCAACGGCCTGCCGGGAATCATCGTGTACGCGCCCGACGGCTCGGCCCAGAGCGTGGCGTTCGAGATCGAGGGCGATCGCATCCGCGCGATCTATGTCGTCCGGAATCCTGACAAGCTCGGACACCTCGCTTCACTCCGGTGAACGGACGCCCGAGGAGACTCGGCGGGATGGGCTCGCGCAGATGACACCGCAGTCAGGAGCCTACCTTCACGCCGCGGGCCATCGCTCCCGCGCCCACGCCCCACTTGGAGATGACCTTCACGGCTTGTGTGAACGGCACGTCGATGGGATGCACGCGTTCCCGCGGCAGGATAAACAGCGCGCCGGCCGCCGGTGTCGGCACCGACGGGACGAGCACTGTGTAGCGGCCGTCCTCCAACTCCTCGATGATGAAGGCGGGTGAGAGCGCGTCTTCCAACTCCACCAATGCTGGCCGGAACGTGCCCTCGCTCTGGTCACCGGAGAGACGTTTGGCGAGGCCCCGCACCATCGTATAACCCGGGATCTTCTCGAGCACCGAGCGCTCGAACGCGTCCTTGAGCCGCAACCCGAGTGCGGTGCGGACCAACAGCCCGACCACCAGGCAGACGGCGAGCACGATCAGGATGGCGGCGACCTGCCGGAACCGCGCGTCTGGCGAGAGGACCGCCGTAACCGGCGACAGCAATGCGAGTAATCCGCCCAGCGTCTTCGCCAGCAGCAGAATGGACAAGTAGATCGGCAGAACGACGAGCAGTCCGCCGATGAGCGTCGTCTTGGTCAGTTCGGCCAGGCCCTTCATGTGGCAGTCCTCCAGTTGAGCGATCGAGGCAGCGTAACACGGAGCCTCACGCGGCTGCGTAGCCGTTCACGTTATCAGACTTGGCGCTACCCGGGCTCACGCCGCTGACACCGGCAGGCGATTGGCGTTGGTCAGAACGACACGACGAGAGCCATGCCCTTCCGGCGTGGGGCGGACACCGTGCAGTGGACGCACTGAAACAGAGGCCCGAGATACGGCGAAGAAATCTCACTGCGTCGTTGGCGCGCGCCGAGCGATCTCCTCGAACAGTTTTCTCCCCACGATTCGGTGCACCGCCGTGGATGGGTGACCTTCATGGTAGAAGAAGTACGTCGCCGGATCGCCCACCGGAGTTGGATCCTGATCGAAAATCGCCCGCCCGGCGCATGCGCTCGTCGTGTTGACGATGCCGTGAGCCGCTGGATGCTCCATCACCTCGTCGAACGCGGTGCCCCAGTGGTTCAACCATAGATCGAGCCCTGCCGCGGCTTCTTGACTGACCAATTGCTCGTAGGCGGGATTCAATCGAAGCCCCACGGCCGCGAATTGCGGGATCTTTGTGGGCAGCAGCGCAATGCTGAAGTGCCGCCCGCCGTGCTCACGAAGGATCTGGAGTTGCTGCCGGAGATTGGCGAGCGTGCTCTCGGTCTCCTGCCGTCCGTCGTTGAGCCCGCCGGCGAGAAAGAAGAGCGTCGTTTGCGGTTCGAACCTGATCTCGCCTGACTTTACCCGCGCTGCGAAGTCGCGAACCTGGTTCATCATCCCGTAGCCCAGGAACGCCTCCTTTACCTGGCGTCCCGTGCCTTCACCCGTACCCGCGCCGCTCACCGCGAACACGAGGCTTTTGCCGGCCGCGTTGGCCGCTTTGCTTGATGCGACCTGCAGGCCCATCAGCCAGCCGAGATACGCAACCGCCGTCGGACCGTTGCCGTCGATGTACCCGGTACCGATATCTGAGTAACTGTCGCCGAACACGTACAGCCGTGAGTAGCGCGTCGTCGGTCCTGACATCGCGGCAGATTGCGCCAACAACGGACTGACGACCGCGAGCGCCAGCAACAGCGGCGCGACCGCACGTCGCATCGAGGTCCTCCTCTTCTTCCCGGACGTCTAACCATACCCCGATTCAGTAACCTGTCATGCAAGACAGTGGGGCAGGTACCGCAAG
This sequence comes from Vicinamibacterales bacterium, assembly GCA_963744405.1. Taxonomy (GTDB): domain Bacteria; phylum Acidobacteriota; class Vicinamibacteria; order Vicinamibacterales; family JAMQPK01; genus JAMQPK01. The sequence continues at coordinate 38,528 of CAVUTO010000024.1, forward strand.
TTCGTCGCAAGTGCCACCGCAAAGAACCCGGTCGACCCGATCATCGACCCCGAGGGCTACCGCGTGTTCATCGCCGCCGCCGCGGCGGAATTCCGCCAGAGATGGGTGCACTGAGAGCGCTTTTCAAATCCGTGTAGTGTCTGGCTTCAGCCAGGCTGAAGCCAGACCGTGGTCGGTCCGCCTGAAGGCGGACACTACCGCAAGGTCTGGGCCCGTCAGAAAGACACGACGAACGCCATCCCCTTGCGGCGTGCGAGAAGCGGCGCCACTTGGATTCTCATCGCTCCTGCCGACGGCGCGTTGAATCGGAGGTGCGGCTTTGAGTGCGCGGAGTCGATCGCCCAGCCCACCAGCGCGCCGACGCCCGTGTAGACGGCCCCCATCACCAGATACATCGGGGCCCACTCACTGATCTCGTTGTAGTCCACGGCCGCTGCGTAGGTGAACATCCCAAGGGCCACCCCGGCCCCGACGCCTGCGCCGATACGCAGGCCATTTCGCGAAGAGTCGCGAGGCCGCTCCAGCGTCCGAATAGTGGTGAGAGGGACGGTGAGGTCCAAGCGCTGTTTGCCCGTGGCCTGCCGAATCTCCGTGCGGATGTCGAGAGCAGTGTCTGTGACGCGCACCAATCGCCCGCTGACCGGCTCTCCTGTAGTCTGGACGAGTGAGATGAAATCGCCCGGACTCACCTCGCGACGGAGTTCCTCCAGCGTCGCCAGGGGAACTTGCGCGAGCGCGGGTGACGTCCCAATCATGACGAGTGCGACGACTACAGCCGGAAGCAGAAGCCGAGCTGCCAGGCGACCAACACAAGGAAGCTGAGAACCAGTATCCCCAGAATGTCGTCGGTTGATGCCGATCATAGGCCTTCCTCCTCCCTCGCCAGGTAATGCGTGGGACGAGGCGTAAAGCGGCTCAGGCGGGATTTTGATCGAGGCGTCGCGCTTTCAGGGGACGGGCCACTAGAGCCATAATCCAGACCGTTCCATCCACCTATTTCCTCCCGAGCGAGGTACAGACATGTCCGCGACCAGCAGCTACGTCAACGAAATCGACGAGATCACCAAAGTGATGCAGGCCTACATCGAGGGTGCGCGCACTGGCAACGGTGCGGCGATGAAGCCCGCTTTCCATAACGACGCCACGATCTTCGGCTACGTCGGCCCCGACCTTTTCGGCGGCCCGATCCAGGGTCTCTATGATTGGAACGACCAGAACGGCGCGGCAATCGGCATCCAGAGTCGTTTCACCAGCATCGACGTAGTCGGCACCGTAGCCAACGTGCGTCTGGACACGGACAACTGGACGGGGCACCGCTTCACCGATTTCTTCAATCTCGTGAAAATCGATGGCGAGTGGAAAGTCGTCAGCAAGGTGTTTTACTTGCACCCCTGACTGCGTGATTCGGCTTCGCTCATCGCGACGTGGTGCCGATCCCTGTCTTTAGTGCGTCAACGGTAGCCGAACATGACTGGGAACACGACAACAACCAGTGCCGCCCAAATGGCGTACACGGGGAGGTAGTGGATCTGCCAGCGCTCCAGGTCGGCAAACGAGCCCTGGCGACGCAGGAAGCGTGCATAGAGCCACGCCGTCCACGTCAGGTTGACGAGCAGAATGAGATTTTCGCCGAGAGCGGCCACTCGGTTTGGAGTGAAGCCAAACTCGGAGATGCGCGATGCGATCGCCGCGAGCGCTGCCACATCGACCGCGAGCGCGCTCACCACGAGCAGCAGTTGCAGTCCGTCGAAAAAGTCCGGCGGTGCCTGCGGGTCGCGCGCGGACGCGGCGTAGAGCACGAGTCCGACGACGACGGCCAGCAGCAGATCGAAGCCGATCAGGATCTCCCGCTTCACGTTGATTGGATTGCCTGTCCACGCCATGGTCGTCAGAAACGCGAGGAGCAGAATCGTGAACAGCGGCGTGAATAGCCTCGTCAGCACCGGTGCCATGTTCTCGATGACGCTTTGCTTCGCTTCCACCAGCCAGGATCCGATGATGACGGCCCCCGCCGCCCCGCACGGGATCAGCCAGCCCCCGATGAACCACGCAGGATTCATGTCGATCGCGGAGAACAACATGGCCGTAAAGCCGGTGACGACCCCCCCGCCGAGCGCGATGAGCACGTAGTAAATGGCCAGCTCGCCCGAGAATCGCACGAAGTCCATACGCCGGCCGGAGGAGAACCAGCGGCCTCCGACGTACGCGACACCGACGGCCATCAGCCACAACGCGATTGGCAGATGCAAGACGGTCAGCAGCTGAGTGTCGCTGCCCCGCGGGAAGTTGTCGAGCCGTTCTCCATTGTGGAAAGGAAAGACGTTGGCGAACGCCGCTGCGGCCGCGAACGTCAGCGCGAGCCAGAGGCGGGTTGCGGCGCCCAGCCCGCGCTTCCACAGAAAGTAGATCGTCAGCAGTGGTAAGACGAAGAAAGTGGCGTTGCGGAAGTAGAACGCCGGCACTTCGGCATCAGGGCTGAGCTGCAGACCAAACAGCGCGGGGATCTTGACGGCGAACCCGGCGGCGACGGCAAGGCCGAGGACGACGAGGATCTCGGTGCGTGAGGTGGTCGCCGGCGCGTCATCATCGGGCGCCACGACCAATTGCTTCCACAGCCGCTCGGAGTGCGCGCGTGCGAACTCGCGTGACAGCGCATCGAGGTTGCCCATGCGCTTGACTGCGACCAGGAAAGCCTCATCTCCGGAGAGCCCGGCCTCGGTGAGTGCCGTCAACTGGTCGCGCAGGTGCCCCTCGAGCTCCTCCACGTCGGGACTGTGCACGGCCTGTCGGCGCCGTAAGTAGTTGCGCCATTGTGCGATTTGTTCCTCGAGTGGCTGATCGGCGAAGGTCGTCATACTGTGCATGCCTGCATCCAGATTCCCCGTAGGGTGCCGTCCACGGCCTTCCACTGTTCTCGGTGGGCCGCGAGATGCGCCCGTCCTTCTTTCGTGATCCGGTAGTACTTGCGCCTGCGGCCGCTCTCGGCCGCCGCCCACTTCGCCGCGACATAACCCTGGCGCTCGAGCCGGTGCAGCACGGGATAGAGCATGCCGTCAGTCCACTGCAGGCGCCCGCCGGACAACTCTGCGACTCGCTTGATGATGGCGTAGCCGTAACTGTCGCCCTCGGCAAGGATGGCGAGGACGAGCGGCGTGGCGGAAGCAGCAACCAGGTCCTTGCTCATGTCCATACGTAGAACTCTTATACATTGTAGTTCTATGTATGTCAACAATCTGAGGTCCGGGCGCCTCGATTGATAAAGCCGTACAGGAAGACGCTCGCAGCGTGGGCGGTTTCGATTTCGTCACACGTTGAGTGTAAAATCCGCCGTCTGAGTTCCGGCAACCTGCCAATCCATGGAGGTCTCCGATGAAACGCGCTCCTTACGTTCTGACGATGCTCGTCGTCGTTCTCGTCTCGATCCATGGCGCGTGGGCGCAGGCGCAAAAATCCCTCTATGACAGGCTCGGCGGCAAAGCCGCCATTGTTGCCGTCGTTGACGACTTCGTCGCCAACTGCGCGGCCGACACGCGCATCAATAAATATTTTGCCGTAACGGCCGCAGATAAGAATCGACTCGCCGACTTCAAGAACAAGCTGGTTGATCAAGTCTGCGAGGCAGCTGGCGGTCCGTGCAAGTACAAAGGACGGGACATGAAGTCGGCGCATGCAGGGATGGATATCAGCAACGCGGACTTCAACGCTCTCGTGGAAGACCTGACCAAGTCGCTCAGCAAGTTCAAGGTCGCCAAGGCGGATCAGGATCAACTTCTCGGTATTCTCGGACCAATGCGATCGCAAATCGTCGAGAAGAAGTAACCTTCTGACATCGACGCGTCCTTTCGCGGAGGTCAGTATGAGATCCGTGACAGCAACGAAACGATTGATCTGCGGAATCGCGTTCCTATCGGCGCTGGTTTGGGCCAATCAGGCGCAAGCACAACTCGGCGATGGGACCAGGTGGGTGAGGACCGACGCACAAGGCAAAGGCATCACGCTGACTGTCGAGGCGTGTTGCAGGGGCGGACTTCGTCTCACCTACCAGATACCAGCTATCGGCACGCAGCCGGCGGCGACGCTGACAGTTGACTCTCCGATGGATGGCACAGAGGTGCCGGCACTGGTTGGCGGCAAGCCGTCTGGCGAGACGATGGCGATCAAGCGCGTGGACGATCGTCACTACAGCGCGGTTGTGAGGATGGGCGGCAAGCCGTTTGGAACGTCCAACGGCACGGTGTCGGCAGACGGCAAGACGATGACAGTCGAGAGCGTCTTTCAGGGGGCAGGCAAGGTCGAAAAGATCATCGAGACGTGGGTACGGCAGTGAGGGACAGGAAGCTCTAGCAAGCCAAGGACAGCCCCTATGATCGCGATCATGTGGCAATTCGACGTCAAGAACGGACGCGAGACCGAATTCGAGCAGCTGTACGGCGCCGAGGGAGAATGGACTGCGATGAATCGCCACACGAGGTCCTATCTCGGCACTTCCTTCCTCCGTGACCAGAACCGTCCGTCTCGGTACATCGTCATCGAATACTGGAGCGAGATGATCGTATACGAGCAACACCGAGCGTTTCGCTCTGGCGCGATGGCCTCCCTTGAAGAGCGCAGTTCGATGCTTGTCGACTCGATCGAGCCGCTGGGAATCTTCACGGCACTTAACGTGCCCGATCGTTCAGGGCCGACTTGGTCGCAGCGAGGGTAGAAAGGTGCGCGCTGGCCAGCGACGCATTCACCAACACTACGGCCAGTCCACCCACCCCTTTTTCTGGACTGGATTCGTTGCCGCGAGCGACTGGCGATAGCGCCTGACGGCTCGTTCAACGCCGCCTCGGCAACAGCAGCACGATCGCGCCACGGATCTTCCACGACGGTCCGCCCTCGGGATGGACAGCGTATCCACCGAAGCCGACTTGATAACTTGCTGGAAATGTTCCAAAGCTCGCGACCTTCGAAACGAGCAGGTTGATCGGAACCGTCCACTGCTCGTCATCAGCGTTGAAGTTTCCGACGCTCTCTGACTGCACCGTGATCGTCAGCGCTTTCGGCGTCGTGTACGCGACGAACGGTTGCACAAACATCTGGTTCACGTCTTCGCGCGACGGATTGCCCGAGAACGACCAGAGTTGATTCCACAGAGCACCGACTGTCCAGGGCCCAGCCTGTTTCAGGGCTACGATGGTCGGCCCTGCGCTCCATTTCTCGGTGCCGAGCGTCGGCTCGGCGGTAGACGGAAGGCTGATCACCGGACCCGCGCCCCAGGTGAAGGAGCTGCCGGTGTTTGGCGAGAAGAAGAACGATGTGAGGATATCGCTCACGCCCGACGCGGCCAGCCCTCCCTCAAACAGCGGGGGCTGCGACACGAACGGCACGATCACGCGCGCGATCAGGTTCAATCTAGGTGTCAGCGAAAACGGCATCACCGGTTGAACGTTCAGAATGAACCGCGTTTGCTCGTCGGGCCCGACGTTTTGTTCCCAATTGAATTGGAAGGGCACGCTGACGAGATCCGAGATCGGGTTCGACAGCTTTTTTGCAAGCTCCGTGTCGTCGCCCGCGCCGGCACCGGCAGGTTGAGGGGGAGACGATTGCGCAAGAGCGGTGATCGAAACACACAGCACGAGGCAGATTGCCGCCAGCACGCGGACCTTCAGGGACGATTGAAGCATTGGTTCAGCCTTGTCGAGTCGCGGCATGGAAGCGTTAGGACTGGGCGATCGCAGTCAACGCAGCCGAACGACGAGCCCCGCGGTGAACTCGGCCTGCCACACGACGTCGGTGTTGATGGCCGTGATGCACGTGCCCACCCTGCAGGCCAGGAATCTCATATCAGCATCGACGAAGGTCGCGTACAGGCGACCGTCAAGCCGCAATCCGAATTGCGAGACCGGGAATAACTTGACCCCGCCACCGGCGCCGGTCGTGAAGCGGATCTCGCTATTGCCCTCGGCCGCGTAACGCGTGAGGCCGAGGACGCCGGTCAGGAATGGTCGCACGCGCCCGCCGGAAAACTCCCGCAGCCCTCCGGCCTGCATGTGGTCGATGGTGATGTTCCAGCGCGTCGCCGCAGCCAATGGCGTGACCGGAATCGATACGTGAGCACTCTGTCGTGTGACCAGCGCTTCGACTTGAAGCCCATCCCACAGTGGGACGTTCAGGACGAATCCCAGCGCGGGGGAACCATCGAGATCGACGGGGTGCTCGGCGACGAGCTCGAAAAAATCACCGCCGAATCGATATCCTCCGAACGGCATCACCTCGACGCCCTGCGCGCAGAGGGGCGCAGCGACTGCGACGAAGCAGATGGCTATCGACACGGTCCGGGCAAGGAAGCGGTTCATGGCTTCGACAGAAAGTCGACGCGGATAATAACTCCGAATCCAGCACCGGACTAGTTACCTGTCCAAACACAATTCCGGCGTTGGATCGAGTCGAATGAAAACGAATCAATGCTGCCTGAGCGCGCCGACCGGATCGATCCGCGCTGCGCGTAACGCTGGAATCAGCGACGCGCATGTGCACGCCGTGACGATGCACAGCAGGCTTGCTGCGTAGGCGATCGGATCAAAAAGCTTCACGCTCGACCCAATCTGCTCTGCGGCAGGCGTCGCCAGGAGCACGGCGCCGAGCGCGGCCGTGAAGCCGGCTCCGAGGAGGATCCCGATGCCGACGGGACGAGCCGACTGTGACAGCACGAGCGTGGCGATGCCGCTAGGGGTCGCGCCAAGCGCCATCCGCAGGCCGATCTCCCTGCTGCGTTGCTCCACCAGATAGGACAGCACGCTGAACAGCCCCGACAACGTCAGCAGAAGTGCGAGCGCTCCAAGCACCAGCGTCAGCCAGAACGGAATTGCCAGGAGATACGCTTCCGCGCTGGCGATCATCTGCAGTGTGGACACCTCGCCCATGTTTGGATCGATCGCCTCGAAACGATCGACGAGCGCATTGCGCGCGCGCTCTGCATCGCCTCGCACGTACATCGTGAGTGAACGTCTTCGTAGTTTCGGTGCCGATCGGCAGGTACACCCCTGCACCCGGCATCCTGACGCCGCCGAACCGAAAGCCCGCCACATCCCGTGCGACGCCGATGACGACGAAGCTGCGCGAGACCGGCGGCGGGTCGTCTGCCTCCCGCGACCACACGCCAGTCCGCTGGCGGCACCACGATACGAAGGTCGCCGATATCCGGCGGGAAGGTGCTCTCTGCCGCGTAGACGATGCCCGCGAGCGCGAGCCGTGAAATGCCGAAGGCGAGCGCAGCCGAGATCAGTGCGAGCACCAGGCTCTCGGTGAGCAACTGCGCGATGACCCGGCGCCGCGACGCGCCAACGGCCACCCGGATACCAATCTCCCGCTGGCGTGCAACCCCGCGAGCGAGCAGCAGGTTAGCGACGTTTGCGCAACCGATGACCAGGATGAGGCCGAACGCCAGAAAGAGCGGCACGAACAGCACCATGGCCTCGGCGGGCTGCGGAACCGTGCCCAGCCTCGGTTCGAGCACGAGGCTCGTGGCGGGTCGTTGGCCAGAACGTTCGACCGCACGCCGTGAATCCCACAGGACCAGCTGCGCAAGCGCTTGATCGCGCGACAGACCGGGCTTGAGCCGTCCGACAATGTGGAGGCCACCGAAGTCTTGGCCTCCCTCGCGGCCGGGACGGAAATGGCCAAGGAGCGAGAACGGTGCCCAGTAGTCCGGCGCGACGATCTTGAGTCCTCGAAAGCCCTCCGGCATCACGCCGACAACGTGGAAAGCCACGTCGTTCACCCGGACCGTGCGGTTGACCAGAGCCGGATCGCCGGCAAAATGCCGAGACCAGGCTCGATGACTGAGGACGATGACCGGCGGACGGCCGGGTTCGTCGTCCAAGGGGGTGAGCGTGCGCCCACGTGCGGCGCTGACCCCGAGCACCTGGAAGAAGTTTCCCGTGACGAGCGGGCCCTCCAGTTTGTTGCCCTCAATCCGGGCGTCGATCTCTGACGTTCTCGCGAATGCATCGGAGAACACGCCGGTCTCGCGGACGAGCGTTTCATACTGCGTACGCGTGAAGGTTTCGGGCGGTGCGTTGGTCGATCGCTGACGCTCGACTGCGAACAGCTCGTAAGGTTTGCGCACCTCGTCCACGCGAAAGACGTATAAGTTGAGAATCGTGAACACGACGGCCACCAGCCCGAGGCCGAGCCCCACCGTCGTCACGATCGTCACGGCCACGAGCGGTGCCCGGCGGCACGGTTGCACAGACGGAGCTGACCGCAGAAAAGTTCATTTCGTGGTTGGACGATAAGATCAACTCATGACCAGCTGGAATGCGAGGCCGCAGCCGGTGGAGAAGAGCCGGTGGCGTTTCGCGCCGGTTTCAAAATGGCCCGATAGCGACCTCGTGGAGCTGGGCGCCAATCTCGAACCGTCCACGGTGATCGATGCATACCGGCGCGGCCTCTTCCCGATGGGTATCCCGGAGCTGTCCGGGCTCCTTGGCTGGTTTTCGCCGAATCCACGCGGCATTCTGCCCCTCGACGGTCTTCGCGTCACGCGTTCGATGCGGCAGAGCGCGAAGCGCTTCGAAGTTCACGTGGATACATGCTTCACGCGCGTGATCCGGGGCTGCGCCGCTCCGTCGCGTGAGGCCGGCTGGATCAGTGACGAGTTCATCGAGGCCTACACACGCCTGCACGAGCTCGGCTGGGCCCACAGCATCGAGGTGCTCGATCGCAGCGGCCGGCTTGCGGGAGGCCTGTATGGCGTGCGGATCGATGGATTCTTCTCAGGTGAATCGATGTTTCACGTCGAGCGCGATGCCTCGAAGGTGGCACTGATGGCGTTGGTGGATCTCATGCGGTCGAGCGGGATGACCCTTCTCGACGTGCAGTGGTGCAGCGAGCACCTGGCATCGCTTGGCGCGATCGCCGTCTCACGCCGGGCGTATCTCCCGCGCCTCGCGCATGCTGTCGCAACATCGCGTGTGTCGCTGACGTGACGGTGTATATTCCAACATCCGCGAAAATCGCGCTGGTTCATGGAGAGCGCGTCGTGAACGGAGGCTGCTTGTGGTGCGAAAACTGGTTCTACTCGCAATTTGTCTCGCGGTCCCATCCGCGCGCGCGACGGCCCAGGACGCGAAGACCGTCATTACCAACGCGCAGAAGGCATTGGGCGAGCTGAAATCCATCACCTATTCGGGATCGGCGAAGGATGTGGCGTTCCAGCAATGCGGGGCCAATGCCACCGCAATGGTCTGCCAGGGGACGCATGATCCGATGCGGCCCATAAACAACTATGTCCGGGTCATCGATCTGGCGGGACCTGCGTCGCGTCATACCGGAGCGACGAATAATATCGGGCCCGGTGGTTCAACGACGGTGACACCGGGAATGTTCTTCCAGCAGGTCACACCAGAGCAGGCAGATGTGTCACAACCCTGGGCCAGTTCGCTCGAACTGTACATCACGCCCTGGGGTTTTCTGAAGGGAGCTCGGGAAAACAACGCGACGGTGACCCGGCGCCGGGCCGACGGCAAGAACTACTCCGTCCTGACCTGGAGTCCCAAAGTCACTGCGCCCTCCGGGAAGAGCTATGTCGTCAATGGCTACGTGAGCGATCGGAGTATCGTCGAACGGATCGAGACCTGGCTGGGTGACAACATCATGGGCGACATGCACATCGTCGCCACCTATTCAGGTTGGAATGATTTCGGCGGAGTCATGGCGCCTTCGACGATCGTGCAGACGCGGGGCGGGTGGCCCTTCTTCGAAGTCGCTGTGACGGCGGCGAAAGGGAATCCTGACGATCTCATGTCGCTGGTTCCTCCACCGGCACCCGCCGCGCCTCGCGCTGGTGGCGCACCCGCTGCCGGTGCAGCCGCTGCAGGCGCAGGCCGAGGCGCTGCCGGCAGCGCACCATCTCTCACAGTCAGCTCCGAGAAGCTTGGCGATGGACTCTACAGGTTCACCACCGGCGCCGGCAGTTACGATTCGCTGATAGTAGAGTTCAGAGACCACATCATGATGCTCGAGGCGGGACAATCCGAGGCGCGAGCTCTTGCTTACATTGCTGAAGCGAAGAAGCTTATCCCTAACAAGCCGATCCGTTACGTTATGAACACGCACGCGCACGCCGATCACACCGGAGGGATTCCAGCGATGGTCGCCGAAGGCGCAACGATCGTCACCCAGAAGAACAACGAGCAGTTTTTTGAAAGAGCCCTGAACTCCCCAAGAACGCTGCTGAACGACACTCTTGCCAGGAATCCGAGGAAAGCACGAATCGACGCGGTTTCGGGAAAGAAGGTGTACTCGGATGGAACGCGAACAGTCGAAATGTACCACGTCGCTCCGGTTCCTCACTCGAACGGCTTGATGGTTGCGTATTTCCCCAGTGAGAAGATCCTGTTTCAGGGCGATTTCTCGCTGCCCGCTGCCGGGCAGCCGGCTAACGATCACGTCAAGGCGCTGGTTCCGGTTCTCGAAAAGCTAGAGATCGACTTCGAGCGCTATATAAACGTGCACGCTCCCGCTGTTCCGCAGACAAGGGCCGACCTCTGGAGAGCCGTCGGGAAGTAAAACGAACACATGCACGTACCTCGTGATAATGCACAACTATCGGTAGCGGCCCGCACCGTGTATCGAATGTATCGCAGCACATGTTCGAAAAGCCGACTCACTTCTGCGGGATCGCCGAAAGCGCTCGCTTAGCCTTCTGGCATCACACTTGCTCATGTGTGACCTGAGGATGCTATGAGCATGTCATTGATCACGTTCACGCGACGCTTCACGGTCACTGGACTTCTGCTCTGCACCTTCGCCGTAACGGAGTGGGCCACGGTGAACGAGAGCCGTGCGGCAGACAGACGTGTCAAATTGTCGGGATGTCTGATCCGCGGCGACGGTGAAGGCGCTGGATACTTGCTCGCAAATCCGCCCACGGAACCATCGCTGGATTCGCCCGGTACACAGGTCAAGCCGAGCGTTCTCGGAACGAGCGGCGATTTCGCGACGATCTTCTATTGGCTTGACGGCCATGGTGACCTCAAGGACCACATCGGCCACCGGGTGGAGGTGGAAGGTGACCTCAGAGACGACGTGAAAGACGGCGAGATCACCGCGGAACGGAAAGACAACTGGACAGAAGTGACGGTTAAGGCCGACGGCCGGACGATGAAGGCGCAGGTCCCGAACACGTCGATCTTTCCGGCCTCGAGTCGCGACAAGGATCGCAAGAGCGACATCTTGGTTCGCAGAGTCGACGTCGAGCGCGTGCGGATGGTGGCTGCCATCTGCAACTAGGGTCGGGTGCTGTTCCGCCGCGGCATCCTGCAGGGAATCGCCGAGAGTCGTGTGACGCTCGCCTTCAGGCGTCGGCGGCGGGCACCAGCCGATGGTTCTTCGCTCCGCTCGCCGGTCGATCGCCGGCGAGGGCACACTGCTTAGGCGGGATCTTCCATGAGCGCCTTGTATACGAATCCTGCGATGGCGGCGCCTATCACCGGAGCAAGCCAGAACATCCAGAGCTGCTGAAGGGCCCAGTCCTGAACGATCAGCGCGGTTGCGGTACTGCGCGCCGGATTGACCGAGGTGTTCGTCACCGGGATGCTGATCAGATGGATCAGTGTGAGTGCCAGGCCGATAGCGAGGCCCGCGAAGCCCGTTGAGGCGCGTTTGTGCGTGCTTCCGAGAATGACGATCAGGAACATGAACGTCATGACGACTTCGCACAGAAAGCCCGCCAGAAGCAAATACCCGCCCGGCGAGTGCGCGCCGTAGCCATTGGAGGCGAATCCGCCGGCAAGACTGAAATCTGCGCGGCCGCTTGCGATGAAGTACAGGACGACGGCGCCGCAGAAGCCGCCGATGACTTGCGCCGCGGCGTAAGGCAACAGCAAGGCGGCGGGAAAGCGGCCTCCCACATACAAACCGACCGAAACAGCAGGATTGAAATGTCCGCCTGAGATCGGGCCGAGCGCGTATGCCCCTGACAGCACAGTGAGACCAAACGCGAGTGACACGCCGACGAATCCGATGCCTAGATTCGGAAATGCGGCAGCGAGTACCGCACTGCCGCATCCTCCGAGGACGAGCCAGAACGTGCCGAGGAACTCCGCAGTGAGCTTAGGGAACACGGCGCACTCCTTTTGCCGGCGTCATTTCGCGCCCGCGCTGGTTTTCAGCAGGCCTAGATCGGGCGGGCCGCGCTCGTATCGATGTACGAGCGCGGCCCGGAGTACGGTAGATCGCTGCTAGTGGACGAACCGGCGCCTGAGAGTCAGGGCGCACCCGATCGCCAGGAAGAGAACGCCCGCGAGCCCGATGGCCGGCCATGAGCTGGCGGTCTTTGGCAGCGTCCTCTCACCCGTAGAGGGGGCCTGTCCCTGGCCCGCCGTCTGCTGCGACGACGCAGTCGTCCCAGCGCCAGCGCCGCCCGCTTTTGCTGACGTCGCCGGTGCGGCTGCGGCTGCTGGCGAGCTCTTCGCGAGAGTCGCCTGCACTTCCTTCTCCGTCATGACACGCGGCGGCTTGGACGTGATAATCGTCGCCGTCAATTGATCGCCTTGACGGAAATCCGTTATCTGCGCGGGCCGGCCGTCTCGCATGATTCTCACGCCGCGCTTGTCCACATCCGCCTGCGTGAACATCTTGATGCCCTCTTCGGTTCTCACGATGATAGAAGAACCGCTGGACTGCATGACGGTGCCGCTCTTCACTTGAGTAACGGTGACCGGCGTTACCGTCGTCTTCGTCGTGATCGTGGCCGTGCCTTTCATCCCCGGCTTCAACTGTTGCACGGACATCGGTTGTCCGTTGATCATGAAGCGGAAGTCGTTGGCGACCGTCAGCTCCCTCGTGCCTTCCGGCAGGCTGACGACCAGAGTGTTTCCATCGACCGCGAGCACCTCGAACGTCTTGGTTTCTGTCGTCGCGGTCGTCGTCTGCGCCATGGCCACGCCGGCTGTCAGACACAGGATCCCCAGGGTCGAAACCACCCTCTTCATTGCACGTGTCATAACACTCCCCTCCTGAATGGAAATTCGATCGGTTACGAAAAGTGAGACGAACGGGACGATCCACGTGATCACGACAAGGACACCGGTTTGCCGCTCACGCGCACAGCACGGACGATGAACCGCTGGGGAGCGGAGCCAACATAATAGAACGGATAGCAGGTAACCAGCGTCAGCGCACGCATCGGCGTCGGGTCCAGCACCGAGACGTCTTCCGGGTTGACGATCCAGGTTCGGTCAACTCGATAGACATCGGTCCCCTGCTTCGTGTCGAGCTCGATCAAGTCACCAATGGCGATGTCCTTCAGTCCTCTGAAATAACTGTCCCGATGTCCCGCGATAGCCGAGTTCCCGTCGGTGCCTGGTTGCACAGTGTAAGCGATGTGACCAACGCCACGGTCGAGGGTGAGATCGTCGGTGCCAGGCAACACCGGCACTTCGAGTCGAACCTTCGGGATTCGAAGCACCGCAAGTGGTACGGGCCCCGGCTCGCTCACTGCCTTCCGCCAGGCGCTGATGCGAGTGGGGGACCAGAGCACCTGGTCCGCGGCGTCTATCGGCGCGCTGCGGGCCGGGGCGACCTCGCGGACCGCAGCGAACTGCTCCAGATCGTGCCGCGTCGTCTCGGTAGACCGGATGTCGTGCCAACCCCAAGCCCCCAGGGCGATTAGACCGATCGCCAGTGCAAGTCTTTCGGCGAGCAGCAGAAGCGGTCGACGGGGTGGAACACCCTCCCTGTTCTCAGCAGGCACCTGCCGGAGCCGTGCAGACCGCGTACCCGGTATGTGCGGCGGAAAACGCCCATATTCTTTGGGGTCTTCAAGACGTGCAGAAGGGCGGTTACGAACCTCCGGAGTACCTCCGACATGCCGTGGGGTAGAAAAGAACCGGCGCCTCGCCAACCTGACGGGTGCCATTCTGTATCCGCGAGACTTTCGTTTGGTGCCGGGAGGTACCGGGTAGACTACCCGGCGCCATTTCATGCCTGCCGTAGGCTCAAAATTCTCGCTGAAGCGAAAATTCCTGGCGGACCAGGCGAATGTCTCGCTGGAACTCGCCCACCAGCTGCCCTTCTCGCGAATGCGTTGCGGAACCCGGCGTCGACGCTGCCGCCCGGCGAGATTGTCCTGGGCGACATCAAGGCAATGGCGGATGGCGCGGTCACGCTCGGCAGCCCGACCGGCAAGGTGACGCTGAAGGGGAATGCCGGGGCGACCTTCGAAATGGGCGTTTACATCGACGGCGCTGACGCCATCAGGGCGGTTGCGCCCTCCCAGGAGCTGGTCGACGGCCTTGTACTCGACGATCCAGACGCGACACGGTATGTCGCCGTACGCGCGGCCTACGATCTCGGAGGCACAGCCAAGGGAACACTCGCGCTTGGAGCAGGTGCATCCGGATCGTTTGGCGTCGAAGGATCCACGAGCCGCGTTTTTGCCGTTCTGCACCGATTCGCCGATAGCGAACCGGCTGTGAAGGTGTTCGCTGACGTATTCGACAGTTGGGCCTTGCCGCGGACGGTGGAGTCAGCGGAAGACCTCGCGCCGGGAACCTGGCTCATCACCGAGGTAGATGGTTCGTTTGCCTTGCAGCTGGGTGTGCAGGCTGGCTACGACTTTTCCTGGCTGCGTAACATTCCAGGCGGCGGCCTCGAAGGCGACATCGGATTGCGGGTGCAAATGGGTGCAAGCGCAGTCTTCGGCTTCGAAGCGGCTGGTAAGTACGGGGTTGTTCTGGCCCGCGAAACGGACGATCAAATACTCCGTCTTCGCCTCTTCAAGCTTGTCAAGAAAGGCTGGAACTTCGCGCTCGGCGCGCGGGTGGGTATCAAGGCACAGCTTCCGCCATTCTTCGACAGGGGCCACCATCCAGAGGATCTGGTCGCTGCGATCTTCGGGCTCAATGAGAACCAGATTATTGAGGGGCTGCGCGAAACGCGAGCCTTCGTGACGAGCGATGTCAGCCTGCAGGACAAGCTTGCCGGCGTGTTGATGAACCTCGGCGGAAAGGCCCTCGACGAAGTCGCTGGTCTGAGCACCGACGAGATCAAGAGCATCTACGAGCGCGGCCGTCAGCGGCTGGCGGCGCTGCTCGAACGATTCGACAAGGTGCTGACAACGGGCGGCCACGAGGTGACGAGCATTATCCTGTCGCTCTCGAACGCCGAGGTCGGCGAATTGATCCCGATTCTGAAGGACATTGCCAACGCCTCCGGCGAGGCTCGCGTGCAGGCACTCGTTCGAGCCCTTGTCGCCAGAGCTGGATTCGAACGTACGCCCATTGCGCGACTGATCGAGGCAGCGGTGGGCCCTGCGTTCCGTGTCGTGAATAACACGGACGTCGCACGCAAAATCCGCTCGGCCGCTGGCGATCTGCTCGACATGCTCCAGGGCGACACGCTGCAGGAGCTGCTCGATTTCGTCCGCGAGAACATCCATATCGATCGAGCGCAGGCAGCTGTGGACGAGGCAAGCTTCGATCGGCTCGACAACCTCCTGAAAGACCGCCTGGGAGCATTTCTCGGCAAACGCGAGCTCCTCATGCAGGATGTGAAGGACATACAAGCGGCGATTAAAGCAGTCATCGCCAAGGCGGACAACTTCTACGCGATGGCGCTGAACGCCGCCAAGAAACAGCAGGAGTTCTCATTCGCCGCGCGATACGCGCGCAGCACTGCCAGAAGCGCGCTGGTTGACGTCTCGTTCGACTTGTCGAAGCCGGGAATGGGTGCGAAGCTTCAGCGCGCACTTGCCGGAGATTTCGACGATTTGATGGTGAATACCGCAGACGGCGTCACGCTGCACACGGCGGAGTTGACCCACAACATCAGCCGCAACGTGTCGGTTGAGCTGACGATGCCGTTCGGACGCACGTCAGAATCCGCCTCGACATTGTCGTCCGCGCGGCTGTCAATCATCCAGGACGGCGGGCGCGTGCTTCTCTATACACTCGACGCAGGCGATGAGCAATCGCAACGTACAGGCATCTTCCGCGCACGCTGTGGACGCGACAGCACGCTCACCGTAGCGGCAACATTGCCGATAGCACTCAAGGGCGGCGTGAAGATTTGGAGGAGCGGCACTTTCAGCTATTCCTACCGGATGGAAAGGGCGGTGCGGAACATGCGCCTCTCGCAGCTGGTGGAGGAGTGTGAGCCGCTCGTGCACAAGTACATCCCGGGCGCGTTCGGAGATCCCGAGGCTCGCAGCTTCCGCGAGTGGGCTGCCGATCTCGACAAATCGCTCGACGGAAAGGATCCAAATTCAGGAACCCATGATATTGGCGACACACTGATCTCACTGACCCTGGCCGCTCCGCCCGAGTTCCTCAACGCGTGGACCAGGGCGCCCGCAAGCCGCAAAGATCCGATTTACCGGGAATTGTCCAAAGCGCTGCAGAGACGACTGAAGGAGCTCGTAACCTTCTACGCATTTGCCGACGCCGCGGAATACGGGAACCTCGCCGCGGCAGCACCGGCGATCGTGTTTTCCTGTTTACGAGCGACGACGAACGTTCATCGGACGGCGGGCAGACGGGTTGCGTTCGACGAAGGGACGGACCTGTACTGGGACCACCGTGACATGAAGGACATTCGCGCGGTGTTGGGTGCGCCTGAAACGGCTCTGGCGTTGACACTGCGAATGAAATCGATCGCCGAAACGCTCAGGGGGATTCCAGATCTCGCTAAAGTGGCGAAGTTCTACGCGGCAGATCAGATAGACGAAGTCGTGGCTGCGGCCCTGCGAGTGCATAGCTCATCGGCGACCGTGCCCGAGATGCTCGGCTCGTTGCTCTCGCTCGAATCCGAACTGGTCCACGATGCAGTCGGTGCCGGCGTCGAAATCGCTCGCTTTCGCGAAGCGGCGGCCGAGACGCCAACAGAAGCACTAGAGCATCTCGCCAGGTTCGGCGAGAATCTTGCGCGCACGTTCAACGAGGTCCTTGGCAGCCATCCGTTCCTGTCGGGCGCTGCGCGTGCGCTGTCAACGCTGCTCTTCGTGGAAGCATCGACGGTATTCGATCCCACGCTCGAGCACCGCGCGCTCGCAGCAGCCATGGACATCGTGGTCATCAGAAGCGGGAAGTTGAAGATAGATGAGATGCTCGCGGGAAAGATTACGGAAGACGTGATTCTGCACGAACAGCGATTCGTGGAGAGCTGACCGGGCGCCGAACCCTCGGCTCGGAGTCTGAGTACAATTCCCGACGGACGAGCATGACGCGGACACCCGAATTTCTTGCCGGCGGTGGAAACATGGGCGCCCTCATGCGGTCGAGGGACTGGTCCGCCTCGCCGCTTGGACCACCCGAATCGTGGCCTCTGTCTTTGCGAACCGTCGTCAGCCTTCTGCTGCAGTCACGTTTCCCCATGTTCGTCGCGTGGGGCAAGGATTTGGGCTTTCTTTATAACGACCCGTACGCCGAGATCCTGGGCGCCAAGCATCCAGCCGCCCTCGGGAAGCGTTTCTACGACATCTGGTCGGAGATCTGGCCGGACATCAGCCCGCTGATCGACGCCGCGATGGCCGGTAACGCCACCTACCGCGAAGACCTTCCGCTCGTCATGAATCGAAAGGGGTACGACGAGCACACCTGGTTCACCTTCTCCTACTCGCCGGTGCGGGACGAGAGCGGCAAGGTCGCCGGAATGTTCTGTGCCTGCTGGGAAACGACGCCGAAGGTGCTGGTGGAGCGTGCGCTGCGCGAGAGCGAAGGGCGTCTTCGGGCGCTCGTAGCGGCAAGTTCGTACGCGCTCTACAGGATGAGTCCGGACTGGTCGCAGATGCTTGCCCTCGAAGGGCAGGGGTTCATGGCGGACACCAGCAGTCCCAGTGGATCGTGGCTGGGCGACTACATTCATCCCGACGATCTGGCGGACGTCACGGCGGCGATTCAGGAGGCGATAGCCGCCAGGAAAATGTTCGAGCTGGAGCATCGCGTGCGGCGAGCTGACGGCACGATCGGGTGGACGTTGTCCAGGGCCGTTCCGCTCTTCGATTCTCATGGGAACATCACCGAGTGGTTTGGCGCCGCCAGCGATGTGACGGCACGCAAGAATGCCGAAGCAGCACTCCGCGAGCTGAACGAGACTCTGGAACGCCGCGTAGCGGAGGCGCTTGCCGAGCGGAAGATTCTCGCCGATATCGTCGAAGGGACTAACGCACTTGTTCTGATCGCCGACCTCGATTATCGATTGCTCGCGATCAACAACGCCGCGGCCAACGAGTTCGAGCGCATCTACGGTGTTCGTCCCAAAGCCGGCGACAACATGCTCGATCTGCTGGCGACGCAGCCCGAACACCAAGGCGAGGTGAAGGCGATGTGGAGCCGGGCGCTGTCTGGCGAAGAGTTCACCGCGATCCAGGAGTTTGGTGATCCCGCCCGAGACCGGCGATCCTACGAACTGCGCTTCAACACGCTGCGCGATCGCGATGGAAATCGTATCGGGGCCTATCAGTTCGTCTATGACGTGACCGAGCGCCTTCGCGATCAGGACCGGCTGCGTCAGGCCGAAGCCGCGCTGCGCCAGACGCAGAAGATGGAGTCGCTCGGCCAGCTGACGGGCGGCGTAGCGCACGACTTCAACAACCTGCTCGCGGTGTTCGCCGGCGGCCTGCAGCTGCTCGAGCTTACGGGTGGCACGCCGCCGAGCCCGCGCGTGTTCGAAGCGATGCATCGCGCCGTTGCCCGCGGCACCGGTCTCACCCGGCATCTGCTGGCCTTCTCGCGCCGCCAGCCGGTGAATGCCGAATCGGTCGACGTCGTCGCGCACCTGAAAGGTATGCGCGCCATGCTCGACGGGTCGCTTGGCGGAAATATCAGCGTGCAGATGAACCTCGCGGCTGACGCGTGGCCGGTCGAAGTCGACGCGGGCGAAATGGAGCTCGCAATCCTGAACCTCTGCCTGAACGCGCGCGACGCCATGTCCGAGGGCGGCACCATCACGATAAGCGTCGAGAACGCCCGTGCGGATGATGAAGACGGCGCGCTGGCCGATTTCGTCAGCATCTCGATTGCCGACACCGGGCAAGGCATGGAGCCCGAGGTGCAAGCCCGCGCGTTCGAGCCTTTCTTTACGACCAAAGACATCAGCAGGGGCTCGGGCCTTGGGCTGCCGCAGGTGTATGGCTTCGCTCAGCAGTCTGCCGGCCGAGTCACGATTGCCAGCGACGTCGGTGTCGGCACGACCGTGACGCTGCTCCTGCCGCGTTCGCTGCGCGAACCTGTGGCGGCTGCCAGGGTCAACACCGCCGCCAGCGCACCAGACACCGAGGCCCGCGGACACGTTCTTCTTGTGGAGGACGACAGGGAGGTTTCAGCGCTCTCACAGGAGCTGTTGATCTCTCTTGGATTTACGGTCACCCACGTCGCGAGTGCCGAGGCGGCGCTCGGCGCGCTGGCCGATTCACGCGCGATCGATCTGGTCTTGTCGGACATCATGATGCCCGGAGGCGTAAGCGGCCTGCAGCTCGCACGGGAAATCCGCCGGCGGAAACCCGATATCCCGGTCATCCTCACGACGGGCAATATCGAGTCCGCCGCCGACATGAAAGACGGCGAGTTCGGGCTGCTGCCGAAGCCATTCACGCGTGAAACGCTCGCGCATGCAATGGGCGTCGACGTGAAATGACGGGTTCGGTCTCAGCTATTGTTCTCGCTTTCGGAGTAGAACCGCGCGCCGCGCATTCGCTGCAACGCGTTCAAAGTCTCAACGACTGCGGCATCGTATGTAAGAGCTCTCCCTTCTGTCTGGAACCTCGCGTAATCGATATGGTCCTGCTTCGCGGCGCGTGACGTGAGCTCGCGCTCCGCCGATCTGACGTCGTCGATCGGTGGCGTTTCGCCAATCCGCGCCCACATGCCGAGAGCCGCGCCGACCAAACGCCACGCGCCCGTCAGATCGCCGGATGCAGCAAGAATGCGTCCCGAGAGAAGAACACAGGCCGGAGCGAAGTGACGATTGCCTGACGCCTGGATGAACTCGAGTGCTTCCCGGTCGAAATCCACGGCTTTGGACCACCGGCCTCGCTCGGCGTGTATCGATGAAAGGTTCATCAGATAGAGGATGAGGAGGTAAGGACTTTGCGAAGCGCGTCCGGTGGACAACGCCTCGACCAATTTGAGTTCGGCGCCCTCGACATCCCCGTCGCCGAGCGCGAGCGCGGCCAACATGTTGAGGCAGATGCCCATCATTACCTGATCGCCGGCGCGCTTCGACAGATCGACGCCACGTTCCAGGTCCTGCAGTGCGAGCGCCCGTTCTGCCAGCGAGACTCGTGCCGCTGCTCTTTGAAAAAGAGCGAACGCAAGTCCTGAAGAATCGGGCTGGGCTGACTGCTCGGTACAACGACACGCTGATTTCAGCGTCTCGTAGGGCCTGCGTCGAATCGCCGGCGAACCGCGCGAGCATGGAGGAAGCCATGAGCGCGCGGGCCCGAGCGGGTGTGCTCGCCTCCGCTGCCCGGCTGAGCGGAGCGGCCAGCACGTTTCTACCAACCGCAATGCGCCCGCGCGAGACCCAGAACAGCCACCCATCTGAGGCCAGGCGCAACACGCGCTCCACGCCGCCGTCAAGGGTCGTGCTTTCGTAAAGGGCGGCCAGAAGATTGTCAAAATCCAGATCGAGAGATGCAACCGTCTCGGCCTCGCGGGGGCCGATGAGATCCGCCGTCGCGCGCTGGAACCGGGAGAGATAGAAGTCGGCGTGTCGGGCCACAGCATCCGACGCTTCGGATGCGGCAACGAGACGATCGAAGGCGAACTGGCGGACCATCTCGAGCAGCCGATAGCGGGCCTCAACGCCTTCGGTCTGCACGACTTCAACCAGGGATTTTTCGACGAGTCGCCAGACGAGATCCAGCAGGTCTTGACCATCCCCGTCTTCGCTGCAAACGGCTCTGGCCGCCGAGAACGTCCATTCGCCATGAAACACGGAAAGGAGCCGAAGCGTCCGCTGCTCCGTGGGCGCCAGAAGGTCGTAGCTCCATTGCAGAGCGGCGCTGAGCGTTTGGTGGCGCGGAACCGCCCTGCCTCGACCGGACAGCAGAGCGAGGGAATCCGCCAGTCGCGCGCGAATCTGTTCGACGCTGAGGACCCTGGCGTGTGCCGCGGCGAGTTCGATGGCCAGCGGAATACCGTCGAGGCGCCGGCAAATGTCGACGACGCCAGGTCCATTCGACGTGGTGATGGAGAAGCCGGCTTGAACTGCCGCCGCGCGCTCGGCGAAAAGGCGAACAGCATCAGACCTGGAGATGGTTTCCGGATCCATGGCCGTGTCGCCCGCCGGTAACGAGAGTGACGGCACGGCCAGTATCCGCTCTCCTGGGATGCCTAGACCCTCCCGACTGGTCGCCAGGATGTGGACCGCATCGCATTTCGCCAGGATTGCATCCGATAGATCTGCTGTCGCAGCGATCAAATGTTCGCAGTTGTCGAGCACCAACAGAAGACGTCGTTCGGCAAGGTATTCCACCAACGCATCCCGGGGCGGCCGTTGTGAATTCAAAACCCCCAAGGTGGCGGCGACCGCCTCTTCGACTCGCGTGGCGTCCGCGAGCGGCGCAAGGTCTACCCACCATACGCCATCGCGAAAGGCCGATTGCGACTGCTCCGCGATCCGGAGAGCCAATCGCGTCTTTCCGCTTCCGCCGACGCCGCTTAAGGTCACCAGTCTGCTCGTTTCGAGTTCGCGGGCGAACCTTGCCGATTCTTCGACGCGTCCAATGAAGGATGTGCGGGCCGCTGAAAGGTTGCCCACAGGTCGCGTGCTATTTGGCGTACGCGAGTAGCCGGGTTGTTCGGCGGCGGCCGCCGCGTGCCCGGTTCGCGCAGCGTCAATCGCTGCGGCGACTTCCGCGGCGTGTGCGTAACGCACGGCGGGATTTTTTGCCAGCGATTGTCTGATGATCTCCTGGAGCGACTGGGAGACGTGGGCTGGGAAGGACTCCAGCGGCTGATTCAGGATCGCCGCACTGATTTCGAACCCCGTTCTGCCGTGAAAGGGCCGTCGTCCTGTTGCCATTTCATGGAGGACGACACCGAGGGCCCACACGTCGCTGCGCGTATCGGCCGGCTCGCCGCGAAGCAGTTCCGGCGCCATATAGGCCAGGGTTCCCGCGATGTGTTCCGCGCGTGACAGTGTCTCCTGCGACTGGGACAACTCAGTTACGCGTTGAGCAGGCGCTGGACAGGCGAGGCCGAAATCGAGAACCTTGATCCGTTCATCGCGCGTCACCATCACATTGCCGGACTTCAGATCACGATGAACCAGGCCGTGACGATGGGCGTGCGCCAGCGCCTCCGCGATCTGGCCCCCGTATCGAAGCACATCTTCAAGCGGCAGCTCGTGGGCTTCAATCAACGCGCTCAGGGTCCGGCCGTCCACGTGCTCCATCACAAAATAGGTCAGTCCATCGGCCTCTCCCACTTCGTGGATTGTGCAAACGTTCGGATGATTGAGCTGCGATGCTCGCTGCGCTTCGCGACGCAGCCGGACCTGACCATCAACCACGTCACTCGAGACAATCTTCAACGCTACGACGCGTTCGAGGTCGATATCGCGGGCGGCGTAGACGACGCCCATCCCGCCGACGCCGAGCAAATGCCCGACTAGATAATGACCGAGCATTCGCCCGGTGATGGACGCAGGAGATTCAGTGGCCACGGATGGCGCCAACGGGGATCTGTCAATGAAGGTGCCAACCTCGTCGTGTGACGCAAGGAGTCGTTCGACTTCGGCCCGTAGAAGCGGGTCAGCGCCTGAGGCGGCGTCCAGAAAAGCGCGGCGTTCGCCCGGCTCGCGTTCGAGCGCCGCTTGAAACAGCTCTTTAATGCGCGTCCACCGATCGAGCCCAGTCACCGTCGAAGGTCTGCGCCCAACAACGCTTTCGCCATCGACCACTGTCTACCGTCGGTCGTCAACTTGCCACAAGTCTTCATCGGCCAAGGATAAGCTTGCCGTCGCCTGCACTCAAGGCTGCGGCGGGACTCACCGCCGCGCGAGCGCCGCGGTGCGGATATGCGCGGCCTCGGCGTCGCGGAACTGCCAAGCGGCCGCGTCCATGCGGCGTAGTTCCGTGCGTGACCAGTCGGCGCGCATCAATCCGCGTGCCGCGTGCGTATTACTGTTGAGCAGCAGGTGGCCGATCTCGTGCGCAATCGCCAGCCCGAGGACGCGGCGCGCGTCGGTGCCGGCCCCCCGAGCCACCGACTCGACGCGATCGACATACACGGTCGCGAGGAACGGGGTCGAGTCCGGGGTTCGCACCAGCGAGAACCCCATCGACACGAACTTCGACCCATCGGCCTGCCCGGTCTTCTGCAGCCTGAGCACGATGTCGCCGCCGACCGGTTCCTGGCACCGCGCCGAGGTGGAAACGGGATGGCGCTCGCCGGCCCAGCAGTCCTCCCAGACGATGTTCACGCCGGCCTGCTGAAGGATGGTTTCGGCATCCTGCCTGGCGGCCGCCAGATCGGCAGCCGGCACGCCGAAGTTGTTGTAGGAACGGATGATAATGGTCGCCGCCAGCACCACAGCCTCCCAGCCCATGTCCAACCTCCCGGATTTCCGCGTCTGTTGGTTCACGCGGAAAGGGCGGGGCTTTTCACTCATGAGCGAGGGTCGTATCCTTAAGAAAATGGTTCGTGATTCGGGCGAGGTCACCCGGCTCCTCCAGGAGTGGAGCAATGGCGAGGAGCAGGCGCTCGACCGGCTGGTGCCGCAAATCCACCGGGAACTGCGGAAGCTGGCGGCGAGCTACCTCAGGAAAGAGCGGTCGGACCACACCCTTCAGCCGACCGCGCTCGTCAACGAGGCTTTCCTCAGGCTCATCGATCAGCGTGCGGTGAGATGGCAGAACCGCGCCCATTTTTTCGGTATCGCGGCACAGGCCATGCGCCGGATTCTCGTCGACCACGCGCGCGCGCACGCGGCGGAGAAGCGCGGAGATGGGGCGCGCAAGCTTCCTCTCGACGACGCGATCCTGATCGGCGGCCCGGTAGATATCGATCTGCTCGCGCTCGACGAGGCCTTGACGCGGCTCGCAACCGTCGATCCTCAGCAGAGCCGCGTCGTCGAGCTGCGTTTTTTTGGCGGCCTCACCATGGAGGAGACGGCGGAAGTGATGCACATCTCGCCGGCGACCGTTGGCCGGGAGTGGAGGATGGCGAAAGCCTGGCTGTTCGCCGAGATCGGCCGCCACGCGTGAGCTATCCGACACCATGAATGCCGAGCAATGGGCGCGCGTCAAAGACATCTTCAATGCGGCGCTCGAACAAGAGCCGGGTGCCCGCCCAGCATTTGTCTCCGAAGCGAGCGCTGGTGACGAGTCGGTGCGCTCCGAGGTCGAACGCCTGCTCGATGCGCAGGGTGTGTCCGGCGACTTCATCGAGCACCCGCCCGCCGCAACGCTGCTGAGCGGCCGCATCATCAGTCATTACGAGATCGGAAGCCTTCTCGGAAGCGGCGGCATGGGTCACGTCTATGCCGCTCGCGACATAGAGCTTGGCCGGGAGGTGGCGCTGAAGGTCGCGTCCCTGGACGGCGATGGTGCGCAGGCGAGGCTGCGAAGGGAAGCGCAGCACGCGTCGCGGCTGAGCCATCCGCATATCTGTCACATCTACGACGTCGGCCGCGCCGACGGCCAGCTGTTTGTCGTAATGGAGCTGGTCAACGGCCGATCGCTTTCCGATCTCGTCAAAGAGGGGCAGCTGTCGATCGCGAACGCGAGGCGATACGGGATGGAGATCGCCGACGCGCTCGCCCACGCGCACGAACACGGCATCACGCACCGCGATCTGAAGAGCACCAACGTGATGATTACGCCGAAGCGCGGCGCGAAGGTGCTCGACTTTGGCCTGGCGAGGATGCTCGACACCCATCAGATTGATGCGCTTTCGCTCTCGCAGCGTTCGTTGACCGGCGAGGGGACGATTGCCGGCACGCTGCCGTACATGGCGCCCGAGCTGCTGCGCGGCCAGCGGGGAGATCAGCGCAGCGACATCTGGGCTCTCGGCGTGCTTCTGTATGAAATGGTTGCGGGCCGCCGCCCGTTCATGGGGGCGACCGGCTTCGAAGTGAGCGCAGGCATTCTCCAGCAGGAGACGCCCGCGTTGCCATCCAGCGTGCCCGCGGCAATGCGAGCCATCATTCAGCGGTGCCTCGAGAAAAATCCGGATAAGCGATATCAGGGTGCGGCGGATGTGCATCACGCTCTGGAAGAAATGAAAGGGTTGGGCACGTTTCCAGACGTTCGCTCCCGGTACATCCGGAAGCGTCTCGTCGCAAACAGTCTGATTGTCGTTGGCCTCGTGGCCGCAGCCATTGCCTGGTATGCCATCCGATCGCCGAGAGTCGGCAACGTGGTGAGCAACATGCAAGGGTATTCGTTGCTGGCAGAGGGTAAGTTTGACGAAGCCATCGAACAGTTTCAGGGGGTGACCCAACAGTCGCCCGACGAAGCGAACCCGTGGGACAGCCTCGGCGAGGGGTATCTCGCCCACGGCATGCTTGACAAGTCACTCGAAGCGTACTTGCGCGCGCTCAGGGTCGATCCGGCCTACCAGGCTTCCACTCTCGGCCGGAGCCTCGCTCTGGCCGCGCTTGGCCGGTACGACGAAGCTCTCGAAAAAGTGTCACCAGACTTCAGGGTACAGGCGTTCCTCTTGTCGCGGGTGGGCCGGTACCGTGAGGCTGCAGAGGTTCTCGACAAGGGACGCGGCGAAAATGACGACGGAGAGGTCCAAGCAAACGCGCTGTTGACGTCTGCGTGGCTGCTCATCGAACAGAAGCAGTACGCCCGAGCCCTCGAAGACGTTCGCGCGGCTCAGAAGGCACTCGCGGATCGCGAGAATCATTCGTTGCTCGTGCTCGCCGATCTGATTGGCGGCGTCGCTGAGCTTCGCGCGGGCGACTCAAAGAATGCGGCATCGCGTCTCACTGCGCTTAAGTCGCGTTACGACAGCACTGATCCCATCGAATCGAACTGGGTCGCTGCGCTCGAAGGAGAAATCGCGCTCGCGCAGGGACATCACGATCAGGCCGCATCGAGCTTCACAGCGGCACAAAAGAAAGCGTGGCAAACGCTCGGCCGCGACGCATCGACGGTGTTTGCGGCCAACCTGCCATCGCGCGATGGGTTGGCGCGCGTCGAATTGGCACGGGGAAATCGCGCGGCTGCGATCGAAGAATACAAACGTCTCACCGCCGGGGGTCCCGCCAAACGGACGGCGGCAGTGCTCGAGCCTCGCGACGTTCTCGAGCTGGCGCGTCTGCTCGGCGCCCAGGGAGACGACGAGGCCGCACGTCTGGAGTATGAGCGTTTCCTGAAGCTGTGGGCGAATGCCGACGCAGCCTTGCCCGAGTTGAGCGAGGCAAAAAAGGCCCTCGCAGCAGAGCGCAGGTAACGTCTTACCTGGCCCCCTACTCTCCCGGTTGCACGGAGAAAACAACATCACGTTGACTCGGCCGGCAGTGCGACGATAATCGCTCGACACAAACTACGGCAAGGAGGCCGACCGTGAGCTACTGCCACAACCCAATCCACTGCATCCTTCCACCCTACGTACTCGATCGTCTGGTGGAATCTCCCGTTCCGAAGGTGAGAAAGCTCGCGGTCGAGGCGATTGCGCGATCGGCGGCGTTGCGGGCCACCCGCACTGCGTTGTCGCAGTTTCCGATGATGACAGCCGTGCCCTCACCCGAGGCCAAGAAGACCCGTCTCGTGTACGACATGGAGAATCAGGGATCGAGCTTCCTGCCGGGCGCCCTGGTGCGCGGCGAAAAAGACAAGGCGTCCAACGACCCCGCCGTCAACGAAGCCTTCAACTACTCGGGCACCACCTACGATTTCTACAAGAAGATTTTCGGCCGCAACTCGCTTGACGACAGAGGCATGACGCTGATCTCCAGCGTGCACCTCGGACAAAACTACAACAACGCGTTCTGGAACGGCGAGCAGATGGCGTATGGCGATGGCGACGGGATCATCTTCATCCGTTTTACGAAGTCGCTGGACGTAGTCGGGCACGAGCTTACGCACGGCGTGGTGAGCCACACGTGCAACCTGGAGTATCGGAATGAGCCCGGAGCGCTCAACGAACACTTCGCCGACGTGTTCGGCTCGCTGGTCAAGCAGTGGAAGCGGAAGCACACGGCGGCGAAGGCCGACTGGCTGATTGGGCCGGACATCATGGGCCCGGGCACGACCGCGAAGTCGCTTCGGACGTTCAAGGAAGGGCTGGCGTACGAGGACGACCCGAATCTCGGCACCGATCCTCAACCAAAGCACCTCAAGAACAAGTACACGGGAACGGCGGACGCTGGAGGCGTGCACATCAATTCAGGCATTCCCAATCATGCGTTCTATCTCGCGGCGCTGACGCTTGGCGGCCGTGCCTGGGAGAGAGCCGGCCATATCTGGTATCGCACGCTCCTCGCGTTGCACCAGACGAGCAGTTTCATCGACATGGTTGAGATGTCGACACAGAATGCCGCGACTCTGTACGGGTCGGGCAGCACCGAGGAAAAGGCTGTTGCAAAGGCCTGGAAGGCCGTCGGCTTCTGACGATGCGAATCGACAAGATCCGCTTCCGTCAGTCGGGTGGCTTTGCGGGTCTTGTGCGTGGCAGCGAGGCTTCCGAGAAGGATCTCGACGCCGCCGCCGGGCGGGCGCTCGAGCGCTATGCGCAGCGTTCGCGAGCGCCTTCGCCCGCTAAGGCGTCGCCCGCGCGCGATCTCGTCGTATATGAGATCGAGCTCGACACCGACGAGGGGCAGGTGCGGCTGGAATTCGACGAAGCCAACGTGCCGGAAGGTCTGGCGCCGCTGGTAGAGAAACTAGCGAAACGCGCCAAACCAGTCGCGCCCTGAGCGTACTACCCTATTCCACCGCGCGATACGCCACGAGCCGCCACTCGTTGTTCACCCGCCGCCAGACCAGCACGAGGGTGCCGCCTGGCTGCCCTTCACGGACTACCTGCAGAATAGTGCCGTAGTAAGTGCCGTACTGCGGCGTCCCTGAAGAGGCGGACTTCTTCTGCGGCGTCACTCCACACTGGTACTGTGTGCCGAGCTCTGTGGGTGCTTCGAGAACCGTGAAATCCCGATCGAAGGCATGCTTCATGACTCGCACCGAAGGCGCCCACGGGACCACGGGATTCATTGCCTGGGTCAGACTGGTCGGCCGTCCCCACTGTTTTGCGGCTCTCTGCAGCAGCTCCAGGCTGGCGCGCCGCAGGCGTTCCTCGGGGGTCTTGGGGTTCATGTCCATCGAATCGGCGACGCACGGCAGGACGTCCGGCCCGAAAAACGCAACCGCTTCCTGGTAGTTGCGCCTGATCAGCCAATCGGTCAGGAATTCCTGTGCGGCGTCAGCAACGTCAGGAATCGAGGCGCCGGCCGGCCGGTTGGGCGGCACGCTGCTAGGCGGCCGAGTCGGCATGCCGCTAAGCGTGTTGTCGCTCGCCGCTGCGCCATCGCCGAACTTCACGCCGCCGAAGACGTCCGACCACCAGTTGGCGAACCCGGACCAGCGTCGCGTGTGTCGCTCGGAGTTGTCGCCCGATCGGACGTCCGAGTTCGACGAGGTGAGGTGGCCGTTGAACAGCGATTGCGGCGCCTTGCTGCCGCGGTAGTCGACGTCGATGTCCGCGCTGAGTCCGTCTTCGGCGACCGAGAACTGGATACTAGGCATTCCCGACGCGTGACGGTACGAAAGCGGGTAGCCCACGTGATAGACCGTGTTTTCGTGGGTCCGGTCGAACTCGCGCGATCGCTCGAGCACGTCACCCGCATCGCGCCGCAGCGTCACGTAGATGCGAAACTGCTGATCGGTGCCCCGGCCGGCCGACTCGCCGGCGATCCGCTCGAGTCCCGTCACGAGGTCGAGTGCTTTCCCAAGGGGTTGGCGTGCCTCATCGGTCAACGTCGATTGCAGGAGAGCGTGCGAGATAGCGTCGAACGTCGTCTGTTCGGACACGCTGAGAGCACGAAAGCGCTCCTCTGGCGACAGGTTCTCTCCGAGCCTCACGTTCAATTCGCGTGCATACGTGTCGAAGAGACGCTGCCGATCGGCGTCGAGCTCGACGTACCGGTTCCGCACGGGCCGTGAGATTATTTGCGGGTCGACGAGGAGTCGGCCGGGCCACTCGCGATCGATCCCGACGACGCGGAGTCCACTCGCCTCGCGGCGAAGAACAACGTTCACAGCGGTGCCTTGCAGCCACCCCCTCCATCGTGATGCGCGCCAGCACGTAGCTTCCGGCCGTCACCCCGCTCGCCTCGGTCGGAATCTGATGACCTTCGGTGGTTGACAGTAGTGTCGACGGCTTCCCGGTCTTGTTGTCGTAGATCGACCAGTCCACACGGTGGCGTCGAGGCTCTGCGAATTTGTACTGTGCGGCCAGATCAACGAAGGTGAGTTCCGTGCCGCGTATGGTGATGTCATCGAGCGCCAGCACCTTCGCGAAGTAGGTGCGCCCGATGCGGTTGCGCCGTTCGATCAGGCAATCCGCGATCGAGCGGCCGACTAGCGGATCGGAATATTGCGCCACCGCCACGATGGCGCGGATCTCGTCGTCGGTGAATGCCATCACCTGCCTGGCCGCCCAGAATGTGTCGTCTGGCAGCCGGTTGGCGAACGGCGCCACGTCGTAGAGTGGCGTCCACGTGTCCGGCTCGAAGGTCTCCGAATCGAGACGGCCGACCGCCGGCAGGTCCGGATAGTTCGCACGCATCCAGGCCGGCGTATACAGCCCGAGGCCGGCGATGTTCTGAAGCGTCGTCTTCTGTCCGTAAACCGGATCATGCCCCTCCCACGCGGCCTTCGCGCCGTTCAGGCCGCTGCCCAGCGTGGCCATGAAGTCGAGGAGGTAGTGGCGGACGTGAGGAGGCTGTCCTTCTGGCGCCACCACGATGTCGAAGGTGTGGAGCGCATCCATGTGCGTGTGGTTGAGCCAGGCGGCGAACACATGAAGGCCACGCAAATCGCGCCTGTGCTCGTGCGGCACGATGTCGTTCGGGTCGTCACTGCGCGTGCCGAATAGCTGATATGGTCCGACGAGCGAAATAACTCCGGTGGGAACTTTCAGTACGGTTGCGCGGTAGCGGCCGTCGTCCCGGCGTTCGACACCAGCCAGCAGACGATCGATCTGCCTGGGAAGAAGCGGACGCACACCGGCATTGGATGTGACTTCGGTCGCGTTTGTCTCCACGACGAGCCGATCGCGATCGACCACGGCCAGGTACGTCTCCGGGACGTGGTAGCCAAGTGCGTGAAAAAACCGCGACGAGATCATCTCGGCGCCAGTCGCCAGCTCGGGCGCGCCGCGCGAATCGAAACGCAGGCGGTAAACCCTGTTGTTCTCGTCCCGGAACACGATCGTGGGCCGGACGTCATCATTCTTGAGCAGCAGGACGTGCCATGGGCCAGTCGTCGAGGGCGGTTGATCGTCGCCGCTGCCGCGGCGCAGCTCCTCAGCGCTCATGCGGGTGCGACCGTGACGGTTCATGTACCAGGCACCGTCGAGCACTTCACCCAGGGTATTCACGCTCTGAGCCGCGATGACGCCATTACTGGGATGCCGTTCTCCCGGACGGCCGAATGTGGCCGCCGCGGCTTCGAGGAGCACGCTGAGATTGCGCCGGCCTGGATCGGGCGCGGGCAGGGGCGTCGGCTCGCGCAGCAGCGGATCGTCTGGATAGAACGTCTGCGCTGCCGCATGGCTCGTGGCAAGGCCAATCGCCAGGCTGATGACGGCGAGCAGGCGCGAAAGGCCGAGCAGTGGGCAGGCCCTCACTAGAATGCCCTCCGCGATACGTCGCTTATCGACCAGATCCACCGTACGCCCTCGCGACTTCTCGCGACGTCCATGCGCAGAACTATTGCGCCGCGCAAGCGGGCGCGCAGACCGACACCGCCGCTGTAGTTCAATTTAGAGAGGTCGATGTTTCCTTTTTCGGGGACGGTCTTTCCGGCGTCCACGAACAGCGCCATCTCGAGACCGCTGAACGCATACCAGCGATGCTCGAGCGCCGCCATAAAGGCGTTGTTGTCGTGGAACCGGTACTGGTTGAAGCCGCGCAGCTCGAAGTTGCCGCCGAGTTTCGGCTGCAGGTAGAACGGGACCACGCGGTCGTCGCCTTCGGCGTATGAGAACCGCGCCTTCACCATCACGGCTACCACGCGCTGCTCGTTGACGTACGGGAAGAAGTGCTGTCCATCGACGTTCAGTTGGCGATGGGTGTATGTTCCTTCGTCGACATCCAGATAACGCCCGACCTCGATCCCGTAGAAACCGCCTTTCTTGGGGCCTCGCGGCAGATCGCGCGTGTCATATCCTGCGAACGCTCCCCACCAAAAGAAGCGGGCGTTGTCGAAGAGTCCGGGCGCCGTTGTCGGCATCAAATTTGGTTTCAATCGACGGGATGTCAGTGCCGCTGGCCGAACCGGTGTGCGCGCCGCCGTAACCAAGTTCGAGGCCGGCGTTCAGCGCCCGCGTAAACCGGTACCCCGCTCGGACGTCGACCCTCGCCGTGTTCAGCAGATAGCGAGTGCGGTCTTCCTTTTGGGAATCTTCGCCCAGGCCGTAGAACTCCATCTGCGGCGATCGTTCGTACTTTGTGTAGACATTGACGAACGTGTCGGCCGCGCGGCGCAGACGGTTCATCTGCAACTCGCCGTCGACCAGGAACGCGCCGCTCAAGGTGCCTCGAACGGTCGTCCGCGCAGTGAGAGTGTCGTTGAACAGGTCCGAACGCCGGTAACCCACGCCGAAGGTCTGGCCTTGCGCCGGGCGCGTTCCCGCAAGGATCAATTGCCAGCCGTTCGCACCTTCGCCGCTCTGGATCCCCGCCGTCAGGCCGCGATCGACGAGGCGGTTCGCCCTGACGACGAGCGGACTTTCGCGCTCGGGCCACAGCGTCGCATGTTTCTGACGCCGCGCCAGCTCGATCTGTTCGGCGCGTGTCGCGGGTACTTGCGCCGCAGCTCGGTGTCTGTGCGCCAGTCGATGTCTGCGCCAGTACGGGCGCGACACCGGCCAGGCCCCACACCAGCACTCTCCACAGCCAGCGGGACGCATGCCGTTTCGTCAAGGTCACCTGCCCAATAACGCGACTGCTTTGAAGGCGATCTCCAAAGATCGCCACGGCCACGATATGTCGTGGGTTTCGAATCGCCGGTCCCGGACGGATTCACGTGCCGGCGGCGTCATAACTCCCTTGCTGGCAGATGGATAGAAGCGCTTCGGCTGTGAGCGACAGTCCCACCGTTACGTAGGGCAAAGCACTGAACGTTCCAGCTATCCGGTGGAGATGACGAAATATAATTACCGTTTTCGTTGCGGGGGAGAATGCAGTGAGCGAGCAGGAAGAAGATTTCGCGGCGATGTTCGAAGCGTCCGTCAAGGCGCGCCAGTTCAAGCGCGGCCAAGCCATCGAAGGCACCATCGTCGGATTCGGTCCGAAGGTGGCGTTTGTCGATGTCGGCGGCAAAGGCGAAGCCGAGATCGATCTGGCGGAGCTGAAGGACACCCACGGGGCCGTCGAGGTGTCGGTCGGCGACCGTATTTCTGCGATGGTCCTCTCGACCAGCGGCGGCATCGTGCTCTCGCGAAAGGGTGTGCGCAATGCGGCCACACAGCGAGAGCTCGAAGACGCGTTCCGGTCGGGGCTCGCTGTCGAGGGAAAGGTGGTGCAACCTGTAAAGGGCGGCTACGAGGTTCGAATTGCGCGCGAACGCGCGTTCTGTCCCCTCTCGCAAATCGACATCGTCCGCACAGCGGACCCCGCAGTGCACGCAGGGCAAGTCTACCCGTTCCGTATCATCGAGTACAAGGATGGCGGCAAGAACGTCGTCGTTTCCCGGCGCAAACACCTCGAAGAGCAGCAGCGTGCGGGCGCCGCCGAGGCGCGCAAGTCGATCGTGCCCGGCGCAGTCATCACGGGCCGGGTCGCGTCAGTGCTCGACTTCGGCGCCTTCGTGGACCTGGGCGGCGGCATTCAAGGTCTGCTCCACGTCTCGGAAATGGGATGGTCGCGCGTAACCAATCCCAATGAGATCGTCGCGCCCGGCGACGAGATTACGGTCAAGGTACTGCGCGTGGACGACGCCACACAGAAAATCTCGCTCGGGCTGAAGCAGCTTCTCGACGATCCCTGGAACAGCGTGGCGGTCGCCTACGAGGTGGGCCAGGTGCGCTCCGGCCGCGTAACGCGAGTGGCAGACTTCGGGGCGTTCGTGGAGCTGGCACCGGGTATCGAGGGTTTGGCGCACGCCTCCACATTCGCCCCGACCGGCAGTAGCAGAGGATGGGCGAAATCGGTTGCAGTCGGCATGACCGGACCTTTCGAGATTCTCAGCATCGACCCCGCGCAGAAGCGCATCGGCGTCGCGCTCGTGGAAGAAGGGAGCTCGCGAGCCGCAGGCGCGACGTCACCGCACGCCGAGCTCGTCGCCGGCGCGATCGTAACCGGCAAGGTGGAGCGTCACGAGAAGTTCGGCGTGTTCGTCTTCCTGTCGCCGGGACGCAGCGCCTTAATGCCGCTCGCCGAAACAGGCGTGGATCGCGAGGTGGACCTCCGGAAGGCGTTTCCGATTGGCAGCGAGATAGAGGTTGCGGTGCTCGAGGCCGACCCGGCGGGCCGCCGCATTCGAGTCAGCAGGAAGGCGGTGGCCGACGAGCGCGAGCAGGCGGAATTACGAGAGTACACAGCGAGTCCGGAGGCCGCTCCCGCGGCCTCGCTGGGATTGCTGGCCGACAACCTGCGACGGGCGCTCAAGAAAGATTGACGCGGGATCGGCATCCCTCCGCTCTCACGACGTCGTTGTCGCCAACCACGATCAGAACCGCCCCACGAATCGATGCCGAATACGTACGGATGCCGTTGATCGGCACCGGCCGCTTTAAGGAAGCCGGTCGGGTATCATTCGGCTCGTCACGTTCTCGAGCTTGGAGGTTTGTGTGAGCCGCACGCTGCTTTTCAATCAGGTCGCCCGCGCGTTCAGAATCGCGCGCTTCTGCGACGAGCATCACCTGTCGACCGCTGCCGGTCTCGATTGCGTTCACGAGCGCGACCACAAACGGCTCGCAGACCGTCAGAGCCGTCGCGAGTGGCTGCGCTCCATTGCGCAGGCCGGTGGGGGTGCTGCAGCTGCCGCAGTTCTGTCGCCAACCCAGCGACTCTTCGCGAGTCGGCAGCCGGGTTCATCCATCGACGTCGGCATCGTCGGCGCGGGCCTTGCGGGCCTTGCCTGCGCGGACGCGCTCGCGGCCAACGGCGTGCCCACCACGGTCTATGAGGCAGGCGATCGCGTAGGCGGACGCTGTGTGTCGTTGCGCGGCTTCTTTCCCGGACAGGTCGCCGAGCGAGGAGGCGAGTTCATCGACACGCCCCACAAGACGATGCTGAGGTACGCGCGCAGGTTCGGTCTTGCGCTCGAAGATGTCTCGAAAGAACCGGGAGACATTTTCTACCATCTGGGAGGGCAACTCGTTCCCGAAGCCGTGGTTGTCGATGAGTTCCGCGAGTTCGTTCAGGTGATGCGCCTGGATGTCCGAAAGCTGTCGAACGAGACTACGGCGCTGAACCACACCGATGCCGACGAGGCGCTCGACCAGACGAGCCTGGCAGCCTACCTCGACGGAGCCAATGGCGCCAATCGTGCCGCCGGTGCGATCGCGAAGGCGGCAATCATCGCGGCCTACGTCGCAGAGTACGGCCTCGAGGTAGATCAGCAGAGCTGCTTGAATCTTCTGCACTTCATCCATACCGATCGGCGCTCGAAGTTCACGCCCTTCGGCGTCTCCAGCGACGAGCGGTACCACGTGCTCGACGGCAACGATCGCATCGTCTCCGGATTGGCTAGCGCGCTGCCGCGTCCGGTCGAGCTCGGCATGAGGCTGAGCGCGGTCCGTGAAACCGCCGGCGGACGGATCGAACTCAAGTTCGACACGCCGGGTGGCGTCGAGTGGTGTACGCACGACGTTG
The DNA here is from genome assembly GCA_963744405.1 of Vicinamibacterales bacterium. GTDB lineage: Bacteria > Acidobacteriota > Vicinamibacteria > Vicinamibacterales > JAMQPK01 > JAMQPK01. The sequence continues at coordinate 73,508 of CAVUTO010000024.1, forward strand.
TCGTCCTCGCGATTCCATTCACGACGTTGCGAGCGGTGCATCTCGATCTCGACCTGGAGGATCGCGTCCCTGGGAAGCGCCGAGCGATCGACAACCTCGGGTACGGGACAAACGCCAAGATGATGGTCGGCTTCGAACGGCGGCCATGGATCGGTCTGGGCGGCAACGGGACCGCGTACGCCGATCTCGCGAAGCTTATCTGCACATGGGAGACGAATCCCGCGAGGGCGACATCAACTCGTGGGGTGTTGACCGACTATTCAGGCGGTGTGCGTGGTGCGTCGATGAACCCCGGAGCCGTGCAGCTCGAAGCGAGTCAGTACCTCGCCGATCTCAACTTCGTGTTCAACGGCGCGCACGCGGCCGCGCGGCGCGTGCAGGGGAACATCGTCGCGCATCTCGAGCACTGGCCGTCGAATCCTCTCGCGCTCGGCAGTTATACGTGCTACAAGCCGGGTCAGTTCACGACGATTGCCGGACTCGAAGGGCTGCCTGTTGGAAACGTGTTCTTCGCGGGCGAACACGCAAACTCGTTTTACGTATGGCAGGGCTTCATGGAAGGCGCGGCGCTGTCGGGAGTTGATGTCGCTGCAGCGATTCTGAAGCCCGCAAAACGCTGACTAACGGCGCCGATGTAGAATCGCCGCGGTAACCCTGTCGAGGATGGTGCGATGACAGCGTTTGTGCCGGGGTTTCAGCACGATCTCTTCATCAGCTACGCCCACGAAGACGACAAACGCTGGATCCAGGCGTTCGAGGACGAACTGCGCGACGAAATCTCGCGGCGCCTCGGCATGGGGATTTCGGTCTGGCAGGACACGAGCCGTATTCGCGCCGGCGAGAACTGGCAGGTCGCCATTCAGGAGGGCATCGAGGGAGCCGCCGCGTTCGTGGCGGTCGTCAGCCCTCGCTATCAGAACTCGCAATGGTGCGCCCGCGAGCGCAACGAATTCAAAAAGCACTTCAAGGCGGAGCAGTTCACGACCAGCGGCCGCTTCTTCAAGGCTATCAAGACGCCATGGTCTGAGAATGCCCACCGTCTTTTTCTGCAGGAAATCCAGGACGTCGATTTCTACAAGGACGATCGCGACGGCTCCGTGGAGTTCACGCCGGGCTCGCGCGACTTCAAGCGGGCCGTGCGTAAGCTGGCCGACGGCGTGGAACCGCTCCTCAGACGTCTTCGCAGAGCCAACCAGCGGGTTCACGTGGCGTGGCCCGTGGATGAATGCCTCACTGCCTGGCAGCAGCTGAGCGACGAGCTTCGCAGCAAGGGCTTCGACGTGCAGCCGATGGGGCCGCGCGACGCCTCGTTCGCCGACAAGCTGCTGATGCAGGACATGGATCGCGCGGTGCTGTCCGTGCACCTGCTCGGATCCGTGTACGACCAGTTTTCCGAGCGCATGGCGTTGCTCGCGGCCGATCTCGAGCACCAGATGATGTTCTGGCTGACGAGCGGCGCGGAGGCGACCTCCGATGAGCAGCAGAAGGCGCTGATCAACGCCATCCAGGGCGGCGTCAGGCCCGACAACAAAGAGCGGGAATGGCCGCACGGCTGGTCTCTCATAGCGGATGCGGGCATCCGGAAATTCATCGATGCGGTGGTCACAAAGCTGCGTCCGCAGCCGCCAGCCGCGGCTCCCATGGCGACGCCGGCCGGCACGCCAACCATTTATATCGTTCACGATGCCACCACGGCAGAGGACACCCGAGTCGCCCTCGATCTCAAAGATCAGATCGGGCGTCACGAGAAGATGGAAGTGTTCGTCTCGCGTGCGGATCTTTCAAGCCCGACCGAGCTGAAGCTCTGGCACGAGAACCTCCTCCGATCGTGTGACGGTGTGCTGCTCTATCGAAACGCCGCGCCGGAGGGCTGGTGGAACCAGCTTGCTCCCGAGATCATCCTGGCCGAGAGACGATTTGAACGGCAGCCGATGAAGTCTCGCGCATTCCTTCTCCCTCGCCCCCCCTCGTGGGAGGTCGGACCTGACGTGAAGGTGATTCCGTACCAATCGCCCTTCGAGCTCGCCAAGCTCGAGCCGTTCCTCGATCCGCTGCGCCACTAGATGGACTGCTGCAGATGAGCACCGTGCTTCACGGAACGCCGGCGCTGAACGCACCGTTTCCCGGCCTGCGCGCGTTCGAGGCGGAGGAGTCGCTGCTGTTTTACGGCCGCGAGGTGCATGTCGCCGAGTTGCTCGACCGGCTCGGCGATAACCACTTCGTCGCCGTGACGGGAACCTCGGGCTCGGGCAAGTCCTCTCTCGTCAAAGCCGGCCTTCGCCCGGCGATGCAGCGCGGATATCTGATCGATGCGACTTCACGTTGGCGGTTCGCGACGATGAGGCCAGGCGGCGCTCCAATCGAGGCGCTGGCGGATGCGCTCGCGGGCGCACTTGGCGGCGAACCGGTCGAAAGCATCACGCGCGCGCTCCTGGCAACGAGCGCGGGACTGACGGAGGTGGTCGCCAGAGCTGGCCTTGGACAAGGCGAGAGCCTTCTCGTCATCGCGGATCAGTTCGAGGAGCTGTTCCGATTCGACGTGACTCGCGCGCAGCAGGGACGGGCGGCGCTGTTCGTCAGCCATCTGCTCGAGGCGGTTGAACGTCGCGACGTGCCCGTCTACGTCGTCGTGACGATGCGGTCGGAGTTCCTTGGCCGCTGTTCGGAGTTCACGGGGCTCGCCGAGGCATTCAACCGGAGCCAGTACCTCGTGCCGCGGCTTTCGCGCGACGAGCGCCGCGAAGCGATCGAGCGGCCGCTGCGGCTGTTCGCCACCGAGCCTGCTCCCGCGCTCGTGCAGCAGGTGCTCAACGATACGGGAGACGATCCCGACCAGCTGCCGGTGATGCAGCACGCGATGCTCCGCACTTACGTCGCGTGGGAGCGGGCCGGCGCGACCGGGAGGATCGAGCGTCAGCACTACGAGTCCATCGGTGGCATAGAGCAGGCGCTCGACCGGCACGGCGACGAGATCATGGCCAGCCTCGGGGCGAGCGCGGGAAAAACCGTTGAAAAGCTCTTTCGAAGCTTGACGGTGATGCAGGGCGGTGTCGCGTTGAGGCGCCCGCGAAAACTGGGGCATCTCTTCGAGATCGCCGGTGCGGCCACGCCGGAAACGCGGCAGCAGGTCGACGCCATCATCAGCGCGTTTGCCGATCGCCGGAGTTCTTTCCTCATGTTGTCGACCCGCGAGCTCACTCCCGACACGGTGGTCGATATCACGCACGAGAGCGTCATTCGAAAGTGGCGGCAGCTCAAGAACTGGGTGCGGGAAGAAAGCCGCAGCGCGGAGTGGTACGCCGATCTCGCGCGCGACGTGGTGCGCTACCGCGGCAAGGCCGCAAGTCTCTGGCAGGATCCGGAGCTGGCGGGTGTGGAACAGCGGCGGCGCGATGATGGCTGGAATGAAGCGTGGGCCGAACAGTATCGGGGCGCGGGCGATCCGCTCTTTTCAGAGGTGCTGTCGTTTCTCGAGCAGAGCGGCCGAGAACAGGCGGAGCGCCTGCGCGAAGAGGAAGAGCAGCGAAACCGTGAACTGCGGCAGGCGCAGGCACTGGCGAGCGCGAAGCGCCGTCAGTCGTTCGTGCTTGCGCTCCTGCTCGTAGGCGTCGGCGCGATCGCGGTGATGTTCTACCGCGACGTCCTCAAGAATCAGCAGATCACGCAAGCCACGGCCGAGTATCAGCGTCTCTCAACCGAGAGTCAAAGCGCACAGTCCAGGCTGAAAGAGCTCGAAGCGGAACAGGCGAAGCTGAAGAGCGATGCCTCGACAGCGACAGCGACGCCGGAGGAGCAGGCTCGTCTCCAGGCGTTGACGCGCGAAATCGAGGCTGCAAAGGGACAAGCGAAAGGCAGCCAGGACGAGCTGGCGAAGCTCAAGAAAGATCGGGAGCTGAGCGACTCCGATCGCGGCAGGCTGCTGAAACAGGTCGATACCCTGACACAACAGCTGACGCAGGTCACTTCTGAACGCGACAGTCTTAAAACGCCGAAAACCCCGACGCAATCGACGACCCCCGACGATCGCGCGTTGCTGCAGAAGCAGCTTCAGGACGAGCGCAATCGCTCGGCCGAAGCGACCGCGGAGATTGGGAGACTGAAGCAGGAGCTCTCGGCGGCGCGCAGCGCGACGGCGGCAACGCCATCCGGTGGCTCCACCGCGACGGCGACGACCCAGGATGTGAGCCGCGCGTTCACCGACGGCGTGCGCGCGTACGATCTGGGAAACTTCAAGGCATCGGCTCAGTACATGCAGGACGCCATCAGGATGCAGGGCGGGGTGAAGCAGCTTCCGAAGGAAGTGCGCATTTCAGGAACCCGATTTGTTCCGTACGCGCCGCAGTCCTATCTTGGCGCGGCCCTTTTCGACATGAAGAGCGACTGTGCCGCCGGTACTTGCTGCGCTCAAGCAGGCGGAAAGCGAACCGGTGCCTCCTGATGTTCGCTCGAAGCTCCAGGCGGCGCGTAAACAGTGCGGCGCGTCGCAGTGATCGACTAGAAGTGAATGATTGCCGACATCGAGACGCGCGTCGACTGCTGTGAGTAGTCGATGGCGGCGCTGAGGTCCATCCTGGAGTGCACCGCTATCATGGTTCCGCCCGTGTAATGCCAGAGATCGCGCCCGGATGAAAGGCTTATCGCGATTCGCTCATCGAGGAGATCGTACGCAGGCGTCGGGGTGTAGTGGACCGAGTGGTCCGGATCGAACCAGATGCCGAAGCGGATGGCGGGCCTGCCCTTGACTGGAACGAGGTATTCGGCGCCGAGATGAAACTCGTTGGCGTCATCGATGGTGAAGCCGTCGATCCGCTCGCGGCTCTCACCCGAAGTCGCCAGCACACTGACGTAATCTGAAAAAAGCTGCGAGTGAAAGACGCGCGTGTATTCGGTCGTGATGAGGAACGCCGAGTTGAACGCCACTGACACCCCAACGGCAAATGTGTCGGGAACCTTGAACGTAGAGGTCGTTCGTTGTTGTGTCCCGACGCCCCCGCGAGGGAGGGACGAGAACTCTGATCGTGGCGAGCGTTTGTAGGACGCGCCGATCCTGGCTGCCGATAGTGGCACCACAACACCGAAGACGGCGCCGACCGAAAAATCATCACCATCCTGAGTGAGGTGAAAAACGTTTTGCGCCGGGTCGGGAGCACCGTAAAGATCCCCGTCCTCGTGCGCGAATCTGTCCAACTCGAACCCGAGCGAGAAGTGCTGCACCAGAATGCCGGCACCCAGAGATGCCCGAGGGAATTCGACAGCGGCAGACGCGCCGTACGTGGCGACGCTCAGCGTGCGCAGCGCTGAGAGCCCCAAGTCACGCGTGTCGAAGCCATGATTTTGGAACGTCCCGCGCGACGAAAAGTCCTGCTCGAGGCCAATCAACTCGTGACGGAATCCGGCAAAACGGAACCGCCCCCGGGGTATGACGACGGAGAGGAAGCTCAAACCTGTGCTGGAGTCGCTGATCGTGTCGAAGTCCGGACCGGTGATGGTGTCTTGACCCTGACCGGTGATGTTTCCGGATAGACGCCCGCCGCCGAGAAACGGCTGACTCATCGTACCGAAGCGTCCTTCGATCGAGACTTCCTTGCGAGTAAGGCCGACCAAGCCGGCGGGATTGACCAATGCCGCCGTCGCATCGTCGGCCAGGCCCACGAACGCGCCTCCGAGCGCCAGACTGCGCGCACTCGGGTTCAGGAAATCGAACTGGATGGGAACCTGCAGTGAAGTTTGCGCTGACGCCTCAGCTGCGGCACAGAGGAACCACGCAGCCAATACGAGTCGCGCAACTGTTTTGAAGAGCATCACCGCAGGCGCACGGACCGGCGTCGGCTAGGTTCCACAGGCACCGGCCGCTATGTACATACACCAGCGTCTCGCGTGATTTGTTGGCTGCGAGGCTCAGTCGCCTTTGCACCACTGGAATCGGTGACGGTTAGCACGACCTGCAGGCTGAACGTCACGATGCCTGATGAAAATCCGCAGCCGAGCACCGGCTGGACGTTCTGCCCGGCCATTGTCACGACCTGGTTATTGGCGGGATTCGTGAAACTCCAGGAAAACGTGTATGCGGGTCGGCCTCCTGTTGCCGATCCCGCAAATGTGCACGTCACTTGTTGCGACGGCGGCGTACGGCACGGCAGGTTCTGAACCGCGATGGATGCGTCGAGCGGAGCGATACTGGTGGTCGTCGTGGTTGCGGGCGCCGTTGTGGTGGTCGGTACTGTTGTTGTCGCCGGTACTGTTGTTGTCGCGGGTACTGTTGTTGTCGCCGCTATCGTGGTTGTACTGGCCGGCACTGTTGTCGTCGGCGCCGTCGTCGTCGTACTGGCCGGTACTGTTGTCGTCGGCCGTATCGTCGTGGTACTGCCCGGTACGGTTGTCGTCGGCGCCGTCGTCGTTGTGCTGGCCGGTACGGTTGTCGTCGGCGCTGTCGTCGTTGTACTAGCCGGTACGGTTGTCGTCGGCGCCGTCGTCGTTGTACTGGCCGGTACGGTTGTCGTCGGCGCTGTCGTTGTCGATAACGTCGTCGCAGTCGGGCTCTTGGCGCCGCAACCTCCGCCGCCAATCAGGACGATAGCCATGACCAATGCCGTGCAGCCGAATATACGTGCCGCGATCGTTCGGTAAAGGCTCATGCGTTATGCCATTCCTCGCTAGGAAAGGTTCATCAGCGACCGCCGGTAGTGTAACAGAGGGTCGCGGTGTTTTCACCACCTTGGCGCCGTTTCCGCAAAGTTGTGCGACGGCCTGCGTGATACACTCGCACCCTTTCAGCCCATCATGTTTGCCCCACGAGTCCTGAGCGGCGCTCTGACGATGGCCAAGGCGAACGTCACGCCGCTAGGCACGCCGCTGAAGATCAACCTCTGCGTTACTTATGCCTGCCAGTACCGCTGCAAGACCTGCAATATCTGGCGCCGCAAACCCATCAACGAGCTGACGACCGACGAACTCCTGAGCTTTGTCGCCAAGAATCGCGAGGCCCAGTGGCTCGACATCACCGGGGGCGAGATCTTTCTCCGCAAGGACATCGGCGACATCCTCGATGCCATCGTATCGTCCTGGCGGCGCCTCATCGTGCTGCACTTTCCGACGAACGGTTTTCTCACGCGCGAGATCGTCACAACAGCCGAGCGGCTGGCGAAGGCTTCCTCGATCGCGACGATCGTGACAGTCAGCCTTGACGGCGATGAGCATGCGAACGACGAAATCAGGGGCATCAAGGGAGGATTCGAGCGCCAGATCGAGACGTTCAGGGCGCTGCGCCGGATTCGCGGCATTCGCGCCGTTCTCGGCATGACGTTGTCCCGCTTCAACGCCGGTACCTTCCGAGAGACATTCGAGGCGACTCGGCGCCAGATCAGCGATTTGCGGCCCGACGAATTTCATCTCAATGTCGCGCAGACGTCCGCTCATTACTACGGCAACGCAGACGACGAGATCTCAGCGTCACGCGAGGCCCTCTCAGACGATCTCGCAGCATATCGGCGTCACGTGCCGCCGCTTCACACGGTTTCGGGGCTGATCGAACGCGTGTTCATGAATCGAATGAGCGCCTTTCTCAGAACCGGCGTCACGCCTGTTCCGTGCCATGCGCTGCGGTCGAGTTGTTTCATCGACCCTCACGGCGTCGTGTTTCCGTGCATCAGTTATTCGCGTCCGCTCGGCAGCCTGCGCGACACCGGTATGGATCTCGGGCCGATTTGGTCACGCACGGAGACCCGGAACGTGCAGACCGAGATTTGGCGCGGCGACTGTCCACAGTGCTGGACCGCATGCGAGGCATATCAGAGCATCCTCGGCAACGTCGTGCGACCGCTCGTTTTCCTGCGGCACTAGCGCATGTGATGGAGCCCGATGTCACCATCGTGATCGCTGCGAAGAACGAGGCACCGACGATTCGTGACGTGGTGAGATGTTGCCGCCGTTTTGCCGGGCAGGTGATCGTGGTGGACGGTCGATCGAGCGACGGCACTGCCGAGATCGCGCGCGAAAACGGGGCGGACGTGCTGACGGAGGCCAAACCCGGCAAGGGCAACGCCTTGCGAACTGCAATCGCGCATATCGGCGGGTCCATTACGGTGTTTATCGATGCCGATGGATCCCATGCCGTTTCCGACGTGCCTCGTCTTGTCGAGCCGATACTGCGGGGCGAAGCGGACATTGTGTCTGCGTCGCGGCTGCTCGGCGGATCGAGCGAGCTGCACGGCGGATTCGACGAGTTTCTTCGCCTCGCCGGCAGCTCGTTCATCACGGCGTGCATCAACTGGCGCTTCAATGTGCGGCTGAGCGACAGCCAGAACGGATTCCGCGCCATCCGCACGAGCGTGCTGCGGCAGCTGGACCTGCGCGATGCGCACACCACCGTCGAGCAGGAGATGATCATGCGCGCGCTCCATCGCGGCTTCCGCATCGTCGAGCGGCCGAGCCACGAATCGGCGCGTCTTTACGGCAAGTCTCACGTGAACGTGTGGCGCGCGGCGCCGCGGTACGCGTGGAGTCTCTTGTCGCACATGATCCGATAGCCGCACTCTGCAGGACACATTAAACGTGAACATTCTCGGCATCTGGGACGGACACGATGCGGGCGCGGCTCTGCTCATCGACGGCAGGCTGGTTGCAGCTGCCAACGAAGAGCGCTTCTCACGCAGAAAGCTCGAAGTGCGATTTCCGGAGGCGTCGATTGCGGCATGTATTTCCATCGCCTCGCTCGACCCCCATCAGGTCGACGTTGTGGCTGTTTCGACCTCCGACCCTGCCAAGGCCCTCGGCCGCCTGGCGCCCTGGACAAAAGAGCAGTACTACAACGTGCGCCGGCGCAAGGTCGACCCCGGTGCAGCGTCCGCCTTCACGCGCCGGGCCAAGCATGTCCTCACGACGTTCGGACCGAATCGCATATCGTCGGCGGTCAGCCGGCGAACAATCCGCGGCGCGCTGCGCCGTGTCGGCGTCTGTACGGAGCGCCTGTCGTTGGTCGATCACCACGAGGCCCATGCGTTCTGCGCAGCGCATGGGAGCGGACTGCAGTCGGCGGCCGTGCTCACAATCGACGGCGTGGGCGACGGTCTCTCGGCGACGACCAGCATGTTTCGAGACGCGCGGTTGACGCGCGTGCGACAGTCCGCCGCCGCGCATTCGCTCGGGGTGTTCTTCGAGCACGTGACGATGCTGCTCAACATGCGCGAACTGGAGGACGAGGGCAAGGTGATGGCGCTCGCGGAGTACGCGTCGCCGGTCCCGGACGCGGAGAACCCGCTGCTGCCGCTCGTGACGGTAAAGGACGGCCGCATTCGCTGTTCGCTGACGAGCACCACCCTCGAGCGCCGGCTCAGGAGAATTCATTGGCGCTATCCCAACGAGCAGTTTGCGTATATGGCGCAGAAAACGGTCGAGAGCGTGTGCCTCGAGCTCGCCCGCGATGCCGTCGCGCGCACGGGCGAGAAGAGGCTGGCCGTGGCCGGCGGCGTGGCGTCGAACATCAAAGCAACGCGATTGATTCGCCATTTGCCCGAGGTCGAAGGTGTCCACGTGTTCCCTCACATGGGCGATGGCGGGCTGGCGCTGGGCGCAGCGATCGCATGCGCGCAGTCGGTCGGCGAGCGTCTCGCGCTCGACTTCTCCAGGCTCGATCTCGGTCCGTCGTTTCCTGCGTCCGAGCTCGAGCGCGCGCTCATGTCTCGAGGCGTGCGGGCTTCGCCGAGCACCCGGATTGTCGATGCGGTTGCAGACCTGATCGCGGAGGGGGCCGTGGTGATGTGGTTTCAAGGACGCATGGAGTACGGGCCGCGAGCGCTCGGCCACAGAAGCGTGCTGGCGAGGCCCGATCGACCGCACTTGCGCGATCGACTCAACCTCGTGTTGAAGCGGCGTGTGTGGTACCAGCCGTTCTGTCCGAGCATGCTGGCCTCCGAAGCGCCTCGGCTTTTTGAAGACTGGGACGGCGGGTCGAACCCGCACATGACGACCGCATATCTGGTGCGGCCATCGTGCCGCGATTGCGTTGCCGGCGTGATTGGTCCCGACGGGTCGTGTCGCCCGCAGATCGTCCCTGATTCGTCCGGCGATCCGTTTGCTGCACTGCTGCGTGCTGTTCGGACGCGCATTGGTGCCGGCGTCGTGCTGAACACCAGCTTCAACATTCATGGTGAGCCGCTCGTGTGCACGCCACTCGAAGCGGTCGACGTATTCCTGCGGTCTGGTGCGGATGCGCTCGCGCTCGGGTCGCACCTCGCTTTAAACGAGCCCGATGGAGACTGAGCGGTGCGACACTGCCGCCACGACGCGCCCGGCCTGGGCGCCGATTGCGTGCGCCGCTGGAGTAACGGTGCTCGCGGTGCTGTGGATCGGCTTCACTCCTTCGGCGGCGCTGAGACACCACCTCCGCGTCGGTCAGTTCTGGTTTCTTGAAGCGCTGTTGGTCACGCTTCTGGCCGTGTCCGGGATCGCCGGCCGGCACGTCCTGCGCATCTTCGATGCGCCGACAAAAGGGATTCTCGTCATCCTCATGTGCGCCGCTGCCGCGCTCGTGCTCGTGGCACCACGGACAAACCGTATTTTCTACGACGAGCAGATTTATCAGGCCATCGGACAGAATCTGAGCGACCTCGGGCTCGCGCAGATGTGCAACGACGGCACGATGGAGTACCGGCATCCTGCAGTGCTCGAGACACGAGTACAACAAGCAGCCCTACGGATACCCGCATCTGCTGAGTGTGGGCTACCGGCTGTTCGGCACCTCCGAGCTGGTCGCGCATCGCATGAACGTCGTCATCTCGGGAGCCACAACGGGCGTGATTTTTCTCCTGACGCTGCTGTTGACACGCGATCGTCTTGCGGCTGTTCCGGCCGCCGTGGCGTTCATGCTGCTTCCCGAGCAGTTGCGGTGGTCCCACTCGGCAGCGGTAGAGCCATCCGCGGCGTTCGTGTGTAGCGTCGCGATGCTGGCGACGGCCGCGTTCCTCAAGTTTCGATCGACAACCGCGCTCGTCTGGATGGCGGTCGCGACGAGCTGGGCTGCGTACTTTCGACCCGAGGGCATATTGATCGTCGCCGTTGTGGCCGCTGTGGTCGTCCTATACGCGCGAGAAGAAGTGTTACGACCCCGGTTCCTGTGGAGCGTTGCGTTGTCGCTGTGCTTGCTCGTCCCGGCCGCCGCACACCTCGCCGCCGTGAGCAACGAGAGCTGGGGCAGCACCAACGGACGATTTTCGCTTCCGTTCTTCTGGAACAACGTCCAAACGAATACCAGTTTTTACGTTGCGGATCGACGATTCCCGATGGCGGTCACGGCATTCGCGATTGCAGGTCTGGCTGCGTCTCGGGTGACGGCAATCCTCGTGACATGGTTCGCCGCGTTCTGGGGTGTGTTCCTGTTCTTTTATGCCGGCAGCTACAACTACGGTGCCGACGTGCGATTCTCGCTATTAAGCTATCCGCCGCTCGCCGTGCTCGCGGGCATCGGAATATCGAGACTTGCACGCGCGGCTGCTGCCAAGATCGGCGCCTTGCGCGCACGCGGAATCGCGATTGCCGCTGTCGTTCTGCAATTCACATGGTACTTGCCGTGGGTGCGATCGGTGGGGGAGGAAGCCTGGGCCGCGAGAGCCGACGTCGAATTCGCGCGCGAGGTTTCCCGGCAGCTGCCGCCCAATGCTCTCGTCCTGACCCACAACCCGGGCATGTTCCACGTCTGGGGCGCGAACGCGGCGCAGCTCTCCATCGCAGTCAACGACGCCAGATACGTGGCTGATACAGCGCTGCAGCGTTATTCGGGTGGCGTGTACATTCACTGGAACTTCTGGTGCAACGTGGACGATCCACTCCAACAGGCCTTCTGCAATCGTGCACTGGCCGCGTATCCTGCAAGCGTATTTCACGAGAGGCGAACGCGTAATTACCGTTTCGCGTTCTACCGGATCGGACCGCTGCCCGCGAGATAGCCGGCGAGGTGCGCCACGATATCGCGCGCGTCGTCTTCAGCGCCGTGAATGAACGTGGATTTGCGTCTCCGCAGAATAGGCAGGCCGATCGCATACAGTCCAGGTGCGTCGACGATGCCGCCGTCGTGGCGCAGACAGCCCTTGCGGTCGAGTACCGGCACGTGGAGCCAGCTATAGTCGGGATGAAATCCGGTTGCCCAGAGAATCGATTTGATCTCGCCGTTCGTGAGATCAAGATGCAGCGGCGCTGAAGCCGGAACGCGCGTGGGTTGGAAACGCTCGGGAGCGCCGACCTCGGCGTCGCGAGGATGCGAGCGCGCCCACTCGTCGAACGTATCGAGCAGTCGATCCATCTTGAGGTCGGCCAGCGCAAACTGATTGCGTAGGCCTCCTGAAAAGAGCGTACGCCCGTCTCGAATAGTGGCCAACCGTCCCACAAGCCTGACGCCTGTCGAGCTGAGGGCATTGAGGTCGAGCGTCGCGCGCTCCGGTGTGCCCACGAGTTGCGGCGACGGTACCCCCCGCGCCCGCGTGACGTCGTCGATCTCGTCGTAACGCTGGTTCCACACACCAGAGGCGTCCATCCACCACAGCACGTCACGGCCGCGATACGTCCTTGGCAGGCGCACATGCTCGCCGACCGATAGCGTCACCGGCCGGCCTGAGCGCTGAATTTCGCCGGCCAGCTGCACGCCGGTGGCCGAAGCGCCGACGACGAGCACACCGCCGTCGGGCAACTGCTGCGGGTTGCGATAGTCCATCGGCGTAAGGCGCTCGATGGATGCCGGTACTTCCTGTTCGAGCGTGGGCACATTCGGGAGATTGCAGGCGCCGCTTGCTACGACCAGGCAGCGACATCGGAAATCGCCGCTGCTTGTGACCACGTGATATCCGCCGTCGAGCGGTGTGACCGACGTCACTGTGGTGTTGGTGCGTACGGGCGCGGCCGCGAGAGCGGCAAAGCGCGAGACGAACTCGACCACCTCGGCCATCGTCATGAACCCGTCGGGGTCGCCCCCGTCATAACGACAGCCGGGTAGTCGGCTCTGCCAGTTGGGTGTGAGGAGTCGCAGCGAGTCCCACCGTTCGCGCCGCCAGGAGTTGGCTACTTCACCCCGCTCGAGCACCACGTGATCGATCGAGCGCTCGCTGAGGAGACGGCTCGTCGCCAGGCCGGCGTGGCCGGCTCCGATGACGACCGTGGTGACGTGTTCGATATGCAGCTCCCGTGCGGCAGCCCGTATCAAACGACGGTGACGGTGACGTTCGTCGGGTTCGTCAGGGCGTCATACACCGCCGAACGCTTCTGCGATTGCGCGACGATGGCTTCGATTTCCTTTTTCGGCGCGTCGGCGTCGATGTGAAAGGTCACCTTGATGTCGTCGTAGCCGTTGCGCACATCTCGATCGATGCCGAGGATCCCCTGGATGTCCATTGTGCCCTCGAGCTTCGCCTCGACCGACCTCAGTTGGACGCCACGATTCTGGGCAACCGCGGCAACGCCGGCCGTCAGGCAGCTTGCGAGTCCGACGAGCACAAACTCAATCGGCGTGACGCCGAGATCTTCCGACGCAAATATCTCCGGATGGTCCGCGTCGAATGAGAACTCGGTCTTGTGCTTCTGCTCTTCGCCGAGCCCATGGAATCCCTGAATGTTCGTGCGGCTGTGGGTGCCGTTCTTCCATTTGCAGGACGCCCGCCACGTGAACTTTGCAGCCTGCGGTGCGCCCTTCAGGACCTCTCGCGCGGCCAGGAGTGCGTCGACATTGACTCCGTTGTTAACGTTTGACTCAGCCATAGGGCCTCCCGTGAATGAAGGTAGACAGCGACGTGAATCGCGTCGCGAAAGCTCTGTATGATACACGCCGTGGGCTCTGTCGGTACCGTCGAGACGCAATTCCTCAATCTTCCCAATCCTCTAGCCCTTGACTGCGGGCGTCAGCTGCATCCGGTCCGCATCGCCTACGAAACTTATGGGACGATGTCGCCGGAGCGCGACAACGCCATTCTTGTATGCCACGCACTGAGCGGAGACGCCCACGCGGCCGGCTACTCGAAGACACCCGCCGGGGAGGGTACGCGCGATGGTTTTGGCGCAGAGGATCGCGACGGAACCAGCGCTCGGGGACTAGGCTGGTGGGACGGAATGATCGGTCCCGACAAGGCGTTCGACACCAACAAGTTCTTCGTCGTAAGCACGAACCTTCTCGCAGGATGCCGCGGGACGACGGGCCCTTCGTCGACGAACCCGGCGACCGGCCGGCCGTACGGATCCGATTTTCCGGTGATAACGGTGGCCGATATGGTGCGGGCGGAGCGTGCCTTCCTCGACGAGCTCGGCATCGAGAGGCTTGCTGCCGTAGCGGGCGGTTCGCTGGGTGGGATGCAGGCGCTCGAGTGGGCCATCCTGTATCCCGATCAGGTCGACGCGATCGTCGTCATCGCGAGCACCCACGCCGTGCAGCCGCAGGGGGTCGCGTGGAACGCGATTGCGCGCAGCGCGATCACGGCAGATCCGGACTGGCAGGGCGGCCATTATTACGGCACGGGACGCGCGCCGAATGCGGGAATGGGCGTGGCCAGGATGGTTGGGCACATCACGTATCTCTCTGCGGTGTCGGTTGGCTCCAAGTTCGGCCGGCGGCTGCAGTTTGCCGATGACATTTGTTACCACCTGACGCAGCCCGAGTTCCAGGTCGAGAACTATCTGCGCCACCAGGCGGACACATTCGTCAAGCGTTTCGATGCGAACACGTATCTCTATACGTCTCGCGCGCTTACGTACTTCGATCTGGCGCGGCAATATGGAAACGGCAGTCTCGCGCGTGCATTGCAGAATGTGCGCGCGCGGACGCTCCTCATTTGTTTCAGTTCGGACTGGCTCTATCCACCCTCGGGTTCAGAGGAGATGGCAGAGGCGCTTCGAGCTGCCGGTCGAGTTGTCGAGCTTCATGTGATCGATGCGCCATACGGGCACGACTGCTTTCTGCTGGAGGAAGCGCGCCAGACTCCGATGATTCAGCGGTTTCTCGCGCGCTAGTAAAGGAGAACTTTGTCCATGGACGAGTCCCGCCGCTTCGGCTTTGAAACCCGCCAGGTGCATGCTGGGCAGCGCCCCGACCCGAACACGGGCGCTCGAGCGGTGCCGATTTTTCAGACGACGAGTTACGTGTTCGAAGACCCGGAGTCGGCTGCCGCGTACTTCAATCTGCAGGAGTACGGGAATACCTACTCGCGCATCATGAACCCCACGGTAGCGGTGTTCGAAGAACGCATGGCCAGCCTGGAAGGCGGATGTGGCGCGGTTGCGTTCGCGAGCGGAATCGCTGCACAGGCGGCGGCACTCTTCACGTTGCTCTCGCCGGGCGATCATGTCGTGTCGTCGTCGGCGCTGTATGGCGGTTCGGTGAACCAGTTCAAGCACATGTTGCGCAAGATGTCGGTCGAGTTGACCTGGGTGAATCCTGACGATCCGAGTGCGTGGAAGGCCGCGGTTCGCGACAACACCAAGGCGTTCTACGGCGAAACGATTGGCAACCCCGCCGGCAACGTGCTCGACATCGAGACGCTCGCGGCCATCGCTCACGATGCGAGGCTGCCGCTCATCGTCGACAACACGTTCGCGACGCCGTATCTCTGTCGTCCCATCGAGTGGGGAGCGGACATCGTTGTGCACTCGGCGACGAAATTCATCGGCGGACACGGCACGAGCATCGGCGGTGTGGTCGTGGACTCGGGCGAGTTCAACTGGTCGAACGGACGCTATCCGGTCGTCGCCGAGCCGTCGCCTGCGTACCACGGGCTCCAGTTTCACGAGACGTTCGGCACCTACGGGTATCTCATGAAGCTGCGCGCCGAGACGCTGCGCGACCTCGGTGCGGCGATGAGCCCGTTCAACGCGTTCTTGTTTCTGCAGGGCCTCGAAACCCTTTCGCTCCGGATGGAGCGACATGTCGAAAACGCCGCCGCGGTGGCGAACTACCTCGCGTCGCATGAGCTGGCATCGAACGTCACGTACCCCGGTTTGGCGAAGAGCCGCTACCGCGCGCTCGTCGATAAATATCTGCCGCGCGGTGCAGGCGCGGTGTTCTCGTTCGATTGCCGGGGCGGGCGCGCGGCGGGGCAGGATTTCATTCGCGGCGTCACGTTGTGGTCGCACCTCGCGAACGTCGGCGATTCGAAAAGTCTCATCATCCATCCAGCCAGCACGACTCACCGTCAGCTCAGCGACGACGAACTGCGCGCGGCCGGGGTGGGCCCGGGAACGATTCGGCTCTCAGTCGGCACCGAATCGAAAGACGATCTGATCTGGGACCTCGAGCACGGATTCGCGCGGGTCGCTGCCTCGGCGTCGGCAACAAGCGGAGCGGCACGATGAGCCCCGCGACGTTCGATTTGATGCGCTATCAGGATGCGCTGACCATCCAGCGCGTGCTGCACCACGCCAGGACGGTCGCCATCGTCGGACTATCGAAGAACGAGCTGCGCGCGAGCTACTTTGTCGGGTACTACCTGAAGCGACACGGGTACCGCGTAATTCCTGTGAACCCGCGCGAGACGGAGATCCTCGGCGAGAAGAGCTTCAAGAGCCTGCGGGACGTTCCCGAGCCTATCGACGTGGTGAATGTTTTCCGGACGCCCGACGCATTGCCGGCGATCGCCCACGAGGCAGTGCAAGTCAGAGCAGGAAATCTCTGGTGCCAATTCACGGTGATCAATGAGGAGGGCGCCCGCATCGCTGAGGCGGGCGGCGTATCCGTCGTCATGGATCGGTGTATCAAGGTCGAACATGCACGGTATGCAGGACGAATGCACTGGCTGGGCTTCAACACGCAGATCATCACCTCGGTGCGCGGCGGACTTCAATAGCGCGAGCGCGTCAGAGCGCTAATAAAATGATAATGCCCAGATAATCCGGCAACGGAGGTGCGTGACCATGGCGGACGAACCCGACCTGACAGTGCCAGTCGACATTTCGTGGCAGCTGCTTTCGCGCCGCGGTCCCGATTCCGCTGAGGACCAGACGTCGATCGCGACGTTCATCTACATCCCGCCGCTTCCGGAGCTGGACGCGAAGTATCCCGACGATCGTCTCGTGTACTTCAAATTCTGTGTGTCGGTGTTTCCGTTCAGGCTGAACGTCCCCAGGGTTGCGCCGTTCGAGGTATTCGACGAAGCATTCGCTCCCGTGTGGCGAATGATCTTCGAGGTCGAGATCACTCCGAAGGGGGAGCCGAGACCGCGAGGTTTCAAACCGTACTTTCTCTCGGCCGCGCCCACTCGACGCGCGATGGTGGAGACCGGCGTGGTTGGCGACTACTTCACCGAGGGGGAGAGTGACGAGGTGGCCGTTTCACGCAGCGGATCGCACCTGATCGAGGGTTTCCATTCGACCACGAAGACGCGCAAGTTTGGCGTCGGTGCCATGGCCGGTGGCCTGATTGGCGGCGCGCTGGTCGGCGGCTCGGTGTCGCACTCACGCAGCACCACCTCCATCAGCGGCGGGCGGGAAGTAAGCGAACAGCTCGATACGACCAGCCGGCAGGCGAGCGAAGAGCGCCGGGAGCTTCTCAGCCACACGACGAACGTGAGCAACGTGCTGACGCTGCTGAACGGCAGTCTCGTTGGCACCAACATGCTGCATTTTTCCTTGTGGCCGCAGCCACTCAGACCTCTGAGCATCGATCCGGACGACGAGAACCTGTGGTACGCCGAGTTGCTGAAGCGTCGATCGAGCGGCATCGAAGGCATGCAGGAATTTTTTGCCGTCGCCGTCGTGCCGCGGGGCGAGGGCTTCTGTGTGAGTGAAAACCTGCGGCGGGTATCGGTGATGGAGCCGCCGATGCCCGAGCCTCCCGTCGAACCGTCGAAGATCTTCGATACGTTCGACTTCAACCTCGACGACTTCGTCAGGGTCTTGTCGTACCTCTCCGGCAAGTATCCGGAGGGGACGCCGCTCGAGGAGCTCGATGTGTCGGTCGAGGATCGGCTTTTTCCCGACCCGGCGGCGGTGCCGCCATTTCCGAGCTCGCGCGAGCGAATTGATTTGCAAGCGTATTACAACGCCGTGGGGGCTGTGTGGGTTCCAAACCCGTTGCCTGCGCTGCCGCCAGAGTCGTCGATCGACCTGGTTGAAAAGGTGCAATTGAAGGCGTGGGCAGAAGCGGCGCTGGGCGTCCTTGCCACGCTCAACACCGTCGTCAAGATCGACACCTTTCCGCGTCCGGTCGTGTCCGGCTGGACGTTCTCGAACTCACTGCGGCCGAGCATGTTCAGGCTGCATGCACTCACGAACCCTCCGAGCCTGCCGGTTCCGTACAAGTGGGTGCAGGACATCTGGATGGAGGCGGCGCAGTACGATTACGAGGCAGAGCTCGCGAAGTCGCCGCTCGAACGGGGAACGATTCTGCTCGACGACCGTCGCATCGACATCTGCGCCGATCTCGATGAGGAAGGCACGCTCGGCGAGGTGACCACAACTGTGCCGCCTCCTCCCGCCCCCGGCATTGCCGCTCCTTTGCCACATACGGCTGTCGTGCGCCCGTGGGATTCCACCACCGTCCGCGATCCACGAATGAAAGGGCGGGTGATGGTGTCGGCCTGGGGGACCGCCGAGGTGCAGCTGCGCAGCCGAGTCTCCGGATCGTCAACCGCTGCGGCCAGCCCACTGAGCTTTCAGGAGCCGCGTGTCCTGGATCTGTTTCTCACGCGTGCTGCGCGGTTGACGGCAGAGGACAGGAGTAATCTGTCCCTCGTCGAACTGAGCCGCCGCTTCGGGCTATCTGTCGTGGATGCCCATCAACTCAAGACCTACGGAGTGACCAACCTCTCATCGCTCGCGTCGGCCATTCTCGGCGCACGCGAGCTCCAACGGCTGGCTCAAGTGCAGCCGTTCCCGCTCGCGCGCCGGGGCAAGGACGCGCTGTCGTCTCGTGCGCTGCCGGCACCGTTGGTCGAGGCAGTGGTCCGCGCGATTGGCGAGTCGCTCGACGCTTCGATGCAGAAACACGAGCACGCCGGTCCACGCCCACGTCACGAGCATCGTCCTGTCAAGCGAGGCCGCAGGAAGAACCGGCGCGGACGACGGTGAGCGCGCGGCGTCGTCCGTCGTCGCGCCTTATCGCCGGGCCGATCGTCGGCCATACAGACGACACATCGACGCGTATCTGGATCCAGGCGAGTGGCAATCCCGCGGACTACGCTCTGCGCATCCCCGGCCGCGGTGTGTTTCCATTCGTCAGTACGGAGGGACCGGAGCTCGAGTTCGGTACTGCGATCGCTGTAGCCGATGGATTGCGGCCCGAGCACCGTTACTCGTACGACGTTCTACGACGAGGCCGCTTCGTGCCCGGCGGCCATGGCTCCGTCCGTACGATGCCTCGTCCTGGGTCGATGGCTGACGTTCTATTCGTCACGATCTCGTGCAGCGACTGGCGGCGTGACGGTGCGTGGCTCGAGCTGGAGCAATTCGTCCGCGATCAGCAGCCGCGGTTCATCCTGATGATTGGCGATCAGGTGTACCTGGATTACGGCACGGCCGTCGAGAAACTCTGGCCCACACACCTCGAGACATCTCCGGCGAAACGCCGACAGCTCATGGCGGAGCGATACCGCGAACATTGGCAGCGCGCGCCGGTTCGAAGAGTGATGGCGAATACGCCGATCTACATGCTGTGGTCGGACCACGATATTCGCGACGGCTGGGGGTCCTGGGCGTCAGACAGTCCGACGCTGCAGGCGAAGTATCCGAAAGGCGCTGCGATAGCAGCCAAATACAACGCCTACTTCGAGGATGCGCGCAAGGTGTATTGGCACTTTCAGATGTGCCACAACTTCCCGACGCCGATCGCCGAACCATACGTGCCCGGCGCACGCATGACGATCCCCGTGCAGTTGAGGTGCGGACGCCTTGCGGTGCTCATGCTCGACGACCGCGGAGACCGCGATCTCTGGCGGGAAACGAACGGCGTACTCGGCGATGCGCAGTGGAACTTCATCGATAACGAGTTTCTGCCCCAGCTGCCGCATGACGTCGATGCGGTCGTCATCGCTACGCAAGGGCCCATCGTCGGCGCGTCGCCGAACGGAGAGGCCGTGCGGCGCTTAGGTCATCGCGAAGACGACGTGGAGTTATTCAGCCGCGGTGACACGCGCGGGCTGCTGGCGCTGCAGGCGAAAAGCAATAGCCGCGGCGAATACGCCGACGCGCTCGTCGACCGCGTGGTCTTTCACGACCTCCTGCCGAACAACGACCTGGAGATCAAGCAATTCGACGACCTTCGCGACCAGTGGGCGCATCCCAGATGCCAGGCCGAACAGGAGCGGCTGATTCGCCGGGCGGGGGACGCGCGGCTTGTCAACCGCGACACCGGCCATCCGCGGGCGGTGATGTTCGTCGGCGGCGACGTTCACTCGGGCGCTTTGTACGACATCTCAGTGGCCGATCCGCCATTCACCGCCGCCTGCCTGATATCGTCGGGTATCGCGCAGGCGGAGGCGCACATCGTAGGCCTGAAGCTCGACGACGATCACACGGTGGCTGATGGAATCCGCGCATCGCTGAAGCACGTCGTCGGCGACTTTAATTTCGGCGTGACACATGTGCTGTTCAACGGCGGAACCCCCGTGATCACCAATACCATCGGCCATCCGGGTACGAGCGCGGTCTGGGCAGGCAAGATTCTCTAGAACGCGACGAGCTGGGGCTTCGCCTTCTCCGCCTCGATCAATTCGATCAACGCTCTGACCCGCAGGAGCGCGCTTCTCAACTCGAGCAATCCCTGGCGTTCGGCGAGTCCGAGCGGAAAGTACTGCGCGACCATATTGACCAGTTCCTCATCCGAAGTTTCCGGCGGGACCTTCGAGCTGAGATCCTTCGGTGATGAGCGCCTCGAGCCGTTGCCGGTATTTGCGGAGTGCCGCCTTCTCCGCATCGTCAAGCACCTCCGGCAAGGCTTCAACCCGTGCCAGCCGGTAGGGTCGGCTGTCGTCTTCGCCGGTGACGCGAAATTTCACGAGTCCGCGCAGGACGATGTTGAATCTTCCGCCTGCGAGCTCTTCGACCTCGGCAATCACTCCGGCGCAGCCCACGTCGTACACGGGAGGCCGTCCTTCGTAGTTCGCTTCGTAGCCCGGCTTCAGCGTCGCCATCCCGATAATGCGGTCACCTTTCAGGGCATCAGCCACCATCGCCCGATAGCGCGGCTCGAAGATGTGCAATGGCCGCGAGACGCCTGGAAAGAGCATCGTCACCTCGAGAGGGAAGATTGGAATCATCTCCGGAATCGTGGTGGCACCCGGCTTTTTCTCCATCGGAGCGGATTGCGCCAGCGCGATGCCGTGTGCGGACAGCAGAACAGCGATTCCTATCATCCACGCGCGTCTTCCAGGTTGCATGTCGACCTCGCTGTCCAGTTTGCGTAACTCGTTCGTCAGTCGCGCAGCAGGTAGTAAAGCACGAATTCGCCATGCCGTGGCTCACGCCTTCGCCATACCCCAGAGGTGCATCACCGCATAACTTCGCCACGGGCGCCAGGATTGCGACAACACCTCTGCCTCCTTTGCCGTAACGCCGCCGAGTTTGTTACGCACCGCGATGTCTTCCTTCGGAAACGCGTCGGGCCAGTGCAGCGCGCGCATTGCAATGTAATGCGCAGTCCACTGGCCAATGCCCGGCAGCTCGGCCAGCCGTTCGATTGCATCATCAGGATCATGATGCGCACCTCCGTCGAGGCTCAGCCCCGGTGACTTCTGCGCGCGCGCCAACGCGATGATGCTTCTGCAGCGCGCGGCGACGATGCCGTGACGGGCAATGTCATCGGCGGTTGCGGCAGCGATCCGGGACGGCACCGGTGTGAGGCGATCGAGCTCGGCAAATGGCGTAGCCATGGGTTCGCCGAATGACTCGACGAACCGACAGGCGATTGTGGTGGCCGCTCTCACTGTGATCTGCTGGCCGAGGATCGCGCGCAGCCCCAACTCGAATCCGTTGAAGGCACCTGGGACTCGGAGGCCGGGGTTCGCTTTGACGGCAGATGCCAGGCGAGCGTCCTTGCTCAGATGTTTCGCGATTACGTCGGGGCGCGCGTTCAGATCGAACAGGGCACGAATGCGGCTGAGCAAAGCGGGCAGCACCGGCGTCAGGCTGTGCGTGAATTCGACCAAGAGCGCGTGCTTCTTCTCAGACTGCGTGATCCTGATCCAGCCCTTCGTTTGTCCGAGCTGCACGGTTCTCGCGTACGAGTTGTCCGTCACGTGCTCGACGCCCTTGAGCGCGCGTGCCTGCAGAAATGCGAGCATGCTCTTCCAGTCGTACGGCTGTCGATACGAAAGTTGCAGCGTCGATGTCTGGCTCTCGACAATTGCGCCGGTGCCTTCGGTGGCCCTCCTGCGGAGGCGTGTGGGCGGCATCCTGTAGCGCCTGTTGAACGCGTCGTTGAACCGGCGCAGGCTCGAGAAGCCGCTCGCGAAGGCGACCTCCGTGACGGGCAGCGCCGTTTCCGTCAAGAGCTGCTTGGCCAGCAACAGCCGGCGCGTCAGAAGAAGCTGGATTGGCGGTACGCCAAGCTCCTTCTGGACGATGCGACGAATCTGCCGCGAGCTGAGCTCGAACTGGTCGGCGATCTCTTCGAGTCCGATCTTCTCGTCGAGGAATCCGTCCTCGAGGCGTTCAACGATCAGCTGCGCGATACGCTGCGCATCGTCGACCGGCGCGTTCCCCGGCGCCAGTTCCGGCCGGCAACGCAGGCAGGGACGGAAGCCGGCCTGCTCGGCTTCCTGCGCCGTGGCAAAGAAGCGGCAGTTGGCCCGCTTCGGTGTCTTCACGGGACAGATCGGCCGGCAATACACATCGGTCGACGTGACGCCGACGAAGAACACGCCGTCGAACCGTGGATCGCGGGCGGCGAGGGCACTATATTGCTTGAGCTTGTCCAGGCGCATGCACCACGATATGGCGGCGGATAGCGGGTGGTCTAGCCATTTTCGGACATGACAACATTCACAATACGATGTCCGAAAACGGCCAGCAATCGTGAAGCGCGGGTCCTATATTCGGGAGAGGATGATGTCGGAAGGAGGCGCTGCCATGGTGAAGGCCGCTCGCAGAACTCAGAAACGCTGCATCTACAAAATGATGAGCTCGCCCGTCGGCAGGCTCAAGCTGATCGCCACGGATGACGGTCTCGCCGGCATCCTGTGGGAAAACGATCGCCCGCATCGCGTCGATTTGAACGTCGAGGCGCGAGACGACAGGCATCCGGTGCTCGTCGAGGCCGAGCGCCAGCTCGAGGAATACTTCGACGGACGCCGGAAGACGTTTTCCCTGAAGCTGGATCTCACCGGCGGGACGCCGTTTCAGCGAAGGGTGTGGAACGCGTTGCTCACGATCCCGTTCGGGGAAACGCGATCCTACGCGCAGATCGCGCGGCAGATCGGAAGTCCGGACGCTGTACGCGCGGTCGGTGCCGCGAACGGCAGAAATCCCGTCTCGATCGTGACGCCGTGCCATCGGGTCATCGGTTCGAACGGCAAGCTCACCGGCTTTGCCGGCGGCCTCGATGTAAAAGCGCGGCTGTTAGCCCTCGAAGGCGCAACAACTCCCCAGTTTTCTTGAGGGAGTCATCTCATGAACTGACGCAGCCACTCGATCAGGTCCGCGGTAACCTGTTCTCGGTTGGTCTCGTTTACCAGCTCGTGGCGGGCTTCATCGTAGAACTGCGATGAGACCGTGAGTCCGGTTTTCCGATAGACCTCGAGGAGACTCCGCACGCCTTTGCCATCTTTCCCAACCGGGTCGTGAGTGCCGGAAATCAGGTGAATCGGAAGCGCCCTGGGGATCTTGCCTGCCTGCTCCTCGCTCCCAAGGTCTGATTTTCCGTGGAGGAAGTCGAACCACGATTGCGAAGAGAGCGGGAAACCGCAAAGACGATCCTCGACGTACTTCCTGACTTCCGATGTGTCGCGCGAGAGCCAGTCGAAGTTCGTCTGTCTCGGCTCGAAACGGCGGTTGAAGGTCTTCGTGATTTGGCGGTCGATCCACTTGCCGGGACTCCGGGGACCGAGGATCTGACGCTGCCCGACGGACACGCCTCGGAGAATCCCTTCAGCCAGGTCGGGCGCTCCATCCGTCCCGGAGAGCACCACGGCGCGGTAGGCTTCTCCATGTTCGCCCAACAACATCTGGCCGATGAACGAGCCCAGCGAATGGGCGAACAACACGATCGGAATGCCGGGGTAAGCCGCTATCATCTGGCGCGACACGTCGAACGCGTCGTCGACCACCAGGCGCCAGCCGTTCGAATCGCCAAAATGACCGAGGAGATCTCCTGAAGATGTTGCGGTCAGCCCATGCCCGCGGTGGTCGTGCGCCCAGACGGCTATGCCGTGGTTGTTGAGGTCAAGTGCAAGACGCGCATACCTGGTACCGTGCTCCGCCATTCCGTGCAGGATGTGCACGAGAAGGCGCGGCCGATCGACGGGCCAGCGATGGATGTGCGGCATCGCCCACTCATCTTAACGACGGAATTCGTTGTTTGCCGGGTAATTCGTGACCTACGGTTTTGCCGGCGCCGCCTGGGCGCTCATTTTTCCCTGCGTCTCCACAATCCTTCGCGCCAGGTAATTGACGACGTCTGCATCGGTCCGTGCGGCGGTAAGGAACGCTGTGCGCAACAGCTGCTCCTTGCGCCCCTTCAGTCCCGCAGAAATACGGTCGTTCACCCCGGGCGTGGACAGGTCGCGTTGGCCCGGTTGTTCATGTGAGACGACGAGCACGAGCGTGTGCGCACCGCCCATGCTTGCCACAGTCACCGAGCCCGGCGCCTTGTTGAGCACGGCGTCGCGCAACTGCGGCGGCGCCTGCTTGAGCCTCGACATCGGCACCAGCCCAAGGTCTCCGCCCCTGGCCGCGGACTCGGGATCCTCCGAGTATCCCGTCGCGAGCTCGCCGAACGATGCGCCCGCCTTGAGTCGCTCCATCAGCATCTTCACTTTTTCCGCCGCCGCCTGCGGCGTCGCCGCGTCGTCTCCCGTACGATTCGCGACTTGCGGTTCGCGCACCGGCGTCACCACGATCTGCGCAAGGTGGTAGCCCTCTTCGGGGACGTTGAACTGACCCCGATTTGCAAGAAAGAAGTCGCTCACCTCCTGCGCCGTCACAGTGACCTTCGACCCGACCTCCTGGTCGATGACCTTTTGCGTGAGCAGCTCGCGCCGAAGTCCTTCCCGCATGTCGGCCGCCGTTACCCCGCGTTTGGTCAGTTCCTGCTGAAACGCCTCGTCGGGGATGTTCTTCTTTGCAGCTTCGAACGCTTTGTCGAGCTCGCCGTCCGGGACGTCCACTTTCAACTCGCGCGCCTTTCCAAGCAGGATGTCCTGAAGAATCAGGTCGTCGAGCAGGCTCAGCTTGGCCGCGAGGACATCCTCTTCGGGCAGGGCCTCCGACGCGTTCCCCGTCCGTTTATAGGCTTTCTCCACTTCTTCGCGCTTGATTTCACGGCCATTGACCACGGCCCACGTGTCCGGTGAGACCTCTCGTGCGGCAGGTGCGGGCGTCGCTCGGCAGGACGTGGCGGCCGCGGCCAGCATGGCCAGGAAGGCAAAAAGGGCTCGTTTCATGAGTAAAAGACTACACCGGAACCTTTCGTTTATAATTGTATGGATTGCTGTGTTCACTTCCCGAGCGGCCGCTGGGCGTGGCTAGGCTTGCACACGCCGGTCGGTTGCTGGCGGTACTCGGGGTGTGCCTCTTCGCGGCGGCGTGCAGTGGTACCCCCAACGACCCGTCGCCATTGCCTCAGGGGCTTTCGCTGTCCTGCCCCACCTCGATCGCGCTGGAAGCGACGCAGCCCGGCGGAGCGACAGTAACCTTCGATCCGCCCGTGGCGCGCGAAGGCCGTGCGCCGTACACAATCGAGTGCTCGCCTGCTGCCGCAGGCACGGTTTTTCCAGTCGGTCAGACCCGCATCAACTGCACCGCAACTGACGCCGATCAAACTCGAAAGGCGTGCAGCTTCGACGTCGACGTGCGCGTCTCTCAGACTCTGGAAAAGACGCGGTATCTTTCGTTCGGCGATAGCATCACGGCCGGAACGGTATCTCCGGCGCCGGTTCTTCTCGACAATCCAGATTCGTATCCGTTCAAGCTCGAGCGGATGCTACGCGAGAGTTATCGGGCTCAGGACATAGCCGTCCTGAACTACGGAATTGGGGGCGAGCGGCTTCAGCAAGGCGCCGCACGATTGCCCTCAGTGCTCACCGCTGAAAAGCCTCAAGTTCTGCTGCTCCTTCAAGGCATCATCTCCGTGCGTGAGATCCCGACGGCGACCAATGCCCGGCATCTCAGGACGATGATCACTGACGCCCGGCAGCGCGGAATCGATGTGATTATCGCGACGGTGATGCCGGTTGGCGCCGGCCTCGAGGCCAGGCAACCTGGGATCAATGCTGCGGTTATCGCGCTCAACGTGGAAATTGGGCGTCTTGCGCAGGAATTTGGGCTCGGCCCGCCAGTTGACCTGTACGGACTGTTTCGCGCTGAGCCGCGTCTGATCGGACGCGACGATCTGCATCCCACCGAGGAAGGCTTCACTCGAATTGCGGAGACATTCAAGAATGCGGTAGTGTCCCGCTACCACAAGCCTTCACCGTGAAAAGTGCCAGCGCGCGGCGGCTCGTATGGGCCGTTCTGATCCTGCTACCTCTGGTCCTGTTGTCGACCGGCCGCGGGATCGACGCAGGCGTTGGTTTGTCAGGGCGCTACTATCCCGGCACGGACTGGCAGGGTGATGCGATCCTGCGCATCGACCGCGAGATCAGTACCCGTTCGCTGAACCCACTTCCCGAATCGCTGCCAGGCTCGTTCTCGGCTCAATGGGACGGCTACCTTCACGTCG
Source organism: Vicinamibacterales bacterium (assembly GCA_963744405.1). GTDB lineage: Bacteria > Acidobacteriota > Vicinamibacteria > Vicinamibacterales > JAMQPK01 > JAMQPK01. The sequence goes on from CAVUTO010000024.1 coordinate 100,341, forward strand.
ATCGACCTGGCCGTTATGTCTTTCAACTCATCTCCGATGACGGGGCCTGGCTCGAGATAGACGGACGCGGGCTCATCGACAACGGCGGCAACCACAGCCCCGTTCTCAAGGAGGCAACGGTCGACCTCGCGGAGGGCGATCATGCGATCGGCCTCACGTTCTTTCAAGGCGCCGGTGGATGGCGGCTCGATCTCTTGTGGGCGCTCGAGGGCGAGACGCCCAAGGCTGTCGCAGCGCCCTGGCTGCTCGAAGCTCCTATCGACGGCTGGAAGTTCACAACCGCTCGGATCATGACCGCCAGTCTTCCGTACGTTCCATTCCTCTGGGTTGCCGCTCTGTTCGCGCTCGCCTTTCGTGCGGGGCGTATCGTCCTCGGACGCCTGCAGTTGACGGAGCCTCTCGGTGATCGCTGGCTGCACGCCTTGTTGCTCGTCAGCGCGGTCCTGAATGCGGTCGGGATTTGGTGGGGTCTCAATTGGCGATGGGCGTCCGACGAGATCCTCCCGAGCCACGTTTTCAGGGGAATCGAGACCCTGTTCTCCAACGGATGGTACGGGCCGTATCCCCCGGTGCAGTACTACGTCCTCACCGTGGCGTATCTCCCGTTTCTCGCGGCGGAATGGCTGCTCGGCAACTCGATTGCCTGGCCGCTGCACTTGTTGAATCGCAGCGTCAGCCTGTTTCTGGCTTCCGGCATTCTCATCGCGTGTTATCTGAGCGGCAGAGCGCTCGGGGGCCGCGTGGCAGGTCTTGCTGCTGCCGTGCTGACCTCGCTGCTGCTGCCGTTCGTCTACTACGCGAAACTTGCCAACCTCGACATCCCGTACCTGTTCTGGTTCTCCTGGGCGATGATGTTTTACGCGCGTATTCTCGCGACGGGCGACACCGCCGCGTACGCGTGGTTTGCGGTCACCGGCGCCCTCGCGATCGCCAGCAAGGATCAGGCGTTCGGATTCTTCGTTGCGCCAAGCGTTCACGTCGTATTCCTGCGGTATCAGCGGCTGATTCACACCCGCCCCGGCTCGCCCGCGGAGATTTTGCGCGATCCCGTCGTCCTGCGGACGGCCCTCATCGGCGTCGCGACGCTTGTCGTCGCGTACAACCTTCCATTCAACTGGTCGGGATTCGTCGATCACGTCAATGTGATACGGAGCAACGCCAGCGGCAAATACAGGATGGTCGACTCGACCCTCGACGGCCAGCTGACGCTGCTGAACTACACGCTGCGTCAGGTGCGGTTTGCGTTCGGCTGGCCTGCGTTGATCCTCGTCTGTGCGGGACTGTTGACGAGCATTCGGAAGCCGCCGCGACGCGTCCGGCTCTGGCTGCTTCTGCCTGCCGTGTCGTATTACTGCTTTTTCATAGCTCCGACGGCAATCGTGTTCGACCGTTTCGTCATAGGCGTCTGTATTCTGCTCTTGATCATTGCCGGCTGTGCCATCGAAGACTGGCTGCACACCGGCGCCACTGTAAGGCGCTTAGCCATGCTGTCGGTGTGTGGCGTGTGCGCATACTCCACGGCCCGGGCGATATCGCTCGATGTCATGATGGCGACTGACTCGCGCTACTACGTCGAACGATGGATTGCGCGCGAGCTGCCCCGAAACGCCGACATCGCATCGGTCGGCCCTGAATCATACTTGCCGCGGATCGAGTGGACCAGCAGGCTCGATCTGGGCCCGACGGCGCCGCTCGACTCGGCTCGATGGGTAGTGTTGAACGCGACCTACGCGCAGCGGTTCGATTCGGAAACCGTCGAGGGCGCGTTCTACGATCGGATCAGGAAGGGGAATGAGTTTTCGCTGGTCCTGCGGCACCGGGAGGCTCAGCTGTGGCCGCTTTCGAGGGATCCGGTGTTCGTGGACATCGCGGAGGACTGGTTCAGCAATCTCGACAAGGTGAATCCGCTGATCGAAGTTTACGAACGGAACCAGTCGATTAAGTGACGGCACAGGTATATGATTCTGGCTTCCATTAAAGAGGACTGAGGATATGCCGACAGCACGGTTCAGCATCGCGGTGTTGATCGCTCTGGTGGCCGCCGCGGCTTCCGCGCCGGCGCAGGATGCCGGTCCAGCGCAACAGCCAGCCGCCACGACCCCAGCGGCGCCGAACCCGGCCCGCGGGAGGGGCACACCGGCGCCGACCCGCGATCCGCAGACGCCTGGCTATGTTGCCGCCACGATGTTGGCCGATGGCGACGTTCCGCCCGCCACCGCGTACGGCAACTTCGTCATCGGCCCAGCGCACGCGCCTGCGCCAGAGATGACGGTACAGCCCGCCGTGCCGCAGGGCACGATCCACAACTTCACGATGGAATCGACCGACAGCACGATTTATCCGGGCATCGCACGTGCGCCCGGTTCGCGCTCGATGGTCGATCCGAACGACCCTGCGAAACGGATTGTAAACAGCGGCCCCGCGCCCTACACGCGCCGCGTCGCGGTGTATGTCCCGCAGCAGTACGTGCCCGGCACGATTGCGCCGCTCATAGTCGGTGCCGACGGCCCCGACCAGATGTTGTTTACGGCGCTCGACAACCTGATCGCGCAAAAACGCGTGCCGCCGATGATCGCGGTCTCGATCGGCAACGGCAGCGGAGACGCGCAGGGCAGCCAACGGGGTCTCGAGTACGACACGATGTCGGGCAAGTACGCCGAGTTCGTCGAAACGGAAGTCCTTCCGCTTGTCGAAAAGCAATACAAGGTACGCATCACGAAAGATCCCGACGCCCGCGCGACCATTGGATGCAGCTCGGGCGGTTCGGCGGCGATGGCCATGGCGTGGTATCGACCCGATCTCTATCGTCGCGTGCTGACCTACTCGGGCACGTACGTCAATCAGCAGTGGCCCTACAATCCCGAAACTCCGGGAGGGGCGTGGGAATTTCACAGAACGCTCATTCCCAAGAGCCCGGTCAAGCCGCTCCGTATCTGGCTGCACGTCGCCGATCGCGATAATTTCAGTCAGAGCGACGACATGCACGACTGGGTGCTTGCAAACCAGAACATGGCGAAAGAGCTGGCGGCCAAAGGGTACAAGTACCAATTCGTCTTCGCGAGAAATGCCGGCCACTGCGATCGTACGGTGAAGGCGCAGACGTTGCCGAACGCGCTCGAGTTCGTGTGGAAGGATTATCCCGTCAACAAGAAGCTCTCGAAATAAGTCATGCGCTCAGCTGTTTCTCTCACGATCATCCTTGCCGTGATGGCCGCAATCGTTCCAGCAGCGGCACAGACTCCCGCCACGCCGCCGCAGCAGCCGGCCGTCACTACTCCGGCACCCCCCGCGCGCGGCACGCGTCCACCACCGCCGACTCGCGATCCGAACACGCCGGGCTACGTCAAGGCGACGGCGCTGCCTGACGGCGCGCTCCCGCACGTGAACGCGTACGGGAACTTCATCATAGGCCCGACCTACACGGCGGCACCGGAGATGACGGCGCAGCCGGGCGTTCCGCAGGGCATGGTGCACAAATTCACGATGGAGTCGAAGGACAGCAAAATCTATCCGGGCATCAGGCGCGAGCAGGGCACGTTCGGCACGCCCGATCCAAACAACCCGGCGAAGCTCGACGTCACTACGAGCGCGCCCGCGCCTTACACGCGCGGCGTCTCAGTGTATATCCCGCAGCAGTACGTCGCAGGTACGGTGGCGCCCTTCATCGTGGGCGCTGACGGCCCCGATCAGATGTTGTTTACAGCACTCGACAGCCTGATTGCGCAGAAGCGCGTGCCCGTGATGATTGCGATCTCCATCAGCAACGGCAGCGGCGACGCCCAGGGCAGCCAGCGCGGCCTGGAGTACGACACGATGTCAGGTCTCTACGCGGAGTTCGTCGAAACCGAAGTGCTGCCTCTGGTCGAGAAGCAGTACAACGTCAGGCTCACGAAGGATCCGAGCTTGCGCGCGACGATGGGATGCAGTTCCGGCGCGGCGGCGGCGATGGCCATGGCGTGGTATCGCACCGATCTCTATCATCGTGTGCTCAGCTATTCGGGTACGTACGTGAACCAGCAGTGGCCGTACAATCCCCAGACCCCCGGCGGTGCATGGGAATTTCACCGAACCCTCATTCCGAAGAGCCCGGCGAAGCCGCTCCGCATCTGGCTGCACGTCAGCGATCGCGATCTTCTGAATCCGAACGTGATGCGCGACGACATGCACGACTGGGTGCTCGCGAACCAGCACATGGCGAGAGTGCTGGCCGACAAGGGTTACAAGTATCAGTTTGTGTTCTCACGCAATTCCGGCCATTGCGATCGTGCCGTAAAGCAGCAGACGCTGCCGTCGGCGTTGGAATGGTTGTGGAAGGATTGACAACTTTCAGGAGAGGAACAGGCCATGACCAACAGGCGTGAATTCATGTCGTCCGCGGCGTCGGTCGCCGCCTTGATGGCCGCGGCAAGTGTGTTCGGCCCTTCGAAGGTCTTTGGGGCCGTAACGCACAAGCCGCTCGACCCGATCAATCCCGATCTACTGTTCGGCACGACCAGCTCGATCTGGGGCCGGCAGCACGACATTGCGTGGGCCATCAAGCGCATTGCGGCCCTTGGGTTGCAGGGCATCGAGCCGTACCCGAACAACATCGAGCAATATCGGAAGAATCCGATGGCGCTCAAGAAGCTGTTCGACGACGCGGGCGTCACGTTCATCGACTGCTCCAACGGTGCGCAGGGGCAGTCGACGAACTTCATCGACCCCGCGCAGACGCCGAAGACGATTGTGGATCACGTGGCGTTCGCGCGTGACTTCCTGCAGCCGCTCGAGGCGACGCTCTGGAAGTGCAACATGGGGCAGCGTCCGGCAGGCGGTCCCAGCGACGATCAGCTCAAGCGCCTCGCCGATACGCTGAACGAGATCGGCCGCCAGACCATCGCGATGGGTATCCGGCTGGCGCCGCATCCGCACATCTGGGGTCCCATCGAGCGCGAGAGCGAGGTCCGTCGCATGATGGAGCTCACCGATCCGAAGTACGTGTGGTTGACCGCCGATACCGGACATCTCACCCTCGGCGGCGGCGACGCCGCGCAGCTGATCAACGACTACTTCCCGCGGCTGGCGCTGGTTCACCTGAAGGATACCTACGCGAAATACCGGGGCAACACGTCGACGCCCACGCAGGAGCAGCACAAAGTCGCGAGCGTCTACCATAATCTCGGCGGTGGCGGCGTCGATTTTCAGGCGGTGTTCAAGGTGCTCCGCGATCGGCGTTTCAAGGGATGGGCGATCTTCGATCTCGACGGTCCGCGCGAGGGCGACGACGGCTTCCAGGCGATCGGCGGCAATCTCGATCTCGCCGTCGACGACTATCTATCGCACAACGTCAACTATCTGCGCGTCATGCTGGGCGTGAAGCTTCCGCCGTACCACTAGCCTAAGACTAGCCGCCGCGTCGTGGGGGCGGCCCTTCGACTCGCTCCGGAGTCGATATTGGAGCGATTGGCAGGGGCCGTCCCGACTCGTACCGCTTCCACACATCGAGCACGACATCCGCCAGCATGTCGAGAAACAGCGGATCGTCGTTGACGGTTTCTGCGCGAACCATCGGCAGTCCGATGTCGCGGCAGACCTGCGCGGCTTCGTGGTCGAGGTCGTACAGGACTTCGATGTGATCGCACACAAAACCGATCGGCGCGAGAACGACGGCGGCCACGCCCCGGGCGCGCGCTTCGCGAAGGTAATCGCACACATCCGGTCCCAGCCAGGGGTCTTCGGGACGGCCGCTCCGGCTTTGAAAGGCCACAGCCCAATTGCGCGCGCCGGCGGCCTCAGCGACCAGTCGAGCCGATTCGACGATCTGCCGCCGATAGCGTTCGGCCCCACTCATCGAAGACGGCACGCTGTGAGCAGTGAACACCACCTGCGCGCCGGAACGACTGTTCTCGGGAAGACGATCGATGGCGCTGCGCACGTGCTGTGCATTGGCCTCGACGAATTTCTGGTGCGTGTGCCAGTCGCCGGTGTAGATCACCGGCACGTCGTGCAGTCCAGCCGCACGAAGCTCTGCGCGCGCATCCAGGACGTTCTGACGGTATTGCGTGCAGCTCGAGTAGGAGCGATGTGCTGCGAGGATCAATCCGATCGGCGCGCTGAACACCGTGGGCGGCCATCGAGCGCAGCGTATCGGAAAGGAAGGGATGCCAGTTGCGCATCCCCACATACACGGGAAGGTTCAAGCCTCGAGCCGACAGGCGCGACTCGAGGCCCCGCGCCTGTCTCATCGTGATGTCGGTGAGCGGAGAGACGCCGCCGAAGTGTTCGTAGTGGCCGACAACTTCCTCCAACCGCTCGGCGGTGATGCGCCGGCCGCGCAGCACATTGGCAAGAAAGGGGCGGACGTCTGCCGGGCCTTGCGGGCCGCCGAAAGCGACGACCAGCACAGCGTCGAACGGCTTGGACATGCGCTAGTGGCCCGTCCCCGCTGAAGAAGGACCACCTCGCGGGCGGGGCATCCCGTCTGGCGTCGTTGCTCCTCGCTCAAATACTCCCGGTATTCTCGGTCGTCGCGCCTCGCCAGCCGGGCGCCGCGCTCCGCGATCTGGTCCTTCTTCAGCGGGGACGAGCCACTTAGGCGTGCGGTAAGAGGTGGGAGCTTTTAGGTCGACGTTCGACGGACGCTCTCTGCGCGCGGACCTTTTGGTCCTTGCCCGGCAGTGAACTCCACGGAGTCCCCTTCGCGCAGATTTTCCATGCCTTCTCCGACGACAGCACTTCGGTGGAAAAAATAGTCCTGGCCCGAGTTGTCCTTGATGAAGCCAAATCCCTTTTCAAGCTGCAGTCTTGCAATTGTTCCGGTCATCGTCGCCTCCGCGTCTCACTATCATATGCCGTGAAGCGGATCGCGGACCGCTCGGCGGCGTGGGACATCCGCTGAGCGATCCGCGCACCTCTTCTACTTCGGCCGGCCGAGATATCCCTGAGCCAGCATGTTCACCGAAAACAGTGCACTTCGCCCCGTGAGATACAAGGTCTTCTTGTCGGGGCCCGCGAACGCCAGATTCTGCGGACGCTGCGAGGTGGGGATGAGTCCAAGAGCTTCGCCTTTGGGGCTGAACACCTGGACACCGGGCTCAATACCCACGTATACCCGTCCCTGACTGTCGACAGCGATGCCGTCGGCGTGGCTCTCGGTGGTTTTCAAGCCTTGGTACTTGCCGAAGTTGCGGCGATTTGTCAGCTTGCCATCTGGTTGCACATCGAATGCAACGAGGTATTCGCCGCCGGAATCGGCGGAGTACAGCGTCTTCTCATCCGGGCTCAGCTGAATGCCGTGCGCGCCGGGAGCTTCGGCCAGCTTGGTGGCCTGCCCGCCGGCCGGAATGTAGTAGACCGCTGAGGGTTTGTCGCTCGGCAGCGTGAAATAGACGCCATCTTTCTTGTCAACGACGAGATCGTTGGGCCGGGTCGACATCTTCGCGAGCACCGCTTTCGCCGAGGGCGGATAGAGCACCTCGATCGTCAGCGCCGTCGTTGCGATGAGGCGCCCCTTCGAGTCGAGCGCGAGGCCGTTGGCCCTGCCGGTGCTCTCGACGAAGGTCGAGATGGTGCCGTTCTTGTCGATCTTGTGAACCTTGCTGGCACCTGGCTCGGTGAAGAGCGTCGTGCCATCGGGCATCAGGATCGGCCCCTCGCTACTCTGAAACCCGTCCTTGACGATCGCGACCTTGGTTCCTGCCGCAACGACCCCGGGAATGCCGGGCGCTACCGTCTCGGTCGCGGGGGGCGGCGGCGGGGGCGCCGCCTGCGGCGGCGTGCCGCGCCCTTCCTGCGCGTAAGTCGACGCGGAGCAAAGCGCACACAAGATGACGACGGCAATTCTCATGACCGGCCTCCATTCACATCGGGACGTTCGTATTTCGCGTGAACGGATCCTACCGCCCCCTGTGGCAAATCTGCAACGCCTTCGAGGAGAACCGCTTGCCCTTTCGCGGCAGTGCCCCGATGATAGTCGGCGCCATGAAACATATGCTGCCCTCCGCCGTTTTCCCGGTGCTCATTGCCGTGTCGCTCGCCGCCCAGGCGCCGCAGGTTCCCGTCAAGATTGATGGCACCGGCGGCGCCCGAACGGCGAAGCAGACTCGGCCACCCGACAATCGTCGCCCTCGCGGCACGGCCGTTGGGCTGCTCGGCTGGCGAGCGGGCGTGCGGTCCGATGCGTTCGGCGCCGTTCCTTTCCTGGAGGCGGCGTCGAGAATTGACGCGGCAGGGATTGCATTCGTCGAAGCCGTCAGCACGAACCTCGACTACAGGCTCGGCACCGACGAGATCGCAAATGTGAAGGTAAGGCTTACGGATCTCGGGCTGCGCGTTCCTGCGTACCGCATCGACGCGATTCCCGCCGACGAAGCCTCCCGCTCCAAACTGCTCGACTTTGCCAAAGCGCTCGAGATCGATTTGATTCTCACGAAACAGCCGGTGGCTCTTTCCGGCATTAAAGTCGCCGTCGAAGACGGGCGCGGCCTGTATCGGCAAGGCGAGGCGACGGTTGGCGCGAATCTGCGTGACGCCGCCAAGGCCGCGCCGCTGCTGCTCGAGCTGAGCAAGCAGCAGCCGCCGGAGGCGCCCGAATGGCCGAACAAATGCACCGACTGCGCGACATCGCGGCCCTCAACCAGGCCGCTCTTCTTCACGATCACGCCGGGCGCCGGGGAAAACTACGACAGGGCGGTTCGCGTTGCCCAAGGATACCGCGTGAACGCGATCTCGAGGATGTTGCCGATTACGACGGCTGATCGCATTCCCGCGGACGAGAAAGCGAAGATCGACGCAGCCGTGCCGCGTCAGGCGCTGGTGAAAGCCGAAGCAGGCGCGGAAGCTGCTCATCATCGATGTATGCCCGGCCGGCGGGTTCTATCACAACACCGTCGCGCACGGGAACCTGATGCTGCAGCTCATCGCGAAGTACACCGGCGCGTACGAGCCCGTCTTCGACAACAACCTCGAGAACCTCAGGTATCCCCGCATCAAGCAATACGATGCCGTGTTTCTCAATAGCGTCGTTGGTCCCGTGTTCTCAGACCCTGAAGTGCTCGACGGCCTCATCCGCTATGTCAATGAAGGCGGCGGCGTAGCTGGGCTCCATGGAACCACCTTCGCGTCGCAGGATCTGCGCGAATTCGGCGAGCTGATGGGCGCGCAGGAAGGTCCCCACCAATACAACGGCGAGCCCGGCACGCTGAAGATCGACGACCCGGCGAGCCCGATTACGAAGCACTTCGGCGGCAAGGGATTTTCGATGATGGACGAGTTCTATCACTTCCCGATGACCGGGCCGTACACGCGCGAGAAACTGCGCGTGCTTCTCAGCATGGATGCCGAGAAGAGCGACCTGAAGAAATGGCTGTACCTGCGCACGGACAACGATTTCGGCATGGTGTGGATCAAGAGCGTCGGCAAGGGACGCGTCTTCAACAGCGTCCTGGGGCACCGGCCCGACTTCTACATGATGCCCGACCTCGTCACGATGATGCTCGGCGGCATTCAGTTCGTCCTTGGCGATCTCGACGCCGATACGGCGCCGAGCGCGAAGGTGGCGCGATAACGAAACGAAGAACGAAGAACGAAAAACGAAAAGAGCGAAACATCGGCCGTCTGAGAGGAGATTCCGTCATGGACCAGCAACACTCACGTCTATCGGACTCTATAGACATTCCTCTGACCCGCCGGAGGCTGCTCGGCTCGGTTTTTGGATTCCTGGCGTTCGCCCACCCATTCGGTACCCGACTATTCGCGGCGATTGAGGCACAACCGCTGATCGCGCAGGTCAGCCGGCTGGTCGAAGCCATGGCGTATCTCGGCGAGCCTCTCAGTGATGGAGAGCGGGACCGGATTACCGCTGCCGCCGGCATGGCGGATGGAACGAAGGCCGTCGAGGAGATCCAACGGATTCTGGATCCACGCTGTCTCGTGACCATTCGCATCAATCCCGAAAGCCGGATTTCTGTAGACCGCGCTGGAGCGCCGGCACGATTGGTCGAGCACGGCTGGCGTGCGTATCTTGTGAAAGTGCGCAACGAAGGGACTGTGACTGGCGTTCTCAGCCTGGAGAGCCCGCAGGCACGTCCCGTCTACCGCCGCGGGACGGGGCTCGCGATGGCCCCTCAGTCGGTCCGGCCGGCCGATGTGACGGATCGATGGCTCGATCTGGACACGTACGGGCAGAAGCCGATGGAGCCGCAGCTTTCCGGTCTCGAGCTCGAATACCGGATTGTGCTGCTCTACAGCCGCGACAGGGGCCAGCGCGAGGCCCATATCGGCGCATCACTTGGTCCGGGCACCGAAGATATCGGATTCCGCAACCGCGCCGCCGTGCTCTTCGACGTCGCACCGTCTCGTGATGTGACAGTGCGCGTGCGCGACGAGAACGGGCGGCCGAGCATGGCGTCGTTTGTCGTGAGAGACGCACTCGGGCGCGTGTATCCGGCGCGATCGAAGCGCCTCGCTCCGGACTTCTTTTTTCAGGAACAGATTTATCGAGCAGACGGCGAGACCATCCGCCTTCCGGCCGGGGAGTTTACGTTCACGTGCGGGCGTGGTCCCGAATACATTCCTGAAACGCGAAAGGTATCGCTCGACCAGTCTGCTGCCGCGCTGGACTTTCGACTGCGGCGCTGGATTGATCCTCCCTCCCTCGGGTGGTACTCGGGAGACCATCACATCCATGCCGCCGGGTGCTCTCATTACGAGAGCCCGACCGAAGGCGTCAGGCCCGAAGACATGATGCGTCACGTGCTCGGCGAAGCGCTCAGCGTCGGCGCGGTGCTGAACTGGGGCCCCAGCTACTATCACCAGCGTCAGTACTTCGAGAGTCGCGACAACAAGGTTTCAACCGACTCGACATTACTCCGGTACGATCTCGAGGTGTCCGGCTTCCCGTCGAGCCACTGCGGGCATCTCGTCCTGCTGCGTTTGCGCGAGCAGGACTATCCAGACACCAGGCAGATTGAGGACTGGCCCACATGGGATCTTCCGATTCTGAAATGGGCCAAAGCGCAGGGAGCGGTCGTTGGGTTCGCCCACTCCGGGAACGGTCTGCAGGTTCAGAGTCGCGAACTGCCGAACTACGAACTGCCCCCGTTCAGCGGCATCGGCGCGAACGAGTACATCATGGACGTCACGCACGATGCGGTGGACTTCATCTCCGCCGCAGACACGCCCTTCGTGCATGAACTGAATATCTGGTATCACACGCTGAACTGCGGGTTCAGGACCCGCATCAGCGGCGAAACCGACTTTCCCTGTATCACCGACGCCCGCGTAGGAGGGGGTCGTTCGTACGTTCATCTGCCGCAGACGCTGACCTACGACGCGTGGTGCGAAGGTGTGCGCATCGGACGGTCGTATGTGTCCGACGGATTCAGCCATCTGATGAACTTCGCGGCGAATGGTCTGGAGGCGGGGACAAACGCGGGCGAACTGCGAATCGAGCGTCCCGGTGTGCTGCGAGCGACGGTGCAGGCCGCAAGTTTGCTGCCCGAAACGGCTTCGGGTCCGCCCAAGCCCAGCCGTCAGTTCAGTCTCAGTGGAGTCCGGAGTACGCGCGCGTGGCTGGTTCGCGCGACGTCGCGGTCGAAGCAATCGTGAACGGCCACCCCGTGGCCAGCCAGCGGCTCGCGGCCGACGGCAGCCTGCGCGATCTCGCGTTCGACATCCCGATACAGCAAAGCAGTTGGATTGCGCTCCGCATCCTCGGCTCTGCCCACACGAACCCGATTTTCGTCCTGGTCGGCGAGCGCCCGATTCGCGCGTCCAGGAAGAGCGCTGAGTGGTGCCTCAAATCCGTCGACCAGTGCTGGTCGCAGAAATCACCGCGCATCATTCCGGCGGAGCGCCCGGCGGCCAGCGCGCCTACGACCATGCACGGCAGCGGTATGGGCAGATCTTGTCGGAGAGCGCCGCGGATTGATCTCGGCGTGGTGTCAGGCGCTCAGGTGACGCGCGAGGAACGGAAGGCCGCGCTTGCCCCAGAACGAATGCTCGCCTGGGAAGACCTCCTGTTCGACGCGATCCGCAGCTCCGAAGACGTCGTAGATCTTTCGCACTTCGTTGAAGCTCTCGACGCTCGCCCGAATCGGAAAGATGTTGTCGCGTTCTCCAGACTCCACGAACAACGGCCGCGGCGCGATGAGGCCCGCGACGTCGTGCATCTCTGCCCAGTTCAGAATTCCAGGAACGTAGTTGTCGGTGCAGTGCGCGAGGCTTCCGATGCTGTCTCGAAACGTATTGAGGTAGCCGCTTACCAGGGCGACGCGGATGCGCGGATCGAGCGCCGTCGTGAAGACCGTCACCGTGCCGCCTCCTGAGATACCCATGCAACCCACGCGGCTCGCATCCAGCTCGGGGCGGGTTGCAATGTAATCGATGGTCCGCATCACATCCCACACGCGCCACCCAAGCATCGTCTGACCGACCAGCAGGGCCCCGCCCGCCACGGGATCGCAAGCTTTTCGCGACAAGCCTACACGAGCGTTGATCGGGTCGCGACGGCAGCCGAAGCCCATCGGCTCGATCGCCATCGCGGCGATGCCGGCCTCGGCTACCTGGATGGCGAAGTCGTGCTGGTAGCCTGCCTTATCGGTCCGGTCGTTGCCGGTGTCATCGATGCCGACGATGTCATCCACACCGCGGCCGTGGCCCGGCACGCAAATCATGACGGCCGCCGGCTGGCGCACTTTCTCGGGAAGAAGAAGGTACGCGAGCACGCTGACGCCAGGTTGGCTGTCGAACACGACCTTCTCGCGCCTGTAACCGTCGAATGCGCGCGTCTCGAGCGTAATTGGGCGAAGGGGCGAACGCGTCTTTGGGAAGCCGCCGACCAGCTCAGTCAGCTTCGACCGCAGCGTCTTCTGCCATACCTCGGCTTCGCGGCGCGAGCGCGCACCAAATCGAAGCCCGCGCGGGGCGGCCTTGTACAGGTCGAGTGCGTACGCGACGGGATCGAATCGACGATCCTCGAGGCCTTTCGTTGTTCCGGTCAGCGGCCCGATATACGTACTGGGCGCAGGATTTTGCGCTCGAAGCCGCACAGAGCAGGCGGCCGCCATCCCGCTGGCCATCCGTCGCGAGCTCGCGACGAGAGAGTTTGGCCATGGATTTCGTTACCTCCAGTGGCGCGCAGTATAGCTCCGCCGGTGACGTTAGCGCCGCTTGGATCTCCTGGCGGCAGATTTTGTTGTCTTCGATGTGTTCTTCGCTGCAGAAAATTCGTACGCTTCCTGCAAGCCAGTCGGTGATCGGCGGTTCGACTTCGTCGCGGTGAGTGATACGGATGAAGTTGGCGACCTTCGACTTCGACGCGTCGTCTACGCGCTTCACCTGCGGGGCTTTCAGGGCGCGGCCAAGAAACACGACGACTTCGAGAAATTTCTTCTTCGGGCGCACGAAGAAGTAACACGACGAGCGCGAGAACATGATCGAATGGTGTGAGGCGTAAATGCGCTGTTCGCCGAACAACGCGGCCGTCTCGCGCAGCCGCTCCCACGCCTCCTGAAGGTCCTCGGAGAGGTCTTCCGTCAGCGCGGCTTCCGTCGTCGTCCAGCAGTCGTGCTCTTCGCCTTCTTCGATCCACTGCTTGCAGTGGTAGCACTGCCGGCTCGCCATGCCTCCATTTTAACGACCGCACCACCTACGACCCCAACACGCGCAAGCCATGTGCCCTGGCAGCGATGGCCAGGGCTGCATCATGAGTGGCCATTGCAAGCGTTTCGCCGGCCATCTCGTTCCACAGCAAAGCCGTCGCGAGATGGATGGCATCCAAGGTCCCCAACTCGGTTGGCATCGGCTGAGCGGCGCGGTCCAGGACAATGGGGTCTACGTCAACCAATTCGAGTGAGCCGGCCAACGCCAGAATGGCCGCTCGGCGCTCTGCAAGATTCGCATCGCCGAGCTTCGCGCGCAGTCTCAAGCGATCGAGCGAACGCAGGCTTTCGGTAATGACGAGCGAGCTTGCGACGCCGCGCCGGATGCGAGACCAGTCTGAAAGCGCATCGGCCTGCCCCAGGACAAGCCGAAGGAGAACGGAGGAATCGACATACGCGATCACCTGTGCCCCTGCCGCTCCTCCAGCAGCAAATCGACGATGTCGATTTTCAGCTTCGCCGGTTTGGGTAGCGGCACGCGGTGGAGTGGAAGAGCACCTGGGGCCGGTTTCCGCACGCGCAGCGCGCGACTCTGCCGGACAGGAACGATATGGGCGACCGGCGTTTCACGGTCGAACACCGCTATCGTCTCGCCGTTGCGCACAGCTCGCAGATGCTCACTCAGCCGTGCTTTCAGCTCGGCAATCCTGACCTGTCTCATGGTCACATTATGACTAGAAATAGTCATATCAGCAACTCGCAGGCCCATCATCAAGGCCGGCTCGAGTAGTGCGTTGCGCCTCCGGCAGGCGGCCCGGCACGGTCATGACCGTCCTCCTTTCGCGGCAAGCAGCCTCGCCACCTCGTCCGGCTCGTCGAACCCGGGGCGCACGAATGCGCGTGCGCGCGGGAAGACGCGCTCGAGCTCGTCGCTCAACCAGATCAGGCCCTCGATGAACGGTTCGACCTCTGCCGGCGAGGCAGTGCCGCGATGCGCCAGCTCGAGCCATGCCGCGTGCGATCGCTCGATGCCCAGCAGCGCAACCTTGGCCGAGCCGTCGTGATCCGCCGGCCAATCGCGCTCGTCTGCGGCGTCGGCTGCCAGTCCAGCAAGGGCGCGGTAAACCTTCGCGGGGATGAAATACTGAAACCAGGCGATCACCCGTTGGTGATCTGCCGTGGTCCGGGGCACGGCGTCATTGTGTGCTTCGAGCCAGGCGTGCACGGCATCCGAGTACGCGTGAGCGCGCGCCTCTATTGGCTCGTGTTCGGGCGCGATGTCAGGCCGCAATTGTTCGAGCTCGCCTGCGGCGATCGGTTCGGCCGCCAGCTTGTTCATCTCATCGATCAGCTCGTGCATCCATCGCGGCGGCGGCGGTGGAATATCCTGCGGCAGCAGCGGCGCCTCAGCGATCGCCTGCAGCGTCGGGTCTTGTGCCGCCTCGAGCTCGGCACGGTCCGCAAACGCACGGCATCGCGACGTGAACGGACAGTGCTCGCACCACCGATCGCAGTAGTTGTAGATGCCGAGGATAAATCCGTCCTGAACGTCCATATGCCCTCCGTGCGCCAACGAGCAACAGGTGTTCCGGCGGGTTTTTCGTGATTTGTCGGAGGGGGTGCCGCAGGAGATGGCAATTCCTGCGGACCTGATACGTCCGCAAGTACGAGAAAACAGAGCAGTATAGGCCGCTCATTAGAACCTTGAACGCCGGGACGCCGGGACAGCGAGGAAATAGAGCACCGGCGTCGCGGATGGCAGCGCTGCCCCTTGATGTCGAGAACGCGCCGCTTGTTCCGACTTACCTATGAGCGCGCCAATCACGGCGTCTAATTGAGGGGGTCAAACATGATACAGCCCAGCCGCCCGCTCCGAAGCGCCTTCGCCGTATTTGCGGGGTTTATCTCCGTGGCGGTGCTCTCGCTCGCCACCGATCAGGTACTGCACGTGCTCGACGTCTATCCCCCGTGGGGCGAGCCTATGTGGGACACAGGCGACAATCTCCTCGCACTGTCCTATCGGATTGTGTACGCGATTGTCGGCGGATACATCACGGCGAGCCTGGCGCCGCAGAATCCGATGCGCCATGTGTTTGTGGTCGGATTGCTCGGTTTCATCGCCGGCTCGGTGGGCGCGGTCGTGGCGATTCGCATGGCCAATCTGGGCCCGAATTGGTATCCGATCGCCCTCGCCGTCACCGCGTTTCCGTGCGTCTGGCTTGGCGGCGTGCTGCACCGTGCCCGAGCACGGGTGCGGTACACCGCCTCGTTGTAAACCGCCGCGGCTAGAACGAAAATCTCGTTCCCAGCTGAATCCGCCGCATCTCACGCGCGGTTCGGATTTTTGCGAACGTCGCAGGTGCGCCGAAGTTTGTGCCGGGATTCATCAGGTTGACGATGTTGAAGACGTTCGTCGCCTCGAGCCGGAACTGCAGCGACGTGCTACCTCCCAGGCGGATGTCGCGGAACACCCCCAGGTCCACGTTCCTGATGCCGGGGCCGTCGACGACGCTGCGCGGAGCGCTGCCGTCTGCGCCGACGGCCGGAAGCGCGAAAGCGGCAGTGTTGAACCACAGCTCGATTAGCTCTTCGCGCGGGCGGCCGCTGTCGAGCTTCGGATCGCCGACGAGATCGGCGCGGTCGTTGGTGGTGTTGCCGTCGAAGTTGCGATCCTGACCGGCCGTAATCGTGAGCGGCGCCCCGCTCTGAAGAGTCACGATCGTAGAGAGCGTCCAGTTGTTCAACAGCGCTCGCGCGAGCGGCTGCGAATCACCGAAGTAGTTAACCTGCCAGATGCCCGAGAAGCTGAACGTATGCGTCCGGTCGGCCGACGTGCGGGCGCGCTCGCCCGTGAGGTCGTTCGAGTTCTGAACCGCGGGCAGCCCCCCACCCTGATAGTCGAGATCCTCAACCGCCTTGCCGTACGAGTAGTACGCCTTTCCCGTGAACCCGGCGCCACGCTTTTCCGCGGCCAGCTGCAGGCCGTGATAGTCGCTCTCGAAGATCGACTCCAGCACGCGCGACGCGGCGAGCACGCCCGGCTGATATGGCCGCCGCGCGTTGAAGTTGGTCGCGGTCGCGGTCGAGGTGAAGACCGGGTAGTTGCGATCGATGCTCGCGGGAAGGTTGCGGCCAAGCGCTCCGACGTACGACGCGCTCGCGCTCACGTTGCGGAACAACTCCTTCTCGACGGTCACGTTCATCTGATACGTCTTCGGCCAGACGAAATCGAGCGAAGGTCCAAAAACCTGCGCCGGGTAGGTGAACCGCGGGCTCGCGGGGTCGTACTCGAACGGGAACGGGCCGACGCCGCCCGGCTGATTGCGGTACGGATCGGACAGCGTAAAGACGTTGGCGAACTGCTGCCGAACCGTGAACGGCTGGTTATCGGCGGTCGTGTTCCACTCGTTGCCGGTGATGCTGCCGAAGAAAATCCCGGCACCCGCGCGCACGGACAGGCGTCCGTCGCCTCTGGGATCCCAAGCCACGCCCACGCGCGGCGCGAGATTGTTTCGGTCCCAATTGACGATGCCGCGGCTGATGCCTTCGTCGCCTGGAAAGAGCAGCCCCTCGGGCGCGCCCGGTGACACCTGCGACTGTCTCCCGGGCACGAACGCCAGCTTGCGGTCTTGCGGATCGGTCAGCGGCTGCTGCAGGTCGTAGCGGATGCCGAGGTTCAGCGTGACCCTGGGATGAATGCGGAAGTCGTCCTGCGCGAACACGCTGAAGTACGTGCCGCTGTCGATCTTGCGGATCGGCGCATCCTGCGTAAAGTTCGACGGCAGGCCGAGCAGGAAGTCGGCGTACGCATTGCCCGTCTTGGTTGAGTTGAACTGGAAGACGCCGTAGTTGTCGAGCAGCGTGTCGTGCACGATTTTCTCGTAGGACACCTCGCCGCCGAACTTCACCGAGTGGTTGCCGCGGGTCATCGTGATGCTGTCTTTCACCGCGAAGAAATCGCTGCCGGCGTCCGGGCCGGCGATTGATGTCTGACCCGTGAAATAGCCCGTCACGGTAATGCGCGGCAAGCTCGGATCGCCCTGAATCTGGAACTTCGAACCAAGGTCGCCGAGCGAGGTCGTCGGATTGTTGACCCGCGCGCCAAACTGGCGCACGTAGGTGACGCGCAACTGGTTAATCTTCGTCGGGCTCAGGATCCAGGTGTCGGCGACATTCAGGTTCTGCTGGTTCCACGCGAAGTCACGATCGACCCAGGGAATCGGTCCCGAGCCTACTGTGGCGTTCGACAGCGGCTGCATGTCGGTGCCTTTCAGGAAGAAGTAGCTGACGGCGAACGACCGTGTTGAAGAAAGGGTGTGGTCGACCTTCAGCGTCATCTCGTCGGTCCGGAGCGGATCGGCGGTGCTGATCTCGTAGAAGTTTCCAGGCAGGTTCGCCAGAGGAACATACTGGTCCTGAATGGTTTTGGCCGCAGCGTCGAAGCGCGAGGCCGGGATGAGGTTCCCCGGAAACGCGACGCCCGTATTCGGATCGCGCGGCTTCACCGCGGACAGTGAGAAATCGCCCGCGCGCTCGAGCGCCGTCGGCACCACTGCTGTGTTCCGGTAATACGTCTCCTCCTGGCGGAGCCCGGAGTAGCTGGCGAAAAAGAACGTCTTGTCAGTGTTGATCGGCCCGCCGAACGCCGCACCGAACTGGTTGCGGTCGAGCGGATCCTTCGCCGAGGTTGTGCCGGGAGGTGCCCAGCGCTCCGCGTTCAATGCCTCATCGCGGTAAAACGCGAAAGCGGCGCCGTGGAAGATGTTCGTTCCGGACTTGGTGACGACATCGATGACGCCGGCCGGGTAGCGCCCGTACTCTGCGGCGAAGTTGTTCGTGATGACACGGAATTCCTGTACCGCTTCGGGATTCGGTGCCGGGTTGCCGGTGCCGCGCAGGCCGGCGGTGTTGTTGCCGCCGTCGAGCTGGAAGTTGACCGATCCGATCTGCGCTTTCTGGGAGCCGTTGATGGTCGTCAGCTGTTCGGGGCCTCCCAGGGAGTTCGAGTTGTCGTTGCTCGTCACGCCACCCGTGGTACTGAGCAGCGAATACAGGTCGCGATTCACCAGCGGAAGGTTCAAGACTTCGTTCTGATTGACGCTTCGAGACAGCGAGGCGGATGTGGTGTCGACGAGCGGCGCATCGCCCACGACCGACACCGACTCGGCCACGTTGCCTGGCTCGATTGTGGCGTCGATGCGCGCGTTGCGGCCCACTTCGAGCAGGATGCCTGTTTGGGAGAAAGTCTTGAAGCCGGACAACGCCACGTCAACCTTGTAGGTGCCCAGCGGCAGAAGCCTGAGAGCGTACTGGCCGGCTTCGTCGGTCACCGTGTCGCGCGTGAACTGCGTATCGACATTGGTGACGGTCACGGTCGCTCCGGGCACCGCTCCGCCAGATGAATCCGTCACGTTACCGAGAATGGTGCCCGTGGCGACCTGGGCGTGAAGCGGACTCACGAGCACCAGCGTCGAGACGATCGCGGCGATGGCGACCGCCCAGATTGCGAAGGAGCGACGCGTGTCGTCAGCGTAGTGTCCGGTCATGCTGATTCCTCCTCGAAGCCCTGATTGCGGCGGCGTGAGCACCGGGCAATCGTGCGTGTTTCTTATTCGAACAATATAAGTGGTGATAGCCGGTGTCAAAGGTAATCTTCCTGACATTGCGCGGTTTTTATTAGGATTAAACCTCCATTTGACGTAGATTAGTTCTCTCAATAAACAATTAGTTGGATCGCTATTCAAAATGCGGGATTTGAAACGAAGCGCGGGTCACGTACGCATGGCGCGGCGTGGCACCTCACGCGAAATCAATCGTCAGATTGCCGTCAATCTGATTCGCACACGGCAGCCCATTTCGCGCGCCGATCTCGCGCGCCTGATGGGCACGACCCGCGGCACCGTCACGGTTCTCGTCAAAGAGCTCATCACCGCAGGCCTCGTCGCCGAAGGAGCCACCGGCGAGGCCCCGCGAGGCCGCAAACCGACGTTCCTCTATCTGGATGCACGGCGCCGCTGCGTCGTTGCAGTGGACTTGCGACCGACGAGATGTTTCCTGATGGTCACCGACATCATGGGCGAGGCACTCATCGGCATGACGAGCTTTCCGACCGACCCGGATCCTGATCGTCTGGTGGCGGCGCTCGCCGATCGCATCCGAAACACGCTCGCGCTCCATCCCGAGCTTGGTCGCTGCGAGGGCATCGGCGTAGTGGTGCCGGGCATGGTCGATCGGACGAGCGGCCGTGTCCTCTTTGCGCCGCGGCTCGGGTGGCGCGATGTGCGACTTCAGGAGCCTCTCGCGGAGGCGACTGGACTCCCGGTTGTCATTGAAAACTCAGGCAGGGCGTGCGCGTTGGCGCAGGCGTGGACGGCGCGACGCGAACCTGGCACCGCTGGAGGGTTCGTCTTCGTGAATGTCTCCGATGGCCTTGCTGTCGGGGTGATGACCAACGGTCAACTCGTTCGAGGCGAGCACAACGCCGGCGGCGAATTCGGTCACATCCCGCTCGCGCTCGACGGCCCGCTCTGCAGCTGCGGCGCACGCGGGTGCTGGGAGGCGCACGTGTCGAATCTGGCGACCGTGTCGCGCTACCTGAACCGCAGCCTTGATCCCGGAAAGCCTCTTCCTTCCGATGTCGTCTCGCTGACGGTCGAGGATCTCATCTCGCGCGCGCGACACGACGACCCCCTGGCCGTGGCGGCTCTCCAGGCAACGGCACGATATCTGGGCGCTGGTTTGGCGGCCATTGTCAACGCCTTTGATCCCGCGCGCATCTACATCGGCGGCGAAATCACGACAGCGTGGGACATGCTCGCGCCCATCGTTCGCGTAGCGCTCGACGAGCGAACGCTCGAGCCGATTCGCGGACGCATCGACATGATCGTCGTGCCCCACGACCAGCTGCCGCGCCTCCGAGGAGCCGCGGCGCTCGTCACCATGCCTGCCTTTGCGGTCCCTCACATGGCTTGACTGGCGTAGCAGGATTGATCGGTGGAGGGCCTGTTCCCAGCCAGCTCTCGAACAAACGGATCGGCCCGAGTCAGCCGCACGGCAATTGCCGTTGTCGAGCCGCTCCCGCGGTAAGATCGCGCTTTTGGGAGAACCATGTCACTCGACGCTGTAAACCCCGCAACGGGGGAAACTCTCAGAACCTACGACGAAATGACGCCTCAGCAGACGGCCTCGGCCATCGAAGAGGCGCATGCGGCCTGGCAGTCCTGGCGAAAGGCAGCATTTTCCGAGCGCGCCAAGCCGATGAAGCAGGCGGCCGCCATTCTTCGCGAGCGGAAAAACGAGTTCGCAGAGCTGATGGCGCTCGAGATGGGAAAGCCGCTGAAACAGGGCATCGCAGAAGCGGAAAAATGCGCGCTTGGCTGTGATTACTACGCGGAGCACGCAGAGGCGCACCTCGCGCCCGAAATCGTCAAGACCGAGGCAACGAAGTCGTATGTAGCGTTCGAGCCGCTCGGCGTCGTGCTGGCCGTGATGCCGTGGAACTTTCCGTTCTGGCAGGTGTTCCGCTTCGCCGCGCCTGCGCTCATGGCCGGAAATGCCGGCGTGTTGAAGCACGCGTCCAACGTGCCAGGCTGCGCGATTGCCATCGAAGAGGTGTTCGTGCAGGCGGGATTCCCGAAAGGCGTGTTCCGCACGCTCCTGATCGGCAGCAGGCAGGTAAAGGCTGTAATCGAGCACCCTCGCGTAAGCGCGGTGACGCTCACTGGCAGCACGCCCGCAGGAAAGGCGGTAGCGGCACAGGCTGGCGCCGCGCTCAAGAAGACCGTGCTGGAGCTCGGCGGATCCGATCCGTATATCGTTCTCGAGGACGCCGATCTCGACTATGCGGTCAACACATGCGCCACCTCGCGGTTGATCAACTCCGGTCAGAGCTGCGTCAACGCCAAGCGCTTCATCGTCGTCGAGCCGCTCGTCAAGGCATTCACCGACAAGCTGGTATCGGCGATGAAAGCCAGACGAATGGGCGATCCCCTTGCGCAAGGCACGGACGTCGGACCGCAGGCACGCCCGGACTTGCGCGACGAGTTGCACAAGCAGGTGATGGACTCGGTCGCGAAAGGCGCAACGCTGCTCGTCGGCGGCGAGATTCCAGACGGTAAGGGGTCCTTTTATCCACCTACCGTGCTCGCCGACGTGAGGCCGGGCATGCCCGCGTACGACGAGGAGCTGTTCGGTCCGGTCGCGTCCGTTTTTTCGGCGCGCGACGAAGCCGATGCCGTGCGCATCGCGAACGACAGCATCTTCGGGCTGGGCGCTGCCGTGTTTACGAACGACGTTGCCAGAGGCGAGCGAGTGGCGCTCGAGCTCGAGGCCGGATGCACATTCGTCAACACGCTTGTCGCGTCGGATCCACGGCTGCCATTCGGAGGCATCAAGGAATCCGGTTACGGGCGCGAGCTCGGCACCTACGGCATCAGGGAGTTCGTGAACATGAAGACGGTTTACGTAAAGTAGAAAGTAGAAAGTAGAAAGTAGAAAGTGAAGAGTGGGGAAGGCTTTTCCTACGAGCCACCACCCACCACCTACCACCTACCAGCTAGCGGGAGGCGCAATGCGACATGCAGTGATCGCGGCGGCGGCGCTTGTAGTTCTTGCTTTTGCAGAGCCGACCGCACAGCGGAAGTCCTACCGTGGTGTGGACGACACCTATGCGCCTCCGCAGTTCACGTCGCGCGCCGGGTGGAGTCTTCGCGCCGCTCATATCAAAGAGCTCGTGCTGGCGTCGGCCGGGCTTCTGCCGATGCCCGATCGTACGCCGCTCGGTTCCAACGTATTCGGTGAGCTGACACGCTCCGACTACATCGTCTCCAAGGTGTACTTCGAGAGCCTGCCGGGATTTTTCGTCACCGGTAACCTGTACCGGCCGGTTGGCGATGGTCCGTTTCCCGCGATTCTTTCGCCGCACGGACATTGGGCGTATGGCCGGCTCGAAAACTCTGCGACGGCGTCCGTTCCGGGGCGCGCGATCAACCTCGCGCGGCAGGGCTTCGTGGTGTTTACCTACGACATGATCGGCTACAACGACAGCTGGCAGCTCGAGCACCGGTTGTTCGGCGGACCGCGCGAAAAGCTGTGGGGACTGAGTATGGCCGGCCTTCAGTTGTGGAACGGCATTCGCAGCCTCGACTTTCTCGAATCCCTGCCGTACGTGCAACGTGACCGAATCGGCGCGACCGGAGCGTCGGGCGGCGGCACGCAGGTCTTTTTACTCGCCGCGGTCGATCAGCGGGTTGCCGTGGCCGCGCCCGTCAACATGATCTCGCTGCACATGCAGGGTGGCTGCCTCTGCGAAAATCAGCCGGGGCTCCGTCTCGAAACAACCAATGTCGAGATCGCCGCTACGATCGCGCCCCGGCCATTGCTGATGGTGTCGGCGACCGGCGACTGGACGAGCAACACTCTCGAACGCGAGTACCCGGCGGTGCGCGCCCTGTATGCACTGCAGGGCGCACCAGATCGCGTGCAAGCCGTGCGGTTCGAGGCCCCGCACAACTACAACCGGGAATCCCGAGAGTCGGTGTACGCATGGATGGCCCGCTGGCTGCAGAATGCGCCGGCCAACGTGCGCCGCGAAGAGCGCCCCTTCACGCCCGATCCGCTGCCCGATCTGCTCGTATTCCATAAGCGTGCCCTTCCGCAGAACGCTGTCGACGCCTCGCAATTGACGGCCAACTGGATCGCCGCCGCCCGCCGCCAGTTGTCGTCGACGACGCTCGAAGTGCGTGCGCGCGCCCTGCGGCAGGCCCTCGGGTTCGGGCCTCCGCTTCCGGTATCGGCGCCGCCGCCGGCCGTCGTGAGGTCCAACCGGCGCCGCCAGGTGACTGTGCTCGTCGCGGGCATCGACGCCGATGTCGAAAAGGAAATGTACTCGGCCCGCTTCATTCTGAAGAACGTGGAGTTCACGCCATTCGATGCCCAGGAGGCGGCGAAGATTCCGCACTTCGACACTTACAACCGAACCGCCGCGAGTCAGCGCGTTGCGGACATCGTCGACGCTCTGCGCGCGACACCCGAAGCGGTCTTCGTCGGCGTTGGAGATGCGGCTCTCGCCGGTCTGCTTGCGTTAGGGATTGAAACAGAGCGCCGTGCCATTCTCGATGTCGGCGATTTCGATGTGTCCAGCGACGCCGCGTTTCTCGACCGGCTTTATATGCCGGGCCTGCGGCGGGCTGGCGATTTGTCCACAGCCGCGTCGCTGGCTGGCGATCGCGCGGTCATCCACAACGCCGGCGCCAGGTTCACGCTCGACGGATCCCAAGTGAGGCGTGAAAAGCTGACCGCGAAGGAAATCGTCGCGATGCTGAAAGCTGAGACCAAGTAACGAAAAACGAAGAACGAAAAACCAACGAGGGCCCACGCGCGCTCTCTTCGTTCTACGGTCTTCGTTCTACGTTTACGCGAACAGGTCTTTTAGCTGCCCCGTGTGGATTCGGCCATCGGTCGCCATCGGTTGATGTCTGCGCCTGAATGCCAGCGTCAAGCCCAGCGCAAGACCGCAGACGATGCCTCCCATCACGAACCACCAGACGTCCGGGACGACGGTGCTCAAGAGAAGGCCCATCATCATCAATCCGAGGCCGCCTACACCTTCGACCGGACTGCTGAGATTGACGCGTCGCGGCGTGAGCCGCCTCGACATGAGCCACTCGGCGACGATCGGATCGATGGGCGTCAGGTTGAGCGCGACGGGAACGCGGGGCTGCCGGAACGATCCCATGGCAATCGCAAACAACAGCTGCGACCAGAGCCAGAGCGCAGATCGCCGGCTCCGGAACTGTTCAAGCAGATCGCCCGCGAGCGGCTCGTTGCGATGACCGAGCCGACCCAGCAGCCAAAGCGCGAGCGCCGACATTCCGCGACTCATACATGTCCTCCCTTGAGTTGAGGAACACCTTTCCAGAGCGCGACGAGCGCGCGCTGGGTCTCCTTGATCGCCCGCATGCCCTGCGGCGTGACCTGAAAAAATCGCTTCGCGCGTCCGCCGCGCTCGGGCGTGGGCTCGCCGATCGTCGAAGACACGAGCCCGTTGCGCTCGAGCCGATCGAGCGCAGTGTAGACCGCAGCGACCACCACGCGGCGGCCGCCAGTGCGCTCGATTTCCGCGGCGATCGGCACGCCGTAGGCCGAGTCGCCGACCCTCAGCGTGGCAAGAAGGATCATCAGCTCGAAGTCGGTCAACAGGTGCCGGGCCATATAATTCACAAATTATGAACAAACACGACATTCGTGTCAAGCGCGGCAATCACGAATGTGAAAAGTTGGTGACAGCCTCGCTCCGGCGGCTTTCTTTGTCGTCTAATGGGATCGAGGTCCGGTTATGAATCCCACGCTTCGCGCCCTCAACGGGTTCGGCCTCGGCGCACGCGCAGGCGAGCGCAAGCGCCTCGGCGACGCACGAGGCTGGCTTCGCGCCCAACTGCAGGGGAACTCACCCATATTGCAGGCTCCGGCTGAGGGTTCTGCCGACGCCATCGCCGACGCGGTTCGCGCCTTCCGCTCGATCGGTCAAGCCGTCGAGCAGCAGGGCCCCTCGACGGCGCCAGGCGCGGCCGCGGAGGCGCGGCAGCAGGCCCGCCAGCAGGCCCGGCGCGCGCTCGTCGGCATTGTGGCGGCTGAGAGCCGCGCCGCGCTGACCGAGCGCGTGATCACGGAACGGCCGTTCGTCGAGCGGCTCGTCGCGTTCTGGTCGAATCATCTGTGCGTCTCCGTTGGCGCGAAAATTCTCGTCGCGCCTTTCGCCGGCAGCTACGAACGCGAAGTGATCAGGCCGCACGTCCTCGGCCGGTTCGAAGACATGCTGCTCGCGTCGGCGACGCACCCGGCGATGCTCGTGTACCTCGACAATTTCCAGTCCATCGGCCCGCGCTCCCGAGGTGGGCTCGCAGGCCGCGGCCGCGGGCAGTCGCGAGGACTCAACGAAAACTACGCACGCGAACTGCTCGAGCTGCACACGCTCGGTGTGGACGGCGGCTACACACAGCAGGATGTGCAGGAACTGGCGAAGGTGCTCACCGGCTGGACCGTCGGCGGCCTCGGTCGTGCTCGAGCGCAGCAGATGGCACCGCGGCGCGGCCGCGGGCCCCTCGACCCGGCTCGGGGCAGGGCGATGCCGGCGCAGGCGGATACGGACGGACGGATTGGATTTGCCTTTCAGGAGATCCTCCACGAGCCGGGATCGAAAACCGTGCTCGGCACGCGCTACGCCGAAGCGGGCGTTGAAGAGGGAGAGCGCGTCATTCGCGCGCTCGTCCGTCATCCGGCGACGGCACGATTCCTTGCGACGAAACTCGTCACGCACTTTGTGAGCGACGAGCCCCCGGCGTCTTCCGTCGATCGCATCGCGCGTGTCTTCCGGGAGAGCGAAGGGGACCTTCGTGCCGTGTCAGCGGCGCTCGTCGATCTTCCCGAAGCGTGGAGCGAGGGTTCGCGGAAGTTCCGCACGCCGCAGGATTGGATGGTGGCGGTGCTTCGGGCCTTCGACGCCGGTGATGTGAGCGAAACCGCGCTGCCATTGCTGCGGCAGCTTCGTCATCCGCTCTGGTCGCCGCAAGCACCAAAGGGATTCGGCGACAAGACGCAGGAGTGGGCCGACCCGGACTCCCTGCTGAATCGCGCCGAGCTCGCGCGCACCATCGCGTGGCGGCTGCGTCCCTCGACGCAGCGGATCGATCCGCGCATCCTTCTCGATGTCGTCGACGTTCCGGCCGGCAATCCGCTGCACGCGCTCGTCGCGGATAGCTCGATTGCGGCCGACGAGCGCATCGCGCTCGCGCTGGCAGGTCCTGCTTTTCAATGGAGATGACCATGAATCGCCGCATGTTCGTACGCACCATGTGCCTCGGCGGCATCGCGACCTTCGGATTTCCAGTCGTCAACTTCGCCGAGACGCCAGGCGGCGGGCGGTTCGTGTTCGTGCTGCTGCGCGGCGGCTTCGACGGGCTTGCCGCGGTCGTCCCGTACGGCGATCCGTCGTATCGATCGCTGCGCAGCGCCTTCGCGTTCGAGGAGTCCGAGCTGGTGGAGCTGACGGGAACGTTCGGGTTGGCGCCCGGTCTTGCTCCGCTGCGCGAGCTCTGGCAGAAGGACGAGCTCGTCGCGCTGCACGCGATGGCGATTCCGTATCGCACGAGGAGCCACTTCGACGGCCAGGCGATTCTCGAGACCGGCATTGACAAGCCGATCGGGTCGTCCGACGGCTGGCTCAATCGCCTGTTGCAGGTGATGCCCGGCCGGCGATCGGGCATCGCGATCGCGTCGGGGATGCCTCGCTCGCTGACGGGGCCGCACGACGTCCAGACGTGGTCGCCCACGCAGCTGGGCGCGGTCAACGACGCGTATCTTGATCGGCTCGCCACGCTCTATCGCACCGACAAAGTCCTGTACGGACGTTTCGAAGCGGCCATCCAGCAGCAGGATCTCGTGGGCGAAGAGCCCATGGCGGGAGGTGGTGCGCGCCGCGGCGGGATTACCCCGCTGATGCAGGCGGCCGCGAGAATTCTCCGCCAGGATGGCGGGCCGAACATCGCAGCGGTCGAGTTCAGCGGATGGGATACGCACGCGAATCAAGGTCTCGCGGGTGGAGCCCTCGACAGGTTGCTGGGCCAGCTCGCTGAGGGGCTGATGGCGTTCCGCACCGACATGGGCGGGGCGTGGGCCAATACGACGGTTGTGGTGATGACCGAGTTCGGAAGAACCGCGCGGCCGAACGGCACGCGTGGAACCGATCATGGGACCGCGGGCGCCGGCTTTATCATCGGACCCAAAGTGGCCAAGTCGACGGTTCATGCCGACTGGCCGGGGCTTGGAGATCGCGCGCTGTTCGAAGGGCGCGACCTGAAGCCGACGCTCGACACGCGCGCGGTGCTGAAGGCCGCGATCGCCGCGGCGTTCGATCTCACGCCGGCGCAAGCCGATCGCGTGTTTCCTGGATCCAGTGCCGTGCGCGGCGTGTACCAACTGATGGGCTGAAGTCTCATTGCTCGCCCGCCTCGACACAGAGGCACCGAGACGCAGAGGCGGAAATTCAAATACACCTTTTCTTAAACCACGAAGACTCGAAGAGCACGAAGACACGATGAAATACCGTTCACGCGTGATCTCATCGTGTTCTTGGATGGCTTCGGCAGCGGCGTTGGCGCGCAATCGAAAGACAAACTTCGTGCCTTCGTGTATCAGCTTCAGCCGCTCAGTAGCCCCGTGTCTCCGTGCCTCCGTGATCAGATGAAAGGGCCGTCTCTCACTCCAGCCGGTTAGCATGTAAGTTCCACCAAAGCATGCTCCGAGCCGAGAGGAGGACAGCCCATGATGGAGCATTACATCGGCGTGGATTTACACCAAGCGTTTTTCCACGCGTGTGCCGTCGACCAGAGCGGCGCCCGACTGTGGGAAGATCGGTTTCCCCGGACGGCCGAGGGCATCACGGCGTTTGTGGCGCGGTGCGGGGCCTCCACAGCGGTCGCCGTGGAAGCGAGCACGCCGACGTGGCACTTCGCGGATGCGATCGTGGCGCACGTCGGCGAGCTGCGGATCGTCGATTCGGTGAAGACGCGACTCAAGGCCGGCTATGCGGCGAAGACCGATCGATTGGATGCGCGCCGACTCGCGGATGCGTTACGGCGGGACAGCGTGGTCGGCATTTACCATCCCCCCGTGGCCATTCGGGAATTGCGCGAGCTGTGTCGCGGCCGGCACACGCTGGTTCAGATGCGCACGCGTATCCTGCAGCGCCTACGCGCCGTGCTGTTGCGCCAGGGGATCGTCGAGGCTCGGCGGCTCGTGCGACAGGATGCCGTGCTCGATACGCTCGTGTTACCGCCGCGGGCGGCGGCCAGCGTGGCGACGCTGCGCCGGACACTCGCCGCGGTGCGTCGCGAAATCGAGGCGGTCGATCTCGAGGTGCAGACGGTCGCCGCCGCCGATCCGATCGTGATGAGGCTGCAACGGATTCCCGGCATCGGCGCCGTGCTCGCGTTGCTCATCCGCGCCGAGATCGGGGACGTGCGACGGTTTCCGACGCCCGGCCATCTCGCGAGCTACGCGGGCTTGGTGCCGCGCGTGGACGCGAGCGCCGGCCGCTATCGATACGGCCGCATCACACGACGGGGATCGCCGTGGCTGCGCTGGGCGCTCGTCGAGGCCGCCATGCACAGTCCGCGACGCCAGGATCCGACCGGCCGGTGGGCGCGGCGGCTCGCGATACGCAAAGGCGCACTGAAAGCTCGCGTCGCCTGTGCGCGCAGTTTGTGTGAGGACGTGATGACGGCGTGGCGCGCGAGTGCGTGATGTCCTCTCCAGGTCGACGGGTCGGTCTCAACATGACCGCCGCGTGGTCGATCCGTGAATGATCCGCGACCTGGTCCTAACTGATGCTGAGCTCACGCACGAGCTCGAATAGATGTTTGAACGAGAACGTCAGGCGCTCGGGCATGCGATGGTGGATCGTACGACCCGGCACACGGCGATCGATCGCACGCGAACGGATGGCGCATACGCCGTCCGCGCGCGCTCACTCGCCGTGTGCCTAGACAACGACGGCCCTTTCATAGATGTTGAAACACCACGCCTCGCGTAAAATCTAGCGCGGTATGACGCCGCGTCTCAAGTCGCTCAACATCGGGCGCCCCACACACTTCGAGGGCCCGGAGTCGTGGACGAGCGGCATCTACAAGAGTCCCATCACTGGACGCGTTCGCCTCTCACCCGACAATCTGGCCGGAGACGGCCAGGCCGACCTCACCGTCCATGGCGGCGTCGACAAAGCCGTGTGCGTCTATTCCCTCGACCACTATCCCTTCTGGCGTGACGAGTTGGGCGTGCGGGAATGCGGGCCCGGCTGGTTCGGCGAAAATTTCTCTGTCGAAGGGCAAACCGAATCGCAGGTTGCCGTCGGCGACACGTACAGAGTAGGCACGGCGGTCGTGCAGATATCGCAGCCGCGCGCTCCGTGCTGGAAGCTTGGGCGCCGATGGCACCGGCTCGACATGCCGAAGCTCGTCGTCGAGAGCGGACGGACCGGTTGGTACCTTCGCGTGCTGGAAGCCGGCGACGTGGAGCGCGGCGATGGGCTGACGCTGGTCGAGCGGCCGTTTCCTCACCTGACGATCGACGCGGCCAACGCGGCACGTCACAGGCGTGGCGGCAGCATCGACATCGAGGCGGCGCGCGAGCTGGCGAATTGCCCGGCGCTCGCCGAAGCCTGGCGCAGAGGATTCAGAAACGTTGTCGGAAGGGGTGCAGCTTCATGAGAACATTCTTCCGGCATTGACACCCTGAGCGGAACGATTCGGGATCGACCTGCCGCAACGGTGCAGCTGACCTGAGTAACTCAACCGAAGGACGCTGGATGGATCGGTGTGTTCGAAGTGCAGCGCTGGCGCTGCTTGTCGTTGTCGTGATTGCGGCCGATGCCGCTTCCCAGGGGAACGCGGGCGTTGTCATCAGGTCGGCCGACGTCACCACGATTTCCAGCCCAATCGAAATCGACGGCTCGTTGAACGAGCCTGTCTGGAGCTCGGCTCCAAAAATTGGCGAGCTCGTCCAGCGCCAGCCCGATACGGGCAGCGCTCCGAGCGAGCGCACGGAAGTGACGTTGCTTCGCGACCAGGACCATCTCTACGTAGGCGTAGTCGCGCACGACGCGGAGCCCGATCGCGTGGTCGGCACGCAGATGGTGCGCGACGGGTCGCTGAATGCGGACGATCGCATCGAGATTCTGCTCGACACCTTCCGCGACCAGCGGAGCGCGTTCTATTTCGCGACCAACGCCGCAGGCGCGCTCGTCGACGGACTGGCATTCGCCAACGGGCAGCTCAATACCGAGTGGGATGCCATCTGGTACGTTCGAACGACCCGCACGGGCAACGGCTGGACCGCGGAGTTTGCCATTCCGTTCAAGAGCCTCAGTTTTCCGGCCGAGCAGACCATCTGGGGGTTCAACATCGCTCGAACCATTTCGCGCAAACTGGAGGACGACCGCTGGTCGGGCGCCCGTCTCGACACGCAGTTTCTTCAGGTGTCCGAAGCAGGTGAAATCACGAACCTCGGCGGGCTCACGCAGGGCATCGGTCTGGACTTGCGTCCGTTCCTCGCCGGAAAGTGGCTGCACCTGAAAGAAAGCGGCGACGACGACCTCAGCGGGAAGCCCGGACTGGATATCTTCTACAGCATCACGCCGAGCCTCAGGCTCACCGCGACGATCAACACAGACTTCGGCGAGACGGAAGTCGACGCGCGCCAGATCAACCTCACGCGATTTTCGCTGTTGTTCCCCGAGAAGCGCGCGTTTTTTCTCGAAGGCGCCGGCGTGTTCAGCTTTGCGAGCACCGGTCCCGAAACACCAGGCGGCATCCCCGGCACCGGCGCCGACGTGTACCCGTTTTTCAGCCGGCGCATCGGGTTGATCGGCGGCCAGGAGGTTCCGCTCGACGCCGGCGTCAAACTCACAGGCACCGTCGGGCGGACCGAAGTCGGCGTGTTGAGCGTCCGCACGCGCGAACTGAAAGTGGACGATGTGTTGGTCGCGGACGATGAAGGATTCCTCATCGGTCGCGTAAAACAGAACCTGTTCGAGCAGTCGTATGTCGGAGCGATTTTCACCGCCGGCAACCCATCACCCGGAGCGCCGGCACAAACGTACGGTGCTGACGCGCGTCTCGCCACGTCGCGCTTTCTCGGGCGTCAGCGGAACTTCGTCGTCGACGGCTTCGCTGTCCGAGGCGTGACGGGTTCAGACTCGACAGATGACTGGTCGTACGGATTCTCCGCCGCTTATCCGAACGACAAGTTCGACGCGCAAGTGGCGTTTCGCGAGATCCAGCGGAACTTCCGGCCCGCGCTGGGGTTCTTCCAGCGAGACAGTGCAAGGCTGTTGCGCGTCGGCGCGAGCTACAATCCGCGCCCGCATTTTCTCAACATCCAGCAGATGTTTCACGACGTGTTCTACACGCGCTTCACCAACCTCGACAACAACCTGGTCGAGAGTTGGGATCTGTACATCGCGCCGGTGGACTGGCACCTGAACTCGGGCGACAGCGTGCACGCTGTTATCGATGTGAATCCGGTTTACGAACGGCTCTTCGAGACGTTCGAAATCGCGCCGGGTGTGTTTCTGCCTCCCGGCGAGTACCGGTTCACACGGTTTCGAGCCAACGCGACGAGCGCGGCCCGCCGCAAGCTCTCGGGCAGCTTCAGCATCGGAACCGGCACGTACTGGTCGGGCGAGGCGGAACAGGTGACGGCGTCGGTCACGTTCAGGCTCCCGCCCTGGTTGACGTTGAGCGCCTCCACGAACCAGACGTTCGCGCGGCTGCCTGAGGGAGACTTCATCGCGCGCATCTACACGTCGAACATCGGGTACACCGCCTCGCCGCGGCTGTCGTTCTCGAACCTCATTCAGTACGACAACCGCTCGAGGAACCTGGGATGGCAGAGCCGCATCCGATGGACGCAGCGGCCAGGCAACGACTTTTTTCTCGCGTTCAATCAGGGCTGGGTGCAGGAAGAAGACGAGAACCGGAGCCTCCGTTTCCATGTGCACGACACCAAGCTTTCGATGAAGTTCCAGTACTCCCACAGGTTCTGATGCGATTCGGGCCGCTCGCCGTGCTGACGGCCGCGATCGCGTGTGGGACGGCGCCGGAACCGGCCAGAGAAACCCCGGCGCCAGTGAGCCGGGAGCTGGGCGCCTGGACCGGCACGGGCAGCACGACGCTCGGGTTCGTCAGCGAGTCGGGATCGTTCCGCATCACGTGGAAAGCCCGGAATCAGGACGACGTCCGGCCGGGAGCCTTTCAGCTGACGCTCCGCAGCGGCATCAGCGGCCGCCCCATGAAAGTGATCGCCGACCACAAAGGAGCCGGCGGCGGCAGCGTGGAGTTCGGCGACGACCCCCGCATGTACGAATTTCTGGTCGAATCCAAGGGCACTGACTGGTCCGTTTCCGTACAGGAGACCTTCGCGCCGCGCAAGTGAGCCCACATGTCGCGAAGTGTCGCGAGATATGCCGAAAACGCCCATCCAGACTAGAATTATCGTCTCTTAAAACGGAGTTGCACATGAACGTCCGCCCTGGTTTTCGGCAGCCTCGCCAATATCTGGCTGCGATGGTTCTAGTTGCGTCCCTGCTGTCGCCTATCGGCGTCATTGCGCAGGATTCGGTACCGGCGAGGGCGGAGGACGCTGTTCCCGCCAAAGTCGTCGGACCTGCCGCCGATCGCATGGTTGCGGAATGGATGCTTCGCATGGGCGGGAGCGTCGTCCTTGAAGGGCAGCGCAAACCCATTACCGACCTTGCCGATCTGCCGGCGGCCGATTTTCGGATTCACGCGCTGAATTTCACGGGCATCACGATGTACGCCGCGTCGCTGCAGGACGAGCTTCGCCGCCTCCCGGCGCTGCCGCACCTCAAGGAGCTGTACGTCAACGGCCGATTGTGGTACGACCAGCCGGCGCCGCGCGTGCAGGCCACGATCGCGCTCTTCAACGAGGCGACTGCCCTCGAGAAGTTCGTGATGAGCAAGCCCGTCCAGACCTACATTCCCTTCAACGATCCCGCGTTGAAGGGGCTCACGTCCCTGAAGAACTTGAAGGAGCTGCGCATCCACCAGACGCGCAGCTCGGGGATGTCGCTCGCGGCCTTTCCTTTGACACATCTCGATCTGAACTACGCGGTGACGTTCAACGACACCGGCATGGCGAGCCTGAAGGGAAAGACGACGCTGCGGCGCGTGTACTTGCGCGGCACGTCGATTACCGATGCGGGCATCCAGAATCTTTCCGATCTGACGAACCTGGTCGAGCTCGATCTCTCTGACGTCAACATGACCGATGTCGGTCTGTCGTATCTGTCGGGGCTGACGAAGCTTCGCCGGTTGAACCTCCAGAGCGCGAACGTGACTGACGCAGGCATCGACGTGCTGAAGAACATGCCAGAGCTCGAAGAGCTCAGCCTGTATCGCACGAAAGTGTCGAATGCGGGCCTTGCGAAGCTGTCTGGCTTGAGAAACCTCCGTTCGGTTGACCTGCGCTACAGCCGCGTGACGAGCTCCGGCGTGCGAGAGCTGACCGAGAAGCTGCCGAAGGCCGAGTTTCTGATCCTTGAGTCGTCTAATTCCGAGCCAAAGCGCGCGATAGCGGCCTCGGCAGTTGCAACCAGGGGCGACACGGCGATCGCCGAATGGCTGCGCGCCATCGGGGGGAAAGTACAAATGGCGGAGAGCAAGATCACCGCCGTGTCACTGAACGGGACGTCCATTACCGACAAAGAGTTCGTCGTGCTGACGAGGCTGCCGCAGCTCAGGGACCTCAGCCTGCAGCATACGGAAATCAGCACGATCGGCCTCGAGCAGCTCGCGGCCGTGCGTTCGATCGAGCGCCTCGATCTCGGCCACACGCTGCTCGGCGATAACGCGTTGCCGATGCTTGCGTCGCTGACCAGCCTCCGCGTCCTCGAGCTGCCGAGCACGCTCGTCGAAGGAACAGGACTCGCCGCGTTGAAAGCGCTGCCGAACCTGCGCGAGATCGATCTCGGCAACGCCCCCATCGCCGACGAAGGGATGGCGCAGCTTGCCCAGCTGACGGGCCTCGAGTCGATCAATCTGCGGCACACCGACATCACCGACGCCGGCATGGTGCACTTCGCCGCGTTGAAGAACTTGAAGCGGCTCGACATCACGTCGCTCGACATCACGGAGAAGGGGCTTGAAGGCCTGGCGCCGTTGACGCAGCTCGAGGAGCTCGACCTGAGCTTCACGCGATTCGCCGAGCCCGGGCTGGAAATGATCACGAAGCTGACCGGCCTGCGCCGGCTCGGCCTCGAACAGACGAGCATTACGGACAAGGGCATGGTCTGGGTGGCGCAGCTGCCGAAGCTCGAGGCCCTGAACCTGAATTACACGACCGTCAGCGACACGGGCGTCGCGCTACTGTCGAAGAACACCGCATTCCTCGAGCTGAAGCTCGATCGCACGGACCTGACCGACAAGTCGCTTTCCTGGCTGTCGTCACAGAAGCGTCTGAAGTACCTCGACCTGTACCATACACAGCTGTCGGAGCAGGGGTTCAACAGCGTGAAGAAGGCGCTGCCGAACGCCGAGATCAACTGGAGCCTCGACGCCGCCCGCGCGCGTAGGCGGACATAGCATCATGGAAAAACGAAGAACGAAAAGCGAAAAGAGAACGCGCGTGTCACGCGGGCTTCTTGTCCTCTTGATCGTTGCGGCGCTGTCACCCGCCGCGACCACGGCACAATCCCGGAAACAGGATTCGCCGGCCGTCGCGTTCGCCATCGAGCGCATCGAGCAGCGCGGAGGGTGGGTGGCGCGTGACAAGGACGGCACCGTCGTCGAAGCGTCCCTCGAACGCACCTGGGCAACCGACAACGACATCGACTTCATCGTCGAGCTGAAGACGATCAAGAAGCTCGATTTGTCGTTCACGTACGTGACCGATCGCGGCATCAAGAAGCTGCAGTCGCTGCAGCAGCTCGAAGACCTCACGCTCGACACGGCAGAGTTCCTTACCGACGCGTCGATGGCGCATCTTCGCGCCAACCGGGCGCTGCGGCGCCTCGTCGTGCGCGGCGTGGACATCACCGACGCGGGCATGCCTTATGTCGGCGAGATGACGAGCCTCCGGTCGCTCGATATCAGCTACACGATGCTCGGCGACGTCGGACTCGAGCATCTACCGAATCTCAGCGAACTCGAGCATCTGAAGATTGGCGCGACGTTGATTACGGGACTGAACCTCAATTTCCTGAAGCTGCTGCCCAAGCTCAAGACGTTGAGCCTGCGTGGCGTGCAGCGGCGCAACGCCGGCGCGTGCTGGACGCCGAACGTCACCGATCTCGATCTCGACACCATCTCGCTCTTGTCGGGGCTCGAGGAGCTCGACCTTGGCGTTGGCATCAAGCTCGGAATGGGCGGGCAGCCCGCGGCGCCTGGCGGCGGCAACTGCACGCTGACCGGCGGACTGCAATTGAGCGACCTGGGCATTGCGAAGCTCGCAAAGTTGAAGAACCTGAAGCGGCTGAACGTCAGCGGCGCGCGGTTGACGCCCGAGGGCCTGCAGGCAATCCAGTCGCTGCCGCTCGAGCGCCTCAGCGTGTGGGCGTCGCAGTCGCTCGACGATGCGGCGGCCGATGTGATCGCGGGCATGCCGACACTGGCGCACCTCGATATGTCGTACACGAAGATCGGCGACCAGGGGCTGCAGCGCCTCGGGAAGCTGCCGAATCTGAAATTCCTCTACCTCACCGAAACAAACGTCACTCCGGAAGCCGTGGAACAGTTTCGGAAGCAGCATCCCGACACGTTCGTCTCCTGGGCGAAGCGACCGGCGCCTCGCGGGGCACCACTGACGGGAGAAAAACCTGTCATCGAGGAACTTCAATGACCGGTCGTGTGGCGAGTGTCTCGCTCGCGTTGATTCTGTTTGTGTCGATGTTGTCGGCACCGCGTCCGCGCGCGCAGAGCGACGCTCCGGATCCGGCGTTCTTCCAGTCGCAGGTATTCCCCGTGTTCGAGGCCGCGAAGTGCAGCGGCTGTCATTCGGCGCAGGGTGTCGCGTCCGCGACCCGTCTGCACTTTCCGGAAAACGATGCGACGCCGGAGCAGATTCAAGCGTTCGGGCTGTCGCTCTCGAATCTTGTGGATCGTGCGGACCCTTCGAAATCGCTCATCCTGGCCAAGCCGACGAACGTCGCGCGCCACACCGGCGGCGTCCGCATCAAGCCCGGCTCGTCTGAAGAGCAGATCGTTCGGAAATGGGCGGCCTCGCTCGCCTCGGCGTCGGATGCCGCGCTCGCTGCGGCGATAAAGACGCTGCATGCAAGTGCAGGCGAGGGCACGCCGAAACAGCTGGTTCGCCGCCTGACGCACGCGCAATACGACAACACGGTGCGAGATCTCATCGGCGACTACAGCAAACCGGCGGAACGGTTCCCGCCGGAAGACTACGTGGACGGCTTCAAGAATCAGCTCACCGCTCAGGGCATGCCGCCGCTGCTCGTCGAAACCTACAGCACCGCCGCCGAGCGGCTCGCGCTGAACGCGTTTCGCATCGGCGACATCAACGGGCTCGTGCCGTGTAAGCCGGCGTCGTTCAGCGATCAGAAGTGCCGCGATGCGTTCGTGCGGCGGTTCGGGCTGCGCGCGTTTCGACGGCCGCTGACCGAAGATGAGGTAAAGCGGTACTCCGCCGTCTTCTCCGAGCAGGCGCGCGTGAGCCGCCGCTTCTTCGACGGCGCGCGCGTCGTCGTCGAAGCGATGCTGCAGTCGCCGAACTTCCTGTTCCACGTCGAAGCGGGTCCCAACGGACAGTACACGGACTACGACGTCGCGAGCCGGCTCTCGTATCTGCTGTGGAACACGATGCCGGACGATGCGCTCTTCGAGGCGGCAGCCAAAGGAGAGCTGAGCACGGCGGCTGGCCGCGACCGCGCGGCGCGCCGCATGCTGGAGAACGTTCCGAAGGGACGCGAAGCGCTCGATCAGTTCTTCGAAGAATGGCTGCGCTTCGATCGCGTGGTCAACGCGGTGAAGGCAAACAGATTTCAGGCATTCACGCCGGAACTGGCGCTCGCGATGGCGGAGGAGACGCGCACGCTGCTGCACCATCTCGTCTGGAACGATCGCAGCTTCATGGAAGCGTTGACGGCGGACTACACCTTCCTGACGACCGAACTGGCCGAGATGTACGGTTTGGCTGCCCCGAAGGAACAGTTCGAGATCGTGAAGTTCCCAGCGGAATCGCATCGCGCGGGAATTCTCGGCCAGGGCACGTTTCTGGCCTCGACGGCTGGACCAACGGACACATCGCCGACAGCGCGCGGCATCTTCATTCGAGAGCGGCTGCTGTGCCAGCACGTGCCGCCTCCGCCGCCGGGCGTCATCACGACGCTGCCGGATCCGCTCATCGACGGACAGGCAGCCCCGAAAGGGCGCCGGCAGTTGATGGTCGAACACGTAGAGAACCCGACCTGCGCGTCGTGCCACAGGCTGATGGATCCCATCGGGTTCGGCTTCGAACACTTTGATGCGATCGGGCAATATCGCGCGCAGGAGATGATTCCGGTCCCCCGCCGGGGCGGGGGTGCTGGAGGCGGACGAGGCGGGCCGCCGCCGATTCCGGTCGAGATCAACGCCCAGGGGGAAATTGCGGGTATTCCGAACTCTAATTTCTCCGGTGCCAAGCAGTTAGGAGAGATCCTGGCGAACAGCCCTGTCTGTCAGAAATGCATCGTCCGGCAGATGTTCCGATACTCCTATGGGAGGCACGAAACCGCATCGGATGAGAACACCATCGACCAGTTGTTCGATCAGTTCAAGGGGTCTGGCTTCAAGCTCAAAAGCCTGCTGGTTGCGCTGGTGCAATCGCCGGAGTTCCTGAGACAATGGAGCAGTCCTACGGTGGGATCCGCGCGTAGGTAACGTCAGCCGAACCTTTTGGGAGGCAGGAATGCTCAGCAGACGGAAGTTCCTCAGGGGCATCAGCATGACCGGCGCCGCGGTGCAGGTTGGCCTTCCGCCGCTTGCCGCCATGTTCAACATGAACGGCACTGCTTACGCGGCAGAGGCGGGGAAAGCCGCCGGCATCGACAAGCGATTCCTTGTCTGGTGGAACGGCAACGGCATTCCAGAGCGCTATTGGATTCCGCGCGAGACGGGTGAAAACTACGAACTGACAGCTTGCCTTTCGCCGCTTGGACGCGTGCGCGAGTACGTCCATGTGCTGAGCGGCGTTGACAACGTCGCAGCGCGGCTCAACGGCCAGGGCAACGGCCACTTCAGCGCGCTGTGCGGGTTGATGACCGGTACAGCGTACACCGGCCGTGGCGCCGCCGGGCCGTCCATCGATCAAATTCTTGCAGCAAAGATCGGCACGAAGACGCGCTTCCGCTCGCTGCAGATCGGCGTGGCGCAGGAATCGCACGGTGAAAACGTGCACCGCAACATGACGTGGGCGGGCTTCGAGCGTGCGCTCCCGCAGGAGCACATTCCACAGAACCTGTTTGATCGCCTGTTCGGTGTCAGAGACGAAGGCTGGGTCAATCGCAAGAAGAGCGTGCTCGATCTCGTGAGCAACGACGCAGAGGCGCTCAAGCCGGTGCTGGGCGCGGCCGACAGGCAGCGGCTCGATCAGCACCTGACGTCGGTGCGCGATCTCGAGCGCGCCATCGCGAGCCTGCCGCCCGATTACGGCAAGAACATCACGGAACCCGAGGACATCACCGATCTGACCGACTACCCGAAGATCGCGAAGATCCAGTCCGACCTCCTGATTCACGCGTTCGCATCAGGACAGACGCGCGTCGCGTCCTACATGCTCACGAAGTGCCAGAGCCTGACGCGTTTCCCATGGCTTGGCCACTCGGACAACCGTCATCACGACTACACGCACACCAACGCGGGCACTCCGCAGCAGCAACGCATCATGCGCGACATCTGCCGGTGGCACGTCGAGGAGTATGCGTATCTGCTCGAGGGGCTCCGGGCGATTCCCGAAGGCGACGGCAATCTGCTCGACAACACGGCGACCGTGTTCGTGCACGAGCACGCCGAGGCGGATCCGCACAAGTGCAACGGGCTCGCGATGCTCGTCGCGGGCGGCGGCATCAAGGGCAACACGCACACGAAGACCCACAACGGCGTCGGCGACGTGTACATGACTATCGCGGAAGAGATTCTCAAGACGCCGCTCGGCAAGGACTTCCCGACGGCGGAAGAGAAGATGCACGAGCTCGTCTAGCTGGTAGGTGGTAGGCGGTAGCTGGTAGCAAAACATGGCGAAGGTAGGGCGGGTCCTGATACTGGGACCCGCCCTTTTCATATCGTGCGCTCGAGTCCCGCCGACGGCTGTTCCCGACAATCCGATCACTGTTGAGGAAGTACGGCTCGAGGGCTTCGACGTCCTGGCTCCGGATGTCCGCGACGAACTTCGCGAGGACCTGCCGCTTCGCGCAGGCGTCACGCTCACCGAAGAGGCTCAGAAGGCGGCGGGCGAGCGTGCTGTGGAGGTTCTTCAGAACCACGGCCGGCCATATGCGCAGGTAAGCATCGCGCGCGAGCCGATCGACCAGACACGGACGCGCGTGATCATGCGCGCAGAGGCCGGCCCCTTAGGATTTTTCGGTTCTGTCGACATCGCGGGCAATCGCCGGGTCAACGATCGCATCATCCGCAGGCGATTGGCGTATGCGCCGGGCGACCTGTTTCGCCGCAGCGCGATCGAACAGACTCAGCAGCGCATCGGCGCGCTCGGTCTCTTCGACACGGTCGAGATTCGAGCGCAGAGCGCCGGAGCGAGTGGGGCGTCAGGGCAGCCCTCGGCGGTTCCGACCTTGATTACCGTGGTCGAACGGACGCCATGGCAGTGGAATCTCGGACTTGGATATGCCGCCGGCGAGCGCCTCGGCGTCGATGCGCGAATCAGCCACCTGAACGTGCGGGGCACCGCCGGGCGGATCGACCTGCAGGGTCGGCTGTCGCGCATCGAGCGCACGGGCGAGGTGTCATTTACGCAGGCCGACACATGGCATCCCGCACTGTCAATCGCGATGTTGGCCCGGCATCAGGAGATCGACGAGAGCGCGTTCTTTGCACTCTCGCGCGGAGGCCAGGCAGCCGCGTCGTGGCAATGGACGAACGTGCTCTCGAGCACTGTCTCGTACGCGGTGGCGAGGGAAGAAAGCGATGTTGATCCGAGCCTCGTCCCGCTCCTCGGCCTCGAAGATGGTCTGCTGAACGCCTGGTCGCTGGATGTCGACTATCGCCGACTGACGCAATCGGCGGCCCCCGCGCGGACGCACCTCCTGCATGTCGAGCAGGCGGGCGGGTGGCTGCCCGGCTCGTTCCACTACTTCAGCGCCGGCGGCGAAACTCGCCACTATCGGCGTGCGTTCGACGATCGCGTGGTGTTTGCGGGCCGCGTCCGGGTGGGCTCGATAGATCCGATGGGAGAGGACACGGAGATTCCGCTTCTGAAGAGATTTTTTCTGGGCGGCTCGAACGAGATGCGGGGATGGGGCATCTACGAGTTGAGTCCGCTGACTGTGACGGGGGAGCCTGTCGGCGGCCTGAGTCTGCTGACGGCGACCGCGGAGGCGCGGTTCCCGATCTTCAACCGCCTGCGCGGTGCGGTTTTCGTCGAAGCCGGGAACGTGTGGCAGGATCCGTGGACGATGCATCTCGCCGATCTCCGGTATGACGCGGGACCAGGCCTGAGACTCGACACGCCGTTCGGGCTCGTCCGCCTGGATTTCGGGTATCAACTGCGGCCGCTCGAAGGACTACGCATAGACGGCCAGCCGCAAACGAGCAGGTGGCGCTTCAACTTCGGAATCGGGGAGGCATTTTGAGGGCGGCGCGCTTGACTCAACACGGAGTCACGGAGACACGGAGACCCACGGAGGATTCCTTTTCAACAGAAGATCAGAAGATCAGGAGGAATTCTTTTTGTTTCGAGTTGGGACCGAGATGAGGCCGATTTTCACAGCGCATTTGCTGCCGGTTGTTGAAGTGCACCTCCTCAATCTGTTGCGCTCGCTGACGGCGGACGAGTGGGAGCTGCAGACTATTGCCCCTGTCTGGAGAGTGAAGGACGTCGCCGCGCACCTGCTCGACACGCAGCTGCGGAAGCTGTCGCTGGTTCGAGACGGCTACGCTGCCGGCCCGGCGCCGCGATTTGCCTCGCGCGACGACTTTCTCGCCTTCATCAATCGACTGAATCGCGAGGGCGTGGAGATGTACAGCCGGCTCAGCCCGGCCGTGCTGATGCTGGCAACCAATCGGCCCGGCCTGTCTGAGACGACAATCCCGCCCGATATCGCGTGGCGAATCTTCACGAAGGGGATCGACTCCAGCGGCTTATTTCCTACTTCAGTCCAAACCGGCTGCCCCGGTGGAATTGGTTGACACCGTCGCGTCCCAGACCTATACACCCTCCGATGCAATCCGATTGAATTGGGCACCTGTCGCTCCCGACAGGGTCCAACGAGGAGGGCCGACATGAGCATGTTCAGAACTGGGCTCACCCTGATGCTGCTGGCCGCGCTCTGCATGCCGCTCGAGGCACAGCAGTTCAGCGGGACACTCCGGGGCGTCGTGCAGGACTCCACCGGTGCCATCGTCCCGGGCGCCGAAGTGTCGGTCGTGGAAGTCGCCACCGACGCCACGCACGTCATCGTCACCGGCGACTCCGGAACCTATGTCGTTCCGCAACTGAAACCGGGAAACTATCGGATCACGGTCAAGAAAGACGGATTCAAGAGCCCTACGTTTGACGAGGTCAAGGTCGACGTCGGGCAGATTCGAGCGTTCGACGTGACGCTCGAGATCGGCCAGACCTCCGAGGCCGTCAACGTCGTCGGCGTCAGACCGGCGCTGGAAACGGCCAACGCCACGATTAGCCAGACCATCGAAAATCGACGCATGGTCGATCTGCCGCTGAACGGCCGGAACCCATTTGCGCTGGCCACGCTGGCACCCGGGGTAATCCCGTCCTCGAACAACTCGGGATCGTCGCCGTTCATCAGCGGCGGGCGCAACGCCACCAGCGAAGTCACTATTGACGGCGTCTCCAACGTGAATGCCGAAAACAACGTGTCGATTCTCGACCTCAACTACACGCCCTCGGTGGATGCCGTCCAGGAGTTCAGCGTGCAGACCAACGCGGTCAGCGCGGAGTTCGGCCGGCTGGGCGGCGGCGTCATCAATCTGGTGACCAAGAGCGGATCCAATACATTTCATGGGACGTTCTTCGGGTTCAAGCGCGACAGCTCGCTGGACGCCACCAACTTCTTCACCAACCGTGCGGGACAGAAAAAGGGAGACTTCAGCCGCAGCCAGATCGGCGGTAACATCGGCGGCCCTGTCTCGCTCCCCGGCTACGAGGGAAGAAACCGCACCTTCTTTTTCGTGAACTACGAACGGTTGCGGCAGCAAAGTGGATCGGTGCAGACCTTCACGGTGCCGCTGCCGGAATGGCGCGTCGGCGATTTCTCGAACCTCCGAAACGCGAACGGCCAGCCGATTATCATCTACGATCCGGCGACCACGCGGCCCGACCCCAGCAATCCGGGTCAGTTCATCCGCGATCCCTTCCCCGGCAACCGCATCCCCGCCAACCGTATCAGTCCGGTCGGGAGAGCGCTGGCGCAGTTCTGGCCGCAGTCCAACACCGCGCCGACCAACGCCTTCACGCAGTCGAACAACTACTCGCTGACCGGCGCGGCGCCGGTCGAGGGGGACCGCATCGATTCGCGCGTCGATCACACCTTTTCGGAAAAGTGGCGAACGTTCGTGCGCTACTCCTGGTCGGACGAGGCCAACCTGCCGTTCAACAGCTTCGGGAATCCGGCGAGCTCGGCCGGCGGCGACGGGCCGACATTTACGACCACCCACAGCTTGTCGATGGACCACAACTACATCGCGAGCTCGACACTTCTGCTCGACGTGCGCTACGGCCTGAACTACCGCCATGTCGATCGCCAGCCGATCTCGGCGGGCTTCGATCTGGCCGGACTCGGGTTTCCGTCCAGCGTCGTGCAGACCGCCCAGGCGGCGGAGTTTCCACGCGTCGGTGTGCAGGGCTTTCAAGCACTAGGACAGAACACCTTCACCGATCTGATCATCAGGCCGACGACCCACCAGTTCAACCTCAGTGCCACGAAGATTCTCCCCGGACACACCTTCAAGTTCGGGATGGACTATCGGAAGTTTCTGCTCAACTTTCTGCAGTTGTACTTCCCGTCGGGCCAGTACAATTTCGACAACGCGCAATGGACGCAGCGCAATCCGAACGTCAACAGCGCGACGGAAGGTTTTGCCCTGGCCTCGATGCTGCTCGGCATACCGAGCTCCGGGCAGATCAGCCACAACCCTACGCCGGCATCGTCCAGCTCGTACTTTGCCTGGTACTTGCAGGATGATTGGAAGGTGTCTCGCAACCTGACCGTCAATCTCGGACTGCGATACGAATTCGATGTGCCGCGCACCGAGCGGTTCGACCGGCTGAGCTATTTCGATCTCGACGCCCCATCGCCGATTGCGTCACAGGTTCCCGCCAACCCGTTCTTCAACCCGGCCAATCTGCGCGGCGCGATGGTGTTTGTCGACGACGAGAACCGCCGCCAGACCCCGACCGATCGGAACAACTTCGGGCCGCGCGTCGGCGTCGCCTACAACGTCGCGGAAAAGACCGTCATCCGATCGGCCTACGGCGTGTATTACATGCCTTCGCACATGCAGGCAGCCGGCCATTCGGGCTCTGCAGGC
The DNA here is from genome assembly GCA_963744405.1 of Vicinamibacterales bacterium. Taxonomy (GTDB): domain Bacteria; phylum Acidobacteriota; class Vicinamibacteria; order Vicinamibacterales; family JAMQPK01; genus JAMQPK01. The sequence continues at coordinate 144,211 of CAVUTO010000024.1, forward strand.
ATGATGGGTTTCAACAGTCAGACCAACATGATCGTCAGCGTCGATAGCAATCGCACTCCGCTGCGAACCATTGATAATCCCTTCCCCGATGGCTTCAATCTGCCGCCGGACCGGTCGCTCGGGTCCTCGACGTTTCTGGGCTTGAACATCGGCGGGGGAAACGGCGGCGTGTTCACCAGCAATCAGTCGCCCTACGTGCAGCAGTGGAACTTCAGCGTGCAGCGCGAGCTGCCCGGGAACTTCATCACCGAGGTGGCCTACATCGGGAGCAAAGGGAGCGGGTTGCTGATTGGCGAGAGCGGGCTGCCGTTGTCGCAGATCGATCCGTCCTTGCTCAGCCTCGGGACGGGTTTGCAGGATCAAGTTCCGAATCCGTTCTTCGGTATCATCACCAACCCGTCTTCACCGTTGAGGTTCGCGACCGTCTCGCGCGCGCAGCTGCTGCGTCCGTATCCGCAGTACGACGGCGTCAGCGCGTTCCGCGTCCCAGGCTCCGAGTCCATCTATCACGGGCTGACGATGCGGCTCGACAAGCGATTCAGCAACGGACTCAGCCTGCTGTCGGCGTATACCCGCGGCAAGTTGGTGGATGATGCCTCGACGACGGTGGGGTTCCTCGGTCAGGCGGGCGCGCAACAGGACGCCTATGACAGGGCTGCGGACCGCTCCATTTCGAGCCAGGACATCAGCTACCGGCTGGTCACCGGCTTCATCTACGATCTGCCCTTCGGCAGGGATCGGAAGTTCGGGAGTGATTGGAGCGGACCGGTCAATTGGATTCTGGGGGGATGGCAGGTCAATGGGATCGCGACCTTTCAGAGCGGCTATCCGCTGCTAATCACGCAGGGCGTGAACAACACCAACCTGTTCAGCCCGAGCCAGCGGCCGACCTGGAACGGTGAGGACGCGACCATTTCGGACGGGAGCACGGCCGATCGGTTACAGCGGTGGTTCGACACGAGCGATTATTCCGTGACGCCGGCGTTTCGGTTCGGCAATACACCGCGCGTGACCACTCTGCGGGGCGACGGCATGAAAAATCTCGATTTTTCACTCTTCAAGAACAACATCTTCAACGGAGGAAAATTGAACGCGCAGCTTCGCATAGAGATGTTCAACGCGCTCAACCGAGTGCAGTTCAGTCCCCCGAACACGCAGGCTGGTAACGCCAACTTCGGCGTCGTCAGCGGGCAAGCCAACAGCCCGCGCCAGATTCAGGTGGCGATCAAGCTGATCTTCTAATCGATCGCGGCGGCTGGCGGGTGATCTCAGTTGAGATCGCCCGCCTTCCGCGCTCCGGTCGGCTTTTTGGAAGGAGAAACGATGCCGAATCGCAGGTGCTTCCTCGAGAGAATGGCTGGGGCGACGGCGGGACTGTTGATGGGAGGCAGAGGGCTCGCGGATGCGGCCTTTTCGCGACAGGTCGGCGTGCCTCGAGGCAAGCGCCGTGAAGTGGTCATCAATGGGCGTCGCATAACGACGGTGGACGTTCACGCACACTGTTTCGTGCCGGCCGTCTGGGACCTGGTCAAAGATACCCCTCTCGCGGAGGTTGCGAAGAACAACCTCACGGGCAACATCGCGCTTGGCAGCCCGCAGCGACTCATCGACATGGACGCTCAGGGGATTGACTATCAGGCGATCAACGTCAACGCCTGGGGGTACTCAGCGGACCGCGCGCTCGCCACCGACCTCGTGCAGCTCCAGAATGAAACGATTTCACGATGGTGTGCCGCGCACCCGGATCGCTTTGTCGGGATGGCAACCCTCGCGTTGCAGCACCCTGATCTGGCTGCCGATCAGCTGGATTACGCTGTCAGAAAGCTGGGAATGCGTGGTGCCGCCATAGGGGGAAGTGTCGAAGGGCAGGAGCTCTCCGACCGCAAGTTCGATCCGTTCTGGGCAAAAGCGGAACAGCTCGGCGTCGTGCTGTTCATGCACCCACAGGCCGCACCTGGCACCACGCAGAACCCCCGATTGCAGGGAAAGGGCGGCTTGGGAAACATCATTGGCAATCCGCTCGAAACGACCGTGTTTCTCTCCCACCTGATTTTTGAAGGCACGCTCGATCGGTTTCCCGGCTTGAAGATATGCGGCGCTCACGCGGGAGGCTACCTGCCTTCCTACAGCGGCCGGTCCGACGCGTTATGCGGCCGGGGCAGCGGCGCCGACTGCAGGGCGCTGAAGAAAAAGCCCAGCGGGTATTTCAAGGAACAGCTCTACATAGACACGATGATCTTTCACGAGGAGGGACTGCGACACCTGATCGCCGAAGTCGGCGTCGATCACATGCTTTACGGGACAGACTATCCCTTCGACTGGCCCGTTGGCGTCGATTTTGTGCTCGATGCGCCTTTCCTGAGCAACGCCGACAAGCAAGCGATCCTCGGAGGGAATGCGATCAAATTACTCCGAATCAACGTATAGGATTTGGGCCGAGCTCAGGTCAACCTACGGAGATGCTGACGATGCGCCCACAGAATTCGCTGGCTCCGGCTTTCATGGCGCTGGCAGTGGCGGCCGCTTTGGAGGTCATCGGTTGGTCCGGCACATCCGATGACGATGAGCACAAACACCCAATCTCTGTCCCTCCGTGACTCGGTGTTGAGAGGGAAATGAGGCCCATTTTCACTGCTCATCTCCTGCCCGTCGTCGAGGCGCATCTGATCGAGCTGCTTCGTTCGCTCACGCCTACCGAGTGGGATATCCAGACAGTCGCGCCTGCGTGGAAAGTAAAAGATGTCGCCGCGCACCTGCTCGACACGCAGCTGCGGAAACTGTCCTTCGTGCGCGATGGCTACGCAGCCGCCCCCCCCGCAATTCACGTCGAGTGAAGGTCTTCTCGCGTTCATCAATCAGTTGAATCGCGAGGGCGTCGAGATGTACCGGCGCCTCAGCCCGGCGGTGCTCATCTCGATGATGGAGATCGCGTCGCGCGAGAGCGCCGAATTTCATCAAGCGCTCGACCCGATGGCTCCAGCCGACTTCAGCGTGAGTTGGGCCGGTGAGGAAACGTCTTTGAACTGGTTCGACACCGCTCGGGAACTGACCGAGAGGTGGCATCACCAGCAGCAGATTCGGCTGGCCACCAACCGCCCGGGCATCATGACGCGCGAGCTGTACCATCCCGTGCTCGATTGCTTCATGCGCGCGTTGCCGTTCACGTATCGAGACAAACCTGCAGAACCCGACACGCAGCTGCGTTTCAACGTGTCAGGTGATTGCGGCGGAAGCTGGTTTCTGCATCGCGATGGCGACCGCTGGGTGCAAGTTGAAGCTCCGAAGGGACGGCCGGTCTCCGAAACGACGATTCCGCAGGACATTGCGTGGCGCCTCTTCACGAAGGGCATCAGCCGGGAGGCGGCTCGAGCTCATGTGACCGTCACGGCGATCGCGATCTGGGCGCGCATGTGCTGAGCATGATCGCGATCATCGGGTGAGGAGGACGTGGAGGTATCTCAACATCTATGAAAGGGCCGTCTCTCACTCCAGCCGGTTAGCATGTAAGTTCCACCAAAGCATGCTCCGAGCCGAGAGGAGGACAGCCCCAGGATGGAGCATTACATCGGCGTGGATTTACACCAAGCGTTTTTCCACGCGTGTGCCGTCGACCAGAGCGGCGCCCGACTGTGGGAAGATCGGTTTCCCCGGACGGCCGAGGGCATCACGGCGTTTGTGGCGCGGTGCGGGGCCTCCACAGCGGTCGCCGTGGAAGCGAGCACGCCGACGTGGCACTTCGCGGATGCGATCGTGGCGCACGTCGGCGAGCTGCGGATCGTCGATTCGGTGAAGACGCGACTCAAGGCCGGCTATGCGGCGAAGACCGATCGATTGGATGCGCGCCGACTCGCGGATGCGTTACGGCGGGACAGCGTGGTCGGCATTTACCATCCCCCCGTGGCCATTCGGGAATTGCGCGAGCTGTGTCGCGGCCGGCACACGCTGGTTCAGATGCGCACGCGTATCCTGCAGCGCCTACGCGCCGTGCTGTTGCGCCAGGGGATCGTCGAGGCTCGGCGGCTCGTGCGACAGGATGCCGTGCTCGATACGCTCGTGTTACCGCCGCGGGCGGCGGCCAGCGTGGCGACGCTGCGCCGGACACTCGCCGCGGTGCGTCGCGAAATCGAGGCGGTCGATCTCGAGGTGCAGACGGTCGCCGCCGCCGATCCGATCGTGATGAGGCTGCAACGGATTCCCGGCATCGGCGCCGTGCTCGCGTTGCTCATCCGCGCCGAGATCGGGGACGTGCGACGGTTTCCGACGCCCGGCCATCTCGCGAGCTACGCGGGCTTGGTGCCGCGCGTGGACGCGAGCGCCGGCCGCTATCGATACGGCCGCATCACACGACGGGGATCGCCGTGGCTGCGCTGGGCGCTCGTCGAGGCCGCCATGCACAGTCCGCGACGCCAGGATCCGACCGGCCGGTGGGCGCGGCGGCTCGCGATACGCAAAGGCGCACTGAAAGCTCGCGTCGCCTGTGCGCGCAGTTTGTGTGAGGACGTGATGACGGCGTGGCGCGCGAGTGCGTGATGTCCTCTCCAGGTCGCCGGGTCGGTCTCAACATGACCGCCGCGTGGTCGATCCGTGAATGATCCGCGACCTGGTCCTAACTGATGCTGAGCTCACGCACGAGCTCGAATAGATGTTTGAACGAGAACGTCAGGCGCTCGGGCATGCGATGGTGGATCGTACAGACCCGGCACACGGCGATCGATCGCACGCGAACGGATGGCGCATACGCCGTCCGCGCGCGCTCACTCGCCGTGTGCCTAGACAACGACGGCCCTTTCATAGATGTTGAGACAGGCCTCTGTGTTGAGACAGGCCTCTGCGATCTCTGCTTTCTCTACTTTGCTGGCGGTGCCGCTGGTGCTCCGCCCCTCGCTGGCGGGGGCGGTGGAGGCGGGGTAACGGGAATCGCCGCTCCGCGATGGCAGGTTGCGCACTCGACGCGCGCAATCTGATCCGCCGGCTTCTTGATGCTGGCGGCGAGCTTCGTGTTGATTTCGTTCGTCATCTGCATCATGACGCGCGCCACCGTCTTCTCTATTTTGGTGTCGGCTGCCATGTCGTTGCTCGGGTCCCCGGGCTTCGTCCATATGTGGCAATGCCCGCACTCCACTCCCATGGCCGCGTTGAAGGCGCGCATCATCGCGATGACCTGCGGTTGTGGCGTGTCCTTCGGAAGTACTTGCAGGTTCTTCATGGGCGGCGGCGGACCGCCTGCGCGCTGGCCCGTCCCGGGCGGAGTCGAGGCGCCGCCACCAGCCGGCGCCTGGGCTGCCGCGAACGAAGCGCTACACACAACGATTCCAAGGGCACGGACGGCGTATCTGATCATGGAGTCTCCTGTGAATAGGGGAGGACTATAACATTGCCCGAAGCTAGAATCTAAAATCTAGAATCCAAAATCTCACCGAAGCTCGCCCTGCAGATTCTAGTTTCCAGATTTCAGTTCCAGGATTCGCCTCAGCACCGCCATGTTCATGTTGCCGCCGGACATCACGCACACCACCTTCTTGCCCTCGAGCCGATCGCCGAGCTTCACGGCTGCCGCCAGCGTTGCGGCTCCCGCTCCTTCCGCGAGGTTGTGCGTGGCGCGCAGCGCCAGGCGGACACCCTCTTCGAGCTCCACTTCCGTCAGCGTCACGATGTCGTCCAGCTCGCGCTTCAGGATGCCGAACGTCAAATCGAACGAATAGCGCGTCGCGAGACCTTCCGCGAACGTTCCGATGCGCTCCAGGGATACCCGCTGCGGCCCGCGCCACGAGCGCGTAAACGCGTCTGCTTCGACCGCCTGCACGCCTATGACGCGCGTCTGTTTTCCCAGGCCGGTCCGGGCGATGCAGCATCCGCACGCGCCGCTGCCCCCGCCGATCGGCACGAGAATCACGTCGGCATCGGGGAGGTCGTCAAAGATCTCGAGCGCGTAGGTGCCGACGCCGGCGATCAACAATGGCTCGTTCGCCGAGTGAACGTAGCGCAGCCCGCGGGTCTCCGCCTCGCGCTCGACCCATTCGCGAGCCTCGTCGAAATCCTCTCCCTCTTCGACAACAGTCGCGCCGAAGGCGCGAATCGCGGCGTTCTTCTCGGGATTGTTGCCGCGAGGAACGGCGACGATGCAGGACACGCCGGCACGCTGCGACGCGAACGCGATGGACTGGCCGTGATTGCCCGTGCTCGCGGTGATGACGCCGCGCGCGCGCTCGTCTTTCGAGAGGGACGCCACAAGGTTGAGGCCGCCGCGAACCTTGAATGCCCCGGTCGGATTGTGGTTTTCGTGTTTGACGTGAATGTCGAGGCCGGTCTCTGCTGTGAGCAGAGGATGCCGCATCAGGGGCGTGCGGCGTATCACACCATCCAAAGTGGCCCGCGCGCGTTCGATGTCCTCGAGTGAAGGTGGCATCAGAGACGGCATTACGCGCGCGTTCGTGCGGCCATTAGCAGAATCTCGCTTGGTACACGCACCACGCCGTCGCTTCCGGCGTAAGCTACGGCGGCCGCACCGAGTGCGCGCCAAAAATCGGTCTGCTGCGCAGCCGGCCGAGCGAGAAGCGCCGTCAGCCGGCTTTCATGAGCCATGCGCTGTGTCTCCACGAATGCGTCGACCGACGCATATTCGTACGGAACAACCGCTCGTGTGACCTCGACGTCTTCGAAACCGGCAGCCGCCGCCGATTCCTCGAGCGTGGCTGTGGACGACAGACGAAACGGATCGTTCGGGCTCCTGGGTAGATCGAAGGCGCTGATGACGCTGCGCCTGATCGAAATGATAGGCACCTTGTCGGCCTCGCCCCACGTCACGGCCGCAAGAAGGCGTCTCGGTTTAAGGGAACGCCGCATGCGGCCAAGCGCGGCCGTCAGATCGGACAGAAACATGAGGCCCCATCGGCACACGACGGCGTCGATAGTTGCGTCCGGAAAATCGTATGCGTTCGCATCGAGCTGCCGGAACTCGATGTTCGTCAACCCGCGCTCGCGCGCACGTCTCTCGGCGATGGCGAGCATGGCTGCGGACTGGTCCGTCGCAATCACGCGGCCGGCTGGACCGACGCGCCGCGCCACTGACAGCGCGGGGTCGCCGATGCCGGTGGCGACGTCGACGACCGTATGGCCGGCATCAATCTCAGCGAGCTCGACCAAGCGGTCGTTGACCGGTTCCTCGAACGGTTCGTCCATCTTCGAAGTCTTGAGGAAGGCCTCGCTGGCCAGATCCCAGACGTTTGGCTTGCTCTCTTCCATGGCACCTCTAGAGCAGCGGCCGGAGTGTCTGCACGAGCTGGTAGCCGCCGGCGAGCATCATCGCGAGCGCGGACATCCACAGCAAGAGCGTCCAGATCGTGCTGCTGTGTATAACGCCAGAGAGGCGCCGGTGATGGAAGTACAGCGCCGCGGCTCCGAGGAATGGCAACATCAGTCCCTGGCCGATGGCGCCGATGAGCACGAGCACCACCGGCTGCGGGAAGAGGAAGTAGACGGTCCCGCACGCAATCGGCAGGCCCACGCATGCCGCGCGCACCATCCGCAGCCGCGCCGCTTCGTCTCGATAGTGCGCGATTCCGAAAATGGCCGCGGCGTCGGCGAACAACCGCGCGTTCGAAGCCGTCGCCACGAAGAATGTGGAGTACAGGACAGCGAACGCGCCGATGAGGAAAATCCACGCTCCGGTTGCGCCGAGTGTCTGCCGGTACATCTGGCCGAGCGTCTCGATGAGCTCGCGATCCGTCACCTGCAGACCCTGGCCGTGGAGTACCGCGGCGCCGAGTATGTAAAACGCAATCGTCGCGCCGGTGTAAATCAGCATCGAGAGAACAGCATCGGTATGCAGCACGCGCAGCCATCCGCCCATGCGGCGTCGCCAGTCGGGCGTGTCGTCTCTCGGTCCGATGTGCCTCGCGTACCCCTTTTCCAGGCACCAGTACGGGTAATAGATCAATTCGGAGGCCCCGACACCGGTGATGCCGAACGCCGCAAACGCGACAGTGAATGACGCCGGCAGTTGAAATTTCAGTCCGTCGATCAATTGCGCCGACGAGACTCGATACGGCGTCCATTGCAGCGCGATCATCGCGACGATCGTGCTCAGCGTGAATGCGGCCACCATCAGCGTCGAGCCGACTTCGACCACCTTGTATCGGCCCGTCACCAGCAGCAGCGCGCCCGATGCCGTGATACCTGCCAGCAGCGCCTCACGCGACACGTTGAAGTTCATCGTCTCGAAAATGAGGACGCAGCCGCCGATGAGTCCGGCCACCTGGAACACGAGACCGAGATACATGAACAGCCAGAACCAGAGCAGCCACGACACGCGCAGGCGTGGCCCCGGTACCGAGTTCAGCGCCTCGAGCGTCGTGACACGCTCGACAATCGCCAGCCGCGCAAGCTCGATTTGCACGAACACTTTCACGACGCACGCGAGGATGATGAACCACAGCATCGAAAAGCCGAGTGCAGCGCCGACCTTCGGCGTCACAATCAGCTCGCCCGATCCGACGATGGCCGCGCTGATGATCAGTCCCGGACCCAGATGCGAGGCCGTGCCGAGCCAGTCCCGGGGCGGATCGAGGACCCGCCCCGGAAGCCTGGCGCTACTTGAGGAAGTTGCGTGCGTGCTGGAGCTCGGGGCGGTTTGCGTTTGGCTCACTGGCTACCTGTAGCAGCTGCTTGTAAAGCGTGATCGCACGCGGGCGTTGCCCGGCTGCCTCTGCGGCCCGCGCTCCTCCGTAGATGCCTCTGAAACGATTCGGCTCTTTCTTGATCGTGGCTTCGAACTCGGTCAGCGCTTCGGCCGGCCGGTCGGCTTCGAGCAGCATGTAGCCGAGGAGCTCGCGCGCCGGCGCGAGTGGGCCGGGTGAGACGGCCGATTTGTCGGTGGCGTCTTCCGCCGCTGCTGCGGCTCGAAGGAGGTCAATTCCGCGCGCCTTGTCGCCTTCCGCGAATGTGACCCACGCGATTGCGATCTGACGCTGGATGTCGACCTGCTCGGTCCAGTATGCGTCCTGCATTTTCTTCAGGGCATCGCGCAAGGCTGCGAGCTGTTCGACGTCGGCGGCCGCGGCTTGTGGATTTCCCGAACGTGCTGCGCCAAGCGCGCGCGCGAAGTGCGTAATCGCGTCGGTGTGCGGAAAGGTGGTCCGCCGTACCTCCAGCCTGGCCGCTTCGGCAAACGCTCCACGTTCGAGCGCGTAGCGCGCGGGAATGGCGGCAGCCGCGTAGACGCCTGCTACGCCTGGCGCCGCCGCGCCGGCCGCGTTCGAGTCGAGGCGTCCGAATGCCTCGCGCGCCTCTTCGGTCATTCGCTGGGCACGGCCGTCCATTGCGATCTGCAGGTACGCATATGTCTGGTAGTCCATTGCGTGCAGCTCTTCAGACGTCGCGTTTTCCTTACGCGCCGCCTCTGCTGATCGACGGTTGGTCTCGATCGATTCCTTCCATAACCCGACTCGCGTAAACGTGTGCGATGGCATGTGCAGGGCGTGCGGCACCGACGGCGCCAGGGACGCATAGCTGCGCGCGGCCGCGAGCGCCTTGTCCGCCAGGGGAGGGTGATCGTAGGCGTGGATGATGTAGTGCGCGAGGCCGGGATGCTTGGGATGCTCCTTGAAGAGCGGTTCGAGGATCCCCGCTGCTTTGAGCTGCTGGGAGTATTGCTTGTCGCTCGCGAGAGCGGTCTGATTCACCGCGAGGGCATAGAAGATGCGCGCCTCCATGTCCCCAGGGAACTCCTGAACAACGCGCTCCATTCCCTTCTCGTAGGCAAGCGTTCGAGCGCGTTGTGTCGAAGCGTCGCCGCTCGTGAAGAGCTCGGCTGCGGCGGCGATATACGCGCGCTCGCGCGCAGTCGGCGAACCTGTGGCCTGAGCCTTCTGGATGGCGGCGCGTCCCAGCTCGATCTGCTGAGGCGCGCGGAGGCCCGCAAACGGATTTCCCCATCGGCTCAGCGCGACGCCCCAATGGGCGATGGCACACGACGGGTCTTTCAGAGCGACGCCGTCGAAGGCGGCGATCGCCTGCGCGAACCAGAACGAATGCAGCAGCGCGACGGCGCGGTTGAAATCCTGCCGCAGCGCGGGCGCGCACGACGTGAGAAAGCTCACGCTGTCGCTGCCGACTCCGGCGCCGTCTGCCGCGTGCTCATGCTGAGCGAATGCAGGTAGCGGAAAGAGCCACCCAGAACGCGACTGCGAGGCCGATCAGCATCTTCATATCAACCTCCCTTGCTCGGAAACCGCTAACGCTACCACGTCTATCGCGAAAAATGCGATCGCACGAAATCGAAAAACCGGGCTGACGAAGCCGGTAGCTTCTCTCCGCGCCGGACGAGCACCCCCGAGTGAATGGGACGAATGGCGGCGTCGAGCGCTCCCGCGTGCACCCGCCGGCCGCGAGTCACCGCGCCGCTAGGCAGGAGCGGCACGATCGAAATGCCAAGACCGGCTTCGACCATGCTGACGACGGTTTCGGTGCTCGTCGTTTCGAGCGCCACTCGCGGCGAGAGGCCGCTTTCGTGAAACGCGTCGAGGATGTGCTGCCTGCCCGTTGAGCCCCGCTCGTAAATGATGAGCGGCTGATCGACCAGATCCTGCAGGCGTACCCGCCGCCTGGCGGCGAGGGGATGCCGCGGAGGCGTAATCAGGCTCCAGCTCATCGCGAACAACTCGTGATAGTCGAGGTCCGGCGACGGCTCGTAAGGAGCGGCGACGCCCATCGACACCTCCGGATCGCTGCGCAGTGTCTCTTCCACCTCGAGCTCGTTCATGGTGCTGATGCGGACGTGAATCTCCGGCGCCGCCTTGCGGAACCCTTTCAGGATGTCGATGAGGAGGTATCGAATCAAGTACTGGCTCGAGGCAATGCGGATTTCCCGCGCACCGGTCTCGACGTCGAGGGTGCGGAAGAGCTCTTGTGCGCGCTCGAGAAAGCCGAGGGCATGAGGCAGGAAGCGACGGCCCGCGTCGGTCAGCACGGCGGATCGCCGGGGGCCGCGGCTCTTCCGGTACAGCTCGACGCCCAGGCGCTGCTCGAGCGTCAGGAGCCGGTTTCGCAGGCCTTGTTCGGTAATCCCCAGCACCGCCGCCGCGGCGCGGATCTGGCCGTGGCGGGACAGCTCGACGAACGCGCCGATTTGATCCGTGCTGAGAGCGGGAATCTCGCTCATGCCGTAGTGCCGACCTTCAGGTCCGGCCTTCCACACAGAAATTTAGACGATCGAATCAACAATTAACAATTATTTGTGTGGCTTGAACCGAGGCTACGCTGGGTCATCAAGGAGGGCTCCGCATGATCAGGCGTTTCGGCTTTCTCGTCATTCTGGGTTCGGCCATCGCCGCCATCACCGCCCACGCGAGCGTTCCGCTCGGCGTCTACGCAGTCGTCGACAAGGTCGTGCTGGAGCCCGCCGGCGCCGAGGCCGAGCGAGTTCAGATTTGGGGCGCGTTTGCGTTGTGGGGCGAGGCAGACGGCCTCGGATACCGAACGCCGCAGCGGGGATACCTCTACTACAGCTGTTCGAGAGAGCAACTCAGCATCTGCAGGGACGAGTGGGCAGACTTGAAGTCGGTTGCGGGGACGGGTCAGGTGATCGGATTCGGAAGCCGCTCGCTCCTGGCCGGGCGCGTCCGGCCGGCTGGCGAACGGCCGTCGGGTCCAGAGCCGTACCCGATCCAGTTCGGCGTGGTGCAGATGGGGTCGTCGCCTCGCGGCGCCGATCTTCGATCAGCTGAAAGCCCTCGCGCGGGCCCGGTAGCTGCCATGCCGGCATCAACAGGCGTGTGGCGACATTCGAAAGCCGATGCCGTGCTCGTCGGCTTGTCGCTCGCCCACGCGATGCTGCTTTTCGCCTTTCCTTCACGCCCGTTGATCGCGCTGGGGTTGTGGTGGAACGCGAACACCGTTTCACACAACTTCGTTCATCTGCCGTTCTTTCGGTCGCCGGTTCTGAACAGGGCCTACTCGATCTTTTTGACGCTGCTCCTGGCCATCCCGCACAGCCTGTGGCGCGAGCGCCATCTCCGGCATCACAGCGGACGAGATGGCTCCATTCGATGGACTGGGGCGGTATGCGTCGAAGCAGGGCTGGTTGTCGCGATGTGGGTCGCGCTGATATCGATCGATTGGGTGTTTTTCGCAACCGTCTATCTGCCCGCGTATCTCATCGGGCTTGGCCTTTGTCACGTTCAAGGTCACTTCGAGCACGTCCGCGGTACGACCAGTCATTACGGCCGGCTCTACAACCTCTTCTTTTTCAACGACGGCTATCACGTCGAGCACCACCTGCGATCGAGCGAGCACTGGACAAGGCTTCCGCGCCATATCCACCCTGGTGCGCCAAATAGCCGGTGGCCACCGATCGTTCGCTGGCTCGATTCCATCAGCCTCGAGTCGCTCGAGCGGCTCGTGCTGCGCTCGGGCGGGCTGCAGCGTTACGTCATCGCGTCGCACGAGCGCGCATTCCGTGCGCTTCTTCCCAGGCTGCGGGATGTCAACCGCGTCACCATCGTCGGCGGCGGTTTATTCCCGCGAACAGCCCTTGTCTTGCGGAAGGTCCTCCCGGCGGCTCCTTTGACGATCGTTGATGCCAGCGGCGGAAACCTCGAGATCGCCAGAGCATTTCTCGACGGGGCGATTGAATTGCGTCACTGCACGTACCAACTGGACCAGGCTTCAGGGCCGGACGAGCCGTATGAAGGGCATCTCGTCGTTATTCCGCTGGCATTCATGGGCGATCGCGAACGGATCTATCGCGAGCCCGACGCGGCTTACACCCTCGTCCACGATTGGATATGGAGGCGTCGCGCGACAGGCGTGACGGTGTCGTGGCTGTTGCTCAAGAGATTGAACCTGATTACACGATGAGGGCAGCGTCCCTGCTCGGTGTGCTGGTTCTCGCCAGAACACTGACTCTCTCCGGCCGCGATCTGCCGCTGTCGGCGTGGGCTCCGTTCGTGTTTTTGTGGCAGGACGTTCTGGTTGCCCTGGTGTTCCTCGCGATCGATGCGTTGCTGAGGCGTTCCGTTACGGCCTGGTTTCTGTATGGCGCCGCCGTGTTCTACGTCGCCGTCAACGTTCCCGTGTCGCGGGTGCTCGGCACACCCCTCACGTGGAACATGATGCGCGCTACGCGGGGCGCGCTCGAAGATTCCATTCGTCACCATTTCACGGCTCTCAATGTCGGCAGTCTCTTCCTGGTGCTGGGCGCCGGTATTTTCTTCCCGCTGCTGCTCACTCGACGCACTGTCAAGCCGGCATCGTGGGCGCTCGCGATCGCGGTACTGGTGGTGACCATCGGAGCGCAGGTCGAGTCCCGTATCGAGACTCGCGGCCTTCAGAGGAACGCGTTCGGTGCGCTCATCGGTTCGAGTGGGCCGGACCTGGGCGACGGGAAGGACGAGTCACCTCTCGGCGAGGACGCGACCACGACCCTGCCCGCGCTCGAGGACCTCGAGCGTCTGCGCGGGGCCGCGAAAGGACGAAACGTCGTCCTCATCGTCCTCGAGTCGACGGCGGCGCGATACCTCGGCCTCTACGGCGCCGACCGCGATCCGACGCCGACACTGACGGATCTGGGTCGTCAAGCGATTGTTTTCGATAGCGCGTATGCCGTCTATCCTGAAAGCGTCAAGGGCTTGTTTTCCACGCTCTGCTCCCGCTACCCCGCGTTCAACGTGCCCGTCGAGGTTCACGCACGCGCTCCCTGCAGCTCGCTGGCAGAAAGCCTTGGCGAGGCGGGCTATCGCACAGCGATCTTTCATTCGGGGCGGTTTGGCTATCTCGGCATGGCTCCCATGATTGAGGGTCGCGGCTTCGACGTCCGAGAAGACGCGGGAGCGATCGGCGGCCACGTGCGCTCGAGTTTTGGCGTCGACGAGCCGTCTACGGTCCGGCGGATGCTCGAATGGGTCGATTCCCTGGAGAGCCGCGAACGATTTTTCCTGATGTATCTCCCGGTCGCCGGACATCACCCGTACGCGATTCCCGATTATCCGGGCCCTTTTGAAGGAGCGGGCGATTTCGATCGGTATCTCAACTCGCTGCATTACGGAGACGCTGCGTTGCGCGTGTTCATCGACGGATTGCGTGCCCGACACCTTGATGATCGCACGCTGTTCGTCATTCAGGGGGACCATGGCGAAGCATTCGGCCAGCACCCCGACAACGTCGCACATTCGCTGTTCATTTACGACGAGAACGTCCGTATTCCCTATTTGATTGCGGCGCCGGGCCTCATCACCGGACCGGTTCGCGTGAAGCGCGTTGCAAGCACTGTAGACACCACGCCGACAATCCTCGATCTGCTCGGACGAGCGGCTGCAGCCGAACATCAGGGCGTCTCACTGCTGAAGCCAGAGCTCCGCCCGGCATTCTTCTATACCGACTATTCGCTGGGGTGGCTGGGGCTGCGGGATTCGTGCTGGAAATATCTCAACGAGATCGATGCCGGCCGGTCGAAGCTGTTCGACGTGTGCAGCGATCCTGACGAAACGCGGGATCGCGCGGCAGATTTCCAATCACTGGCCAGAACGTATCGCGACCGCGTCGAGCGCTGGGCCAACGCCCAGAAGGATGCCGTGCAGCGCGGGCGTTGAATCACGACCACATGTCGCGAAGCTTCCCAGCCACGTTGACGCGGGCTGTGCTCGAGGCCAACGAATTGGGCCCGTCGCCTGCTTCAGGCCACGTGATCAGGTCGAGTTTCGCCATCACGGCCTTCGTAAGGAATCTGCTGCGCGCGCCGTAGACGTGCCGATCGCCGTTCTTCGGCTGGTTGGCCACGTAGTATTTGAGCGGCGCGATGAGGTGAAGGTCGTTCTTTGCGCGCGTCATCGCGACGTACAGCAGTCGCCGCTCTTCTTCGATCTGGTCAGACCGGCCCGTCGAGAACTCCGATGGAAAATTCCCATCCGCGACGTTGAGGATGTACACGGCATCCCATTCCTGCCCCTTCGCGGAGTGAACGGTCGACAGAATCAGGTAGTCCTCGTCGAGGTACGGCGTGCCGGACAGATCGCCGGTGACTGCCGGAGGATCGAGCGCCAGTTCCGCGAGAAACTGATCGCGCGTCGCGAACTGCTGCGCCAGGCGCTCGAGTTGAACGAGGTCGCCGAGACGCACCTGCGCCGAGTCGTAGATGCGTTCGAGGTGAGGCTCGAACCATTCGCGCGTGCGCGCCACCTGTCCCTGCCACGGTCCGTCCGTGATGGCAAGTCCCACCATCAACTCGGCAAACGGATCCCAGGCCTCTGTCCGCCTTCGCGCCTCTGGCGCTTCCGCCTTCGCAACGCTTCGGCGGACCGCCGTAGCCTTCGGCGGAGGCTGGTCGGCGCGACAGGCGGGGAACGCGTCTCGCAATGCCATCCACGAATAGCCTGCTCGCTCGAAACGGCTGACGATTTGTTCTGCCGTCGCCGGACCCATTCCGGGCAGCAGCTGGAGCGCGCGAAACGCGGCGATGCGGTTCTTCGGGTTGTCCGCCCACCTCAGGATGGCGAGCAGATCCTTTACGTGCGCGGCCTCGAGAAACTTGAGGCCGCCGTACTTGACGAAGGGAATGTTGCGGCGCGTCAGCTCGAGCTCGAGCGTGTCGCTGTGATGCGAGCTCCTGAAGAGCACTGCCTGGCGCCTCAGCGGCACGCCGCTCTCGCGGGTTTCGAGAACGCGCGCGACCACGTATTCGGCCTGCGACTGGTCGTCGGCAACAGTGACGTAGTGCGGCGCATGGCCTGCGTCTTTGGTCGTGCGCAGGACCTTGTGGTATTGCCGCGTGCCTTCGGCCATCAGCGCATTGGCCGCATCGAGCACGCCCTGCGTCGATCGATAGTTATCTTCGAGCGTGATAACCGACGCTGGAAGGCCATTCTCTCGAACGTACTGGTCCGGAAAGCCCAGGATGTTGTCGACGGTCGCGGCGCGAAACGAATAAATCGCCTGCGCGTCGTCGCCGACGACCGTGACGCCGTCGCCATTCTGGCGGAGGCACTTCAGGATCTCGGCCTGCAGCACGTTCGTGTCCTGATACTCGTCGACGAGGATGTGATCGAATTCGCCGCCAATCTCTGCCGCGAGCCGCCGGTCGCTCATCATCGCGTGCCAGTAGAGCAGCAGGTCGTCGTAGTCGAGCGCCTGATTCGCGAGCTTTTTCTCTACATACGCGCGATAGAGCTGCGTGAGCTGCGTCTCCCATTCGGCGCACCAGGGAAAGAGCGCGGCGAGCGTGTCGGCGAGCGGCCGCTGCATGTTGACGCGATGGGAGTAGACGGCGAGGCACGTATCTTTGCGCGGGAAGCGCTTCTCGGTTTTCGAGAAGCCGAGCTCGTGGCGCAGCATGTCCATCAGGTCGGCGGCGTCGCCGCGGTCGAGCACGCTGAAGCTGGCATCGAGCCCGACGGAGGCGGCATGGCGGCGAATCAGGCGATTGGCGATCGAGTGAAACGTACCGGACCAGGGGAAGCGAATGGAGTGCGGTTCCGGGTTCCCTGTTCCGGTTCCTCGTTCGACGGTTCCTCGTTCGGGGTTCGAACCCTGAACTGGAACCCGAACCGGAACTGGAACCTGGAACCTGGAACCCACTATGCGTTGCGTGCGCCGGGTCATTTCGAGCGCGGCGCGGCGCGTAAAGGTGAGCAGGAGAATGCGTTCCGGTTTCGCGCCCGACAGAACGAGGTGTGCCACGCGATGCGCGAGCGTGTTCGTCTTGCCCGTACCGGCGCCGGCAATGATCAGCAGCGGACCCCGACCGAATTCGGCGGCATCCTGCTGCTGGCGGTTCAGGGGATGGTGGGCAGATACATCGGACACGAGCGTAACTATACTGCGACTTTCGCCCTTTTCTTCGCCGGTCTCGCACGCCCAATTAGCTTGCGGGTAGAGCCCGATCCGCCGTATCTTTCCCTTTTCACAATCGCCCACGATTTTCTGCGGCTTCCGTCAGGTTCGGGAGGAACTGAGATGGCTGAAATGAAACTTGTCGGCCAGAACTACGAAACGCCGGATATTCGCGCCAAGGTTACAGGGCGCGCTAGATACTCGGAAGATTTTCGGGCACCGGGCATGCTGTTCGCCAGGCTCTACCTGAGTCCTTACGCGCATGCGAAGATTCGCAGCATCGACACGAGCCGCCGCGTTGGCGATGGAAGGCGTGAAGGCGATCCTGCTGCCCGAAGACGCGCCCGGTCCGAAGGATCAGGTCAACGATATGGGCCAGACGCTGCGCGCCAACCCGTACAGCGAGCGCGCGCTTGCCAGCGAGCCCCTGTATCAAGGCGAGCCGGTGCTCGCGGTTGCGGCGGTCGACGAAGCGACCGCGGCCGAAGCGATTGAGAGGATCAAAATCCGCTGGGACGTCTTGCCGTTCAATGTCGATCCTCTCGAGACGCTGAGACCCGGTGCAAAGACCGCGCGAGTCGAAGGCAACGTCTGGGTGCGCCCCACTCCGACTCCTGGTCAGCCTCCGCCGCTTCCCGAGATCAGGGATCTGAAGTGGACGGAAGGACAGTTCGCCGAAGCAAGCGAAGGCCGGATGCCGATGGGCGAGGCGACCGATCCGCCCTGGTCGTACGGCGATCTCGAAGCTGGCTTCAAGAAGGCCGCACTCGTGCTCGACGAGACGTTCATCACTCCGAACACTAGTCACCAGTGCCTCGAGAGCCGCTCCTGCTTCGCGTACTGGGAGAACGGGAAGCTGCACATTCATCTCTCGACACAGAGCACCATCCAGACAGTGAACTCGATCGCACGATGGCTGAGCTTGGAACCGACCGACATCGTTCTGGTCAGTGAGTACTGCGGCGGCGGATACGGCAGCAAGGCAACCGGTTCCGTCACCGACATCATCCCCGCGCTGCTCGCAAAAAAGACCGGCACGCCGGTGATGATGCGAATGAGCCGCGAAGAAGAACACAGCGTCGGTCGTGCGCGTCCGGCGATGCATGCGCGCATGAAAGTCGGCTTTGCAAAGGACGGCCGCATCACGGCGATCGATATGTTCACCATCGTCGAAGGTGGGCCGTACGGTCCGGGCGGCGACGGCAACTCGGCGAGCCGTTACGCGTCGCTGATGTTCCAGCCAGAGGCGATGCGTTGGCGCGGTGTGACAGCCATCACGAATACTCCGCCCCGCGGCGCGCAGACCCAGCCCGGCGGCATGCAGGGCATCACTTTGATGGAGCCGATTCTCGCGAAGGCGGCGAGGCAACTCGGCGTCGATCAAGTCGCCATTCGCAAGATCAACGCGCCCGAAGGCAAGGCCCGGTTCGGTCCGGCGAACGCCGCAGGGGCTCGCACCTACACGACGAGCTGTTTCCTGAAGGAAGCACTCGACAAAGGCGCGGCCGAGTTCGGTTGGGAGGAGCGGAAGGCGCGGAGTGGACAGCGAAACGGAACCAGGGTGACCGGCGTGGGAGTGGCCGTCAGCGGTTTCGTCGCCGGCTCGACCGGATTCGATGGCATGTTCATCATCAAGCCCGATGGGCACATGTACGTCCATACCGGCATCGGCAATCTCGGCACCGAGTCGATGATCGATTGCCAGCGTGTGGCGGCCGAGATGGTCGGTATGCCGTGGGAAAAGACGCACGTAACGTGGGGCGACACCTCGAAGCACCTGCCGTGGAGCTGTGTGTCCGGCGGCAGCCAGACAATCCACGCTCACACCCGCACGTCGCACGCGGCTGCAAGCGACGCGATCCTGAAGCTCCAGCAGATTGCCGCGAAGGATCTCGGCGGGCGGCCCGAAGACTATGTCGTCGCCAACGAGCGCGTGCAGAGAAAAGGCGGCGGCGCCGGCATGACGCTCGCGAAGGCCGCGCAGCGCGCGATCGACCTCGGCGGTATCTACGACGGCCACGAACTGCCGAAGGACATCAACGCGTTCACGCGCCGCTCGGCCACGGCGCTCGCCGGGCAGGGGTTGATGGCTGTGGCGAAAGACAACTACAAGCGTGATGGCGCGACTTACTCGTTCGTGGCAGCGTTCGCGGAAGTCGAGGTGGATGTCGAAACCGGCGTCTATAACCTTATCGAGTACCACGCGGTCGCGGACGTAGGCACCGTGATTCACCCGCGCGCCCTCGGCGGCCAGGTCCTCGGGCGTTCGATCCTGGGCATGGGCCACGCGATCGGCCACAAGTGGGTCTATGACCAGCGCTATGGCGTCGCGCTGGCGAGGCGCTTCTATCAGAACAAGCCGACCACGATTCTCGATGTGCCGGCGAAGATGAGCTGGTCGGCGGTCGGACTGCCCGATCCGGAGACTCCAGTTGGCGCGAGGGGCATCGGCGAGCCGCCGGTTGCTGCAGGTACATGCGCGGTGTTGAACGCGATTTCCGCCGCAGTGGGCGACGAGGTGTTTC
This sequence comes from Vicinamibacterales bacterium, assembly GCA_963744405.1. Lineage (GTDB taxonomy): Bacteria > Acidobacteriota > Vicinamibacteria > Vicinamibacterales > JAMQPK01 > JAMQPK01. The sequence goes on from CAVUTO010000024.1 coordinate 163,557, forward strand.
GACGCGCGCCGGTCAACGCCGATACGATTCTGGCGTCCCTCGAAGCAGGGCGCCCGGCGGGTTATAACCTGACGGCGAACGTTTAAATGAAAACTGCGGTTCTCGGTTCAGGGTTCTAGGTTCTTGGGTTCCGGTTCACGGTTCGAAATTCGAGGGGTCGGCTGGCGCCGACCCCTTTTCTTTTGGTTCTCGGTTTAGTTCTCGCCTGCGGCGCTTCGCCGGCCCCGAAAACGTCCAGTTCCGAAGCTCAGATTCAGTGGGAGCCGATCCAGAGCTGGACGGGCCGCGGCGATCAGCAACTCGACTCATTTCAGAGCGACAGCGGTGCCCTGCGTATCGAGTGGGAGTCGAAACAAGCTGCCGGCGTAGCGCCACCGGGTTCGTTGAAGCTCGTCGTTCACAGCTCGATCAGCGGCCGCCCTTTGGCGGCGCCCGTCGTGGATCAGCGCGGCGAAGGCAAAGGGACGGCTTACTTTTCAGAAGAGCCGCGCGTGTTCTTTCTCAATGTCACTTCAGAAGGTTTCGAGTGGAAGATAGGCGTATCGGAGAGAGTTCGCTGAATGGGAAGATTGGAACACTGCCAGATTCTTCCAATCTCATACCAATCTTCTATCAGCCAATTCCGAAGCTCACATTGAATTTGCTTTCAGGCCCGGCGGTGGTGTGCTTATGATATGTGGCTATGACAGCTATAGACGAGCGCATGCTCGACCGCGAGCTGAAGAAGGGGTCGGCGGAGCTCATTATCCTGTCGGTCGTCGAGCCGCGAGCCCGTCACGGATACGAAATCAGCAAGCTCATCGAGGCGCTATCGGGCGGACACTTGAAGTTTCATGTCGCATCCCTGTATCCGCTTCTCTACAGGCTCGAAGAACGCGGGTGGCTGCAAGGGCGATGGATAGAAAAGCCGGGTGAGCGCCGGCGGCGGTTCTACAGTTTGACCGCAGAAGGACGCCGCGTGCTCGTGCGCCAGCGCGAAACCTGGAAAGCGTTCGTACACGCGATGGGTCTCATCACAGGGGTCGACCATGCCTGACCCTTCGAAACGCTGGACCGAGCACCTGCGCGAGCGGCTTGCCTCCCTCTCACTGAGTCCGGCGCGCGAGTTGGAAATCATCGAAGAGTTGTCTCAGCATCTCGACGAACGCTATGACGATCTTCGGGCTGACGGAGTCGCGGACGCCGAGGCCCAGCGTCAGGTGCTGGCGGAATTGCTGGACAAGGAGGCGCTCGCCGATCACATGCGATCGCTTCGCCAGTCGCAGGCGCCTCCACGGCATACGCCGGGAGCGCCTGCGAGATTTCTCGTCGGCGATCTCTGGCAGGACATTCGCTATACAGCGCGGGCGCTCGTGAAGCAGCGTTCCTTCGCCGCCGCGGCGATTCTGACGATCGCGTTGGGAATAGGGACCACAACGGCCATCTTCAGCGTTGTGAATGGGGTCCTCATCAAGCCTCTGCAGTATCCCAATCCCGACGCGCTCGTCCGCATAGCTCACACGATCGGCGGCATTCATCAGCCGTATTTCTCCGATCAAATCTATCTGGCGTACGTCAACAACACCCATGCGTTCCAGGACATAGGCGTCTGGAGTCCGGGAGCCACGGCGACTGTCACTGGCCGGGGCGATCCCGAGGAAGTACGCGCGTTGAGCGCCAGCCGCGGCGTGCTGACGACGCTCGGCGTGCAACCCGAGATCGGGCGATGGTTTTCGACAACCGACGATTCGCCCGGGACGCCTGCCACCGTGATGCTGTCGAACAGATACTGGCACCGAAGGTTCGGCGGGGACCGCGCCGCTCTGGGGCAGGCCCTGACCATTAGTGGAAGTCCGCATCAAATCATCGGCGTGATGCCGTCACATTTTCGCTTCAGCGGCGACTTCGAGCTCATCCTGCCGCTCCGGATCAACCAGGGAAGGCCCGTACCGTTCTTCCGGCTGCTTGGCGTCGCCAGGCTGAAGCCGGGCGTCACGCTTGCGCAGGCCAACGCCGATGTCCCTCGTGTGCTGGACGTCTGGTTTGAAAATTCCAAAACGCCACCTGATGTGCGAGCTCGGTGGGTGCCGGCGCTCCAGCCACTCAAGCAGGACGTGGTAGGAGACGTAGGCGAGACGCTCTGGATCTTGATGGGCGCGATAGGTCTCGTCCTGATCATGGCATGCGCCAACGTGGCAAACCTGCTATTGGTACGAGCGGATTCACGCCGAGAAGAGTCTGCGATTCGCGTCGCGCTAGGTGCGAGCCGAACACGCATCGCGCGGCAGCTTCTGGTGGAAAGCCTGATTCTCGCGCTGCTGGGTGGCGCGCTCGGAGTCGGCCTTGCGTACGCCGGACTGCGAGTGTTGATCGCGGCGGAGCCCCCAAACCTGCCTCGCCTGTCGGAGATCACGATCGATCGTCTCGTCCTCAGCTTCGCCGTGACCATTTCGCTGATCTCAGGACTCCTGTTCGGACTGATGCCGATCCTGAAGTACGCCGGTCCCCATCTTATGGACGCGGTGCGCGGCGGACGGGGCACCAGCCAGACGCGTGAGCGCCAGCGTGCCCAACAGGTGCTGGTCGCCGCGCAGATGGCACTGGCACTGGTGCTACTCGTGAGCGCGGGCCTCATGATTCGCAGCTTTCAAGCGCTTCGCAGCGTTGCTCCCGGTTTCGCGCAACCTCATAACGTGCAGACGTTCGGCATGTCCATTCCTCAGTCCATGGTCACGGACGCGAATCACCTGACCCGCATTCAGCATGACGTGTTGGAAAAGATTGCCGCCATTCGGGGCGTCACATCGGTCGCATTCACGACACGTCTGCCGATGGATCCGAGCGATCGATGGAGCGCGGCTCTCGCCGCTCAGGACAGAGCCGATGATGGCCGCACACCGCCGAACAGACAGGTGAAAGTCATCTCACCAGGCATGTTCCGGACATTGGGAACGCCGCTGGTCGCGGGACGCGACTTTACTTGGACGGATCTCTATGAGGTGCGCGACGTGGCGATCGTTTCGGAGAATCTCGCGCGGGAGTTCTGGGGAATGCCGGCGGCGGCGCTGGGGAAGCGGGTTCGCGAGTACTACGACGGTCGATCACCATGGCGCGAGATTGTCGGCGTGGCGGGTGACGTCTATGACGACGGTGTCCATCAGGCGCCGCCGGCGACGATCTACTGGCCTGGACGATTGACTGGGGTATACCAGCCGCGCAGGGTCAACGTCGTGATTCGGACCGAGCGCGCTGGCACGCAAAGTCTGCTCGATGAAGTACGCGCGGCGGTGTGGTCGGTCAACCGCAGCCTGCCGCTGGCGCAGGTGGCCACGCAGGATGACGTGTATCAGCAGTCGATGTCTCCAACATCATTCACGCTCGTGATGCTGGCTATCGCGGGTACGATGGCGCTGCTGCTCGGTATTGCGGGGGTCTATGGCGTCATCACGTACGCGGTCAGGCAGCGCCGCCGCGAGATCGGTATACGCATCGCATTGGGTGCTCAACCCAGCGACATCCGCCGGTTGTTCGTGCGTCGAGGCCTGACTCTGGGAATCATCGGGTTGGCTGCGGGACTCGGCGGAGCACTCGGCTTCACGCGCTGGATGGAATCGCTGGTCTTCGGCATCAGCCCGCGCGATCCGATCACGTTCGCCGCGATGCCGATTGTCCTCGTTGCGGCTGCCGTCCTGGCGAGCTACTTTCCGGCGCGGCGTGCGGTCGCTATCGATCCGGTCGAAACCATGCGGGCGGAATGAACACCTCCTACATTGGTAGATGGAAGATCGATAGATTGAAGATTGTTGTTCGATGGAAGATTGTCGAGGGAAGAATACTCGCAGTCATCGTCCATCGTCATTCTTCACTCTGGCAACAATCTTCCAATCTACGAATCTGCCAATCTCACAATTCTCGAAGTGCGAGCGGTATTGGTAACCGCGCAGCGCGGATTGCAGGGAACAGCCCGCCCACCAATCCCATCAGCAACGCATAGAACAATCCAAGCGCGAGCAGTTGTGGCGTAACTCTAAAAGCGAACGCGACCTGACTGAACGTCTGAAAGTTCATCGTCGAGGTCTGATACCCGTTGAATGCCAGGTAAGCCGCTGCGCTGCCAATGGCGCCGCCGATCAGCCCCAGCACCATCGACTCGGCGAGCACCGACACGAGGACGGAGCCGGTGTTGAATCCGAGCGCTCGCAACGTGGCGATTTCGCGTGCGCGCGTGGCGACCGCGGTGTACATCGTGAGAATCGCGCCGAACACCGCGCCGATGCCCATGAGCGCCGCGATGCCGAAGCCGATCGTGCGAATCAGCCGTGTCAGTGCCTGGGACTGCGTCGCGTAGTACTCGTTCTCGCGGCGGATCGAGACGTTCAACTGCGGATTCGACGTGAGCCAGTCGCGAAACGCGTCGTAGGTGTCGCGCGTCTCGAGCCGGGCCAGCAGCGACTGATACGTGTTGCCGCGCCGGTAAGCGCCTTGAAGCGTTCGCGCGTCGATCCAGATTTCGGTTTCTGCAACGCCGCCGTCCGACTCGAAGATGCCGACGACATCCCAACGATTCTGTCCGGAGACGATGGTGTCTCCAACGTTGAGGTTGACGAACTGTCCCTTCGCGCCGCGTCCCGCAATCACTTCGTTGGTGCCGAACTTGAACATGCGGCCTTCGATGATCGAGAACTCATTCCTCAGCGGGATGCTCTCCGGGCCGATGCCGCGCACCGGGACGTTCGCCGGCGCATCGGGCGACGACAGCTTGGGGAGATCGATGATGACCATCAATTCGGCCGCGGCGAGCGGCAATCTTCCCTCGCGGCGGATGCCGGGCGCCTGCTTGATGACGTCGACGTCGACACCGCTGAGACCGCTCGTCATTTCGCTGTCGGCGCCGCTCCGCATCACGAGCGCGCGGTCGGGCGAGCCGGACCCCTGCATCGCGGCGGTGAAGCCGGCGGCAATCGACAGGACCGAGACGAAGACGACCACGACGCCCGCGATGCCGACGATGGCCACCGCCGACGAGCTGAGGCGCTGCGGAATCGTGCGGATGTTCAGGGCGAGGACTGCAAGCGTCTGGGCGATCCACCGCATGGTTATGTGCGCCTCAACGCGTCGGTGATTTTCAGCCGCATCGCCGCCACCGCCGGCATCAGGCCGGCGAGGACGCCCATCATGATCATGAGACCGATGCCGATAAGAATGTCGCGAGGCGGCAGAACGAAAATGGGCAGCATGCCGTTGGTCGGATCGCCGACGGTGGTGACGAAGACCCATGCCAGGCCGAGGCCGAGCATGCCGCCGGTAAACGCAATGAAGAGCGATTCGGCGAGGACGAGCGTCAGAATCGCCGGGCCCGAAAACCCGAGTGTCTTCAGCACTGCAAGCTCGCTGGTGCGCTCGCGCACCGACTGCGCCATGGTGCTGGCCGCAACGAGGCCGAACATGAACAACACCGTCGACGAAATCGCGATCATGATGCTGCCGATGTCGCCGATCTGCTTCGCAAACCCCTCGACGAATCCCTTTTCGGTCGTCGTCTTCGTTTCCGCGGCGGAATTCGCGAACATCTCGTCGAACGTGTGACTGAGGTCGACCGCCTTCGCCGGATCGGAGATCTTCACGACATACCAGCCGACCTGCCCCTGGCCCTGGGCCCGGTTCTCGTCGAGATAGTCGTACCGGAAGAACATCTGCGTCTTGTCCACGGCGTCGCCGCCGTCGTAGATGCCGACGATGTTGAATTCCCAGGTGGTGCCGCCGCCCTTTGGCAGCCAGATCGGCGCAGTCAGCGGCACCCGGTCGCCGATCTTCCAGCCGAACCGCTCCGCGGTGTCGCGGCCGACAATCGCCCCCTGACGATCGTTGCGCCACGCCTCGAACTGCTCGGGCGGCACAACGAACTCGGGATACACCTTCAGGAACACGTCTGGCTCGACCGCCATGTTCGCGAAGAAGTTCGCAGGGTCCTGGTAGATGCCGCCGAACCAGGTCTGATGCGTGGCGAGCTCGACGCCTTTGGTCTGCTGCAGCCGTGCTTTGTACGCCACGGGCAGCGGCATGATGAGGCTGACCTTGTGGATCAGCACCAGTCTGTCGGCGCCGGCGATCTCTACGCCGAACGTGAAGGACTGGCGAATCGTCATCAGGATGCCGAAGAGCACGAAGGCGATGAAGATGGACAGCAGGGTGAAAATCGTGCGGAACTTTCGCCGCCAGATGTTCTTCCAGATGAGCGGTAGGAATTTCATACGACGTCCTTCGTCAGCTCTCCTTTGTCGAGATGAAGCGTGCGCCGGGCGCGCTCGGCGGCGCGCGGATCGTGCGTCACCATGACGATGGTCTTGCCGTGGTCGCGGTTGAGCGACTGCAGCAGGTCGAGGATTTCGTCGCCCGCTTTGCGATCGAGATCGCCTGTCGGCTCGTCGCACAGAAGCAGGGTGGGATCGGTGACGATAGCGCGCGCGATGCCGACGCGCTGTTCCTGCCCGCCGGACAGCTGCCGTGGATAGTGCTTCGAGCGATCGGCCAGGCCGACCACCTTCAGCGCGATGCCCGCGCGTTTTCTTCGCTCCGACTTGGACAGTTTTGTCAGCAGCAGCGGCAGCTCGACGTTCTTCTCGGCGGTCAGCACGGGCAGAAGATTGTAGAGCTGGAACACGAATCCGATGTTCTGCGCGCGCCACTTCGAGAGCTGGCTGCCGCTCAGCGAGCTGACGGGCACCCCGTTCACCTCAATCGCGCCACCCGTGGGCGTGTCGAGTCCGCCAATCAGGTTGAGGAGCGTCGTCTTGCCGGAACCCGACGGCCCCATCAACGCGAGAAAATCTCCCTTCGGGATTTCGAGGTTGACCCCATTGAGCACGTCGATCCGCTCGCCGCCGCGCGTGAAATGTTTGTGCACGCCCTGAACGCGAACGATGTCTTTTTGCAACGCCATATTGGTTTCACCGATGCCGGTGGTAACAGGGCTTCACCTTCAGCCCTACTGTGGCACAGGGCTGTTACCGTGTCACTACGAGCGCACCAGCCGAAAGTTCCGCTGGAGGCGATACGACGACGCGCTCGCCTGCATTGAGGCCCGCGATCACTTCGACCCGGTCGCCGTCGGCGCCGCCGGCCGTAATCGCGCGGCGATCCACACGATCGTTCTGCACGACGAACACATGCGACTGCTGGCCCTCGGTTTTGATGGCGGCCTTCGGCACGAGCGTCGCCGCTCGCGCGGCCGGTGCCGCCGTCTCGCCGTTGTCGCGCAGGAACGTCACCTTGACGCCCATGTCGGGCAGAATTCGAGGATCGAGTTCGAGGAAGCCGATGCGCACCAGCACCGTCGCCTTCTGCCGGTCTGCCGATGGAATCGTCGTGATGACGCGAGCGGGAATCTGCCACTCGGGATATGCGTCGAGCACCGCCGTCACTCCCTGCTCCGGTTTGACGCGATTGATATAGCTTTCGTTGACGTCGACTTCGATCTCGAGCGAGCTCATGTCGACAATCGTGCCGATTCCCGTCCGCGTGAAGCCTCCGCCGGCCGAAACGGGCGACACCATCTCGCCGGGCTGCGCATCTTTCGAAATCACGACCCCCGCGAATGGGGCTCGGATGATCGTGCTGTCGAGGTTCGTGCGCTCGAGTGCAATCTGCCGCTCGGCCACGTGCACCTGCTCTCGGGCAGCATTGATGCGCGCCTCGAGCGAGTCAACGGCCGCACGAGCGGCGTCTACCTCGGCCGCGGTCGAATAGCCGACGCCGACGAGCTTTGTGAGACGCGCGAGGTTGATGCGCGCCTCGATGAGCCGCACTTCGCTTTCGTTCACATTCGTGCGCGCGGCTTCGGCCTGGGCCTGGCTCAGCGCCACAGCGGCACGTTGCGTCTCGGCGTCGAGCCGCGCGAGCACCTGCCCTTCGGTCACCGCCATGCCTTCTTCGATGTTGACCTCGACCACCTTGCCCGTAATTTTCGAAGACACCGTCGCGCGGCGGCGGGCGGTCACATACCCGGTGGCGTTCAGGACGGCAGCCTGCGTCCCTGCCTGCCGCGTCGAGACTGTGGCGACCTCGACCTCGATGGGGCGCTCGCGGGAGAGCCACCACCACGCTCCGCCGCCGGCTGCGACGAGGAGAACGGCCAGCACGAGCCAACCAATCCATCGCCGGTTTGTATGGGAGGTAGTGGGTTCGCGTTCGAGCCGCAGCGAGGCGAGCTCATCTTTGAGGTCTGCCATTACGCTCGTCCCGCAAATTCCCTGGTCTCGGTGTGAACCCTGACTTTTTCGCCCTGCTTGATGAAGAGGGGCACCTGGATCTCGAGTCCGGATTCGAGAACGGCGGTTTTCGTCACGCTGCCGCTGGCCGTATTGCCGCGCACACCTTCCTCCGTGTCGCGCACCGCCATTTCGACGTGAGGAGGAAACTGGACGCCGATCGGATTGCCGTTGAACTTCTGCACCTGCACGATCAGGTTATCCACCAGCAGGAGCCGGTCGTTACCCAGCAGCTCCGGCCGCAGCGTCAGCGTCTCGAACGTTTCCTGATCCATGAAATTCAGACCCGAGCTGTCGGCGTACAGAAACGCAGCGTCAACCATGACGAGGTCGGGCTCGCTGAACTTCTCGCCTGCCTTGAAGGTCTTGTCGAAGACCGCGCGCGTCACGAGGTTACGCATCTTGATGCGAACGAGCGTCTGCCCGCCGCGGGCGGTCGGCCGCGACACTTCGACGTCGAGGACGTGATACGGCGCCCCCTCGTACTCGAAAAACATCTTTCGTTTGATGTCGATTGCTTCGATCAGCGATGCCATTCAGAGGATTCTACCCTTTGACCTGCCAACCCTTCCTGGCGAGGTGTTCGCGCACGCGGTCGCGCAGATCTCCCTGGAGCTCCACCGTGTTATCAGCCACAGCACCGCCCGTGCCGCAGGCGCGCTTCAGCTCCTGCGAGAGCTCCTTCAGGAAGGCGGCATTCTGGGGCAAATCGTAGACAACTGTGACGGTCTTCCCGCCGCGTCCCTTTTTCTCCATGCGCAGCTTGGCGACGATGCGGCCTGGGGACCGATTCGTCGGCGCTTCGCCTGCTGCTGCATTTGCAATCCTTTACCGGCCATCCACAACCAGGACAGACCTTGCCGACACCGGTCGAGTAAACAATCCGTCCCTCAGCCATAGGCATCAGTATGCGGCTTCACCGGCGGAGTGGCGAGGGTGCTAGGATTTGCGCCATGAATACACCCGCCACCGAAGCCCCCAAAGACCTTATCGGTTTTCTCGATTTCTACTTCGTGCGAAAGGCACCGTTTCAGATTCCCGACGCCGGCCGCGAGATGATCGTCAGGTTCGGGCCATGGATCACGGTCGTGCTGCTGATTTTGACACTCCCGATTCTCCTGTTTGCGCTCGGGCTCGGCACGATCCTCATCCCGTTCGGCGGAGTCGGCTACGCCTCCGGCTTCGGCGTGCTGGCGATCTTCGTCGTCGTCGAAGTCGGCCTGATGATTGCCGCGCTGCCGGGGCTATTCGCCCGAAAGATGGCGGGATGGCGGCTGCTGTTTTACTCGCAGCTCATCAGCATCGTATACAACGTCCTCAGCGGCAGCATCGTGACGGGATTGTTGTTCGGGTTAATCGCGTTGTACATCCTCTTTCAAGTGCGACCGCTGTACCACGAGTGAAGGCCATCGTCGTCAAGCCGGGCGTCAAAGGCTCCATTCACATGCGCGACATGCCCGATCCGAAGCTGAAGCCGGATCAGGTCGCCGTGAAGATGATCCGCGCGGGCCTTTGCCGTACGGATGCCGAGATCGAGCACGGTCTTTTCGGCCAGGCTCCGGCAGGGGATGAGTACCTCATCCTTGGTCACGAGAACTTCGGGGTCGTCGAGGATGTTGGCAGGAAGGTCAAGGGATTCAAGACCGGCGATCTCGTCGTGGCAACCGTGCGGAGGCCGTGTGGTTGTTACACGTGCAAGGCCGGGCAGAACGACATGTGTTACGGCGGCGGGTACCAGGAGCGCGGCATCCTGGGCTGCCATGGCTTCATGGCCGAGTACTACGTTGAGTCACCCCGGTGGCTAAACAAAATGCCGAGGAGCGCCGCGGATATCGGCGTACTGCTCGAGCCGATGTCGGTCGTCGAGAAGGGCATCGATCACGCGTTTCTACTTCAGCGGCGTCTGGACTGGAGGCCCAAAACGGCAGTTCGTGCTCGGAGCCGGTCCGATTGGGCTTCTCGCCGCCGCAGTCATGCGCCTGCGCGGCCTCGACACGCACGTTATCGGTCGAGAGCCCGGCACGGATCGTCGAGCGGCGCTCGTGAAGAAGCTGGGTGCGATGTATCACTCCGTGGATGACAGGACGCTGTTCGACGTGAAGAAGGAGATACCGCCCGTAGACATTGCCGATCGAAGCGGCCGGCGCCGCGAACGTGGCGTTCGACGGCATGCAGATTCTCGCGAACAACGGCGTGCTGTGCCTGCTCGGCCTGAGCTGCGGCTCGAGAACCGCCGAGCTGCCGGTCGAGAAAATCACTCAGCAGCTTGTCCTGGGCAACCAGGTCGTGTTCGGCAGCGTCAACGCCAACGTCAGACACTTCGCAACGGGCGTGAAGGACCTCACGCGGATCGAAAAGAAATGGCCGGGCGTGCTGAATCAACTCATCACGACTCGGCTGCCGTGGGATCAGTACAACAACTGGTTCAGTCAGCGAGGCAGCGGGATCAAGACGACGCTGGAAATAGCATAGTGACGAACGAGTTGGAGCACAGGAGACTAGAAGATTAGGAGCTGGGGATGCGTTCGATGCGTAACGAAAAACAAGAAACGAAGAACGAAAAGAGAACCCTTGCCACGGTCGTGGCGACAGCCCTCGTATTGGCAGTGGGTGCGCTCGAGCCGGTATCCCGCGCCCAGGCGCCAACCGAACTATGGGTCGGCACCTGGTCGACAGCGCTCGTTGGCCGTCCGCAGACGCCGCCGATGCCGGGCCCTCCTGGGCCCGCTCCGTTCATGCGAAATGCGTGTCCGGCTCCGCCCGTGCCGGCAACGCCGCCGGCTGTGCCGCCGCCGGGATCGACGTTCGGTCCGCAGCCGTTCATGCACTTCACGAATCAGACGCTGCGTCAGATCGTACGGACGAGCATCGGCGGAACGAAGGTGAGGATCGTTCTGAGCAATGCCTTCGGCACGGCGCCCATCGCGATCGGCGCTGCACATGTCGCAGTGCGCGACAAGGAAGACACGATTCAGGGGACGCACGGTCGTCCTTTGACGTTCAGTGGCCGAAGCACCGTCACGATTCCAGCTCACGCGACCGTCTACAGCGATCCGGTTGCCCTGACCGCACCGCCCTTGGCAGACATCGCGGTCGATCTGTACTTGCCCGGCACGACGAACACGCCGGCGCCGCTTACGATGCACGGCTCGTCATTCCAGACGTCCTATATCTCCGAAACGGGCAATCACGCCGGCGTGTCGAAGCTGCCGGCCATTGGGACCGTTCGCAGCTGGTTTCTCCTTTCACGGGTCGAGGTCGATGCCCCGGACGCTGCAGGTGTCGTCGTCGCTTTCGGCGATTCCATCACGGACGGCGCGTCATCGACGCCGGATACGAACAGCCGCTGGCCGGACGTGCTCGCGAGGCGGCTCGTCGCGTCCCCGTCGCCTCGAAAGGTCGGAATCCTCAATGCCGGCATCGGTGGCAATCGCGTGCTCAGCGAGGGCGCGTATGGCGCTGGCGTCAACGCGCTTGCCCGATTCGAGACCGACGTGCTGAGCCAGAGCGGCGTGACGCACGTCATCGTGATGGAAGGGATCAACGACATCGGCAACGCGCGGCAGAATCCTACGCCCAGCGCCGCAGATCTCATTGCTGCTCACAGGCAGTTGATCGTGCGGGCTCGCGCGAAGGGCGTGAAGATTCTCGGTGCGACGCTTACGCCGTTCTGGGGCGCTGGATACTACACAGAGGTCGGCGAAGCGAAGCGTCAGGCGCTGAACGAGTGGATTCGGACGAGCAAGGCGTACGACGGCGTGGTCGATTTCGACATGGCCACCCGCGATCCGGGCGATCCGAAGAAGATGCTGGCTGCCTACGATTCGTGCGACCACCTGCACCCGAGCGACGCGGGTTACAAGGCAATGGCAGAAGCGATCGATTTGAGTCTGTTTCGGTAACGAAGAACGAAAAGGGAAAAGCGAATAGAACTTCCTGAAGACATCGAAGACCACCGCGACGAGCTGTGGTGCCGTGAAGAGGCGAGGCGAGTGGAAACCGTGCTCCAGGCCGAGCGCTTCATCGAAGACGTCGGCTTTGCGTCGGGATTCACCGATGCTCGCCGGCCGGGTCCATCGCTGTACGTAGCCGTTTGCGGGCGACGCGACGCCGTGCTGCCGCGCAACGTTCAGAAAGATCCCGAGACCTCGCTCACGTGGGAACTGAAGGACGAAATCATGGGGCGCGGCAAGGTCTATTACGGCAAGCTCGTACGCGGCAAGCCGATGTTTCTCGCGCCCCGCATGATTCCGTATTTCCACGCTGTCTGGGGATTGCGGAGATCGGAAGAACAACGGCGGCTCAGCCGGCCCGCGCGAGCGATTCTGAAAGTGCTGCGCAAGGAATGGGAAATGGGCACGGCCGATCTGCGAGCGGAATCGGGTACCCAAAATCGGGCGGCATTTACGAAGGCGTTGGACGAGCTGCAGGCGGCGATGATCGTGATTCCGACCGCGGCGGTCTATGCGCCGAAGTTCACCTACATCTGGTCCCTGGGCATCGATCGGTTTCCAGACGAGCTTCGCAGGCGCGTCAGCCGGCAGGTCGCCGTGCGGGAAATTGCCCGGTGCTTTCTGGCCGGCGCCGGCATGACGATCCCAGGAGAGCTTGCGCGCGTCACCGGCCTGTCCCGGCCCGAAGCCGGCCGCGGCAACCTGGCGCTCGTGGCCGAAGGGTACGCGACGCTGCTCGCGCGCGGCGTATATCGGCTGGCCGGCGGGATGCCGTCACGACAGCCGGCGGCGAGCTTCAATCCAGAGCGAGAGAACGACATAGTAGATGGGGAAGACGAGCGACGCGAACAACACGGTCCGTGAAACGGCCGGAAGCTGCCACAACAGCCGGAGCAGAAGGACTCCCCACACGGCGCCCAGCGCAAGTGTCAACCTTTGGAACGCCGCGCCTCTCGAAGGATAAATGTAACGAACTGGCACGAAGACGCACGCGGCGAGCCCGATCAGAATGGCAGCGTTCACAGGGGGCGGCCAGCGCGCGACGTACAGATACAGCGCGACGATGTTCCAGTAGGAGGGGAAGCCGAGAAAGTAGTGGTCTTCGGTCTTCGCGTCAGTGCGGTTGAATCCATACGCGCTGGATAGCAACATCGCGGCGACCACCGGAGTCGACCACGCTGCCGGCACGATCTGGGCGTGCCAGACGATCAGCGCAGGAACAAAAACGTAGCAGAGATAATCGACGATGTCGTCGAGCTTGGCTCCATCGAACCACGGCACCTGCTTTTTCACCAACAGGGCGCGCGCGAACACGCCATCGGTCGCGTCGATCACGACCTGGACGAACAGCCACAGAAACGCGCGGCGGTAATCGGCGTCGAAGATGGCGGCAGCAGCGAAGAACGCGGCGATGGCGCCTGTGGCCGTATAGACGTGGGCGAGCCATGCCATCAGGTATATTTTGCTGCAAGGAGTCGTCTATGCGGCGCATCGCGATCTGTGTCGTTGCCCTGTGCCTCGCTTCGGCCGTTGCGTGGGCCGATCCGACCGACGACTTCGTCAAGGCACAGTTGCAGGAATTCGGCCTGCCCGGGCTGTCGCTCGCCGTCATCAGGGACGGATCGATCCTCAAGTCGGATGGTTATGGCATGGCCGACCGCGATCGCAAAGTTCCGGCGACGCGTGACACGGTCTACAAGATCGGGTCGGTCAGCAAGCAGTTCATCGCGACAGGCATCATGCTGCTCGTCCAGGACAAGCTGTTACGGTCTCGACGATCCGATCGGCAAGTACCTCGAGCAGACGCCGTCTTCGTGGAGGCCGATTACTGTCCGCCATCTGCTCACACACACGTCGGGTCTCATACGCGAGTCGCCGGCGTTCACGTTCTCGAAGAATGTGAGCGATGCCGAGCTGCTCAGGGCCGCACACAAGGTCCCTCTGCGTTTCGCGCCGGGAGAGAAGTGGGAGTATTCCAACACGGGCTACGTGGCGCTCGCCGAGATCATTCGCATCGCGGCGCGCCAGCCATGGACGGATTATCTGCATCAGAAACTCTTCGCGCCCGCCGCAGATGAGCGTGACGCTTTCCCACAAATACGACCGCGCAGGTTCCGAACCGCGCGCAAGGCTACGGTGGAACCGACAATAAACGCACAGTCGACGAGTGGGTGGCGCTGCGCGCGAGCGGTGCGTTTCTGTCGAACGTCCTCGATCTCGCGAAATGGGACGCGCTGCTCTACACCGATAACATTCTCAGCGACGCGTCACGTCGCGAGATGTGGACGCCCGTCCGGCTGACGGGAGCGTCGACGGCCGCGTATGGTTTCGGCTGGCATGTCGATTCGACTCGCCGCGGAGGGCGGCGCGTCTGGCACGGCGGCGGTCTGCCTGGGTTTACGTCGCACTTCGTGCGCTACGTGGATGACCGCTTGTCTGTCGTCGTGCTGTCGAACGGCGACGACTCCGACATGGCGTCAATCGCGAACGGCGTGGCGGCGTTGTATCTGAAGGGCGCGCTGTAGTGTCCGCCTTCAGGCGGACCGGCGGCAAGTCCGGCTAAAGCCGGACACTACATACAATGGTGCTATGAAAAGCGCGCTAACCGTGCGCCTTCAGCGCGGCGAGCACCGCATCGTGCTTCATCCTTTTCGCCCACGCCTCGGGCGTCGCCCATGGTTTGGCGTCTGCCTCATGAGGGTCGGCGCCACGATCCAACAGGAACTGCACCAACTCGACGCGACCCCAGCGGCACGCCCACGCCAGGGGTGTGCTCTCGAGCAGGTTGTCGCGCAAATCGAGCCGGGCGCCCGCATCGACGAGCAGGGCAGCGAACGCAACTCGCATCGCCGCGGTCACGTGGTCGCGCGAACCCGCCACGCTATGGAAGACGGTGAGGCCGAAAGGTCCGCGTCCCCGGATATTGGGATCGCAGCGCTCGAGCACGAGACGAAAGCACTCGAGGTTCTTGCCGCCTCGAACCGTCTGCTCGAGGGCGGTAAACCATCGGACGTCGTCGCGAGGCCAGTCCACGCGCGTCAGCGCAAGCCGCACAATCTCTGGATGGCCGCTGCCCGCCGCGCCCCACAGCAGTTGCTCCGCCACGTTCTGTCCCGTTCTGTCTTGGGTAGGGCCCGCCAGAAGTTCTTTCGCCTTCTCAATCGGCCCGTATGTGCCGGCCGTTGAGGCATCGGTGACACCGTCGAACCGGCCAAGCAACTCGATCATTTTTTGATCGCCCTGGCGATAGGCTTCCGCCACAGGTGTGCCGCTGGCATACACGTCGGCGTTCGGATCAGCTCCTCGCTCGAGAAGTAATTCGGCCATCCTGTGGTTGCCGGATGTGGCGCACTCCCAGAGCGGCATGCCCCAGTTGAACACGACCTTGTCGCCGCCGACGGCTCGAAAGCGCGTGCGTTCGTCGGCGTCGAATCCGATGCCGAGAAGCAGCGACGCGATGTCGAGACGGTTATGGCTTGCTGCCACCCTCAGGCAGCCACCGTCGTCTTCGATGGGGTTGACGAGAGTGCCTTCGGCGGCTCTGGCGCTCAGCCACGCCGCGTCGCCAAGGGCGGCGGCCGCGCACGGCGTCATCTCGGCGCCATGCACGAGCAGCAAAGTCGCCACGGTATTGAAGCGGTCGGCGTTCTTCTCGCGAGACCAGCGTGCGGCAAGATCGAGTGGAGTGTGCTCGAGCCGATCACGCCTCGTGACGTCCGCGCCGCGATCGAGCATCCAGGCCATGAGCTTCGCGCTTAACGCGAACGCCGCCACATGCAGCGGCGTCCAGGCGAACACCGGATGGCAGGTGCGAATGAGCGCCGGCTCGGTCTCCATCATCGCGATCGCGCGCTCTTCGTCGCCGTTTCGAATCGCCACGAACAGATCCTCGGGCGCCGGCGCGCCCTGCAATCCACTACTGGCCTCTCGCCGCCGCTTTTCTTCCTCTTCGATGATGGCGACAAGCTCGCCGTACCCGCGCTCGGATGCGAGCGTGAGCGGGCTCGTGGTCTCGCGGTACGGATAGACGCCTTGACGGGCGCTGGCGCCATGCTCCATCAGCACGCGGACCATGGCGCCGTCTCGATTGATTACCGCGTGATGCAGTAATCCGTAATTGTGCGTTCCTTTCTGCGCCAGCTCGGGGCGCGCGCGCAGCATCGACCGAACCTGCGGAACGTCTCGCGCGCGCACTGCCTCGGTAAGCCGCTCTATCGTGATGCCGCTGACGGCCGCTTTCAGTTGCGCCCAGCTGTCGAATCCGTAGGCGCGCGCGAGCACCAGCTGTGCATCGTGGAGCGCGAAGGTCGCGGGATCGGCGCCGTGGTAGTGCGCCTTCACCTCGGCCACCGCGCCGGTCATTCCGCTGACGAAGGCGTCGAGCAGCTCCTTCGCCTGCCGTTTGAGTTGTTCGAGATCGGGGTGCGGCGGAAGCGTGCGGGTCGGCAGAGAATGCGAGATCACGATGAGCTCCTTTCGGGCCGGCGCATGCGCGTCAGCCGGGCGCCCGGTGTCCGCTCACTCGGGCAGAAAAGAGTTCATCGAGGCGACGGGCGTCCTTTCCGCGGACACGGAAGCGCCCTGATGCGCAGGGCGCACAATAGCAAAGCGCACCCGCTCTCGCAAGCGTCTCGCACCACACTCTATTCGTTCTTCATTCTTCGTTTTTCGTTACTGCGAAGCCTCGATGCCCGCCTATATTACCAACACCAATGGTGCGAAAAGCGGCGGCAGGACTGCTGATCGGAACGTGTGCGGCCGTTCTCGTTCTGGCGCTTACCGATCTCGAAGCGTTTCGCACGGTAGAGCTCAAGACCTACGACTGGCGGCTGTCACGAACCGCCGATCCCTCCACAGCACGCAAGGACATATCGCTCGTCGAAATCGACGAGTACTCGCTTCGGAATTTGCAGCAGCATGCCGGCAGGTGGCCGTGGCCGCGGGTCGTCCACGCCAGCCTTATCGACTATCTCAGCCGCGGCAAGCCGAAGCTGATTGTTTACGACGTTCTGTTCGCTGACGAGGACTTGCGCGTTGGGTTTCCATATGGCGGCGATACGTGGTCGGGTGCGGAGTCGGACAAGGCGCTCGCGGACACGATCAGGAAAGCCGGAAACGTGGTTCTCCCTGCAGACGCGACGTTTGTCGGCGACACCACGGAAAAGCAGAGGCTGCCGGATGACGGATATCGCGTCAACGCGCCCGGAGTCCTCGAGCGACAAGTGGTATTTCCCCCAGCGGGGCCGTTGTCGGGCGCGGCGGCGGCGTTAGGGCACAATTTTCTGAGCCTGGACCCGGACGGACCGGTGCGTCACGTCGTGCCGTTCGTCAGAAGCGGCGATGGCGCCATGCCGTCGCTCGGCTTGTCCGCGGCGTTGCGTGCGTCAGGCGTTCACCCGTCGGCAGTTCGAATCGAGGGCCAATCACTGATAGCAGGGGAGCGGACGATGCCCCTCGAAATGCGCAGGGTGAATACCGAGGGTGGCGTCTCGGAAATGCTCTGGGGCCTGATTCATTTCCGCGGGCCGGCGTTTCTGCCCGACATGAAGCGGCGGCCATATCCGCACTATTCATTTTTCGACCTGCTCTACTCCGAAGAGCAGCTTCTCGCCGGACAGAGAGCCCGACGTCGACCCGGCGGTGTTCAAGGACAAGATCGTGTTCGTCGGCGTCACCGCGGCAGGCTTGTTCGACGTGTTCGAAACGCCGTTCGCAGGCGGGTTGATGCCCGGCATTCAGATCCACGCATCAGTTGCCGACGATTTCCTGTCGAACCGCGTCATGCATCCCGAGTCGCGCGGCGTTCGCATCGCGCCTGATTATTTCGTTCGCCCTTGTCATCGGCCTCATCGCCACGCTGCTCCCAGCCTGGTGGGCCGCCGTCGCATTCGCGGCCATCGTCGCGGCGTTTGCCTTCATCGCAACACGGCAGTTCGCCGGAGGTAGCTGGATCAACATCACGCAGCCTACGCTGGCGTCTTCACTCGCATTGTTCGGCGGCGTCGGATACCAGTACTTCTTCGAAGGGCGCGAGAAGCGGAAGATGAAGCGGCTGTTCGGCCAATACGTCTCAAAAGACGTATACGAGCAGCTCGTCGCGAATCCCGGATCTCGCGCGTCTGGGCGGCCAGCGGCGGCAGATGACGGTGCTCTTTTCCGACATCCGCGGGTTTCACGACCGTGTCCGAGAAAGGGCAGCCTGAAGAGATCGTCGCGATCCTCAACGAGTACTTCACGCGCATGGTCGAGATCGTGTTTGCGCACAAAGGCACGCTCGACAAGTTCGTCGGCGACATGGTGATGGCGCTCTTCGGCGCGCCGCTCGACGATCCCGATCACGCGCGAGCATGCGGTCGACGCGGCGCTCGAGATGATTCGCGAGCTGAATCGGCTGAACCAGAAATGGGCCGCCGAAGGACGTCCGGCGCTGGACATCGGCATCGGCATCAGCACTGGTCCGATGATTGCCGGCAATATCGGCTCCGAAGCGATCATGAGCTACACCGTCATCGGCGATTCGGTCAACCTGGGCGCGCGACTGGAATCGCTGAATAAGGAGTATGGGACTCGGATTATCATCAGCCGAGGCTACACGCGAGGCCCTTCCGGGCCGATATCTGTTTCGGCCGCTCGGCGAGGTCGTCGTGAAAGGCAAGACGCGCCCGGTGGCGATTTTCGAGGTCAAGGAGACCCAGGCATGAAACTTCCGATCAACATCATCGCGATTCTTGCTGTCAGCGCTCCGGCGTTCGCGCAGCTTGGCGGCATCGATGCGCAAGGCGGAGCAGGCGCCAGCAGCGCAAACAGCAGTTCGACGAATTGAACATCACCGAAGAAGAGGAAATCAAGCTGGGCGCGGACGTCAGCCTGAAGATTCGCACGCGCTTCGGCGTGGTGCAGGATCCCGCCGTCCACAAGTACGTCACGCTCGTCGGCACCATGTTGACCGAACAGACGACGCGCCCCAAGCTGCCGTGGACGTTCATCGTGCTCGACACTGACGGCGTCAACGCGTTCGCGGCGCCCGGCGGATTCGTCCACATCACGCGCGGTGCGCTCGCGCTCATCAAGTCGGAAGCCGAGCTCGCCGGCGTCATGGGGCACGAGATCGCGCACGTGGCGCAAGAAGCACACCGTGAACGCGATTCGGAAGAGCAAGGGGGTGCAGATCGGCACCAGCGAGACGCTCTCGAACAGGGGCGCGTTTCTCGACGCCCTTGCGAATCGCACATACGAGATGGTGCTCGAGAACTCGTTCGACCGGGGCGACGAGCTCGACGCCGACAGGGAAGGCATTCTCCTCGTGCAGAAGGCCGGCTATGCCGGCACCGGGCTTTCCGAGTTTCTCGCGCGCCTGGCCGAGCGCAATAAGGGGCAGGCCGAGAAGAACGGTCTCTTCGCCTCGCATCCGGAAACCCAGGAGCGCATCGGAAAAGTGAAGCAACTTGCGGGGTCGAAGCCAGGCGCCGTTGTGGCGGCGCGCTACACGTCAGACGATCAAGTACCAGCCGACCGAGCTCACGAACGTAGCGACGGTTGTCGAAGGATCTGCCGGTGTCACGGGCGGAGGGAAAGAACAAGCCAAGCCCGAAGAGAAAAAGGCCGAGGAAAAGAAGAAAGGGTTCGGCCTGAGCAACCTCACCAAATCCGTCAGCGGCGGCAAGAACGAGCAGCAGGTCGCGGCGTCAGGTGGTGCGAGAGGAGTCGGCGCAGATCGTCTCGCAAAAGGCGGGGACAATCCGAACCCGGTGAAGGTTGCAATCTCGCCTGCTGAAGTGGCGGCCTTCAGGAAGGGGATCGCCTAGCCCCGCGTGCCATTCTGGGTTATCGCCGGCGTCGCGCTGCTGGTGACGTCGCTCGGCTTGCGCCGGGCGACGGTCAACAGACACATCCGCGGCCGGCTGCTGCTCTCCGCAATTCTCTTCGCCATCTTCACGCTCACGGCGATCGCGCTCACCTACCTCGCGCTCGCCGACGACACACGCCAGGTCTTCGCACGATCTCAATCCCCTGGTGATGGCGTTTGCCGTCGTCAACCTTGTCGTCGCCCTTGCGCTCAACCCGTGGCGCGCCGATCGCCTTCCCGATCGCTTTCCGGCGATCGTGCAGGACACGCTTCTCATCCTGCTCTTCGGCGTGGTTGCGACGCTCATTCTGCGCGATCGCATCCTGGCGACGACGGCGGTGGGAGCCGTCGTGCTCGGGTTCGCGCTGCAGGACACGCTGGGTAACCTGTTCGCCGGCCTGGCGATTCAGGTCGAGCGGCCGTTCCGCGTCGGCGACTGGGTGACGGTCGGCGGCGATGGAAGGCGGTATCCGGGAAATCACCTGGCGCGCGACGAAGATGGTGACGAAGGCGGGCAACGTCGTCGTCGTTCCGAACAGCACGATGGCGAAGGACACGATCACGAACTACTCGGTGCCGACGCGTCACATGCGGCTGCAGGTCGAAGTCGGCGCGAGCTACGAAGTGCCGCCGAATGTCGTCAAGTCGGTCATCGTCGACGCCCTGAGGAATGCGTCGGAGCTGTCCAGCGACAAGCCCGCCGAAGTGAGGATCGCAGACTTCGGCGCATCCGCCATTACCTATCGCGTATGGTTCTGGGTCGACGATTTTGATCCTGACGATCGTGCGCAGGACCAGGTTCGTTCGTACATCTACTACGCGTTCAAGCGGAACAACATCACCATCCCGTATCCGATTCAAGTGGAGATGTCTGCCGAAGAGGGAAGCGTGGTGCCAGTGCGCAGCGCCGTTGTAGCGCCGACGACGCTCGCCTCGGCGCGGCTGTTCTCGTCGCTCTCGCCCGAAGAACGTGCGGCACTCCTCGCCGTCGCGAAACCCGTGCAGTACGCCGCCGGCGAGGCGATCGTGCGTCAGGGCCAGGCCGGCAGGTCGCTCTTCGTCGTCGTGCGCGGCGAGTCATCGGTGACGCTCGCGGGCACGAGCGGAGAGGTCGCCCGGCTGCGCAGCGGCGATGTGTTCGGCGAAATGTCGCTGCTCACCGGCGAAGCCGCGCACGGCGACGGTGACCGCTGCGACGGACTGCGATTTGGTCGAGATTGACGCCGAGGGCTTTCGATCGGTCGTGCTCGCCAATCCATCGGTCGTCGAACGTGTCACCGCGTAACGGCGTCGCGGCGCGAAGAGCTCGATCGCCACCGCGAGGCACACGCCGCGAGCGCGTCGAAAATCGAGGTCCGCCAGTCGCTCCTCACACGCGTCCGTGAGTTTCTCCGTCTCTAACCCGACTCTGGACTCCGGACTCTTGGACTCCTTTGGACTCTCGACTCTTTGGACGCCTTGACTCTCTGAGGACTCCTGGACTCCCAGACTCCTGTATACTGACCTCCTCCCCCCAGAGCACGCGCGCCTGCGTTTGAAGGACAGATGCTTCCTGACGCAGGACTTTCGTCGATTTCCGAGCCGCTTTTGCTCGCAGTGTTCCTTGCCGTCTGTACGATTGCGGCGCTCGTCGTGAGCCGCGTTCTGAAGGCGATCGGGCGCGAGCGATCTCTTCGCGTGGCCGCCGAATCCGCAGCCGCACAATCCCACCGTCTTGCCCAGTCGAACGCGGCAATCGGTCATGCCCGCACTTCCACCGACGTCATCGCCACCGCCATTCACGAGCCGCTGCATTGGCTGCGAGCCGCATCAGGGGTGTTCTTCCTGCTGTCGGACGATCGCCGGCGTCTCACTGTTGCGCGCGCGGTGGGTTACTCGCTCGACCGCGATACGTGGGAAATCGATGAGTGGGGCGACTCGCCGTTCCACGAGTCGCTGCGGCGTCTGACACCCGTGGTCATCAAGTCTGCGGCGAGCCGTCCGGCGGAATATGACACATGGTCGAATGCCGGTCCGTGGAACACCCACGAAGCGTCTCTCGTCCTTCCGATTGCGGTTGACCGCGAGGTCATCGGGTTCCTTCAGATCGACTTTGACGCGCCCTGCGAATTCTCGACAGACGATCACGAGTACGTCCACATGCTGTGTACCCGCACCGCCCAGACGCTACATCGGATGTGGTGGTACGAGTCCGTCGAGCAGGCTCGCGTCGACGCGGAGAGCCTGAAAGCAGCGGGCGGATGTCGAGCTCGGCAGAGCGCCAGCGGACCGAGATTGCGCTTCGTGCGAGCGAAACGCGGTATCGCGCGTTGGCGACAAGGACGACGCGTCTTCACGCGCTGACCGCGGGACTGTCCGAGGCCGCCAGCGTGGTCGCCGTGACCCGCGCCATCGTCGAGCAGGCGCCAATCGTCGTCGGCGCCAGCGAAGGGGATCTCAAGCTGCTTGGCGGCGACAGGGGCGAGTTCGAGCCCGGCCTTGTGCGCCACCGTTGCGCTCGAGACGAAGAAGCCCGTCTTTGCCGGCTCTCTCGACGAATTGCAGGAAAAGTACTGGCGCTCGGCGTCGCTCGCGGCCGACAGGGGCTTCGCGTCGGCAGCGGCTCTGCCGCTTCTCGTCAAGGGCATGCCCCTTGGCGTGCTGGAGTTCCACTTCAGCGCCCCCGTGAATTTCGACGACGATTATCAGGCGCTGATGATTTCGGTTGCGCAGCACTGCACCCAGGCACTCGATCGAGCCCGTTTGTACGAACAGGCGGAGCGGGCGCGCTCGGACGCGGAAGCGGCCAACAAACTGAAAGACGAGTTCGTCTCCACCGTCTCGCACGAGCTTCGCACGCCGCTGAACGCCATTCTCGGATGGGCATCGATGTTACGCACGGGGTCCGTTGATGCCGCGGTCGTGCCTCAGGCGGTCGAAGCGATCCATCGCAATGCCTCGCGCCAGGCAAAACTCGTCGACGACCTGCTCGATTTCGCCAGGATCGCAGGGGGACGGACGGCCCTCGATCTCGAGCCGATCGATGCACCCGCCTTCTTTCGAGGAATCGTGGAATCGGTGATTCCGCTCGCTGCGAGCAACCAGATCGAGATTCAGCTATCCGCCATTCCGGAGGCGACAGTGCTCGGCGACGTGCGCCGCCTCGAGCAGGTCTTCGTCAACCTTCTCGGCAACTCGCTCAAGTTCACTCCGCCGGGCGGTCACATCAGCGTGTCGGCGCGAATCACGGGTCGCAATCTCGAGGTCCGCGTGGCCGACGATGGGATCGGCATCGCCCCGGAGTTTCTACCGCACGTCTTCGATCGATTCCGTCAGGGCGACGGCACGAGCACGCGCAATCATCCAGGGCTCGGCCTGGGCCTGTCCATCGCGAAACAGCTCGTCGAGACTCACAACGGATCGATCCGCGCCGAGAGCGGTGGTACCGGCCAGGGTACGGCCTTCATCGTCACGCTGCCGATCGACGCGCGCGTCGCGGACACTCCCCGCGAGGCTAGCGTCGAACGCCGTGGCGTCGAGCCGACGGCTCGACGGCGTCCGAGTGCTGGTGGTAGATGACGAAGAAGATGCGCGCGAGCTCATAGGGCGGGCGCTCGAGGATCGCGGCGCGCACATTACGCTGGCCGCCAACTCGCATGATGCGATTCAGATTCTCGAGCGCGACGATATCGACGTTCTGCTTGCCGACATCGCGATGCCGGGTGACGACGGCTACTCGCTGATTCGCCGGATTCGATCGGCAGGAACGAGCGTGTCGTCGATACCGGCTGCGGCGGTGACGGCACACGCACGAGATGAAGAGCGGACGCGAGCGCTGGCTGCCGGGTTCCAGATGCATCTCGCCAAACCAGTAGAACCGCGAGAGATCGTGCGCATGGTCGATCATCTCGCGCACGATCGGCGTGCTGTCAATCGCTCAGGCGTGTAGCTCGCGCACGCGCTGCATGATGAGCGAACCGAGCTCAGGCTCCGTCAGCGCTTCGAGCTCGACATCGCGTTCGTCGACGAGCTCGAAAGCCCTGATGATCTGCCGCAAGTGCCGCCCTCGCAGCGCCGTCAGTTCCTGTGCAAGCAGATCGGGGTTCTTGTCATAGACGGAGAACGGATTTAGAACTGGCGCGTGATCGGAGAGGTCCAACACCTTCGCACGCATTCGCGGCGCAGGACCGTCAAAGTGCGGCGGTGGAACGGGTTCCGGTTCTTTCACCTTGAGCGGGTGAAGGATTCGATCGAGCGCGCCCTCCAGATACACGGGAGTCAGTCCCGTGGCCCAATAGACAGTGTCCTTCTGGTTGGGCTGCGTCGTTTCGCGCTGCGACCGCAAGACCTCGCCGGTCTCCACGTCTTCGAATTCGAGCCATGCCTCCCACTGTCCATTGTCACGTTCGCGCCCACAGGCTTGGGCCCTGTATTGACTGCCGTCGCGGTGGGTCACAGGCGTGTCGAATCGAATCAGTGTTTGCGCCATACAGACTCCTCCGGCGATTAATAGGCAATTGCCGTGCCCAGGGAGTAGACTTAAGTGTTCAGCTGTAGCTTTTCCTCGTAGATGAGTACACCCGCCCCGCCCGCAAGCTTTGCGTCCCTCGGACTTCCACACGAACTTTCCGATGTTGTGGCGGCGTTGGGTTACGAAGAGCCGACTCCCGTTCAGCGCGAAACGATTCCGCTGCTTCTCGCGGGCAGAGATCTCCTCGGGCAGGCGGCGACCGGCACGGGGAAGACCGCGGCCTTCGCGCTGCCCATGCTGCATCGTATCAGCCAGGAGAAACGCAATCCGCGCTCGACCGCAGGGTTGATTCTCGTGCCGACTCGCGAGCTGGCGATGCAGGTGGCCGAGGCGGTTCACAAGTACTCCAAGGGTGTCCGGTTGTCGGTGCTGCCGATCTATGGCGGGGCGCCGATGCACGGCCAGATCCGCGAGCTCGATCGCGGCGCGCAAGTGGTTGTCGCGACGCCCGGCCGCGCGCTCGATCACATTCGGAGAGGCACGTTGAAGCTCGACGGCCTTCACGTGCTGGTGCTGGACGAAGCGGACGAGATGCTCGACATGGGATTCGCGGAAGATCTGGACGCGATTCTCGACGCGACGCCGGCGTCGCGGCAGACCGCGCTCTTCTCGGCGACGATGCCGGCGCGCATTCTGTCGATCGCCGAGCGGCATCTGAAGAATCCTGCGCGCATTACGATTGCGCGGGAGAAGCAGGCAGCCGGCAAGATGCCGCGCGTGCGTCAGGTCGCGTACATCGTCGGCCGCGCGCAGAAGGCGGCGACGCTCGAGCGGATCCTCGACATGGAGGATCCCGTCGCGACGCTCGTCTTCTGCCGGACGCGGCTCGAAGTCGAGTCGCTCGTCGAAACGTGCAACGCGCACGGCCATCGAGCCGAGGGGCTGCACGGCGGCATGATGCAGAAGCAGCGCGATCGCGTCATGGGGCTGTTCCGCGCGCAGAAAGCGAATCTGCTGATCGCCACCGACGTCGCAGCACGCGGCCTCGACATCGAGCACATCTCGCACGTCGTCAACTACGACGTGCCGGCCTCGCCAGAGGTGTATCTCCATCGCATCGGGCGGACGGGGAGAGCGGGCAGAGGCGGAACGGCAATCACGCTCGCCGAACCGCGCGAGCAGAGGCACCTGCGGAGCATCGAGGGGTTTACGAAAGCCAAGCTGGAAATGGGCAAAGTGCCTACCGTCGCCGATCTCCGTGCGAGGCGTTTGGAATTAACGCGCGCGTCGCTCCGCGAGCGCCTCGTCGCTGCCGATTACGACGACGTCAGGGTCGTGGTCGAATCGCTTTCGGACGAGTTCGACCCCGTGGAAATCGCAGCCGCCGCAGTGAAGATGGCGCACGAAGCGCTTGGCGGAAACGAGGAGCGCGAGATTCCGGTGCCCGCCGCCGCGCCCAGGCTGGTCGAGAAACACGACCGAGGCCGCCGTCCCGTGCAGCGGTTCGACAGGCGCGATCGGAGTGGCGACGGAGTGCGGTTGTTCGTCGGCGCAGGGCGTGACGCAGGTATCCGTCCGGGCGATCTCGTGGGCGCCATCACAGGAGAAGCCGACGTGCCATCGCGCTCCCTTGGCGCCATCGAGATTGCGGATAGATTTTCATTGGTGGAAGTGCCTGAAGCGCTCGCCGATCGGATAATCGTGGCGCTGAAGGCGACCAAAATTCGAGGAAAAAAAGTACAGGTACGCAGGGAGAAGACAAGTTGATCGACGAACGACTAAAGATTGCGGTGTTCATCGATTTCGACAACATCGAAATCGGCGTGAAGACCACGCTGCATACGCAGTTCGACATTGCGGCGATTCTCGAAGGTATCAAGGAACGGGGAGAAGTCGTCACCAAGGTGGCCTATGGCGACTGGAAGCGCGCGGGCGATTACGGTCGCCTGATGTCGCAGCACGCGATACGGATGGTGCAGCGAAACCTGACCCCGGGCGGCGACAAGAACGGCGCCGACATCAATCTCGCGCTGGACGCGCTCGAGATGGCGTTTACGCACGACCACATCAACGCGTTCGTCATCGTGGGCGGCGACAGCGATTTCATCACGCTCGTCGAGAAGCTGAAACAGTACGACAAGAAAGTGTTCGTCGTCGGTGGGCGTCAGTTCACGAGCCAGGTGATGCAGAAGAACTGTCACGAGTTCATCGCGTACGAAAACCTCGTGAGCCGCAGACCCGCCGCGCCGGGCCCTCGCCGCGAGAGCAGCGCCCCGGGGAGCCCGGCGGACGTGGCGAAAGCCATTCCGCTCGTGAAACGCGCTCTCAAGG
The DNA here is from genome assembly GCA_963744405.1 of Vicinamibacterales bacterium. Classification (GTDB taxonomy): domain Bacteria; phylum Acidobacteriota; class Vicinamibacteria; order Vicinamibacterales; family JAMQPK01; genus JAMQPK01. The sequence goes on from CAVUTO010000024.1 coordinate 190,383, forward strand.
TGCTGACGGATCGCGAGGTGTCGCCGCAGCTCGGCCTGCTGAAGAGCACGCTCCTGCAGCTCGACTCCACGTTTTCGGAGCGCGACTACGGCGTCAGCACGTTCCGCGACTTCATCGAGAAGGTCGCGAAAACCGGGCTCGTCACGCTGCGGCACTCCGGCCGGAGCATGATGGTGGACGCCGTCGAGTCTCAGGAGGGGACGGAGGCGCCGGAGCCCTCGCTGCAGCCGGCGCTACCGGTGCCTGCGCCGCCGACCGCGGCCACGCTCCCCCCGGCGTACACGCCAATCGCGGCGGCACAGGCGACCGCGGCCGTCGATCCCGAGCAGATTCCGCAGATTGTCGAATCGACGCGCGATGTCTTCAATCGCGCCGCGCCGCCGCCGCGCTGGCCGATGTACGTCCGCCAGCTCAAGCAGTTCATCCGGGGAGTAGACCCGACTTTCGACGAACGCAAGTGGGGCTTCGCTACGATTATGGAATTTCTCCGCGTATGTCAGCGGGAGGGGCTCTTGCGCCTCGAGCGCGATCGTCGCGGGCAGATTCGCGTGTTTCCGGGTGCGGCGCTGCAGGGCGCAGCGACGTCAACGACAGCGGCCGCTCAGGTTGTGGACGAGCAGCGGCCCGAAGAGATCTACGAAGCGGAGCCCGTCGAATCGCCGGAACGTGATGATGCGAGCGACTCCGGTGGCGACCCCGGTAGCGACTCCGGTAGTGTCCGGCTTCAGCCGGACTTCGAGACTGGAGAACCGGTTGCGTCCGAGCCCAACGGCAATGTGATCGAAATGGATGAGCCGCCTGCGCCGCCCAGAGGGCGACGCGCGAGGAAGACGCCGGCTGCAGGTAAACCACCGGCGAGAAAATCGACTGGTGCACGAACATCGACCCGGCGCCGCAAGAAGCCTGTGTCGGCGTAGCGTCAGGGCTTCGCGCGCGAATCGAGCTCGTCCCAGCGCACGTAGATGTCGTGCAGCGAGTCCTTCAGTTCGTCGACGCGTGCCAGGGCCCGAGCGATGTCGTCTGGCGGCTCCTTGTAAAAGTCGGGTGAGGCAACTCTCGCGTGCAGTTCGGTCTGCTCGGCCTCCAGCCGTTCGATCCGTCGAGGCAGTTCCTCCATCTCTCGCTGCTCTTTGAAGGACAGCTTCTTCTTCTCGGTCCGCCTCAAGGCGGACACTACCGGGATCTCGGAGGTCCGGCCGGAGCCGGACTCTACCGGAGCGGGTGGCTTTGCGACCGCTTCCGCCGACGGTCGCTGCCGCAGCCAATCCTCGTAGCCTCCTACGTACTCCTGCACGCGTCCGTCGAGTTCGAAGACGAGCGTGCTCGTCACGACGTGATCGATGAAGGCGCGATCGTGGCTCACCAGCAGAAGAGTACCTGGCCAGTCGACGAGGTACGACTCGAGCAGTTCCAGCGTTTCGATGTCGAGATCGTTGGTCGGTTCGTCGAGAACGATTACGTTTGCCGGCCGCGTAAGCAGCCTCGCAAGCAGCAGGCGGTTGCGTTCGCCTCCGGAGAGCGCTTTCACCGGCGAATTCGCGCGCTCGGTTGGAAACAGGAAGTCGCGCAGGTAGCCGTGGACGTGCTGCGTCCTGCCATTCACGGTCACGGTGTCGTTACCTTCACCCACGGTCTCGAACACCGTACGGTCGGGATCAAGCTGTTCGCGCTGCTGGTCGTAATAGGCGATCTGCACGTTCGTACCCCGCCGAACCTCGCCCGCGTCCGGCTCGATCTCGCCCAGCAGCATCCGAAGAAGGGTTGTCTTGCCGGAACCGTTCGGTCCTATCAAGCCGACGCGATCGCGGCGCATGACGCGGAACGACGCACCTCGAACAACCGGCGAGCCGCCAAATGACTTGCTGACGCCCTCGGCTTCGAAAACGACCTGGCCGGAACGATCGGCCGATTCGGCCTGCAGCCGGACCCGGCCCATCTGGCTGCGTCGTTCTGCCCGCTCTTTCCGCATCGCCATCAGCGCGCGAACACGCCCTTCGTCGCGCGTGCGGCGGGCCTTGATGCCTTGCCGCAGCCACGCCTCCTCTTGAGCAAGGTTCTTGTCGAACTTTTCGTGCTGAATCGCCTCGCTGGCGAGCCACGCGTCTTTCTTCTCGAGGAAGGTGTCGTAGTCGCCAGACCACGACGTGAGGCGGCCGCGATCGAGCTCGACGATCCGTGTGGCCACGCGCTGCAGGAAGGCGCGATCGTGGGTGACGAAGACAACGGCTCCCCGGTAGTCTTCGAGAAACGACTCGAGCCACGTCATGGCCTCGATGTCGAGATGGTTGGTTGGCTCGTCGAGCAGCAGCACATCCGGCTGCGCCACCAGAGCGCGTGCGAGCAGGACCCGGCGGCGCCAGCCTCCCGACAGCGTCGATACAATCGCATCGGCAGGAAGGCCAAGGCGTGAGATCACCATCCCGACGCTTACGTCGACGTGCCACCGATCGACGTGCTCGAGCTCCTTGAATCCGTCGGCCACCACCTCGAGCACAGGGCGATCGGTCGAGAGCGGCACATCCTGCTCGAGCCGGGCAATGCGAAGGCCGGGCTGGCGCCACACGGTGCCGGCATCTGGTATGACGTCGCCGCTGATGATCTGCAGGAGCGTTGACTTGCCGGTGCCGTTGCGTCCGATGACAGACACGCGCTCGCCCGCTTCAACCAGCAGGCTCGCATCGTCCATGAGCGACAAATGGCCATAAGCCATCCTGATGTGGTCGAGCGACACGAGCGGCATGGCTCAGGCGTGCGAGCGAATAGCGTCGAGGAACACGCCGCCGAGATCGTCGGCTTTTCGTGCGCCGACCCCTTTCACCGCCAGCAGGGCGTCGATCGAGGTCGGGCGGAGTCGCGCCATTTCCCGAAGCGTCGCGTCGTGGAAGATGACGTACGGCGGAACACCCCGCGAGCGCGCGATCTCGAGCCGCACCGAGCGGAGGCGCTCGAACAGGTCGCGATCGACGTTGTGCCACGATTCGGCTTCGACGCGCGACTGCGGCCGCGGCGCGCCCTTGCGCGGCGGACGCTGTCTGGCAAGCGCAAGCCCAGGCGCGCTCGAGGGGTCTTTCAGCAGTTCGAGTCCCTTCCGAGTGAGCGCGACCACCGGGTAGACACCATCTGATTGCTGCAGCAGCTCGGCGCCGATCAATTGTTCGATGTAGCCGCGCACTTCTGCGTTTCCCGCGTCGGGGAACAAGCCGAACGTGCTGAGCCGCTCGTGCCCGCGGGCGACAACCTGCTCGCTCGCCTGGCCGCGCAGCACGCTTGCGATATGCGTGGCGCCGAAACGTTGCCCGACGCGCGCGACACACGACAGGATCTTGCGAGCGACGACGACGGGCTCGGCCGCAGGTTCGAGCTCGTTCAGGCAGTAGTCGCAGCCCCCGCATGCCTCTTTCTCGTACCGATCACCGAAATATTCGGAGAGATGGCGGTGGCGGCACCCCACGCTCGATGCGTACCGCTCCATCTGGCGGAGCAACGTGCGGCTGGCGTCATTGAGCTCGCCGTTCTGCTCGAGCATTGCCCGCCACTTCATGAAGTCGGCCGGCGAATAAATGAGCAGGCACTCGGCTTCGAGCCCATCGCGGCCCGCCCGTCCAGACTCCTGCTGATAATGCTCGAGCGAACGCGGCGCACCGGCGTGTACGACGAACCGCACGTCCGAGCGATCGATGCCCATTCCAAACGCGACCGTTGCGACGACGATATCGGCACGCTCGCTGAGGAAGGCGTCCTGATGCCGGCTTCGCTCGGCATCCGAAAGTCCGGCGTGATAGGGAAGCGCCGTGTGGCCGATCTCGCTCAGCCATGCGGCCAGCGCATCCACTTCGCGGCGTGACGTGCAATAGACGATACCGGCCTCGCCGCGGTGGCGCGCGAGCACGTCGACCAGCTGTTTTTTGAGCGTGGCGCGTGGAAGGGCGCGGTAAATCAAGTTTGGACGGTCGAACGAGCCGACGAATTCGATCGGGTTGTTCAGGCCGAGCTGTGCCGCAATGTCGCGCCGCACACGCGCCGTCGCGGTGGCGGTGTAGGCGTGCAGGCTGACGCCCGGAAGGAGCTGGCGCAGCCGCCCCAGCTGGCGATATTCGGGCCTGAAGTCGTGCCCCCATTGGCTTATGCAGTGCGCTTCGTCGACGGCGACAAAGCTGACGTCCACCGGCGACAACATCGAGAGAAACGAATCGGACCCCTCGCCGACCAGCCGTTCAGGGGACACGTACAGCAGCTTGAAGCGACCCTGCCGAAGCCCCGCGACGACGTCTGATTTCTCGGTCGAGGTCAATGAGCTGTTGAACAGCGCGGCGGGCACGCCGTTGCCGACCAGCGTGTCGACCTGGTCTTTCATCAGCGAGATAAGCGGAGAGACGACGACAGCGACGCCCGAACGCACGACGGCCGGGGCCTGAAAACACAGAGACTTTCCGCCTCCCGTCGGCAGGACGACAATCGAGTCGCGGCCGGCAAGCACCGCATCCATCGCCTCTTTCTGCAGCGGGCGGAACGAGTTGTAACCCCAGTACTGAGAGATCGCCTGTTGCAGGCCGTCAACGGTCATGTAGGACAACATTATGCATAATGGGGGAAGAGGCGCCTATGACCGATCACGATGTTGCGGAAGTGCGGCAGGCGGAAAAACTGCTGAGCGATCTCCGTGAGGCGCTTCTTCGCCTGCACAAGACGCTGCTCGACTGGGAACGCAGCGGATACGAACGCATTCACGGACGCCAGACGAGCAACGATCTGCTGAACGCGCTGCTCAACGATCCGCAGTTCGCGTGGCTGCGTCCGATTTCGCAGCTAATCGTTCGCATCGACGAGCTGCTCGGCGAGAAAACGCCGCCGATGCGTAACGATGTCGAGGCGGTGGTGTCGCAGGTGAAGACGCTGACGTCGCCGAATGCCGAAGGGAATATCTATGAGCGGCGGTACGACACCGTGTTGCAGGAGCATCCAGATGCGGTGTTTGCGCATCGTGATGTGCTCAAGCTCTTGAAAACGAATAACGAAGAACGAAAAACGAAAAGCGAATGACGAAGCCTATGGTTGCGGCACTCTCTTCTTGCCGCTCAGCTCGGCTTCCATGTGCTCGATATTCAACGGCGCCAGGTAGCTGAAGTATTCCCATTTTCCATATTTCGCATCGAGTGCCGGAAGGACTGTATCGGACAGCGCCTTGCCCGATTTGCTCTGAGACCGCGCATCGGCGACGAGCTTGTGAAGCGTCGTCAGATAGTCCCGGAACGCCAGAACTTCGGCGGCGGTTCCCACATCTCCGTGACCAGGCACGAACGCAAACCCCGCGCCATTTTTTGCGATGGCTTCGAGCGTCTCAATCCAGAGCCTGGCAGACGCATCGACCATGTTCGGCACCGCGTCCCGCCAAAGCAGATCTCCGCCGAATGCGACGCTGGCATCAGGAATCACGACCACCGAGTCGCCGCCTGTATGACCGGGATAGCTTCTGACGAAAATCTCGCGCGAACCAAGGTGAAGGGTGATGGCCTCGGTGTACAAGACGGTCGGCGCCATCAGTGATTCGACGAAGGTCTTCAACTCGGGCTTGGGAGTGTCGCCGAGCAATCTCAGGTTCTCGGCATGTATCCAATTTCGCACGTTGTGCTGCGCAATCACGGTGGCACCGGCGTTGGCGAAGACGCGATTTCCGGCGACGTGATCGGAATGGTAGTGCGTGTTGATGATGAACCTCACGGGCAGCTTGGTGCGCCGGCGAATTTCAGACAGCAGCTGGCTGGCAGCTCCGCTGTTGGCGAAGGTGTCGATGACCGCGACCCCGTCATCGCCAATGACAAAGCCGGCGTTCGCGTAGGATGGCTCTTTGGCGTTCGGATTGTGAATGGCCGCAAAGACGCTCGGTGCGATCTGCTTGAGGAGGAACGGCGGTTCCGCCGGCGTTTGCGCGCGCAGAGCGCTCGATTCACACAATCCGGCAAGGAGGATGGCCAGAAGAGCGCTCCGCTTAATCATGCTGCTTTAGACACCACGGTACGTGGCTTGCTCCCTATGTTGGTGTGCGTACCGATCCCTGTGAAGTATGTCCGGCTGAAGCCGGACACTACCTCAGGGTCGGCTATCATTGACAACTGAGTGAGCACACCGACACAGACCTACCCGACTGCAAAGCTGGTCGCACCGACCGTACACGCACATTTCGCCAAACATCTGGGGGCTGCGCGGTCGCGTGGCCGCGAACCGATGGCGGCGCTGCCTTCGCCCGATATCATCGAGCGGCTGATCAACGCCACGTTTTGGGCGAGCCTGCGGCGTGAAGAGGGCTACGTCCCGAAAATTTCAATGGCGTTTCTCCCCCCGGAGCACACCGAGCATCCGATGAAGCTCGAGCGGCCGCTGCCGCTTGCTCCGGCCGCGCTCACCAAAGTGGCCGCCATCGTCGAGCACGCAGGCATTCATCTTGGCGTCTGGGAGATCAACGGCGAGTTGTGCATATGGGGAACGGCGCACAACATTCCGACCTTCTGCTTCGTGCTCGAAGTGGTCGAACCGGGCTTGATCGTCGTCAAGCACCACCGCGGGGAGCAATCCGGCAAGTACGTCAACGTCGCGGTACTCGAAGGCGATCAAATCAAGATCGTCGATGAAACCGCATCGAGTCTGCCCGATTGTCCGGACCTCGTGACGTCACTCCTGGGATTCGATTCGCCGGCGTCGTGGGTGGACTCGGTCAACGTGCTCGTGCAGCTCGCCGTCTCGATGCGGAGTCATGGCCGCGGCGGCTCGCTCCTCATCGTGCCGGCGGAGAGCGACGCCTGGCGCGAGTCTATCCTGCATCCGATGCCGTACGCGGTGTCCCCTCCGTTCCGGGAGATGGCAGAGCTGATGCGCGAGACGGGAGAGGGGCGGCAGGCCGAGGTGTGGAAGGATGCGCTGCGCGAAACGGTTTCGGCGATTGCTGGGCTGACAGCGCTCGATGGCGCCGCGGTTCTGACGGAACAGTACGAGTTACTGGCGTTCGGCGCGAAGATTCAGCGCCGGAGAGGCGCCGCGCCGGTCGAGTCGGTCACCGTCACGGAACCAGTCGAAGGGGGAGTGCCCGTCGTGATGAGTGCGGCGCAGCTGGGCGGCACGAGGCATTTGTCCGCCGCTCAGTTTGTCCACGATCAGCGCAACGCCATCGCGCTCGTGGCGTCGCAAGATCGGCGGTTTACCGTGTTCGCATGGTCGCCGTGCGAAGAGTCGGTCCACGCGCACCGGGTCGAGGTACTGCTGCTGTAGGTGCGGCGAGCCGCAGCCCTCCGGCTCGTTACCGAAGGGCTGGCTCGAGGGGGGATTAGTCGCTGTCGACGACGAGCTCGTTCTCGATCGAGAACACGCCGGTCACTTCTCGCGCGCGAATTTCAGCCATGGTCTTGTCGGCCGGCGAATCGACGACGCCCATCAGCGTCGTGCGGCCGCCCTTCACGATGATGTGAATGGGATACGTGCCGAACGGCTGCATGCCCGGAAACCGCCGCGACTGCTGCAGTTCGTAGCGAACGCCCATCTCGCCCTCAGGTGCGTACCGGGACAGAAAACTGTCGCCGTAGATCTTGTAGAACGTTGCCCACCTGATTCGGTCGTCATTCGGAGACGCAGGCAATGCTTCGATCCTGTTCTCGACGCTGTCGACGCCGGGCACCCGCTTCACAACGCGCGCGGCCTGCGATTTGAGGCTGCCATTATAGGAATAGCCCGCGAGCGTCACCGTGCCGCGTTCGACGCCATACGTAATGAAATCGAAAACGCCATAGTTCGACAACCCCAGCAGCTCCTGCTCCACCTCGAACGTCGTCTGCCGGCTTGCCCGGTTCTGGGCCCCGGGCGCAGCCGATGCGAATAGTGCCGCCGCTAATACCAATGCCGCGAAACGCATATGAAACCTCTCTTTCCTTATGACTCGCGAAACCACCGGATGGTTTCGTTGCTCGAAAGCATTCAGCGCAACTCCTCCGCCGTCAGGCAAAGCAACCTCACTGCCAACCGGTCGAACGATTGTGCTGGCGCATTGAACGCTGAAGAATGAAGAGGTTAGCGGCAGAGCGGCTGCGTCCGCCGGAGTCCTCGGGGGTGGCCACCTGTCCGCTGCAGGCGACGATTCGCGTTTTCTACCGCTCTTGACGCGCCATGATCAAGTTTGTTCGTTCAACGCGGAAGCGGAGCACTCATCCTTCGCCAGCACCGACCAGTAAAACGCCCCCGAATATCCCGCAGAGCGCGCCATTTCCACGATCTCCTCCACGGTACGCTTCGAGCCTCGCGTCGGAAATTCTCCCAGCAGCACCGGCCGATCGAAGCCGAGCCGAGAGACAGGTGTCTCCAACGATGGCTGGTGCTTCGACCCGTCGTACCAATGCACCTGATAGAAGTCGAGTCCGATCCCGGTGTATCGATCTCTCCAGCGCACGCCGGCAGAGCCCACGGTGGCAGGGTGGCACGTGCTCGAATGAATCAAGCCGACGCTATCGACGAGAAACGTCCTAAGATCGACGGCGTCGATAGTCTTGATCCATTCCGGTTCGTTGATGACGTCCCACGCGAGAATCTGGGGCTCGTCCCCGTAGCGCTCGAGCAGGGGACCGAGCGCACGCGTGAGAAGCGCATCGCGGCTCGCGGCATCGGCGAGCACATGCGAGCGGCCGCCCATCTGCACGCCGCGTGTTGCACTGACCGGGTCGCACCACAAAAAATCGAGCAGCACGAACATAATCCGAATCCCGTGGCGGCTCGCGATGTCGAGCGCAGCGTCGACATCTCTGAACACGAACTCGTCGAGTCCCAGCGGACGTCCGCCGGCACTGAACTCGATGCCGCCTCGCCCGTCGCAAAAGAGAAACCAGCGCACGTATTGCACGCCTGTTGCGGCCAGCTGCGTGAATACCCGCTCGAGCTCGGCGCGATCTTCCGCCTGGGCAATGCCACCGTCGGGGCGCCAGGCGTTGGCGCCGAAGTCGATGCCGTAGTGCATCCAGGGGAGATTTGCCCCGAGCAGGAATGGCGGCGGCGAGCTTGCATCACGTGACATGCTCATGTTGATGGCCGACCGGTCCGTTCGTCTGCTTGGCCTGGCATTGGCGCTGTGCTATGCATCATTCATCGTCTGGCTGTACGTCCGGCAGCCGCAGACCCTCGCGGAAGTCACAGGCGGTCTCAGCGCCACGATCGGCGCCTACCGCATCAATCAGCGTGCCTTCGACGATGGCCTCGATCTGTTCCGGCATGAGCAGTTCGAGGCGTCGCGTGCGGCATTCGAGCGCGCCGATCCTGCTGGGCAGGACGCGCGCACGCAGTTCTATATCGCCTACTCCTACTATCGATCAGGTTGGGGCCGCGTGTACCAGGACAACGAGCATTTCGAGAAAGGGCTCGTCCATGTGAACAAGGCCATCGAGCTCGCGCCCGAACGGCGTCTCGTCGTCGACGATCCCGCGCTGCAGCTGCACAACGCCGAAGAGTTGAAGGCCGAGCTGGCCGAAGGGTTGCGCGTCGAGGCGTCCGACTTCAACCCGATGCGCGTCTTCAGAAAGCGGAAATGAAAGCCGCCACTGAAGCCGTCTATCTGCCCATGCTGTTTCTGACAGTCTCGCTCGTCGGAGGGCTGAGACTGGACGAGCGCGTGACGTTCGTGCCGCCGCCGCTCTTCGCACTCGTGCTCGGCGTGATGTTGTTCGGCGTGCTCGTGCGCGGCGGTGTGCTCGCGCCGGACCAGTTGCTGAGCGGCGCGCGGCCGTCGCTGGAGAACCTTAGCGGCCTTGTCCTGATTTTCGCCACGTTCTTCGCCGCAACGCAGGTGTTCAATCTGATCACGCCCGAGTCCGGTTTGCCGTTCTTGCTGTTCAACGTGTTTCTCTTCGTCTTGCTCGTCAACACGCTCGCCGTGTCTCCAGATCGCGTGTCTGTGCTGCGCAGCATGGCTGTCATCACGGGCGCCGCGTTCATCCTGAAGTTCATCGTGCTCGGCGCGATATCAGATCCGGGTGAAAGCACGCTGAAGCGCATGCTGTACGTGCTGCTCGAAGGCGTGACGCTCGGCACGCTCACACAACCACAACTTCACCCCGCCGCGGGATATCTCGCGTTTGCGACGCTGGCGCTGTTTCTCATCGGGCTCGCGATGCTGCCGGCGAGGACGCGAAGCATCGCGCTGATAAAATTGGACGAATGACTCGCGTATTCCTGCTCTCGCCTGCGAACTGTCGCGGCCGCCGCGCCCAGCAAGTGCTGTCGCCCGAGGCCACATTCTCGATGGCGGCGCGCCTTCGCGGCGAGGGAGTGCCGATTGGCGACCTGTTCGCGCACATGAGCGGGCTGTACTTCCGTGGAAAAATCACGTACGCACGCAAGTTCGGCCGCGCGTTCGTCATCACGCCCGACCAGGGGCTGGTTCCGGCCGAGACGGCCATCACCTCGCAGGTGTTGATGCGCTTTGCCGACGCCGAGATTGACGCGGGTAATCCCGCGTACCGCACCCCGCTCGAGCAGTCGGCCCGCGCGCTGGGCGAGCAGGCCGGCGCCGATGCGCAGTTCGTCCTGCTCGGCAGCATCGCCTCGGAGAAATACGTCCAGGTGCTGTGCGCGATTTTCGGTCCGCGGCTCGTCTTTCCGGCGACCTTCGTCGGACGCGGCGATATGAGCCGCGGAGGGTTGCTGCTGCGCGCGGCCGCGTCTTCGCAGGAGCTCGAGTACATCCCCGTGATCGGCGCCGTTCGCCACGGGGTCCGTCCGCCCAGGCTGGCGCCGGTGACCCCGTTTTCCCGCACAATTCGCATACGTTAATGTGCGGATTGATTTCCGGCGGTGGGGTGTGTTCAACGTGGTCGGCCTTGGCGGATTTATCGTCCAGATTTGCGCGATCGCCCTGCTGACGCGACATTTCGGCTGGTCGGCGTTCGCAGCGACCGCCGTGGGGCTCGAGTTGGCGGCGCTCCAGAATTTCGTGGGGCATAGCGTCTGGACCTGGGGTGACAGGCCTCTCGAGGGCGCTGTCGAGTCCGTCGAAGGTCGTGCCGCGCGTTTGCGGAGGTGGCTCCGCCGCTACTGGCGCTATCAACTCGCCAAAACCACATCGCTTGCGGCGAATCTCGCCATCACGACGCTGCTCATCCACGCAGATCTGCCCGCCGAAATCGCCAATACCGCCGCCGTCCTTGCGTGCGCCATCCCGAACTACCTCGCCGCCGAACATCTCGTGTTTCGCCAGACGTCGTAGCCGGCTCCAAGACTCCTGGACTTCGTGACTCTGGACTCCGGACTCCCGGACTCCTGGACTCCCGGACTCTTGAGACTCCCGGACTCTTGAGACTCCTGGACTCCCCGACTCTCTGGACTTTCGACTTTGGACTTTGGACTTTCGACTTTCTATACTGCCCCATGCTTACACGACGAGGCGTTCTCAAAGGGGGAGTGGCTGCTGGTGTCGCCGGGCTCATCGGCTCGAGTCGCCTCGCGTGGGCTGCTGCCCCGCAGCCGCTGACGAAAGTCAATTTCGACATTCCCGCCGGTGCCTGCGATTGCCACGTCCATGTGTTCGGCGATCCGAAGAAGTATCCGTTTTTCGCCGGGCGCACCTACACGCCCGAGACGGCATCGGCCGTAGAGCTTCGTCAGCTGCTGTCGGCACTTCGCCTCGAGCGTGTCGTGATCGTGCAGCCAAGCGTCTACGGGACCGACAACTCGTGCACGATCGAGGGCATGCGCGAGATCGGTAACAGCGCGCGTGGTGTGGCCGTGATCGACGACAGAACGACCGAGGCCGAGCTCGACGCGATGGGCAAGGCCGGTATCCGCGGCATCCGTTTGAATCTCGCGACAGCCGGCATCAACGACCCCGCCGCTGCGCGCCAGCGATTCGAGAATGCCGTTGCACGCGCGCAGAAGCGCGCCTGGCACATCCAGTTCAACACGCAGCTTCCCGTCATCGAAGCGCTTAGCCCGCAGTTGCTCGCGTCGCCGGTGCCACTCGTGATCGATCATTTCGGCGGCGCAACAGCCGCGCGAGGCGTCGAGCAACCTGGATTTGGAGCGCTGGTGAACCTGGTGAAGTCGGGAAAGGCGTATGTGAAGATTTCGGGCAGCGCCGATTCGGTGTCGACGCAGCCCGATCTTGCCGACGTCACGCCGCTTGCCCGCGCGCTCGTCACCGCGAATCCACAGCGCATCTTGTGGGGCACTAACTGGCCTCACCCGGGATCGGTGCCGGTTCCGGGTCGCAAGCCGACAGATCTCGCGGTCCACGTGCAGACTGATGATGGGAAAGTTCTGAATCTTTTGCCGGTGTGGGCACCAGACGCGGCTACGCGTCGTCTAATCCTTTCGGATAACCCAGCGCGCTTGTACGGATGGTAGGAGCCCACCATGTCCGTGTGTGGGACGGGAATCCCATCGGCGGACAGCGTCCTTGTATGCAGGACGAAATACCTGCAGCTTTAGGGCCTCGATGCTGGCAGGATTCTTGAGCTAACAGTCGCAAAGATGGACGTTGCCAGACCACCTGAAGTCGCCCAGCGCAGGAGGCGCAATCGCATTATTGCGGGTGTCGCCGGCGCCCTCGTGATTGTCATCACCACGGTCGCCCTCGCTCGTCTCAAGCCTGCTGCTCCGACCGTCGAGGCCGGCGGGTTGTGGATTGAGCCGGTGAAGCGCGGCACCATGCTGCGCAACGTGCGCGGAACGGGCGTGCTGGTGCCCGACGAGATTCGCTGGATCACGGCGCTGACCGACGGCACCGTGGAGCGTGTGGTGGTGCTGCCAGGCACACCGGTAGAGGCCGACACCATTCTCCTCGAGCTCAGCAACCCGCAGACGCAGCAGGCTGCCTTGACCGCCGATCTCGATCTGCGGACCGCGCAGGACAATTACGAGCTGCTCAAGGCCGATCTCGAACGCGATATCCTCGCGCAGCGTGCGACTACCGCGGCGGTGGCAGCCGATGCGGCGCAGGCGGCGATGAACGCCGACGCCGACCGGCAGATGGCGAAAGAAGGCTTGATCCCAGCCATTCAGCTCAAGCGCTCCCAACTGCTTGCGGAGACGGCGGCAGCGCGGCAGAAAATGGAAGAGCAGCGCCTTGCCACGAGCGAGCGAACCCTTGCCGTGAAGTTGGCTGTGCAGCAGTCTGAAATGAAGCGGCGTGAAACGATGGCCGTCTTGCGACGGGCGGAGGCGACCGGCCTGAAGATTCGCTCCGGCGTGGCGGGCGTGCTCCAGGAAGTGCCGGTGCAGGTCGGGCAGCGCATCGGTCCGGGCACGAACCTCGCGCGCGTTGTCGATCCGACGCGATTGAAGGCGCAATTACAGGTTGCAGAGACGCAGGTCAAGGATGTCGCCATCGGTCAGAAGGCCGAAGTCGACACGCGCAACGGCCTCACGCATACGCGAGGGCGCGTCGTGCGCATCGACCCCGCTGCGCGCAACGGGACGGTGACGGTCGACATCGCACTCGACGAGGCGTTGCCGCGCGGCGCGCGTCCAGACATGAGCGTCGACGGAAACATCGAGCTCGAGCGGCTCGACAACGTGCTGTTCGTGGGGCGTCCGGCGTTCGGCCAGGAGCAGTCGAAGATGAGCCTGTTCAAGCTCTCTGCCGATCGCGCGACGGCAGCGCTGACGCCCGTCGAACTCGGCCGCAGCTCGGTCAACACGATTGAAGTCGTGCGCGGACTCGACGTCGGCGACTGCGTGGTGCTGACCGACATGTCGCAGTGGGCCGACTACGATCGGCTGAATTTGTCCGGAACTCCGCCCTGCGGGACGCCGTAGAGAGCCGTCTAGCCGCCACGACGCATAAGAGCTCTCTGAGAAGAAGCGAAAACGTGGCGACGTGGCGTCGTTGCGGTGAGGCAGAAATAAAAGGCGCATATGGATCAAAATCTCATCAAGCTCGATGGCGTGAAAAAGGTGTTCTACACCGACGAAGTAGAGACCCACGCACTCGGCGGCATTCATCTGGAAATCCAGCGCGGCGAATATGTCTCGATTGCCGGGCCGTCGGGCTGCGGCAAGTCGACGCTGCTCTCGATTTTCGGCCTGCTCGACACGCCGACAGGCGGCGAGTACTGGCTGAACGGCAAGCCCGTCGCGAACCTCACGATGCGCGAGCGGGCGCGGACGCGCAATCGCGAGATCGGGTTCATCTTCCAGAACTTCAACCTCATCGGCGACCTCACGGTGTTCGACAACGTCGAGCTGCCGCTGACGTACCGCGGTATGCCGTCGGCCGAACGGCGCAAGCGCGTGCAGGAAGCGCTCGAGCGCGTCGGGATGGCGCATCGCGCAAAGCACTATCCCAGCCAGCTCTCGGGAGGCCAGCAGCAGCGCGTGGCGGTCGCCCGCGCAGTTGCGGGCGAGCCGTCAATCCTGCTCGCGGACGAGCCGACCGGCAACCTGGATTCGAAGAACGGCGAAGCGGTGATGGAACTGCTTCGCGAGCTGCATCGCGCCGGCGCGACGCTCTGCATGGTGACCCACGATCCCCGCTACGCGCGCCACGCGGACCGCACGATTCACCTGTTCGACGGCCAGATCGTCGACGAGAGCACGGCTCAGAAGCTGAATCAGGAAGTGGGGTTTGCGAAGGAGTCGTAACTGACACCGAAACGAAGAGCGAAAAAACGAAAAGCGAATAGAGCACACAACGAAGAACGAGAAGCGAAAAACGAATAAAGCGGCTCGTCGGGCGCTTGGCGAGATCTTCAACACTTGCGCCTGGCCGTTATTGTAGATTTTGCGTACCTCGAGACTGCGATAAGCGGGCGTTCTTTAAGGACGTCGTAAGCATTGCGATGAATTCGTTGGCTTCTTGAAGGAACGGCTGCAGTTCGTTTTCGAGTGGAGGGTCCGTGGCGCCGATGACCCGAAGCCAGAATCGCGTTTCGCGCGACTCCTTCAGCGAAATGAAGTTCTTCGCAATGAAGTCGGGCTTCGTCTGGCCGGCTCGCCCCTCCTCGATATTCGCGCCGATAGACGTCCCAGAATCCAGCAGCTTCATGCTGAGACGCCTTACAACGGGCCCGCGTTCCTGGAGCCGCGTGCATAAGCTCGCCACATCACACGCGAATTTGAACGTCCGATTACACAGGTCATGGTTCTCGGTCACGGGCACGTCCTGGCGCACGTTTCGTGCCGCTGGGGCGCGCGCGACACCGAAACGAAAAACGAACAACGAAGAACGAATCGAGCAGCTCGCCCAGGATTGTTTGCCTTTGGGACGCGAATCCCGCGCGTGAACGAGTCGGCAGCTCGCCTGGTTGAGATCGTTGGCAATTGGCAAGATCCGTTGCGGCAAGGGTTTTGACAAGAGTCCGCAGAGAGCTGTATTCGTTTTTTGCTTTTCGTTTTTCGATTTTCCTTATGCTGTCTGACCTCCGCCACGCCATCCGCGGCCTACTGCGCACGCCCGGATTCACAGCGGCCGCGGCCCTGTCGCTCGCGCTCGGCATCGGTGGCAACGTGCTCATGTTCGGCCTGGCCGACAGCCTCGTATTGCGTCCATTCCGATATCCGGATCCCGATCGCCTTGTCGCCATCGGAGTCACATTTCCGCGCATCTCCGATCAGGAACGGTTCATCGAAACGATTTCGGCGCCCGAGTATCGGGACATCGGCCAAAGCACGACCCTCGATCGTCTCGTCGCATTCGACCTTGGCAACCGGAACATCTCGGGCGGCGACAGGCCGGAACGTGTGTTCACCGCGTTGGTCGCTGGCAACGTGTTCGACACGATTGGAATGCGGCCGGCGCTGGGACGAGACTTCGCGGCGGAAGAGTTTCAAGGCGGCCGGCGTGTTGCCATTCTGAGCTACCGCATCTGGCAAAGCCGGTTCTCCGGCGATGCGGCGCTCGTGGGACGGCCCATTCGGATCAACGGTCAGGAGTCGATCGTCGTCGGCATCATGCCGCCCGGTTTGCTTCTCCTCGGAACCGATCTGTGGCTGCCGCTGTGGATGGGACCTGACTGGGCGCGTGACGTGCGTAACCTTACGGTGCTTGGCCGGCTGCGGCCCGGCGCGACGCTGGCGCAAGCCAATGCGGAGCTCGACGTGCTCGCGACGCGAACCAGCCGCGATCATGTTGCGACGAACAAGGAGTACGCCGGCTGGCGGCTGCGCGCCGACGCATGGTCAAACGCGCTGACGGGCGAGTTCCGCACGGCGACGACGGTGTTGTTGGGGACGGTGGCGCTTGTTCTGGTAATCACATGCGTCAACGTGGCGAACCTGCTGTTGGCGCGCGCGACTGGCAGGCGCCGCGAAATTGCGGTTCGCCTGACGCTCGGTGCGGGACGTTGGGCGATCGCCCGTCAGCTTCTGATCGAAAGTCTGCTGCTAGCCGGTGCGGGCACGGCTGCGGCATTGTTGCTGACACCATTGGGGCTCGATGCAGCCTTTGCGCTGCTTCCGACGGAGCAGGTTCTCTCGATGGGCGTGCAGCCGGCAATGGGCAATCGCGTGCTTCTGTACACGGCGCTCGTGGCATCGATCACCGGCCTGTTGATTGGCGCACTCCCGGCGTGGCAGGCTGCATTTTCCAATCCTGAGGCGGCGCTGCGTTCCGAAGGACGTACGTCGACATCGGCCCGAGGAGCTCAGCGGCTGCGATTTGGTTTGGTGGTCGCTGAAGTGGCGCTCACGACCGTGCTGCTCGTCGGCGCAGGGTTGTTGTTGAAGAGCTGGTCTCGGTTGAATGCCGTGGATCCCGGCATCAGGCTGAACGACGTGCTCACCATGAGGGTGACGCTGCCGCCGGAGAAATATAAAGGCGAAGCGATTCCGAATTTCTTCGACCAGCTCCTCGAGCGCGTGCTCGCCACGCCGGGCGTCAGCGACGCATCAGTCGCGTCGCTGTTTCCGCCGATGTCGTTCTCGTTGTCTCCGGTGAAAGTCGACGGCCAGCCGGTTGCGCGCGCCGGCGAGCTGCCATCGACGTTGTTCACCCTCGTTAGCCCGCGATACTTCACCACGCTGAACATTCCTGTTGTCTCCGGCCGCACCTTCACCGGCGCCGATCGCGCGGACTCGCCGCCGGTTGCGGTCGTGAACGAAACATTCGCGCGGCAGATTCTGGGAGCGGGCCCGGCCCTCGGACGCCGAGTCGAGTTCAACGAACGCTGGTTCGAGATCGTCGGCGTGACCCGCGACACACGTAACAGCGGTGTGAAGATGCCGCCGCGACCCGAAGTGTATCTGAGCACGAGGCAGGGCCACCCGGAGTGGAATCAGTACTACCTGCTCGTCGCAGCCCGCGGTGACGCGCTGGCGGTGCTGCCCGACGTTCGCCGTGCCATCGCAGCGATCGATCCCGAGCAACCCGCGTATGCGATTCAAACACTTGAAGAGGCGTTCTCCTTCTCGACGCTGCGCGATCGTGCGTCGACATCGCTCCTCGGCGCGTTCGCGGCGCTTGCGCTGCTGCTCGCGGCCGTTGGCATCTACGGCGTGATGTCGTTCGCAGTCGTCTCGCGCACTCGCGAAATCGGCGTGCGCATGGCACTCGGCGCCGACGGGGTGATCATCCGTCGCCGCATCGTGGCGCAGGCTGCCGGGCTCGTCGTGACGGGCCTGGCGCTTGGCCTCGCGGTCTCGCTCGCGCTCCGCCAAATGATCTCCGGACTGCTATTCGAGGTGGCACCTCACGATCCACTGAGCTTTCTAGCTGCGGCGGTGGTGCTCGGGGCGGCAGGTCTGTCCGCCTCGTTCTGGCCCGCGCGCCGCGCCAGCCGCGTCGATCCGCTGGTGGCTTTGAGATACGAGTGACGGCGTGTTTTCTTTTCGGTTTTCGTTCTTCGGTTTTCCTTACTGCATATGTTGAATGACCTTCGTTACGCCTTTCGAACGCTCCTGAAAAGCCCTGGGTTCACGGCCGTCGCGGTGCTGACGCTCGCCCTTGGCATCGGCGCGAACACCGCCATCTTCCAGTTGATCGATGCCGTCGCGCTGCGACCGTTGCCGATCCCGAACCCGCACGAGCTGGTCGAGGTTCGAATTGTTGGAAGCAATCGAGGATTCGGCCTCAACGCCGGCCGCTACCCGCAGCTGACGCGGCCCGTCTGGCAGGAGCTGCGGAATCAACAACAAGCGCTTGACGGGATGTTCGCGTGGGGCACATACGACCTTCGCGTAGGAGAGCGCACCGATCTTCGTCCCGCCAACGGCATCTTCGTCAGCGGCGAGTACTTCAGCACGCTCGGAGTGAAACCGCATCGCGGCCGTCTCATCCAGGCCGCCGACGAACTGGCGCCCTGTCCGGCGAGGGTTGCCGTCGTCAGCTACGAATACTGGCAGCGCCAGATGGGAGCCCAGGAGCTGGGAGCCTCGACCCGTCTTCGCATCAACATGGATCTCTTCGATGTCGTCGGCGTCACGCCGCCGGGATTCTTCGGCGTGGCGGTCGGCGAGTCGTTCGACATCGCGCAACCGATGTGTCAGCCGAACGAGCTGCGGCGCGAGATATTCGACATCGCCGTCATGGGGAGGCTTCGGACGGGATGGACAATCGAGCGCGCGTCCGCGCACCTCGATTCGCTCAGCATAGGCATTTTCGACGCGATGGCGCCGACGGCGTACGGCGCACAGAGCATTGCGCGCTTCAAGTCGTTCCGGCTTGCCGTCTATTCGGCGGCGACGGGCGTCAGCGCCCTTCGGACGCAATACGAGGACGCGCTGCAATTCTTGTTTGCCATCACGGCGTTGATTCTTCTGATCGCGTGCGCGAACCTCGCGAACCTGCTGCTCGCCCGCGCAAGCTCGCGCGATCGGGAGGTCGCCGTGCGAGTGGCCATCGGCGCATCCCGCATGGCGCTGATTCGCCAGTTCGCTGCCGAGAGCCTCGTGCTCGCCGCCGCCGGAGCGGTCGTCGCGCTGTTTCTCGCTCGCGGTCTCGGCCAGATCCTGCTGTACGCGCTTGCGACTCAGGGTGGCGCGCCGACGCTGACACTTGCTACTGACTGGCGCGTTCTGGGCTTTGCGACCGCTGTCGCTTCGGCGACCTGCATCATCTTCGGCATCGCGCCGGCGATTCGAGCGGCTCGCATCGAAGCAGTCGCGGCGATGAAGTCCGGCGGCAGGGGATCGACCGCCGGGCACGAACGCCTTCTGGTTCAGCGTCTGATGGTCGCGACCCAGATCGCAATGGCCCTCGTCATGCTCGTCGCTGCGCTGCTGTTCGTCGCGAGCTTCAGGAACCTTCTTACCGTGGACACCGGCATGCGGCACGAAGGCATTGCCGTGGCGAGGACGCGATATCCAGAGTCGATCGTTGAGGAAAGGTTCGACGATTTCAGGCGCGAGATGCTTGCCGAGATCAAATCGGTTCCAGGTATCGTCGACGCCGGAACGACCTCCCATACGCCGTTGCTGGGAGGCAGCTGGAGTCACGGAATTCGAGTTGGTGCAGTGTCGAACAGCGCCCAATTCACATGGGTGAGCCCGGGTTACTTCAGCACTATGGGCATTCCCGTGCAGCGGGGGCGCGATTTCACGCTGCGCGATACACGAAATTCCCCTCGTGTGGCGATCGTCAACGAGACGTTCGTCAAACAGTTCGCGGGCGGAGCCGATCCGATCGGACAGGCGCTGCGCACGGGAGAGGAGCCGCGCTATCCCTCGACGGTGTACGAAATCGTCGGCGTCATACCCGACACTCAGTACAACGACATTCGCGGCGACCGGCGGCCCATGGTGTTCGGTCCCGATTCGCAGCACCCTTCGCCAGGGCCCGGCGCCAACATCATGATTCACTCGAACGTGGCGCCTGATGTGGCCATCGCGAGGGTCAGAGAGCGATTCAGGGAGCGATATCCGACTGGGATTATCGAATTTTCCGTCTTCGAGTCGCGCATCCGCGATGGACTCGTCCGCGAGCGGCTGCTGGCGATGCTGGCGGGGTTCTTCGGCGTGCTCGCAGTCGCGCTGACGATAGTCGGCTTGTACGGAATGCTCTCGTACGTCGTTGCCCAAAGGCGCCCGGAGATTGGAGTGCGCGTGGCGCTCGGCGCCGGGCGAATCGACGTGCTCGGTCTTGTGATGGGCGAAGCGGGCAGACTCGTCCTCGTCGGCGTGGCCGCGGGGATCGGGATTGTCCCTGCTAGCCGGCCGCAGCGTCGCGTCGCTATTGTTCGGCATCCAGCCGAATGACCCGCTGCTTCTGGGATCGGCCTGCGCGCTCCTCGGCGTCATCGCAGCCATCGCGAGTTTTCTTCCGGCACGGCGCGCCACTCGGGTCGACCCGGCGCAATTGCTGAGAGAGGGATAATCCGATGCTGCAGGATCTCCGCTACGCGTTCCGCACTCTGCTGAAGAATCCCGGCTTCACGATCGTCGCGGTACTGACGCTCGCACTGGGCATCGGCGCGAACACGGCGATGTTTGCGGTCGTGAACGCGGTTCTGCTGAAGCCGCTGCCATTCGCAGATGCGGAGCGGCTGATGCTCGTGCACCTCCTTGTGCCGGATAGCAGCACCGGTACCAAACGCGAGGGCGTCTGGTCGTATCCGAAGTACCGCACGCTGCTCGAGGCGCAGAACGTCTTCGACAACACCGCTCTGTTCGCAGGACGAGACCTTAATGTGTCCGATGACGGCGGCGCTGTTCGCGTCCGCGCCGAAGTGGTCACGGATCGATACCCGGGCGTCCTCGGCATTCATCCGTCTCTGGGCCGGTCATTCTCGGGCAGAGAGGCGCACCTTGAAGGTGAGCCGCGAGTTGCAATGATTGGGCACGCCTTCTGGACGCGGCGCTATGGCGCCGATCCGAACGTCCTCGGGCGCGCGGTGTCAATCAATGCATTACCTCACACGATTATCGGGGTGCTTCCGCGTGGCTTCACCGGGCTCAGCGGCGATGCAGAGGTGTGGGTGCCGTTTGCCGCGTTGGAGCCGGCCTTCATGGCAGCGTCCAATCGGTACGCCCATGGGTATTTTCTCGTCGCGCGTCGAAAACCGGATGTGTCGGAGACGCAGGCATCCGCCGCTGTCGGCGTGCTTGGCGAGCGCCTCGCGCAGGAATATCCGGAGTACGGCGGGAGTTCCTGGGGCGCAGAGCCACGTCCTCTGTACTCCTCTCGCATCGAAGGCGACCTCAGGCTTGCCGCCTGATGTTGCTCGGCGCGGTGGGCGTGGTCCTGCTCATTGCCTGTGTGAATCTCGACGAACCTCTTTATCGCAAAGGCCCTCGGACGCCGCCGCGAAGTGGCGGTGCGCCTGGCGATTGGCGCAGGGCGCGCACAGATCGCGCGGCAGTTTCTTCTCGAGAGTCTCGTGCTCACCGCGCTTGGCACTGCAGCGGGCCTGCTGGTGGCGTCGATGCTGCTAAAGCCGCCGCGACACTGCTGCCCGAATCCGACGCGTTTTTCAGGATGGCGTGCTTCCCCGGGGACCGTCGCGCCTGTCGGGGGCCCAAGGACTCACGATGGTAGCGGCGGGAATGATTGGACTCGATGCGACGACGATTCTGGTGGCATGTGCGATTGCGGCATGTCATCGCTGGGCTGATAGCGGTCGGTGCCGGCCATTCAGGCTTCGTCCCTCAGGCCAGTCGAAACATTGAAAAGCGGCCGCAGCGCACGCCGGAGCTGAGAGGCTTGGCGGTTTCGGCACGCGCGGGGCGCTCGTCACGGTTCAGATAACCCTGGCGCTCGTGTTGCTCGCCGGCGCCGGGTTGATGATCAAGAGTGCGGCGAAACTGCATGCGACCGCAATCGGCGTAGATGCACGCGGCGTTATGACGGCGCGTGTCGATCTTCCACCAGCGAGCTACGCCAACAACTCGCAGCGCCTCGCGTTCTATTCACGGCTGCTGGAACGCGTTCGAAGCGCACCTGGCGTGGAGTCGGTCGGACTTGGCAATTGCCCGCCTGTTTCCGGCGGTTGCAACAGCACGATTATCGGCTTCGAGCCAGGCCGCCATCGCGTGACACCAGACGCGCCCGGCATTGGCGTGCATTTCGTTTCTCCCGGCTATTTCCGCACGCTCGGTATTCGGCTCGTGCGAGGGCGACTATTTACCGACGAGGACCGCGAAGGGCGTCAGAAGGTCGTCGTCATCAACGACGCGGCGGCCCGCCGGTACTGGCCTAATGCAGATCCGATCGGCAAGTCCGTCACGCTGGGGCAGGGTGGTTTTCAGGACGGTGCTCGAGTGATTGGCGTCGTCTCCGACGTTCGTTACAGCGCGATCGAGAGTGCGAGCGGGCCCGACTCCTATATTTCGATTCTTCAGTCACCACCGCCGCGCGTGCGGCTGTTCGTTCGCGGCCGCGAAACCGCGGCCAGCCTGATTCCGGTGCTGCGGCACGAGGTTGCCGCAATCGATTCGAACCTGCCGCTCAGCGAGATTCGCACCATGGAAGAGCGCGTGGGCACGCCATGTGGCGCACACGACTGGCTGCGTGGCTGCTGTCGGCGTTTGCGGCGCTCGCCGTGCTGCTGACGGCAATCGGCATCTTCGGCGTGTTGGCGCAGATGGTGGCGCAAGAGACCCCGGATATCGGCGTGCGCATGGCGCTCGGTGCGCAGACACGCGAAGTCCTGCGCCTCGTGCTTACGCGCGTCGCAATATTGACGATGACGGGCGTCACGCTCGGATTGGTGTTCGGTCTTGCGGTGACGAGGATGGCAGGGACGCTGCTTTACGAAGTCGAGCCGAACGATCCGATGACGTTCGGCGCTGTGTCGGTGCTGCTCGTCATCGTCGCGATCGCCGCGAGCTTCATTCCTGCCCGCCGTGCAACCCGCGTCGATCCCATCATCGCGCTGAGGTACGAGTGATGATTCATGACATCCGTGACGGATTTCGTGCGTTGCTGAAGAACCGCGGATTTGCGGCCGTCGCGATCCTCACCCTCACCCTGGGCATCGGCATGACGACAGTAATCGTCAGCGTCGTCGATGCCGTTCTCCTGCGGCCGGTGCCCATGACCGACATCGATCGGCTCGTGATGATCTGGGAGACCGATCGGGCGAGCGGCACGACACACGAGCCGGCATCCCTTCCTGACTTTCTCGATTTCAAGCAGCGGAGCCGCCGCATCGGCGATTTCGCCGCGTTCATTGCGGGCGAGGTGAATCTGATGCCGGACGACGGGGAGCCGTCGCGGGTGGCCGCGCTGAGCGTGAGCGCGCGATTCCTCCCGATGCTAGGCATCGAGCCGATAGTCGGGCGCACGTTCACCGCCGAGGAGGACACCCCCGGTGGCGGCAGCGCCATCCTTATCAGTGAGGATCTCTGGCAGCGGCAGTTCCAACGGGATCCGCGCATCGTCGGACGCACGCTTCGCCTCAACGATCGCCCCCGGACGATTATCGGCGTGGCGCCGGCATCTGCCGATTTCGGTGTCCTGCAGGTGCTTCGCTCAGCCGATTACAGCCGCGGTTTCGCGCAGCGCGACGCCCGTACGACGGTTGACGTGTTCGCGCCGCTTCAGGGAGATCCGCAGCGCCTTCCTCGAGAAACTCACCCCATCTTCGTGCTTGGACGGCTGGCGACGGGATCGAGCCTGGAGTCCGCTCGGCAGGAGCTGGGGGCCATTGCCGCTGATTTAGAGAAGACGTATCCGGTCAATGAGGCCCGCGGCGTGTTCGTTCAGCCGCTGCGCGATGTGATTCTCGGCCCAAGCGAGCCGGCTCTCCTCGTGTTGCTCGCAGCCGTCGGCGTCGTGCTGCTGATTGCGTGCGTCAATGTTGCGCATCTGCTATTGGCGCGCGGCACGGTTCGCGCGCGCGAGATCGCAGTCAGAAAGGCGCTCGGAGCCGGCGTCGGACGGCTGGCCAGGCAGTTCGTCGTCGAAAACACAGTGCTGATGCTGGTGGCGGCCGTGTCGGGCGTCATCCTGGCGTCGGTCGCGCTTCGCGTCCTGTTGATCGTGGCGCCGCCGGACATTCCGAGACTCGCCAATGTCGCGATCGATGCGCGCGTGCTCGCCGCGATGATCGCACTTTCCCTGGCCATCGGATTCGTGTTCGGACTGGTGCCTCTTTCTCAATCTCGCCGCGGTGATCTGCAGACTGCGCTCAAAAGCGACGTCAGTCGTGGAGCGACCGGAGGTCGCGAAAGCGCCTCTGCCCGATCGCTGCTGATGGTGGGGGAGATTGCGATGGCCGTCATGCTGCTGATTGGGGCAGGCCTTCTCATCAAGAGCTTCTGGTATCTGCAGCGAGTGAATCCGGGCTTCGACGCCGACAGGGTTGTGAAGGCAGAATTCCAACTGCCGTCGTCGCGCTATCCGATGAACAAGGAGATACAGCAGTTCAACGCGCGCCTCCTTGCGCGAGCGTTGGCGCTGCCAGGTGTGGAGGCGGCGGCGATCGCAGGCAATCATCCGCTCGATGCGGGCTTCACAAACTCGTTCGAGGTCGTCGGCCGCGAAGCGGAATCGCGCGACTGGCCGGAGATTTCGGTGCGCCGCGTCTCGCCTGGATATTTCCGAGTGCTTCATGTACCCCTCGTGCGCGGACGACTGCTTTCCGACTCAGACGACGCCCAGGCGGCGCCGGTAGTGCTCATCAACGAGGAGACGGTCCGCAGATTTTTCTCGCGTCAGGATCCGGTCGGCCAGCGGATTTTCCTGTACGGCGCGCCGCGGACGATTGTCGGAGTGATTGGCGACGAGAAGATCCACGGGCTTGCCGAGGCAGCCCCGATCGCCGCCTATCTGCCTGTTGCGCAGGTGCCTTCGTCGAGCGTCACGCTGATCGCGAGAGTCTCCGGCGATCCGATGCGTGTCGCAGGCTCGCTGCGCGCCGCAGTTCGGGAGATCGATCCGGCTTTGGCAGTGTTCGGCGTGGAGCCGCTCGAGCGTACCTTGGCTCAATCGACGGGAGAACAGCGATTCATGGTGCTGCTGGTTGGCGTGTTCGCCGGGTTGGCGCTGGCGTTGGCAGTTATCGGTATCCATGGCGTCCTGAGCTACAGCGTTGTCCAGCGCAGGCGCGAAATCGGCATCCGCGTCGCGCTTGGTGCCGAACCGGCGCACGTCGTCCGCGTGGTGCTCGGTCAAGGTGCGCGATTGACCGCGATCGGGTTAGGTGTCGGAGTCGGCCTCGCGCTGCTGTTCTCGCGATCGCTGGCCGGCTTGCTGTTCGGAATCACGGCGACCGACGCCGCCACGTTCGGCGCTGTGGTGGCGATTCTCGGGGTGGTCTCGATGCTGGCGATGTGGCTGCCCGCGCGGCGCGCGTCACGCGTTGATCCGCTGGTGGCGCTGAGATATGAATGAGTAACGAAAAACGAAGAGCGAAAAACGAATAGCGAAAAGAGATCTCGCCGAAAGTTCAGCTCATTTTGCGCTTTTCACATCTACTCCCGCGTGCATTTTCTGACACTGACGGTCAACACCTGAAGATTTCCGGCCAAATAACGACTGGCATCCGGTGTGCCTCTTTCGCGCTTTACGAAACCGTCAGGACGACGGTATCGTGAGGAGGCTCGAAATGCCGGTAGTGGAAGAACGGTTGTCTGTGCTCGAGGTGCAGATGCAAGAGGTCGGCGCCACGTTGGTTCGAATGGAAGATACGCTGGGGGTGCTGGTCAAGATGGTGACCAGCCTCAATGAGCGAGTCGATAAGCTCGACCAGCGCGTAGAGAGGCTCGACCAGCGCGTAGAGAAGCTCGACCAGCGGATTGACAGACTCGAGCAGCGTGTGGACACGCTCGACCAGCGTGTAGATAGGCTGGATTCGCGAGTAGAGAAACAGTTCCTGTGGGTCGCCGGCATTCAAATGACCACTCTTATTGCGATAGTGGCCGGCCTGTTCGGGCTTGTGGCAAAACTGATCTGATTGCGCCGTTCGGAATGAAGGAAACGCTATGGGCAGTTACCTCTTGAACATGGTTATGGTGGCTATCATGGCGTTGCCGTTCGTCTTATTCGGCGGCGCTATCGTTGACTTTCTCCACACGCGTCGCTCAGACCGCGATCGCCATTAGGCGCTGGGCTGTCCGCTTCCGGGACGGTATTCCCAACTTCGGACGTTCGCCTCCGTTTTTCTCGGAAATCCTAGGGATTTCGCCACGTTCTGCTGGCAGCTTTCTTGAGTTATGCGCGTCCTGATGGACGCCCTCTTCAACGATCTCCGCTACGCGTTTCGAAGCCTGCGGCGCACGCCAGGGTTCACGATTGCGGCAGTGCTGACGCTCGCGATCGGCATCGGCGCGAACACGGCGATCTTCAGCATCGTCGATCACATCATTCTGAGACCCCTGACGTACCGAGGATCCCGATGGTCTCTACGTCCTGCACGAGGCCGTGCCGCGGCTGGCACATATCGCGCCCACCATTCCGGTGTCCGCCAATCATTTTGTCGAATGGAAGCGCGGCGCGAGCACCTTCGAGCAGATGGCGCTGCTTGGGAGCATCAGCCTGAATCTGACCGGTGCGGGAGAGCCTGAACAGCTTCAGGGTGCTCGTGCATCGGCAGAGCTGTTCTCCATGCTCGGTGTGCGCCCGCAGCTCGGACGCGTGTTTCTGCCGGAAGAGGACGAGGTCGGCCGAGACAGAGTCGTCCTTCTCGACGATGCGTTGTGGCGCCGGCGGTTTGGCGGAGATCCGGCGGTGTTGGGCCGCGCGATCGCGCTGAACGGCCAGCCCTACGTGATCGTCGGCGTGCTGCCCGCCGACTTCCGATTTCCGGCGATCGCCGACCTCTTTGCGATGACCACCTACGAGGGCCGCCCGGAAATCTGGAAGCCCCTTGCGCTGACGAACAACGAAGCAACGCAGTCCGAAGACTTCAATTTCGTTTGCATCGTACGGTTAAGAGAGACCGCATCGCCTGCTGCGGCGATCGACGAGATGAACGGCATACAGGCGACAATCGCCAAACGAGGTCCGGGTTCCGAGCTGCGGGCCGTCATGCTCCCACTCGACGAGCAGATTACGGGGCGCTCGAAAGCAGCACTGCAGATCGTCCTCGGTGCAGTCTTAGCCGTACTTCTGATCGGCTGCGTCAACATCACGAACCTGCTGCTCGCGCGAGCTGCACAGCGCCGCAGAGAGACTGCCGTGCGAAGCGCGATCGGCGCGTCGTCTGCTCGTCTTCTGAGACAGGCGCTGGCCGAAAGCACGACGCTGGCAATCATTGGCACTATCGTGGGACTCGCGCTCGCGCACGCGGTGCTCCAAGCGGTTCTGGCTTACGCACCGATCGATCTTCCCCGCATTGACGAGGTGCGGCTCGACGGGCGGATCTTCGCGTTCGCGACGTTGTTGACGGCGCTGACGAGTCTCGCGTGCGGCTTGCTGCCGGCGTGGCACTTCGCGAAAGCCGACCCGCAGGATGCGATGAAATCAGTTTCGCGTACGACGACATCGGGTCGCGCGGCGGGCCGGCTGCGATCTGCACTTGTCGCGTGCGAGGTCGCGTTGAGCGCCATATGCCTCGTGGCCGCTGGCCTGTTGCTTCACAGCTTCGTCAACCTGATGCGTGTGGATCCGGGTTTTCGGAGCGAGCGTGTGGTCACTATCGATCTGTCGCTGCCCGGTGCCCGCTATCCGGACGCGCCGAAGCGCGTCGAGTTCTATCGAACGCTCCTCTCCGAGATCTCGGCCCTTCCTGGGGTCGTATCGGCGGGTATCACAAACGGTCTGCCCGTCACGTCGGCTGGAGGTACCTCGGCGATTCTTGCCGAAGGTGCGCCGTCTCTTCCTCTCTTCGAACGGCCGCTCGCGGACATCCGCAACGTAAATCCCGACTTTCTCCGGACCATGGGAATCTCCCTGCGTACCGGGGCGCCGCTGTCCGAAGCGGATCTCGAGGGGCGGACCGCGGTGGTGTCCGCGTCGCTCGCGGAAAGGGCATGGCCGAACGACGAACCGATGGGAAAGCGGTTTCGGATTGGCAGCCAGCAGTCGCCGCCCTACCAGGTCGTGGGCGTCGTCAATGACGTGCGGGGCAGGAGCCTCAGCGGGAATCTTCAGTTCCCGACCGTCTACGTGCCCTACTGGCGCCGCGCATTCAATGAAATCTCTCTCGCCGTCAAGACGAGGGACGATCCCGCGGCCGCCTACCTCCTTGTCCGACAGGTCATACGACGGCTCGATTCGGAGTTGCCGATTCCAGCGATGCGCACGATGGACGATGTGGTCATGGCGTCTGTCGCGCCGCGGCTGTTGCAGATGCGGCTCGTCCTGCTGTTTGGCGTCATCGCCCTGCTCCTTTCAGGTCTCGGAGTCTACGGGGTCGTCTCGTACTCGGTCGCACAACGCACGAGCGAGGTGGGGCTTCGCATGGCGCTCGGCGCCACTCCACGGACCGTCGCGCGCAGTGTGCTCAGCCAAGCGATGCTTCCGGTCTGTGTCGGACTTGCCGTCGGACTCGTTGCAGCCGTTGGCGTCGGGCGCGCGTTGCAAGCGATGTTGTTCGACGTGAATCACGTAGATCCCGTCACGCTGCTGACGGTGCCGGTGGTGCTGCTTGTCGTCGGCATGGTCGCTTGCTGCTTGCCGGCACGCCGTGCCATGCGTGTCGATCCACTCAACGCCCTGAGGACCGAGTAATGGCCAATTTCCTTTCAGACCTCCGTTTCGGCGCTCGCTTGCTGCTGAAATCTCCGTTGACGACAGCAGCCGCCATTCTCTCCCTCGCGCTAGGCATCGGCGGGACAACGACGATGTTCAGCGCCGTCGACGCCGTGCTGTTGCGGCCGCTTGCGTTCTCAAACCCCGAGCGCCTGGTGCTGGTCTCCGCCACATCTCCTATGTCCCGTGGCGGATCGCAGACGAGACGCGGAGGCGATCTCTCGCCGGCCGACTTCCTCGACTACCGCACCGCCTCCAGCTTCGAAGGACTGGCCGCGGTTTCGACGAATTCCATGAGACTCACGGGCGACGGCACACCAGAGCTCGTGCTGGGCGCGCAAGTCTCCGGAAATTTCTTCTCGCTGCTGGGAGTGAACGCCCTCGCCGGAAGGATGTTTCTACCGGCCGACGATGCGCCGGACCGGCCGGCGCAGGCGGTGGTGAGTGAGGCACTGTGGGAGCGTCGATACGGCCGCGCACTAAATCTGATCGGCCGCGCGATAACCGTATCGGATCAACAGGTCGAAGTCGTCGGCATCGCGCCGGCCGGCTTCCGGTTTGAAGACAGAGTCGAGATCTGGCTGCTCGGCGATCGCGGGCTTCCGAGATTTTCGTCGATTGGGAATCTTCCGCAGAACCGCGATGTCCACATGCTCACAGCCGTGGGGCGCCTTCGCGAGGGCATATCGCTGACGGAGGCGCAGGCGGAGCTCGACGTCATTGCGGCTCGCCTGGCTCGCGAGTACCCAAGGACCAACAAAGGCTGGGGTACGGCTCTCGACCCGCTGCAGTCGGCGCTCGTGGGACATACGCGGCGCATGTTGATGCTGCTGCTTGGCGCGGTCGCGCTCCTGCTGCTGATCGCATCGGTGAACGTCGCGAATCTCATGCTGGTGCGGACGAAAGCGCGGGAAGTCGAACTGGCGATGCGCAGCGCGCTCGGAGCGTCGCCGGGCCGCGTGATCCGTCAACTGCTCGCCGAAAGCGCTGTGCTGGCGGCGTGCGGCGGAGCGCTCGGGCTCGCGCTGGCCGCCTGGGGCGTGAACGTGCTCGTGCAGCTTGCGCCCGAAGGTTTGCCTCGGCTCGAGGAGATCGCCGTCAACGGGCGAATTGCCGCATTTGCCGTCGGTGTGACCGCACTTGTGACATTGGGATTCGGTTTGTTGCCGGCGTGGCGCGCATCACGCGCGCCGTTGAGCTCGGCGATTCAGGCAAGCGTGCGAAGCACAGCCGCCGCCGGAAACAGGCGGTCGCAGCTGCTGCTCGTGTCGAGTGAGCTGGCGATTGCCCAGGTGCTGCTCGTTGGCGCCGGCCTGCTTCTCGCCAGCTTCGTGCGTCTCACGTCGCTCGATCCCGGATTCGATCCACGCGATCTCGTCGCGGTCGACGTGAGCCTGCCAGGCGCGAAGTACCGCGATGCTGAAACGCGCATCCGATTCCACGAGGAGGTCCTCGAGCGGCTTGCCTCGACCCCGGGTATCCGCAGCGCGGCCATGACGATGCAGGCGCCGATGCGGCCGGCGCCGGTTACCCGGGGCGTGTGGATCGAAGGACGGCCGGCGCCGCCTCCAGGAGAATTCAACTTGACGGTGTTCACCACCGTCAGCGAACAGTATTTCGACGCAACAGGCATTCGGCTCCTTCGTGGGCGAGCGCTCACTCGCGAAGACACCCTGCGATCGCCGGACGTCGTCGTCATCAACGAAGCGTTTGCGCGGCGTTACTATCCAGGACAGGATCCGATCGGCAAGCGGATCGCGTACGGCCTCCCGAACAGCGAACACTACTGGCGCACGATCGTCGGGCTTGCCGCCGACACCTACGAAGGGCTCGGCCAGCCGGCGCACGCGACGACGTTCGCACCCTTCCGTCAGGCCCTCGACCCGTTTACGTCTGGGACCTATCTCGTGAAAACATCACTCCCGTCTGCCAGCGTTGGCGAGACCGTCCGGCGAGCCGTGCTGGCATCCGATCCGGATCAACCGATTTCGCGTGTTCGTCCCGTCGAGGACGACATGCGCGCCTCGATCGCGACTCAGCGGTTTACGATGCTCGTCGCAACATTGTTCGCCGGCCTGGCGTTGATGCTGGCGGCCATCGGCACGTTCGGCGTGATGAGCCACGTCGTGCGCAGCCGTACGAGGGAAGTCGGCGTCCGGATTGCGCTCGGCGCCACCCGTCTGAATATTGTCAAGCTCGTGATGGGCGAGGCGGGCAAAGTCGTAGTGGGGTCGAGCGTCGCCGGACTGGCGGCGGCGGCCGCGTTCGGCCGCTACATCGAGACGCTCCTCTACGAAGTGAAACCTGGCGATCCCTCGACGATGGCGTTGTCGGGAGCCGTCCTCATGGCCGTCGCGCTACTTGCCAGCTATGTGCCGATTCGACGTATGCTCGCACTGAATCCGTTGGCAAGTTTGAAAAGCGACTGAGGAGATCCCAATGTCACGAGTAGTCAGGACCATAGCGGCCCTAGCTGTGTGCGCCGCGGCCTCGACCGTCTTCGGTCAGAGCGCCACGCCCTTCAAGCTCGGTACGTTCGATCAGAGCGGCAGGATGTTTGTCGGTGTCGTTCTGAAGGACGCCATCGTGATCGATCTTGCGCAGGCGAGTGCGGCGTTGAAGACTCCGGCATCGAAAGTGGCCCCGCCAGCGGACATGAAAGACCTCATCGCCCGCTACGACGGCGGGGTGCGCGCGCGCATTGGCGAGGTCATCGCCAATACGAAGCCGCTCGAAGGAGCCGGCAGGCCGTCATACGTGCACGATCTCAAGTCGCTCAAGACGCTGCCGCCGATCATGTACCCGACGACGATGCTGAACGTGGCGGTCAACTACAGGGCGCACGCCGCCGAAATGGCTGGCGGAGCGGCAACGCAGACGGGCGGGACCGCGCAGGGCGATGCCCTGCCGGACACCACGAGCGCGCCTGGTATCTGGGAGCGCAAGCCTGACGACAAGCGGTGGAATCCCTACATGTTCATGAAGTCGCCGACGATTGTGATTGCCAACGGCGAAGCGATCCGCATGCCGGTCGGCCGCACCAACATTGACTGGGAATGCGAGCTCGGAGTGGTGCTTGGCCGCACGGCCGACCATGTGTCGATCGAGCGCGCGGCGGACTACATCTTCGGGTACACGATGGAGAACGACGTGTCCGATCGCGGCGGCCGCGGCGACACGCGACATGGCTCCGACTGGGTGCTCGGCAAGAACCACGACACGTTTGCGCCGATGGGACCGTTTATCGTGCCGAAGGAGTTCGTGCCGAACCCGCAGAACCTGCAGGTGAAGTTCACGCTCAACGGGCAGGTGATGCAGGATGCGAACACATCCTTGATGATCCATTCTGTGATCGAGCTGGTGTCGTACGGCTCGAACATCCTTACACTGCGTCCGGGAGACGTGCTCGCGACAGGCAGTCCCGCCGGCGTCGGATCCGCACGCAAGCCTCCAATCTTCTTCAAGCCCGGCGACGTGTCGGTCTGCAGCTACGAAGGCATCGGCACGCTGACCAACCCGATCGTCGCACCGCGCGCCCCGGGAACAAAGTGAGATGGATCAACTGCTTCAGGATTTGCGATACGGTGCACGGACGCTCGCGAAAGCTCCCGGCTTTACCATCGTCGCGATCCTGACGCTTGCGATTGGCATCGGCGCGAACGCCGCGATCTTTTCGGTGGTGAATGCCGTGCTGTTGAAGCCGGTGCCCTTTCCGGATCCCGATCGCCTCGTGATGTTCATGAACACGAACCCGCAGGGTTCGGGACGCAATGCATCGCCGGCGAAATTCCAGCACTGGCGCGCGCAGACGCGCGTCGTCGAGGACGTGGCGGCGTTTCGCAACAACATCGTCAACTTCACCGGCGGCGGTGTCCCCGAGCAGCTGCGCGCCGGAGAGGTCAGCGCCGATTACTTCCGCCTGCTCGGCGCTCCGGTCCTTCGTGGGCGTACGTTTTCGGCCGAGGAGGACCGCCCCGGAGGAGAGCGCGTCGTCGTGCTCAGCCACAGTTTGTGGAGGCGGCGCTTCGCTTCCGATCCGGCGATCATCGGAACCACGATGTCGTTGAGCGGCGATCCGCATACGGTCATCGGCATCATCGGTCCCGAGTTCGACGTCGGAGAATTCGGCCCGCCGCTGGACTTGTGGATCGCGTTTCAGCTCGATCCCAACTCGAACGATCAGGGACACTATTTCAGCGTCGCGGGCCGGCTCAAACCCGGCGTGACGCTCGAGCAGGCGAAGGCGGCGCTCGACCGTTCGGCCGGCGACTACCGGCGCAAGTTTCCCCGTACCCTCGACAACAACGAGAGCTTCAGCGTGACGCCTTTTCAGGAGGCGTTTGTCAGCGATGTGCGCCAGACGCTGCTCGTTCTCGCCGGCGCCGTCGGTTTCGTCCTGCTGATTGCGTGCGCGAACGTCGCGAACTTACTGCTGGTGCGCGCGACCGGGCGGCGGCGTGAGATCGCGGTCCGTTCGGCGATTGGGGCCGGCCGTGGCCGCATCATTCGCCAGTTGCTTACCGAAAGCGTGATGTTGTCTCTGGCCGGCGGCGTGCTGGGCCTTATCGTCGGATTTGTCGGCATTCGGGCACTGCTGACAATCAACACTGCGGGACTTCCGCGCCTTGGATCCGACGGGTCTCTCGTCAGCATGGACTGGCGCGTGCTGGGATTCGCGCTGGCCGTGTCGGTCGTGACCGGCATTCTGTTCGGCCTCTTTCCAGCGCTTCACGGCTCGCGGACGACACTGAGCGAAACGCTCAAGGAGAGCAGCGGCCGTTCGGGCACGGGCTTCCGGCACAACAAATCGCGTTCGCTGCTGGTGGTAACGGAAATGGCTCTCGCGCTCATCCTCCTCGTGGGGTCGGCGCTGCTGATTCGAACGTCGCTCGCACTGCGTGCTGTGGAGCCCGGATACGACGCGAACAACGTGCTGACGATGCGGATGTCGTTGAGCGGATCGCGCTTCCTGGAGTCGTCTGGCGTGGAGCGAATGGTTCGCGACGCCCGGGAGCGCCTACAGGCGCTACCCGGCGTTGAATTGGCGACCGCGACGTGCTGCATTCCGCTGGAAGGCGGCTACGGTCTTCCCTTCAACGTCGTCGGGCGTCCTCAGGGAAACGAACCCTACCATGGCGGCGGCGGGTGGGCGACGGTGTCCCCTGGATACTTCGAGGTCTTCAAAATCCCCGTGAGGCGCGGACGGACCTTCACCGATCGAGACGTCGCTGGAGCGCCTGCCGTCGCGATCATCAATGAAGCGATGGCGAAGGAGTTCTGGAAGGACGGGGATCCGCTGAACGACCGGATCGTCATCGGCCGCGGCGTCATGCGCGAGTTCGCCGGCGAACCGGAACGGCAGATCGTCGGCGTGGTCGCTGATTCGCGCGACGGAGGATTGGACGACGATCCGTCTCCGAAAATGTTCATTCCGCAGGCGCAGGTTCCCGATCCGGTGAACGCGCTCAATGTTCGGATCACTCCGATGGCCTGGGTCGTTCGAACACGCGTGCCACCGCTCTCGCTCAGCGCGCCGATTCAGGAACAGCTGCGCCAGGCAAGCGGGCTGCCGGTGTCGGAGGTGCGCCCGATGACGGAGGTCGTTTCGCGCTCGACGTCGCGCGAGCGCTTCAACATGCTGCTCATGACCGTATTCGGCGCCTCGGCGCTGCTGCTGGCCGCGATCGGGATCTACGGATTGATGGCGTACTCGGTGCAGCAGCGCACTCAGGAGATCGGCATCAGAATGGCGCTCGGCGCCCTGGCCAGCGACGTGAGAAACATGGTGGTGTTCCAGGGCATGCGTCTGGCACTCATCGGCGTCGTCATCGGTATTGCCGCGGCGTTCGGACTGGCGCGGGTCATCGCCAGCTTTCTTTATGGAGTGCAGGCGCACGACCCGGGGATATTCGTCTCCATTCCCGTGCTTCTGAGTCTCGTCGCGCTGTTTGCGGTGTGGCTGCCTGCGCGCCGCGCCAGTCGCGTCGATCCCGTCATCGCATTGAGGTATCAGTGATCACAGTCCGTAGTCTGGAAAAGTCGATCAAGAGCGGAGCGGGTGAAACGTTCCTGCTTCGGAGGATCAACCTCGACATCAAGCCCGGCGAGTTCGTGTCGATCATGGGGCCGTCGGGCGCGGGGAAATCGACGCTGCTGCACATTCTGGGCATGCACGACACCGACTGGCGCGGCGAATACGAGCTGCAGGGGCAGCCGGTCCACACGCTGCGGCAGAAAGATCGGCTCGCGCTGCAGAAGAAACACATCGGCTTCGTGTTCCAGAGCTATCACCTGCTCGACAACCTTACGGTGTACGAAAACCTCGAAGTGCCGCTCAGCTACCGCGATGTGCCTCGCTCGCAGCGGCAAAGCATCGTCTCGGATGTGCTGGATCGGTTTCAGATTGTCGCGAAGAAAGATCTGTATCCCAGCCAGCTGTCGGGAGGCCAGCAGCAGCTCGTCGGCGTCGCGCGCGCGGTCGTCGCCAGCCCCGGACTGATTCTCGCCGACGAGCCGACAGGCAACCTGCACTCCGATCAGGCGCGCGAGATCATGGAGCTGTTCAAGAAGCTGAACGACGAAGGAACGACGATCATCCAGGTGACGCACTCGGAAACGAACGCGCAGTACGGCAACCGGGTCATCAAAGCTGCGCGACGGCTGGATCGTGCAATGAAGACGGCACTGCGCTCTCTTCGGCGGACGCCGATTCTCAGCCTCGCCGCTATCTTGTCGCTGGCGCTCGGGATTGGCGCGAACACGGCCATCTTTTCGTTTTTCAATCATGCGCTCTTGAAGAGGCTGCCGGTGCCCAATCCCCAGCAGCTCGTGACGTTCACGGCGCCGGGCCCAAAGCAGGGCCGCACATCGTCGTCGAGCAACGTCGGCGGTGGCGACGCCGTCTTCAGTTACCCGCTCTTTCGCGATCTCGAGCGCGGGCAGCAGGCGTTCACGGGCATCGCCGCGCACCGCGAAATCTCGGCGAACGTCGCGCACGGCAACCGCACGTCCAACGAAAATCGCGCTGCTCGTGTCCGGCAGCTACTTTCCAGTCCTCGGCGTGCAGCCCGCGCTCGGCCGGCTGCTGACACAAGATGACGATCGCACGCCTGGCGCGCATCGCGTCGCCGTGTTGAGCCACGCGTACTGGCGGTCGAGATTCGGTGAAGATCCGTCGATCCTCAACGAAACGCTCTTCATCAACGGCGCGCCGATGACCGTCGTGGGCGTCACGCCGCGCGGATTTCAAGGGACGACAGCGACACCCGAGGAAACGCCGCGCGTCTTTCTGCCGGTGACGATGGGCGGGGCAATCCACGCGGAGTACGATTTCGAAAGCCGGCAGCGATCACTGGCTGTATCTGTTCGGACGGCTCAAGCCGGGCATGACGCGCGAGGCCGCACAGGCGTCCATCAACGGCCTGTTCAGCGGGCTCCTGCGCGATTTCGAACTGCCGCAGATGAAGGGCGCGCTGCAAACCGATAGCGGTCGCGCGCAGTTTCTGGCTCGAAAGATTGTTCTCGGCGACGGCGCGCGCGGCGAGCAGCCGAATCGCGGCGAGCTGGTTCCGGTGTACACGTTGATGTTCAGCATCACCGGCATCGTCATTCTCATCGCGTGCGCCAACATCGCGAACCTCCTGCTCGCTCGCGGCGTGTCGAGAGCGCCGGAGTTCGCGGTGCGGTTGTCGCTCGGCGCCAGTAGAGCTCAGCTGATCGCGCAGCTGATGATCGAGTCGTGCATTCTCGCCATCCTTGGCGGTGCGGCAGGACTGTTCGTCGCGCGCTGGATCGCCGACGTCCTTCGCGCCTCGCGTCCCTCAGCCAGCGACACGTTTCTTCCATTCGAGATCGATGCCGCGGTGCTCGTGTTCTCGTTTGGCCTGTCGCTCCTCACGGCCGTGATCTTCGGCATGCTGCCGGCCATTCACAGCACGCGGATCCACGTGACAACGATGGCGAGATCGCAGAGCGGCGTCACCGCGGGGGCGTCGAGCCGGCTGCGCTCGGCGCTCGTAACAGCGCAAATCGCGTTGGCGCTGGCGCTGCTCGTCGTGGCCGGGTTATTTGCCAAGAGCCTGGTGAACATCGGCCGCATCGATCTCGGGATGCAGATTTCGAATCTGACGACCTTTCAAGTCTCGCCGGCGCTGAACGGATACTCGGACGAGCGCTCTCGCGCGCTCTTCGAGCAGATTGTCGAGGGCCTGAGCGCGGTTCCCGGCGTGACGTCGGTGACCGAATCGACGATTCCGCTGCTCGAGGGCAGCGACGCGTCGGCCAACGTCTCGGTGCAGGGCTTCGAGCCTCCGCCGGACGCGAACGTTGATGCCAACACGACGTTCATCGGCCCGCGTTTTTTCGGAACGCTCGGCATTCCGTTGATTGCGGGCCGCGAGTTCACGCGGGCCGATTCGTCGCAGTCTCAGCCCGTCGCGATCGTGAACGAGGCATTCGCGAAGAAATTCAACCTGGCGCGGAACGAGTCCTGGGCACGCGGATGGAGCTGGGAAGAAACGACAAGCCGAAATTCGACATCGAGATCGTCGGCTTCGTCCAGGACTCGAAGTACAGCGAGGCGAAGGACGAGCCGCCGCCTGTGTTCTTCCTGCCGTACCGCCAGCGCGACGACATCAGGTCGATCACCTACTACGTTCGTTCCTCGCTCGACGCCAATGACGTGAATGCGGCGGTGACGCGGATCATGGCCAGGCTCGATCCGAATCTTCCGATCGAAGAGCTGCGGACGATGGAAGCGCAGGTGCGCGATCGCGCGTCTTCGGATCGCCTGCTCGCGCAGATCGCGCTGGGATTTGCGGCGCTGTCGACGCTGCTCGCTGCCGTCGGATTGTATGGCGTGCTCGCGTATTCCGTCGCGCAGCGGACGCCCGAAATCGGCGTTCGGCTCGCGCTTGGCGCCGACGGCGCTCGCATCCGTCAGATGATCTTGAACCACGTCGGCCGGCTGGCGGTCGTCGGAGTGGTGGCAGGGCTCGGAGCGGCACTTGTCCTGGGGCGCTTTGCGGGGTCGCTGCTGTTTCGGGTCCAGGGCTCCGATCCGCCCGTGATGCTGGGCGCCGTGGCGGTCGTAATCGTCGTCTCCCTCGCGGCGGCCATGCTGCCCGCGTATCGGGCCTCGCGCATCGATCCGGCGCGCGCCTTGCGCTGGGAGTAGGATTCCGTCGTGCCGTCCAGAGCTCCTCGCGTCCTTCTCGCCGACGATCAGCGAGACATCCTCGAAGCGCTTCAGCTGCTCCTGAAGAGCGAGGGCTTTCAGGTGCAGTCGGTGTCGTCGCCGGCGGCCGTGCTCGCGGCGATCGACGAGACCGACTTCGATGCGGCGCTGATCGATCTGAACTACGCGCGCGACACGACGTCGGGCCAGGAAGGGCTCGATCTGCTCGCGCGCCTGCAGACCGAGGACCCGACGCTGCCTGTCATCGTCCTCACCGCCTGGGCGAGCGTCGATGTGGCCGTCGAGGCGATGCGCCGCGGCGCGCGCGACTTCGTGCAGAAGCCCTGGGACAACGCGCGCCTGCTGGCCATCGTCCGGACGCAGGTCGAGCTGAGCCGCGCGCTTGCGCCGCGGACGGCAGCTCGAGGGCGCGGCGCGCCTCAGTTTCGACGGCGCGCCTCCGCTGATCGCACGATCGCCGGCCATGAAGCCGGTCATCGAGCTCATCGAGCGCACGGCGCCGTCCGATGCGAACGTGCTGATCACAGGCGAGAACGGCACGGGCAAGGGGCTCGTCGCGCAGGCGATTCACGCGCTGTCGCCGCGCGCCGCGCGCCCGATGGTGACGGTCAACGCCGGCGGCGTGTCGGAGACCGTTTTCGAGAGCGAGTTGTTCGGCCACGTGCGCGGCGCGTTTACCGATGCGCGGGCGGATCGCGTGGGACGATTCGAGCTGGCGGACGGCGGCACGCTGTTCCTCGACGAGATCGCCAACGTGCCGCCGTCTCAGCAGGCAAAGCTGCTGCGTGTGCTCGCGGCCGGCGAGTTCGAGCGGCTCGGCTCGTCGCGGACGCGCCGCGTGGACGTGCGCATTCTGTCGGCCACCAACGCCGACATCGACGCCGAGGTGGCGGCAGGGCGTTTCCGGCAGGACCTGCTGTTCCGGCTCAACACGATCGAGATCCCGCTGCCGCCGCTGCGCGATCGCCGCGACGACATTCCGTCGCTGGCCACGCACTTTCTCGAGCAGCATGCCCGCCGCTATCGCAAGAACCTGAGCGGCTTCGACAGCGCGGCGATGGACGCGCTGCTGCGGCATCCCTGGCCGGGCAACGTGCGCGAGCTCGAGCACGCGATCGAGCGAGCCGTGCTGATGGCGTCGGGCCAGACGGTCGCCACGGGCGATCTCGGCCTTCGTCGAGCGCAGGACGGCGCCCAGAGCCTCGAGAACATGGGACTCGAAGACGTCGAAGCTTTTCTCATCCGGAAGGCCGTCAGCAGGTACGGCAGCGTGACCGAGGCGGCGAAAGCGCTGGGCCTCAGCCGAAGTGCGCTGTATCGTCGCCTCGAGCGCTACGGCATCGAAACGTGAATCCGGCGTCCGCAATCCAAACGCGGAACCGAAACCGGAACTGGAACCTGGAACCTGGAACGACATGAAGCTCCGGTACGACCGGCGGATTCTTCTCCTCGCGGTAGCTGCCGGCTTCCCGGGCATCCTCGCGTCGATCCTGCTCCTCTGGGCGGGCGACTACTCCACGCAGACCATCGTCACGGCGGGCCTCGTGCTGCTCGTGCTCTGGGCGCTGGCCGCGTCATCGCTTCGACATCGCATCGTCTTTCCCCTGCAGACGATGGCGAACCTGCTGGAAGCGCTGCGCGAGAGCGATTTTTCATTTCGGGCGCGAGGCGCGACTCGCGACGATCCGCTCGGGGAGACGCTGTTCGAGATCAACGCGCTTGCCGACACGCTGCGCGACGAGCGGCTGGGCTCGCTCGAGGCGACGGCATTGCTGCGGACGGTGATGAGCGAGATCGACGTCGCTGTCTTCGCATTCGACGATCAGCACAAACTGCGGCTGGTGAATCGCGCCGGCGAGCGGCTGCTCGGGCGACCCGTCGAGCAATTGATGTGGCGAACGGCCGACGACATCAAGCCTCGAAGCGTGTCTCGAAGGCAGCGCGCCGCGCGTGCTGAACATTGCTTTTCCCGGCGGCAGCGGCCAGTGGCAGGTGCGCCGCGGCTCGTTCCGGCAGGGCGGGCTTCCGCACACGCTCGTGGTGTTGAGCGACGTCAACGTGCCGCTGCGGCAGCAGGAACGCGAGGCGTGGCATCGCCTGATTCGCGTGCTCGGCCACGAGCTGAACAACTCGCTCGCGCCGATCAAGTCGATCGCCGGCAGCCTCGAATCCATCGCCTCGCAGGATCCGATGCCCGAAGACTGGCGCGAGGACATGCGCCGCGGCCTCAGCATCATCGCCGGGCGCACCGACGCGCTCAGCCGGTTCACGTCGGCATACACGGCGCTGGCGCGATTGCCCCGTCCGAACATGCGCGAGGTGGATTTGTCGGCGCTCGTCGAGCGCGTCGCCCGGCTCGAGATGCGCAAGACCATCCAGGTTCTGCCGGGCGCGGCTGTCGCCGTGCAGGCCGATCCGGATCAACTCGAGCAGTTGTTGATCAATCTGATGCGGAACGCCGTCGACGCGGCGCTCGAAACAGGGGGCGCCGTGCGGGTGGGATGGCACCAGAACAGCCATCGCGTGTCCGTGTACATCGAAGATGAGGGGCCAGGTCTTGCAAACCCTTCCAACCTTTTCGTGCCGTTCTTTACGACCAAGCCTCAAGGGTCGGGCATCGGCCTCGTCCTGGGACGGCAAATCGCCGAGGCGCACGGCGGCACGCTGACGCTCGAGCCGAGGTCAGGCGCGAAGGGCGCGCGGGCGACGGTGACGCTGCCAAGCGGATAATTGCAGGGATTCGGGACTGGGGATTTGGGATTAGTTCACCGACCGGTGTCCACGACATCGGTAGCGCAGGGCTTTCAGCCCTGCCTGCAAGTCGCATATGGGTGGCATCTGGCCTCATCCTTGGCTGCGCCGTTGGCGCTCCCGTAGCCGCGGTGGGGCACGATTCCAGCGCGTCGCGCGACGTTGTGATCGTCACCGTCCTGCGCGCGATAGACGTGACCGGGAATTCCTGGTTGGCGACCCATTCGACAAGGCTAATCCCCAATCCTCAATCCCCAATCTCTGAACTAATCTCTAATCGAGTCGCGCCCTACCGCTAACTTCTTTCTTCACTGTAACTTCAGCGTGTCGCGGATCCTCTTCACCGGTAAACCCTGACAGCTTGCTGTCGTCTTATACCTGCGATACCAACTGCGTCCCGATGTTCCTTCGCCGAGCCATTCTTGCTCTGCTGTGTCTGTCGACTGCCGCGCCGCTGTACGCCCAGGCTCGGCCCGGCACGTTGCGCTCGTCGTGCGCGACGTAACCGACCTGACGATTCCTGGCGCGACGTGACGCTGACGCTCCGCCAATGGCGTGACGCGAAACGCGGCAGCGAATGAGCGCGGCGAGGCGTTGTTCGAAGGGCTGGCCGCCGGCGACTACAGTGTCCGCGTCGAGTTCACCTGGCTTCACACCGGCCGACGTGAAGGACCTCCGCGTGCGCGCGGGCGCGCAGACCAGTCGCAACGTCGTGCATGCAGATTGCCGGGATGGCCGAGGAGATCGAGGTTCTGCCGCCCGATGAAGACGCGCAGCTGCTCGGCGCGTTCACCGAGCAGTTGACCGCGGAGCAGCTCGCCGCGCTGCCGGACGATCCGGAAGAGCTCGCGCAGGTGCTGCAGCAGCTCGTCGGCGAGGATGCCGACATCCGCGTCAACGGATTCACCGGCGGCCGGCTGCCGCCGGGCACGCAGATCCAGGAAGTCCGCGTGCGATACGACGATGCTCGGGGAGCGGAAATGGAGGCCCGCGCATCGAAGTGCGCACGAGGCCCGGCAGCGGTCGCTGGCGGAACACGTTCAACATGAACATGCGAGACGACTCGATGAACGCGCGCAACGCGTTCTCGGGCGAGCGGCCGTCGGGCCAGACGCGGCAGTACGCCTGGAACGTCGATGGCCCGCTCATCCGGAATCGCACCGGCATGTCGCTGTCGATCGATCGCGCAGAAACGCAGGAACAGCAGGCGATTCGGGCGGCGCGGCCCGACGGAATATTCTCGTCGCTCATCGCGCAGCCGAGCACGCGGACCGGCGTCAACGCTCGAGATCGAGCACGCGCTGACCAACGCGCAGGAGCTGCGTACCGACATCAATTTCCGCCGCAGCAACAGCCTCAACCAGGGCGTCTCGGAGTTCGACCTGCCCGAGCGCGCGTTCTCGCGCGTCCAGTCGGACGGCGAGATCCGCATCGGTCATCGTACGACGATTCGGCGGCAGTGGGTGAACAATCTCCGCCTGCAGTACCAGTGGCAGCAACTCCGAATCGGAGTCGGCGAGCGACGCGACGACCATCCGCGTGCTCGACGCGTTCACGATCGGCGGCGCGCAGATCAGCGGCGGCCGGCGATCGCGCGACTTCCAGGTCGAGAACGAGCTCGAGTTCACCGTGAAGAAGGCGCACCAGATGGCGTTCGGCGCGACGATCTCACGGCAACAGCTACGCGTCGACGAAGTTCGCAATACGAACGGCACGTTCACGTTCGCCAGCCTCGAGATGTACCAGGCCGGCATGCCGACGACCTACACGCAGCGCACGATCAATCCGAACGGCGGCTACTCGCTGTACCAATTCGGCTGGTACCTGCAGGACAGCTATCGCGTGAACCGCAGCGTCATGATCAGCGGCGCGCTGCGGCACGACATGCAGACGCGCCTGTCGGACTGGACGAACTTCTCGCCGCGCGCGTCGGTCAGCTGGACGCTGCCCGGGCGAAAGACGACGCTGCGGGCGAGCATCGGGGTATGGCCGCAGTTTTTCGAGGGAGGCCTGTACGAGCAGACGTTGTGGGCGAACGGACTGCAGCAGCGCGATATCGTGATTTCGAATCCCGGATTTCCGGATCCGTTTCTCGGCGGCATGCCGCTCGCCGGCCAGCCGCCCAGCATCGTGCGCGCGCATCCCGGCATCGTCATGCCGTATACGCGTCGCGCGTCGGTGGGCGTCGATCGCACGCTGACCGGCTGGGCGCGGCTGCGGGCGACCTACTCGCAGCAGATCGGGCGCAACCTGTTCCGCAGCCGCGATCTGAATGCGCCGATCGACGGCGTGCGGCCGGACCCGACGCTGCGCAACATCACACAGCTCGAATCGACCGCGCGATCGCAGAACGAGTCGCTCGAAGTGAACGTGATGCTGAACCATCGGCCGCGCCGGTTCAGCGCGAACATCGGCTACACGCTCGGTGAGGCGCTGAACGAGACCGACGGCGCGTTGACGCTGCCGCCGAACAGCTTCGATCTGTCGCAGGAATGGGGGCCGTCGCGGCAGGACGTGCGCCATCGGCTGTTCGCGTCGATGAACACCGACCTGAAGGCGGGCTTTCGCATGAACATGAACCTGCGCGCGCAATCGGCGGCGCCCTACAACATCACGACCGGCCTCGACGAGAATCGCGACGGTCAGACCAACGAGCGCCCGGCCGGCGTCGGGCGCAACAGCGGCCGCGGGGAGCCGACCGCGAACGTCGATATGGGGCTCGCGTGGGAGCGTTCGGTCG
This sequence comes from Vicinamibacterales bacterium, assembly GCA_963744405.1. Classification (GTDB taxonomy): domain Bacteria; phylum Acidobacteriota; class Vicinamibacteria; order Vicinamibacterales; family JAMQPK01; genus JAMQPK01. The sequence goes on from CAVUTO010000024.1 coordinate 233,598, forward strand.
GGCGGCGCGACGCGCGCTGAACGCGCAGCGGAGGCGGCGGTGGCGGTGGCGGCGGTGGTGGCGGCGGCGGCGAGAGCGGCGGCGGAACAACCGCGCGCGGCGAAGGGCTCTTTCGCTTCGAGATTTTCGTGCGCGCCAGCAACGTGCTGAACCTCGTGAACGCGCAGAACTTCAGCGGCGTGCTGACCTCGCCATTCTTCGGCCGCGCGACGTCGGCCGCCGCACCGCGCCGGCTCGTGCTCGGCATGCGCAGCGTACTTCTGACGCTGCATTGGCAGATTGGAAGATTGCGTAGATTGGGAGATTCAGTAATCTCACAATCTGCAATCAACGAATCTGCAATTCTTCGATGCTCAAGCTGGCAGGGCGAACGCTTTAGCGAGGCTCGGGATCATCTTCAATGCCGAGCACACGTTTAGCGATGTATTCCCCCAGGACCGGTCCGAACTTGAATCCTTCCGCCGTTCCGCCGCCGGCGACCCACACGTTCGAAAATCCCGGAAAGCGGTCGATGATGAAGTTGCCGGACGCGCTCATCTCGTAGTGACACGCGCGCGTCTCGAGCAGCGGCGCTTTCGACAGCTGCGGAAAGCGCTCGGCGAGAAATGTCCGCGCGAGCGCGTCGTGGCTGCGATCGAACGCGCGGTCGCTCGTGTCGGGATCGGTCGGCGCAGATCCGCGCAGGCGGACGCGAAATCCGCGATTGTCGGGCGGCAGCGCGGCCCAGCCCGTGACGCCTGGAAAATTCCAGCTCGGGATGTTCGGAAACGTGAACCGGTCGTCTGCCCGGCGGCGTGCCGAAGTAGTGGACGTGGCCGAGCGGCGTTCGGATGCGCGACGCCATCAGATCGGGAAACGCTTTCGGAAACCACGGTCCGAGCGCGAACACGAACGTGCCGGCCGTCAGCGTCGCCGCGGGGCCGGTCGTGCGTATGTTCTGCAGCCGATCGCCGGTGCGATCGCCGAGCGCCGCGTGTCCCATCAGCACTTCACCGCCCGACTGTCGAAAGGCTTCGGCCAGTACCTCGCAGGCGCGCCGTGCCCGCACGACGCCGGCTCTCGGGTCGTGCAGCGCGAACGCGATGTTCGTCAGATCGAACTGCGGGTAATCGCGCGCGACGTCTTCGACTTTCGCCACCTCAAACGGAATGCCGAGCTGCTTCCAGAGCTCCTGGGTCCGTTCGGTGAACGTCTCCGGCGCCGCGCGAAAGATGAAATCGCCCGTGTTGAAGAACAGGCGCACTTTCATCTGGCGGCCCCACTCGGCGTCGAACGCCGTCCACCGATCGATGGCGCGATTCGCCCAGGTCGTCCACAACTCGGCGCGGATGCCGCGGTCGCCGTACGAGCTGCGGACGCCGCGTGTTTCGTCGCCCGATGTGGCGCGCGAATTCCCGGGACCGTAGGCGTCGACGAGCCTGACGCGCGCTCCCAGTTGCCGCAGGTAATATGCGGTCCAGCCGCCGAACGCGCCGGCGCCGACGACGATGACGTCGGCGGGGGTGCGCGTCTGGCGCGCGGCGGCGGTGCTGAGCGCCGCCCCGGCGTATGCGCCGCCACGACGGATTTCAGAAAGCCGCGGCGGTTCACACTCATGGGGGCTCATTCTACTGGTCGCGGTTCTGGGTTCCGGGTTCTGGTTCTGGGTTCAGCGGTGGTAGCCTTGCACGCAAAGGGAGGAAACATGCGACGTGTAGTGACAGCCGCAATCGTAATGCTCATCCTCGCGCCGGCCGTGCCGAGCGGCGAGACCATCTCGAAGCAGGAGCGCGACGCCCTCGTGAAATACCTCACCACCACCCGCGACCAGGTGATTGGCGAGACCGAAAAGCTGTCCGACGCTCAGTGGAACTTCAAAGCCGGGCCCGACCGGTGGTCGGTCGGCGAAGTCGTCGAGCACCTGGCGCTGGCCGAGACCTTTCTGGGGGACACGCGTCAGAAGATCATGGCAGGCCCGGCGCCAACAGCCGAGCAGCTGGCGAAAGCAAAGGGGCAGGACGCGCTCATTTTAAAGGCGATTCCCGATCGCACACAGAAAGTGCAAGCCCCCGAGCCAATCCAGCCGAAACAGCGCCTCGGCCCCCGTGCGAAGGTTGCGGCGGCGTATCGCGAGCGTCGCGCGCAGACGCTCGACTACGCGCAGAAAACGACCGATGACCTGCGGTCTCGTGTCGGCGACTCACCGCTCGGCCCGCTCGACGCCTATCAGTGGCTACTCTTCACGGCCGCCCACAACGAACGGCACCTCGGCCAGATACGCGAAGTGAAGGCCCATCCGAATTTCCCGAAAATGTAAGGGGCCGACTTGAAAGGTCGGCACTACGACCGATGGCACCGAGAAGGGGTTCGGTGACCATGGCCGCAGTGCCGCCTTTCAAGACTTCGCTGCAGACGAATTCTCTATTGCTGCGCGACGGCCGTGCCGATCGCCACGCCGATCAGGACGAGCTTCAGCCCTCCGCCGAGCACTCGCCAACGCACATGGTGGGACAGCGCCATCTGGATGGCGATTTCGCGAGCCCGGGGCCTTTCGCAGCCCGGTAGGCTTCGCGAATGTCCCAGAGGAGACTTTGCATGCGCCGTGGCATTGCGAACAGAATGCCACCCTTCGGGCGCCATATAGGGATTAGGGAGTGGGGATTCAGGATTAGAACTGTCGACCGTGTCCCGCGGCTGGGAACGTTCGTCCCATGGGTGAACTAATCCCCAGTCCCAAATCCCTAATCCCCGAGCCCCTAGTGAAGATCCAGCGAAGTCCCCAGCGGCGTACGTATTGCATTCCCATAGGAGCACGATGGGCGACAAATCCGACGTCTGGCAGGGCACGCTGGCGCTGATGGTGCTGAAAACGCTCGAGACCCTCGGGCCGCTGCACGGCTACGGCATCGCGCGGCGCATCGAGCAGACGAGCGGCAACAAGCTGCTCGTCAACTACGGCACGCTGTATCCCGCGCTGCTGAAGCTCGAGCAGGAGGGCTACATCGCCTCCGAGTGGGGCGTGTCCGACAACAACCGCAAGGCGAAGTTCTACCGGCTGACGCGCGCCGGCCGCAGGCAAATCGAGAAGGAAGAGCGCGAGTGGGAGAACACGACGGCGATACTCGCGAGGTTTCTCGCAACGAAAAACGAATAGCGAATAGAGCAGGGATTAGGGATTAGGGATTCGGCGGGCTGGTGGATGCTGGTATGTGCGCGATGCAGCGCGTGAGGCGCGAGTTGTCGATGCCGAACTCGAAAGCCATCTGGACCTGCACATGGCCGACAACCTCCGCGCCGGCATGACTCCGAGAAGAGGCGCGGCGCCAGGCGATGATTGCGCTGGGCGGAGTCGAACAGGCGAGAGAGCGCTATCGCGAGCGCCGCCGGACGCAGCTGGCTCGACGAGCTGATGCAGGATCTCAGGTTCGCCGCCCGCGTGCTGCTCAGGGATCGCGGGTTTGCGATCACCGTCATCGTCGTGCTCGCGCTTGGCATTGGCGCGAACGCCGCGATCTTCTCCGTCGTCGACGCGCTGATGCTGAGGCCGCTGCCGTTCTCACGAGCCCGATCGGCTCGTGATGATCTGGGAAGACGCAAGCGAGGTCGGCTTCCCGAAAAATACTCCGCGCAGCGGGCAACTACTACAGCTGGAAGGAGCGCAACCGAACGTTCAACGACATCGCGGCCGACGCGCGAGCGCGTCGGCCAATCTGACCGTCGACGGCCGCCGGAATTCGTCATGGGCCGCCGCGTCACGACGAATTTCTTCGACGTGCTCGGCGTGCAGGCCGCTCCTCGGACGTGCGTTCACCGAAGAAGAGGATCGGACCGGCAGCGCCGTCACCATCATCAGCTACGGGCTGTGGAAGCACCGCTACAGCGGCGATCGCGAGATCGTCGGCAAGCACAATCGTGATGAACGGCGAGCGCCGCACGATCGTCGGCGTGATGCCCCACGGCCTTCGTCTTTCGCGATCGCGAGCGCGAATTCTGGATTCCCATCGCAGTTGACCCCAGAGCAGAAGGCGACAGCGCGTCATCGCATGGCTTGAACGTCGTCGGCCGGCTCTCGCCAGGTGTCAGCCATCGAAGCGGCCCGCAAGGACATCGGCTCGATTACCGCCGAGCTGCGAGCGCGAGTAACCCGGCGACAAACGCGAAGATCGGCTCGGTCGTGGAGCCGCTCAGGGACGACCTGCTCGGCGACCGGCGCGATCAGCTGATCGTGCTTGTGGCGCTGCCGGCGTGCGTGCTCCTGATTGCGTGCGCCAACGTCGCCGGTCTGCTGTTGGTGCGCGGATTCAACCGGCGCGGAGAGCTGGCAGTTCGCGCGTCGCTGGGCGCAACGCGACGGACGAATTGTCCGACAGCTGGTGGTCGAAGGAGTCATCCTCGCGTTCGCAGGGCGCGGCTCGTCGGCCTTGCATTGGCTCCGGCGCGGCACACGCGTGCTCGCAGACATGGTGCCGATGGGGATGTTTCCATTGGACGACGTCCATCCTGGATGCCCGGCTTATCGCGGTGACGCTGTTCATCGCGGTGTTGACGGCCGTGACGTTCAGCCTCGGCCCGGCGCTGCACGCCTCACGTGCGCCGCTCGTGCGAGAACCTCCAACAGGCAGGTCGATCGCGGATGACGAGCATGCGCCTGCCAAGAGAGGCGCTTGTCGTATGTCAGATCGCGGTTGCCGTGGTCCTGCTGGTGGGAACCGGGTTGCTGCTGCGAACCTTCGTGAATCTGCGCGGATCCGAGCTCGGGTTCAGGCCGGAACAAGTGCTCACGTTGAGGACGACGCTGCCCCTGCCGAGGTACGCGAAGCATTCAGATCGCCTCGCATTCTTCGATCGCGTCGTCATCGAGCAAGTGAAGGAGTTTGCCCGGCGTGCAGAGCGCGGCATACGTGTCGATTCCGCCGTTTGGAAGCATCGGGAACACGTGCGGGTTTCCTGATCGAGGGCGGAGCCGAACGAGACGGCAGGATGCGCTCGTGCGATCGGCACGGTCGGCTATCTCTCGACGATCGGCGCGGAACTCGTAGACGGACGGCTGATCGACGCACGTGACCAGGAGAATGCGCCAAGAGTCGTCGTCATTAACGAGACCTTGCGCAATCTGCACTGGCCGGGACGGAGCGCGGTTGGCCGCCGGATCACGCTTGGCGCCCCGAACGACCAGGGATCCGCACGATCGTCGGCGTGATTCGCGATATCCGGGAGCGCGGCTACGACCCTGGCGCGAAACCCGCGGCATACCTCGCCAACACGCAGGTTGGCGGCACGGCCTTCATGCCCGAAACGCTCGTTGTTCGCGCGTCAGGCACCTCGATGTCACTGGTTGCGCCCATTCGCGCGGCTGTCAGCAAGGTAGATCCCGAACAGCCGATCAGCAGCAATCACGGACGCTCGAGGAAATGCTCGACCGCGATGTCGTCGATCGCAGGCAGCAGGCGACACTGCTCGCGGTCTTCACATCGATCGCCGTGCTCCTCTCCGCCCTCGGGCTGTACACTGTGCTCGCGTACGGGGTTGCACAGCGCAGACAGGAGATCGCGGTGCGCATGGCGGTCGGCGCGAGCGCGATCTCCGTGGTACGCGGGGTCATATGGGGAGGACAGAGGCTCGTGCTCGACGGGCCTCGCGCTCGGCCTGGCGGGCTGCGTGGGCCGCATTCGCGCGCCATCGAGTCGTTGCTGCGGGGCGTCACGCCCACGGATCCACCTTACTTTTGGCACTGCCGGGTCGGTCTTATGGGCGGTTGGGCTGCTGGCGTGCGCGATTCCGGCACTGCGCGCGGCTCGCGTCAGCCCGGCCGCTCTGCTGCGAGGGGACTGAGATGATTCTGAAGACATGCTGCAGGACAACGCGGTTCGGTCTTCGCACCTTCGTCAAGAACCCGGGCATCACGGCTATCGCCGTACTGAGCCTTGCGCTGGCGACTGGTGCGACGACAGCGATCTTCAGCGTGGTCAATGGCGTGCTGCTTCGGCCGTTGCCTTCGCCGAGCCCGGGCGTCTCGTGCAGATTGCCGAGACGTCCATGGTGCGCGACGATCTCGAAGCGCTCCGCGTGCAAAGCCAGACGTTCGAATCGTTTGCCGAGTACTCGACAGGCATGCAGAACCTTCACGGCCGTTCGAGTGTCGAGCGTGTTACCGGCGGTCGTGTCCGATCGCGATCTGTTCGACGTGCTGGGCGCGCAGGCGCTCGCGGGCCGCACGTTTCGAGACGACGATCAGCTTGTGGCGGTGATCAGCGAGCCGTTGTGGCGAGTCGCGGTTCGCGGGCGATCCGGGTGCTATCGGGCAAGAAGTCACTCTCGACGAGCGGTCGTTTACCGTAGTCGGCGTGATGCCCGAGGCATTTCAGTTTCCCTACGGCGCGGCATCAGTGCTCCGCAGTGCGATGGCCGAAACACAGGTCGACGTGTGGATTGCGGAGTACCGGCCTTTGCGCGGCCGTTTGAGCCGGCTCGTCGCACGGCTGAAGCCGGGCGCCACCCAGGCCGCTGCGGCAGCAGAAATTGCCGGCCGTCGAGGCGCGTCGCCGGTCGTTGAACGCGGGCGCGCAAAGAATCGAACGAGCATCGGTCGTGCCCTATACCGATGCCGTGCTCGGTCCGGTCCGCCGATCCCTGTGGCTGCTTTTCGGGGCCGTGGCGCTCGTGTTGATCGCGGCGTGCGCAAACGTAGCGAACCTGCTGCTGGCGCTCACCGGCAGCCGGATCCAGGAGGTCGCCACGAGAGCGGCGCTCGGCGCGTCGCGCGGACGGCTTGCACGACAGTTCTTGATTGAAAGCATGCTGCTTGCACTCGCCGGCGGCGTGGCGGGCATTCTGGTCGCGCGCTGGACGAGCGACCTGCTCATCGCGTTCGGCGCCCAGCGGATTCCCCGTGTGCACGAAGTCGCATTCGACTGGGCCGTGTTCGCGTTTCTGTTCCTCGTGTGCGTGCTGACGGCGCTCTTTTTTGGCGTCGCACCGGCATTGGCGGCCGGTCGCGTCGATGCGGGAATCCTGGCGAAGGGCGCCAGCCGCGCCACCGCCGGACGCGGCTATGGCCGCGTTCGCGACGCTCTGGTCGTCGCGGAGGTTGCGTTGGCGTTCGTTCTTGCCAGCGGCGCCGCTCTGGTCATCACCGAGATGGAGCGCCTGCGCCATTCGGACACTGGCATGACGGCCGAGAACGTCGTGACATTTCATCTGGGCCAGCCGACCACTCAAGGGATCGAGTCGCAGTACTACGACATCGCCTGGCGCGTCGGGCAGATTCCGGGCGTCCAGGCGGCAGGCTTTACTCAGGTGCTTCCGCTCCAAAATTGGGGCTGGTCGAGCAGCTCGACCGACTTCTTCGTGGTTGGGACGGCTCCACGTCGCGAGTCGCCGTTCCTGATCGAGCTGCGGTATATCACGCCGGGCTATTTTCAGGCCCTGGGTATTCAGCTTCGCAGCGGACGGAACGTCGAGGCGAGCGACACCGCCAGGTCTCCGCGCGTCGTCGTCATCAACGAGACACTGGCTCGTGCCTACTTCGGCACGGCCGATCCAGTCGGCATCGAGATGAACCGGGGGCGCATCGTCGGTGTCGTGAGAGACGTGCGGCAGGTCGAGCTCGACCGGCCCGCCGTTCCCGAGATCTATTTTCCGATGGCGCAGAACTGGTCGCAGGTTGCAGACCTTGGCATGACGCTCGTCGTGCGCTCGGCGGGCAATCCAGCTGGCGTCATCGACACCGTGCGCGCTCGCGTGGCCGACGTCAATCCCCGTATTGCTATTTTCAACATCAGGACCATGGAGCAGGTCGTATCGGACTCGCTGTGGAACCTGAATCTGCTTCGTTGGCTGATCGGCTGGTTTGCAGTGCTGACACTCGTGCTCTCGGCGGTCGGCCTGTACGGCGTAGTTGCGCACAGCGTGACGTCCCGACGCCGCGAGTGGGCAGTGCGGCTTGCACTGGGGTCGGCGCCGGCGGACGTGGCCCGTCTCGTACTCGTTCGGGGGGTTGCCCTGGCGGCCGTCGGCGTGTCCGCAGGCATAGTGCTCATTTTCCTTGCGATCCGCTCGTTCGGCACCGAGTTTCCAGCCCTGGCTGCGAATGCCAGCGGTTGGAACCTGACAGCCGTTGCGATTTCGATGTTCGTCATCGCCTTCGGCGCATCGTGGCTGCCGGCCGTTCGGGTCGGACGAATCGCGCCAGCGGCGGCCCTGCGGGCGGAGTAGCGAATAACGAAAAACGAAAAAGGAATAACGATGTGGCGACGCAAACGTGAGCGTGAGTTCTCCGCCGAGCTCGAGAGTCATCTCGACATGCACATCGCCGACAACGTGCGCGCCGGTATGACGCCCGATGAAGCCAGGCGCCAGGCACTTGTCGCGCTCGGAGGAGTGGAGCAGGCGAAAGAGCGATATCGCGACACGTTCCACTTCGCATGGCTCGACGCCCTGTTGAAGGACATGCAATTCGGCGCTCGCGCGATGCGGCGCAACCCCGGATTTACGATGCTCGCGATCGTCACGCTCGCGATCGGCATCGCCGCAACGAACACAGCGTTCACGATCGTGAATACGGTCCTCGTTCGAGACCTGCCCTTCGACGCGGCAGATCGAATCGTGGAGGTCGGCATTCACGAGGCCGATGACGGTCCGAACATGTCATTCGCCGATTTTCGGGATTGGGAACAGAGCGCCCGCTCGTTCACCGAGCTCGCAGCATTCAATCAGGTGAATTTCAACGTCAGCGACGATGACCGAGCCCCCGAGCAGGTCGAAGGCGCGTACATCAGTGCACGCACGTTTCGGGTTCTTCGAGTGCGGCCGGTTCTCGGACGGGATTTCACGAGCGACGACGATCGTCCCGGCGCGGCCGCTGTCGTCATGTTGGGCGATCGCATCTGGAAAGCGCGCTACGGTGCGGACCCGCGGTCCTCGGACGCACGATTCGCGTGAACGCGCAGCCGGCCACGGTTATCGGCGTCATGCCCGATGGCTTCGAGTTCCCCTTCAACAACAGCATGTGGCAGCCGCTCTCGTTGTTGCCTGGCATCACACGGGAGCCGAGAGATTCGCGTTTCCTCGGCGCGATCGGCCGCCTCGCCGACGGCGTCGGCGCGGCGGAAGCGGCTGCCGAACTGAACGCGATCAACCGAGCGATCGCGCGCGATTTCCCCGAAACGAACGGGCGCACGCGTGCGGCCGTCGGTCGATTCCGTCCAGGTATCGGTGATCCCTGGTACGTGGTGTTTGGTGCGTTGATGACGGCGGTCGGCCTGCTCCTTCTCGTCAGTTGCGCGAACGTCGCCAATCTTCTTCTCGCTCGATCGCTGCAACGCGCGGGTGAGGTGTCGATTCGCGTGTCTCTCGGCGCGACGCGGTGGCGTGTCGTGCGACAGCTGCTCGTGGAGAGCGTGATGCTTTCTCTCGTTGCAGGCGCAGTGGCCCTGTTGCTTTCGATGGCTGCCATCCAGTGGCTTCTTGTGTTCGTGGAGGAGATCGGCAAGCCGGCGTGGATGGATTTCTCGATGGACGCGACCGTCTTCGGCTTTCTCGCCGCCGTGTGCGTCGGAACGGGAATGCTGTTTGGCGTTGCACCGGCCTTTTACATATCGAGGCGCGCCGGCAGCGAGATGCTCAAGCAGTCGTCAACGAGAACGGCAACGGCAGGAGGATGGGCGCGCCGCTGGATGAGCGCTCTCGTTGTCGCCGAAGTGGTCTTGACGATTGTGCTCGTCTCTGGAGCCGTGTCGATGATGCGACACCTGCACGCGCAGGTTGTGGCGAGCCGCGCGTTCGACACGTCTCGGCTGCTTACGTTGAATGTGAGCCTGTCAGCGCAGAAGTACCCGGGCGGACGCGAACAGATCGCGTTTGTCCGACGGCTGGAGGAGCGCCTGCTGACGACCGGCACCGGCGCGTCGATCGCGATAGCGACCTCGCGGCCCTATATGGGCGGCGGGAACGGCCGCGTCTCGATTGACGGGCACGCTCCCGCGCCAGGTGAACGCCTGCCGGCGGTTCAAACCGTAACGATCGGATCGAACTACTTCGAAGTGCTCGGGTTGCGGCTCACCCGCGGCCGGACGATTACCGCTGAAGGTGGCGCATCGGGGGATGAGGTTGTCGTCGACGAGCGCTTCGTCGAGGAATTTCTGCCGGGCGTCGAACCCCTCGGTCGCTCGATGACACTCCACCTCGACGGTGTCGCGCATCAAGTCACGATCGCCGGCGTAGCCCCGACGCTCCGGCGCGATGAGACAGGGGGCTCGCCGACAACGCGTCTCGTATCTGTTGTTTATGTGCCGTATCAGCTCCATCCCACAAGTGGTCTGGTTCTCCTCGCTCGTTCCGGGACGAGCACATCCGCAGTGGCGGCCCGGCTTCGCGACGAGGTGCGCGCGCTGGATGCCGACTTGCCGCTGTTCAATATCAGGTACTCTCGAGGACGCACTCAGCGAGCTGCTCTGGGTGAATCGCGTGTTCGGCGGCATGTTCGCAATCTTCGCCTGTATCGCCGTGCTGATCGCGACGGTCGGCATCTACGGCGTCGTGGCCTACGCGATGAGTCAGCGCACGCAGGAGATTGGCATTCGCATGGCGCTCGGAGCGCGGCAATGGCAATTGTGGTGGACGATGATGCGCGCGAAGGTTGCTCAGATTGCGCTGGGCATCATCCTGGGCGCGGTCGCGGCGTTTCAGCTGCTGCGCCTCATGGGCGGGCTGCTTGTCGGACGGTACGGCCAGGATCCGCTGACACTTGCCATCAGTGCGGGATTTCTCCTGTTCGTCTCGGTTGCCGCGATGCTCTGGCCCGTCTGGCGCGCAACGTCGCGCAGCCCAGTCGTCGGCGTTGCGGTACGAATAGGCAGGCTAGAGCCCTGTGCCACCGATGATCACGGTCCGGCTAAAGCCGGACACTACCGACGAGTCCCACCACCTACCACCCACCACCTAGGGACCCAAGGGACCCAGAAGCAAGAACCGGTGTCAAACACCACATGCTTCGCGTCCAGCGATCTCACCAAGCGGTACGCAGCCGCTGACCGCCGTCGACCACGTGTCGTTCGAGGTGCGGCCCGGTGAAGTGTTCGGGCTGCTCGGACCGAACGGTTCGGGAAAGAGCACGACGGTCAAGATTCTGATGGGGCTGCTCGAGCCGTCGAGCGGCCGCGTCGAGCTCGATGGCCGCGATGCGCTCGCGGATCTGCAGGAATACAAGAGGCTGCTCGGGTACGTTCCCGAAGAACCTCATCTCTACACCTACCTCACCGGCCCCGAGTATCTGCAGCTGATTGGGCGCCTCCGCAACATTCCGGAGGCGTTGCTGAACGAGAAGATCGATCGGTTCCTCGAGCTGCTCGGCATTTACGACGATCGCTACCAGACGCTGTCGTCGTACTCGAAAGGCATGCGGCAGAAGATTCTCATCGCCGCGGCCGTGCTTCACAATCCTCGCATCGTCATCCTCGACGAGGCGTTTTCGGGGCTCGACGTCAGTGCCGCGCGCGTGCTGAAAGCGTTCGTACGCTCGCTCGCCGCGGAAGGGAAGATGGTCGTCTTCAGCTCCCACGTACTCGAGGTCGTCGAGCAGGTCTGCTCGCGCGTCGTCATTCTCAAGGACGGCCATATCGTCGGTCACGATTCTGTCGAGAATCTGCGGAACACGTTGAAACTGCCATCGCTCGATGCCGTGTTCGCGACGCTCGTCGAGGAAGAAAACGTCGAGAAGCGCACGAGCGCGCTCATTGCGGCGATGCACCTGCAATGACCAGCCCCGAGACCCCGTTCAAGATTCTCTGGCGGGTGTTCCTCGAACAGTTCGCGGCCAACGAATCTGCGACGTCCGACATGCAGATGCGGCGCGCGATCATCGGCGTCATCACGTTCCTGGTCATGCCGGGCCTGTTCCTCATGATGAGGACGATGTCCAGCTACGAGCTGATGGTGAAGGTCGCGAGAGCGAGAAACATGCCGCAGCTCATCGAAGGTTCGCTCGCACAGATGGCGGTGCTGTTCGTGTCGTATTCGATGATTTCGACAGGCCTGCTGACCGCCTTCATCTGGGACACGCTCGTCTTCGACAAGCGCGACGCGATGGTGCTCGGGCCATTGCCCCTGCGCGGGCGCACGATCGTGGGCGCGAAGTTGGCCGCGCTGGCGACGTTCCTCGTCGGTACGGCCCTCGCCGTCAACGTCATATCGGGTGTCTCGTTCGGGTTCGTGACCGGCGCCATCGACGGCCGCATTCCGCAGCATCTCGCCGGCCACCTGTCCGGCACGATTGGCGGCGCGATCTTCATGTTCTGCACGCTCGTAGTCGTCCGCGGACTGCTGGTGCTGCTCGTGAGCGCGCATGCCGCTGAGACGGCCGGCTCGCTGCTGCAATTCGTCTTCCTCACCGCCGTGCTGTGCTTCATGATGGTGCCGACCGCAACGGGGCAGGTGTTGCCGCCGATTTCCTGGTTCGCTGCGTTGTTCGAGACGATTCGCGGCTCCCGCCAGCCGTCGGTCGGGCCACTCGCGCAGATTGCGCTCATCGTGCTGCCGCTATCGATGGCCGGCGCGATAGCCGTCACGTTTGCCGGCTACTGGAAACAGATGCGCGCCGCCCTTGCGCCGTCGGCTCGCGTCGCAGGCACCGCGCGAATCAGGCGTCGCCTCGCTGCGCTCGCTCGCAGGACGCGATCGCGCCGCGCGGGCAACCTCCGACTTCGTGCTGACGACACTCGCCCGCAGCCGCGTTCAGCAGGCGCCGATCGCGATCGCGGCAGCGCTTGGTGTGGCGATTATCAGCATCGCGCTCGCGTCGCGCGAAGGCGGATTGGCGGAGCTGCGGACACCGAGAACAGTTGTTCTCTGGATTCCCATCGTCCTCGGCTACTGGATCGTCGTCGGTCTACGCGCGTCGTTCGTCCTGCCGACCGAGCTGAAAGCGGCGTGGGCGTTCCGCGTGCATTCGCAATTGCCCTCGACATCGTACTGGTCGGGCGTGCGCGCCGCGATGTTTGCGTTCGCGATAGGGCCCGCGCTGCTGGTCAACGCTCTCGTCGTCGTCCCGCTTGTCGGCTGGCGCGTCGCTGCGGTTCATGCGCTCATCGTCACGCTTGCGATTGCGATTACCGCTCAGTTCGCGTCGCTGCTCGTACAGGCTGTGCCATTTACGCGAGCGTATCCGCCTGGCCATGCGAAGCTCAAAACGCGCTGGCAGCTGTATCTGCTCGGCATGTGGGCGATCGCGTACCTGCCCGTGCGCATGGAGATGCCGGTGCTGAACGATCCGTGGGGGCTCGCGGGGTTGATGGCGAAGGGCGTCGTCGTGCTCGGTCGTGCTCGAAGTCGCGGGGCGTTACCGCGCGCGCAAATGGACGCTGCCGCCCGAGCCGGAGCTCGACGATGCCGACCCCGAGTCGCTCACCTTCCTGAATCTTGGCCCCGATGCGGGGCACAACCCTCAGCCGGCGATATAGATGACGATGTCGCGCGTCCGTTGCTCCGGGCCGGTGTTCTTTTCGTGCCGGTGACTCGTCAACTCGCCCCGGTGCTATCCTGCCTGGAGCGAAAGGAGTCGATAGTGTCAACTTCTTCGATGGCCTGTGCGCGCGGCATCGTCGGCATAGTCGCGGTGTTTGTTGGATGTATTTTTACTGCGTCCAGTTACGCCCAGGGTTCCGATTCACCACCTGCGCCGCTCCCATTGGGCCGATGGCCGGATGCCTTCACCCTGCGGGGGCCTGGCTCACAGATCGGCGTTTCAACACGCGATCTTGGTCCGACGCAGACGCGCACCAGCGCGACGTCGAGCGTCATCGTGGAAGGGGTCCGCGCGGACAGCCCAGCTGCGCATGCGGGGCTGATGAAGGGGGATCTCATCACGGTGTTTGACGGGCACCGGGTGTTAAACACCAATCACTTTACTCAGCTGGTCGGAGAGACTCCACCTGGATGGAAGGTCAAAATGACGATCATCCGGAATGGAAAGACCCGGGAGATTTCTATTACTCCGACGCTGTAACTGTGCCGAGCAGCGACGGCTGGTGCGAGCGCGCGGGCCGGGTCTACACGGCAAGACCCGGCCTACGTACGTAGGGCGGGTCCTTGGACCCGCCGACCAATCCCCGGCGTGGCGCCCGGCACAACGCGATCGATGTCGGGCTCTTCCGGGCTGATGCGAATGCACGCCGCGTAATGTTTCGGCTGAATTTCGGCTAGCACGGGCTCCACCTGGCGGCATTCGGCCACGGCGTACGGGCAGCGCGTGTGGAAACGGCAGCCCGACGGCGGATTGATGGGCGAGGGCACGTCGCCTTCGAGCACGATACGCCGCCGCTTTCCTTCGACCGCCGGATCGGGTACAGGCACGGCCGAAATCAGCGCCTTCGTGTACGGCATCAACGGCTGCCGGTAGAGCTGACGCGCCTCTGCCAGCTCGACGACCTTGCCCAGGTACATCACGGCCACCCGATGCGACGTGTGCCGGATCGCGCGCAGGTCGTGAGAGATGAAGAGATACGCGAGATGCCGCTCGCGCTGGAGCTTCTCGAGCAGGTTGAGAATCTGGGCCTGAATCGACACGTCGAGTGCCGAGATCGGCTCGTCCGCCACGATGAAGTCTGGGATTCGCGGCGAGCGCGCGCGCGATGCCGATGCGCTGCTGCTGTCCGCCGGAGAACTCGTGCGGATAGCGGTTGATGAAGCGCTCGCTGAGCCCCACGGTCTTCATCAGCTCGCGAATGCGATCGCGCTTCCCGTCGCCAGAGGCGAGCCGGAACGTCTCGATCGGCTCGGCGATGATCTGCCCGACGGTCATGCGCGGGTCGAGCGCCGCGTAGGGATCCTGGAAGATCATCTGCATGTGCTGCCGCGTGCGGCGCAGCTCCGAGCCGGACAGCTTCGAGATGTCGACGTCCCGGAACATCACGCGCCCGCCCGTCGGTTCCACGAGCCGCAGCACCGCGCGGCCGAGCGTCGTCTTGCCGCATCCCGACTCTCCGACGAGCCCGAGCGTTTCGCCAGGCTGGATCTCGAGCGACACGCCGTCGACCGCCTTGACCACGCGGTGGCGGCCGAGGTCGAAGTGGACCTTCAGGTCAGCGATTGAGACCAGAGGAGCCATAGACCTCGTGCGCGAAATGACAGAGTGAGTGATGGTCGGGCGTCAGCTCGACGAAGGGCGGAAAGGTCTCTGTGCAGACGGCTTCGGCGCGCGCGCATCGCGGCGCGAACGGGCATCCCGGCCCGAGATGCGCCACGTCGGGCGGCAGATCCGGGAATCTGGTAGAGCTCCTTCCGGTCTTCGCACGACGGGTCGGGCACCGATGCGAGCAGCCCCTTCGTGTAGGGATTCCCCGGCCGCTCGAACAGCTCGAGGGTCGGCGCGCGCTCCATGATCTTGCCTGCGTACATCACGACCACATCGTCTGTCGTGCCTGCCACGACGCCGAGATCGTGCGTGACGAGAATGACGCTCGTGTCGATTTCGTCTTTGATCTTCTTGATGAGCTCGAGAATCTGCGCCTGAATCGTCACGTCGAGCGCGGTCGTGGGCTCGTCGGCGATGAGCAGCTCCGGCCTGCACGACAGCGCCATCGCGATCATCACCCGCTGCCGCATGCCGCCGGAGAACTCGTGCGGATAGCCGTCCGCGCGCCTGCGGGCATCGGGAATGCCGACCATCTCGAGCATGCGCACGGCGTGCTCGTAGGCCTCGTCTCTCGAGTGCCCGAGATGAAGCTCGCGTCACCTCCATCAGCTGCTTGGAGATGCGCATGAAGGGGTTCAGCGACGTCATCGGATCCTGAAAGATCATGCCGATTCGCTTTCCGCGAATCGCGCGAATCTCGCTGTCCGGCAGCTTGAGCAGATCCCTGCCGTCGAAGATCACCTCGCCGCCGGCGATGCGGCCCGGCGGGTTCGGGATGAGCCGCATGATCGACAGGTTGGTCACGGACTTGCCCGAGCCGGATTCCCCGACGATGCCGAGCGTCTCTCCGCGCAACACGTCGAACGACACGCCGTCGACCGCCTTGACGACGCGGCCGTCTTCGTCGAAGTACGTGCGCAGGTTTCTAACGGAGATGAGGGAGCGCCAACTTTTTCTCAGCTCTTTCTCATTTGGGGATCGAGCGCGTCGCGCAGCCCGTCGCCGAGGAAATTCAGCGAGAAAAGCGTGATGGCCATCGTGATGCCCGGACACAACAGCTGCCACGGGAAGATCGCGATGTTCTGAATGCCGTCGGCGGAAAGACTTCCCCACGAAGCGAGAGGCGCCTGCACGCCGAGTCCGAGAAACGACAGAAACGCTTCGAGCAGCATGACCGAGGGAATGGTCAGGGTGGCATAGACGATGACTGGCCCCAGCGTGTTGGGCACGAGATGTCGCGCGATGATCTTCCATGCCGGCACGCCTGTCGCGCGCGCGGCGAGTATGAACTCCTGGTTCTTGAGCGAAATCACCTGCCCGCGCACGATCCGGGCCATCGTCAGCCACGAGACGGCGCCGAGCGCGACGAACAGCAGCACGAGCTGGCCCATCGGCGACTGACCGCCGAAGAACGCGAGCAGCACGATCACGATCATCATGTAGGGAATGGCGTAGAGCACGTCGACCATCCGCATCATCACTTCGTCAACTTGGCCGCCGAGATACCCCGCGGTCGCGCCGAAAGTGATCCCGATGACGAGCGAGACAAGCGTCGAGATGATCCCGACCATCAGGGAGATGCGTCCCCCGAGCAGCACGCGCGCCAGGATGTCGCGCCCGGCATCGTCTGTGCCCATAGGGTGTGTCCACGAGAACGAGCCGTCGGGCGCCGTAAACGGCGGCAACGACACGAGCAGCTTCGGATCGCTGGGGATATAGTCGTAGGTGTAGCCAGTCAGGCCGCGGATGATCGGAGGCCCGACGGCAGACGCAAGAATGACGAAGCTCACCACGACCATCCCGAGCACAGCGAGATGGTTGCGCTTGAGGCGCTTCCACGCGTCCTTCCACAATGATGTGCCGACGACGGGTTCGTCCATATGCGCGCGGTCCGGCTAAAGCCGGACACTACCGTTGTCGGTAGCGTCCGTTGTCGGTAGCGTCCGCCTTCAGGCGGACCTAATACCTCACTCTCGGATCGATGAATCCGTACGCGATGTCCACCAGCAAATTGAAAATCAACACGACGATCGAAATGAACGCGACGATGCCGATGATGAGCGGCTCGTCGCGGTTCAGATTCGCATTGATGAAGTAATTGCCGAGGCCGGGCAGCGCGAAGATGCGCTCGACGACGACCGTGCCGGTCAACAAGTACGCGAGTGCCGGACCCGAAAACGACACGACCGGCAACAATCCTCCGCGCATGGCATGGCGCCACAGAATCTGGCGCTCGGGCAATCCCTTCGCGCGCGCCGTGCGGATGTAATTCGATCGCAGCACCTCGAGCATGCCCGAACGTGCAAGCCGCGCGATATAGGCCATGTACACCGCCGAGAGCGTCAGCACGGGGAGAATCATGTGCCGGCTGAACCCCTCCCACCGTGCCGGCGGCAGCACGTACCACGTCAGCCCGAAAAGGAGCACAAGGGTTGGTCCGAGCACGAAGTTCGGGACCGATATGCCCAACATCGCCATGGCCATCGACGCGTAATCGACCCTGGTGTTCTGGTGCCGCGCCGCGTACGTGCCGGCGACGACGCCGACGGCGAGCGCGATGAGATACGCCGTCAGCCCAAGTGCGACCGAGACCGGCACCGCCTGTCGCAGGATCGAGTTGACCGGCTGGCCCTGGTACCTCAGCGACAGACCGAAATCGCCTCGCATGGTGCTGGTGATCGTCTTGCCGTACTGGACGTACCACGGCCTGTCGAGGCCGTAGCGCTCGCGCACGTTCTTTTCGATGGCGGGTGGAAGCGGCTTTTCGCCAGTGTAGAAGTTACCGGGAGCCAGGCGGATGAGGCCCCACGTCAGCGACACCACGACGAGCACCATGGGGAAGATGACGATGAGCCGGCGGACGATGAACCTTACCATCCTTCGCGCGCTCTCTTTCGTAAACGAGCTACGGCTTGGCAGGCCACTTGGCGGGATCGTGCTCGATGTACACGAACTTCCAGGCGTGCATCGTCACAGGATTCGGATACATGCCTTTGACGTACGGCTTCTTCATCCAGTTGGTCGAGCTCGTCGCCAGCGGAATGACCGGCTGCGCATCGAGCAGCATCTTCTCCGCTTTCGCCAGCAGCTCGTATCGCTCCTTCGGATCTTGCGCGCTGTTGGCTTTTCGAACCGCGGCGACGAACTCCGGAGGAGACCATCCAGTCCCGTTATCGCCGGTCTTCGTCGTGAATAGATCGAGGAAGGTATACGGATCCATGTAGTCGCCCACCCATCCGGTGCGAGCGACCCCTTTGTATTCGAGCTTGGCGCGGTAGTCGAGGAAGGTCTTCCACTCCATATTCTTGAGCGGCACCGTCAGGCCGAGATTCTGCTTCCACTGGGCCTGGACGTATTCGGCGATCTGGCGGTTGCGCTCGGTCGTGTTGTAGGTGAGCTCGACCTCGGAAATCGGGAACGTGTTCGGGTCGAAGTTGCCGCTCGCGTCTCGATAGCCCGCCTCCGCGAGCAGTTGCTTCGCGCGAAGAGGATCGAACGGATCGCCGACCGGCTGTGGATATCCCGGAAAGATGCCTTCGGGTGAAAATGCCGTCAGCGGCTTGATCGTGCGCTGATACGCCGCCAGCCCCGCCTTGTCGATGGACATGTTGAACGCTTTACGTACGCGCACGTCGTCCATGGGCGCTTTCGTCGTGTTCAGCATGTAGTAGTCGATGGCGCATTCCGGCTTGTCCATGTGATCGACTGTGCGGCGAAGGTGATCGATCCATGCAGCCGGCGGAATGTGGTTGTACAACGCGTCGATTTCGCCCGCCTTGTACAGGTTCATCATCGTCGTCGCGTCTTCGATTGGGTAGAACGTGATCGACTCGAGCTTGACGTTCGCCTTGTCCCAATAGTGCGGGTTGCGGACATAGACGAGCTTGTCGTACGGCCTCCACGTCTTCAGGATGAACGCGCCGCTCGTAATGATGTTCTGAGGCTGCGTCCATGCCTGGCCGTAGGTCTCCACCGCCTTGCGCGGCACCGGCCGGAAAAATTGGTGCGCGACCAGGCCGGGGAAGAAGGGCACAGGTTGCGCGAGCGTGTACTTGACCGTGCGATCGTCGATGGCAGTGACGCCGACATCATCGGCCTTGCCCTTGCCTTCGTTGTAGGCCTGCGCGCCTTTGATGTAATACGCGAGATACGCGGTGCGCGCGGCGAATTCGGGCGCCAGCCCGCGCCGCAGCGAATACACGAAGTCGTGCGCCGTGATCGGATCGCCGTTCGACCATCTGGCGTCGCGCAGGTGAAACGTGAACTCCGAATTGTCCTTATTGGGCTCCCAGCGTTCGGCAAGCGCGGGAATCGGCTGCGCCGTCTCGGGATGGTATTCGGTCAGGCCGTCGTACAGGCCAAGATGCAGACGCGCCTCGGGCTGACCCGACGAGACCTGCGGGTCGAGCGACTCGGGCTCGGAACCCGAAATGTAGCGCATGTGCTGTCCTTCGGGCGGCACGGTCTTGCCGAAATAGGGCGAGTTGTCCGCCTTGGTGGTACAGGAGGCAGCAAGTACAAGGGCCAGGCTCGCCGCGCCGACCTGTCCGCCGAAGCGCTTTGCGCGCAGGCGGAAGCGATATGCGACAGACAGCGCGAAGGCTGGTCTCATACTTAGGAAGGATTTCGTACTGAGGTATGATCCGTCAATCTCGTAACAATCGATTATGACGATTGCGCGCGTGGTTGTGGTCGGCATTCTCGTGTGCCTTCCTTTGGGGCCGGGTCCCGCAGGGCTGGGTCCCGTAGGGCTGGGTCCCGTAGGGCTGGGTCCTGTAGTGCGCAACTTTAGTTGCGCCTTACCGTGCGCACTGCTCGCGCAGTCCAGGCCAGACATCGTCGGCATCCTGCAGGCAGAGCTGTCGCGTAATGTCGACATGCTGCGGCGTCAGCCGGTGCCCGCATATTACGCGGCGTACACGCTGCGTGACTCGCGCAGTACGCAGATATTCGCCTCGTTCGGCGCCATCGATCGCAGCGACGAGAACCGGCAGCGTTCCGCCACGGTCGAGGTGCGGGTCGGCGACTATCAGCTGGACAACACGCACCCCATCCGAGGCGATGTGAGGGCGCAGTCACCGCGGCTCGTGCAGGTCAGCCTGCCGCTTACGGACGAGGAGAAACCCATACAGCTCGCGCTGTGGCGGGCTACCGATCGCAGCTACAAGCAGGCGAGCGAGGCGTTGACGCGCGTCCGGACCAACGTCGCGGCAAAAGTGCAGGATGAGAATCCCGCGTCCGATTTCTCGCGCGAAGAGAAGCAGGAATATACGGCCGGGACAGCTTCCTATTCGCTCGACACGCCGGCATGGGAAGCGCGGCTGAGGAAGGTGTCTGCGGTCTTCAGCGAAGACCCGCAGGTGCTGCGCAGCCAGGTGTCGTTGACGGTCGAGGCCGACAACCGGTACTTCATCAACAGCGAGGGCTCGAAGGTCGTGACCGGCGACGTCGGCGCCCGCATTTTCATCCAGGGTGTGACCAAAGCGGAAGACGGCATGGAGCTTCCGCTTTACGCGAGCTATTTTGCGACATCGCCGGACGGCCTGCCCGACGAGCGCCAGCTGCTCTCCGAGGCGCGCGCGATGGTCGATCTGCTCGCGCGGCTTCGAAGGGCGCCGCTCGTCGAGCCGTTTTCGGGCCCCGCGATTCTG
Organism: Vicinamibacterales bacterium; assembly: GCA_963744405.1. Lineage (GTDB taxonomy): Bacteria > Acidobacteriota > Vicinamibacteria > Vicinamibacterales > JAMQPK01 > JAMQPK01. The sequence continues at coordinate 254,355 of CAVUTO010000024.1, forward strand.
TCCGGGCGCGCCGCGGGCGTCTTCTTCCATGAGATTTTCGGTCATCGCGTCGAAGGCAACCGGCAGCGCAACGCAGACGATGGACAGACGTTTACGAGCAGGGTCGGCCAGCCGGTGCTGCCCGCGTTTCTCAGCGTCTCGTTCGACCCCACGGTGAAGAAACTCGGAAGTGTCGAGCTGATGGGGCACTACATCTACGACGATCAGGGCGTCAAGGCGCAGCGCGTGACCGTCGTCGACAAGGGCGTGCTCAAGACGTTTCTGCTCGACCGCGCCCCGCTGAAGAGCTTTCCCAAGTCGAACGGGCATGGCAGGGCAGAGCCCGGATTCCTGCCCGTGTCGCGCCAGTCGAACCTGCAGGTGGAATCGAGCAAGCCGGTGTCGCGCGAGCAGCTGATGAACCAGCTGCGCGACGAGGCGCGGCGCCAGGGCAAGCCGTTCGGGTTGTTATTCGACAACATCGAAGGAGGGTTCACGTCGACCGGCCGCGGATCGCCGAACGCTTTCAACGTGTTGCCCAACGTCGTCTATCGCATCTATACCGACGGACGGGAGCCTGAGCTCGTGCGCGGCGTCGATCTGATTGGCACTCCGCTGGCGGCTTTCGGCAAGATCATCGCGACCGACGATCGCATCGACGTGTTCAACGGTGTCTGCGGTGCCGAGAGCGGCGGTGTCCCCGTGTCGGCATCGTCGCCATCGCTGCTCGTGAGCGAAGTCGAGGTTCAGAAAAAATTCCAATCCCAGGAGACGCTGCCGATCCTGCCGGCGCCGCCGTCGCCGGGAGAAAATCGTGACGGAGCTGACAGGGCTTTAGCCCTGTTGTTCCTGTTGCTGCTCGTTGATGTTACCCGCCTGCAGGCCCAGGAATCCCCAACCCTCGCGGCCATGCAGGATGAGATGAATCGCTCGATGGCCGAGCTGCGGATGAAGGGCGAGGCGCCGCCGTATTACATCGCCTACGAAGTGCTCGATCGCACCATGTCCGACATATCAGGGCGCCTCGGCGCGATCGTCGAGAATCCGCCGCGGCGCACGCGCACGCTGCGCGTCGAAGTGCGCGTCGGCAGTTACACGTTCGACAGCTCGCGCTTTGTCGTGCAGGGCTTCGGCGGCGGGGCCGGCATGTCGGGACAAACCGTCATCGCGCCGCTCGACGACGATTACGACGCCATGCGCCGCGAGATCTGGCTGACGACAGACGCGGCGTACAAGCGCGCCATCACGATGTTCGCTCGCAAGAAGGCGGCGTTTCAGAACCGCACGGCAAGCGATCCGATTCCGGATTTTTCCGAGGAGCCGCCGGTCGAAACGATTGTTCCGGGGGTCCGGCTGAAGCCGGATGCTACCGAAGGCGGCGACCGTGCCGGATCTCCTTGCGCGCGTGCAGCAGTCGTCGGCCGTGTTCGCCGCGCATCCCGACGTCGATCTCTCCGAAGTGACAGTCACGCAGGTTCATGGCACGCGTTATTACCTGAACAGCGAGGGCTTCAAGACCGTCGCCCCCATTCAGATCAGCGTCGCTCACGATGTACGGCGAGGCGCAGGCCGGCGACGGCATGCCGGTGCGGCAGACGTTCAGCGACGTGGGGCGTACGCTGGCCGATCTTCCGTCCGCGGCCGATCTCGTCGCACGGGCGAGCAAAATCGCCGCCGAGGTCGACGCCGCGCGCGTCGCCCCGATTGGAGAGGAATTCGCCGGGCCGGTGCTTCATCGATGGCATCGGCAGCGCGCAATTCGTCGCCGAGACGCTCGTGCAGATGATGCAGGCCCGCCGGCCGCCCGACGCAGAGAACCCGCGCATGGCGCAGGCGCCGTCATCGCCGTTCCTCAATCGCACCGGGCTCCGCGTAATGGCAGACGCGTTCAGCGCGAGCGATACGCCATCGTTGACGCATTTCGAGGGCAAGCCGCTCGCGGGCAGCTATACGGTCGACGACGAGGGCGTGCGCGCGAAGGACGTGTCGCTCGTGGAAAAGGGTCGCCTCGCCGCGCTGCTGACGAGCCGCGTGCCGCAGAAGAATTTTGCGCGATCGAATGGCCACGGCCGATCGACGACCGTGCTCGCGGGCGTGTTCCAGCTCGAAAGCGCGCCAGGCCATTCCGGCGGCCGAGCTCAAGGAGAAATACATTGCGCTGCTCAGGGCGCAGGACAAAGCGTTCGGTTACATCGTGCGCGGCGTGCGGTCGGACGGCCAGGGTGGCGCGGCAGGACCCGGCATCGACGCGATAGTGAAAGTCACGCTCGACGGCACGGAGACGCCGGTGCGCGGCATGCGCTTCGGAACGGTGTCGCCGATGGCGTTCAGAGATCTGGCTGAGGCGTCGAAGGAGCGCGCCGTCTTTTCCTACCGCGCGGGCGCGACGTCGGCCGTGTCCGTCATCGCGCCGAGCCTTATCTTCGAGGAGCTCGAGATCCAGCGCGTCCGCGACATTCTGCAGAAACCGCCCGTGCGTCCCCTCGCCACTCGAAGCAGGAGAGCATGAAGGCGAGGTGATACCATACCGGGTATAAATTCCACGCTCACTCCGAACAACTCACAGCCGGAGGCTTCATGAGAATGCTGACTCGTCTAATGCTGTCCGCCGCGGCGGTCGCGCTTCTCGGCGGATCGCCGCTCATCGCGCAGACCAAGGCCACTGCGGAAAACGTTCCCACGATTCCGCACACGTCGGTGCCCAACTTCTTCAAGCTTCCGCCCGATCTCTACTTTGGCGAGGGCATCGGCATCGCCACCAATTCGAAAGGGCACGTCTTCGTCTATCACCGCAGCGGCGATACGCGGCTGTTCGAGTTCGACCCGAACGGCACCTTCGTCAAGGAGTGGGGCGTCGGCGTCTACGGCATCGAGTTCGCGCATCAGGTGCGCGTCGATCGCGACGACAACGTCTGGGTGGTCGACGAGGGGACGAACATGGTCATCAAGTTCAACCCCGCAGGGACGCGTGGTGATGGTGCTCGGCCGCAGGCCGGAGCCGGTCGCGGGCGCCACGCAGACGCGAACGCCCAGAACCCATCTCGTGCTCGATCGGAAGTACGGCTTCGGCCGCCCGACCGACGTCACGTGGGATTCGCAAGGGCAACATCTTCGTCTCCGACGGCTACGTGAACTCGCGCGTCGTGAAGTTCGACAAGAACGGCCGCTTCATCGGTCAGTTCGCGGGCGGTGCAGCGGGGAGACGGACAGAACCAACTCAACACGCCGCATTCGATCACGTCCGACGCGCAGGGCAACATCTACGTCGGCGATCGCGGCAACCGCCGCATCGTCGTGCTGAACAACGACCTCACGCTCAAGACGATGTACACCAACGTGGGCAATCCGTGGGCAGTGTGCATCTCTCCGGGCCCGCATCAGTACCTGTACTCGTCGAATTCGAATCCCGACTCGAACCCCGCTGCGTCGTGGGCGATCACCGGCGAAATCTACAAGATGGAGCTCGACGGCAAGATCATCGGCAAGTTCGGCAAAGCCGGCAAAGGCCTCGGCGAGTTCAGCACCGTTCACGAAATCGACTGCCGCAACCCGGATCAGCTCTACGTCTCGGAGATCTCCGCGTGGCGCGCGCAGAAGATCATCCTGAATCCATCGAAGATGCAGCCGGCCACTTCGTCTGCGGCGGCGCGATAAGGGGGCCATATGAAGAAAACATTGATTTTCTCAATAGCCGCCGCGCTCGCCATCAGCGGCGGGTTGCTGTCGGGCCAGACGATGCCGGCGATTCAATTCGACTCGAATCCCAGTCCGTTGACGATGCCCGACAACATTCACCTCGGCGAGGTCGCCGGCGTGGCGACCAACTCGAGGGGCGATATCTACGTGTACACGCGAACGGGAAATCCGACGATCACCATCGGCACCGCCCGCGCGGTGTCGCATGGCGGCGGCCGTCTCTTCCAGTTCGATCGCACCGGCAAATACGTGCGCGAGATCGGCCAGGGCATTTACGGATTTCTCCAGCCGCAGCAGGTGCGCGTGGATCCGCAGGACAACGTCTGGGTCGTTGATCAGATGTCGTCGCAGGTCATCAAGTTCGATTCGAACGGGCGCGTGCAGATGGTGCTGAGCCGCAAGCCCGAAGCGATGACTGTGCCGGCGCCGCGTCTGACGCCTCTTCCGACGAACATTCCGACGATTCAGCCGGAGCCGCCGGCCGGTGGCGGCGGCGGCAGGGGTGGCGGCGCGCCCGGTGGCCCGCCGCCGTTGCCGGGCGCCGGCGTCGAAGGTGAGAGCTTTTCGCGTCCGACCGACGTCGCGTGGGACGCGCAAGGCAACATCTACGTCGCCGACGGCTACGGCAACGCGCGCGTGGCGAAATACGACCGCAACGGCAAATGGATGAAGAACTGGGGCTCGCGTGGAACGGGCCAGGGTCAGTTCAACATCGTCCACGGCATTGCGATCGACGCCCAGGGCAACGTCTATGTCGGGGACGAAGGCAACAAGCGCGTACAGGTGTTCGACACCGAGGGCACTTTCAAGACGCAGTTCACCAACGTCGGCGCACCCGACGGCGTTGTGCCTGACGCGCGGCCGCAGCAGGTACTGTATGTCGCGCATACAGGCGATCCGGACGGCATGGAGGACGCGGCGATTTACAAGGTCGACTTGAAGGGCAACGTGCTCGGCAGGTTCGGCAGCGCCGGCAAGCTGCCGAAGGAGTTCAGCCTCGTGAATTCCATCGACTGCCGCAACGAAAACGAGCTTCTCGTCGGAGAGCTCGCGAACTGGCGGGTCCAGAAGATCACGTTACGGGCAGCGAAATAAATTCCCGGGGTTCGGCGTAGACTGGAAGGTATGCGTCGAACCCTTGTCTCTCTGTACGGTCGTTTTTCTGTCGGCCGTCGGGCGCGTTTGCTCAGAACGCCCCTGCCAGCCCCGGAGAAGCCGGCTGCGCCGCCACGCTCAACGGCAAAACCCTCGACCGCGAAGCCGCCGGTGATAGCTATTCAAGTGACCGATGGCGTCGGGAGCACCGCTGCCTGATACCAGCGGTAGTCACGACCACCGGCGTCGTGTCGCGCGAAGGGTGTTACTGCCGCGGACGGCTCACTGCAGATGATCAACATGCGTCCCGGCACGTACCGGCTGCGGTTTTCGCGCGAAGGATCGATTACGCTCGAGCGCGAGGTCACGCTGCGCGCGGGCGAAGCCGCGACGGTCGACGTCGCGTTGAGCCCGGCCCCGCCGCCCGAAAAAGCGCCCGGAGCCAGTCGCGCCGCCGCCGGCGTCGGCCCCGCTCGGACCTCCCGGCGATCCGAAGGTGACGCCCGTTCCGCTGTTCCTCGAAAAGAATTTCATCGGCGGGCGCGAAGGGCGAAAGGACTCCGTCCTCGGCTGCACCGACGACCGGAACGGCGACACTGCACCAGCTTCGAGATTCGTGGACGGCGCATGCGCACGACACGGCAGCAGAATGGATTTACGTTGTCGCCGGTGAGGGCATCCTGCGCATCGGCACAGCCGATCAAAAGTTGCAGGCCGGCACCTTCAGCCTCGTCCCGCACACGGTCTCGCATGCGCTGGTGCCGCAGGGGCGCAACCCGCTGATTGTCATCTCGATGCTCTCTGGCCCGCCATGTAAGGAGTAGCGCGGTACGTCTCTTGCTCCTCGCAGGGTATGCACGTACGTCACATAGCCCTGGTTGTCGCGTTCTGCTGCACCGCGACTCTCAACGCACAGAAAAGGGACCCCTACAAGAAAGTGGACAACGACGTCCGGCTGGCGGCGCTCCGCTACGCACAGGTCTGGATGCCCGGCAGACATCGCGTCGAAGAATCTGCGACTGGGGCCGCAGCAGGATTCGAGCTTCCGGCCCGAGGCTGTCGTGACGTGCGACTACGTCGAGAAAAAGCAGACGGGCACCCCGAAGTTCGACTGTGCCATTTCTGCCGACGATACCATCCGCGTGAAATACGGCGAGCAGAACGGCGAGATCTATTCCGAGGTCGCCGCCTCGCGCCTCCTGTGGGCGCTCGGGTTCGGCGCCGACCGCATGTATCCGGTTAAGGTGGTCTGCAAAGGATGCCCCGCAGACCCGATGAAGGATCACAAGACAGCCGAGGGCACGCGCGAGTTCGCGGCGGCCATTGTCGAGCGAAAACTGCCCGGCGACGAGATCGAGCTGCACAAGGACTCGGGCTGGGCGTGGGTCGAGCTTTCATTTGTCGACGAGACCAATGGCGGCGCACCGCTGGCGCAGCGGGACGCGCTGAAGCTCCTGGCCGCGATGATTCAGCACACCGACAACAAGCCCCAGCAGCAGCGCCTCGTGTGCCTCGACAAGGTACGCGGCTTGGAACCGGCGAAGGACGGCAGCTGCCTGCACTCCTACATGATGATTAATGACGTCGGGAAGACTTTCGGTACCTCCAGCATGTTCAACGCCGACAAAAAGAGCGCCGTCAACTTCGAGGAGTGGTCCACGACACCCATGTGGAAAGATCCGGAGGCCTGCGTCGCCCAGCTTTCGAAATCGTTGACGGGTTCTCTCGAGCACCCGAAGATCAGCGAGGACGGCCGCAAATTCCTTTCCGGCCTGCTCGCTCAACTCAGCGATCAGCAGTTGCGGGATCTTTTCGAAGTCGCGCGCTTCACCAAGCGCGATCCGAGTACCCCGGTCGACGAGTGGGTGCGCGTGTTCAAGCAGAAGCGCGACAAGATCGCTTCGGCACGCTGCGCAAACCCGATTCTTTGAACAGGAGATTAGAAGATTAGGAGAATTCCTTTCAAAGGGATTCTCCTATCCTCCTAGTCTCCTGTTTGTCTTTTCCACGCCTCGATTACGTATGACACAACCTCCTCAACACCAACGCCATTTTTCACCTGCGTAAAGAGGAAGGGCCCCTCACCGCGCATCGCGCGCGCATCCCTCTCCATGACGCTCAGATCGGCTCCTACGAGCGGCGCGAGATCCGTCTTGTTGATGATGAGCAGATCCGACTGCGTGATGCCCGGCCCGCCCTTGCGCGGAATCTTGTCGCCGCCGGACACGTCGATCACATAAATCGTGTAATCGGCGAGGTCGCGGCTGAACTGCGCGGCAAGGTTGTCGCCGCCGCTCTCGACGAAGAGCAGTTCCGGGTGGAGCGATTCCATGAGCGCGTCGAGCGCGACGAGATTGGGACTGATGTCGTCGCGGATGGCAGTGTGTGGGCACCCCCCGGTCTCGACAGCGCGTATCCGCTCGGATGGAAGCGCGTCGTGGCGCATCAGAAACTCGGCGTCTTCCTTGGTGAAAATATCGTTCGTGACGACCCCCAGCTGGTAGCGATTCCGCAATTTGCGGCACAGCGACAGCAGCAGAGCCGTCTTGCCGCTGCCAACCGGGCCTCCGATACCGACCGTGTATGACCGGTCGGCGTAGTTACGGCGCTTGGGCGCAGCGCGTCGGCTGAACGATCCCGGCGTCGTCGGATCGTTGTCGTGGGTATGCGGGTGCTCTACGTGATGGAAACAGGGTGCGCTCATGATTGAAATAACCTCGAGTACAAACGATCGTGCGTCGACTGGAACAGGTCGATCAGCGGAGAGGTCTGGGCGATCTCGTCCGGCGCAAGCGCTCCGCATTCCTGAATGATCGTATCGATCCAGGTCGCGACATCCGCGTGCAACGTCTGCGCCTCGTACGCGCCGATGACGCCGAGCCGAACGGCAGCAGAAGTCACGCCGCGAAGCGACATGAACAAGAACGCCCGCTGGGTGTCGACAAGTGCCACGTCGAGCAGGTTGAAAATTGCGCCGAATAACGGTGCGTAGTGCCCGGCCATCCCTTCGCTTTTGACCCGCAGTTCGAGGGGCGCAACCCGCGCGTCCTGAAACGAGCGAGCGACGCTGGTGAGGAGCGCGCGGGCCTGTGCGCGACTCGCCCGGTTCGCAACAGGGTTCGACAAGAACGCGTCGACAAGGCGATCGAGATCTGCGAGATCGTCCGCCCGCTGGTGTGCCGCCGTGACGAGCGGTAACGCGCTTCGCCCGCACTGCGCGAGCGCCTGCAAGGCGAAGGCGCGCACAGCCGGCGCCATCGGCAACGTGCCCATGCTGCACGCTGGCCTCGAGCCCCGCAGAGTGGGCAAACCCCCCCGAGGGAAAGCCGGAGTCAATCAGTTGCCACACCAGAAAATTCATGTATCTGAATTTCTTGAACAGGAGATCAAGAGATCAGGAGAATTCTTGCCTAAAAAGAAGTCCTAATCTCCTGGTCTCCTGTGAAAAAGATCCCTAAAACAGAAAATAACTCTGCGCAAGCGGCAGCACTGTCGCCGGCTCGCAGCGGAGTTCTTCGCCGTCCGCCGTCACGACGTATGTTTCCGGATCGACGCGCATCTTCGGAGTCGCGCCGTTCAGCTTCAAGTCCGCTTTCCTCAGCGCACGGCAGCCGCGTACGGCGTACAGATTCTTGCGCAGGCCATAGCGCTGAACGGTGCCTGCTTCCAGTGCTGCCTGAGACACGAACGCCAGCGACGTGGCGGCACCGGCGGTGCCGTTGGCTCCGAACATCGGCCGCATGACGATCGGCTGCGGCGTTGGTATCGACGCGTTCGCATCGCCCATCTGCGACCACGCTATGAAGCCTCCCTTGATGACGAGCTCGGGCTTCACGCCGAAAAACGCCGGATGCCACAGCACGAGATCGGCAAGCTTCCCGACTTCGACGGAGCCGACTTCCGCACCCACGCCATGGGTGATCGCCGGGTTGATGGTGTACTTCGCCACATAGCGCCGGATTCGCAGGTTGTCGTTCGCCCCCTGCTCGCCCTGAAGCCGCCCGCGCTGCTGGCGCATCTTGTGCGCGGTTTGCCATGTCCGGGCGACGACTTCGCCCACCCGCCCCATTGCCTGGCTGTCGCTCGAGATCATGCTGATGGCCCCGAGGTCGTGCAGGATGTCTTCGGCGGCAATCGTCTCGTTGCGGATGCGGCTTTCGGCGAATGCCACGTCCTCGGGGATGTTCTTGTCCAGATGGTGGCAGACCATCAGCATGTCGAGGTGCTCGTCGAGCGTGTTCACGGTGAGCGGCCGCGTCGGGTTCGTCGAGCTGGGCAATACGTTCGGCTCGCCGCAAACGCGGATGATGTCGGGGGCGTGGCCGCCGCCCGCTCCCTCGGTGTGATACGTGTGAATCGCGCGTCCCTTGAAGGCGGCAATCGAATCGTCGACGAAACCCGATTCGTTGAGCGTGTCGGTGTGAATGGCAACCTGCACGTCGTACTGGTCGGCAACCGACAGGCAGCAGTCGATTGCCGCAGGCGTCGAGCCCCAGTCCTCGTGCAGCTTCAGTCCGATCGCGCCGGCGCGAATCTGCTCGTGCAGTCCTTCGGGCATCGAGCTGTTGCCTTTACCGAGAAAGCCGAAGTTCATCGGCAGCGCATCCGTCGACTGGAGCATCTTCTCGAGATACCAGGAACCGGGTGTGCACGTCGTTGCTTTGGTGCCGGTTGCCGGCCCGGTGCCTCCGCCGATGAACGTCGTGACGCCGCTTGCGAGCGCGACGTCGACTTGCTGAGGACAGATGTAATGAATGTGCGCGTCGATGGCTCCTGCCGTCAGGATGAAACCTTCGCCGGCAATGGCTTCGGTCGTGGCTCCGACCACGAGGTCTGGAGAGACGCCCGCCATCACATCGGGGTTTCCGGCCTTGCCGATGCCCGCGATGCGCCCGCGCTTCACACCGACGTCTGCTTTGTAGATGCCGGTCCAGTCGACGACAAGGGCGTTGGTGATGACGAGGTCGAGCGCCCGATCGTCCCCGACGCCTGCCGCCTGTCCCATGCCGTCGCGCAGCACCTTGCCGCCGCCGAACTTGCACTCGTCGCCGTAGACCGTGTGGTCGCGCTCGACTTCTGCAACGAGATCTGTATCGGCCAGGCGAACGCGATCGCCGGTCGTGGGGCCGTAGATGTCGGCATAGTGCCGCCGCCGCATGACGTAACTCACAGCAGACCTCCCCTGTACGATGCGGTTGCCGGCAATCTCGACGAGCGCCACCGTTTTGGTCTCGCCAGGCTCGAATCGGACGGCTGTCCCCGCGGGAATGTCGAGGCGGCGGCCGGTCGCGGCGGTCCGGTCGAATTCCAGAGCGCGATTGGTCTGGGCAAAGTGATAGTGACTGCCGACCTGGATAGGCCGATCGCCTCGATTCGTCACTTTCACCTGCACTGGATCGCGCCCTTCGTTGAGGAGAATCTCGCCGTCGGCGGGAAGAATTTCGCCGGCGATTCCCGAGAAAACCGTGCCATTGGGGTCTGACCCCCGTACCGGTACGGGGGTCAGACCCCGTTTGACCGGCGCGGGCAGAAAACTCCCGTACAGCGCGAGCTCCATATCGCCATGTTCTGCGGCTATAGGATGGTGGACAGTCACGAGCTTGCTGCCGTCCGGGAACGTGCCTTCAACCTGGACTTCGACGATCATCTCGGGCACGCCATCCATCACGTCGGCGCGCCCCAGCAGTTGCCGCCCGACATCCATAAGTTGGGCGACGGTTCGGCCGTCGCGAATAAACTCCATGACCTGCGTGCTGATGAGCGCCACCGCCTCCGGGTAGTTGAGGCGCAGCCCACGCGCGAGGCGCTTCTGCGCGAGGTAGCCCGCCTGATGCAGCGCGAGCTTGTCGAGCTCGTGCGGTGTCAGATGCATGAAGTCACCATTTTCTGCTCCAGAAATCGTCGCCGATGAGCGGCGATAGAAAAGCGAGGTGGCTGCGAAGCGTGTGCGCCATCTGCTCGATGCTCGTGGCGGCCATGCGCAGCAGTGCGCCGCCGTCGCGCAGGGTCGCAGCCGAAAAAACCAGATCCGCGCGCGGCACAACCGATGCCTTCGACACACGATCCACCAGATCCCGCGCGGCGTCGCAAACGAGCGGCCCAGAGATGATTGCAGTCAACAGCACGTCGAAGTGGCCCATCCGCCGAACGACGGTGTCGACGTTGGGCTCGAGCACGAGCCCGTCGAGAAAAATCCGATGCGATCCGCGCCGGACATCGAAACGGCTCTCATAGCGCGAAAATGCCCAACGCTCGCCGACCGCATGGCGGCCCGACGTCATCCAATCAACCATGACGAGGCTCGCATCGGCGTGAAGGTCGTATCGTTGCATTTGGACAAAGTCCGCGTTCGCAAAACAGACAATCGGATCGGGCACCACGGCAAGTAGCGCGCCGGCGTCGACGTTTGCCGTCAACGATTGTCTCGAGCGCCGAAGCGATCGGTACACCTTCGTCGACGCCTGCGTCGTCAGCAGCGCGCGCGCACCCGCGGTGACGTCAGCACGAATCTGAATGTCGTCCCCGCCCACAAGTCCGCCACCCAGCGTAGCTGCGTAGACCCAGCAGGTCGCGCCACGCCCGTTCGACGCGATCAGCTTCGCCGGGCTCGTTGCGAAGGCGCGCGTCAGCACCGTGTGCGAACCGTTGCGAGTGAATGTGAGATGTGCGGAGCCGGCGCTCTGCTGCGTGGTGAGCATCGTCACGGTCAGCGCGCGATTCTAGCTGAAACGCGCCGCAAATTCGCGCTCGCTGAACGATGTTCAGGAATGTCGGAAACTTCTCATTGTGAAGGATTTCCATACAGTAAAAAGCTCATTTCGCCTCGGCCCCGTACCGGCAAGCCGATTGCACACTTGTTACCGGACGAGGAGGACACGTCATGTTTAAAAAAGGATTGATGACCGCCGCGTGTGCGGCGGCGATGATGCTGACGATCTCAGCGACGCCGACTCTCGCACAGCCCCTGGACTCGCGCACCGAATTTACGTTCAACCAGCCAGTCGAACTTCCCGGCGTCACGCTTCCCCCGGGCACCTATATGTTCCGCTTCGTGGATGCAACGACCGGTCGCAAAGTGATGCAGGTTCAGGCCAAGGATGCGAGCAGCAAGACGTACGGGATGTTCATGACGATCTCGGCCCAGCGCCCGAGGCCGTCCGACGACGCCGAGCTGCGTTTCCTTGAAACGCCGGCGGGCCAGCCCGCAGCCGTGAAGACATGGTGGTATCCCGGCAACACCATCGGCCGCGAGTTCATCTATCCGAAGTCGCAGGCAGTGCGCCTCGCGAAGGCGACGAACAGCACTGTGCTGACGACGCAGGAAGCAAATGTCAGCAACGACCGGATGAAGACTGCCGACCTCGCGTATGTGTCGCCGAGCGGGCAGGAAACGGAGCTGACCGACGAGCAGTTGGTCGAAGCCGCGGCCAACACGCCTCCCGTTGGCGCGACAACGCAGCGGTCGCCGGCCTCGGCGCAGTCCACGAGGGCTGCCCAGGAGGGGACGATGGCCCGGGCGCGTCTGCCCGGAACGAGCACTCCGATGGCGGGAATTGGCCTGCTGGGCATCATTTCGCTCCTCGGCGGCGCGTGGCTGCGCTTCCGGGCGTAACATAGGAACCGACGGTGACTCGATCATGGTCCATGGTCATGCGTCCATCGTCCATGGTCCATGGTCGGTCGCTCGTCAGGATCGCCTATGAACAATCGAACTCGCGCTGGTCGCGTCTTGCCGGCACTAGCCGTCGTTTGGATCGCGGTGACGAGCGTGCCGTTTGCGCAGGAGCCCGACGCCAGGCCTACTTTTTCGTCCCAGTCGGAACTTGTCGTGCTTCACGTCGCCGTAAAAGATAAAAAAGGCGGTTACGTCGGCGGTCTTGGTCAGGATTCATTTCGCGTTCTCGAGGACCGCCGTCCGCAGGAAATCAGCTTCTTCAATAATCAGGACGCGCCGGTCACCGTGGGTCTGCTCATCGATGCGAGCGGCAGCATGGCGCCCCATCGCGAGTTGGTGATTGCGGCGAGCATGGCGTTCTCGAAAGCCATGAACCCGCAGGATGAATTCTTCGTCCTCGGCTTCAACGAACACCTCCACACGCCGCTGCCTGCAGAAAAACCCTTTACCAATTTCGAGCCTGCACTGCGCGTCGCACTCGTACAGGCAATCAAGGCGCGGGGACAAACAGCGATTTACAACGCCGTGAATGCCGGTCTCGACTACGTTCAGAAGGGCGGCTTCGAGCGCCAGGTGCTGATAGTCCTGAGCGACGGCGGCGACAACGCGAGCAACACGACACGCGCGCACGTACTCGCAAACGCGCAGGCGTCGAATGCGGTGATCTACACGATCGCGCTTGTCGATCCGATGGATTCCGAGGCAGATCCAGGTTTTCTCAACCAGCTGTCCGGCGCTACGGGCGGAGTGGCGTTCAGGCCGAAAAACGCCGCTGAGATCGACGACATTCTCCAACGCATCGCGCGCGACATCCGCAACATGTACACGATTGGATACGTCCCTTCGGAAACCACTCGAGGGGGTAGAACGCGGAACGAACCCCTTCGGAGCGTTGCCGTAGACGTGACACTTCCCTCTGGACAGAAGCTTGCCGTGCGAACGCGCCGCGCGTACCTCGCGGGCACTGACGAAGAGACACCGCGATGATCGGAGATGCTCCCGGCCGGCGCAGCGCGTGGGTGGGCCGTGCGTTCATCGTCATCGGCCTCACGTGCCTCATTTTTTACAGTGTCGATTACGGTTCACACATGGCGCTTTCAACGAGCCGCGAAGTTGCGTGTCGAGGAGATGGTGACGATGGAGCGGCCGCCGGCCGCCCGTGAGCACGCGCCAAACGGTGTCGAGGCTCCTGCAAACCGGTGAGATCATCGGCCGTGTCGACATTCCCCGGCTCAATCTCTCGGCGGCAGTCGCGGAAGGCGACGATGAGAAAACGCTCAAGAACGCGGTCGGACATCTTCCGGACACGCCGCTGCCGTGGGACCGGCGCGGCAACGTCGCGCTGGCGGCCCACCGCGATGGATTGTTCCGCCCGCTCGAGAAGATTCGCCTCGAGGACGACGTCCGGGTTGTCACGGGGCGCGGGGAGTATCACTACCGGGTGAAGAAGACGCACATCGTGGATCCGGACGATGTGTGGGTGATCGCGCCAACCGATACGCCGACGATTACGCTGATCACGTGCTACCCGTTTTCTTTCGTCGGCAATGCACCGCGGCGATTCATCGTGCAGGCCGAGCTCGTGGAAGACATCGGAGGGTCGGCGTTGAGCGGCTCGGTGGTGCGGTAAGAACAAAAAGCGAAACGCGACACTTTGTCTGGCACGCTCGATGCTCTTTCCCTGGTAGAGGTCGCAGAGCCCTTTTCAAGGGAGAGTGATATGCGAGCACGACATGCAATAGCGTTCGTTCTGTGCGCCGTTCTTTGCGGCGCCAGCGCTCGTGCCGTCGACTGCTGCGGAACAAGGCATCTTCGAGCGGTTTACGACGCGCGAAGTGACTGTCCCCGCAGGCACACAACTGCCCATCATTCTGGACACCTCGGTCGCGTCGAACACGAGCCGTGTCGAGCAGCCGGTGCGCGCGCATCTGTCGCGCGACGTGCGCCTCGACAATGAAATCGTGATTCCCGCCGGCAGCGAGCTCTACGGCAACGTCACCGCGGTTCGCCGTCCCGGAAAAGTGAAGGGGCGCTCGTACATCGCCATGCGGTTCACGACGCTCGTGCCGCGCGGCAGCGGAGAGCGGTACAGCGTCGATACCGGTCGCGTCGCGCGCACTGGCCGGGCGACGAAGAAGAAGGACGCGATGAAAATTGGCATCCCCGCGGCCGGCGGCGCGGCAGTGGGCGCGCTCATCGGCGGCAAGAAGGGCGCGTTGATCGGCGGCGGCGGCGGCTGGTGGCGCAGGCACAGCCGTCGTGCTCTCGACGCGCGGCGAAGAAGTGGGGATCGGCCGTGGCGCACCGCTGACGCTGCGGCTTGCCTCGCCGGTGGCCCTTCGAGTGCGCCGGTAGCGAGGCGGGGAAGAAAATAGAAAGTAGAAAGTGGAAAGTAGAAAGTAGAAAGTAAAAAGGGAGTTGGGAAAGTAGACTTCACTTTTCACTTTTCACTTTTCACTTTCTACTTTCTATTTTCACCCGTGTCGCTACAAGCCTTCCTCGAGTGGTTCACGCAGGGCTCCATCGTGCTCCTCGCCATCCTCATGGTGGTGCAGTGGGCACGCTGGCGCGATCGCGTTTCGCTCGATATCTTCCTCGTATTCGGATCGCTCGCCGTCCTGCTTATCCTCGAGCGCGCCCTTCGCCTTACCCATGTTCAGGCGGCGTGGATACGTCCGCTGGGCGCCAGCGTGCTCCTCGCGCACCCTTACCTTTTGATGCGCGTCGTCTCCCACTTTCGGCCGGTCTCGCGAGGCGTGCGGCGCACGGCCACGGCGGGACTCCTGGTTTCGCTGATCGTGACGTGGATAGCGGCATGGCCCTTCCGGTCGGCCGCGCTCGTCGGGCTCGCCTTTCTCTATTTCATCTGGCTGCTCGGCTACGCCGCGTGGGCGTTTCGCCAGGGCGCGCAAGCAGCCGGCGGCGTGACGCACTTTCGCATGCAGCACGCATCGCTTGGCGCCCTGCTGCTGGCGATCGTGTTCATTCTGGCTGTGCTCGTCGCAGATTCTGCCGGTCTTGCGCGCGGCAACGGCTGCGCTGATTCCGCTGGCCGCGCTCGGGGCGGCGCTCAATTACTATTTCGCGTTCGCCCCGCCGTCGTGGCTTCGCCGCATGTGGCAGTCGTCCGAGCTGTACGGGTTTCTGTCCGACCGCGCGCTCGCAGGCAGGTCGCCATCGCGCGACGAGGTGCTGAATCGTCTTTGCACGTTCGCCGTTCCTGCGGTTGGGGCCACCAGCGGTTCTGCGGCGGTATGGGATGATTCCCGGCAGGCGCTTGATCGTCGCGGTCAGCCGCTGGGGATATCTCGAGCCGGGCCGTCCGGTTCCGGAAGGCAGCTTGCTCGATGCCTGGCGAAGCAACCGAGCGACGCTCGTCAAGCAGCACGAATGGGTGCTGCCCGGCGGAGCAGCGGGAAGCGTTTACGTCGTGCCAGATTCCCTGCGAAGTCGGCCCGCGCGGGCTGCTGTTCGTGATTCTGCCGAAGGCGGCGCTTTTCATCTCGGACGATCTGGCGCTTGCTGCGCGCCTGCTGCAACGAAACGGCCGTCCAGCTCGACAACGTGACGATGCGCGAGAGGCAGCAGGCGCTCATCGGCGAGCTCGGCGAGAGGAGCGAGCAACTGGCCGCAGCGAACAAGGAACTGGAGGCGTTTTCGTACTCGGTCTCGCACGACCTCCGCGCCCCGCTCCGCCACATCAGCGGGTTTACGGATCTGCTGCAGAAGATCGCCAGGGCCTGCGTTCGACGATAACCGGCGGCGTTATCTTCGCCTCATCTCGGAAAGCGCCGTGAAGATGGGCGAGCTCATCGACTCGCTGCTCGTCTTTTCGCGGATGGGGCGCGCCGAGATGCTGCACACGAGCGTCGATCTCAACGGCATCGTTAGCCAGGCCCAGCGAGATGTGATGCAGGCCGAGCCGGGACGCATAGTCGAATGGGTCATCGACCCGCTGCCCGCCGTGCCCGGCGATCCCAGCATGCTGCAGCTCGTCTTCACCAACCTTCTTTCGAATGCCCTCAAGTATTCGCGAACGCAGGAACACGCGACCATTACAGTGGGCAGCGCCAACAGCTCGACCAGCGAGGCGGTCGTGTACGTGAAAGACAACGGTGTCGGATTCGACATGGCATACGCAGATCGGTTGTTCGGTGTCTTTCAGCGCCTGCACCGCGCCGAAGAGTTCGAAGGAACAGGAATTGGACTGGCCAACGTGCAGCGCATCGTCCTGCGCCACGGCGGGCGTGTGTGGGCGGAAAGTGCGCTGGGAGAGGGCGCGACGTTTTATGTCGCGCTGCCGAAGGAGCGGCAGTCCTGAACGCGATTGTCACGAACAAGACGGCGGCATCTTTGTAGAATGTTGGACAGTGGTGACCCTTTCATGCTGAGACGTGTCTTTTCCCTCTTGTTGTGCGCGGCGATATCGGCCTTCGCCGCTGCATTGAATACGAACATCACGGCGCAGGCTCACGCTGCCGGCGACGGCTCAACTGACGGCTCGGCCGCCAAAAATTGCGACTCCGGAGCCTGCCGCGAACACCACTCAAGTCAGCGCGCAATACGTGGGCTCACTGGCCTGCCAGCGGTGTCATGCCGCGACGTTCGAGCGGTGGTCGCATACGCGCATGGCCAACGTCATCACAGATCCAAAGGTGGATCCGAAGCGCCGTGCTCGGAGACTTCAGCAAACCGAATCCGCTTGTCAACTTCAGGCTCGAAGATGTGGCGTTCGTATATGGCACGAAGTGGAAGCAGCGCTATTTCCTCCGTAAGGGCAACGACTACTACCCGGCGAACGCGCAGTGGGACGTGACGAACAAGGTGTGGCGGCCGTACTTCCTCCAGCCGAACACCGAGTGGTGGGTCGCACACTACCCGGCCGCCGCCGGCGACAACACCGGTCGCCCGACGGGTCCCTTGTGCGATGGGTGCCATTCGACGAATTACGACGTCGAGGCGAAGCGGACGACGGAATGGAATGTCGGGTGCGAGCGGTGCCACGGTCCCGGCAGCGCGCACGCCGCGCGGCCGACGCGCGCGAACATCATCGATCCGTCCCGCCTCGACTACGTGAGCGCGAACGACACCTGCATCCAATGCCATTCGCAGGGGCAGCCGCTGCAGAATCCAATCGCCGGCCAGATACACGATTGGCCCGTCGGATTTCACATGGGGCTGAAGCTGCAAGACTTCTGGAGGCTCGAAGAACACCATCTCGGCGAGCAGAGCTACACCCACTACGCCGAGGGAACTGCGCGCAAGAACCGGATGCAGGGAAATGATTTCGTGCAGAGTGCGATGTACACGAAGGGCGTGACTTGTGCGAGCTGCCACGATGTGCACGGTACCGCGTACAACGCCGACCTGATCAAGCCGGCACAGCAGCTCTGCATGACGTGCCACGGTCCCAATTCGCCGAACGGTCCGCGAGGCACGACGATCGAAGCACACACGAAGCATCCCGCCGGCAGCCGCGGCAGCGACTGCGTGGAATGCCACATGCCGAAGATCGCGCCGACGATCGCCAACATCAACGTGCGCAGCCATACGTTCAAGTTCATCACGCCGGCGATGTCCGACACTTACAAGATCGCGAACCCGTGCGTCAGTTGCCACACCAGCCAGACCAACGAGTGGGCCACAGCTCAGCTGAAGAACTGGTCGGGCGTGTCGCCGTGGAGGGTTCAGTAGACGTGACAAGACTCGCGTCCGCGCTGCTCCTATGCCTGCTTGCCGCTGCGCCAGCATCGGCACAGCAGCAGGCGTGCCGCTTCTTGTGCGAGCCCACGTTTCTCGTGGAGCCCACCATCACCTGGGAAAAAGACGCGACGGTATTTGAAACAATTTTTGCGCTCGATCTCTCCACGCCCATTCCGCGCGTCGGCGTCACGCTCGAGGCCATTACCAAGCCGTTCAGTGACGAAAACGACGTCGAGCTCGAGTCGGAACTGAAACTGTACTGGCTGGAGTCGGAGCAAACCGGCGGGTGGCTGTCGTCGCACTTCGACATCGTGGACAAGTTCAGCGGTGCGGAACGACCGGACGACACCCGGGCCTACACTCACAAACTCAACCTCGAGCTCGACACCGCCGTTGCGCTGTTCAGCCGGTTGCCCGAGACGAACTGGTTGCACGACGTTGAGATCGAGGGGTCGCTCGATTACGTGGCGACAGGACTGCCGCAAGATGCCAGCCGATGGTCGTTTTCGCTGGTGTTCGTATTACCCATCGTCAAGGGACGGTAGAGGTTTCACATGAAGGCCACATCCGGAATTCTGCTGCTGATGACCGTGGCCGTCGTTGCGCAGACGCCACCGCCCCGCCGCGTAATCGACTTCGAGTCGGACAAGCCAGGCCAGGCGCCGGGCGGGTTCGCGTTTGCGCTGACCGGCAGCGGCAGACCCGGCGCGTGGTCGGTCAGGAAAGACGATGCGTCGCCCGAGCGCGGCAATGTCCTGGCGCAGACCGACGCCGATTCGACGAGCTACCGTTTTCCAGTCGCTGTGTTGAACGACATCGTGTCAACCGATGTTGACGCGAGTGTCCGATTCCGACCGCTAAGCGGCCGCGTCGATCAGGCGGCGGGTGTCGTCTGGCGGTATCGCGATGCGAACAACTACTACATCGTCCGGGCGAATGCGCTCGAAGGGAACGTCGTGCTCTACAAAGTCGAGAACGGCAAACGTACCGATTTACCCGTGAAAGGGAGCGGACGGACGTACGGAAAAAAAGCGTCGGTCCCCAAGAACACCTGGAGCCAGCTTGGCATCACGGTGAGAGGCGGGGTGTTCACTGTCTCTCTCAACGGGCAGGGGTTGTTCGAAGTAGAGGACTCGACGTTCACCACACCGGGCAAAGTGGGTCTATGGACCAAAGCCGATTCGGTGACCTATTTCGATGATCTCACGCTTGTTCCGAGGTAGCGCATGACGCCGTTCCGCGCATTTGCCAGTCTCTGTCTGCTTGCCGCCATGCCGGCGTGCGGAGGAGGGAGTGCCGACGAGCCGGCGACGGGACAGAGGGCGGTCACCGTCTACGTCTCCACCGATCGCGTGTTTTCGGAACCTGTGCTGCGTGTATTCGAGCAACGACGCGGCATCCGCGTGAATGCGGTGTACGACACCGAGGAGACTAAATCTACTGGCCTTGCCAACCGGCTCCTGGCCGAACGGGAACGCGCCCATGCCGATGTATTCTGGTCGAATGAACCGGTGCGCACGCTCGTGCTGCAGTCGCGCGGTGTGCTCGCTCCTTACCGTTCGCCTTCGGCAAGTGACATTCCCCCGACATTCAAGGACCTGGACGGATACTGGACCGCCTTTTCCGCCCGCGTGCGTGTAATCGCGTACAACACAACGCTCGTTCCCGAAAAGGAAGCACCGGCCTCGGTGCTCGACCTTGCGGAGCAGAAATGGAAGGGCCAGGTTGCGATTGCCGATCCGCGGTTCGGTTCGACGTCGTTCCACGTGGCTGCGCTGTATGTGTCGCTCGGCGACGAGAAGGCCGACGACTTCTTCCGACGCCTGAAAGCGAACAGCGTGAAGATTGTCGGCGGTAATTCCGTCGTTCGCGACATGGTCGTGAAGGGCGAGGTCAAGGCTGGCTTGACCGATACAGACGACGTCAACGTGGCGTTGGCGGGTGGCGCCCCCATCGCGATGGTCATGCCGGACAAAGACGGCATGGGCGTCCCGATGATGCCGAATATGGTCTCGATGGTCGCCGGTGCGCCGCATCCCGAAGAGGCGAAGCAGTTGATCGACTACCTGCTGTCTCATGATGTCGAAGCGATGCTCGCCAAGTCGGAGGCCGTGCAGATTCCGCTGCGCCCGTCAGTTCCGGGGCCGGCACACCTTCCTCGCATCGACGCGTTCAAGCCCATGACGCTCGACTACGGCAAGGCGGCCGCACGGGTCGAAGACGTAACCCGGCGTCTTGAAGCGATTCTGGGACTATAGAAAGCCGTGCGCCATGATCTCGATCGGGTGCTGAGCCTCGCCACCGCATGGTGCGTCTTCTTCGTCTGCTGCGTCCTCCCGCTCATCTGGATGCTGGCCGGCAGCGCCGGTACGGGCGGCGCGGCGGGCCTCGCAGCGCTCTCGGGCGATCGTCATCGCGACCTCGTCATCCAAACGCTGCTGCTCGGCTGCATAGCGGCGCTGTGTGCGTTGGCTGCGGGTGTGCCGCTGGGCATTGCGCTGGCCGGATGCGACCCGCGGCGAATTCGTCTCGCGCGTTTCGCGCTCCTTGTTCCGCTGGCCTTGCCGTCATATGTGCTTGCGCTCGCATGGGTGACGCTCGCCGGCACGCGGTTCGCCGCATGGACATATAGTCTTCCTTCAGCCGCTCTCGTTCTTGGATTCTGTTTTTTTCCAATTGTGATGATCGCGACTGAGGCGGCTGTGCGCAGCGTGCCGTCGCATCTCGCTGAGGCGGGACGGATCGTGGCGCCGCCATTGCAGGTGTGGTCGAGGATTCTGATGCCTCTGATCGCGCCTTCACTGGTGGCCTCGACGCTCGTCGTGTTCGCGCTCTCCATCTCCGACTTCGCTGTGCCGTCGCTGCTGCGGATACGTGTCTACACTACCGAGGTGTTCACGGCCTTCGCGGCCTTGTACGACTTCCGCCTCGCGGCGATGATGGCGCTACCGCTGGCATTGATCGCGGGCATTGCGTCGTTAGCCGCGTTGGAGATCATGCGCAGGCCCCTCTCAGGTACGGGCCGATCGCGGAAAGACCGGAGTGCGGTGGAACCGGCGGCTTCACCAGATTGCCATTCTGCTTCTCGGCATGGCCGGAGTGATCGCTGTTGCGACTCCGATCGGTGCTATCGCCCTCGAAGCCATGGTGGGGCGTGTGGCGTTCGGCGCTGCCGCGTCTATGGAAGCCATTGGCAATGGGTTGTTGTGGTCGACGGCTTCCGCAACGGTGGTTGTGGCGGTCGGCGCGCTGCTTGGCTACTGGATCACCAAGGCCGACGCTTCGACCGCGCATCTCACCGAAGCCCTGTGGCTCTCTTTGTTTGCCGTGCCGGCTACCGTGGTTGGCATCGGCATCATCGGCCTCTGGAACCGTCCGGGCTTTCTGGGTGATGTGTACAACTCCGGCGCCAGCGTCGTCATCGCGTACGTGTCGAGATTTCTTCCAATAGCGGCTCTGTTATGTGCGGCGTTTCTGCGGCGTACACCGCCGGCGGCAGAGGAGGCGGCTATCGTGAGTGGCGCCTCTTGGAGTCGAACGATCATTCGAATCGTCCTGCCGATTTCGCGCAGCGGGCTGGCCGCCGTGTGGCTGGTCATGTTCATCCTCATGTTCGGCGACATTGCGCTCGCCGTTCTCGTGGCGCCGCCAGGCGAATCGAATCTTGCGGTGCGCGCATACACGCTGATGGCGAATTCGCCCGTCGGCGACGTCGCGCGCATCGCGCTCGTACAGGTTGCGCTGAACGTGCTTCCGCTGGCCGCGCTCGCTTTCGTCACACGAAACAGGAATGCCGCCTGATGTCGGCGCCCGCCGTTGCGCTCAAGAACGTGACCAAGCGATTCGGCCCGCGGGTCGCTGTACGTGGGTTGTCGCTCGATGTCGCGCATGGCAGCACTGTCGGCATTTTGGGGCCGAGCGGTGGTGGTAAGACCACGGTGTTGCGGCTGATCGCTGGCCTCGAGACTCCCGACGAAGGGGAAGTCCATCTCGGCAGCCGT
The DNA here is from genome assembly GCA_963744405.1 of Vicinamibacterales bacterium. Lineage (GTDB taxonomy): Bacteria > Acidobacteriota > Vicinamibacteria > Vicinamibacterales > JAMQPK01 > JAMQPK01. The sequence goes on from CAVUTO010000024.1 coordinate 276,504, forward strand.
GTCGCGTCGTCCTCGGGGCGCGTGTGTATGCCTCCCGCCGACAGAAACATTGGCTTCGTGTTCCAAGACTTGGCGCTGTGGCCGCATATGACCGTCGCCGGCAATCTGCTTTTCGTTCTTGAATCTCGGCGATGGCCGGCCGGCAGCAGGAAACAACGGTCGGAGGAGATGCTGGAGATGGTCGCCATGCGCGAGCGTGCCGGCGAATATCCCGGGCACCTCTCTGGCGGTGAGCAGCAGCGTGTTGCGCTCGCGCGCGCGCTCGTCGCAAAACCCGATCTCCTATTGCTCGACGAGCCGCTGTCGAGCCTCGATTTCGATCTGCGCTCGGGCCTGCGCGCAGAGCTTGCCGCGATTCCGAGGACGCTCGGCGTCACGATGATCTACGTGACGCACGATCGAAGCGACATCGAGGTGTTTGGCGGCACGACGATCGTCACTGCCCAGCCCACCCGTTCGGTAAATCCCCACGCCTACGACGCGACGAACACGCGAATCTTCTTCGGCTTCACATACAAACGCTCGCCGATTTTCGGGTTCAGCGCGTCGTAGTGATCGCGCGCGACCTCGACCTGAAGGAGCTTGCGCCGGTCGTCGAGCGAGTTCCAGCTTGACGATCGCGCCGGCGAGATTGGCGGTTTCCAGAATGGCCCAGAGTCCGGCGCCCGTTTCGGTGCGGGTGACGTCGAGCTCGTGGGGCCGCGCGTAACCAGCCGCCTCTTTCGGCTCTGCCGCAGCGTGCTGCGGATAGTCGACGGCCAGGGGGCCGAGCAGTGCGCGGCCCTTTTCGACTCGCCCGTGGAAGATGTTCACGTTGCCGAGGAAGTTCATGACGAAGGGGCTCGCCGGTTGCTCGAAGACCTCCACCGGGCTCGCATCCTGCTCGACCTTTCCCTCGTTCATGATCACGATTCGGTCGGCGAGCTCGAGCGCCTCTTCCTGATCGTGGGTGACGAATACGCTCGTGAGATGAATCTCCTCGTGCAGGCGTCGCAGCCAGCGGCGCAGCTCCTGGCGCACCTTGGCGTCGAGTGCGCCGAACGGTTCGTCGAGGAGGAGCACCTTCGGCTCGACGGCCAGCGCACGCGCGAGCGCCACGCGCTGGCGCTGTCCACCTGACAGCTGCGACGGATATCTGTCGCCGAGATAGTCGAGCTGCACGAGTTTCAACAGGTTCGTCACCTTCGCCGTAATTTCCGCATCGGGCGGGCGATGGGCCCGCGGCCGCACGCGCAGACCGAACGCGACGTTTTCGAACACCGACATGTGGCGGAACAACGCATAGTGCTGGAACACGAAGCCGACCCGGCGCTCGCCGACCTGGCGATGCGTCGCATCCTCTCCCTCGAACAGCACGGTGCCGCTATCGGGCGTCTCCAGCCCGGCGACGATGCGCAGGAGCGTCGTCTTGCCGCAGCCCGACGGCCCGAGCAGCGCGACGAGCTCGCCCGGGCGCACCTCGAAACTCACGTCGCGCAGCGCCGTGAAGTGACCGAACCGTTTTGAGACGTTGCGGATGTCGATGCCCATTTACGCTGCCAGTTGCTGATCTTCATGCAGCGGCTCGCATCGATCGCCGCGTGCGGTACTCGACGATAGTTTTCAGCACGAGCGTGATCAGCGCAAGGAACGCGAGCAGCGACGCTACGGCAAACGCCGCCTGGAACTGGTATTCGTTATAGAGGATCTCGACGTGCAGCGGCAGCGTGTTCGTCAGGCCGCGGATGTGCCCGGAGACGACCGACACCGCACCGAATTCCCCCATCGCTCGAGCGTTGCACAAGATGACGCCGTAGAGCAGGCCCCATTTGATATTCGGCAGCGTCACGCGAAAGAAGGTCTGAAATCCGCTCGCGCCCAGCACGCGCGCCGCTTCTTCTTCCTGCGAGCCCGTGGCCTCCATAACCGGGATGATCTCGCGCGCGACGAACGGAAACGACACGAAGATCGTCGCGAGGACGATTCCCGGAATCGCAAAAACGATGCGGATGTCGTGCTCCATCAGCCAGGGTCCCAGATAGCCCTGCCGTCCGAACAGCAGGACGAACACCATGCCCGAGATGACAGGTGAGACGGCGAACGGCAGGTCGATGAGCGTAATCAACAGCTGCTTTCCCCGGAACTGGAACTTGCCGATCGCCCATGCCGCCGCGACACCGAACAGCAGGTTCGCCGGCACGGCAATCGCCGCCGCCGATAGCGTCAGCGTCAGCGCGGACATCGCGTCGGGCTCGCTGAATCGCGTTCACATACGCCGCCCATCCGAGTCGAAACGCCTCGGTGAACACGGCGGCGAGGGGCACAGCGAGAAAGAGGAAAAGAAAACCCAGCGCGACTGCGGTCAGCAGCCACCGGATCGGCGCAGGCTCCGTCAGCCCCTTTTTCGGATCCCTCGTCCGTCCCGGTTTGCACGTGAGCCATCAGTGCGCCAGCTTCCGGCTGCTCCAGCCTTGCAGCGCGTTCACGGTGAGCAGCAGCGAGAACGAGATCAGCAGCATGACGACGGCGATGGCCGTCGCGCCGGCATAGTCGTACTGCTCGAGCTTGGTAATGATCAGCAGCGGCGCGATCTCCGTCCGCATCGGCATGTTGCCGGAAATAAACACGACCGATCCGTATTCGCCGACCGCACGCGCGAAGGCCAGCGCGAATCCTGTCAGCCACGCGGGATACAAATAGGGAAGGATGATGCGCGTCAGCACGTACGAGCGGCTGGCGCCGAGACTCGTGGCCGCCTCCTCGATTTCGACGTCGAGATCCTCGATGACCGGCTGCAGCGTCCGCACGACGAACGGCATGCCGATGAACACGAGCGCAATCGTGATGCCGAAAGGGGTGAACGCGACCTTGATGCCAAGCTGCTCGAGCGGCGCGCCGAGCCAGCCGTTTGGGGCGTACAACGTCGTCAGCGTGATGCCGGCTACTGCCGTGGGCAACGCAAACGGCAAATCGATGAAGGCATCGACGATGCGCTTGCCGGGAAACTGGTATCGGGCGAGCACCCATGCCACGATCATGCCGAACACGGCGTTGACGCCGGCGGCGACCAGCGCCGCGCCCACGCTGAGCTTGTACGACGCGACGACGCGTGGGTCGCTGATGGTCTGCCAAATCGCACTCCACCCCAGCGTCGCCGTACGTGCAGGAAGCGTCATCAGCGGCACGAGCACGATCAGGCACAGATAGAAAAGCGTGAATCCCAGTGTCAGCCGGAACCCGGGCAATACGCTGGAGCGTCTGGTTCCTGCCATGCGAACTAGAACACCCCCGTCCGCCGCAGATCCGGCAGCGCGTTGTAGGTAAAGATGAGGTTCAACAGCGTTCTCTGAGGAAGCGCGATCTCGTTGCCGACAGCCCTGGTGAGAAATGCCGATCCGGTGAAACGTGGGGAGAAGACGTACGTGGCCATTCCGAACACGCGGTTGCCGATGTGAAAACGGTCTGAGTTGAGACCGCCATAGTACTGATCGATGCTGGCGTAGCCTCCGTTCAGGCTGATTGTCCGCGTGACGGCCTTGGTTGCCGTCACCGCAAAGCCATACGCCGGGTTGTGATTCGTGCGCTTGTAATTCTCGAAAAGAATCGAGTCCACCGCGCGCAGTTCTTTCGCGTTGACGTTCGCGGCGGCACGCCACGTTTCCGCCCCGTCGACCGACGTGAAGTCGGCGGAGACGCCTCCGCGCGTGCCCAGCTTCTTGTCAACGAGGAAGTGTCCGTAGTTCGGACGGTCGTTGAGATACTTGAGCGCTTGTTGACGCCAATTTCCGCAGGATCGCTCGAGAGGTAGCCGACCGTCGCCGACATCTCGTCGAAGAACAATTCTCGTGGTCGACGCACCGATACCCGCTCGCCGATGACGTACCCATCGTCGTCGTATGTCGTGATCTCCGTCGACTCTCCCTTGATGATGTACATGCTGCCGTATTGCCCCTCGACTCCTACGATGGGCTGGGCCGCGAGGAACAGGCTCCTGAACGAGAGCGGGTGTTGCCAGTCGCCCAATCCAACGCCCGTGTTGTTCCATCCACTGGTAAAACCCGACCCCGTGAACAGCCCGACATTCAGGGCGTATCGTCCCGGAGCGTCGAATTTGAGCCGCGCGCGCAGGGTTTCGCGATGCTGAAGCTGGTTGGTCGTGATCAATCCCGCGCTGGTCGTCGATAAATCGATATCGCGTGTTCAGCGTTGCGTTCTGCAAATCAATCCAGCGGGCAAGCGCCGGTGCCGGCTTCTGCTCGCTGGGTGCTTTCTGGGCCTGAGCTGCCGCTGGAGCGCAGCTGAGAACGAGCAGGGACACCACGAGGGTCGCGTGATCGAATCATAGGTCCGACATTCTGACACGACCCCGCGTGCTCAACGGCCACCTGGCCTGTAGATCTGATCGAAGGTTCCTCTGTCGGCGAAATGCGTCTTCTGCGCGGCGTCCCACCCACCGAAGGCCTGATCGATCGTAAACAGCTTTACCTTGGCGAACGTGCCCGCATATTTCGCCGCGACGTTCGGGTCGCGCGGACGATAGTGATTTCGTGCGGCGATCTCCTGGCCCTCCGGCGAATACAGATACTCGAGATAGGCACGCGCGACGGCGCGCGTGCCGCGCCTGTCGACAACTCTGTCCACGACCGCAACCGACGGCTCCGCGAGAATGCTGACGGATGGCGCGACGATCTCGACTTTGCCTTTCGATTCACCAAGCGCCAGGTACGCTTCGTTCTCCCATGCGAGAAGCACATCCCCGATGCCGCGCTCCATGAAAGTCGTCGTCGATCCGCGCGCGCCGGAATCCAGCACGGGCACGTTCTTGTACAACGCGGCCACGAACTCACGCCCCTTTGCGTCGTTGCCACCGTTCTGCTGCCGTCCGTATTCCCAGGCGGCCAGGTAGTTCCAACGCGCGCCGCCCGAAGTCTTCGGATTCGGCGTGATGACCTGGACGCCGGGTTTCACCAGGTCACTCCAGTCCTTGATACCCTTCGGGTTGCCCGTCCGCACAAGAAACACGATCGTCGACGTGTACGGCGCGCTGTTGTTCGGCAGGAACTTGATCCAGCCTGGCGTAATCAGGCCCGCCTTGGAGATCGCTTCGACGTCGTACGCGAGAGCGAGGGTGACGACGTCGGCTTCGAGGCCGTCGATCACCGAGCGTGCCTGTCCTCCAGAGCCCGCGTGAGACTGGCGGAACGTCACTTTCTGGCCGCCGGATTTTGCCGCCCAGTACCTGGCGAACGCTTCGTTGAACGCACGATACAACTCGCGCGTCGGGTCGTAGGACACATTCAGCAGTGTGGTCTGGGCCGTGGCCGCCGGCGGAGCGCCGAGCATGGCGATCAGGGCGACAAGGGCAAAAACGCGGTTCATGTTCATCTCCAGTGTCGAGTGACATCGGACTCTCGAACGCCTTTACGGCCGGATAGCCATTCGCAACGTGACCCCGACAGTTCGACCATCGCCGGGCTGACCCACATAAAGACCCGAGTTGCCAGGTGCCGCCGTGAGCAATTCGAAGTAATTCCTGTCCAGGAGGTTGCGCGACCAAATCGAGAAAGTCCAGCCATCCGCCCACCTGAATCCCACGCGGGCATTGAGCAGGGAATAGCTGTCGACCACCAGAAACTGTGAAGCCGTGGCGCTCGACGAGAAAGAAGACCGGTGGCTGGCATCGACGGCGCCAAAAAACTCGCCTGTCTTGCCGAGGACGATGGCCGGGTTGGTGTACTCGCCACCTGCCGAGATTGCCCACTTGGAGATGCCGGGCAGGTCGGAGCCCGAGATGTCCTTCACCTGAGGACCGCCGGTATCTTCGAGTGGTGGCGGTGCATCGGGAAAGGAGACGTACTTACCGTCGGTAAAAGCAGCGGCACCGAAGAACGTCAGGCGATTGTGCACTCTCGCGGCGCTGTCGAACTCGATTCCGCGCACGCGCACCTTCTCTGCATTGGCGAGATACCCGCGCAGTACGCCGACGCTGGCGTTTACGACCTGTGCCTGAAAGTCCGCGATCGCGGTGTTGTAGACCGTGACGTTTGCCGTGACGCCTGGAAGCGGATCCGTTTTCACGCCAAGTTCGATGTGGCGCACGTCTTCGGGCCTGACCATCGCGGCAGATAGTCACGGGCCGACCCAGAGCGTCGGTTGGCAAGCCGTTCAGGTTGAGCCCGACCGACTTGAACCCGGTCGCGTACGTCCCGTAAGCGTTGATATTCGACGCGGCTCTGTATGCGATAGTCATCTGGCCTGAGATATTCGTGTCATCGACGTCCGCCGAATATGTTTGCGGAGCGAGCACCGAACGTTGCAATGCGACGAGCGCCGGATCGGTCGTCTGCAATCCGCCGTATACCTGCTGGTCGAAATCGACTTCCTTCTGGTCGTAGTTGAATCGGAGGCCGGGTAGCAGCCGAAGTCGATCAGTGACCGACCACTCGAGTTGTCCGAACAGCGCGGCGCTCAGGCTGCGAAACCTCAGGTACTGGTCGAAGCCGTACCCGTCGAGAAGACCGGGGGTGGACGCATTCTCGCTCGGCGCCAGCAGAAAACGCGCCGCAGCCTCCCCTTGCTCCTGCTTGAATGACGGATCCGAGTCCAGCCGCTGATGGAAGAAGAACGCGCCGCTGACGATGTTTACGCGCGAGGAGACGTCTCCGGCGTACCGAATCTCCTGCGTCCATTGCGTCTGTGTCGAAGGCGCTGCCGAAACGGGCGTTACGTCGAGGCCGATGAAGTCCCTGTCGTTCGAAGGGTTCCAGCCCCAGTAGCGCCAGGCGGAGGTGGATGTCAGGCGGCCCGGTCCGAGCCGCCAATCGATCGACAGAGTAGGTGCCTCCGAGATCTTGATACGACCGCAGCGGTGAATCGACGTCGGTCAGCCGATCGAAGGCGTTGAAACTCGGGGGCGTGTATCCAAGGTCGGCGGCAATCTGCGGGTACTGCCTGTTCGCCGGACGCAACGTGGGAGCGACGCCCGCAACCACCTGTGTATACCCTTCGGGCCGCTGTCGAGTGTGGTCCACACCCAGTGTGACTGCGACGAGGTCCGATGGGGCGAAGAGCAGCTGGCCTCTGATACCGAGGTTGTTGAGGTCGTTCACATTGTTTCTGGTCACCGTGTTCTGGACTGTGCCGTCACGCTGGGTGCCGGAGAAGGAGAAACGTCCGGCGAGTTTGGGGGCCAGAGGGCCGGAGAGCGACGCCTTCGCCTGAACGAATCCGAGGTTGCCATAGTTGAGCTCGAAACTGGTTTCCGGAGTGAACGTCGGTTTTCTGGTGGTCACGTTGATGGCGCCAGCGGTTGTGTTCTTGCCGAACAGGTTCCCCTGCGGTCCACGCAGCACCTCGATGCGCTCGACATCGAGAAAATCGAGCGTTGCCGATGCTGGGCGCGCGTAGAAAACTCCGTCGATGTAAAGGCCCACGCCAGGCTCGATGCCGTCGTTGGTCAGTCCGAATGGCGCGCCAAGACCCCTTATCTGCACCGACGAATTGCGCGGATTGGTTGAGTAGAACTGAACCGTTGGGAGCTGCTCCTTGAGGCGGTTGACGTTGAACGCGCCGGCATCGGCCACCGTGTTGCCGCTTATGACCGACACAGGAATTGGAACCTCCTGTGCGACCTCCTCGATACGCCTGGCGGTGACCAGCACCGCTTCGCTGAGACGTGATGGCGTAAGCGTGACGTCGAGTGCCAGTGTCTGATTTGGTTCGACGGCCACGTGGCGCGCCGGCGTCTCGAATCCATCGAGGGTCGTCTCTATGCGGTACAAGCCGGGCGGCAGCGCATCGGCCCGATACGAACCCTGGTCGTTCGTGACTATCTCACGTGTGATGCCGTTGACCTCGCCGACGATTCGAACAGTCGCCCCAGGCACCGTGGCACCTGACGAGTCGCGCACGAGGCCGGTGATGGTGGCGGTGCCCATCTGGGCCTGTATGTCTGCTACTGCCGCGCTACCGATCGCGATGGCCAGAGCGATATTCACAGCCGTTCTGAAAAATCTCCCGGACGCCATTTTCGGTTCTCCCATGCGCACGCATCGCGTCCGCATTCGCTAAAAATGCACACCAAAGGTTGGTTCGTCTAGCGAAGGCCGGTTCGGAGTGGCTAGGAGAACGGGGGGCGAAACTACGAAATTACGTAGGTAGGCTCTTACCTAGCTGCCGCCGGCTCGATACACGAGCATCGACAACAGGCGGTCGAGGTCGCGAGCCGGAGCAGGAAGGAAGGGAACGTCAAGACCCGATAGTTATATCGGCATGTTCGGGATCCTGTCAAATGAGTGCAGTCGTGGAACTCGAACCGGAGCTACACTGAACGTCATGAGCGAGAGCGATACGCCCAGAAGCGCCGTAGAACTGGCTATGGAGCGCATGCGTAGGAAAGACGCTGACACCGGGACTGTAGAACGGCCGCCGACTGACGAGCAGAAGGCCGCAATCGCCGAGGCGCGCAACCTTCACGCCTCGCGAGTGGCCGAGCTGGAGATTCTGCATCGCTCGAAGATCGCCGGGCTGTTCGATGTGGCCGAACGCGCCCAGGCCGAAGACTCGTACCGTCGCGATTTGGCAAGGCTCCACGAGGATCTCGAACGGAAGATCCAAAAAATACGCGTTCAGGGGGATTGATTTCTAAGCCTACAGTTGGGACAATGGGCCATCACATAAATTTGTGACCGTTCCACCTTCGCGCCGCCCCACAGAGCCTCTCCCCCAAAATGAGCGCCCAAGTATGGCCCGGCACGTATTGTGCAATGTCGCCAGCGGATCTAGGTCCATAGAGAAGTGTGCAATGCCTCCAGGAGGAATACACATGTCGCGACGATTCGGAATCCTCGCCCTTGTCGGTGCATTGATTTTAGTCACCGGTGAAGCGCAGGCCCAGGCGCCAGCGGGGATGCAAGAGACTGTACGCCCTGCCACTACAAGTGTTTATGGAGACACAGGTCTCTGGTTCGTCCCAACGGGTGAGGTGCTGCGTGACGGTACTTGGTCAGCAAGCGTGTATCGCCTCAACTGGGACGTCCGGCAGGGTTTTACAGACATCACCCATTTCGAGGGCACCTTCGCCTACGGCGTAAAGGGGCGGGCCGAAATCTTCGGCGCAATTCGCTTCATCACCCGCATCGACCGCGACACGCGGCCGATCTTCGGATTCGGCGGCGAGACCTACGGGGGCGTCGACAACAGCTATCCATTCGTCCGTGACGGGTGGACCGGGAACGACTTCGGCGATACGTTCCTGGGCGGGAAGTACCGCTTCATGTCCGAATCGCGGCAGCACCCTGTTGCGGTGGCCCTGCGCGGCATGCTGAAGCTGCCGACAGGCTCGGCCGAGAGCGGCTCGGGCACAGGAAAAATGGACTGGCAAATCGACTTCATCGTCAGCAAGGAAGTCGCGAGCACCGCCGAGGTCTCGGGGAGCATCGGCTACAGGCAGCGCAGCGATCCGGATGAGTACGATTTGTCGAGCGGTATTCCGTTCGGCGTCGGTGCGCAGTTCCCCATGCGCAGCGCGGTGAAGTTCACGACTGAGTGGTACGGTGAGATCTTCAACAACGACGTCGTCACTCGCACGGTCTCGCCGGCACCAGCATCGATTATCGGCGCCGATGGCAGCGTGCCCCTCGTGACGTCAGATCTTCCGCTTCAGTCGACGCTGATGTTCGGCGCGACCTGGCAGAAGAGCAACGGGTTCTTTGCGGGTGGTGGCATCAACTGGTCGCTCAAAGCTGAAAATCGCGAAGATCTCGGCGTCGACAGCGACGACAACACCGGCACCAAGTTCGGCTGGCAATTCCGTATCGGCTATCACCCCGGCGTGGCAGGCATTCCGGTGCCGATCCCAGCGCCGCCACCACCTCCGCCCACAGCCGCGGCCCCGCAGCACACGCTGACCGTCGACGCGCAGTGCAATCCGTGCACAGTCGAGGTCGGGGCAACGTCGAAGCTGACGGCAACCGCACAGGACTCGATCGGCTGCGTCATTACGTATCAATGGAGCGCGCCGACCGGCACGTTTGCGAATGCGGCGCAGCAAAACACCGCGTGGACGGCGCCGAACACGCCTGGGACCGTGCCTGTCACCGTGACCGGCACCTGCCCGACGGACAATATGAAGGCGACCGACACGGTGAATATCCAGGTCGTTCCGCGCGTCGTGAAGGCGATTACGTTCGAAGACGTCTACTTCGACTTCGACCGCTTTACGCTCACCGACGCCGCGCAGCGCATTCTCGCTCAGGCGGTCGAAGCGATGAAGGCTGACCCGACACTGCGCGTCCGCATCGAAGGGCACACCTGCAGCATCGGCACGGCAGAGTACAACCTGGCGCTTGGCGATCGCCGCGCCCGGTCGGTTCAGCAGTATCTGGCGGCGAACGGCATAACGGCCGATCGACTGACGACCGTTAGCTTCGGTGAAGAGCAGCCGAAGCATGACAACTCGCGCGAAGAGACCCGCCGGCTCAATCGCCGCGCGGCCATGACGGTGCAGCTCGTCGCCGGCAACTAAGGGAGAATGTTTATGAATCGTTACGTAAACATCGGCCTGGCTTTCGGAATGTCGGCCTTCCTTGGCGCCGCGGTGCACGTGTCGGCGCAAGCGAAACCTGAGACAGCGAAGCCAGCCACGCAGAAGCCGCAGACGGCGAAGCCGGCCACGGAACAGCCGTCGCAGTCGGGTCCAGTGAATCTGGGGGATGTCCGCATTCCCCGGGACGTCAGGGCCGGGGGGGAAGCGCTGCCCGCCGGCACCTATCAGGTACGTGTCACCGAAACGCCCGCTACTCCGCAGGCGGCAGGGCAGACGCCGCAATTCGAACGGTGGGCCGAGTTCATGCGCAGCGGCAAAGTGGTGGCGCGTGAAGTGGTCACAGTCGTTCCTGCCAGCGAAATCAAGCAAGTCGCCGAGCAGACGCCGCCGCCATCCGGCGGGTATCGCGCCGAAGTGCTCAAGGGCGATGACTACTTGCGGCTGTGGTTCAACCGCGGCGGAAATCATTATCTGGCGCACTTCAATATCGTGAAGAAATAGCTTGTAGCCGGTAGGTTGTAGCGTTGTTGCTACAACCTACCGGCTACCGGCGCTCTGCCTGCCAGCTACCGGCCACCACTTACCTCCTAACGAACGGCGTACACCTTGCAGATATGCTTGGCGTTATGCCCCGATCCATCTGGAAAGGCTCCATTGCGTTCGGCCTGGTTTCGATTCCCGTCGAACTGCATACCGCCGTGCGCGATCACCGGCCGAAATTCCGCATGCTCCACGCGCGCGACAAATCGCCGGTCCGTTACGAGCGGGTGTGTCAGCGGGAAGGCAGGCCGGTCGCATGGGAAGACCTGGTCAAAGGCTTCGAGTACGAGAAAGGGCACTTCGTCGTGCTCACAAAGGAAGACCTGAAGACGGCCGCGCTCAGCAAGGAGAAAGGCAACCGAAAGAAAAAATCGCGCCACGCCGCGTGATTGGTGATGGCGATGCGACTCTTTGCGACCATCCTTCTCATTGCCCTCGCCGCGCCCTCATGTCGCGAAACCGGCGACGTTCAGGTGACGTCGATCGAGTTCCGCGGCAACACGTCGGTCAAGGCCGGCGAACTGAAGGCGATTCTCGCCACGCAGGAAAGCGGCTTCCTGCCGTGGTCGCGCAAGCGGTTCTTCGATCGCCCAGAGTTCGATCAAGACATCAAGCGCATCGAGGCGTTCTACGCCGATCGCGGCTTTCCCAAAGCGAAGGTCGTTGGCGTCGATGTCGCCCTGAACGACGCGAAAGACAAGGTCGCGATCACCGTTGAGATCAACGAAGGCGAGCCGATGATCGTCGAAAACGTCGCGTTCGACGGGTTCGACGGTATTCCTGCGGATCATCTCGAACGCCTCAACGCACGCCTGCCGATTGCGCCGGGCAAGCCACGCGATCAGCGGCTCATCCTCGCGTCCCACGACGTGGCCCTTGCCGAGCTGCGAGATCACGGATTCCCTTACGGCAGCATCCGCATGGTCGAGCGCCCCGGCTCGTCCGAGACGCGCGTCCAGCTCACCGTTGCGGCAGATACGGGCCCACGGGCGTTCTTCGGCACAATCACCATCGACGGCGATGTGTCGGTTGACGAAGACGTAGTCCGGCGCGAGCTTGCGTTCCGAGAGGGAGATCTCTACCAGTTGAGCCGCATCAACGAGACGCAGCGGCGGCTCTACACCCTCGAGCTGTTTCAGTTCGTCAATGTCACGCCGCGCCTTCCTGAAGATCGATCGCCACAGGTTCCTATCAGCGTCACGGTGACCGAAGGGAAGCATAAGCGGCTGCAGCTCGCCGGCGGATACGGCTCCGAGGAGAAGGCGCGCGGCCGCATCAACTGGCGGCATGTGAACTTCTTCGGTGGCGCGCGCACCGGCGAGGTCGAAGCAAAGGCGTCGGCGCTCGAGCAGGGACTGCGCGGCAGCTACCTCGAGCCCTATCTGTTTCAACGCGGATTATCCATGCGGCTTTCGGGATCGACCTGGTGGGCGGACGAGCCCGTTTACGAGCATCGCAGCAGCGGTGGGCGATTCACGCTGGCGAAAGATTTCAGCCGCGCAAGGGTGGGCAGCGAACGCGGCGTGCGCAACACCGTCAGCGCCACTTTCATACAGGAATACGAAGAGTATGCGGTCGTGCCCAGCGTTCTCGACGACCCGACGTACCGCGACGAGCTCATCGCGCTGGGCCTCAACCCCGTCACCGGACGCGGCATGGGCACGGTCACGGCACTCGAAGTCGATTTCGAGCGCAACACGGCGGAGCAGCCGCTCGATCCACGCCAGGGTTACGTGGTGAGCGGGCACGTCCAGAGGGCCGGACAGTGGCTTCGCGGCACGTTCGATTTCACCGAGCTCTACGGCGAGGTGCGTGGGTATGTGCCGATTGGATCGCGCATCGTCTGGGCGAATCGCCTGGGCTCGGCGACGCTGGCCGGGCCGAGCGCGGCGCTGATTCCGTTCTACAAACGCTACTTCGTCGGCGGTTCGGGCAGCGTTCGCGGATGGGGACGCTACCAGGTGAGCCCGCTCACGCCTGCTGGGGAGCCTATCGGCGGGCGCACCATGATGGAGATTTCTACTGAGGCGCGGTTCGGCATTTTCGGCAAGCTCGGCGGAGTGTTGTTCATAGACGGCGGCAACGCGTGGGAAGGGCCGTGGGAAGCGAAGTTGGGCGAGCTGCGCTGGGCCGTCGGTCCAGGTATCCGCTACGACACCCCAATCGGACCCGTACGCGTCGATCTTGGCATCCAATTGAATCCCATCGAGGGCCTGGTCATCGAGGGCACTCAGGAGACGCGGAAGTGGCGAGTACACTTCAGCATCGGCCAGGCGTTCTAGGCGTGGGCGGCGCCGCCATGCGCGCGTTGCACAGGCTCTCGCGCTATGTCGCGATTGCCGTGCTGTCGCTCGTCATCATGCTCGGTGCCGGCATCGCGGTGACACAGACGAGCTGGTTCAAGAACTGGCTGCGCCAGAAGGCAGTCTCCCAGGCTGCGCAATACCTGAACGGCGAGCTCACCATCACCCGCCTCACCGGAAACATCTTCACCGGCATCGCGCTCGAAGGCGTGGCGCTGCGTCACGAGGGACAGATCGCCGTAGCGATGGACAGGCTGACGGTCGAGTACAGCCCGCTGACGATGATCTCGGATGGGCTGATTTTCGATTCGATGACGCTGCACAATCCCTCGATCCTGCTGCAGCGCGACGACGCCGGCTGGAACTTCAGCCGGTTCGTGAAGACGCGTCGCAACACCGGCGGCCGGGGCGCACCGCCCATCACGATGCAGTCGATCGCAATCGACAACGGCCACCTGATCGTGCGCGATCGCGGCCGGCTGGTCGAAGACCTGACCCGTCTCAACACACAGTTCCGTTTTGCGTACGAAAAGCCGGGCATTGCGGTCTCCATCGGCCAGTTCTCTGCGGACGCTCGCGAGATGAAGGTGCGCCGTCTGGCGGGTGACCTGAGGTTCGATCGGGGATCGATTCGCGCTCGCGATCTCGCGATCGAAACCGATCGCACCAAGTATGGCGACGGCCATCACCTACAGTGGGCCGCAGGAGCGGCTGCTCGAGCTTCAGCTCGATGCCGAGCGACTGTCGCTGCCCGAGATCGGCCGGTATTTCCGACCGCTCGCCAAAATCAGCCTCGAGCCCGCGGTTACGGTGAAGGCGAGCGGCACGCTCGACGCACTCAACATGGACGTCGAGGTCACATCGTCTGCGGGTACTGCGCGCGGACCGCTCGTCGGTCATTTCGGCGGCGGCACGAAAAGCCTCGGAGGGCGGCTCGACGTGAACAACGTCGACATGGCGCCCATTCTCAACCGCGTCGAATGGAAGACGCGTGTCACGGGACGGGCAGACTTCAGGTGGACGTTCAGCCCGGCCGAGATCGATTTCAAGTTCGCCGGTCCGCACGCTGAGGGCTTTGGTTACCACGCGGCGAACGTGCGCGCGCAGGGCGTGTATCAAGTCCCTCGACACGCCGACGGTCGCGCGGCACAGGCTGTGTTGCGTTTCGACGCGAGCGGCGCAGCCTATGGCGCCACGGCGACGGCGCGCGCCGCGTTCCGCTTCTCGACGCCGTCGCGGCCGCTGTCGTATCGCCTCGACGGCACGTTTCGTGACCTCGACATGCGGCGCCTTCCTGAAAAACTCGCAGTCCCGAAGCTCGAGACGCAGGCCGCCGGCAACTATTCGTTCGAAGCAGAGGGGCGCAATTGGAAGGGCACCGGAACGCTGAACGATTCTGTCGTCGAGGGCGCGCGCTTCGAGTCGGGGACTGTGCTCGGCATGGAATCGCGCAATCGCGAGCTCAGCTATTCGGCCAGCGGCAACGTGTCGTGGCTCGACCCGCGCCGTTTCGCCGCGCCCCTCAAAGTGGAGTGGCTCGACGATGACCGGTTCAACGGATCTCTGGCCGGAGCGTTCACCTTCGCGGGCAGTGGCCGCACCGTCGAGGATCTCGTGCTGAACACCACTGCGACGCTGAGCGACTCGACGCTTGCGGGCGCTCGATTACCCTCGGCTGCGATCGATTTTCAGATGGCCGCGCGGGAGATTCGCGCAAAGTTCGCCGGCTCGTTCGAGCAGTTACCGGGATCGCTGTTCACAGAGCGCAAGGAGCTCGCCGGCACGACGCTGAATGGATCCGCGGACATGGCCGTCGCGCTGACCGTTCCCAAGGTTGGTCCGACTGATCTGCTGGAGGTGACTGGCAGCGCCACACTTGAAAGATCGACCATCGCCGGGATGGCAATCGATTCAGGTCAGGCGACCGGCTCGTTCGCCAACCGTACGGCAGACATCAAGGAGCTCGATTCTGACGGGGCCCGACGTCAAAGCGAGCGCAGCGGGCACGCTTGCGCTCGGAGCAACGGGAGAATCGAAGCTCGCATACGACGTCGCCGTCACGAACCTGGAGCCGATCGCGAAGCGCTTCAACCGGCCGCTGGCGGGTTCGGCGCATGTCGTCGGCGAAGCGTCGGGACCCGCTGCGAGTCTGACCTTTTCGGGCAAGTTCGGCGCGAACCGGCTGCGGTACAGCACGCGTGTCGACGCGCTCACGGCGAACAGCACCTACACCGTTCAGCTTCCGGACTTCGACATTCAGCAGGGGCGCATTCAGGCAGACACCACGGCGACCTTCGTCACGATCGCGGGCCAACATCTTCCGCGCGTGACGGCGAAGACGGTCTACGAAGAGAACCAGCTTCAGTTCGACACGACGTTGGAAGAGGAGCGCCGGTCGCTCGGACTTGGCGGCAATGTCCTCTTCCATCCGGACCACGACGAGCTGCACCTGCGGGCGCTGAATCTCACGGTGGGCCAGACGCAGTGGGCTCTGCCGCAAGGCCAGGAAGCCACCGCGCGGTACTCGACAGACTCGGTGACCGTGGAGAATTTCGTGCTGGAGCGCGGCACGCAGCGAGTGACTGCCGCAGGGACCGTGGCGGTCGGCGCCTCATCGGCCACTGTCGCGAACAATCTGAACGTGCGGCTCGACAACGTCCAGGTGCAGGACATCAACGAACTGCTCCTCGGGAACCGCACGCTCCAGGGCGTTCTGAATGCCACTGCCGAGATTCGCGGCACTCGCAACGACCCTGTCGTCCAGTCAGAGTTCGCGGTGACGGGTGGGACGGTCGAGGGCGTCACATTCAACTCGCTCGCGGGCAGCGCGAAATATTCGGGCCGCGCAGTCGACGTGGACGCTCGCCTCGAGCAGACACCGGCCGCGGTATTGACAGCCGTCGGCACCATCCCCGTACCGAACGGTCCAGGATCGACAGCGCGAACCGAGGAGCTCGATCTCGCGGTAAAGAGCACGCCCATCGACCTCGCGCTGTTGCAGCCGGCGACCACGCAGGTGACGAAACTTGCGGGGCAGTTCAGCGCCGACGTGCGTCTCGGTGGAACGCTGGAGACTCCTCGATTGAACGGCCTCGTCGAAACGACCAACGGCGGCTTCAGTGTCGTCACAACGGGAGTCAGCTACAACAACGCGATCGCGCGCCTGCTCTTCGAAGGCGATCGAGTGTTCGTGGATCGCTTCGAATTGAGCGACGACGATGCCGACCGCCTTGTTGCCATCGGCGAGCTCGGAATCGTGCGGCTTGGCATCGGGGCAGATGAACCTGCAGATATCGTCGGCGCAGTTCAAAGTGCTCGACAACGAGTTCGGTGACATGGAAATCGACAGCGATGTGCGCGTCACCGGCGAAGTCTCGACGCCGACGGTCACCGGGGAAATCGTCACCCGTCCCGGCCGGCTCGAAGTTGATCAAATCCTCGAGCAGCTGTCGAGAAACCCGTATCGCACGGAAGCGACGGTCAGCACGGTCGGCGAGATCCTGGGGTCTGACCCCCTCACCAGTACGGGGGTCAGACCCCAAAGCGACAATCCGCGTCTCGGCCTCTATGACGCGGCGACGGTTGACGTCCGCCTGCGGCTTCCCGACGATCTCCAGCTGCGCGGCCGCGACATGCACGCGAGCTTTTCGCGGATCGGTCTCGGCGACATGAATATCACAGTCGGCGGCGAGCTGCAGATTCGCAAGCCGCCAGCCGGACAACCAGACGTCATCGGCACTGTAACCGTCGTGCGCGGTTTCTACGATTTCCAGGGCCGCCGCTTCGAAGTGCTCCGCGACAGCCAGATTCGGTTTCAGGGAACGCGTCCGGTCGATCCCGCTCTGCAGGTCGACGCGCAGCGCATTATCTCTGGTGTCACGGCGATTGTGAACATTCGCGGCACGGCCCGGCAGCCGCAAGTGCGGCTTGTCGAGCCAGCCGCCGCTCGACGAAGCGGATGTGCTGTCGCTCATCGTCTTCAATCAGCCGATCAATCAGTTGGGCGGAAGCGAGCGGCTGAATCTTGCCGAACGCGCCGGCGGCCTGGCCGTCGGATATCTCGCGACGCCGCTCGCAAACTCGATCGCCAGCGCTCTCGATCTGGATATTTTCGAGATTCGCGCCACGGGAGGCGAGTCCGGCCAGCCCTCGATCGCGGTCGGCCAGCAGTTCGGGTCGCGACTGTTCGTCTCCTTCAGGCAGGAATTCGGGACGGACGACTTCGCGCAGCTCTCGCTCGAGTACCGCCTTAACGAGCTGCTTCGACTTGTGAGCACGGTAACGCAAGGCAACCAGCGATCGCACCGTACCCAGCGCATCGACAGGACGGGTATGGACCTGATCTACACGCTCAGCTACTAGAGGCTGTACGTGCCGGTGAACGCTGTTGGGTTTCATGACAGTTGACCAGCTTTCTGGTCAGATCCCCCGTCCAAAAAGCCGTATTCTCCTCGTCCAGCGCTGTTTCCGAGGGGCACGAACGGCCCGTACCTTGCTACGGATTGGGCTCGGAGAGTAGTCATGGGTTTCGATAACGTTTTTGGAATCAACAACACCCGGCGATATGCATCGGCCGACGCCACTGCTGTTATCCAGAGTCTTCTCCATTATTTCGCGGCAGTTCGCGACGCTTCTGGTGCGGGCTGCATGGCCATGTGATCATGCTGCACTTCGAGCCCAACAAACTCTCGCTGCAGTGCTCTCTCTGCGGCTACGAGACCGAGGGATGGGAAGTCGGCAGGCCGATGACAGCCCGCCGTGAGGCGAATAACCTACAGGCGCGCCCCGACCGGCGCCGGACGCTCCGGCGCCTGCCCACGAACGCGCGACTGGCATCCTGACGAGGCCTTATGGTTGATTTGACGTGGACCAACACGTGGCTGGCGATTCTGGCGCTGATCAGCCTGATTCAATTTGTCGTCCTGTGCGTGGCGGGTATCCTCGCCTATCGCATGTATCAGAGGGCCATGACGACGCTCGAGACGGTAGAGCGTGTGCACATCGCTCCGCTGCGCGCGCGCGTCGATGCAACGCTCGATCAAGTGCAGCTGATGACTGAGACGGTGACACACGCTCAGGAGTCGGTGTCTGACGCGCTGAGCTATGTCACCGAAACCGGCGGTGCGGTCGCTGGCGCCATCAAGTCGAAGGCCTGGCCGATCGTGGGGATTCTCCAGGGGCTCAAGTCGGTCGCCAACACTATGATGGGCAACGGGCGTCACGATCAGTCGAAGAACAGATCGTATGGTGCTATGTAGGCTTTTGCTGCACGCAGTGCGTGAACAGCACGCAAGAATCAGGCATTTCCTCTCGGTACGCGCGTTGCAACAAAAGAGCACGACCGGATTCCTTTTCCGGATTCCTCAGAACTGCTCCCCTTCAATGTGCGGAGCACCACAAGCTCGGGAGGCGCCAACAGGCGCCTCCTCTCGCCATTTCATGCCACGGCTTTCTGTGTTCGGCGCTAGGGTGATGGTCTGAGGATCCGATAGAGTTACCATGAAGGGTACACAATCGAGAACGATGCCCGGTCGCAGCAAAACAAACGTTCAGCCTCCTCGACCCCCTGACCGGCGGAAGGACCCAAAGCGGCAGTCGCTGGAAGTCGATGGATTTTCAGACGACTATCTGAGCGTCGTCGCGCACGATTTGCGCGGCTCGCTGAACAGCATCATCGGCTGGGCCGAGCTCATCAAGCGCCGGGCATTGAACGAAGCCGGTAATGTGCGCGCAGGCGAAACCATCATCCGGCAAGCCAGGCAGCAGCTCGATCTCGTGAACGAGGTCGTCGACACCTGGCGCCTGCTTTCGGGGAATCTCCGGCTCAAGCTCGCGCCGGTCGACGCGAAAGAGCTCGTCAACACTGCAGCGTATGCGGCAAAGGAAGCCGGCAGGAAGGGTGTCGAGTTCGACTTCCAGCTCGAAGCGCTTCCGGGTCCGCTGCTGGCCGATGGCGCGCGTCTGCGTCAGGCACTGATAGGCCTCTTCAACAGCGCTATCCATTTCGCGCCCGATAAAGGCACGGTTGAAGTCTGCCTTCGGCCGTCGGATAAAGGCATGGCTGAACTCACGGTGCATGACGCCGGCGTCGGCGTCGACTCCGATGCGTTGCCCTATCTCTTCAGCCGGCAGCGTCCTCAAGATCCCGGCAAGCAGTCGGCGCGCGCGAAGTACGGGCGCGGGCTCGGGCTGATCCGCGACATCATCGACCTGCACGGCGGCACGATCAAAGCCGAGACCGACGGCGAGTCCGGCGTGACGTTTCGCGTGCTGCTGCCGTTGCAGGCGGCCCCGACCGCGGTGCAGGCAGAAAAAGTGCGCAAGGTGAAAGAAATCAGCCGCTCCGAGTTGCGCACGCGTCTTGCCGGTACGCGCGTCCTGATCGTCGACGACGACCCGGACGCGCGCGAGGTCGTTGCGGCGATTCTGCGCCATTACGGTGCGTCGGTCATCGTGGCCACGTCGGTCTCCACCGCTCTCGTCGCTTTGCGCCGGGAGCAGGTTGATGTGTTGGTCGCCGATCTGGGCATGCCGATCGAGGACGGCTACGACTTGATTCGTCACGTCCGGAGCTCGGAAAACGACAAGATTGCCCGGCTGCCGGCTGCGGCTCTTACCGCCTACACGACTGAGGAAGACCGCGACCGCGTGCTGGCGGCCGGATTCCAGTTCCATCTCGCCAAGCCTGTGGACCCCGCTGTGCTGGTGGCGACCGTAGAACGCCTTCGGGGCGAAACGCTCTCCGTGCATTAGGGTTGTACATGACCCGGCCCTCGACCCCCTACCCAGCCAATTCGTTCCGGCACTAAACTCTTTCAGATCTTGTCGTATACTCGCGAGCCGTTGATAGTCCCAGCGTCGACGAAGCCAGCTCGACAATTCGAAGGAAGGGTCCATGGCCGTTGAAAGGGCTGCCGGTGGTTCGAGTCTCATCGATGTTCTCGATCGCGTTCTCGACAAGGGCATCGTCATCGACGCATGGGTTCGTGTGTCGCTCGTGGGTATCGACCTCATCACGGTAGAAGCGCGTGTGGTCGTCGCGTCAATCGATACGTATCTGAAGTACTCGGAGGCGGTCGGACAATCAGTGCCCGTTGCCCGGCCCGCGCTCGAGTCGCGTCCGTATGATGAGCTTGCCGCGGAAAATCAGGCGCTTCGTGCCGAGCTGAGCGGAGCGGGTGGCGCGCGACAGCCGGCGGCGCGTCGACGGCGTTCGGGGGTGTAGCGTTCATGGCGAAGAAGACGACAAAACCAAAAGAGCGGCGCGCCGCCAAACGCACCGCCGTGAAGCGCCTGGCCCCTGTCGTTTCGAAGGCCGCGGCCAGGGCCCCGAGGGAAAAAACATCGCCGAGGCGGAGCGAGGAGACTCAGGTTTCGGTCGATGTGGTTCGCGGCAAATACGTGTACTGCGTCATTCAGTCGGCCGATCCGCTCAAGTTCGGGGCTGCGGGGATCGGAGACAACGGCACGGAAATTCACACGGTGCATTATCGCGATCTCGCCGCGGTCGTCTCGGACGTCCCGCTCGGCGTGCTCGATTCGACGCGCGAGAACGTGCTCGCGCACGAGCGGGTCAACGAGATCGTCATGCGCGATCACACCGTCATACCGATGTCGTTCGGCACGATCTTCAAGACCAGGGACGACATCGTGCAGCTGCTGCGCTCGGCGTACGACGCGTTCGGCGACGTGTTGTCGAAGATGCGCGACAAGATGGAATTCGGCCTCAAGGTGCTGTGGGATCGCGACTCGATCGTCAAAGACATCGAGGACGAGGACGAGGGCATCCACCGCTTGAAGAACGAGATAGCCCTGCAGAAGGGCTCGACCTACTTCGCGCGCATGCAGTACGGACGCGCGATCGACGCGGCCCTGCAGGCGCGGTCCGAGCGCTACGGCAGCGAAATCCTGGATCGCCTGAGAGATGTCGCCGTGGCGTCGCGCATCAACAAGCCTATTGGCGATAAGATGATCATGAACGCGGCGTTTCTGGTTTCGCGCGACCAGGAGACGGCTTTCGACAGCCGCGTCAAGTCGATTGCCGCGGAGCATGACAAGCTCACGTTCAAGTACACGGGCCCGTGGCCGCCCTACAACTTCGTGAACATCCGGTTGAAGTTGGAACGCGTCTGATGTTTCTGCTCGACACCCTCCTCATCAACGGCATCTCGTTCGTCCTCGACAAGGTTGCGACGGTCGCCGATGCCGAGCTGAACGACCCCGAGCGGCAGCGCGAGCGGCTGCTGGAGGCGCAGTTGAAACTCGAGTCCGGAGAGATTACAGAGGAGGAGTTTTCTGTGATCGAGTCCGACGTCTTCGAGCGTATCCGCGAGATCAAGGCGCGCACCGAACCCCAGGGCGCCATCGTCGACGACGAGCATCGTGTGGCCGGCGTCGAAATAACCGTCGACGACGACGTGTGAACCCTCGACATTTGCCGCGAAGCTCGGCGGCCGGCCTTCAGAACGCCACCTACGTTTATTGTCTCGTCCAGTCGGCCAAAACACCGTCAACGCGAGGTGTTCCCGGCAGTGTGCCGGGCGCGGGCGTTCCACGTATGGTTGCGATCGATCGAGACGTCTGGGCCGTCGTCTCAGATGCGCCCCTCGAGCGCTTCACGGGCGAGGGGCTGCAGCAGGAGCTCCAGGACGTCGAAGCGATTTCGCGCCATGCCCTCGCACACGCTTCCGTCATCGAGTTCTTCTTTCGGCAGGCGCCGGTCATTCCGCTCAAGCTGTTCACGCTGTTCTCGAGCGACGAGAAGGCGCGTGAGCATGTGCGCGGCCGGCTCGCGGCATTGAAACGGATGTTCGCCACGCTGCGCGGTCTCGAAGAATGGGGCGTCCGCATCGTCGCTGGCGAAGTGGAAGCCGAATCGGCCCGAGCGCTCGATAGCGGCCGCGATTATCTGAACGTGAAGAAGCGCCTGCATGATCAAACGGTTGCGCCCTCGCGCGCTACTGTACGGACCGCGAATGACGCCCTGAAGAGGCTTGGCCGAATGGCTTCGAAAACCCGGAAAGAGGCGTTCCCACCGGCGGGGCGAGGGCGACCATACGTCGTCGGGGCATCGTTCCTGGTGAAGGCGAAAAAGCGCGCGGCATGGGAAGCGCATTCCGCAAAGCTCGGAGCAGCCCTCGCGGCCGAGGGACACCGGCTCGAAATGAGCGGACCCTGGCCGCCGTATCATTTCGTCAGCAAGTAATGGCCCGCCGCAGAAAGTCTCAGGAGTCCCGGGACTGGCTCTTTCCGCATGTCACCGTCGCCGATGAAGCAGAACAGCAGTCGCTGCTCGATGTCCTCGACAATGTCCTGAACAGGGGGGCTGTTCTGACCGGCGACGTGATTCTCGGCGTTGCGAACGTCGACCTGATATACGTGAAGCTGTCGGTGCTGCTCGCGGCGTTCGACAAGGTGACGAAGAATTCGGCAATCAGGCCCGTCTCAGCGAGACCCCGGCGGAAAGTCCCGCGACGGCTCGCATCACAAAAGCCAAGACGCGCGACGAAGAACAGACGCTGACCGTTAGGTCGTCGTGCATTCTGCCTCCATGTCGTCGGAGTTCATCTCTCACTGTTCGTGCTTTAGTTCCGGTATCGATCATGCACTTGCACCTGCATGACCGAATACAAGAACACGCCCGAGAAGCCGAGCTCCGATCCGCGCGACCGCGAGCCGGCGGATGAAGCGCCCGCGACGCCAACCGACGAACCGAGACCGGTGCCGGTTCAGGACCCGCCCGTGAGCGAACCCAAAGCACCGTACACGGTCACCAAAAAGGACTCACAGCGTGAGCACATGTATTGAATTTGAACGACGCGGGGGAGCATGAACGCCTTGCAGAGCGGCAGTCAGGTGGCATACCCCGTGCTTTCGAAACAGCAGGTAACTTTTTCCGGAGGATTGCGTATGCTGTGGACAATTTTTCTCGTACTAGTCGTCCTGTGGATGCTCGGCGTCGTCAGCTCCTACACGCTTGGCGGCTTCATCCACGTGTTACTGGTTCTGGCGATCGTTGCGCTGCTCGTGCAGCTTATTTCAGGCAGGCGGGTCGTCTAAAACGACGTCGCCTGAGTCCGGTGACGGCGTTCAAAGGAGATTGGTGTGGATCAACAAACGCAGCTTTCGAAAGTGCTTGCAGGCGCGATTATTGGTGCGGGCTTCGCCTTTCTGTTCCTGACCGCAAAGGGGCACCGACTCCTCGACAACGCTGAGCCTTGGCTCGACGACGTCATCCGCGACTTCCATCACTTGCGCAACGCGGCCGCCAAGGCGCGTGAAGCGGTCGATGAAGGTCGCCGATCGTTCAGCGCCGTCTCAGAAGCGATACCCTTCGGTCATTCGAAGGAAAAGGACTGGTCCCAGGGACCGCATCATTGAACGGAATCGGCAAACCCTGTAACTAGAGATCTTTAAATCCATAGATCTATAGATCTCTAGTTACACCAGAGATCTCCAGTTACACCGCACACCCATCACTCCTCTACGTCGTCTTCTTCCAGTTCACTTTCGTCATCGAGGTCTTCATCGTCGTCGAAGTCTTCGTCATCATCGGCCATTTCGAGCTCATCGTCCCGTTCCTGCGGAACCGATGCGCCTTCTGCGCTGCCCGGGTCGTTCGATTTCTGCGGCATGGCGATACCTCCGCGCGCGATTACGCAAGAACGCTGCCTTTTTGTCCGGTCGAAGGGAACACAAATTGCTGATTTGTTGTCGGGGGGAGTGATGCTGAAAGGTGCTGCGATTTTCTTGCTGATCGGGGTTGTTGCGGCGCTGCTGGGCTTTACCACTATTGCCGGCGCATCGTTCGCCGCCGCGAAGGTGCTCGCTGGAATATTTCTCTTCATGTTCCTGACGGTGGTCATGCTCGCCCTGTTCGCCACGCGCGCCGCGTAGAAGTTTTGAACAGGAGTTCAAGAGTTCTCTGTTGTTTGGTTCCCTACTCGGCGATGAGAACTGCGTTCGCGACGCTCTTCACGCCTCCGATGCTCATCGCCAGGTCGTTGATTTTTTTTCGTACTTCTTCCGTTCGCACTGTGCCGCTCACGCTGACGTCGCCATTGGCGACGATGAAGCTGATGTCCCGATTTTTCAGGTCGGCATCGTGAGATATCGCGAGGTTGAGATCGCGGCGGATGCTTGCGTCAGCGGGGTTGTCCGGAACAGCCCGCGCCGCATGTCGCTCGCCGCGATGGTCCGCCTGAGAAATCACTTCAGGCCGCCGTCCTTCCTGGCGTTCCTCCGTGGCTGTGCTCGCGCCGCATCCTGCGGAGGCGATGACAATCGCGAGGACAAATGACAGGTGCACCATGCTATTTATTACAGGTAGCAAACTCCGGTCCTTCACGACCTCCACGCCGTTTATTGGAGGTTCGCGCGCGAAAGATGTCTGAAAAATGTTCGACGATTGGCTGAACGGTGTGCTGGACCCGCGTGCGCTACATGGCACGTGACTTGTAGTAGCCATGCGAAGACCCATTTGTCCCTTCAAGGAGGATCCGGCAATGTACGAACCACACTACGAGGAAGAAACGGGCGGCGGGGGATTTCTCATCGGTCTGCTGTGCGGGGCGGCGCTGGGCGCCGCGATCGGATTGATGTTCGCTCCGAAAGCTGGTTCGGAGTTCCGCCAACGCCTGTACGAGTCGACCGGCGACATCCGGCGGAAGGCGTCCGAGACCTACGGCCAGGCCAGCGAACAAGTCAACAACATGGTCAGCAAGGGACGTCAGGCCGTGGACCGCGGGCGTGAGGCATTCGAAAGTGCGCGGCAGTCGGCTGCGGGCCAAACCACGGGCGGCAACGGACCTACGTCGGAGTTCGGCACCCGTTCCGGGGTCTCCGACTTCAATACTGGCACGCGCACGACTGGCGGCGCCTAAGCGCTGCTCCGGTTAAAGCAACGCGCCAGAGCAGAGAGCCACGAGCCGAGAGTTCAGGGGCAGAGGGTAAAGCTGCCTTTCCTCTCGCCTCGTAAGCTCTCTCTGCCTAATCCCGTCCATCCAGCCAGTCCCATGTCAGCCAGATCCCATGTCAGCCAGATGTACGGCACAAGCCGTGCATTTTGGGCTTGCGTCAACGTGGATCAATATCTCAAGCGGTACATATTAACTACATAATGTAGTATAAAACTACAATAATGACTGGGGAGTGAACAAAATGGCGACCCGAGTGCTGATCATCGACGACGATCGGGATACCGCTGATTTCCTGAGATTACTGGTGGAGCCAAGAGGGGACCTGGCCAGGACGGCGTCCGATGCAGCGCAGGCTCGCGAGATTCTCCGATCGTGGCGCCCGGAAGTCGTCCTGATGGACCTCGTGCTCCCTGATGCCGACGGGATCGACCTTCTGAAAGACTTCAAGGAGGCGAGCCCCGAGACGCAGGTCATCATGGTGACGGGTTATGGCAGCGTGCCCAAGGCCGTCGAGGCGATGAAGGCGGGCGCGTTCAGCTTCATCGAGAAGCCGGTGGACGCCGATGTGCTTCTCGTGATGCTCGACAAGGCCACCGAGAAGCTTCAGCTTTCGGCCGAAAACAGGCGGCTGAAGGAAGAGCTTCGGGACCACACGAGCTTCGCGAATATCGTGGCGCGCAGCGACAAGATGCGGCAGCTCTTCCACCTGATCAAATCGGTGGCGCCGACCGACGCGAGCGTGCTGATTCACGGCGAGAACGGCACGGGGAAAGAGCTGGTCGCCAGCGCCATTCACGAGCACAGCAAGCGGAAGAAGGGCCCGTTCATCAAGATCAACTGCGCCGCTCTTCCGAGCGAGCTGATCGAATCGGAGCTGTTCGGACATAAGCGTGGCGCCTTCACCGGCGCGGTGTCCGACAAGACGGGTCTGATGGAACTGGCTGATAGCGGTTCGCTGCTGCTCGACGAGATTGGCGAGATGCCGGCCAGTCTGCAGGTCAAGCTCCTTCGCGTGCTGCAGGACCGCGAGTTCCGGCCGGTCGGCGGCAGCCGGGTGATTCAGCCCAACTTCCGGCTGATTTGCGCGACCAACATCAACCTGGATGCCGCGCTTGGCGAAGGAAAGTTGCGCGAAGATCTCTACTTCCGCATCAATACTGTGACGCTGGCGATTCCCGCTCTGCGCGACCGCACTGAAGATATTCTGCTCCTTGCAGAGCACTTCCTCGATCGGTTTTCGGGACAGCACCAGCGCAACATCCGGTCCATCAAGCCGGAAGCGGCAAAGGCGCTGCTCAGATATCGCTGGCCAGGCAACGTGCGCGAGCTCGAGCACGTCATCGAACGCGCGGTTATCGTGGCGGAAGGTTCGGACATCACGCTCGACGACCTGCCGCCGACGATTCGCGACGCCGAACGGCTGCCGAACCAGACCGGATTCGTCATCCCTCCGCATCACACGCTGGAGGAAATCGAGAAACTGGCGATTCTTCAGACACTCGAGCGGACACGTGGCAACAAGCGCAAGGCCGCGAGCATTCTCGGCGTGTACCGTCCGACGCTCTACAACAAGCTGAAGAAGTACAACCTCATCGAAACGCAGGAACGCGCACCCCGCGTGCAGACGCCGGCTGCGTCTGCTCCGGTCGTGTCGGCGCCACCGGAACCGGCCTTCAAGCCGCCCGTCCCTGAGGCGTGAACCAAGAACCGCCGGTTCTGGGTTCTAGGTGCTGCGGTTCTGCGGTTCTGGTTCTGGTTTGTGACGTTCCTGGTTCTGAACCCGAGAACCCGAGAACCAGAACTCCAGAACCCAGCAACCTAGAACGCAGAACCGCCAGGTTCCTGGTTCGCGCCGCTGTCGTCTCACCACCGAGCAGCGTAAGCACCTCGGTGTGGTCGCAAGAGTCCCGCCGGGATATACTCGCTGACCTTAACTGACGCCCACTATGCCTAACGATTCCATCCAGGTCGGCCACGCGCGCGCAAGCGGCCTCGTCGATGTGCTCGATCGGGTCCTCGATAAGGGCCTGGTGATCGCCGGTGATATCAAGATCTCCATCGCCGAAGTCGAGCTGCTCACCATCCGTATTCGGCTGATGGTCTGCTCGATCGACAAGGCCGAACAGATTGGCCTCGACTGGTGGCGGCACGATCGCCATCTTTCGATGGGGAATGACGAGCTGGCGGTGGAGAACGAGCAGCTCAAGGAGAGAATTCGGCGGCTCGAGCGCCAGCTGGAAGCGACGCCTGGCACCGCGCAGCGCGCTCCGCGGCTGCGCGCGAAACGGTTGGATCGACGATAGATGATTTAGATTCGCGATTCTAGACGCCGGACTTCTGGAGGCACATGAATGGCCGTTGAACGCGCCGCTGGCGGCTCAAGTCTTATTGACGTTCTCGATCGAGTGCTCGACAAAGGCATCGTCATCGACGCATGGGTGCGCGTCTCGCTCGTTGGGATCGACCTCATCACCGTCGAGGCGCGCATCGTCGTCGCCTCGATCGACACATACCTGAAATATTCCGAAGCCGTCGGCCAGTCCGTGCCGGTCGCGCGGCCTGCGCTCGAATCGCGGCCTTACGACGAACTGGTCGCCGAGAATCAGGCGCTCCGAGCCGAGCTCAGCGCCGGGGCTGCGCCGGCCGCAGCCGGACGCGCGCGCGCCACGAATCGACGTCGCGCGCCGCGCGCGTAATGATTGATGGCGATGGCCCGGGAACCCGTGGGGTTAGCGGCGCGCTCGACGGTGTCAGCCGAAGCCAAGCTGGCGCTGCTCGAAGACCTGCAGCACTGCGCAGATCCCGCCGCGGCAGCGCAGAGCGCGGCAGAATGGCTGCTCGCGCATTCCGGCGCTGAACGTACCGTCTTCGCCGCGCCCGATCACGCAGCGAGGGACGCTCATCGGCATCGCCGGCGCCGGCATACCGCCACGACAGCTGAAGAAGCTCGCACTGCCGCTGGAGGACTCGAATCATCCGCTCATCAGCGCTCTCACCAACGGCTCGGTCATTTCCTTCCACCGCCCAAGCGATGCGCGTCTCAGCGTCTTCGGCGACACGCCGTTTACGTCGGTGAAAGTCGGCGGCTCAGGACACCGACCCGGCGGTTGGGATTGATGCTGATCAGCCCCGCAACCGACATGCCCGCGGCGAACATCGAATGGGTGGCCGACACGCTCGGCCGCTGTCTCGAAGGTGTCGGCGGGATCAGTGCAGGACTTCGGCGAGGAGGATCCCCGTGTACGCCGCGAGCACGCGCTGCTGTTCAGCATCATCAACGCGGCGACCGATCCGATTCTGTTCACCAACATGGAAGGACAGCTCATCATCGCGAATGCACGGGCGGAGATGCTCTTCACCGCCCCGGACGATGTGAGCGAGGGCCGGCGGCGTGCCGTGCAGCTGAACAACATGTTCTTTTCGGCGGCGCTCTCGCGGACGGCGCTCGGCGAGGGAGAGGCCGGCCGTCGCGAGCTGCTCCTGGTCGATCCGACTGAAGGATCAGACCTGCTCTTCGAACTGCTCAGCACCGTCGTCAGCGATCCGCGCGAAGGCACCGGCGTCGTTTCGATTCTGCGGAATATCACCGACCTTCGAACGGCGACGCGGCAGATCGACGAGAACTACGTCAAGCTTCGCGCGGCCGAGGCCGAGGTCCGCGCCGAGCGCGACCGGTTGAACCTCCTCATCGACTCGGTCGCCGATCCGATCATCGTGACCGATCAGGAGGGCGAAATCTCGTTGATGAACAACCCCGCCGAGCGGCTGTTTACCGTCGTGCCCGGCTCGGGAGAGGACGCGCAGCGCATCGTCCGCGCGAACGACGCGCACTTTACGTCGTTCGTGTCTGGTCTGCTCTCTACCGGTTGGGAAACGACGCGACGCGGTGAGATCGCGCTCGTCGATCCCAACACCGGGAAGCTCGTGCCCGTCGAGGCGCTGGCGGCCAAGATGCTTTCGGATATCGGCGAGCTGACCGCGATTGTCACTATCCTGCACGATCGCACCGAAGCGATCGAACGAAATCAGCTGTACGAGCAATTGAAACTGGCATCAGAGGAGCTCGAAGGGAAAGTCCGCGAAGCCACTGGCGAGCTTGCGAACCAGAACGAGCTGCTGCGCCGGCAGGCGCTCGAGCTGGAACAGGCATCGGCCGCCAAATCGCAATTCCTTGCGAACGTCTCGCACGAGCTGCGAACCCCGCTCAATGCCATTCTTGGTTATGCGGCCATGACGCTGCAGGGCGTCTCGGGCGAGCTCAGCGCGCCCCAGCGCCGCAACCTCTCGCGCATCGACGCGAACGCTCGCCACCTGCTCACGCTCATCAACGAGATTCTCGATATCACCCGTATCGAAGCAGGCCGGATGCCGATTCAGGTCGTGGCGTTCAACGTGCCAGAATTGGTACGCGAGGTGACGACCGAGCTCGAGCCCATCATCTCGAAGTCGGGCCTGCAGGTCATCTGCAAACTGCCGTCCGATCTGCCGACGCTGCGGACGGACCGGCAGAAAGTGAAGCAGATTCTGGTCAACCTGTTGAGCAATGCCCTCAAGTTCACCCAGAAGGGCAGCATTACGATCAAGGCGCAGGTCGCGTCGAGGCAGTCGGTATCGGTTGCGGTGATTGATACGGGCATCGGCATCCCCAAGGGAGATCAGGTAAAGATCTTCGAAGACTTCCGCCAGGTCGATCAGACGCCTCGCAGAGCGTATGGTGGCACGGGTCTTGGTTTGTCGATTTGCCGCCGGCTGACGACCATGCTGCGGGGGTCCTTGAAGGTGGAGAGCAAGCCGGGGCACGGGTCCGTCTTCACGCTGACTCTGCCGACGAACTTACGGAAATAGGGCGGACACGCTGTCCTGCCTGTCTCGAGGGAGCGATGAAGGAAGCGATGGCAACGAAAAGCAAAGGCGAGCCGTTGGTGCTGGTCGTCGACGATTTTGCTGACGCTCGCGAGATGTACGGCGAGTATCTGAAGTTCTGCGGATTCAGAGTCGCCGAGGCGCAGAACGGCGTCGAGGCGATCGATAAAGCCAAGCGGCTGAAGCCCGACCTGATTCTCATGGACCTTTCGATGCCTGTCGTCGATGGATGGGAAGCCACTCGACGCCTCAAAGCCGATGCGTCGACCAAGGGCATTCCAGTCGTCGCGCTGACCGGCCATGCGATGGCGGGCCACTCGGAAAGCGCAAAGAGCGCCGGTTGCGACGTCGTCATCACGAAGCCATGCCTGCCGCACGACTTGATCAAGGAAATCAGGAAGGTGATCGGCACACCTGCGGCGAAAGACGGCAAAACGAAACGCACCAGCGCGTGAAGACCCGCCTTCGCTCGAAGAAACGCAAGCGAACTGCGGCCCGCCTTCGCAAGGCTTCGGCGAGGTCACGCCAGAGTTCGCTTGAATCCGGCGAACGACGGCGGACGAGGCAGGCGAGCGGTGGTCTGCGCAAGCGCCGTCGCTCACGCACTTCACGAACCTCGAGCGCCTCACGTACCCCTGCCCTGCGTTGGAATCCCGCTCCCGAAGACGTGCAGCGCTCGGTCGTCAAGCTCGTACTCACCCTCGTAGAATTCATCCGCAAACTGATGGAGCGTCAGGCCATCAGGCGGCTCGAAGAAAAAACCCTCACGGCTGAAGAAATCGAGAACGTCGGCCTCGCTCTGATGAAGCTGGAGCAGACGGTCTATCAGATTGCCAAAACCTTCAAGCTCGACCCCAAGGAGCTGAACCTCGACCTCGGCCCGGTCGGCCGGTTGCATTAAGTCGAGTCAGATCGTTCAGCCCTGATACAACTGATAGGCAAGGCACATCGACCGCTAGGCCCTTTGCTCAGGGCATGCTAGTTGCTGTGTGAGACGGCAGCATGGTTCGCGGCTCGGCTGTCGTCATCGCGTTTGGGTGCCTGATAGGCCTTTCCGTCCAGGGATTGGCGGGGGCACCACCTCCTGCCGAACCGGCGTCGCCATCTGAATATCTGGCGCTCGAGCGTTTTCTCGCTGAAATTGAAAAGCCCCCCGTGCCATATAAGGCCCGGCGTCGTCTGGAAGCCTCGACTTCGAAGCTGAAGGAATCTGCCTGGATGGAGGCCGTCACCGAATACGACCCTGCGTCGGGCTTTACATACTCCATCGTCGCGCAAGGTGGTTCCGAGCGAATCCAACGCCGGGTGCTGAAGGCGGTTCTCGAAACCGAGCGCGAAAGCTTGACGCGCGACGAGTGGCGCAAAGCTAATCTGTCGCGAGAAAACTACGAGTTCAATTTCAGCGGTCACGCAGGCGACGGCATGCTGAAAATGCAGCTGACGCCACGCCGGCAGGATTCGCGTCTGGTGTTCGGTTCCGCCTTGCTGACGGCGAACTCAGGAAATCTCGTTCGTGTGGAAGGCCGTCTGTCGAAGTCGCCCTCGTTCTGGGTGCGGTGGGTGAATGTCTCGCGCACTTATGCTCCGATCGGCCGCTCCATGATGCCGGTTGCGATCGAATCGACTGCCGACGTGCGCATCGCCGGAATGTCGACGTTCTCGATGGCCTACGACTATCAAATGGTCGATGGCGACGCGTCGATGGCCAGACCATGAACGGCACTTCGTCGAAAATCTTCGCAAGCCGCTAGCTTTCGTCCCACCTCTCGTCTCCCCCCTCCGGGGATATGCTTAGGATCGTGGTGGGCATTCAGTTCTCCCTGAACGGCAGGACCGTGCGTGTCGAGAATCCGCCGGCTCAGATGACGCTGCTCGACTTCGTGCGCGCTCACGGGCTGACCGGGGCAAAAGAGGGCTGCGCAGAAGGTGAGTGCGGCGCGTGCGCCGTTGCGCTTGTCGAAGCCGAGGGCGACCATCCACCCGGAGCCCGATCGAGGAGGAGTCGCTATCGAGTGGTGAACAGTTGCCTCATGTTTCTGCCGATGGCCGCCGACCGCGAGATCTACACGGTGGAGGCCCTGGCCGTCGATGGAGAGTTGAGCGAGGTGCAGCACGCCATGGCGTCTGCCGGTGGTTCGCAATGCGGCTATTGCACTCCCGGATTTGTCGTCAGCCTGTTTGCCGAACACTATCGCCGCGATCGCACCGGGCCATGCGACCCCATGGCGATGGCAGGGAATCTCTGCCGCTGCACCGGCTACCGGCCGATCCGCGACGCCGCACTGTCGCTCGGCCCTGCGCCGCCAGACGAGTTCAGCAGGCGACTCGACGAGCCAGCGCTCCCACTTCGCGCGTTTGCGATTGGAGGGTTTTCAAGGGCCGAGACCGTAGACGAATGCCTCGCCATGCTGCGCGACGATCCGGCAGCGAAGCTGGTCGCCGGTGCCACCGACCTCGGCGTCGAGTCCAATCTCTTCGCGCGGAGGTGGCCACATCTGATCAGCCTGGATGCGATTGACGAACTGCGCGAGTTCTCCAGCACATCGGAGAGCGTCAGGATCGGCGCGGCCTTGACCCTCAGCGAGATCGGCGAGCGCTGGACCGATGCGCCTCCCGTATTTCGCGAGTGGCTTGCGCTCTTTGCCTCGCCATTGATTCGCAATCGTGCAACGATCGGCGGCAATCTTGCGACCGCGTCGCCGATCGGCGACGCCGCCCCGCTCTTCCTTGCCCTCGACGCGATTGTGCACGTCGAAGGGTTGTCGGGGCGCCGGTCGATTCCGCTGGCGTCGTTTTTTACGGGTTATCGCAAGACGGCGTTGGGTGGTGGAGAGTTGATCACGGCAGTCGAAGTTCGAAAGCCGTTTCCGCAGTCGGTGCGCTTTTACAAGGTGGCAAAGCGGCCCATCGACGACATCAGCACGGTTGCCGCCGCGATGGCCCTCGACATCGACACGCACAACAAGGTCCGGCTCGTGCGTTTTGCGTTTGGCGGCGTGGCAGCGACGCCGATTCGAGTCAGCGAGGCAGAAGCGGCCGTCGTCGATCAGCCGTGGAACGACGCCGCTGTCGAGCGTGTGCAGAGAATTCTCGATCGCGTGCTGAAGCCGATGAGCGATCACCGAGGATCGAAAGAATACCGGCTGGAGGTCTCGAAATCGCTCGTCGAAAAGTTTCACTGGGAGCACGCGCTGTGAAGATGTCCGGTACGCCGGTCCCGCACGAGAGCGCTCGAGGTCACGTAACTGGCGAGGCGCTGTATGTCGATGACCTGTGTGGAAGGCATGCGAACCTTCTTCACGCGTGGCCGGTCTGCGCCCCGCACGCGCACGCGCTCGTGACACAGCTCGATGTCTCGCGGGCGCTCGAAGAGCCGGGTGTGACGACGGTGTTGACGCAGGCCGATGTGCCAGGCGAGGGCGACAGTGGAGCGAACCGTCATGACGAGCCGCTGTTCCCCGCCGAAGTCCTTTTCTATCACCAGCCGATTGCGTGGGTGCTCGCCGACACCCTCGAGGCCGCCCAACGCGGATCGGCGCGGGTGAAGGCCGAGTTCGAGCCCCTGCCTGCCATCCTCACCATCGAACAGGCGATTGAGGCAGGCAGCTTCCTTACCGACGAGCTCCGGATTGTCGACGGCGACGCCGCCGCGCTCGACGCGAGCCAACTTCGGATCGATGGAGAGATCAGGATAGGCGGACAGGAGCACTTCTATCTGGAGACGCAGGCGGCCCTCGCATGGGTAGACGAAACGGGATGCATCGCCGTGCATTCGTCGACTCAGCATCCGTCCGAAACACAGGAGGTGGTCGCGCGTGTGCTCGGCGTGGCTCGCCATCACGTGACCGTCGAGTGTCTGCGTATGGGGGGCGCTTTCGGCGGAAAGGAGGTCCAGGCGAATGCGTTCGCCGCGATAGCCGCTCTGGGCGCGTGGAAGACACGGCGGCCCGTGCGCGTCAGGCTGACCCGAGAGCTCGATATCGCGATCACGGGCAAACGTCATCCCTACCTCGCAAAATACGCTGCGGGTCTTTCGTCCGATGGACGCTTGAACGCGCTGCGCGTCGAACTGTTTTCCGACGGCGGGTGGAGCCTCGACTTGTCGGAGCCCGTCATGTGGCGCTCGATGTTTCATGTGGACAATGCGTATAAATTGCCGGCGGTTTACGTGTCGGGACGCGTGTGCAGAACGCACAAGACCTCGCAGACCGCATTCCGGGGTTTTGGCGGGCCGCAAGGCATGCTCGTGATCGAAGAAGTTCTCTCGCGCGCCGCACAGGCGCTGAATCTGCCCGCAGACGTGGTTCGAGAACGGAACTTCTATCGCGAGGGTGACGAGACGCATTACGGCGAGCCGGTACGAGACGCAGGCCGGATCGGGCAGATCTGGAACGCGCTCAAAAGCTCGAGCGGCTTCGCCGAACGCCGAGCCTGGATTACGCGCTTCAACGCACGCAGCGTCCATCAGAAGCGCGGACTGGCGATTACGCCGGTGAAGTTCGGCATCTCATTTACCGCCACGTTCTATAACCAGGCGGGGGCGTTTGTTCTTGTGTACCGCGATGGGACCGTGCAGGTGAACCATGGCGGCACCGAGATGGGACAAGGGCTGTTTACCAAGATCCTGCAAATCGCGGCGGACACCTTCGGCGTGCCTGCGTCGCGCGTGCGCGTCATGCCGACCAGGACCGACAAAGTGCCCAACACCTCGGCAACCGCTGCATCGTCCGGCGCCGATCTCAACGGCGCGGCGGTGCAGGACGCCTGCCTTCGGATCAAAGCGCGTCTGGCCGCCGTGGCCGCGGCGGTGCTCGACTGTGAATCGACCGAGGTGCGGTTTGACGACGCCATCGCGTCTGCAGGCGGAAAGTCGATCGAGTTTGGTGTGCTGTGCGAGACCGCGTACAAGCAGCGGATACCGCTCTTCGCCGAGGGGTTCTATCGCACACCTGAAATCCACTTCAATTTCAAGACCTCGCGCGGGAGGCCCTTCCACTACTACGCGTACGGGGCAGCGGTTTCTGAAGTTGAGATCGACGGCTTTACGGGGCAATTCCGGTTGATTCGAACCGACATCCTTCACGACACGGGGGACTCGATTTCGCCGATCGTCGATCGCGGGCAGATCGAAGGCGGTTTCCTCCAGGGCGTCGGCTGGCTCACGATCGAAGAACTGCTGTGGGACACGAACGGGCGCGTCAGTACCGGAGGAGCGTCGACCTATAAGCTTCCGTCGTGGTCGGAAGTCCCCGAGACGTTCAACGTCGAGATGCTCGCGCGCGCAACACAGCCGGACGTCGTGATGGGCAGCAAGGCGGTGGGAGAGCCGCCGCTGATGCTGGCGTTCTCTGTTCGCGAGGCGCTTCGCGACGCTATCGCCGCGTTCGGCGATGGCCGGCCATTCACCTTCGACAGCCCGGCCACTCCAGAGCGCGTGTTCTTTGCCGTTCGCCAGGTGCGGCGTCCGGCGCTCACGTAATGCAGCTCTTTCGCGCAGCCATTTTTCACACTCCGACGAATCCATTCGATATCGACATCGGCGCGCGTCACGCGCTGACGTCTCACGAGGATGGCGGCCTCCTGGTGCACGACGGCCGCGTGGCCGCCTGCGGCGATTACACGGCGGTTCGCGACGCGAACCCGGGCGCCGCAACCGTCGACTGGCGCGGCGGGTTCATCCTGCCTGGACTGGTCGACGCCCACGTGCATTTCCCGCAGGTGCGCATCATCGGCGTCATGGGTCGAACGTTGCTCGACTGGCTCGATGCGGTCGCCCTCCCCGAAGAAGCGAAGATGGCAGACCGCGAATACGCCGCAGACACGGCTCGACTGTTTTTGCGCGCGCTCGCCTCGCACGGCACAACGACGGCGCTCGTGTTCGGCTCGCATTTCGCGGATGCGACAGCCGAGCTCTTCGAGGCCGCGTCCCGGTCGGGATTACGCGTGGCGTCCGGCCTGGTGCTCTCCGATCGCCTGCTCCGTCCGGATCTGCACATCACACCCGAGCGGGCTCACCGTGAGAGCACGATGCTGATTGAGCGGTACCACAAGCGCGGGCGCCTCGTTGTACGCCGTGACACCGCGCTTTGCGTACTCGACGACCGATGCGATGCTCGAAGTCTGCCAACAGCTCATGTCGGAGCACCAGGATCTGCGGTTGCAGACGCACATCAACGAGAACACGGCAGAGATTGTCGAAATCGCACGGCTCTTTCCGTGGGCAGCGGACTATCTTGCCATCTACGAGCGGTATCAATTGAGCGGGGAGCGATCGGTCATGGCGCACAACGTTCACGCGACCGTTTCCGAGATCGATCGGCTCGCCGCCGCAGGGACGGCCGTGGCGCATTGTCCTTGCAGCAACGCGGCGCTCGGCAGCGGCTTTTTCCCGCTGCGCCGCCACGTGGCTGCGGGCGTCACCTGCGCGCTCGGCACGGACGTGGGGGGGGGATTGGGATTCGGCGTGCTAAAGGAAGGACTTCAGGCGTACCTGATGCAGCGGCTGGCGCCTGATCCGCAGGGTCTCGACGCCGCACGTCTGCTGTATATGGCAACGCACGCCGGTGCCGAGGCGCTGGGACTGCAAACGGAGATCGGCGATTTCCAGACCGGCAAGGCCGCCGACTTCGTGTACCTGCGTCCGCCGGTGGGAAGCGTTCTCGAGGCGGCCATGGGTCACACGGCCGACCCTGCACAGGCACTGGCCGCGCTCTTCACCCTCGGCGGCTCGGAGAGCGTTCGCGAAGTGCGCGTCGAAGGCGATATCGTATTCGCGAATGAGGCGTGAGGGCGCGAGGCGATAGTTCGCGCGAACGAACGCCAGGGAGCGGGGCGCGACACCCCCGGACTGAGAATGACGCTCGCCGAGCTGAACGCGAAAGATCGCAGCGGTTTTGTCAGTGCGATTGGAGACGCTTTCGAAGGGTCACCGTGGGTGGCTGAGCGAGCGTGGGAGAAGCGGCCGTTCGCCACGCTCGATGCCTTGAGCGACGCGATGGCGTCGGTCGTGGCGGCGGCGCCGCAGGAAGAGCAGCTCTTGCTTCTGCGCGCCCACCCGGATCTCGGCGCGATGTCCGGCTAAAGCCGGACACTACAGGGACGGCCGAGACTAACGGTAGTGTCCGCCTTGAGGCGGACCAGACGTCGCAATTGTCGCAACTGGAACAGGCCGGTGCCGGGCTCGGTGCGCTGACGCGCGACGAGCTCGAACGGCTTCGCGCGCTGAACTCGGCGTATCGCGAGAAGTTCGGGTTCCCGTTCCTGTACGCCGTCAAGGGCAGCACAAAGCAGGAAATCCTGAATGCGATCGAACGCAGGTTGACGTCGGTGCGAGACGCCGAGCACCAGGAAGCATTGCGGCAGGTGTATCGAATTGCCCGCTTCAGGCTCGAGGACATCGTGAGACAGCCCAGTCAGGAGTTACTTTGAATAGATTTGCCTCTGGTCCCAAGCGCCACTACTACGGCAAGGGCGATGTCATCGCGTACCGCCTTGACCGCGGCCGCAAGGGGACCGGCAGCCCCGTGTTTGGTGCGAACGTGCTCATGCTTCTCTATGGAGACGCGTTCTGGAAGACCTACACAGAAGGGGACAACAGCGGGCTCATCGCCACCGATTCGATGAAGAACTTCATCCAGCGCGAAACCCTGAATTTTGACGGCAACGATCTGGAGGAGTATTGCAAGTTTCTCGGTGAAACGTTTCTCGCGAAGTACCGCCAGGTCGAGGGGCTGCAGCTCTCTGCGTCTGAAATACCGTACTCGCCGCTGGGCGGGAACGTCGCATTCACACCGTCGGGTCCGGAGGTCGCGGCGGCACGGCTCGAAATCGATAGGACGGGCGTTGTCGAGGCTGCGTCAGGTGTGCGCGGATTCAAGCTGCTTCGCCTCGGCGGCAGCTCGTTTCGAGGGTTCGTTCGCGACGAGTACACCACGCTGCCGGACTTGAACAACCGGCCGCTCAACATGTGGCTCGACTTGGAATGGATGTACGTGACGCCTGCCGCCGCATTCAGCGGCGGTGCGGTGACGGCCCGGGTGCGGCAGATTGTGCGAGAGGTGTTCGCGTCGTTCGAGTCCGGCAGCATTCAGCAGGTCATTTATCGGATGGGGACGACGATGCTCGAGAAGATTTCCGCGATATCAGAAGTGCACCTCGAGGCCAACAACCGCACTTGGGATACGATTGCGGAGCGCGGCGACGAGTCGGGCGTGTACACGGACTCGCGGCCGCCGTACGGGTGCCTGGGACTCACGCTCAAGAGATGAGAATCTGAAAACTAAAATCTAGAAACTAGAATCCGGATTTCAAGATTCAAGATTTCAGATTTTAGATTTCATGATTTCTTAGATTCCAGTTCAACTATGGCTCGGATATCAACGCACGTTCTCGATATCACGCGCGGCACGCCCGCGCACGGAATCGCCGTTGAGCTGCATCTCGTGAAGGGCGCCGAGCGGCGCCTGATTGCCGCGGTCACGACGAACTCTGACGGGCGAACGGATCAGCCGCTCATTTCCACCGACCAGCTCGAGACGGGTATTTACGAGCTCTCGTTTCACGCGGCGGACTACTTTCACCGGCTTGGGGTGACGCTCACCGATCCGCCCTTCATGGGTGTCATCGTCATTCGCATCGGTGTGGCGAGCTCCGCGGGCAACTATCACGTCCCGCTGCTCGTATCACCGTACGGTTACAGCACGTATCGCGGATCATGACGCCGATCGAGCAGGCCCGCGAGGTGATTCGCTGGTGCCGCCAGTTGTCGACGCTGTCGGAAGACGCCAACGCAATCACACGCATGTGTCTCTCCAAGCCGATGCGCGAGGTATATACCTCGCTGGCTGCCTGGATGGCCCGACTGGGCATGACGGTGCGCGTGGACGCCATCGGCAACCTTCGCGGCGTATACCCCCCGCAAGTGGATTCCTCACGTCCTGCCGCAGTGCCGCGTCTCTACATCGGTTCGCATCTCGACACCGTGCCGAACGGCGGCGCGTTCGACGGAGTGCTGGGCACCGTCCTCGCCATCGCGCTCGTCGAACTGCTCAGAGGGAAACGGTTTCCATTTGCCATCGAGGTGGTCGGATTTTCCGATGAGGAGGGCGTCCGGTTCCGCGCCCCGTTTCTGGGCAGCCACGCGCTTGCCGGCACATTCGACCCGGCGCTGCTCGATCAGCTCGACGAACGAGGATGCTCGCTTCGCGACGCGATCAGGAATTTCGGCCTCGATCCAAACCGCATCGCCGATGCACGGGCGACGGCCAATGCGCTCGGCTATCTCGAATTTCATATCGAGCAGGGGCCGGTTCTCGAGAACCTCGACGTTCCTCTCGCTGTTGTCGATGTCATATCAGGTCAAAGCCGGGCAGAGGTGACGTTCGACGGCGTGCCCGGGCACGCCGGGACGACGCCGATGAAGATGCGGAAAGACGCACTGGCGTGTGCCGCCGCATGGATTGCCGAAGTCGAGCGAGAAGCCCTCGCGGGACCAGGGTTGGTGGCGACGGCGGGAAAGATATCGGTCGAGCCAGGCGCCAGTAACGTCGTGCCCGGGCGCACGACTGTGTCGCTCGATGTACGTCATCCCGAAGATCGAACCCGAAGGGCGTCGGTGGAACGGCTGTCGAACGCGGCGGGAGACATCGCCGCACGCCGTGGACTCAAGATGACGTGGGAACCTCGCCTCGATCAATCCTCGGTTGCGATGGATGCGCCCATGGCGGCCATGCTCGAGCGCGCACTCGAACAGTCGGGCGCGCCGACCCATCGAATGGTCAGCGGCGCGGGCCACGACGCGATGATCCTTGCCGCGAGCATGCCCGCAGGAATGGTGTTTCTCCGTTGCGAGGGCGGCATCAGCCACAATCCGGCCGAAAACGTCCGCGCGGACGATGTGGCCGCCGCGCTCGGAGCTGGACTCCAATTCCTGAACGGTCTGGAAGTCTCCCCTCGTGATTGACACCATCGTCCGCGGTGGCGTCCTCGTCCGACCTGACGGCCGAGTGCGGGCCGACATCCGCCTGTCCGCCGGCCGCATCGCCGAGATCGCTGCCGATCTTGAAGGTGCAGGCCACGAGATCGATGCCAGCGGCCTTCACGTGTTTCCAGGACTCATCGACGCGCATGTCCACTTCAACGATCCTGGGCGCGCCGAATGGGAAGGAGCCGCAACCGGCGGTCATGCGCTTGCGGCGGGGGGTGGCACGTTGTTCTTCGATATGCCGCTGAACTCAACGCCGTGCACGGTGACTGCCGAAGCCGTCGATGCCAAGAGGGCGGCGCTTGAAGCGTCGTCCATCGCCGATTTTGCCTTGTGGGGTGGGCTCGTCCCCGGCTCCGTCAGTCGGATGGCGGGCATGGCCGAGCGGGGAGTGATCGGATTCAAGGCGTTCATGTGCGATTCCGGTCTACCCGAGTTTCCCCGCGCCGACGACAGGACGCTTCGAGATGGGATGCGCGAAGCCGCACGGCTGGGCCTGCCGGTAGCCGTCCACGCCGAGGACCAGGAGATGACGAGTACTCTGACCGCGGGTGTCTCCGGTTCGAGCGCGGAAGACTTCCTCGCATCGCGCCCGGTCGAGGCCGAGCTCGAAGCGATTAAACGGGCTGTCGATCTCGCGGGAGAGACGGGCGCGAAGCTTCACATCGTTCACGTCAGCACCGGCAGCGGCGTCGCCACCGCAGCGGAAGCGCGTGCGCGAGGTGTGGACGTGTCGGTAGAGACCTGCCCTCACTATCTGTTCTTCACGGACAAAGATCTCGACACTCTTGGCGTGGCGGCCAAGTGTGCCCCTCCTCTCCGCAATCACGGCGAGCACGCCGCGCTCTGGGACGAAGTGCTTCGTGGCCGTGTCGATCTGATTGCGTCGGACCACTCCCCGGCCGAGCCGTCACTGAAGAGGGAAGGCGACTTTCGCACATCATGGGGTGGTGTCGCGGGCGTGCAGTCGACGCTCGCCGTGCTTTGCCACCGCGGCCTCGACGGCCGCCGCCTCAGCTTCGAGCATATCTCCGCGTTGATTGCGGCAAACCCTGCGGCGCGTTTTCGAATTCCCGCGAAAGGCACTCTCGCGCCTGGAAATGACGCCGATCTGATGCTGCTCGATCCATCGCGTTCGTATAGGCTGGAGCCGGTGCACCTGCTCCAGCGGCATAAGATGAGCCCGTATCTGGGGTTTGAGTTCACCGGCATCGTCGTGCGAACGATTCGCCGGGGAGAGACGATTTTCCTCGATGGGAAGGTTGTCGCCGAGACGAAGGGCCATTTCGTTCGTCCGGTAGGACAGCCCTGAAGGGCTGTGCCACCGCCCTGTCTGGAGAGTGTATGCCTGACTTGACCGTCACCGCGGGACCCTACCGCTTCAAAGCGCGGCTCGAGGCGGAGAAAGCGCCGCTGACATGCGCCGCGTTTCTCGAGATGCTGCCCTTCAAGGAAAATCTGCTGCACGTTCGCTGGAGCGGCGAATCGACGTGGGTGCCGCTCGGAAACCTCGCGGTCGCGATACCGCCGGAGAACGCGACGACCTATCCTCTCCCTGGAGAAATTCTCTTGTATCCAGGGGGCGTGAGCGAAACCGAGATTCTGATTCCTTACGGCCGCACCCAGTTCGGCAGCAAGGCTGGGCTGCTGGCCGGAAATCACTTCCTGACTATCGTGACAGGTGCCGAGCACCTGGCCGATCTCGGGCGGTTGACGCTCTGGGAGGGCGCGCAGTCCATCATGATCGATCGTTACGATGACTGACACGCGCTGGTTCGGGCATCCGCGCGGGCTGTCGACGCTCTTCTTCACCGAGATGTGGGAGCGTTTCAGCTATTACGGCATGCGCGCCATTCTCGTCCTGTTCATGACCAACGCCGTCGCCACCGGCGGTATGGGCCTGGACGATGTGACAGCGACCGCGATTTACGGTCTCTACACAGCGGCGGTCTATGTCGTGGCGCTGCCGGGCGGATGGATTGCGGACCGGCTGTTCGGCCTTCGCCGCGCAGTGTTCTGGGGCGGCACGATCATCGCGCTCGGTCACTTCACACTGGCTGTGCCGAACATCTTTGCCTTCTATATCGGCCTCACACTCATCGTCATCGGCACCGGTCTGCTCAAGCCGAACATCAGCGCCATCGTCGGCGATTTGTATCCCGAAGGCGGCGCGCGGCGTGATGCAGGGTTCTCGATCTATTACATGGGCATCAACGTCGGCGGATTTCTGGGGCCGCTGGTGTGTGGGTACCTCGGCGAGGCCGTGGACTGGCATCTTGGCTTCGGCGCCGCAGGTGTCGGCATGGTGCTGGGGCTCATCCAATACTCATTCGGGGGACGGCATCTGGGCACGGCCGGGGAGTTGAGGCCGGAAGTGCGTGCGCCAGAGAAACGCGCCGCGGCAAAACGCGCGCTGCTGACAACGCTGGAAGCCGTCGTTGGTCTCGTGCTGATCGCCGGCACGCTGCACGCAATTGGTGCGATTCGACTGTCGCTCGTCGCCTTCGTCGACTGGACGGGTCTCTTCATCGTCTCGCTCGCGGGCTTCTATCTTCTTTACGTCGTGCTGTTCGGCGGATTGACGTCCGTCGAGAAGAAACGCGTCGGCGTGATTGCCGTCTGCTTTCTCGCCGCGGCGTGCTTCTGGTCGGGTTTCGAGCAGGCTGGCTCGTCGATGAATCTGTTCTCGGAGCGCCTGACCGATCGCATCATCACCGGATGGGAGATGCCGGCAAGCTGGCTGCAGTCGGTGAACGGCATCTTCATCATCCTGCTGGCGCCTCTGTTCAGCGCGCTGTGGATCTGGCTCGGCACGAGAAATCCATCGATCCCCGCGAAGATGGCGTTTGGGCTGATGTTCCTCGGTGTGGGGTTCGCGGTACTCGCGTGGGGCTCGGTCAACGCGACGCCAGAAAATCCGGTCAGTCCAAACTGGCTCGTCGTCACGTATTTCTTCCACACGATCGGCGAGCTGTGCCTCAGCCCGATCGGCCTCAGCAGCATCACGCGGCTCTCGCCCGCGCGTTACGTAGGACAGATGATGGGCATCTGGTTCATGGGCGCGGCACTCGGCAACCTTGTTGCCGGCCGCGTGGCTGGACTGATCGAATCGCTGCCGCTGCCGCAAATCTTCGGCGCAGTGACGATGTTCTCGGTCAGTGCCGGGTTGGTGCTGCTGGTGTTTTCGAAGCCTTTGAGGGGATGGATCGGAGACGCCCGGTAACGCTCGTGCTCGCCCTCATGTGTGGCGCCTCATGCCGAACTGTGCCGACGCCCTCGGTCGTGCCGATCGTGCAGCCCGGGGCTCCAGGCGAGCCAAGTCGTGTCATCGGTGCGAGAGAGGCAGCAGATCTTTCGCAACTCAGCCACACGGCGGAAGAAACCCGGTTCATGCAGGGGATGATCGGACATCACCTGCAAGCGCTCGAGATGACGAAGCTGCTCTCGTCGCGGACCTCTAGCGCCGACATGCAACTGATGGCGAAGCGGATCGAGATTTCACAGGCCGACGAAATCGAGATGATGCGCGACTGGCTGAAATCGCGCGGCGAGGCCCTGCCGGACCCGCACGCGCATCACGCGCCAGGCGCCACGTTGATGCCAGGCATGCTGACGGCGAGCGAGATGCAGCAGCTCGCCGAGGCGAAGGACGCTGAATTCGATCGACTGTTCCTCACGCTCATGATCAAGCACCACGAGGGGGCGCTGGTGATGGTGGAGGAATTGTTCTCGACGCCGGGTGCCGGTCAGCAGTCGGATACGTTTGCGTTCGCGTCGGACGTCGACACCGATCAGCGCATGGAGATTGCGCGCATGAGCGCTATGCTGAGGGAGGGCAAGAAATGAGAGCCGCCGCCGCAGGACTTCTGTCGCTCGCCGGAATAGTGCTTTGCGCCGTGATGCCTGGAGGCGCCCAGCAGGGAGCCTCGGGATCGGCTGACCCGCGCATCGGCCTTCGGGCGGGCTTTCGTGACGCGGCAACCGCCGCCCGCAATATGGAATTGGTTGCCAGCCTTCCAAAGCCCGAAGGGTTCTTCGACCCGAAGGCGCCTGCCGGGTTTGCAACACCACCAGAGCAGAGTCGCGAACAGGAAGACGAAGTCCGACGGATCGACCGTGAACATGAGCGAGCCGGTACTGCCGCGCCGCTGCGGCCAGGCGCCAACAACCTGAATCAGGGAAATTCCGACATCGCCTTTCGTCAAAGCCAGATCTTTGTCGGCAATTTTCACG
The DNA here is from genome assembly GCA_963744405.1 of Vicinamibacterales bacterium. Classification (GTDB taxonomy): domain Bacteria; phylum Acidobacteriota; class Vicinamibacteria; order Vicinamibacterales; family JAMQPK01; genus JAMQPK01. The sequence continues at coordinate 320,868 of CAVUTO010000024.1, forward strand.
GGTTCAACGTCTATGACATCGAGAACGCCGGCAAACCTCGACAGCTCGCGTCGGTGGTGTGCCCCGGCGGTCAGGGTGACGTATCGGTTTACGGCAACCTCCTCTTCATGTCGGTCGAACAGTTGCGCGGCCGTCTCGACTGCGGCACGGGAGGTGTGCAGCCTACCGTCAGCGCCGAACGTTTCCGCGGCATCCGCATTTTCGACATCAGCGATATCCGAAGTCCAAAGCAGATAGCCGCGGTGCAGACCTGCCGCGGATCGCATACCCATACGTTGCTGGCCAGTCCCGCCGATCCGCGAAACCTGTACGTTTATGGATCGGGGACGGGGCGGGTCCGATCGCCTCAGGAACTGGAAGGATGCTCCGCGCTGAATCCGGAGGAAGATGCGAACACGGCGCTGTTCAGCATCGACGTGATCCAGGTGCCGCTGTCTGCGCCGGAGACGGCGCGGGTTGTCAATCGGCCGCGGATCTTCGCAGACAGGGCCACCGGCGCGATCGCGGGGCTGTGGAAGGGCGGCGACCACGGGCCCGGGACTCAGCGGGCACGTGCGACGAATCAATGCCACGACCTGACCGTGTTTCCGGATCTAGGGCTGGCGGCCGGTGCGTGTGCGGGGAACGGCATCCTGCTGGACATCTCCGATCCCGTGAATCCCGTGCGGCTCGATGAGGTCGTCGACAAGAGCTTCGCGTACTGGCACTCGGCGACGTTCAACAACGACGGCTCGAAGGTGATCTTCACCGATGAATGGGGAGGCGGCACGCGCCCGCGATGCAGGGAGGCGGATCCCGCAACGTGGGGAGCAAACGCGATCTTCGAGGTCGTCGATCGGAAGCTGCGTTTTGCCGGTTACTACAAGCTTCCGGCACCCCAGACCGATCAGGAGAACTGTGTCGCGCACAACGGCTCGCTGATCCCGGTACCGGGCCGCGACATCATGGCGCAGGCGTGGTATCAGGGCGGCGTGTCCGTGTTCGATTTCACCGACCCGGCGGCGCCGGTCGAGATCGCGTTCTTCGATCGCGGTCCACTGGATGCGCAACAGCTGATCACGGGCGGGTACTGGTCGACGTATTGGTACAACGGCCATATCTACGCCTCCGAGATTGCGCGGGGGCTGGACATATTCAAGCTGAGTCCGAGCGAACATCTCTCGCAAAACGAGATCAACGCCGCGATGCTGGCCTATGTCGACGAGTTCAATCCTCAGCTCCAGCGCCGCGTCACATGGCCGGCTGCGACCGTTGTGGCACACGCGTATCTCGATCAGCTCGCGCGCGGCAAAGGCATCGAGCCGCAGCAGGCCGAAGCGCTGCGGGCGGCCCTCAATCGTGCCGGCCAGCTTCGAACCGGCCGTGAAGGAAATGCGGGGGCCGCGCTCCGGGAGCTCGACCGGATGGCGACGAACCTCGAGGGTGGCGCCGCGAGCGCTCCCACTGCCCGCGATGCAACACGCATGCGTTCGCTTGCGAGCAGCATGCGGGCCGTCGCGGCGCGGCTACGTCGTTAGAACACCTGTCTTCACAACAGAAGATCAGAAGATCAGGAGAAAATACTTCTGATCTCCGTGCGCCGGTGAAATCGGCGCGGTGCAATAGATGCGAGTTCGAAACGTTGAAGGCGTAGCGACCCACAACGGCCCCGAGTCATGCGGCGGCGCGGGTAACCGCGTCGGTGAAGCGTTGACAGGGGAACACACAGGCCGGGTATTGAACCGCGAAATAAAGACTCGAATCGGGGTGCCGACGCGTTTGGAGATAAGCGGAAGGCCATATTCGTCGGACCGTGTTCGCCAGGTCCGCCTGCGGGCGATCCGCCTGCGCGCATTACAGGACGCGCCGGACGCGTTCGGGGCCACGTTCGAGGAAGCTCGTGTAAGGACTGTGCAGGATTGGGAGAAACAGCTCGCGGAACTTCCAACCTTTGTCGCGGTAGAGGATGGACGTGACGTGGCGATGGTGCGTTGCACGCGCGACCACAATAACGCTGATATGGCCTGGCTGCTGTCGATGTGGGTCGCACCGGAGGCTCGACGCGCTCAGGTTGGTAGCGCGCTCGTCGACCTCGTCGTGACATGGGCGCGATCGAACGGCATCGGTCGGCTCGTGCTCGATGTGGCCGATGGGAATGTCCCCGCGATCGCCCTCTATGCTGCCAAAGGCTTCAGACCCAACGGGAACGTTGGCTCGCTACCGCCGCCACGCCAGCACATCCGCGAACATCAACGCGAACTTACACTCGACTAACGTCCGATCGAGCGCTGGTATTTCCGTGAGTCGTATTCCTCCTGATCTTCTGATCTTTTGTTAGAGATCAGGTTCAGGTCTCAGGGAAGAGCATAGGCAAGGATCGCGTCGCCAAACCCGAACTCATTCCCCCCGCCCGCCGCGATCACCACAAACTGCCTTCCGTTCGACTCATAGGTCATCGGGGTCGCGCGTCCGCCGGCCGGGAGCGGCGCCTTCCACAGTTCTTTACCGCTCTCGATGTCGAACGCGCGGAACGTGCGGTCCAGCGTTGCCGCGATGAAGATGAGGCGGCCGGCCGTGATGATCGGGCCGCCGAGGTTGGGCATCCCGAGATTCATCGGCGGTGCCGGCGCACCTGCGGGCATCGGCGGGGTGCCCAGTGGCACTTCCCATACTTTGCCTCCCGTCCTGAGACTCACGGCGACGAGCGCGCCGAACGGCGGTGGCGTGCAAGGCACCTGGCCCGGGCCAAACAGAAGCCGGCGGCGCATGATGTAGGGCGTGCCCTCCATCGTCGTGTATTCGTAGCCCTGGCCGAGCCTGCTCGACTCCTGACGAGCTGCGACGAGGTCGAACCCCTTGGCAGGAATCAACTGAACGACCGCGGCGATGCGATTGACCGGCACGACGACGATGCCCGATTCGTTGTCGGCTGCAGCGCCGCCCCAGTGCGCACCGCCGATGTTCGAGGGTATCGCGAGCGTGCCCTCGAGGCTCGGTGGCGTGAAGACGCCTTCGTTCCTCAGCCCAGCCATCATCTGTCTGCATGCCGCCTGGCCGTCGGGCGTAATGCCAAATGCCTGATCCGCGGTGAAGCTGTGCGGGCTCAGCGGAGGTGTGACCGTCGTAAACGGTTGTGTTGGAGCGGCCTCCTCACCGGGGATCGTGCTTGCAGGAACTTTGCGCTCCTCGATCGGAAATACAGGAGCGCCCGTCTCGCGGTGCAGCACGAACAGCATCCCGGTCTTGGTGGCCTGCACCACGGCTGGAACGGATTTGCCATCGCGCGTGACCGTTACGAGCGCAGGCGGCGAGGCATTGTCGTAATCCCAGAGATCATGATGAACGGTCTGGAAGTGCCAGACGACGCGGCCGGTAGAGGCGCGCAGCGCGACAATCGAGTTCGCATAGCGGTTGTCGCCTGGTCGAAGCCCGCCGTAGTAATCGGGTGCGGCGCTCGACGTGGGCACGAAAATCAGATCGCGCCCGGGGTCGGCTGCCATGATCGACCAGACATTCGCAGCGCCCGTTCGTGCGGCGCTGCCGTTCGCGCCACGAGGCGAACGCCGGATCCTTCGGATCCTGTGGGATAGGGTGCCAAGTCCAACGCAATGCGCCGGTCCGCGCATCGAACGCGCGCACTTCTCCGCTCGCCGGTGCAGGCCGCGAGTTGTCGGCGATGGACGAGCCCGTTATCACGAGGTCGTTGACGACGACCGGCGGACTTGTCACCTGATATGCGGCAGGAAACGCGGGAGGAATACGAAGTCCTTCTCGAAGCCCGATCGTGGCCTCGGTGCCGAACGTCACACACGGATGGCCTGACGCGGCGTCGAGCGAAGTGAGCCGTGCATCGACCGTGACGAGGTAAATGCGACGGCGGCATGGCGCGCCCGGCTTCAACGTCGCGTCGACCCAGGTTGCGACGCCGCGGTTCGCGAAATCGCCGTATCCGCCTTTCGGGTTGACTCTCGCGTCGTAACGCCAGATTTCGCGGCCCGTCGCAGGTTCGAGAGCCATCACCTTTCCGAGCGGCGTGCTGATGTACATCACGTTGTCGACGACGATCGGCGTTGCCTGCAGGGACGGCTGGCGTGCTAGATCGAGCACCGGCTCGCCGGTGTGATAGCGCCATGCGACGACGAGCGTCGTGACGTTGTCGCGCGTGATGCGCGACAACGGTGAGAATCGCGTCGCCGCCCACGTCGCCGCCGTAAACCGGCCAGTCCACGCTGGCGAGGAGATTGGCCGAGTATCGCCGGTTGCGTCTGGGCGCCAAGTACGGCCGCCAGGGCGACGATCAAAGCCGAGAGGCGAGCAGCCATCGACAAATCCTAATCCCAAATCCCCATTCCCTAATCCCTGGTGCGGAAATCCCGGTATATTTGCCGCGACTGTGCCGACAACGTCGCACGACTTCGTCGAACTGACAGGAAGACCTGTCGGCGAGTCCGCTGTGGAACGCCGATCTCGCGCCGACGCCGTTGTCGCGCCGCACGTGGTCGACCTATCACATCGCCGCTCTGTGGATAGGCATGAGCGTGGTCATCACGACCTACACGCTCGCGTCTGGGTTGATGCAGCAGGGGATGACGTGGTGGCAAGCCATGCTGACCATTCTGCTCGGCAATACGATCGTGCTCGTGCCGATGATCCTCAACGCACATGCGGGCACGAAGTACGGCGTGTCATTTCCTGTCTTGTGCCGCGCGAGCTTTGGCGTGAAGGGCGCGAACGTCCCTGCGATTCTCCGCGCGCTCGTGGCGTGCGGATGGTTCGGCATTCAGACCTGGATTGGCGCCCTCGCTCTGAACACGCTGATTGCGGCCGTCTGGCCGGCGTGGAGCGGCCTGGCAGTCGGCATCTGGATTTCGTTCGCCGCGTTCTGGCTCGTCCAGGTGTGGATCATCCTCAACGGACTCGAGGGGATCAAGAAGCTCGAAGGATGGTCGGCGCCGCTGCTCCTGGCAGGCGGCGCGCTGCTGCTCGGATGGGCGATCGTGCGCGGCGGCGGTCTTGCGCACGTTCTCGCGCAATCGTCCCGGCTGCAGCAGCGCAGCGTGCCGTTCTGGCAGCTGTTTCCCGCGGCGTTGACGGCGAACGTCGGCTACTGGGCGACGCTCAGCCTCAACATTCCCGATTTCACGCGGTACGCCCGCAGCCAGCGCTCGCAGGCGCTTGGGCAGGCGCTCGGATTGCCGGCGACGATGACGGCGTTTGCGTTCATCGGCGTCGCGGTCACGAGCGCGACGATTGTGCTGTTCGGCGAAGCCATCTGGGATCCGGTTGCGCTCATCGCGCGGATAGGCAGCCCGGTCGTCGTCGTGTTCGGCGCGCTCATCATCATGCTGGCGCAACTGACGACGAACATGGCGGCCAACGTCGTGTCGCCGGCGAACGATTTTTCGAGTCTCGCGCCCAGAAAAGTCAGCTACGTCGCAGGAGGCCTCATCACGGCCGCCATCGGCGTTCTGATGATGCCGTGGAAGCTGTATGCCGACGCCTCGGCCTACATCTTCACGTGGTTGATTGGCTACTCGAGCCTGATGGGCGCGATCGGCGGCATCCTGATTGCCGACTACTGGATCCTCAGAAAGCGGCAGCTCTCGCTCGACGACCTGTTCAAGATGCACGGACGCTACAGTTATACCGGCGGCGTGAACCGCCGCGCGATGGTCGATTCTGGCCGCTTCGATCCTGCCGGTGGTGCCGGGCTTCGTTCGCGCCGCGCTCACTCCAGGCGGCCAGGTGGCGACTCCCAATTTCTGGGATTCGCTCTACACGTATGCCTGGTTTGTTACCTTCGCACTCAGTTTCGCGTTATACCTTGCAACATTTCGCGCCGCTCGGCCGTCTGATAATGGGTAGGCATGACGAAGTCCAGGAAACGAGCCATTTACGGCGGGGCGGCGGTTGTCGTCCTGGCGCTGGCGGCGTTGGGCGCGTCCGCCCTGTCTGGGAGGAGCGGCGAGCATTCCTGAATCGCGGATTGCCACGGTCGAGCGGGGCACGCTCGCGCGCTCGGTGGTTGCGACCGGAAAAATCGAGCCCATCACCAAGGTCGAAATCAAATCGAAAGCCAACGGCATCATCAAGCTGCTGCCGGTCGAAGTCGATCAGGAGGTCGAGGCGGGCACCGTGCTCGTCGAGCTCGACCGGGAAAACCTGATGGCGCGCGTGCGCGAAGCGCGCGCGACCCTGCAGGGCGCGAAGGCGGCGCTGCAGGCGGCCGACGCGCAGCTCGAAAAGAGCCGCGTCGAAGCCGAGGGACCGGAGGTCGCGTTCGCCCGCCGCTCGCACGACCGCGCGAAAAGCTTGCACGACCAGAAGCTGATTGCCATCCACCAGCTCGAGGAAGCGCGCACGCAGCTCGACCAGGCCGAGAATCGCCAACGCGCCGCGGAGTCGCAGCTGTCGATCGCGAAGGCGCGCGTGTCGGAAGCATCCGCCAACGTCGCGCAGGCGCAGGCGGCGGTCGAGCGCGCCGAAGAAGAGCTCGCGAACGCGACCATCCGCGCGCCGATTCGCGGGCGCATTCTCGCGCGCGATATCGAGATCGGCAGTCCCGTGTCGTCGATCCTCAACATGGGTGCGGCGGCAACCTCGGTCATCACGATGGGCGACATCTCGCACGTCTTCGTGCGCGGACGGGTGGACGAGACCGAGATCGGCAACCTGCGGCTCGGCCAGCCGGCGCGCATCCGCGTCGAGACGTTCAAGGAGCGCACGTTCCAGGGCAAGGTGACGCAGATTTCGCCGATGGGCGTCGAGCGCGACAACGTCACGAACTTCGAGGTGCGCGTCTCGATCGACAATCCCGGCAACGAGCTCAAAGCGAACATGACGGCGAACGCGGAGATCGTGCTCGAGGAGCGGCCGAACGTGCTGATCGTTCCCGAGGCCGCGATCACCTACGACGCAACCCGCAAGGCATCGGTCGAAGTGCTCGATACGCGCGAGCGGACGGGCCGCCGCCGCGTTCCGATCAAGGTGGGCATCAGCAACGGCACGCGCACGCAGGTCGTGGAAGGGTTGAACCAGGGCGAGCGGATCGTCCTGCTAGGTCCGGTAGTTAGGTCCGGCTAAAGCCAGCATACGGATGCCGAGACACGGTAGGTGTAGGTCCGGCTTCAGCCGGACCATCACGCATGAAAGAGGCCCTCAAACAATCCCTCGACAACCTTCGCACCAACAAGCTGCGAAGCTGCCTCACCATGTTCGGCATCATGTGGGGCGTCATCTCCATCGTCATCCTGTCGGCGATGGGCGAAGGATTTCAGCGCGGCAACCAGGCGGTGCTCGAAGAGCTCGGCAAGAACATCGTCGTCATCCGGAACGGGCGCACGAGCGTGCAGGCCGGCGGCGAGCGCGCGGGCCGCGTGATTCGCCTCAACATCGGCGACGTCCACGAGCTGCGAAGCAAGTCGCGGCTCATCCAGCACCTCAGCCCCGAGCTGATGCGCGGCGGCGTGTCGATCAAGAGCGCCTACAACGCGGCGTCGCTGCAGATCAGCGGCATCTGGCCCGACTTTCAGAGCATCAGGACCATCGAGGTTTCGCACGGCCGGCTGATCAACCAGGCCGACAACGACGAGGCCCGCCGCGTGGTCGTCATCGGCCGCGAAGCGGCGATTCAGCTGTTCGCCGATCGAAATCCCATCGGCGAGGCCGTCAAGCTGAACGGCCTCGACGTACACGATCATCGGAAAGATCCGGCAGAAGTTTCAGGACTCGAGCTACAGCGGCCGCGACGAGCTGCGTCTGTTCATTCCCTACGAGGCGATGCGTCGCGATTTTCCGCTGACCGGGCCGTTCGATACACCGGATTCCGTCTCCGTCGATCATCGCCGCGCCGTACACGTGGGTCGCCGAGTCGCTGCGCGACGAGTTCGACAGAGGCGAGCATGCGAGCGTCTTCGGCGTGTTCGGCCAGACGATGGTCGAGCGGGAGATCAGGCGCTGTGCTTGCGCCGGTCAAAGGGATTCGATCCTGACGACAGGGAAGCGCTCTCGCTCTGGAACACGGCGATCGAGTCGGTGATGTTCAGCAAGATGATGCAGAGCATGAAGAACTTCTTTCTCGGCGTCAGCCTCATCACGCTGGTGCTCGGCGGCATCGGCGTCATGAACATCATGCTGATCGCCGTGCGCGAGCGCACGCGCGAGATCGGCCTCCGCAAGGCGCTCGGCGCGACCAGCCGCACGCATTCATCGTCAGTTCATCGTCGAAGGGCTCGCGCTGACGATGCTCAGCGGCGCGCTCGGCCTCGCGGCCGGCTGGGGACTGTGCCAGCTCATCAACCTGCTGCCGATGCCGGCGCGCTTCTCCGGAATGATCATCACGCCCGGAACCGGGCGCGATCGCGGCGGCCGCGCTGGCGATCGTCGGCCTTCTGGCCGCGCTCTATCCCGCCTCGCGCGCGGCGGCGCTGCCGCCGGTCGAGTCGCTGCGCTACGAGGCCTGACGTGCGGCTCTATCGAGAAGTCATCAGCCAGGCGATCGGGTCGCTCCTCGCGCACCGCTTCCGCGCCGCGCTGACGATGCTCGGCATCTCGTGGGGCATCGTGACCGTCGTGCTGCTGATGGCGTATGGCACCGGATTTCAGCGCGCGATCATGTACGGCTTTCGCAACGCGTTTTCGCAGGGGACCGTGCTCGTCGGCAGCGGCCAGACGAGCATGCAGGCGGGAGGCGAGCGATCGGGCCGCCGCATCCTGCTGAAGCAGGCCGACGTCGATGCGCTGAAGCGAGCTCGGATCGATCAAGTTCGTCAGCCCGGAGTACATGCAGTCGGTGCCGATCTCGTACGGCCTGCGTCAGACGACCGCCGGCGTGCGGGGCGTGGCGCCCGAATACGGCATCATGCGCACGGAGACGGCGGAGTTCGGGCGATTTCTGAATCACGAAGACGTCGAGAACCATCGACGCGTCGCGTTTCTCGGCTACGAAGTCGCGCGGCGGCTCTTCAGCAACATTCCGCCGGTCGGCGAGACGATCCGCATCAACGGCGTGTCGTTCGAAGTCATCGGCGTCATGCCGAACAAGGCGCAGATCTCGAATTACTTTTATCCTGACAAGCTGTCGGTGTTCATTCCGTACACGGTGAACCAGCGCGAAAACGTCGACAACATCCTCTTTCAGGCGATCACGCCGGAACTGCACGAGCAGGCGATTCGCCAGGTGCGCGAGCTGCTGGCGAGCCGCCACAGGTTCAATCCGCGCGACATGCGCGCGGTGAACGTGCGCGACACGGGCGATTCGGCCGCGATGATCGGCGGCATCACCGACGGTCTGCAGTTCGTCCTGTATTTCATCGGAACGCTCACGCTGATGATCGGCGGCGTCGGCGTGATGAACATCATGCTCGTGTCGGTGACCGAGCGCACGAGGGAGATCGGCGTCCGCAAAGCGCTCGGCGCGAGACGCCGGCACATCCTCACGCAGTTTCTGCTCGAAGCGCTGACGATTACCTTTCTCGGCGGTGTGATCAGGCATTCTGCTGTCGTACCTGCTCGTCTGGCTCATCGGCACGAGGCCGTTCCTCGCGACGCTGCTCGACGATCCGACCAGGCAGACCGACATTCAGCTCGTGCTGTCGAGCGGGATCCTGCTCACGTCGACGGCGATTCTCGGGCTCGCGGGAATCCTGAGCGGGTTGTGGCCGGCCGTGCGCGCGTCGCGGCTCGATCCGATCGAAGCGCTGCGCTACGAGTAGCTCGTATTTCGTGCCGCAGTTTCATGAAACCACGGTTTCTACAGTAACCTACCTCAGTCGAGTCTGGTAGGGCGCGACTTCGTTCGGCGAGAAGCGGTAGGGCGCGACTTTAGTCGCGCGGCTCAGCTAAAGCCGAGCCCTACGAAACGACGAGCTCGGCTGAAGCCGAGCCCTACAAAATCACGAGCCCTACGAAGTTACGAGCCCTACGAGATCACGAATCTCACCGATTTATCACTGATGAGCGCTCCGATTGCGATCGGCGTCACCGTCAACGGCGTTCGCTACGAGCGCGCAGGTCGAGCCGCGCCTGCTGCTCAGCGACTTCATCCGGCAAGATCTTGGGCTTACGGGCACGCACGTCGGATGCGAGCACGGCGTGTGTGGCGCATGCACAGTTCTGATCGACGGCGAGCCGGTCCGCTCCTGCATCATGCTCGCGGTTCAGGCAGACGGACACGAGCTTCACACGGTCGAAGCGCTCGCCGGACCGGACGGCGAACTGAACCCGCTGCAGAAGCGCTTTCCGCGAAGCCCACGGGCTGCAATGCGGCTTCTGCACGCCTGGGCTTTCTGATGACGCTGACGGCATTCCTGCGCGACAACCCGAAGCCGACCGATGCGGAAATTCGCGACGCGCTTGTCGGCGAATCTCTGCCGCTGCACCGGCTATCACCACATTCTCGAGGCCGCCAAGCTTGCCAGCTCGAACCACCGTACCTTAGGGCCCGCGTTCCACGGAACGAAGACGCACGCCTGCTGACGGGCCGTGCGCTCTTCGTCGACGACGTGCAGCTTCCGGGAATGCTGCACGTGGCATTCGTGCGCAGCGAGCACGCGCACGGCCGAATCACGGGCATCGATGTGTCGGCAGCGAAGACCCGGCCGGGCGTGCACGCCGTGTACACCGCTGCCGATCTCGGCGCCTACCTCAAGCCGGGGCCGATCCTGGTTTCGCCGCCGCCGATACCCGAATCTCGTCTTCCACGGGTGCACGCAACTGCCGCTTGCCAAAGACAAGGTTCGCCATGTCGGCGAGACCGATCGCGATGATCGTGGCGGACAGCCGCTACGTCGCGGAGGATGCGATTCGCGACGTCGTCGTGGACATCGATCCGATCGACGCCGTCGTCGATCTCGAAAAGGGTCTCGCACCTGGTGCCCCGCTGATACACGAGCACCTGCGGTCGAACCTCGCTGCGCATGTGCGTGCAGCAGAAAGGGCGATTACGCCACGGCGAAGAAGGAAGCGCGGACGTCATCGTCAGGCGGCAGGTTTCATTACGATCGCGGCGTTTCGGCGGCAATCGAGAATCGCGCGGTGGCGGTCGACTGGAATGCGAAGTCGGAAGAGATGACGATCTGGGACACGACGCAGGCGCCCATTCCGATACGGAACGGACTGGCGGCGATGCTCGGCCTGCTCGAATCGCAGGTCAACGTCATCGCGCCGTTTGTCGGCGGCGGCTTCGGGCCGAAGATCATGATGTTCTATCCCGAAGAGCTGCTGCTGCCGTGGGCGGCGATGCGGCTGCAACAGGCCGCTGAAGTGGACCGAAGATCGCCAGGAGAATTTCTACGCGACGACGCAGGAGCGGGGACAGGTGCACGACGCCGAGATGGCGCTCACGAAAGACGGCCGCATCCTCGGGAGTGCACGACGTCTTTCTGTTCGACACCGGCGCGTACGATCCGTACGGCCTGACGATTCCGATCAACAGCCAGTGCACGCTGCTCGGCCCCTACGACATTCCCAACTACGAGAGCGAGTTCACGGCGGTCTTCACGAACAAGACGATCGTCACGCCGGTGCAGAGGCGCGGGGCGGCAGCACGGCGTGTTCGTCAGCGAGCGGCTGCTCGATTTCGCCGCGCGCGAGCTTGGCATCGATCGTGTCGAGATTCGCAGGCGCAATCTGCTCGCGCCGGAGACAGTTTCCCGTCAATCACGAGATCATGTTTCAGGACTCGGCGCCGCTCATTTACGACAGCGGCGACTACTAGCCGGCGCTGGATCAGGCCGCCGAGATGATCGGATACGAGCAGTTCGTCCGCGAGGAGCAGCCGAAGCTGCGCGCGGAGGGGCGGCGGGTCGGCGTCGGCGTGGCGTGTTACGTCGAGGGCACCGGCATCGGGCCGTACGAAGGCGCGCGCGTCACCGTCGAGCCGAGCGGAAAGGTGCGCTGCGCGACCGGCGTCGGCACGCAGGGGCAGGGGCACTTCACGGTGTTCGCGCAGCTCGTTGCCGATGCGCTCGGCGTCGATGTCGAAGATGTGCGCGTGGTGACCGGCGACACGCGCGAATTTCATTGGGGCACCGGTACATTTGCCAGTCGTGGTGCGGTCGTCGCCGGCAGCGCGTGTCATGCGGCGGCGATGGCGGTGCGAGAGAAGGTTCTCGACCCTCGCGAGCTCGTTGCTGGGCGTCCCGCGCGAGCGTTTGGAGCTCGCCGGCGGCCGCGTGTTCGATCGAGAGCGCGAAGGATCGCGGTCTCTCGCTGGGCGAGCTGGCTCGGAAAGGCCAACCCGCTGCGCGGCGCCGTTCGTCCGGGCACTGAGCCCGGCCTGGAGAGCACCGCGTATTTCGGTCCCGACCGCGGCAGCACGGCCAGCGGCGTTCACGCGATGATCGTCGAGGTCGATCCCGAGACCGCGATGGTCGAAATACAAGCGATACCTCGTCGTCCACGATTGCGGAACGATCATCAACCCGATGCTCGTCGAAGGGCAGATTCATGGCGGCGTCGCGCAGGGCATCGGCAATGCGTTCTACGAGCAGCTCGTCTACGACGAGCAGGGGCAGCTGCTGAACGCGTCGTTCATGGACTATCTGATTCCGACCGCGACCGACGTGCCGCCGATCGAGACGGCGCACCGCGAAACGCCCTCGCCCTACAACCCGGTCGGGCTCAAGGGAGTCGGGCGAGGCCGGATGCATTCCAACGGGTGCATTGTTTGCGCAGGCGGTTGAAGACGCGCTCGCGGGTTCCGGTGTCGAAATCACGGAAATTCCATTGAGCCCGAACCGGTTATTCGAGCTGATTGAGGCGGCCAAGGACATGATTCTGAGCGGCACGTTTACTTTCGAAGGGCCTCGCGCCCGAGTGTGGGAGATCCTTCAGGACCCGGATGTGCTGGCGAAGGCGCTGCCTGGCACGAAGACGCTGACGAAGGTCGGTGACGATCGCTATCAGGGCGTGATGAAGGTGAGCGTCGGTCCGGTCAACGCCGCGGAGTTCGCCATCGACGTCGAGCTGAAAGACAAGGTCGCGCCCGAGAAGTTTGCGATGCAGATCGACGGTAAGGGCGGCGTGGGTTTCACGAAGGGCACGGCGACGATCGCCCTCGAAGAGCAGCCCGGGCCGGTGACGGTGATGACCTACACGTCGGACGTGCAGATCGGCGGCAGGATCGCCGCGGTGGGCCAGCGCTTGCTCGAATCTGTCGGCAAGATGATGACGAAGCAGGCGCTCGAGGCGCTGAACAAAGAATTGAAGGCTCGCTTAGGGTCCGGCTAAAGCCAGGCAAAGCCGGACACTACCGATACATGGTCGATTGCGAAACGTCGTTGTCGGTAGGATCGGTCGGTAGTGTCGTGCGGTAGTGTCCGCCTTTAGGCGGACCGTGAAATGAAACCTGCTCCGTTCGAGTACTTCCGGCCGCGATCGCTCGACGAAGCGCTGGCGCTGCTCGCCGAGCACGGCGGCGACGCGAAGCCGCTCGCCGGCGGTCAGAGCCTGATCCCGGCGATGAACTTCAGGCTGGCCACGCCGTCGGTGCTGGTCGATTTGAACGGGATCGCGCGAGCTCAGCTACATCACGCGATGGCTGGAGGCAGCGTGCGGATTGGCGGCATGACGCGCCAGCGCACGGTGGAACGGAGCACGCTGGTTTCCGAGCGCGTGCCGCTCATTGCCGAAACGATGCCGCACATCGCGCATCCGGCGATACGGAATCGCGGCACGATCGCCGGAAGCCTCGCACATGCCGACCCGGCGGCCGAGCTGCCGGCGGTCATGCTGGCGCTGAAAGCGACGCTGGTGGTGACGCAGCACATCGAGGACGCGCGAGGTCTCTGCCGAGGACTTTTTCGTCGGGCTTGTTCTCCACTGCTGTCCAGCCGGGCGAGCTTCTTGACGGAGATTCGCATTCCGCCGCCGGCGCGACGGAGCGGCTTTGCGTTCCAGGAGATCTCGAGGCGGCACGGCGATTTCGCGCTGGTCGGTGTGGCGGCGGCCGTGCAGCTCGACGACGAGGGCCGTTGCGCGCAGGCGCGCATGGCCCTGCTCAGCGTCGGCGACCGGCCGATGCTGGCCGAGCAGGGCGGCAAAGGTCGCTCGATAGGCCATCGGCCATCGGCCGAGTCCATTCGCGCCGCCGCCGACGCCGCGGCGACGAGAGACATCGATCCGTCCGAGCGACATCCATGCGTCGGCGCGCTATCGGAGACATTTGGCGAACGTGTTGACCAGGCGCGCGCTGGAGCGCGCCTTTGAAAGCGCGCCTTAAAAAGTGATTAGGCGATTCGGGATTTGGGATTTGTTGCGCGACGCGTGTCACGCGTGTGCGCGCGTTCAGGTCGTAATCCCCGATCCCCGATCCCCAATCACTAGAGGGAACATGAAAATCATGAAGATCTACGATCTCTCCCAGCCGCTCAACGAACAGTTTCCCTTCTGGCCGTACTACCCGCCGTTCGAGGTGAAATACATCAAGCGCAAGGCCGAACACGGCGTCAACGCGCAGTACATCATGACGTCGAACCACATGGGCACGCACCTCGACGCGCCGCGCCATTTCGTCACCAACGGGCGCACGATCGATGAGATTCCCGTCGAGTGGCTCTGCGGTCCTGGCGTCATCGTGAACCTGTCGGACGCGATGGACGAGCTGGACCTGTACACGCCGAAGATGATCGAGGATCGCGTGGAAGTGCGGAAAGGCGATCTGCTGTACCTGCACACCGGCTGGCACAAGTTCGCGCAGTTCGGCGACAAAGCAGACGAAGAGAAGTACATTCACCGTCATCCCGGCGCGCATCCGGATCTCGTGCCGTGGCTGCATCGAAAAGGAGATCCGCATCTGGGGAGTCGACTGCGTGTCGACCGATCATCCGATGAATCTGCCGATCGGCCGGTTTCTCGGCAAGGGGCGCACGGCCACTGCGATCGCGTCCGCAAACAGGCTGAAGAAAAGTTCGGCGGCAAGGAAGCGGTCGACAAGTTGTTTCCGGACTCCGCATATCAGCTCACGCACAATGCGCTGTTCCCGAAGGACTGCATGCACATCGAAAACCTCGGAGGCGACATCGCGGCTCCGGAGCTGCAGAACAAACGGCTGATTCTCGGGTGCTTCCCGTGGAAATTCAAAGGCGGCGAGGCCGCGTTCTGCCGGGCCGTGGCGTTCGTGGGGACGTGGTAGGGCGCGACAAGATGACGAATCTCACCGACTTATCAGCCACCGAGCTGCGCCGGCGAATCGCCGCGAGGGAAGTGACCGTCGCGGAATCGGTCGAAGCCTGCCTCGAGCGGGTGAAGCAGCTCAATCCCGACGCTGAACGCCATCGTCACGTTGAATCCTCAGGCGCTCGAAGACGCCGTGCAGCTCGATCGGCGGATCAAGAAGGGAGAGGATCCCGGTCCGCTGTGCGGGCTGACCGTCGGCATCAAGGACGTCACGCCTGTCGCCGGGCCTGCGGACCACGTTCGGGTCGCCAATTTACGCAGACTACGTACCGAAGGAAGATGCGCTCGTCGTCCGCCGCCTGCGCGAAGCCGGCGCGGTCATTCTCGGCAAGACGAACTGTCCGGAGTTCGCCGCCGGCGCGAACACGTTCAACGACGTCTTCGGACGAACGCGGAATCCGTGGGACACGACGAAGTCGGCAGGCGGATCGACCGGCGGCGGCGCCGCCGCGCTTGCGACCGGCATGATCGCACTGGCCGAAGGCACCGACCTCGGCGGCTCGCTGCGCATTCCCGCCGCATTCTGCGGCATCACCGGCCTGCGGCCGTCGGTCGGACTGGTGCCGACGCATCCCACCGACTGGGCGTGGGACACGCTGCAGGTGACCGGACCGATGGCGCGCACGGCGGAAGACGTGGCGCTGATGCTTCAGGCGATCGCCGGGCCGTCGCGAGTGCTCGCCATTTGCGCAGCCGGTCGACGGCCGCGATTTCGTTCGCGGAGCGCGGGCCGCGCGCAAGAACCTTCGCATCGCTTATTGCGCGGACATCGCCGGCATCGGCGTCGATCCCGACGTCGAGCGCGTGTGCCGCGACGCCGCATTCGCGCTCGCCGGCAAAGGCGCCGTCGTCGAAGAGATCGAGCTCGAACTCTCCGCCGCGAGGCCGGCATTTCTGTCGCTGCGCGGCTTGTGGTTCGTCACGCACATGTTGTCGCGCCTCGACATGCAGGACCGGTTCGGTCCGAACGTCGGCAACAACGTTCGATCCGGCCTGGAGGTCACGTCGCAGAGAGATCGCGGCCGCAGAGGCGTACCGCGGCCAGCTCTGGCATCAGTTCCGACGGTTCTTCAACGAATACGATCATCTGCTGACGCCGTGCGTTGCGGTTCCGCCGTTTCCTGTCGAACAGAATTATCCGGACACGATCGCCGGGAAGCCGATGAAGACCTACATCGACTGGATTGCGCCCACGTTCGTGTTGAGCCTGACCGGGCTGCCGTCGGCGTCTGTGCCCGCCGGACTGGATTCGAATGGCCTGCCGGTCGGATTGCAGATTGCCGGCGGGCAGTTCGGCGAGGAGGACGTGCTGGCGATCGCGGGGCAGATACAGACGGCTTCGCCCGTTGCCCCGCGGTCCATGGGCGACGGTCTAGAGTCCCTGGTCCGTCATAGTCGACCATGACAGACCAGCGACCTCCGACGCTTGCCTATGGCCTATCGACCAGCGCGCCTCCGGCTGCGCCTTGTCCGGATCCGGCCTCGGCACCGCCGCGAGCAGCGTGCGCGAATACGGGTGCTGCGGCTGCTGGTAGATGTTCTCGGCCTCGCCGATCTCCACAATCTGTCCTTTGAACATCACCGCGATGCGATCGGAGATGTGGCGCACGACCGAGAGATCGTGCGCGATGAAGATGTAGGACAGGCCGAATTCTTCCTGAATGTCCTGCATCAGGTTCACGACCTGCGCCTGAATCGAGACGTCGAGCGCGCTCACCGGCTCGTCGGCGATGACGATCTTCGGGTTCGTCGCGAGCGCGCGCGCGATGCCGATGCGCTGCCGCTGGCCGCCTGAAAACTCGTGCGGATACCGGTGGATGTAGTCGGGCGAGAGGCCGACCTTCTCCATCAGCCACTTCACGCGGTCCCTGCGCTCGGCCGGCGACTGCTTCGTGTGGATCTTCAGCGGCTCTTCGACGATCTGTCCGACGCTCATCCGCGGGTTCAGCGACGAGTACGGATCCTGGAAGATCATCTGGATGTCGGTGCGGTACGGCCGCATCTCCTGCTTGCTGAGCGGCGCCAGGTTCACGACGCCGGACGGGTGGTGATAGAGAATCTCGCCCGTCGATTTCGACGCTGTAGCTCATCGCCCGCAGGATGTTGATGATCGCGCGGCCGACGGTCGTCTTGCCGCTGCCCGATTCGCCGACGAGCCCGAGCGTTTCTCCCTGGTTGAGCGCGAACGACACGCCATTGACGGCGTGCACCTCGCCCGTCCTGCGAAGCAGCAGGCCGCCGAACACCGGGAACCTGACGTGCAGGTCCTTAACTTCGAGGATGGGCGGCATGCCTGTCTCGCCGAAGCGCTGGGGGCGGGGGCGCGAAGGCTGGTTCGTCAGTGATTCCGTACAGGTGGCAGCGGACGAAATGGCCCGGAGCGCGCTCGACGAGCGCCGGCTCGATGTCGGGGCACGGCTCGAACCGATCGGGACAGCGCGTCGTGAACTTGCAGCCTTTCGGCAGATCGAGAATGTCAGGCACCGATCCCGGAATCGTCGTCAGCCGTTCGGCACGCGGGCCGTCCACACGCGGCAGCGATCCGAGCAGCCCGCGCGTGTACGGGTGCATCGGGTTGCTGAAGATCTCCTTGACCGTCGCGAGCTCCTGAATCTTCCCGCCGTACATCACGGCCACGCGGTCGCACATCTCGGCGACGACGGCGAGGTTGTGGGTAATCAGGAGGATCGCGGCGTCTTTCTGCCGCGCCTTCATCTCGAGCATCAGGTCCAGAATCTGGGCCTGGATCGTCACGTCGAGCGCCGTCGTGGGCTCATCGGCGATCAGCAGGTCAGGCGTCAGCGCGAGCGCCATCGCGATCATGATTCGCTGGCGCTGGCCGCCGGAAAACTGGTGCGGGTACTGCTTCATGCGCGCGGGCGCGTCGGAGATGCCGACGAACTGGAGCATCTCGACGCTGCGATTGAAGGCTTCCTGCTTCGAGATCTTCTCGTGCTGCAGGTACACCTCCATCAGCTGGAAGCCGATGGTGAACACCGGGTTCAGCGATGTCATCGGCTCCTGGAAGATCATGCTGATCTCATCGCCGCGGACGTCGCGTATGCCCTCGTCGTCGAGCTTCAGCAGGTCGCGCCCCTTGAACACGATCTCGCCGGCGACGATTCGCCCTGGCGGATTTGGAATGAGGCGCAGCACGCTCAACGCCGTGACGCTCTTTCCCGAGCCGGACTCGCCGACCAGGCCCACGACCTCGCCGGGATAGATGCTGAGATCGATGCCGTCGACCGCCTTCGCGACGCCGGCCTCGGTGTAGAAATGCGTCCGCAGCCCGCGGATGTCGAGAAGCGGCGCCTTGCCTCGCCGTAGCGTCTTCGCGGAGGCGGGTCATTGGAGCTGCGAAAACTCCTTCGGGTCGAACGCTTCGCGCACCGCTTCGCCGATGAAGACGACGAGCAGCAGCGTGACGAACATCGCGCCCAGCGGGAACACCACGAGCCACCATTTGGTGAGGTTTTCCATGCCCTGACCGATCAGCTCGCCCCAACTGGGTGTCGGTTCGGGAAGGCCGAAGCCGAGGAAGTCGAGCGCCACAAGGGCTGAAATGTTCGCGACGATGACGAAGGGGGCGAATGAGACGAGCGGCGTGAGCGCATTCGGGCAGAATGTGCCGGAACATGATCTTCGGCTCCGACACGCCCGTCGCAATGGCCGCGCCGACATAGTCCTTGGCCTTTTCGCGATAGAACTCGCCGCGAATGTAATATGTGATGCTCACCCACTCGAATACGGCGAGGATGAACACGAGCAGCCAGAACGACGGCTGCGCCACCAGCATTCGGCCCGGCACGTACACCGGAACGACAATCGAGCTGATGATGATGATCGTGTAGAGGAACGGCAGCGACGACCAGATCTCGATGACTCGCTGGCCGACGATGTCGAGCTTGCCGCCGAAGTAGCCGAGCAACGCGCCGACGATGCGTGCCGACGCCTTCGGAGAAGATCATGACGAACAGCGCGAACGTCAGTGAGATGTTGAATCCGTACGCGAGCCGGACGAAGCACGTCGCGCCCGCGGTCGTCGGTGCCGAAGAAGTGCTCGCGTGACGGCGGATTGGGCGGCGGCTCTGCCAGCGTGAAAATCGATTCGTTCGGGCTGTACGGGTAAGGCGCCAGCAGCACCCAGTTTCCTTTGCCTTCGGCGTCGAACTGCTTCTTCAGCTCGCGATAGTCGGGCTCGCCGAAAGCTGTCATTCCGAACTCGGAGGCGGCGTGATAGCTGAGCAGCGGGAAGTAATACTCGCCCGTTGTACTTCACGACGTACGCCTGGTTCGTCAACACCAGCGGAAGGAAAAACGAGAGGACGTAGGCGATGGCGATGAACAGGAAGGCGTAATATCCGCGCTTGATGCGCTGGAACTTCCGGACGCGCTTGCGGAAGAGCGTTTCAGACCGGCTGGTGCTCATTTGAAGCGGATGCGTGGATCGACGACGGCGTAAATCATGTCGGAGAGGATGTTGCCGATGAGCATCAGCAGGCTGCTGATCACCAGAATTCCGAGCGCCACGGGGTAGTCGCGCTGGAGAATCGAGGTGTAGCCGAGGTAGCCCATCCCGTCGATGTTGAATACCCGCTCGATCAGGAACGACCCCGCGAGAATCAGGCTGAATACATGTCCGAGGCCTGTCGCGATCGGAATCAACGAATTGCGCAGGGCGTGCACGAAGATGACGCGCCGCTTGTGCAGTCCTTTCGCGAACGCGGTGCGAACGTAATCCTGAGCCATGTTCTCGAGCAGTGAGTTCTTCGTCAGGATCGTCAGCGTCGCGAAGCCGCCGACCATATAGCAGAAGACCGGCAGCGCCATATGCCACATCTGCTGCGCGATTTTCTCGCCCGTGCTCAGAGTATTCCCAATTGTCAGGCCGGAACCCGCCAAGCGGAAAGACGTTCCAGAAGCTCCCTCCGCCGAATAGCACGAGCAGGCCGGTACCAAGCGCCCAGCCGGGCACGGAATAGCCAAGAAAGACCAGCGCGCTCGACACGAAGTCGAAGCGGCTCCTGTGCTTGATCGCCTTCAGCACGCCGAGCGGCACGCAAATGAAGTAGTTGAGAAGAAAACCTGTGAGGCCGAGGAAAAGCGATACAGGGAACCGGGACTTGATGACGTCCCACACAGGTTCCTGGTAGATGTACGAGTTGCCGAGATCGAGCTGGACGACGTTCCTCAGCCACTCGAGATAGCGGATGTGAACAGGCTTGTCGAAGCCGTAGTACCTGCCGGATCTCTTCAATGGCGCTTTCGGGCAGCTGCATGGAAAGCTGCCGCCCTCCAGCCCCGCCCTCCATCGTCGCCATCTTGTAGCGCATGATCTGCCGCTCGACCGGCCCGCCCGGCACGAAATGCATGATCACGAAGACGACCAGCGTGATGCCGATGAACGTCGGAACTATCAGCAGCAGCCGCCGGAGAAAGTATGCCGTCACCGAGATGCCGACTGGGGCTGGCCCGCGCGCTTGCCGTACTCGACCCAGTACCGATCTTCGGCAGGCCCTTCTCCGAGATTGATCGAGGTGTCTTTCATAGCCGCCTCCAGCTTCCGGGCCTTCTCCGGGTCGATCCACCAGAGAGACGGCACATCACGATAGTCACCGACGCGCGTCAGGATTCCCTGCGGATAACCGAACTTGTTCGCGAACACGAGACGCTCGAATGGAGCCGTCCACTCGAACACGTAGTGATGTTCGGCGTTGAAGATTCCGTCGAACTCGCGCAGCAGCTTGATGCGGTTGTCGATGTTGAACTCCTTCTCGTAGGTCTCGATGATCTCGTCGGCGCGCTTGTTCTTGAAACCGGTGATGTTGTTCGTGTTTTTCTGATCGGCCAGCGACGAGTGATAGCTCATCCGGATGACCGGAAACGACTCGCCGGTATACGCGATGTTCGCCATCTCGAATGCCTGATCGTCGAGGAGCTTGACCAGCGTCTCCCACGTGACGTAGCGGATGTTCAGCGTGATGCCGACTTTGCGGAGGTCTTCCTGGTAGACCGTGAAATAGCGATCGAAGCCCTGAGTGCCGTACACGAGATCCAGCGCGAGGGGCTTGCCGTTCTTCGTCAGCCGTCCTGCCGAGTCGCGGTCTTTCCATCCCGCTTCCGCCAGGAGCTGCAGCGCCTTCTGCTGGTCGTACTTGATCTTTTCGTTGTCCGGGTTCTCGTACACGCTGAACGGGAAGAGCGAGTCCATCGGGATGTATTCGTTGAACGCCAGCTTCTGGATCATGACCTCGCGATTGAAGAGGTGGCGCAGCGCCTTCCGAAACCGCACGTCGTTGTACGGCTCGCGCCGCGTGTTCATCGCGATGCCCTGCTTGCCCTGCGGCTGGTTGTTGAAGATCTTCCGCTTCTGCTGGACGCCGCGCTTGATGTTCGGGTAATTGAGCTCCTGCACCCACTGCTGGGCCCGCGTCAGCACGTGGAGGTCGAGGTCGCCCCGCTTGAATCGCTCGAACTCGAGGTTGTCATCACGGACGACGAGTTGATTGATCGACGCGAAGTTGTTGAGGCCAACGTTGCGGCGGTACCGCTCGGCCCAGTAATCGTTCCGCTTGTGAATCCGGACAGAGTTCCCCTTGTTCACGTCCTGCTCGTTGATCACGTAGGGGCCGGATCCCGGGACCATCTTGTAGTTGTAATCACGGATATATGTCGCGCCTGTCAGGTTCTTCAGCACGTGGGCTGGAAGCACGAACATCGCGGCGCCGAAGTTCAACAGGTTCTGCCAGTTCACGTCTTTCGCCTTCACCGAGACGATGTACTTGCTCTCGGCGACTGGCGCATTGAAGTTGGAGAAGACGAGGTTCTGCGCCGGGTCCTGTAGAGTCTTGTCGGTGAGCAGCTTCCAGGTGGCAATGACATCGGCCGATGTCACCGGCGTGCCGTCCGAGAATTTGGCGTTGGGGTCGATGCGGAATCGAAACGTCATCTTATCGGACGAGACCTGCCAGTGCGTGGCGACGTTCGGCATGTATGCGAGGGTGGTCGGGTGCAGCCCGAGGAGCGTCTCGTACACCATCGCGTTGACCATCTGATTCCAGGCCGTGACGTTCGGCCCGTAGTACCGGAGCGTCGAGGGAAAGTCCGTCATGCCCGAATATTTGAGCTCACCGCCTTTGACCGCTCTCGGATCGCCGATCAGGTCGAAGTCGGTACTGGTCTCCCAGCCCTCGCCCTTGAACCCCTTTCCGCCTTGCTCTGCCGGAACCGACGAGTCGGCGCCCGCCTCAGCGTCAGGGAAGACCGGATACGAATTCTTGTCGAGGGAGACGTTCGTGGGGTTCGAGGAAGATGGCGGGGCTCCAGTGTTGTCGGCCGGTGGCGGGGTCGACCCTCCACCGCACGCGGCCGTCATCAGAAGCGCGCCAACGACACTGGTCACCAAGCCATGCGGTCGTCTCACATCAACCTCCAATTTGTCATTCTATTACGGGATCAGCGCCTGAACCGGAGCTGGTATGCGAAGCCGGCGCTGCGGGACGCCAGGAAGAGGGGAAAAAACCGTTCAGGCCGAAACCGGTTGCCCGGTTCCGGCCTGTTCGAATCGAAGCAGGGGTCCTGCAGGAGCCAGACTAACGACGGTTAGAACCGGTACCGAACACCCAGCTGCGCCTGGAATCGGGACCGCGGGTCATCGGTCTGGAACTTGCGGAAGCTCGACGCCTTCATCGGCGCGAGGTCGTAGATGATCTTCCCAGTCGCGGTATCAATGCCCCCGTAGCGGAACGGCGACACCTCGTTGAAGTTCGGGAAGCGGACCACGCCCCAGTCCTGGTTCAGCATATTCAGGAAGTTCGACACATCCAGGGTGATCTGGAAATTGTTGCGCGCGCGAAGCGGCACATCGAACGCCAGTCTGAAGTCCACGAGATTCGTCCACGGTCCCCGTCCGGTATTGCGCTCCGGAATGATCCCGCGGTGGCCTTTCATGCTCTCGTCGGCCTCGATGTAGGCATTCAGCTCCTCCCAGGTGCCGTTCATGACGACGACGTCGCTCGCGCTGGCCGGGACGAACACGATGTCGTTGTCTGCGATGTCGCCATTGATGTCAGTCGAAAACGTCGTGGAGTAGGGGCGACCGGACTGCACGTTGTAAAAGAACGACGTCGTCAGGGCCGTGCCGGCGCCGAGGCCCAAGCGATACGACGCCATCGCATTGACGCGGTGACGCACGTCGCGGTCGGAAATCCCGAGCACAGGAAGGTTGGAATTCCCGCGTGTATACAGGAACTGCCAATTGGAGAATGCCGTGCTGCTGCCGCCGTCGTTTACGGTGTTCGATCGGCCATAGAGATACGACGCGCTGGCGAACAGGCCGTTGCGCATCCTGCGCTCACCCTTCACGCTCGCGGTCCACTGATCGCCCTGATCGGTATTGGTCAGGAAGAACGCATTGTTGAAGGTCGTATTGACCTGTGTCATGACCGGCCGGCCGTCCGGACGCGTCTGACCGGACTCAGCGTAGTTCAGGTTCTGATAGAAGACGTCCTGCAGCGTCTTGGTGTGAAGAAACTCACCCGTGGTCGTCCAGCCGGCAATTGTGCGGTCGTACGCCACGTTCCAGCGCAGCACCTGCGGGTATTTGTAGTCCGGGTCGAGCAGGTTCACCTCGTTCAGCGATGCCGAGCCGACGTTGGTCGGCTGGTTATGCGGATCCGCGACGAACGGAACGCGATTGTTGACATTGCGAGCGACAGCAGGTCGCGTGAATTCGAGCCCGGTGCCCGTGTATTGATTCGACAGCCACACATACGGCGTCCGCCCGCTGAAGATGCCGACCCCTCCTCGAACTTGCTGCTGGACCGAGGTGCCAGGGTTGAAGTTGAAGCCTACGCGTGGGGACCACTGTAATCCTTCAGGCGTCACGTCCGTGCGAATGCCAAACGCCTGCTCGGTCACAGGATTCTGGCTCGGCGTATCCGGAAATGTCGGCGCGTCGAGGCGAATTCCGTACGTCAGCGTCAGCGTCGGTCGCACCCTCCATTGATCGCCGGCGTACACGCTGAACTGGCGCACGCCGAACTCGGCCGCCTGCAGCGGGTCGGATGTGTTCGAGTAGGAATACTGCCATGCCTGCGCAAAGCCCGCCTCGAAGTTCTCGACGGTCGTGAACGTGTAAAAGCCGAACGAGTTCTGAATGAACAGGTTCCTGAAATCGAAGATTTCGTTGTGGGTGCCGACCGTCACCGTATGCGAGCCGAGCTGCATCGTAAAATCGTCGGTCACCTCGATGATGTCCTGGTCGAGCTCGTTGGCAGACGACGACCGCTCGCGTCCTACTCTGAACAAGCCGCTGCCGGAACCGAGGCCGAGCTCGATCGACAGTGCCGGGAATTCGGTGTCGCCGTCGCGGTCGTCGCGCACGCGCTGGTAGTTGACGCGCAGCTCGTTGAACATGCGGCCGAAAGTGCTGTTCAGTTGCCCGACGGTCGAATTCGTCTTGTTCCTGAAATGGTAGAAGTAGTCCGGGAAGAAGAACTCCGTCAGGCTCAGCCGGCCGATGTCGTTGGTCGCATCGATGAAGTTATGCCGTACCGTCAAGCGGTGGTTCTGGCTGACGTTCACATCGCCACGCACGAAGAACTTGTTGTTGTCGATGGCGCGCGTGAACTGATCGAGTCCGCCCGGATCGTAGTTGTACTTGGTTTTCAGCGTGTTGAGGATTCGTTGGGCTTCGGCCTCGCGGCCGAAATCGACGCCCCCGCTGCCACCGACCGAAAAACCGGACGGAACGCCGCGCCGGCCCATTTCGAAGTTGCCGAAGAAGAATACGCGGTTGCGGCGAATCGGACCGCCGACGCTTCCTCCACCGATCTTCTCGCTGAACGCGCCGTAGGGAAGGGACGGCCCGGTGACGGGGTCGGTGTAATCGCCTACGAAATTTTCGGAACGGCCCAGATAGTACGCAGTCCCATGCAGGTTGTTGGTTCCCGACTTGGTGACCGCGTTGAGGCCGCCGCCTGAGAATCCGCCCTGTCGAACGTCGTACGGCGCAACGAGCAGCTGCAGCTCTTCGATCGCGTCGATGCTGATGGGCTGCGATTCTGTCTGGCCGGCCGGCGCGCCGGTGGCGGAGAGGCCGAAGAGGTCGTTGTTCACCGCGCCGTCAATCTGAATGCTGTTGTATCGATTGTTGCGTCCGGCGACCGACAAAGCGCCGGGCTCCGCGTTGACGGCGAGGGGCGAGAAATACGGCGACGTGCGCGCGAAGTCTTCGAGACTGCGCGACACGGTCGGCAGGCTCTGCAACTGCTCGGTCGAGACGTTCGCCGCGGGTCCTGTGCGCGACGGATTGATGACGGGATCGATTTCGGCCTCGACGGTCACCGTTTCGGTGACGTTCGCCAGCGGCAGCTTGAAATCGATCGCGATGGTTTCGCCGAGTGGCACGGTGATGTTCACCTGCTCCTGATTGCGGAAGCCGGACAGCGTCGCAGTAATCGTGTACGGCCCTCCCACGCGAACGGCGGAGATGAAAAATCGTCCGTCGGCGTCTGTGACCGCTGAATACGGCGTCCCTGTCGGTCCATGCACAGCTTCGATCGTCACGCCCGGCAGGACGCCGCCCTGCTGGTCGACCGCCACGCCGCTGATCGAACCTGACGTGACGTTCTGGGCGAACACCGGAGCAACGACGCCGAAGGCGGCATACGTCGCCGCGAGCAGAATCGCCTTGAATCTGAGACTCATGATGTGCTCTCCAGATAAAAAGACACGCGAGTAGTAGTGAATGCTACGTCCGGGCGGCGACGGGCGTGTAACGGAAATTGCAACGAAGGATGAAGTGCGTTGACGCTCAAGAAAGGCGTAGCCGGAATGAAAATGGAACAGACAATTACTGACGGAAGATTGATGTTGCCGCCGGAACGACGCACATATTCTGACGCGCTTTGACCGCTCATGCAACCTGTCTCGCCGAAGGGCGCGGCGTGAAGGCGTGCAACGAACAAAGTTGTCTCCCGGTGACACCTGTACCTATGGATTTTTGGATCGTCTCAGGCTGAAGTTGCCTGTTCGCTAAGGGTTTCCGTGTCGCTATGCCGATCCAAATTGTCGGCGAGCAGTGCGAGCACCTCGCGCGTAGCCTTCAGTTTCGCGGGCGACATGTGTGAAAGGGTTCTAGAGACCGCGGCTTCGATGGCGCCGACCGCCATGTGGCTCATCCGGCGCCCCTTGGTCGTCAACTGGATGCGCAGGCGCCTGCGGTCGCGCATGTCCGGCTGAAGCAGGAGAAGGCCGCGCTGGCTCATCTGCTGAAGCACGCCCGTCAACGTGCTGGGGTCGAGATGCAGCACCTTCGCGAGGTCGCCGGCGGAGATGCCCGGAAACTCGTTGACCACTTGAATGATGAGCCGCTGACGTCCGGTGACGCCGTATTTCGATTTCATGTATCGCGATGTCGTAGCCAGGCCGTGGTTGATCGCCCACAGCACGCGAAGAAAATCCAATGCCTGCCCGAGTGGGCGTGTTTCGTAGGGGCCTGTCGGTGCTGCGCTGACAGCAGATTCATCAAGAGGTCTCATTACCTGTTTATAACGACGCCCCCTGCGCTCTTGCTTACCCGATCATGGGAATCGAAACGGTTCCTTCACGGAGCAAGCCGGAAACTCGTCCAGATTCTTCCTCGTCGCCGATAGACGACGCGATCGTGCAGGCGATGCGGCTTTCCCTGCCAGAACTCGATACAATTTGCGACAATCCGGTATCCGCCCCAGAACGGCGGACACGGAATCCTCCGATCGCCGAAGCGCGCGAGCGCGCTCGCAAATTCGTCGTCGAGAAACGATCGTCCCGGAATCTTTGCGCTCTGCGGCGAGGCCCATGCGCTGAGGCGGCTCTCGCGCGGGCGCGTCTGAAAATACTGCTCCGATTCCCTGCGCGTTAATTTCTGCACGTGCCCTTCGACGCGCAGCTGGCGCTCGAGTAGGGGCCAGTGAAACAGGACGGCCGCGCGAGGGTTGTCGTTCAGTTCGGTGGCTTTGCGGCTGTTGTAGTTCGTGTAAAAGACGAATCCTCCGCGGCTGATGCCGCGATTCAGCACCACGCGCACCGACGGGTGCCCGTCTCTCGTCGCCGTCGCCAGCGCCATCGCTTCTGGGAGGGGCTCGCCGGCTCTCTCGGCATCGCGAAACCACTTTTCGAAGAGCACGAATGGATCGTCAGATCTCTCGGCGCCGGGACTGCCTTTGACGCCGAGACGCCGAGACGCCGGGATCGGATGTAAAACGGCAGACTTCCCCGGCGCCCCGGCGCCCCGGCGTCCAGTCTGCTTCGTGCCTCGCATTGGCCTGCAATTCTGCCATATGCGAGAATTGGCCCTTACATGTCGAGCCCAAGCGCCGAACGCCGCCCGGAAGCGCCGCCCCGCGATTTCATTCGCGAAATTATCGCGCAGGACCTCGTGTCCGGCGCACATGGAACCGCCATCGTCACGCGGTTTCCGCCCGAGCCGAACGGCCGCCTGCACATCGGGCATGCCAAGGCCATCTGCATCGACTTCGGCGTCGCTCAGGAGTTCGGCGGCCACTGCAACCTCCGGTTCGACGATACGAACCCCGTGAAGGAATCGCAGGAGTACGTCGACGAGATCGAGCGCGACATCCGATGGCTCGGCTTCGACTGGGGAGAACACCTCTACCACGCGTCCGACTACTTTGAGCAGCTCTATGAATGGGCCGAGCGGCTCATCCGCGCGGGGAAGGCGTACGTCGACAGCCTCACCGCCGATCAGATGCGCGAATATCGCGGCACACTCACAGAGCCGGGGCGTGAGAGCCCGTATCGCAATCGATCGGTCGATGAGAATCTCGATCTGTTCCGGCGCATGCGCGCGGGTGAGTTCGACGACGGGGCTCACGTGCTGCGCGCGAAGATCGACATGGCGTCGGGCAATATCAACATGCGCGATCCGGTGATGTACCGAATCCGCAAGACCCCGCATCAGCGCACTGGCGACAAATGGGTCATCTATCCGATGTACGACTGGGCCCACGGCCAGTCGGACTACATCGAGGGGGTAACCTATTCGCTCTGCTCGCTCGAGTACGAAGACCACCGGCCGCTGTACGACTGGTATCTCGAGGCGCTGGAGCTCCGCCCGCCGCGTCCGCGGCAGATCGAGTTTGCGCGCCTGAACCTGAATTACACGGTGATGAGCAAGCGCATGCTCCTCGAGCTGGTCGAGGGCGGGCATGTGAGCGGCTGGGACGACCCGCGCATGCCCACGATCTCAGGGCTGCGCAAGCGCGGGTACACGCCCGAGTCGATCCGCAACTTCTGCGAGCGCATCGGCGTGGCCAAGCGCAACAACGTGGTGGATATCGCGAACCTCGAGCACGCGATTCGCGAAGACCTCAACATGCGCGCGCCGCGTGTGATGGCGGTGCTGAATCCGCTCAAGGTGGTCATCGAGAACTACCCTGAAGGACAGTCCGAAGAGGTCGACGTCATCAACAACCCGGAAGATTCGTCGGCGGGCACGCGAAAAGTGCCGTTTGCCCGCGAGCTCTACATCGAGCGTTACGATTTCATGGAGTCCCCGCCGAAGAAATTCTTCCGGCTGTCCCCGGGCAGCGAGGTCCGGCTGCGGTGCGCCTATTTCATCAGGTGCACGGGCGTCATCAAGGATCCCGCAACTGGCGAGGTTACCGAGTTGCGCGCGACCTACGATCCGGCGACGCGCGGCGGCGACTCACCCGACGGCCGCAAAGTGAAGGCAACGCTGCACTGGGTATCGGCGGCGCACGCGCTCGACGCGGAAGTGCGAATCTACGATCGCCTGTTCACGCACGAAGATCCGGCTGCTACCGAGAACTTCCTCGAATACCTGAATCCGAATTCGCTCGAGGTGCAGCGTCGCGCGAAGGTCGAGCCGAGCCTCGCCGATGCGCCTGCCGGCTCACGGTATCAGTTCGAGCGGCTCGGTTATTTCTGCGTCGACTCCGATTCCAGGCCGACCGCGCTCGTCTTCAACCGCACGGTGTCGCTGCGCGACACCTGGGCCAAGATCTCGCAGAAGGGCTAACCACGAAGGCACGAAGGCGCGACGAAATCTCAACACAGAGGCACGGGTCCGGCGTCACGTTCGCTGGCCGCTGTGCGGCCAGCGCCGCACGAAAGCAAGCACCCAAATACAAGAAGTCAAGCCTGCCCGGCTTCTTGTATTTGGTGCGCTGCTTTCGCGCGGCGCGCCTTGGCGCGAACGTGACGCCGGACCACGGAGCCCACTAACGCAGCCCGCAGATAAATGCGTGTTTTCCTCCGTGCGTCTCCGTGCCTCCGTGTCTCCGTGTTAAGACAGGTAAAAGACACGTTTTGGAATATAGTTCTAGGTTCCGATGAAGCTGCTTCAAGGCGATAGGGTGCCGTTCGAACCGGCCGATCCGAAGAATTTCGTCGGATCGGCGCGGGTCAAAAAGCTGCCGATGGTGGAGGAGGGCGGGCAGTCCGTCGTCGTCTATCTGGTCGAGTTCGACGCTGGCGGCCGCACGAACTGGCACCGGCACAGTGCCCCGCAACTCCTGCTCGTGCAGGAAGGCCGCGGTCTGGTCCAGAAATGGGGCGAGTCCGTGCGGGCCATTGCCGCAGGCGACGCGATCTGCATCGAGCCCAACGAAAAACATTGGCACGGCGCCGCTCCCGGGACAAGAATGGCGCACTTCGCCGTCAATTTGACTCTGACCACCGAGTGGCTCGAGCCCGTATCGGACGACCAATATCGTGCATCCTGAGCTGCAAGACGCCATCGACTTTCACGAAGCAATAGTCGCCGAAGCCGGCAAGGCGCTCGTCGGATACGAAAGGGAAAAGGCGCTCGCCAACATCGTCCTCATGTCGGAAATTCCGACGACGTACGACAAGGACGAGCAGCGTCAGGTGAATGCGGGCAACCTGCTGTTGCGCGGAGTACCCGGCATCGGCAAGACGTTTTTCGGCGTGATCATCGCCGCCATCAGCGACGCGAAGTTCGCGCGCATTCAGGGGCGCGCCGATCTGCAGCCCACCGAGGTCGTCGGCTTCCAGATGATCAACCCGGCAACGGGCGCGTTCATCACCGAGTTTGGCCCGCTGGCATCGGCGGAGGTCATTCTTCTCGACGAGATCAACCGTATTCCGCTGAAGTCGCAGAGCGCCTTTCTCGAAGGGCTGCAGGATCGCAAGATTACCGTCGGCAAGACGACCTACGATCTGCCGACCTTCAGCTTCGCCATTGCGACGATGAACCCGATTGAGCTCGGACAGGGCACGTTCCCGTTGTCGGAAGCGGCCACAGACCGCTTTGCGATCATGGTCAACATCGGTTACCTGCCTCCCGACGAGGAACAGAAGCTCGTGAACTTCGACTTCAAGCAGGTGCAGCTGAATTCGCTGATGTCGAAGGAGCGCATCGTGCATCTTCGCGGCATCATCACGCGCGAAGTCTTTCTGCACGAGAAGCTGGGCAAGTACATCAGGCGGCTCGTCGGCGCGACGCGACCGTATAACGACGAAACGGATTGGCACCATCGTTCGCCGTCAGAGATGGTCGAGCAGCACGTCGATCTCGGCGCGTCGCCGCGCGCGACCATCTGCTGGGGCCGGCTCGTGAAGGTGTGGGCGTTGCTCGTGCACAAGCGCGCGGAGGTGTATCCGGAAGACGTTCAGGATCTTGCCAGGTACGTCCTCGGGCATCGCATCTGGCTCGGACCCCATGCCACCAGCCATGGCATCACCTCGGAGCACGTGATCGACGACATCGTCGCGAGGGTGCCGATCCCATGAACAGCAGCAAGGCGCGAACGGCGCGGGGCGACGGGGACCCCGCCCGCGACAACAGCTCGGGGCGTCCCGAGCAGGGTCGAGGGACGCAAGTGAGCGCCGTGGAGCGGGGGAGGGGCCCCCGCGACAAAACGAAGACGAGTTGGTAGATTTTGCCGAGATCACGGAGATCGAGCTGCGCGTGCTGCGACGGATGAAGGAATACACGCTCGGCGATCATGGCAGCGTGTTTCACGGCACCGGCGTCGATTTCGTCGGGCTTCGCGACTGGCAGGCGGGCGATCGAATGTCGTCAATCGACTGGCCGCAGTCGACGCTCACCAACTTTACGCCGATGGTCGTGCGCGACTACGAACAGCCTGGCACCGCCCCGATCGTTGTCGTCGCCGATCAATCGCAATCGACGAGATGCGGCGCCGCCGGGATGCCGATTGCAGCCGGGATCGCCCGCGCGATGGCGACCATCGGGCTGTCGGCCGTCTATTTCCAGGACATGTTCGGCATCATGACGTTTGACAAGGGGTTCGAGAGCATAGCGGCGCTTCGCCCACGTGTCGGACGAGGACACGTCATTCACTGCCTCGATGCGTATCAAGGACGCGTCAACATGGAGGACGTGAAAGCCGGCCGGCGCCTCGCGACGACGATCGGCGGACATCTGCGCAGGACTACCCTCCTGCCGGTGATCTCGGATTTTCTGTTCGAGGACGCATCGGAGCGAATCAAGGAGATTGCCGAGCTCAATTCGGTTCACGACGTGTTTCTCGTCATGATCGACAGCTCGTTTGCGTTCGAGTTGCCGGACGTGTCGGCAGGATGGATCAATGCCTTCGATATCGAGACCGGGGAGTCGCGGCTGATGTCGCACCGCGAGCTTCGCGCGCTGGCGCCGCGCGTGCGTGCGTGGCAGGACGCGCTGGAGCGCGACGCACACGAACGAGGGCTCGACGTGCTGCGGCTCGGGTTGAATCAGGAACAGAGTCTCCCCGCCTTGCTGGAGTTCGTCATGGTGAGGCGGCTGAGGAAAGCATGAACACTACAGGGACTTCAGCGACTTCAGGGATTAGGGATTGGGGATTAGGGATTAGGGGAACGACGCGTGTCGCGTTGCTGCTCGCAGTAATGACGCCAGCCTCGCTGTTCGGCCAGAACCCAGCTGACCCTACGCTCCGACCACGCCCCACGACTTCCACGACCCCTGTGAACCCGTCTGAGGTTTCCGTCCCCCCCATCGAGTGCTGGTGGAAAACCGACCGCAGCGCCGTTCGCGTTGGCGAAAACTTCACGCTGACGCTGACATGCGCGGTGCTCGACACCGAACGTGTCAAGGTCGTCGTCGACGAGTCGGGACTGGCGCCATCTGCGTTGCACCTGGTTCCGTTCGACATCGTCGGTGGCGAGCGGTTCCGCGACATTCTGAATGCGCCCCGGCGCTTCTTTCAGTATCAGTACGCCATGCGCGTGCTCGGAGAGGATTTCTTCGGCAAGGAAGTCACGTTGCCGAGGCTTCAGATCAGTTACCGCGTGCAGAATTCTCTGCAGGGGGGCGCCGCGCTGCAGGGGCGGGAATCCCAGTACTCGCTGGTGCCCGTGCCCATTCGCGTGCTGTCGCTCGTGCCCCCCGGGGCGGCTGACATCCGCGACACTCCGGTCGATACGTTCGGCGACGTGGAGGGACGCCTGTTCCGATCGAACCTGCTTCTCATTCTTGCGGGCGTCGCGTTCGTGCTCGCCGGATTGATGGTGGTGATGCTGCTTGCCCGCGCGGCGGTGAAGCGGCAGGCGACGGCGACCACGCGGCAGCGGACGCTGTCGCCTCGAGCCGTGCTTCGCGCGGCGTCGCGGGAATTGAGCGCCGTTCAGACTGCGAGCCAGAGCGGCGGCTGGAGCGGCGACCTCGCCGGACGCGCGGCGGCCGCGCTACGTCTTGCGGGTGCGGTTGCGCTGTCGCGTACCATCAGTCATAAGGAAGTCGATCGCAATACGCCCCCGAGCGAAGGACAAGTCGCTGCGGCTCCCAGTCTCGGCGCGCTTCGCGGCAAGAAGACGATGCTGTCTGCCTCGGTGACGCCGAGCACCGTCGCTTCGAACGGCAATCCCGCGTCCTCTTCGGAATCGTGGCAGCCGCTCAGTCAGACGATTCGCGCGTTTTCTGGCGCGCGATACAGCCGCGATGCGAGCGTCGATGGCACTGCTCTGGACGCAGCGCTTGCAGAAGGTCGCGATGCCGTCAAGCGGCTCCGGCTCGCGCAGTGGCGGCGATTCGGGCAAAAGAAGCGGCACACCGAAAGCGCTGCCACGCGACAGACATGGGCTCGCTGAACGCCCTCATCGAGCTGGTGGCGGGAACGCTCAACGAGTGGCGTTCGGCCGGCATCGGCGACCTTGTGTTCAACGCCCGAAACGCGGCGCTGCTGGCGACGGCGCTTCTTGCCGTCATCGCGGCGATGGGGCTCGTCTGGCGATCGGCCAGGGGCAGATTGCCGGGACGAACGGCCATCGCGCTGCCGGCCGTCCTCTCTCGCATTTTTGTTCAGCGGCGCTCGCCGTTCGCGTTCGTGCGGCACGCGCCGTTTCTGCTGTTCCTCGCCGGCCTCCCGTTCTTCTGTCTGGCGCTCGCCGATCCGCACTCGTCGCTGTCGGCGCGGCAAGTGTCGTATCCGGGCCGGCGTATCGCGGTCATCATGGACGCGTCGCTGAGCATGCTCTCGCCGTTCAGCGGCCAGCAACTGAAGACGCAGAGCGACACGGCGTTCTCGAACACGATGGCCGCCGCGGAATATTTCATCCGCGTGCGCATGAAGGGGCGCTATCGCGATCTGATCGCGCTCGAACAGTTCGGCAACGAGGCGTACGTGATTACGCCGTTCACCACCGACTACGAGAACCTGCTGCTCAGCCTCAAGATGATCAGCGACGTCAACGAATGGCAGCGGTTCCCCGACCAGGGCACGATCATCATGAAGGCCATCGATGAGGGGGTCGACCTGTTCAACGCGTTCGACTTTCTCGACTCGACTGGCAACATCATGGTGATCTTCAGCGACGGCCAGGACAACAATGTGCAGATCGGCAACATGTCGCTCGACCAGGTGCTGAAAAAGGCGGTCGATAACAAGGTGCCGGTCTACATGATCCGCACGGCGTACGCGCGCGGCCTGTTCGACGTCGTGCCCGATCAGGTCTGGAAGAAGGCGATCGATACGACCGGTGGCAAGTTCTACCCGGCGGCGAGCCAGGAAACCATCATGCAGGCGATCAAGGAAATCGACGCCGTTGCCACAGGGCGGGTCGATGTGCGCGAGTACGAAGTGAAGCGGCCGCGCTACATGAAATTCGCGCTCGCCGCGGTGGTCTTGTGGACCATCGCGCTCGGCCTGCAAATGACGCTACGGATGTTCAGGACATTCCCATGAAACGATCTGCTGGAATAATCACTGCCGTCGTATTGCTCGTCCTCATCGGCACCGCCGCTCTTATGGCTGGACGGTTCGAGCGGCGCATGGCCATCGCACAGGAAGACATGGCGGTGTTCGATTTCGCCGATCCGCAGGCGGACTACGCCGCGCTCGAAGAGGACCTGGCGGGCATTCCGCTCGTATCGGAACGCCCGCTCAGAGAGATTCGCCGCAGACGGGCGATGCTGCAGTATTGGCAGTCCGACTACGCCGATCTCGTCGAAGTCGCTCGCACGGCGAATGAGGAAGACGCCGACTCGATCGATCCGGAAATGCGGGTTCTTGCCGCAAACACGCTCTATCGCGTCGCACAGCGCGGGCCGCAGGATCGCACGACACTGCTGAAGAACCTCGACGCCGCCATTCGCGCCTACAACGAAGCGCTTCGCGCAGGCATTGCCCGTCCCGACGTGGCGTTCAACTACGAGCTGGCGGTGCGGATGCGCAGCGAGATCGGCGCGGGCAAGCGCAAGGTGCTGACGACTGCCAAGCCCGACGACACCCAGTCAGATCCGAACATGCACGGCGATCCAGGCGAGCCGCCGAAGGAGCTGAAAGTCGAGCAGTTCCAGATCAGAATTCCCATGGATCCGAAGGAAATCAAGCAGAGCCAG